>JAFABI010000033.1 GCA_023426125.1 Bacillota bacterium
ATAGATTCACCGCCGTTTTGCATTTACTGATAGTATTATATCATATTTTTCAAAAAACTTTACAGCATCAATCGCTGTTCCTTGCATTAATATTTATATTCCGGCAATCTTAACAGATATATACTTGAACCTATGCAGAAGGTTTACTGATTGCATATTATATCAATGAAGACATTGATTCTTGCAGCATAGGATTTGCTCTGTTATAATAGTTTTAAGTTTTATGCAGGATATGGTACAAGAGGCGGGAAAATAGCCTTTTGCACTGCATCGCATTTATGGGAGGCTGCTGTAATGAAATTTACGAAAATGCATGGCATAGGCAATGATTACATATATGTCAACTGCCTGGAGAAGGAAATTGCAAACCCATCGGAGGTCGCTAGATTTGTAAGCGACAGGCATTTTGGCATCGGCTCGGACGGCCTGGTGATGATACTACCTTCGGCACAGGCCGATTTCAGGATGAGGATGCTCAATTCCGACGGGTCGGAGGCGGAGATGTGCGGAAATGCCGTCCGTTGTGTCGGGAAATATGTTTATGACAATGGTTTGACAGCGAAAAAGGTTGTAACCATTGAGACCCTTGCCGGTATAAAAGTGCTGGATATGACCGTTGAGAATGGGAAGGTAACGCTTGTAAAGGTGGACATGGGTGAACCGATCCTGAAACCGAAGGACATTCCTGTATTAAGCGACAAGGACTTGTTTGTTTCCGAGCCGGTGGACGTCGACGGACAGGTTTTCAAGGTGACGTGCGTTTCCATGGGAAATCCCCATGCGGTTACCTATGTGGAAGATGTTGCAGGATTT
Source organism: Bacillota bacterium (assembly GCA_023426125.1). Classification (GTDB taxonomy): domain Bacteria; phylum Bacillota; class Clostridia; order Acetivibrionales; family DTU013; genus MnB-11. Next base: position 814 of record JAFABI010000033.1, read on the forward strand.
CCCCTTGAGCTTGTCGGACCGAAGATGGAAAAACACCCGCTTTATCCAAGAAAGATCAATGCGGAATTTGTACAACGGATTGACCGTCAAACGCTGAAAATGCGTGTCTGGGAAAGAGGCGCAGGCGAGACCATGGCCTGCGGTACCGGCGCTTGCGCCGTGCTTGTTGCCACCGTATTAAACGGCCTTTGCGACAGAAAAGCAACCATAAAGCTTCTGGGCGGCGACCTGTACATTGAATGGAATGAACAGGACAATCACGTCTATATGACGGGGCCTGCCACGAAAGTGTTTGACGGAGAAATCGACCTTGAAGCGTAAATAACCAAAAGGGGACATTATAATTAAAGGAGAAAAATTATGGCGTTAATTAATGAAAATTACCTGAGACTGCCGGGCAGTTATCTTTTTGCAGAGATCGCCAGAAGGCGTGATGCCTTTATGAAAGAGCATCCGGAGGCAAACGTGGTAAGACTGGGAATCGGCGATGTGACAAAAGCTTTGCCGGAGGCTGTGATCAAAGGCCTTCACTCCTCCGTGGATGAGATGGCGGACGACAGGACCTTCAAGGGCTATGGGCCGGATGGCTACGGTTATGAGTTCCTCATTGACAGAATCATTGAGAATGACTATAAGCCCCGGGGAGTCAAGCTGGACAAGGATGAGATTTTCATCAGCGACGGAGCAAAAAGCGATACGGCCAATATCCAGGAAATATTCGGGCTGGATAATATCATCGCCCTGACGGATCCGGTTTATCCCGTTTATATCGACAGCAACGTAATGGCAGGCAGGGCCGGGCTATACAACAGCGAAACCGGCAAATTCGACAGGGTGACCTATATGCCCTGTACGGCCGAAAACAACTTTGTTCCGGAGCTGCCCAAAAACAAAGTGGATATGATTTACCTGTGCTTCCCCAACAACCCCACAGGTATGACGATCTCAAAGGAAGCACTGAAGAAATGGGTGGATTATGCAAAGGCAAACAAGGCGGTTATACTCTATGACGCGGCATATGAAGCTTACATAAGTGAAAAAGACGTTCCTCACAGCATCTATGAGATCGAAGGCGCCCGGGAAGTTGCCATTGAATTCAGAAGCTTTTCCAAGACGGCAGGCTTCACCGGCACCCGGTGCGCCTTTACGGTAGTGCCCAAGGAATTGATGGCTTATACTTCCAATGGAGAGGCCCACTCGCTTAACAAAATGTGGTACAGGAGACAGACCACCAAATTCAACGGAGTGGCGTATGTGATTCAAAAAGCGGCCGAAGCGGTATACACTGCAGAAGGTAAGGCGCAGACCAGGGCCGTCATCGATTATTACATGACCAATGCAAAAATCATCAGAGAAGGCCTTATCAATGTCGGCCTTACGGTATTCGGCGGCGTCAACGCACCTTATATCTGGTTGAAAACTCCCAATGGCATGGACTCCTGGGCATTCTTCGACAAGCTTTTGAATGAAGCCAATATCATCGGTACACCCGGTGTAGGCTTCGGCCCCAGCGGTCAGGGATATTTCAGGCTTACCGCCTTCGGCAGCAGGGAAAATACTGAGGAAGCCGTTCACAGGTTTAAAACAAGACTGAAGCTGTAATAAAAGATTGGTGCAGAACAAAGGATGTGCCCGGATTTTTTAATTTGCCCGGGATGACATCCTTTTTTTTGATTTTTCAGTTCATTCAAAATCATTGCTTTTTTACAACATTCTCCTGGCTCGCTTCCCAATATGTTTATAAAAACACGCATCTGCATATAATAACTCTTATTTGTACTGCAGTATTTGTATGAAAAAAAGCTTGGTGCATGGAAGCGTGTTATCACAGATCGCATTCTGCGGACGCGCAATGTGCGCCCCTACACTTTTCCATACTCAGGTGTGCCACTTTGTTGTATGGGCATTAGTAATTAAAGCGGTGCGAGGTATTTATGAAGCTGAGGAAAATTATTCTGGTATTCTGTATTATGTTTTTGGTTATCATGTTAGCAAACGGCATGTATGCCCTTTCCTATTATGGGCGTGAGAGCAGGTATGAAAAAATGGATACCCACGAGGAACCTCAGCCGGGAAAGCCGCAGCAGGAGAGCAGCACGGATAAAAACCTGCCGGTAAACCTGCTGCTTCTCGGCCTTGATGAAGAAGGTGTGCGGTCGGACGTCATCCTGCTGGTAAACTATGATCCTGAGACTGCCAGCCTTAATCTGCTTTCCATTGCCAGAGATACAAAGGTGTTTGCAAGGGGCAAATACTCCAAGATAAACGCCCTTTATTCGGCCGGGAAGGAAGGCTTGCTGGCAGAAGAGATCAGGCAGCTTACCGGTCTTTCTGTAAATTATTACGTGACGATGAACTTCAAAGGCTTCAGAAAATTGGTGGATACCCTGGATGGGGTCATGTTTGACGTGCCCTTTGACATGGATTATGATGATCCCGATCAAAACCTGCATATCCATTTGAACAAGGGAATACAGCGCCTTAACGGCAAAAAGGCCGAGCAACTGGTGCGGTACAGAAAGGGAAACAGGCACAACGAGGGTTATATTGACGGTGACATTGGAAGAATCAATATGCAGCAGGATTTTGTCAAGGCTTTGATAAAACAGAAACTAAATTTGAAGTATCTCACCAAAGCCGATGAGATTTTTGAGATTTTCAACCAGTATTTCAGGACAAACATCGATATACGGGACTTTACATACTATCTCCCCGGCATCCGAAGTGTTAAATCGGAAAACATCAATTCCTTCACGCTTCCGGGTGAAAGTGTCGTAGAGGGGGACGTATGGTATTTCATAGCAGACGAAGAAAAGACCACCGAACTCATCCGAAGTAATTTTAATGAAGAATAAGGTATAGATTTTGTTAAATTTGCCTATTCACAAAATCTGTGATGATGTTATAATTTATTATGTTAGCTCAAAAATAGCAAGAAATATGGCTAGATGAAATGATTTTTGCATAATTTACAGAAGCATCGAAGCGTTGGATGTCAAAGATATCCGGCCTTTGGTATAGAAGGAGCTTTAATGGATCCGCTTTCACATACGGTAATAGGCCTTGCAGTTGCAAAGGTCACAGGCAACCCTGTAATTATGTCCGAACCTGCTACGATGTGTATTGTTGCCGGTTCGGTTTTTCCGGATATAGATATACTGCTGCAAAAGTGGGGAGACGCAATGTATTTGAAAAATCACAGAGGCGTTACCCATTCAATCCTCGGACTGGTAGCATCTTCATTACTCATAGGCGGAGTTGCCGCCCTTCTTTACCACACAAGCTTTTTGACTATGTTTTTATGGGCTCTGGTGGGGTGTTTTTCCCATGCTTTTTTTGATACCCTTAATGCCTTCGGAGCAAAGCTGTTGTGGCCGATCCTTGATAAAAAATACTCTCTGGGCATGTTGATTACCTTTGATCCCGTCTTCATAAGCCTGTTGGCCGGATATATTTTTGCCGGTGAAATCATCGGTACGTATTGCATAATTGCCTTCCTGATCTATTTTGCTTCCAGGGGGGTAGCCAAACTGTTCATTATAAGGGAGCTTTATTCAAAGTATGGAGACGATTTCGAACGCATAAGCCTGCTCCCTTCAATGAAAGGGCTGTTCAAATGGCATTTCATACTGGAAGGCAAGGACTATAACATCGTAGGGGAAAAGGATATACTGCGCAACAGCATCAAGATCGTCAAAAAGCTGAAAAAGGTGCAGGACCCGAAAGTGAACAGTGTACTGCTTTCTGCTGTCGGCAGGTTCTTCAGCGAATTTACCCCGGTTTTTCACATTCAATGTGAAAAACATGGAGAGATAAACCGGTATGTTTTCATCGACATGAGGTATTACATGAAGAACAAATTCCTGCACCATGCAGTTGTAGAACTGGATGAAAACAATTCAGTGGTGAAGCAGACCTTTAATCCCTATTCCATGAAAAGAAGCTGTACGATAAGCGCAGAATCATAATAATACACGGGGACGGTTCTACTGTATGCGAAAGTATACAGTAGAACCGTCCCCGTGTATCACTGAAATAATGCGGCTTGCAGGTACATGCTCGGGAAAGTGGTTTTCCAATAGTCTCGTGCCGTCCCTGTTTTGCGCATCTTTACCCTTCTTTTAAAAGGTACTTGTATTCCGAGGATATATAGTTCATTATTTTTTCCGCAATGAGCCGGTGCCCCTTTTCATTGGGATGAATGCCGTCGATGCACAAAAATTGCCTAAAATCCGGCTGCCTTAAAAATGCGCTCCGGACGTCGATCCAATGTGTCCTTGTTTCCTGGGCAATGTTCAAAATGGCAGAATTATAGCGTTCCTGCCACCAGTAGATCTTGCTTACGCTGCCCAGCCACTCGAGAATTTTTCCGCCGACGGCCGCGCTGTTCTTGCTGATCCATCGGAAATACCTGTCGGCGTCAAGGGGTGGAATCGTCATTAGTACAGGAACGATCCCCGTGCTGTTGAACAATTCGATTAAAGACTTCAAGGATTTTTGAAAAATGTTGAAATCCGTGTTGGGAAGGTGATTTCCCTGAGGATTGTCGGCGATTTCCTCCCATTTGAAATCGCAATCGTTTCCCCCGAATTCGATGATTACGATGTCCGGCTTTTTTTTCAAGACGTCGTTCTGAAGCTTGCCTGCCGCCCGCAAGATGGTATTGCCGAATCTGGCGGCATTGTGTATAACCCCTTTCAGCCTGTTTTGCAGCAGATTGGGAAAGCTTTCCTCCAGTACGACATATTTTTCCTTGCTTTCGTCATATACCACCCCTTTTGAAATGGAGTCGCCGTATAAAACAAAGTTATAGCTGTCTTTTTCCAATATTTCTTTACTATCCATAGTGCAGAACCTCGAACATATCTGGTATAATATACATGGTAAAGCTATCAATACCAGTATATTTGATTTATTAAAATTAATCAATGCCTTAAGCTATTTTTGGGAAATTGCGATGGGATTTTAAGTCGAAAGGGGATAAAACCATGAAACAACCGGTAATTTTTGCTCACAGGGGGGCGTCGGCCTATGCGCCGGAGAATACAATGGCTTCCTTCAGGAAAGCTCTGGAAATGGGTGCGGACGGTATCGAACTGGATGTTCACCTAAGCTCCGACGGACACCTGGTGGTTATTCATGATGAAGCGGTGGACAGAACCGGCAACGGGAAGGGTAGGGTAGGGGATAAAACCTTGAAAGAGCTCAAAAGCCTGGACTTTGGCAGCTGGTATTCCCAGGATTTTAAAAACGAAAGAATACCTGAGCTGTTTGAAGTGCTGGAATTGCTCACATCCCGGAAGGTTATACTCAATATCGAAATAAAAAACGGGCCTGTTTTCTATCCCGGCATAGAAAAAAAGGTGGCTGACGCCGTAAAAAGCTATGGAATGCTGAAGCGGGTCATCATCTCCTCCTTTAATCATTACAGCCTTGTAGAAATCAAAAAAATCAGCCCTGAAATAAAGACGGCAATTTTGTACATGACAGGCTTGTACGAACCCTGGGTTTATGCCAGGCACGTAGGCGCAGAGGCCATCCATCCGCTTTTCTACAATATTGTGCCCGAAGTTATGAAAGGCTGCATGGAAAATGGAATCAAGGTGAATCCCTTTACCGTTGACCGGCCCGAACATATAAAAAGCATGGTGCTGGCAGGCGTGGACGGAATCATCACCAATGTTCCCGATGTTGCTATAAAGACGGTGAAAGAGTTAGGAGGCTAAGATTGTGAAGCTTGATTATAAGAAAACCATGATCATCGGACTGGGATTTTTTACGGTCAGTATCGTGTGGGGCATATATAATGTGGCAATGCCTCTTTATTTGAAGGATCTGGGATTGTCGGGGGTGGCCGTAGGTTCGGTGATGACCATCGACAATTTCTTTGCCCTGATATTCCTTCCCATCTTCGGAGCTTTGAGCGACAGGACGTCTAACAGGTATGGCAGGCGGATGCCGTATTTGCTTATCGGAATACCGCTTTCGGCGGTTGCCTTTTTCATTATTCCTTTTGCAAAGCATACGCTGCTGCTGCTAATGGTAACGGTCATTGCAATGAACTTTTTCATGAGCATTTACAGGGCGCCCACCGTTGCCTTGATGCCTGACTTTACACCCCGCCCCTTGAGAAGCAAGGCCAATGGAATTATCAATTTTATGGGCGGTATTGGGGCTGTAATCACTTTTCTTATGGCCGGCTTTCTCTTTAAGATAAATGAATTCTATCCCTTTGCAGGGGGCTCGCTGATCCTTATCATTACAATTATTATAATGTACATATTGATCCATGAACCGGAGACGATTCCCGATGAAAAGCCTGTGGAACAGGCAGGAGAGGTACCTGAAGGAAAAGAGGAAAAAGGAAAGGTCTTAAGCCTGATCTTTCTTCTCCTTGCTATCTTTTTCTGGTTTACCGGCTACAATGCGGTTGAAACCTTTTTCTCCACTTACGGCGAGGCGGTTCTGGGCCTGGGAAAAAGCGAATCCAGCTTCATGCTGGCTGCATTTTCGGGATTTCTTGTGGCCTTTGCCATACCCTCCGGTTTTATTGCAACCAAAATCGGCAGAAAAAAGACGATTCTCATTGGCATTACCACACTGATGCTCACTTTTGCAGGGATGATTTTTGCAAGAGATATTAGGCTTTTGTATGTAATGCTGGCGTTGGGAGGCATCGGTTGGGCACTTATTAACATAAACTCATATCCCATGGTTGTGGAAATGACTTCAAACAAGGGAATCGGAAAATATACCGGCTATTATTATTTCTTTTCCATGCTGGCTGCCATTGTCAGTCCTATTTTGTTCGGATTTCTCAAGGATTTGCTGGGAGATTCCCTTCTGTTTATCTATTCGGCGCTGGCAATGGTGATCGCGTTTTTCTTTATGATGCTGGTAAAGCACGGCGAAGCCAAAATTGAGACAAAAAAAGGCTTCGAGGGTATTGAACACATGGAGACTCGATAAAAGGTAAACGGGGTAAAACGATTCTATGCTTGATTGGGAACAATTGGAGAAAGCGTGTGCAAGCTGTACAAAATGCGGTCTGGGAAGCACAAGGACAAGGATCGTCATTGAAAGAGGCTCAAGAGACGCTCCCCTCATGCTGATCGGAGAAGGCCCGGGAAGGCAGGAGGATGAGCAGGGCAAACCCTTCGTCGGTCAGGCGGGACAGCTTCTGGATCTTCTGCTGGAAGGCCTTATGTTCACGGAAAAGGATTATTATATATGCAATGTCGTCAAATGCCGTCCTCCTGACAACAGGGTACCGACGGACGAGGAAGCGGAAAAATGCCTGCCGTATCTGCGGAACCAGGTTGCGCTGATCAAGCCCAAAATCATGGTGTGCATGGGCGCTACGGCAATGAAATATGTCATTGACAGGGAAGCAAGGATTACCCGGATCCGGGGGCAGTGGATCGAAAAAAAGGGTTACTGGCTCATGCCCACGTTCCATCCTGCCGCACTGCTGCGGGATGAGTCCAAAAAAGCGCTTATGTTTGAGGACATGAAAAAAGTAAGGGTCAAATTTAACGAATTATGATGTTTTCACCTATCCGGTGTATGATTGGTTCATGACGAATTTTTAACCGTTTTTTTTCCAATCAGTCCGGTGGAATAATTTGTCCTTCATAGCTCAAAATAATACTGCGGCCGGCAGGTGTCCATCCATCCCGACGATAGCGGCGGTGATACGGGCCGGCAGTATTATTTAACGATGGAAATGAGGGCTTCTTGTGAAGGTGGCAATTATCGGTGCGGGCACTTCGGGCCTGTCCTGTGCAATTGAGCTGGAAAGAAACGGCATATCTCCTGTGATCTTTGAGCGGAACAGCTTTATTGGAGAACATCAGCCGCATGTCTCGGCATTTTTAAGCTTGCTTACCCGGCCTGTCTGGGATCCGGTCAAATATATGGACAAGGTATTGGGTATCAGGCTTGCACCTCTGAACAAATTAAAAAGGGTGGAGCATTATTCGCCGAATAATGAAATGTTTGCATCCGGGCCGTTGGGATATTTGATGGTCCGGGGCAATGAGAATGATTCCGTAAAGAATCAATTGTACGGGCAGGTAAAGGCAAATGTCCAATTCAACAGCTTTGTCAGGCCTGAAGACATTGAACACGAATTTGATTTCGTTGTTGTCGCCGATGGCACATGGACTACGCCTCAGCGATATGGGATATGGCAGGAGATAATGAGGGCCTGGGTCAAGGGAGGAATTTTTGCCGGAGAGTTTGAAAAGCACACGATAAAAATGTGGCTTGACAATGATCTGACCAATGGGGTGTATATTTACTGTGCTCCGTATAGCAAGAGCAAAGCGGTGATTGCCCATGTAGTCCAGAACATTGAACATGAAGAATTGAATGAATACTGGCACAGGTTTTTAAGGTCCCGCAGCATTCTAAAGGATCATGATATGCTTGAATCGTGGGAATTGCCTCACCATACCGGCACTGTGACGACCAACAGGGTTGGCAAGGTCTATTTTGTCGGAACGGCGGGCGGAGGAGTGGAGCCGTTTTTGGGTTTTGGACAGTTCAATGCGGTTATCTCAGGTGTAATGGCTGCCAGAAGCATAGCCCATGGCTGCGACATTAACCTGCTTTTAAAGGATCTGAGAAAAAAGGGCCAGGAACTGAATACATTAAGGGCATTAATGAACAAAGCGGAAAACCGGGACTTTGACAGATTACTGTCGATTATGAAGATACCGGGATTAAGGAGTACCATCTATAGAACGGATATTGATATGCTAAAGCTGTTTTCGGGAGGATTCAGACTGATTCAGGGCAAAAAGAAGCAACAGGACCCGGCGTCCAAAGGAGGCAATTGATTGAGTGGAGGATTTAAGGTGGTATGCGGTCAATGCGGCTCGGACATAATCCTTGAAAAAAGCGGAAAAGTCAAGCTGGATTGGACCGGGGAACGTATCAAATACGGAGAAGGAGTTCAAAGGAAGTGCCTTAATTGCAATAATGAAGCGTTTATAATTTTCAGGACGTGGCTGCAGACGGGAGAACAAAAATAATTAGGTGCCCATATGAGTAGCGGACGAGGAATCCAACCGGGCATAGCAGTCCTGTTTTTTATGTTTCTGGTTAAGAGGGGTATTAAGATGTTAATGAGACTTTTGAAAAAAGTACCTCTTTTAGATGTCTAGAATATGGCAATATATATGAAGCAACCTCTAAAAACTGGTTAATACCATGAAGATGGAGAGATGTGGATAGTCTGATAATAAATTATGCAAATAGGAAATAATGTAATAAACGTGAATAGGGGGTTTTGCTGTGAGTGAAGTAGTTCCTATTGATATGGAAATAAGAAGAAAAGTAGTTGATTTTATTACTGAAAATTGGGGTTCTTCAATTATTGTAACCAAAGGGAAAATTCATAGGGCTGAAGAATTGCTGGGCTATACTGTTATATCTACTGGAGAAATAAAGGCACTGATAACATACGATATAGTTGATGGAGAGTGTGAAATCGTGTGTCTGGAAAGCTCTATTGAAAATCAAGGAATAGGGACTGCCTTGATTGAAAAAGTTATACAAACTGCCCAGAATAATGGCTGTAAGCGGGTATGGCTTATTACAACGAATGATAATACCAAAGCAATCCGCTATTACCAGAGAAGGGGGTTTGATATGGTTGGTCTATATACCAATGTGATTCAGGAATCCAGAAGGATAAAGCCTCAAATTCCTCTTAAGGGGTTTGATGATATTCCGATTCTTCATGAGATTGAGTTTCAAATGATTTTATAGTGATAATTATTTTCCCTGGATGATTGCGTTGCCATAAAATCCATTCTATATCTGTCATATTGTCCCCCATGTCATTGCATAATCATTGCTGTTTTTCTACCATAGCATTTGCATCGCAACAATAGCATCGGTATTCTCTTTTTCCTCACAAGCGGCATAGTCCACAATGGGGCTATCACAGAATAATACAAAGCGTTTTGCCTTATCCTCTATCAAACCGAAAATCTCTATTTTCCCACATTTGGGGCATTGCTCGGCGGGGATATTGATTATCATTACCTTTTTCCTCTCACGCTCAAATTCGCAATTAACCAAAACTGGCTTCATTTGCTTTTTACAAGTTTTGCATTTCATGGGCGGCCCTCCTTACACCCGTTTACGATAAGCAACAATGGAAATCCGATAGGATACATATTGGATGAAACAGCCTGCCAGTATTCCGAATACACCTAAAAGACTTTGATTGGACAGCATGGGCCTGACAGCCTCAAACAACCTGGGGATGAAGAATGGAAGCAATGCTAAAACAATTAGCGCAGAAAAAATGAGCATGAACCATCCTCTTGCTTTTATATAGCCCATCCTAAAAAACAGAGGTACTTGCATTCCCGTAATGGCTGAAAATACCAGGAACGACATACTAAAACCAAGAAAAACATCGGCCAAATCAAGTGTTTTATTCTGGGATAGGATAAGGCCGAAGTACATGATGACAGCTAAAATGAATGAAGCGATGTGGCTTGAAATCATAAAGATGTATCGTCCTAACACCATGTCTTTCAAGCTGATGGAAACTGAACCATACAGGCGATTCAGGTTGTTTTTTTCCTGTATCATAAAAATGTTAGATGACATCAATGCTATAAACCATGCTATGTTAATGCCCAACAGCGTCATAGACGACCCCATATACCCAGACATAAGCACGAATAACACAAGCGTCAAATATCCGACAAGCTGTGACTTCATAGTGAAAAAGTCCAACTTTGCCATCTTCAAAGAACCTGTCATTTCCTTACGCCCCCTTTGCTAATGCTGATCACAATATTATCAATCGTTGCTTCGTCAAAAACGCATTGCTTATATTGCGCCGCCTCTTTTGTACTGATAAGCCCCTCAAAGCCCATTTCGGTTTTCCGTAATCCGGCAATGCTTTTTTCAAGCTCCGGCGTGAGGTCTTGTGGTCTGCCTTTGATAAGGCGGTAGCTGGTTAATAAATCCTCCATACTGCCGGTGAATATCAATTCCCCATGATTGATAAACGTGATATAATCGGCCACGCGTTCTAAATCCGTGGTGATGTGAGTAGAGAACAGGACGCTTCGCTCGCCGTCCTTAATATAATCTTGCAGGATTTCCAAAAACTCGTCACGTGTCACAGGGTCAAGGCCGCTTGTCGGCTCGTCAAGAATAAGCAATTTTGCGTTGTGCGAAAACGCGCAAGCAAGCATCAATTTCATTTGCATACCGCGCGATAGCTCACGAACTTTTTTCCCAAGCGGCATGCCAAAGCGTTTTACCATATCGTTGAAAATATCATGCTGCCAATCATTATAAAATGCGGAAACGGCTTTTTCCGTATCTTTTATCGTCCAGCTATCCACATAAAAAACGCTATCAAAAACGACACCGACGTTTTGCTTAATCGTGTTTTCGTGTTTCAAATTGTCTTTGCCGAACACGATAATCTCTCCGGCATCTCTTTCAAGCATATTGAGGATTAGTTGTATAGCCGTTGTTTTTCCTGCTCCATTCGGCCCGACAAGTCCCATAATGTAGCCTTGCGGCAATGTAAAGCTGATATTGTCTAGCTTGAAATCGGTAAAGCTCTTGCTAACGCCGTTTAATTCTAAAAGAGTGTCAGTCATTGTCTACCTCCAACAAAAGCCGCAAAAGGCTGATAATTCCATCGTTCGACATGGACGCTCTTTGCGCGGCCAATATCGCATTATTCAAATTGTTTTCGACTTCTTTAATAAGCTGTTCCCGAATAAGATTAGAGCCGCTTGACATGACATAGAAACCCTTACCTTGGCGGCTCGTAATAAAGCCCTCCTGTTCCAGCTCGTTGTATGCTCGTGTTGTCGTTAAAACGCTTATTTTCAAATCCCGTGCCAACTGCCGGAGCGAGGGGAGCAGTTCATCTTCTTTAAGCCCGCCCGATAGTATTTGAGCTTTTACTTGCTCTTTTATCTGTTCATAAATTGGCAAGCTGGAGCTATTGGAAATTACAACATTCAAACTATCACCTCTAAAACTGTAATGCTCGATACATATACAGTATAATCAGAAAGTTCAGTCTTGTCAAGACCGATGTTCGGTTGCCTATAAACTTCTCGACATGCTTTTTAGCAATAGCAAATTACCTGTTTCATAAAGCTCCCACATACTATCCGCAATCTCATCCCATTGATTGGCCAATTTTTCAAAATCATTCCCGGTTCGTATAATAGAATTGTTTTGGAGTATTTCACCGGCTTCTATCAGGAAAGCACCGTACATATTTCTAAAAATACCTGAAAAGATGAAAATAAAGCTTATTGCAAAATATTAGCGTCTTTCGTATTATTTAATTACAAACATATTTTAAAAGACAGGATAAGGAAAATAAACGATGATACAGCAAAATATTTCACCCTCATGGGAAGATTTTGTTACAAAAGACATAATAGAATTGTTAAGTAAAATTGAAGAAGAAATTGGTGCCAACTATACACCTACGAAAGACAGAATTTTGAGGTTTTTAACTACTGATTTAGACAGCATGAAGGTATGTATAGTCGGACAAGATGTATATTATCAGCCTGACATAGCAACTGGCAGGTCATTTGAAGTTGGGGGATTATATAATTGGAGTACCCCATTTGCACAAGTTTCATTAAAAAATATTGTTAGATTAATATATAAGAGCTATAACGGTATTGTAAATTATGAAAATATAAAAAAGTTCTCTGAGATAATTAAAGAAATAAAGTCAAATGAGTTCCCTATTCTTCCTCCAAATGAGCTTTTTTCATCATTAGAGAGTCAAGGTGTACTCTTCCTAAATTCTTATTTAACATGTGAGATAGGGAAACCTAATAGCCACAGAGACATATGGTCACAATTTTCAATAAGATTATTTAATTATATCTCTGAGAGAAAAACCGACTTAATTTGGTTTCTTTGGGGTAATGAAGCTATCTCTAAAAAACAGCATATTTCACAGGGAGTATTTTTCGAGAGTCGTCACCCTATGTTATGTTCTGAACAATATCCAAACGATTTCCTAAAATCAAACTGTTTTAAAGACACCATGAATATAATAAATTGGTTAGGACTACGATTGTAATGTTTATATTTGCCTTATGTGTTTTTGTAAGCAGTATCAATCGATTTGTAAAATCTTAACTGTGTATTTTCCTCTTGGAGCATTAACCTCTACAATATCTCCGGCTTTTTTGCCCAATAACGCTTTTCCTAAATCGGATTCTATACTGATATGCATATTTTCAGGATCTATATCCAGAGTGGTTACCAGTGTTACAGCAGCTTCCTCGTCATCCTCGACGAATTTGATTATGGCTTTACGATTAATTCCCAGGGTTGACTCATCTGTATTATTGTCATCGATTACAGTTGCTGTTGAAATCATCGTTAATAAGTATTGGATTCTGTCGTCATTTTCTCTATAGTTTCTGCAGGCTTCCTTATACTCGGCATTTTCCGACCTGTCACCATGTGCTGCGGCCTCTGATTTCTCTTTTGCTATCTCGGCTCTTTTTACAGTCAGTCTATATTCTAATTCTTCTTCCAGCTTTTTTATATTTTCTTTTGTTAACGCATTATTCATAACAACAAGTTTCCCCCAATAGGTTATATAAATAATCACCTGCTCGCGCTGTAAATGTCATGCAATAATGATAACAATAATATTCACCGGATTCAATCATTTTTAAGTAACATTTTTCTTAAAAAAACAGAAGCGTCCCCTTTAACAAGTTGACAAAAATAAATTAATGCGATAATTTATATTTATGCAAAAAAAAGCATACAGTGTATTAATATTTTAAACTTTTTAAGGAGATGCTGGTCATGAAGAGGAACATTGGATTAATCGTTGCGGTTATAATGCTGTCCCTTGCATTTGCAGGCTGCGGCTCGGGTAGCAGCAGTAAGGGTGTCAAGGTTATAGACATTCCCCTGACCCAGGAGGAATATGCTTACGGCGTTGACAAAAGCCAGCCGGAGCTGCTCACGGAAGTAAACAAATTTATTGCTCAGATGAAGTCAGATGGAAGCTTTGAAAAAATACTCAACAAATACTTTGGCGACGGAACACCGGAAGCTGTTGCTTCTGCTGCACTTGACAGCGGCAAGGACCAGCTTGTTGTTGCTACCAATGCAGGCTTTGAGCCCTTTGAGTATACCAAGGGTGACAAGTACTACGGTATAGACATGGAAATTGCGGCACTTCTTGCCAAACAGCTTGGAAAAGAACTCGTAATCAACAATATGGATTTTGATGCTGTCTGCCTGTCCGTTGGTCAAGGCAAAGCCGATATCGCAATGGCCGGTCTTACAATAAAAGAAGATAGAAAAGAGTATGTTACATTCTCTGACAAGTATTATGATGCGGCTCAGAAAATTATCGTCAAGGCAGCGGATAAAACCTTTGACAACTGCAAAACTGCGGCTGACGTGGAAGCTATCCTTTCCGGCTTTGACAGCAGCACTAAGATCGGTGTCCAGACAGGCACAACGGGCCAGTTTTATGTTGAAGGCGATGAAGACTGGGGCTTTAGCGGGTACAAGACCAAGGCAGTAGGTTACAAATCAGGTTCTCTGGCTGTCCAGGATATGCTCAACGGCAATATCAGCTATGTCATTATTGATGAAGCTCCTGCCCAGAGCATAGCAAAAGCAATCAACGAGCTTAACTGAAATAAATAAATAAAATTATTCAATACCCCGCTGACAGCTTGCGGGGTATTGTAGCTTAAGGAACAAAAAAATGGGGAATTTTGATAAAAAATTACAGAAATTCTGGGAAATCTTTTATGAGTATGACGGTTACACAAGGGTTCTGACCGGATTAAAAAACACATTATACATTGCTGTCGTCGGACTGGCCATAGGAATCATCATCGGTATAGTAATAGCAATCATAGAGGTGCTGCCCAAATATAAAAGATTTCCCAAATTACTGAACGGCTTTTGCAGATTTTATGTGGGGCTGTTCAGAGGCACACCGGTGGTGGTGCAGCTTCTGGTAGCATATTATGTAATTCTGCCATTGCTTGGTATAAACCTGCCTGCACTGAGTGTATGCGTTTTGGTTTTCGGCCTCAACAGCGGTGCCTATGTTTCTGAAATAATGAGAGGCGGCATCATGTCTGTAGACCCGGGTCAGATGGAAGCGGGCCGCGCCCTGGGGCTTAACTACAGGGTTGCAATGCTGAAAATTGTTGTTCCTCAAGCTATTAAAAATATACTTCCCACGCTGGGGAATGAATTTATAGCACTTATCAAGGAAACATCCGTAGTAAGCTTTGTAGGGGCTGCTGACCTTTACGTTGCTTTCAACTATATAGGTACGAACAGTTATGAGTTTATGGTTCCATACCTGGTCATGGCGTTAATCTATATTGTTTTGGTTATGGCAATCGCATTTTTCATAAAAACCATGGAAAGGAGCCTGAGAAAAAGTGATAGACGTAATTGATTTAAAGAAAAGCTATGGTAAGCTTGAAGTGTTGAAAGGTATCACAACGACAATCAAGGAAGGTGAAAAAGTCGCTATCATAGGCCCCTCCGGAAGTGGAAAAAGTACCTTTTTGCGCTGCCTTAACTGCATGGAGGATCCTACAAGCGGCTCGTTAATATTTGAGGGTGTCGATATTGCCGATATGAGAGTTGATATCAATATACACCGCCGTCATATGGGCATGGTTTTCCAGCAATTCAACCTGTTTAACAACAAGACGGTAATCGGAAATATTGTACTGGCGCCTGTATATGTTGCTACACATGGTTTGCGAATGAAAAAGCTTAAAAATTTCTTCATAAATATAAGAAATTTGTTACCGAAAAATAAGAAGGCTCTTTATGAGATCAATACAACTCCGGCTAGAATTAAGGCAGAAGCTAAAGAAAATGCAATCCGTTTATTGAAAAGGATTGGGCTTGAAGAAAAGGCTGATGTCTATCCTTCAACACTTTCCGGCGGGCAGAAACAGAGAATAGCCATAGTACGTGCACTGGCAATGAATCCGAAGGTCATGCTGTTCGATGAGCCTACTTCGGCGCTAGACCCGGAAATGGTGGGCGAGGTGCTTGACCTTATCAAGCAGCTTGCAAATGAAGGAATGACCATGGTGATAGTAACACATGAAATGGGCTTTGCAAGAGAGGTGGCTACCAGGGTTTTGTTTATGGATGAAGGGAGGATTTTAGAGGAGAATACGCCGGAGGAAATTTTTTCAAATCCTCAAAACGTCAGGACCAGAGAGTTTCTGTCCAAGGTATTGTAGGAGAAAAGGGAAAAGGGACACACTTCTGCAAGTAGCGGGGCTCTGGGAATGAGGAATGTCCCTTTTGAATAGGTGGGTACTGAATTGGTTTTCAGACGGTGAGCATATCTCCCGCACGGGATAATGGGATTTTTGTTGAGGATAAGTTTTTGGAACGATTTCACCGTATGCGGTAAATATCACGTGTAAAACAAGGCATGCGTTAACTATTTCAAGATAAAATAAATTGAAAAAGGAAAATGACCTTTAATGCTTCATGCAAGAGACGAAAATACCCCTTGACACGGGGAAATATCTGATGATATAATACAAAAGCTGTCGCAAGCGAGCCCGTCTGAATAGGCGGGCATTGCTGTCGGAAATATGCCGGCTCACATTGAAGAGTTTGTTACACAGATCTCTTCCCTGGTAAAAAGAGTCAGTAAAAAAACGATTGACAAAGCAAAGGCAGCGTGGTAATATAACAAAGCGCCCTAAAACGGGGCACACAAACAGAATCGCGAAGCGATTCTGTCAGAAGGGATAGAAACGAGTATTACAAGGAAAGCAAGCATCGAGGAACGGAGTGTATATTTAATACATGAGTAAGGACATTGAGCGAAGCGGATTACCTTTACAATGTCCATGACCCGCAGATGCGCAGCTTGACGCAGTAAGACGAAGTTTATAGACCTTCTGATGGACCTTGAAAAGTAAACAGTGTATTGAACAATTATGGAACTCGTAAATTTCAAGAGTAGTCTTGTACGTAAAGTATGAGAAACTTGCGAACTTTTAAGTCAGTAAATAGTAAAGAGCCAAATGGCTCTCGAAGAAGTAATTGATGATGGGACTGCATACGCAGGCTCGTCTAAAATAAAACTTTTTTAGAGAGTTTGATCCTGGCTCAGGACGAACGCTGGCGGCGTGCCTAACACATGCAAGTCGAACGGTCCGAAATTTAACATTGAGTATTCAGAGATAGTCGAATCAGGCCACGAAGTGGACTGATGGAATAAGATGGCAGCGTTAAACAAACGCTTGAGCGTTTCACGCGTTCATCAAGAGCATAACACACCTGAGTATTGAATGTTAAATTTCGGATAGTGGCGGACGGGTGAGTAACGCGTGGGCAACCTGCCTTTTACTGGGGGATAACACAGGGAAACTTGTGCTAATACCGCATGAA
>JAFABI010000093.1 GCA_023426125.1 Bacillota bacterium
ATACCGGGAATACATACGAAAATACTTACACATTTGCTGAACATGATGCCCAGAAAGAGCTATTACAAATTTATGTACAGTTTTAGCCGGAAAAACTTTGGAAAGGAGGCGAAGTAAGGGCAGAAGAATTTCTGGCCCGCTCAAAAAACGGTTGATAAGTTGTTTGACAAATTGAACGTATTGACGATGTCATGACAATGCAATATAATGTAATTGAGGTGATTGATATGGCAAAGACGTATATTCAAGTAAGAACAGATGAAAAGGATAAGGAAATGGCATCAGAAATACTGGATAAACTGGGAACCAATCTGTCTGCGGTATTTAATATGCTTTTAAAACAGATTATTATGACTAAGAGCATACCTTTTGAAGTAAAATTGAATAATAACATTTACGCAGAAGAAGAAATAATTTCTGAAGTCAAAGCTACATTGGCTATGGAAAACATGAAACTGTCTGATGATGATATTGCTTTACTAAAATCATATAGAACTAATAAGTCAGATTCTAAGTACATCAGAAATAAGCTAATTGCTGAGTATAATCAGGAGAACATATATGAGTGACACTGTATACTGTTATCCGGATTCTGACGTATTGATTAATAAGTTAAATATTAGAAATCTTGATAGGTTATATGAAGTCGAAAAGAAGTTGACAATGTTACGGATTTCAGACTTGTTAGATGAGCCAATAAAAGGAATGTTTGATTTGACGCATTTACAGAGCATTCATAAGTATATATTTCAAGATATTTATGATTGGGCAGGAAAAATTCGCATTGTTGACATTGCAAAAGGAAATATGTTTTGTAAAGTTCAATTTATTACAGTACAGGCGGAAGATATATTCGCAAAATTAAAGAAAGAAAATCATTTAAGAAGTCTTGAATCAAAAGAGTTCGTCAAGAAGATGGCGTACTATTTTTCGGAAATAAATGCATTACGTCCTTTTCGTGAAGGCAATGGTCGCAGTCAGCGTGAATTCATAAGAGAATTGGCACTTTCAAATGGGTATCGTATTGATTTTAGAAAAATATCTTCAGAGCAAATGTTAGAAGCCAGTAAGGATTCTTTTTTGTGCGATTATGGTAAGATGTATGAACTGTTCTCAAAATGTTTAAATAAAATATGAAATGTTTTTTAGCCCTGACTTGACACCAGCGTTTTTTGTACACTCAAGGCATACAGAAGCGGTTGTGAGATTGAACGGCTGAAGTGCTGATAAATCAAGGGCTGCAGGCAATGCTCCTTTTATTATTGACAAGTGACCCTTGAGGATATAAAAAAGGTGACATTGGACTTAGATGGGGCAAAGGACAGTCTTGAACTTTTAGTAAACAGCTTTCTTAACCTGTTTCATTATTATACTTTATAAATATTAATGGTAAGATGAGAAGGATTATCAAGTATTTATCACACCGATACTTTACTATTAAGACAGAAGGCGAAAGGGGGATGTGATATTGGGTTATTATATCAACCTTCAAAGAGCAATCGACTATATTGAGGCCAACTTGGACAGTAATGTGGAACTGAAGCAGATAGCAAAGGCTGCGGGATATTCAATTCCGCATCTCTACAGGGTGTTTGGGGCAATCGTCGGTTGTTCTGTGAAGGAGTATGTACGAAGAAGAAAGCTAAGCAAAGCAATGTTTGATATAGTAACTACAAGTCGCAGCATCACGGAGATTGCTTTTGAACATGGATTTGATTCACATGAAGCTTTCACGAGAGCTTTCAAACTGGCTTATGGCGCGCCGCCAAGTTGTTTTCGTAAAGTCCATGCTGAACCGGGATTGTTTGAAAGAGTCAATTTGCTTTCAAGAGAAAATGAAGAAGGAGTGATAATATTGAAACCAGAAGTAATTTATAAGGATGAGAAAAAGCTTGTTGGTATTGTAAGAAAAATGAATCAAGGTGAAAATCTGAAACACGGGCTTATATCAAAAGTGAAAAGTGAGTTCGTGAAAATATCAGGGGCTATTGCTAATAGAATAGATGAAGATTTGTATTATGCTGTATATGACTATGCTCCGGCGGACATAGACAAAGAGGATAATGAGATCAATTTTACCTACTATTATTGTGTAGAGGTATCGGAATATGGAAAAATACCTGAAGGCATGGTGAAGAAGGTTATACCGCAAGCAAAGTATGCCGTTTTCAACTACTATACAAAAAACAACACACTGAATGGTGAGAAACTAGATCAGCCTGTATATGACTATATCGACGGCATCTGGCTTCCGAACTCCGGCTTTGAGCTTGCTGAAACTTCCGATTATGAGGTTGTCAACACAAAAGGAAACTGTATTGATTATTACATTTCTATTAAGTGAGCATAAGCATTTGTATGAATAGTGCGCAAAACGAATGGATTGCGCTTTTCTAAACTTGATAATGATAAAAGCAAGTGAAGCCGTTTACGGAAATAACACACGTGACTTCAATCAGACACTCGTTTATATGGAATTACTTCGACGGGACTACCGTGTCTGTGTTGGTAAGAGCAATGTCAATGAAATCGACTTTGTTGCGGTTCAGGTCAATGAGAAAATATATATATTCAGGTGGCTTGTCTTTTAGCTACTGAAGAAACTGTTGATAGAGAATCTAGTGTACTTGAAACGATTCCTGATAATTATCACAAATACGTTATTTCTATGAATGAAATCGGCCGTGGGCGAAATGGAATAAAAAATATCAATATTTGAGACTTCCTGTTAATGGAGCATTATTCATAAAATATTCGGAGGCATTGCCAGCCGCCAAGGCCCCACTAGGTTCATGCAGCATCTTTTTTGTCTCCTCAAGGCATGTGGAGTGTATAATAATGATGACGTATGTGGTTCTGGCGGAAAATGGGCTAAAGCCAGGCAAAAGGTAAGCGTCATATTTCGCTTACTGAAAAAGTGCCTTTTTTGCCCCGGTTTTTTGGGCCGCTTTATGACAAAGGGCATTTTTGATGAGAACAATCTAACTATGGTTAATTTAGTGTTTCACAGAGGGTCTTCATCTTGATCTGAGGGGAACTGGTGTGAAGGTGATGGCTGTCTGCCCTGGCTTAACTCACACCGATTTTCACGAGAAGATGGGAATGGAAAAATCCCGTCAGACTGACAG
>JAFABI010000098.1 GCA_023426125.1 Bacillota bacterium
ATATAATGTGCAATACTTTTTGCGTGCCATTATTTTATATGTAGATCCATAACTATTACCGTACTTAGTTCCTCATTCATAAACCATTTGCCAGTCTGCAATGCGACAAAAGGATTGTCTGATACTCTTCATCGAAAGCTGAAAGATCCATCAGCATCATATCGTCGGAGGCAATGTACTTCAAACAGCACCATGCTGACTACCTGGAACACTGAGAACGGTGGCTCGAACGCCCGCTGAAATTTAGACCAGCAACTGATAACTAAGGAATGATATCCATTCTCATCGGCAAGGAAATTATCGCGATCTTTGTTCCGCCGAAATCCACACCGATTACATATTGCTTGTTCATAAATCACCGCTCAGCATACTCTTAAAATTGCGCAGGCCCATCAGGTTCTGATGAGATACGATTTGCTGTTCTTCTGAGGTATGGGCTGCTGGCTAGCCTTTCCTGGTAGGATTCTCCTACTTATATAAAGTAGTTGAAATATTAAGCTTTCGTTCACTGTTTCATAACTCACTCTCTAAACTAATTATATCATATTATTATATTATGTGTCAACGGTGTTGCCGCTGAATGGCTGAATCGATTAGGATAACCTCAGTTGACAAAGTAAATTCAACCATAGCGAATAAAGGTAGTTATTTCCTGCATAAGACACAGCAAGCGTATTCATCATTTCCAGATTTTTTATTGGAATACTCAATTGCAAAATTTTAAGATCAATTGTGTGACATGATTATTCCTGGGATATTTTTTTGCTCTATCTATCCGACGGCGGGCCACAGTGTGAAGGACTGTTAACGAAAATGTATTCCAAATCACCCAGAAGAATTTTCTGCACAAATATCGACGCTGCCCCTATAGCTGCAGCGTCATTCCCCAATTTCGAAGCCATGATTTGAACCCGAGAATGCTTCCATGCCCTGGAGGAAGCCACTTCCTTCGCTTTTTGAACAAGAAGATCGTCATAAGCCGCGAGCTCACCTCCCAGCACGACTAGCCCGGGGTTCAGAAGATCGATCAGATTCGCGATCCCAATTCCTAAATAAACGGCTGCGCTGTCAAAAATACCCCTCAAATATACATCCCCGTTTCGCGCTGCCTGGGCTACGCGAGACAGGTTAACGTTATTATCCTCTTCTGTCAGCTCAATCTTCCGGGACAGCCCTAGCTTAATTCCCTCTCGCGCTTTGGCTAGTATGCTTCGCCCCGAGGAATAAGCTTCAAGACAACCGAAATTACCGCAACTGCACTGCGGACCGTTAAGATTCATCGCAATGTGACCGAATTCCCCGGCGGTTCCGTCGGCTCCTTTATAAACGGTCTGATTGATCATCAAGCTCATGCCGATGCCCATTGACAGACGAATTAGTACCATATAATCAGTTTGTCTAACATTTCCCAGCCAATTTTCTGCCAATATCATGCAGTTAGGGTCATGCTCCACAAATACAGGTACTCCGAATTCGACTTCCAATATCTCCTTTAGTGGAATATTTTCCCAATCAGCAAAGTAGGGCGAAAACAACGATATTCCCCTAGTCGTATCCACCGCGCCCTGCATCGCAACGCCTATGCCAATTATATGGGGTGCCCCGTCCAGATATTGTATCAATTGATGTGTCATTGAAATGGCTTGCTGCAATATGCTCGCCCGGTCGTTCTGGATAATGCCTTTGAATATACTGTTCAGTACTCTACATTTTAAATCGATGATAACGGCGGTGATTCCTCGGCTATTAATGTCTATACCGATCATTAAATTTGTTTTGCTGTTAAAGTCTAGTTCACGAGGTGTCCTTCCCAAAGATGTTTGCGAGCTACTACATTCAGTAATGATACCTTGCTCTTTTAGTTCACCGGTAATGATTGAAACAGTGCCCCAGCTAAGGCCCGTACCATCTTCAATCTCACGTTTGGTTACCAATTCATTATTTTTAATATAATTCAAAATAGTTAAAGTGTTTGCTTTTCGCATTAAATCATGTTTTGCTTTCGTTACATTCATAAGAATAGACCCTTCTCTTTTTACTTGCATTATATTATAATATAACATAAATCGTTATATCTAGCAAATAAATAGCCCGTCACGGCCGTGACATATATCCTGGTCAAATTCCGATTTCATCGGCATAATATTTACTCAACAGCCCCATACATTATTGAACATCCAATCTTCGATGGGGTTTGGGGAGTAGAGTTTTGGCATGAGCATTTGTGACGTACTGTTTTGCCTCGCCCGTTTTATACCTATTAGTATCGCTTAATGCTAATTATTTTTGTTTTGCGGTGATTCTATTGACCTATCTCTTAATAGGAACATTTATACAATATGTACAATTTTATATACTGTAACTATGTATAATGTAAATTGCCGGTTGTTTACTGGCTCACCGATGTGGAAAACAGACACTTTTACAACGATTTGAAAGGTTGGGGAGAAGTTTATTTCCCTTCGCGCGATGTGGTGAAAAAATTATACGCTGACAGGCAATTGTTGGTTTTGCAGAGCTGATACCGATGTCCGGGAGGAATTGGTACCTTTAAGTTTCATTAAACTTATCCCACCAATTCCTCCTGGCTGTCTCTTCATCTATTCCTTGAACACCGGAACATCATATCCGCCGCCGTAGGCTCTGAAAAGCCCGTTTATACCATCATGATCCGAGGAATATATTTCTCTGATATATATTCCATGACTTCACCGGTAAAGCCGCCTGCAGATACAAGCCAAATCCTTACTTCCGGAGCCGGCCTGTCTGCTTCCAAAGCTTCCTCCCTCAATGTCTTTGCAGCTTCTATGATTTTTTCACCTGAGACATGCCCATTTTTTCTTTGGTATATTTGCATTCGCATATCCAGACCTTTTCACTGCCCCGTACCTTTCCAAAGACATCAATCTGGTAAGCACTTGTTTTTTCACCCTTCACATATTTTGTGCTGACGGTCTGGAACAGAGGGACCTCCACTTCGCCGTTTGGAAATATTATATCTTATTGCCATAGAAATTAATCGGACAGGAATTATAAGATTCCGGGAGGAATGGCTGCCTTTAAATTTCATTGGAAGCTTATTAAGCCAATTCCTCCTGGCTGTCAGATATCTGTACAACTTTATTCTCAACGCTTTTATCCATGCAGGAAGCTTTAAGCGCCGAATATTTCTCCTGCAAGATTGTGTCGGCTACTTTAAGGTTTTCAATCTGTTTCTTCATTGGAACAATGATGGAGTGCAATGTATTTAACGTGTCCCTTTGCAGCTTTAGGTCATCGCGCAGGTTCAGCGCATTTTTAAGGCTGTTGACCAGCTGCAGGCTGCCGGAAGCAGTGTGATTTTTGGAGGCGATTTCTTTTTCCTGTCTCTGTATGTCCTTTTCTGCTTGAATGTACTGGACATTTATCTTCTGCGCCTGGTTAATGATCGTTTCAAAAATCTCTACGGCCGCATTGGATAGCCTTACCGAATCAAAACTCTTCAGCAGCTTTTTCTGGTCTGCTTTAAATTTCCTGTATTCCTTCTCCGTCATGTTGGCCTTTTCCTGATTGCATTTTAAGCATGCAATGGCAAGGTTGGCTTGAATCGACTTGCCGCCCCGGCTTAACGGAGTTTTATGGTCTACCGTCAAATCATTCCTGTTTGTGTTCGTCTGGATAAGCTTCTTACAATAGTAACAAATAGGCTCCGCGCTTTTTTTAAACTCGCTTAGTATATTATTCTCGTAATTTGATTGCGCACTATGTTGATTGGACACTTCTCTGCATACCCCCACTCACATTTCCACTTATGTCGTATTGTACAGTATTTTGCGTTCTGCCCCACTGAATCAACAATAGCATCCGCATTGACGAATTGCAAGTGTTTATGGGCATTATTTTTACGGACATATATGAATGGATAAGCTTCATCGCGCTTTATACTGCGTCGGGGTCATTTTTTCATATTCCTTAAACAGCCTGCTGAAATAAAGCTGGTCATGAAAGCCCACGATGGACGAGATATGCTTCAAGCTTAGCCCGGTATGCTTCATGAGCTCTTTTGCTTTCTTCAGCCTGTGTGTGATTAGATATTGCTGCGGCGACAGGCATATAACGGAATTCTTTACAGAAAGCTTCCCCCGGGGCGAATATTACGGCAAGACACTTGGAATGGATGCATTCAGTTTTGAAGGGACGATTGAGTACGGCGATGCTATTTACAAAAAAATGACCGCGCTGGCAGCCACCGGCGATCCGTTGCCGGAGGATTTCTTCGATGGTTTTACCGGAGAGCACGAGCAGCTGATGGACATTATCGCCTCCATCCGGAAGGATTCACGACAAGTCTTCTCTGTGAACCTTCCCAACAAGGGGGCTGTTCCCAACCTTCCTGCACATGCAGCCCTTATGACCATCCCGAAGAATTCCAGGCATTGCTGGAAGCTCTGGAAAGAAGGCAGGACAGGAGATTGAAGCTATTGCTGGATTGCCCGGAGCAATATCTGATCAATCTGGGGAATCTGGCCGGAAATTTCGGACCGCAGCAGTATAGGCTCCATATGCTCCCTTACTTCCGGAAATATGCCCGGCTGTTCAGGGAAAAAGGCAAAATCACCACCGTTCATGCGGATGCCCTAAACTTGAATGAATTCAAGGATATCGCAATGGAACACGAGGTCGATGTCATCGAAGCTTTTACACCGCCCCCTGTAGGGAACTTATCCCTGTCCGATGCGAGAAAGGCCTGGGGGAAGGACGTCATTCTCCATATAAACTTTCCGGAATCGGTTTTTTATGAAGGCTATGAAAAAACCAAACAGTATACCGTCGATTTACTGAAAAGCGACCCATGCTACCGTAAGTTCATAGGCTTCACGGAAATGGGGCTCATGTCCATGGACGACAACAACAGGACGCTGTTCCAAAACGGCGTTGAGGCAATCATGGATGCAATTGATCTGGCCGGCGGCTATTGAACCCGGATATAACGTTTTAAAATACACAAAACACAGCATGCGGAAAATCCTCTTGCTGTGTTTTGCCCGCAAAAACCCCTGGTTGCCGTGGGTGCAATGCATTATTCCGATAGCAATCTCTTCTCTCCGGTTATTTCCTGTATGGGCTTGATATTTTGAGTTACCTCCAGGGTGCCAAGATATTCGCCGCTGTCATCCCTGACGGCAAAATACCTTATATACACGAACTGGCCTCTCATATTGATCCAGAAATCCTCATGGTCTTTCCTTCCGGACTTGAGGTCTTCAACGATCTTTTCAACGATATGGACACTGGCAGGGGGATGGCAGTTCTGAACCTGTCTGCCGATGATGGTCTTTGTCCTTGGAAAAATCCTCTCTTTCCCCTGGGAAAAGTATTTTACGGCTCCATCCTTGTCGACGAAGGATATGTCTACCGGCAAAGTATTCAGCATTGCGCTTATTTCCCGGGGAGACATAATGCCGGTCTCAAACTTGATATAGCCATTATTTGAAGGTTCCTCGCCTTTTTCCAGCTCCTTTTCCTCAACATTGACCTTCACAGGCGTCCACCTGCCTTTGGGCTCTATCAGGCAATACCCGAATTCACCGCTTTCCTCGGCGATTTTAACCCATTCATCCTCTGCAAGTGTTTCCAGCACCATTGGAAACAGGATATTTTCTTCCTTGAATATCATATCATTGACCTTTGTTACAGCTGCGTCCGCCTTGTCTGCTAACAGCACGGCATCTCCGTCGTAATTGGCGAGCAGGTTTCTTGCCTCCCTTATCAAGCCCCTTATCTCGTCATCAACTCCCCACATCACCTTTGGAGGAGCAGTAATCCCGTATTTCTCCATGAAGGGGAAAAGCAGGTTTTCCTTTCGTAAATAATGCTTATCAACTTCCCATAAAAGCTTAAAATCCTCCATGAGCTTTTCCAGGTTTTCCTTGCTGTCCTCAGCTTTAAATGCATCCAGGTGAGGGTTGATTTTACCATCGATAAGCTTCTCAAGCTCCCTGTTTTCCAGCTTGAAGGCATGGACAGGGTGCCCCGGTATTTCTTCCGGCTTCTGCGGCCTGTGTATCTCTTCTATGGACCCTTTGAACACGGCCGCATGGACGTCGCACAAGCGCTGGATCTCTTCGACAGGCATGCCCTCCATGATAAGCCCCTTTTCCATTTCAGAAATCTCGGCAGGAGAAATACCCTTTATCAGTTCCCCAAACCTGGCCTTTACATCCTCAACGCTTTTTCCGTGATGCAGCTCCATAATCAGTTCTTTCAATACTTTCTGCCTGTATTCGCGGTTATTGATATACTCACTCATGCTAACGCCTCCTTATTCCTTGATTTGATATCCTTTTTTGATAAATTCCTCCCTTATCTTTTCCAATTCAATGTTTTTCATAACTGCCCCCTTCGGTATGGTCATAAACCGCCCTACCGTGTTAAGGGACACCGCATTGGTTATCTGTTCAAACCCAAGCCCTCTCATGATCTCAACCACCTGCGGGTCCTCCTTGCATATCTCATACACTGTTTTGGTAAAGTCAATGGTCTTCGGCATATCAATCCCTCCAATTCTTAAACAAAATATTGTTTTCAGTTCCTCCAGTGCTTTAAAGCCTATCGCATAAATATTTCACCCGTCTCCCGGGGTACCGTACCGTAATCCTTTGTAATTCTTCCTTATGATCTAATTTTAATGCATGGTATATGAATTATCTGTGATTTAAATCATCAGTTTAAAAAAATTAAAAGCCATAGGGGCTTTGAATTATCCCCTGGCTTTTATACGAAAAATACTTACTCTTTTAGGGCTTTGAGCCTGAATGGCGCTTTTATTCGGATTTTCATGGTATAAGCCTGATCAAGATTACCTGCTTCCAGGGAGCCTGAAGCATGGAGGGGATAACATCGGCAGCGTATTTGAATCGGAAACTATTTGATAAAATTCGCAATGCATCCATTGACAAGTAAAGTTAAATCCAATATCCTGAAAATTGCAGGAGGTCTATATGGAAACAACCAACTTTCATTCCAATTATGTATCAGGCATGCGTATTGAAGAATCTTTAGGCAAATACAGGCTTTCATGTAAGGTAGGGGCGTACTGTACCTTTGGGATAGACCAGCTTTCCAACCAGCTTCATTACCATGACTCCTTTGAACTATGCATCGTTACTTCGGGAACAGGTAAATTTATCCTGAATGACACAACACACAATATTTCCAAAGGGGATTTGATTATTGCTGATATGCAGATACCTCATGAAATCCAATCGAATGATACAAATGGCATGCAGCTCCTATACATTTTTATTAGCATCAGAACCAATACGGATGTTACTCTGACAAAATCTACCGAAGACCAAATCCTTGAAGATTTTCTACGCCAGCACAATGCCCACATTCCTTCACAGTTCCAGTTAATTTCCTATCTGGAATTCGTAGAAAGCTATAACAACAGGAGGGGCAATCAAAATCCGGGCACATACAATGCTCTTAAGAACCTTATCCTTGAGAGCCTTTCACTGTTATCCTGCAAGTCCGATACGGGTAATAAAAAGATTATCTCTAAAAATGTAATAGAAATGGCATTGGATTACATTGACCTGAACCTGGAAAATAAGATATTGATCAAAGATGTGGCACATCATTCCTATACCTCTCAGAGAAATCTGGAACACCTTTTCAGGAAGCACCTTGGAAAAACAGTGATTGGTTATATCAATGATAAAAAAATGGATTTGGCATGTCATTACCTTGCCATGCATTTTACCATAGCAGACACAGGAAGATTGTTGGGTATGCCTGATGCCGCACAGTTTAGCCGGCTGTTTAAAAAGCATAAAGATATGTCTCCAAGTAAATACCAATCCTTGAAAGCACCGGACAAGCAGGGGATAGGGAGAAGGCTTTCATGTAAAACCACTCTTTACTGAAGACGATTGTGTGATATTACTAGTTTGAAGTCAAATAAATACTATTTGCTGTTTTTGTGGTTAATTTGCCGGTAATATTTATATAGGTAAAAGCACGTGCAATCCCGCAAACCCGCTTAAATACAGTATCATTGTATCATTCCTTTTAGTCGCTTTCAAGGTTATGTTCGATTTTCCTTTCTCACTCATTCAGACTTTTGTTTCTTCAGTATATCAAACCGGATGAAAGCAACCGTCATGGAAATCAGGCAAAAAGCCTCCGTGATGATGCCTGCGATGGAAAAAGCCGTTATGTTATAAATCAGCCATGAAATCGAAACAGGCAAATAGCACAACCGGAGGAGCTTCGTATTTTTCATGCTGAAGGCTATATTTGACAGGTTCATCGCAAAAATGGGCAGAATACTGAAGGCATTTTGCCAGGTGAAAGACCCCATCAGAGTAAATAAAACCATAAACACAGCAATCCAAACCTTCTTGTGCTTCAGATTTTCCCCTTTGCTGAACATGAGGTTGCGCACCACCTCTGTCGCATTCATCACCGCACCGGTGTACGCGCCCAACAGCATGAAATGAACGGCGAATACAGCCCCCGCACATGCCTGGATGAGCAGTATTTTCTTTTTATTGTTGTTCTGAAAAGCGGCAAAGACCAATATCATCCCGATGAGGCCAATGCCCTGAGCTATATAATTCAACAAGAATCCGTCCCCTCTTTTATGCTATTCTATTAGCCAAAGCGATTCCCCCCGTCTGCGTTCCGCCTGCACCCGGCATTACTGATTATGTCTTGAATTCTCTCCTCATCTAAACCTTATCCAAACTGAATTTTTCCGGCAACAGCTCCAGCCCGCTCAGGTTCAAGATAGCCCGCCTTCACATGAAAACTGATGCTTGACTTCCCAGCCAGCCATTTAATCTGCCCGTTCACCTTGCAATAATTATAGCCCTTGTGCTCCGCTGTAGCGGGCAGCGCCATGCCCATGGCGTCCTCCTCTACTGTGCGTCCGATCCAGCGGATACCATATGGCAGTTCATCCGGGCGGAAGGAAACATAGAATGCCTCTCCAGTCGGCGAAACTTGCATGCAGTGGGCCCAGCCGTCAGCGTCAGTGTTGTATTTTACCGTAAATACAATCTCGGGGTCATATACCTGAGATTTGCTGTCAACAATGTTCTGCAGTGCCGGATTCTCCGATAGCCGATCCATATAATTCCGCAACGCGGCAGCTTTATCGGCAGGCAGATTTACCGGCACATCTTTGTGCACCTTGATATTCTCGGGAACAGCAGGAGCGCTATATACCAGTTTCGCACCTTCAACGGGATGGAAATTGACATGGCACAGGTACAAATATTCCATAGCCTCTGCCCGGTGGTTTCCAACGGTCATGGAAATATCCATCAATGTCTCGTGCTCATAGAGCTTTATTTTCGGCGAAGCAGTATAATTGACCGCGAAAGCCTGCCTGTATCGGACATCCCCACCCACCTCAACATACCTGCCGCCCTCATCCTCGCCAATAGCTACATATGCGCTGTCATAGGGTATATTGGGCAGCTCGCCGTGCTGGGGATGCGTATCGCCCTCCCCGGGGTTCCCCATGGCGGTCATGCCGCAGTGGAGCAAAAAGCAGCCATATGTGCTTCCAAAATCCTGTGTAGCCACCGGTTCCTGGAAAGTCGATTTCATGGTCAGGTCCTTCCCGCAAAAAGATGCTCGCCATATCTGCTGACCTTGATAGGGAAGCACGATAAGCTCGCCCTTCGCATTTTTTACACGCAATCCATGGACGCCGCTTGAAAATAAAAAGGTGGATGCAGATAACACACCCGATTCAAGGATCACTTTCTCCATTTGCTCAAAAAAACTTTTTTGAAGCGTCAATTTTACCGTTTGCATACTCATTCCCCCTGTTGAATTACTTTTAACGCATTAAACTATTGCGGAGCAAAAAGCACCTAGAGTCTCATCGTCACCGCTTAGCTCATGGACACCTTCAAAAACATTGGATCTAAGTTGTTCCAGCTTACCTGCGTAATACTTTTTCAGCCTTTCAAACTCTCTTTCGGCAAGCTCCGCTTCCACCAGATATCTTGCCACAAAAGCCCTCCCCGAATTATCGAATGTTACAATTCAAAGAGTTTCCGCGGATAATCCGTTAGTTGTTCGACATGGCCTACATCGACCTTTATCACATCTTCCACACGAAGGCCGCGCTTCAATTCGTTATTTCCTAAAAAAATATCTACACAGAAGGTCATGTTTTTCTGCAATACCCAATCCGCAGTGGTTTCTATCCATGGAGGCTCGCCTTCCATAAGGCCATTCCCATGGCACGGCCCATAAAGCAACCAATCGCCGTAACCCAGTTGTGCTACATGGTGTTCATAGCCTTTAGCCACGTCAGAGGCCAGAACTCCGGCTCTCAATGAATTGATAACATACTTCTGCGCGTCGTAGCCGGCTTCGATAAGCGCGCGCTGTCCGGCGTCCGCTTTTCCGAAAACAACCTGACGTCCAATACTGGAAGCGTAACCAGCAACACGGGCACCAAATTGCAGATGTATCAGCTCATTCTTTTGCAGCACTTTGTGTCGTGCCCGGCTTATTGCCTGATTTGAGCCGTCACCAGCCAGCACCCACTGCGGGTATGACTCCCTTTCCGCGCCGAGCTCGTGCATTTTTCCCAAAGCAAGCCCCACCACCTGGTTTTCCGTCATGCCCGGCCGGATATGCTCCAGCACATAATCGAAGGTCTTCGATGTTATTTTTGCAGCTTCCCGCATACATGCAAGTTCATTTTCGCTTTTGATCATACGAAGATTTGTCAGCAGACTATCTGCTTTCTCAATCACCACGTCCCCGTAGGGCTTCACTTGAGACCGCAGATCCTCATATACGCCCATCGGCATAAGGCTTAGCCCGGCAATGCCTATCTTGTGAGGCTTTTTACCCTTTGTGCATACCTCAATGACTTGTTGAAAACAGGAAAGCGGTTTCCCCGGATATTCCGGTTCGCTTGATTCCCGAAACGCTTTCAAAAGGCGAACTTCCTTAATTTTCGACCGCTCAGAAGCATATGTGAGGCTCTCAGGACCTATCAAAAGAATCGGCTCCCCTGTTTTCCCAATAATCACAGCGGCTGTTTCAAAAGACGGCCAGTAATCGCAAAGATAGCGCACAAATTGAGGTTCGGCTTCATTACCGTAAGCCAGAAAAATATCATACCCACTTTGCTCCATACTTTTCTGCAAAGCCGCCCAGCGCTGTTGAAATTCTTGCAGTGGTATTTGCATTAATGACTCCATACTATCCATTCCTTTCTTTGGATGCATAAACGTTTTAGTATCCTATTCACACAGCCTTAATTCTAAAGCAGAAGCAGGTCTTTGTATTTACGGTACATCCAAAAAACGAGCGGGGTTGCCGCGCAGCATAACATCAATGCTCTTGTCCGAGATTCCGGCTTCCCCCATCATCGGGACAATGTTTGTCAGCACATGGTCATAACCCCACCCGCCATATTTTCGTAATAGATTCTTAAGGCATAAATCGCAGGACAAAAGAATCTGATGGAGCCGGCCTTCGTCAATCAGATCCTTTAGTAACATAACCCGGTCCAGATCCGACACAAAGCAGCCATACCCACTGCGCCTGACGTTAGCGTCCACAAAATACTCCTTGCCGAAATTATCAAACTCGATGAAAACACCCATTTCCAGAAGTTCATTCATATAACCCCTGTTATTCTGGACATCTACATGGCAAATGCATATTTTCTGAGGCTTTACACCATGCTCCAACAGGATATTTGTCGCTTCCAGACCGTTTGTCGTCCATGGATTGATATGAACTTCAAGGCCGACGCCTGTCTCATTTTGGGCAATGGCAGCCGCACGCAGCACTTTGCGCTCCTTGTCGTTAAACAATTCGCTTATTCCAATCTCGCCGATAAACCCTGCCCGAATATCGGTCCCCTGTATGCCTTCACTCAATTCCCGAAGCATGATGCCGGCTATTTCCTTTTCCGACAGCTGCTCAAGCTCCAAAGGATGTGTCTCGCCTACATAAAATCCGGTCCCCACTACAATATTCAGGCCGGTCTTTTGTGCCACAGCCAAAAGCTTGCGGACGTCCCGGCCGATGCCGTCCACCGTGGCATCCACGACCGTATTGCCGCCAGCCGACTTAAATGCCGCTATTTCCGCAATCTGCAGATCAAAATCATCGAGGATGAGATTGTCTCTCAAAGCATACGGATCCCTTCGCAGGACGCCCAGCCGTTCCATTGTGACCATAGCCTCCGAGGGATTCGGGCATCCGTGCACGGGATGCTCCTCGAAAAAACCGGTAAGGTCAAGAAAAATATGTTCATGCGGGGTAACAATACCTAGACTGTCCTTTCCAATTTCGCCTATTACTGTTTGAACTGACATAAAGAACCCCCTCCATTAGAAACTCCTCACCAGTCATTCGTCACCCTTTTATGGATCCGATCGTTATTCCTCTTACAAAGTAATTCTGGAAGAATGGGAAAGCAATCAATATAGGCCCGGCTGCGAGCAACGCCATACCCATACGCATGCTCTCAGAAGGAAGATCCTGAAGCTTAACTCCCATTGGCAATTCACGCATGGTGCTGGTAAGTAACGTGAAATTGTTCATAATGCGCGTCAATACGGCCTGCAGTGGGACCAGATTGCTGTTTTCGATATACAGCAGGGCGAGCCACCAGTCGTTCCAGTAAAGAAATGTAGTAAACAGCGCAATGGTCGCCAAGCCTGACTTGGACAGAGGAATAATAAATTGTACGAATATACGGTATTCACCGGCGCCGTCCATGTAACAACTCTCGATGATCTCCATGGGGATGCTCTGCATGAAGGTTCGCAGCATCAGTACATAGAAAGGCACGACCATATATGGCAGCGTTAGAACCCAAATTGTGTCCTTCAGATGCAGATACTGTGAAATCAGGATATAGGTAGGTACCAATCCCCCACTGAACAGCATGGTGAAATAAATATAGAAACTGATCTTGTTTCTGTGCTTGAAATCACGGCGGGAAATAACATAAGCCACACCGGAGGTAGCAACCATAGACATCAGAGTGCCAAGGACCGTCACCGAAATAGATGTTATATACCCGTACATGATCACTTTGGGGTTCTGGAATATCAGTTTATACCCGGTAAGATCGATTCTCTCCGGGATTATTCTAAACTTTCCTCCGGTCACACCTGAAAACGATGTTGAGATCATAACGATAAGCGGCAATACGATCGCAATACAAAACAGGATCAACGGCGAGTGTATGATAAGCGGTTCATAAAATTTCTTTTTTTTATGCATCCCCAAACCTCCTAAAACAGGCTATTTTCTGGCTGAATCTTCCTGATGCCGGCATTCGTAGCCAGAACCAGAACAAATCCAACTGCAGACTGGAATAATCCAACTGCCGTCGTCATGCCCATATCAGAACCACCTCTAAGCATGCGGTATACCGCGGTATCTATTACCTGTGTGGCCGGATAAAGCTGACCCAGGTCACGTGGAATAAAATAATAGAGGCCGAAATCCGCCCGAAAGATACTACCAATAGCCAGAATCGTCATCATGATAATAATAGGTGACAGCAGAGGCAGCGTAATATGTCTGGCGCATTGAGACCGACTGGCGCCATCGATTTCGGCAGCTTCGTAATATTCGCCTGAGATGCTCATGATACTCGCGTAATAGATAACGCTACTGTAGCCCGCGCTTTTCCAGATGGATACAAGAACTAAAAACGGGGGCCAATACTTCATGTTATTGTAAAAATCCGTGATGTCTATACCCACTCCCTTAAAGAATGTTGTAAGAATGCCCGCTGGCGCGAAGAGCGAGAACATCATGAGCCCGGCAATGACCCATGAAAAGAAGTAGGGGAAGAATAAAATGGTCTGATATGTCTTGACAATTGCACGGCTGATGATTTCGTTGAGCAGCATTGCAATGACGAGGGCAGTTATTGTGCCCAGTATAATGCCGGCAAAATTGTACATAAGGGTGTTGCGTGTGTATATCCAGGCATCGCTTGATTTGAAGAAGAACTCAAAATTTTTGAAGCCAGCCCAAGGACTCTTGAAAATTCCGTCGCGGAAATTGACGTTTTTGAACGCAATAAAGATACCGGCCATGGGGATGTAAGAGAATATGAAGAAGAAAATAACAGCCGGCGCCGCCAGTGACAGGAGCTGCCAATCTTTGGCCCTCTCATGCTTTCTGAGGCTGGAAACCTTGATAAACATAAAAGGCAAACCTCCTTTAATTAATCCGATTCCTTAACACACGGGAGGGGTTTTTCCCCCCTCCCGTGTGCGTTAACATTGCAATGGGTAAGTCCGTCGACAGCGAGTCCTGTTACCCTCTCCTGTGCGCACATTGAATTTCTATTTGGAAGCAAGATACGCATCCAACTGCGACTGCATTTCCTTGATAATAGTATCTGCGCCAGCTTGATCCAATTTGGTTACAAGTTGGTCATATTCCGCGTCGGTGATGGTGCCCAGATCCATTCTGCGCTTATATTCGGTTATGATGCCTGTGCAGTTTGCCACCTCAGTCTTGACCGGTTCCGGGTTGAAAGCAAACCCAAACGCAGGGCTCAACTTGGCTTTAGCGTTATACTCACGCTGCTGCTCGTAAACATCGACATCCATCGTATCCTCAGGAACTGCATTAAACTGGCAGCCTGCACCCCAGTCCAGGTTAGGACAGTAACTCGTTATTGGTTTGAGCCAATGTCTTCTGCCATCGTCGGTGTACTGCCAATGCACGCCCTCTATTCCAAAGCAGAACGTATTGAACAGCTTATTGTACTTTTCGCCTTCCTGCGGAGGGAGGTTCATGAGTTCGACCATCATCATGGCGCGTTCCGGGTTTTTGGAATTAGCGCTGAATCCGATCAGTGTTGCAAGCAGATTGTTCGCTGAAACGAATGGTTCGATCGATGGCCAGCCAGTTACCCATAATGGGTCGTCTCTTTGCTTACCCTGGGACATGATAGCATCATATCCCGGCATATACGTGCCGGTTATATTTAAATATGCATTCGGATTCGTTCCCATTTGATCCGCCGGAACCAGGTCTGCCGGGTATGCAGAGCGGATATCCGAAGCTGTGTACTCCTTGCTGTTGTAATATTGCATATCGTCGATGGCCTTAATGAAATTGGGGAATTTATACGGGTTAACTATTGTCTTGCCATCCTTTATATCAAGCGCGGCAGGTATGGGTCCACCCAAATATTCAAGACCCAGGAGAGGCGTGGCAACAAAATCAGGGAAAAAATAAGAATGCTCGTAATGAGTGCCCATATATTCGACCAAAGGCTCGAGGGAGCGGAGGTCGCCCTGCACATATTGGGTCTTCCAGTCGTATCCGGATTCTTTGAGCAATTTCTCAGGTAAAAATACCGCAGGCGAACTCGCATAAACCTGTTGGTTAATCACTGCGTAAATTTTACCGTTGACCCTGACTCCGTCCCAGATGGTGTCAGGCATCGAGGCATACACTTGCTTGCCATATTTGGCAAGCAGGTCGTCCAGCGGCATGAACGCGCCTTTTGCCATATTCTGCGTGAAGTCATTTGCCCAGTTCGACGTGTAACAGATATCATAGTCATCACCGGAACTGATGACTGTCTGCATTTTTTGCGGGTAAGATCCCCAATCGAACACGCGAAAATCGACAGTAGCGTTGATTTTCTCCTTGAGCATTTTATTAAACTCTTTAAAGACCATTTCCTGATCAGGCAGTGGGAACTGTCCTCCGGTGTAATAGATAATCTTTGCTTCAGGCAGATTTGCCGTAGTTCCTCCGGTGGTACCAGCTTCTGACGATTGGGGCGCCGCTGTAGTCTCCTGTGAAGAACCTTGACCCCCGCACCCTGCGAATACAGACAGTATCATCATGGCGATAATTAATGCCATCAGACTTTTGCACTTCCCATGCACGTTGAACAATTCTTTCATTTTACGACTCCTCCTCATTTAATCAATGATTTAATAATATTAATTTATAGCCGACAATTTCCGGCAATTTCACCCTGGTATAAAGCCCTTCTCCGGTAATATCAACAGGCTCTCTCTCCGGTAAAGTACAGGCAGATGAGAACCTTCCTCTTACATACACGCCAGCTCCGGACTTAAGGATATTATGCTCCTCAATGATGCTCATTTTGCCTCTTGGTTCGGGATATGTCACCTTGACATGCAGCAGGGTGTATTCATCTTTCCGTGTAAGGGTCACCCTGGCGGTTGAAGGTATTCCTTCCACGCGAAGGATCGGATCCGGCATCAATAAATCAATGCATTTCTTAACGAGAGATTTATGGGCATACGCGGCGCCGCGATAGTATGCCTTGAAAATGCTGAACGATATATGGCAGACATCAGCGGCGCTGCTGACTGATGCCGCACAGTATCCCACGC
Source organism: Bacillota bacterium (assembly GCA_023426125.1). Classification (GTDB taxonomy): domain Bacteria; phylum Bacillota; class Clostridia; order Acetivibrionales; family DTU013; genus MnB-11. The sequence continues at coordinate 16,386 of JAFABI010000098.1, forward strand.
TCTTCTCCGGCGGGGTATAGAAATATCCATGGTGACCGTCCCAGCATCTGTCAAAGTATGCTTTTACATAGTCGGCAAGCTTCCTGCCGCCAGTAAAAAGCACGCCGCTTTCACTGTACATGCTATAATCCATTTCGCTGATATTGGGATCGTAATTGTCGATGATGTGAAAATAGGACTTGTTTGAACTGTCAATCCCGTCAAGGGAGAAATCCTTATATCCTTTCAGAACAAAACGGCTTTGGTCTGCAGAGAGTCCTGCGGTGCCTGACGATAGGATCCTGCCGCCATTGGCAAGATGCGTGTTCAGCTTGTCCGAAAGAGCGTCACTCATGCGTAAAGAATCAGGAAGAATCAACAACCTATATCCGCCGAAATCCATATCTTCGTTGACGATATCAAACGTATATTTCAATTCCAGAAGCATGCTTGCCAAGCCCTTACAGCCCTCACTCAGGACATAATCAATATCCTTGTCCGTTATATTCCTTTTAGTATTTACAAGGACGCCGATCTCCGAAACGAATTCCGCGCCTTCCGTATACGGCTCATATTGCATCATCATTTCATTCAGTTCGCGGACTGTCTTGTATACCGCCGGCTCAAGGTTCTTCGCCGGATGCATATGGTCGCCTACGCTCACACCCGTAATCCCCGCACACAGGGCGTCGAAATAGTCGTTTTCAAGGGACTCCCTCGTTTTGAATCCCCCGAAATCACCCCAATTGATCTGGAAGCGGCCAGTCATGTAAAGGACTTCTTTTTTTATCTTTCGCGCGTATGAAACATAGGGCCAGAAGTAGTCATATCCCCAGCCGCTTGGCAGGCACTCTATCTCGATATGCGTATCAAAATCCTGCTTGACGATATAATGCATACCATTCAGGATAAGCCGCTTGTCCGGTCCCGCTATTTGGGCTGCTTCACGGGAAAATTCCACAAGCTTGCGCTCCTGGTACTCCATATTGGAAGCGTAATCATACGGATTCAGCCCGGCTTTGGCCATTCCGTCGAGACAGTGGCGGCAATAGCAAGGCTCAGAAACCATGTTGTCAAAAAAGAAACCGTCCGGATTATAGGCCGCGACTTCCTTTATCATGGCATAATTATATGCAAGGAAATCGGGGTTGGAAAAGCATAATATCCGAAAGAAGTTCGCCGTCCTGTCGCCTCTGATAACTCGGCCTTCTTCATCCAGTTTCAGCCACCCGATATCACGCTCCGCGTGTTCATGGTCAAGTCCTACGCTCAGATATGCGCTGACGCCGATATCCCTTTTGTGACATTCGGAAAGTAAATCTCCGAACATATCGCCTTTCATGCCCGGGTATGTGACACCAACTTTTGTTGGGTAGTAGGCAAAGCCGATATTGCAGCGGGCGAAAGCATTCACATAATCAACATGAGCATCTTTTAATGTCTGAGCGAAAAGAGACGCATCCCATTCCCTGTTGAAGTCATAGATACCCGGCATTGTATGAAAGTCTATGTGAACAGCCCTTTTTATCATTCTCATTTTATCGATTCCCCCCTTCAACAATTCTGTAACTCCGGAGCCAGTGAATCAACTATGCATTATTCCAAGATATCGCTTCATCATTAAAGATATCTTGGTACAGCTCCAGCTAAGTTCGTTACCAGATAAGTTAGCATCAACTCGTCTGTCATTGCGAGCGAAACGAAGTGGAGCGCGGCAATCTCTATTGTGTGATTCTGGCCAATTAGCTGAGATTGCTTCGTCGCAAGCTCCTCGCAATGACATGTTTCTATCTGGTAACTTATTTACAAGGAGCTGTACTTAGTACTACAGCGTAAACTTCATTAATTTATCGGCATTCATGCGCCTTCCAGAAATATCGCCAAAGCTTTAAGGCGTTATTTCTGAAAGGATAATTCGGTTGTTTGCGCTGTAGTATTAGGAGTACTGCAAATATTACTTCCCGTTTTTCTGAAAGTGTAGGTTGCATAGGCGAGCAGCAAATGCAAAGCATTTGTGACCAGCCCCGGCCGCAATGGACTGCATTTTCAGAAACTTATACGGGAAGTTATATTTGCACCAGTACTTAGTTACCCTACGCTATTTGCCAATTCTGCGGATCAAGTCGTTTATTGACCTTTCTGCCATGTCTCTGCCAATATCCGGTGACGCTTCCGCAGCGCTCTCTATGAACCATTCGTCGCTGTCGCCCAAACGCTCGAGTCGTACCGCTTCAGGGCACAAAGCTGACAGCAGCGAGCATTCCCACTTTCCGGCATGGTCATAACCCGTATCATTCTGGACCTGCGTACTCATGCAGGGCAACACCCTGATCCAATTGAATGGGTTGTCCGATTCGTCCAAGCCCTCGTAATACGACTTGTTCTCGTTGTTTCCCCACCAACCATAGCCTCTGGTTTCTTCCATGTATTCGAATATCAGCTTTTGCGTCGCTTTCATGCACGCGAGCGTCATGGGTTTAAGCGATTCCTGCTCGTATTGGTGGTGTATGAGCAGCAATATATTCCGCCAGCCCCCCAGCAAAAATGATTTCAATATGCAGTAAATATATTCCTCGAATATGTCTACATCAATATTAACAGTGTTTTTTGCCGGCCCTGCGACAGCGTAGCTTGCGACCCCGTACCATATAGGAGGTGCGATGACCAGTTCCATCTTCTCTTCCAGTTTGTCCAACAAACCGGCAGTGATCTGGGTGTCACAGCCCAGGGCACAATGCGGCCCATGATATTCTATCGTACCCACCGGAATTACTAACGGTACACGGCGTTCCTTCGCATCTTCAAGCTCTTTTGGAAATCCTAGTTCAAGTTTCATGGCATCCTTTCCGGTTCAATTATTGAACCATGCTAAAATTCCAATTCGTAAATCGTACCGATTTGCTCACTGAGCAGGTTTATGCCGGTTTCCGTTATGGCGATGGGCTTCTCCCAGCGAATGCCGAAATCGGAGCCCATAGCGAAGGTGTCAATCTGGAAAGTCATATTCTTCTGGAGTTTGTAGTCTGAAATGGTTTCCATATAGGGGGCCTCTACCTCTATCAATCCCAAACCGTGGCACGGTCCGTACAGGAAACTCTTTCCCTTTCCGTGCTGCTTGAAGTATTCCACATACCCTCTCGCTACATCTCCCGCGTTAACGCCCGCCTTAAGCTGTTTCTCCGTCCATAGATGAGCGTCGAGTCCAAAATGTACCAGTTCTTTCTTTTCGCCGGTCAACTTCCCAACGCTGACAGGTATGCCTATACTGGGGGAATATCCGCATATCTTTGCCGACAGGTTCAACTGAACTATATCGCCGAGCTGTATTTCCTTGTAGGATGAGCGGGAAATGGCGTGTTTGGTGCTCTTCTGGCTGAAACAGTACAGAGGTAACCCTTCATATTCGGCGCCATTCCCATAAATGGCGTTTTGAGCCACACCCACAAGCTGAAGCTCGGTCATACCGGGCCTGATGGCTTTAATTACGGCATCCGTCGCTATTTGAGTGATTCTTGCGGCCTCGCGCAGACAGGCGATTTCGTTGTCCGATTTAACAAAACGCAACTGGGTCATTATGTCGTCGGCTCTTACTATCTCCGCGTTTGGATAAGCTTCTTTCAATCCGTCCATCATCACGACGTTCGTATCGAGCCACGCCGCCACGCCGATTCTTATTTTGTCGCCGCGAACGCCCAAGTGTTTAAACACATCGTTGTATTTTTGAGTCTTTACTTCCGGATAAGCCGGATTTGCGGATTCCCTGTACTCGTACAAAACAAAAACATCCTCTATCACGCCGAAATCCGCCGCGAACAATTCGCTTTCGGGCCCAACCATTATGGCGCACCGGCCGTCGGCGGAAATCGCAACGCCGCAACGCTCAAACACCGGCCAGAAATTGCTGAAATACCGTGTGTTGGCATAATCCGCTTCTGAGCCATTGATCACAAGCACATCGAGATTCCATTCCCTGGCTTTGGCTGCGGCGTTTTTTACTCGTTGACGATATTCTTCCAAAGGGATACTAATGCGGTTTGTCATTTTAGATTCTCCTGTCGAGATATTTGAATTTAATTCTCTTGCCTGATTTCAATATATCACGAGAGCCCGGCTCCTTCAATAGAAATCGTTGAATTACGGTAAAAACATATTTAAACGTTTCAATTTGAAATTGAAATTTGACTTTACTTTTCCTTTATGATGAAGCTGCCACCCATACATTCATCCTTTGAGGCGCCTATCTTGCTTTTCCCGCATAGCTATAGAACCATATCCCCATGCAAATCCATCCATTTTTTCGCTTCTTCGTAAGCGGCAAAGCCATAACCGCCCAACGCGTTATTATGAAGAACAATCCCCTCCAACTCGCCCTGTTTCACCAATTCCAAGTTATGATCCATCTGGTATTTTACAAGTTCGGGGGTCGCTTCCTTTTCTAAGCCGAAATTATAGAAGTAGCAACCAATAAGATGCTTTTTGCCGGCTGTTTTTTTCAGGAACTTTTCAGAGTATTTATGATAATCTTCTTTTGATGGTTCATTCCAGAACCAGAAGGAAACGCCGTCAAACACCTGGAGATGCTGGTCTATTTCCATATCAAGCTGATGCTGATACAGCACCACCCACATTTCAAGCCCCGCATTATGGATCTTTTCGCGGTCTTTTACCAAATCCGGTATGGAATATTCGTTCCAGCACTTAATATGAGGGAGGGGACCATTGTTAAAAAAATCATCATAAACCATCCGGTCAATATTTTTAAAATGCCTCGCAAGTCCAAACGTTTTTTCAAGTGGGTCGGAATGGATATCTCCCCATCTTTCCACGCTTAACCCCGTCCGGGCAACCCCATCCAAATCTTTGCCGTACCTGAACAAATCCATCGGATGGCCAAAAGGTACATAGAAAACATTCTTTGCCCCTAAATAACGCATACCTTGGGCTGGCGTCACATCCACAGTGGGCGGGGCTTTAAGAAATTCATTGAACGAATCTTCCGGATGCCCCCAAATCCATATCCTGTCACTCAGTTTATTACTCATGTTCATTCCTCCTTCTATTTGCTCGTTTTTAGTTTTACTATAACACGGCGCGCAATCCTCATTCAATGCAATTTGAAAAAAGTATGGCAAATTAAATCTAAACGTTTTAATTGTTTTCGACTTTCTTGCAAAGGATATAGGTCAATACCCCTGTAATCAGCATAGATGCCGCTGTTAAGAGTATCAGATACTGCTTGTTCTGCATTTCGGTCCCGAGCAGGGTGATATTCAATTTCCAATGGGGGCATGCCCCCATACCCCCTCGCTGCGGGCGAAATGTATTCGCCCTGCGCTACACTTCGTGCGCCACGCCTAAACGTGGCGTTTGAACTACGTCAGTTGGCTGGTCGCAGGCAAGGCCTGCTGCTCGCCCATGCATCCTGGGGGATTGCATCCCACCACTTATACTACAGCGAAAACTTCATTGATTTAATTTGGATGTTTTCGCTGTAGTACATGACAGCTTTTTCAATCGGAAACCCGCCACCTAAGAGGTGGGGGACTGATGACGTTGTTCAAACCTTCCGTGTGCCGGATGAACTCCTTGCCGGTTAGCACACCAAGCAATGCGGCCAGATTGGTCATGGTGGAATAAAAGCCGATATAACGAGGCGACCAGTCTCGATGAAACTCCGCTGACGTAAGGAAATTTGTCTACAATCGACAAATTTCCTTTGAATTAGGACGTTATAATTCGTCTGATTTTTCTCTGGAATATTTCTTTGATGGACTGATGAAAATAAACGTTTATAAAAGATGAATCATATCATCGGATCAACGCATTTTTCAGATCGTATTCCGTATTGCCGATAGTCTCTTCAACAGAAGCCTGATTATTCAATAGCTTATAGACATTGTCTGCGATAATGCCATCTATGACATCCTGGGGAACCAGGACATGACCTTCCCTAACCGGTGGCCGGAGGGGTATCGCTAAGTCATAGGTTTCTTTATACAATGGCAGCCATGGATAGAGACTGACCAGTTCATTATTGTCAAAGACTTTTGTTATAGCAGCCTGTCCTGCCATGATTGTGAAATAGTTTGCCATGTCCTTGCCGCAAGCCCATTGAATGAATCGGAAGGCATTTTTTTTATTCTTTGATTTTGCCGATACGCCGAGTCCCCACCCTCCAAGTATCGGGCACTTTCCAGGTATGGTCGCGAAGCCTATTTGGCCGGTCCTGCAATTTCTGTGCAATTCATTTATATTGGATACAAAAGGCGGATATGTGATCAGCATCGCAAGCTTTCCACTCAGGAACTCATCAACCACGTCCATATCATTCAATCCTCGGTTATAATCCAAATCAAGGCTGACCGCTTCAATAAAATTATTGTATGCCCGCATCGTTTCTTCAGAGTTAAAAGTAACGTCGTTCCTTTTATTGAAAACCTCACCGCCATAGCCCCATAAGCGCATATATACCTCCGGTGCAAGGCACTCAGCGTATGCGATTGGTACGGCCGTGCCATACATAACAGGTGATTCCGGATTCAAACTTTGTGTGAAAAAACGCGCCACAGTGTTGAATTCCTTCCACGTCCTCGGCGGACGAAGCGGAATTTTATGCTGTTTATAAAACGCGGCTTTTATCGTTTTGTCATTAAAAATATCATTGCGATAAAAAAGAATCTGGGGCGCGTACATATAAGGCAGACCATAAAATCTGCCATTGAATTCCCCGAATACACTTAGACAGTTTTTCAAGTATATATCCTTGCTGAACTCTTCATTCTCTATCTCCTCCGTTATATCAGCAAGCACGTTATCCTGAACCAATTTGTAAAGCCATGGCAAGTCATACATGATTATATCACTGCATTCGTCTTTCCTGGAGCGATTATCCTTGTAAATCGCTTCAAGCATATCCTGATGCCGAATTTTAGTGATATTGATCTTTGCCTTTTCAAGTATTTCAAACCTGGTTACCAGACCTTCAAATAGGGAAACCTGAAGCGTATCCAGCATGATAGCATTTAAGCTGCCGATTTTTTCCTTCCCATTCTCTAGGCGAGTGGGTTCGCTGAACTTGTCTTCTATCACCAACGTTCTGGGATCATAAACGCCCGGCTGTTCTATTTGTCGAAGCAATAGCCTCGCGGCTTCTCTTCCGGCAAAAATCGCCTCCCTTGAGGTGGTTATGATATTACTCCAATCACTTTGCTTGTTCCAGTTGTCTACTCCCAATGTCGCGATGGCTATATCATCCGGGACTTTCAGATTCATTAGTGCAATGCTTTCCAAAATACCTTCGGTTACCAGCGCCGATGTAGTAATTATCGCGTCCGGACGTCTACTGTTCAAGTGGAGTACTGCCGCCCTGAAAGCGGACTCCTTGTTTAAAGCAGTATGCACAACCTGTTTTCCAGCGGTATTACCGGTTTGAGCAATATTGTTTCCATCCCCACTGTTAACACAGCTTTCCCTGAAACCTTCCTCTGCCTCCCTTTCACAACTGAAATTGCTTAGTCCGCAGAACAGAGTGATATTCTTCTTTCCCATACTTTCATAATATTGAGATAGTTTTTGAAGCGTTTTCTTATTGTCGAAGCATACAAAAGACATGTCAAAACCGTTTAATTTTTCTACTTTCCGATCTATCTGAATGAGTGGTATGTTCCGTGAAACAACTTGTGTCATAAAAAATTCAGTGTTTTCCGGCTGGGCGGTAACCATAATGAGACCGCATATTTTTTGACCTAATAAATCAATAATGTAACGTTGTTCTATTTCTGCCAGATCATGTGAAAGGCACAAATTAACAACATAGCCGCTTTCATACATAAGCTTCTCTATCCCCTGAAAAATTTGGGCGTAATAGTTGTCCTGAATATTAGGCAAAATAATACCAATGTTTTTACTTACATTGGATTTCAAAACTTTTGCCATTTGGTTTGGGATATAGTTCGTTTCTTCTATGGCTGCGGAGATGCGCTCGCCAGTGACTCTGCTCACTGGCTTCGTATGATTCAGATAATTGGATACCGTCGCAACCGATACACCTGCAACCCTTGCAACATCAATAATTGTTGACATAAATAAACTCTCTTATTATTTGTTTTCCTTTATATTGTAACATTTGTTTGTGAATTTAACAAGATGTCTAATCAAACTAAATATCAACGTTTAATATAAACGTTTAAATATATTTCAGTTCTATTTTAAGCAATTTTTTTTTAATAACGGTTCCCAATTCATATCGTTTGCTCCCTTCGCTATCACCGGAAGAGCCAACCCGCTCCCGCCTGCCTTTGATACAGGCGGGGAGCGGTATTGTTTATCAGGCGGGCGGCCAAATGATTTTTGCAGGTTGATGTTTACTTTTTCCATGGTGCCCATCCGGCAGAATCGTATTTTTACTTTTTACTACGGCTCCGCAAGCTCAAACCGCGTCCTGTATTGGGGCTTTACACCCGAAGCTGAGATAATTGCTTTGGCTTCTGCGCTTGTGTGGTTGCCGGCCGGCCGCGTATATTCATTGTTCAGCTGCACCCAGTTGCTATAAGCTACTATACCGAATTGGGAGCAATCAGTGTCCGCGGTCATGGTATTCACATCCCAGTAGAAGGAAACAAAAACGACCTTGGCATTCGAGTTGCCCCACGTGCTTTGTGAATAGTTATCAAGGTAATTGTTATAAGCGCGTGTATCGTAAGAGGTAAAACAAAGATTGGACGGGCAGTTTGCAACAACATTGTTTCGAACCGTATAGCCGCCGCTTCTGTTGTCAAGATATATGCCGCCGAACCATAAACCGTTGTCATGGACGTAATTATCCTCAATCACAAGCCCTTGGCGCGAGGACAGGGTATAGATGGCGCCGCCGTCTTCGATCGACTTTACGGTATGATATATATTATTTCCAGCGATACGTCCTCCTGTGGATATCGGCTCAGCATCAAAATCTTTATTGCCCCAGCCCCAGCCATAACTAAGTCCTGTGTAGGGGAGGTCATGCATAGTATTGTTGATAAAATCAATGTTTCTTCCGTATCCGATAGCAACCCCGCAGGACGAAAGCATGTTTGTGCAAATATCGTGGATGTAGTTGTTTGATATCTTGCAATTTTCCGTGATCACTGATTCATCGTCCGGGCTGTGATATGTATCAGGAGTAAACCCGGCCATAATGATCGCCGAACCGCCGCAATCCGTAAACAAATTCCCGGAAATGAGCGCGTTTTTCGCTTGTTCCATATCAATTCCGCTGTTACCCAAGTTTATAAAATCATTGTTTATGAATTGAACGCCGTCTGTATTGAAAAGAGTAATAGCAGCTTCGGGGCGTATCCATTGGTTAATATTGTCGGATCGGTAGTTGGGTGGAAGATAAAACCCGCCCTGCCTGGTTATATAACCGCCGGGTTTTGCAGGACGCAGCCATGTGGTGTTGCAGAAAGTAAGCCCTTCAAACGTGATGTTGCGAAGGGTCGCGTCCTTCGTGCTGGTGATCAGTTCTTCCAAAGCACCGGCATACACGGTGATATTGTCCTTAGTCTCGCCTTCGCGCGGCATATAATAAATGACATTTTCAGTTTCGTCATAAAACCATTCGCCCGGCTTGTCTAAAAACTCTATCGCGTTTTCCAGCCGCCATATATGCGAGCCCCCTGTCGGGCGATAAGGGGTATTAAGTATAGTAGCATAAGCGGCCGGATCCAGCGTAAGGACGCTGCTTTTGCCGTCGCTGCTCACCTCGGCCGACGCCACGGTACAGCGGTGCGTATTCCATAGATATTTGAACACGATCTCGATATCGCTTACATTTGCGGACATTGCGAGTTTCCCGTCATCACGATAGTTGACTGTAGGGCCGCCCCCCCATGTAACGGGTATTGACCCGTCGGTCTTCGCACGGACAGCCGGTTTGCCGTTTACATATAAATCGTGCGTAATCAATCCGTCCGGCACGGATGCTTTGAGGATCTTTCCGGTGGCGGGGTTGCCGATATCATCGCCAGGATCGCCATAGTTTTCATTCTTGACGATAAAGTTGCTGATCTCAACTTTTGTGATGCCGCTGGATCCGTCAAAAACCAGGAACATTGAATCTCCGTCCGCTAGCACACCAGCGGGATCGTTTATTGGTCCGGTAAAATCCATGGTTTGGCTGTATGTACCTGATGCACCGGATAAAGAAGTACTATAAACCCGTCCGTTTCCGCCGACTGAATTGCTGAAGATCCTGAAATTAATA
>JAFABI010000025.1 GCA_023426125.1 Bacillota bacterium
AGGTGGGCGTAAACGATAACTTTTTTGAGCTTGGAGGGGATTCATTAAAAGCCCAGCTTTTGATAAACAGAATACAGAGCCTGTTTAATGTAAAAATCTCCATCAGGGACTTCTTCGCACAGCCTACAGTTGCAATGGCAGGGCAGTTAATGAAGGCCGGTGCAAATATTTATGAACATAGGCATAATGAAATCAGTGTAAATGGGGATGTACAATATTTTTGGGCACCGGGCACTTATTGGAAGATAGAAGAGGACAAGGCACGGATAGGTTCAAATTATTATGGCGGCTTTATACCCGGTATTATCCAAAAAATTTATTTTCTTACTCAGGAAGGGATCACAATCAAAAGCCTCATCACCAGTTTCGCTGATATTGATGAAGAAGAGTTAAGAAAGTTTGTTATGAAGCTGATAGAGGAAAGAATCCTCATATGTTCTTTGCCAACACCGGATGAGATATTCCGGCCTATAAACAGTATATTCACCAATGCATATGATTCGAGCATTATATATGATACTGAAAATTATTCCAGGTTTAAGCAAGAACAGTTAAACAGAGATTTTGAGCACTGCTCCGGAGATGAAATAGAATTATTAAAAACAATTGAGTATCCTGAAATAATAAGTCAAAGAAGGTCATACAGAAGCTTCAGCAAAAGAATGATGTCATATAATACGTTCTCAGATCTGTTATCAATATTTAAGCAGAATCGTAAAGGTAATTCTGTTTCTTATTATTATGCCAGTGACGGAGGACTGTATCCCATTGATGTGTTTGTTTATGTAAAGAAAGGAAAAGTTGAAGGTATCGGACAGGGTATCTATTACTACAATCCGGTCAAAAACAGCTTAAGGCTTGTTGACGATGAAGCCAGTATAACAGATGATGTACATTTATTTACCAATAAGGACATTTTTAACTTATCCAGTTTTACAGTATTTTTAGTATACGATGCGGATGTGAATATGCCCAAATACGGTGCGAACGGGTATTTCTTGGCGTGTCTGGACGCAGGAATAATGACTGCCACATTTACTTATGCTGCCGAGGCTGCCGGCGCAGGTATTTGCTCTATCGGAGATATGAATTTCAGCAAGATTGCAAAGCGTTTCCGTTTTAAGGAAAATCAGATATACCTTCATTCCTTCGAGGTTGGATTAAAGCCCGAAGCTAGCGAATTAGGCAATGAGAGGTCTATAGTTAGTTCAGGATGGAATGGTTTCATTGAGCCGCAGCCCAAAAAGCAATTTTATCCGGTTTCGTCAGCTCAAAAAAGGATATATATGCTTCACCATATTGAGGACTGTAATACCGCCTACAATAATCCCACGTTAACGATGGTAGAGGGAAAGCTTGATATCAGAAGGCTCGAGGATACATTTAAAAAAATAATTAAAAGGCACGAGATACTAAGGACAGCATTTGAAATAATTGATGGAGAACCCGTTCAGATTGTCCATGATGATATAGAATTTTCTATTGATTACAATGAATTGAGCATAAGACAGTTAGAGAAAAAAGACATTAATAATATTATTAATGATTTTGTCAGGCCTTTTGATTTAAGCAGGAGTCCCCTGATCAGGGTCAAGCTGATAAAGCTGATCGGGGATAGAAGTATAATGCTCTGTGATATGCACCATATCATTGCGGATGGTTCATCCGTAGGGATACTGGTTCAGGAATTCATGGACATATATATGGGTAAGTCACTACCGGAGTTGAGAATTCAGTATAAGGATTATTCCCAATGGCATAACAGCTTACTTCATTCTGATTATATAAAACATCAAGAGGATTCCTGGTTAAAAATTTATAAAAATAAGGTTAGACCTTTAAATATGCCTGTAGATTATCATAGGCAATCAGCAATAAATATTTTGACCGGAGATACAGTTGAGTTTGAACTTCCCTGCGATAAAACATCTGAGCTTAAAAAGCTTATTTGTCAAAAGAACGTAACACTATATATGATGTTGCTTGCAGCATACAATGTGTTGCTTTCCAAATACAGCGGACAAGAAGATATTGTAATCGGTACTACATTATCCGGAAGAACGAGCCATGAGCTTGAAGGGCTTATAGGGATGTTTGTCAACATGCTTCCTATGAGAAATTATCCAAGTGCAGAGAAGTCATTTTCCGAATTTCTTGATGAGGTAAGAGAAAGTACTATTACAGCCTTTGATAATCAGGAATATCAATTTGAAATGCTTATACAAAAACTGGAACTGGATAGAGATCCAGGCAGGATGCCCCTTATAGATACGGTTTTTGTTGTGCAAAGCTTTGAAAACCTTGCAATGAGCTTTGGCGATTTAAAATTCATACCATATGATATTATGTATGAAATCACCAAGTACGAGCTGGTATTAGAAGCCAGAGAGAAGGATGGGAAAATTCATTTTCTTATGCACTATTCAACGTCTCTCTATAAAAGGGAAACAATTGAGAGGCTTTGCGGCCATTATATAGAGGTTATAGAGAATATATTACAAAATCAGTCACGACGGCTGATTGATTTTAATCTATCATTGGAAAATACAAAAGAATCAACTGATTCTAAAGCTTGCGACCTGGAGGGTCGTATTGAATTTGATATGTAGCCGGAGGGATATTGCCATGAAAATTTGTTCAAAATGTGTTTTGCCGGAGAGTTATCCCGGGATAGAATTTGATGAATCAGGGGTATGCAATTATTGCAGAAATTTCAGTTTAGCTTCAAATACGGCTGATAAAAGCGATTTTTCGGACGAACAGGAACTTGCAGAATGCTTGCATAAATTTATAAACCCAAACCGGAAATATGATGTGTTAGTACCGATTAGCGGCGGTGTTGACAGTTCCTTTGCATTAATTAATATCGTTAAGAAATATAATTTGAGACCGCTTGCATTTCATAATGATAATGGATTTGAGGATGATATTGCTACAGAAAACGTTAGAAAGCTATGTAAGTATTTAGGCGTTGATCTTGTTTTATTACAACACGACCACAATTTCATGAAAAAGCTTTGGAAATATACCAATCAAAGTTATGTCCATGGACTGACAAGCTGTTATATATGCGGTAATATACTATATCTCAATGCCATTGAACTGGCAAAAAAGTACGGCATTCCTCTTGTAATAAATGGTTATTCAAAAGGTCAGGCAGCGTTAATTGATGATATGAGCAGCGGAGTGGATCTGTTTGAGAAGCTTCTGGATATCATTAAGAATACTAATGACAATGAGTTTTTCCTTCAATTTATTGAGAAATACAAAGTATTGGAGATAAGGGATAGTTATAAATGTAAAGGCGATTTGGAAAAAGTTAATGAAGATAGAGTTTTGGTCATTCCTTTTTTCGTTTTCAAGTTTTACAAGACAGATAAAAAAGCGCTTAGGGAAGAAATTACCAAGCTTTTTGACTGGAGCCCGATGAAAAACAGTTATCCGGGCAGAACTACCAACTGTCAGATGGTATGGTTGAATACTTATATGGATCTGTTGAAAATGTCTTTCAGCGCCTACCATATCGAGTATTCTGAACTGATCAGAAAAGGTGAGATAACTAGAGAACAGGCGTTGAAGGATCTGGAACTCATTCCGCCTGAAGGTTTGCTGGAACAACTTGCTAGGGATATTGATTTCGACCTGGAGAGGTACTCCGATAAGTCAGTGTTTTGCTGTCAGGATACAAAAAAACAGGAGATAGATATTGATTTCGAGTTATAGATAAATTCCCAAATTATTAAGATAGATTACTGCATAAAAAGGAATGACGTTAATGAAAAAGTATGACAATGTTTTATTATCCACCAGAAAATTTAAAGCTCAGAGAGACTATTGGATGAATATTCTGAGTGGACTTAAACCGGAGATTATGATCCAAAGCGATCGGTCAGGGGAGTTGAGAGATACTAAATTATCCGCAAGGGTAAAAGCCTGTTACAGATTGGATACAGCAACCTCAGAAAAGCTGCTCAAATTAAGTAAGAATTCTGATGTTACTTTGTATGTAGTAATGATAAGTGCTTTTATTTGTTTCCTGAACAAGTACTCGGGAAATGAGGGTATTTATATCGCGGGATCGGCATCCCAGACGGATAAAAACAGCTCCGGAACCAATAACATCATCATTTTAAGGAGCATACTGCAAACGGACATTACCTTCAAAGAACATCTCATGAATATTAAAAAGACTTTCATGTCGGCTTATGAAAATCAGGATTACCCCTTGGATAAAATTATTGAGGAACTAAAATATACTTCTGAAGAGCATTACGAGAATTTATATCATTTGATCCTGACCAGTGAGAATCTGCATAGTCAAGAAGAAAGATATGCGTCCAATCAAATTTCTATTTCTTATTTAAGAGAAGAGAACGGTAATATCAGATTCACTTTTTTATATAACCCCGATAGGTACAGTGAGAGCTTGATAGAACGAATTTATAAATACTTCAATAAGCTGCTTACTGATATTATGGAAGATTTGACAATAAGGATATGTGATCTAAGTATCTTTACTGAAGAAGAGAAAAACCGGATTCTGTTTGATTTTAATAATACTGCGGCCGATTTTCCATCTGATAAAACTTTAGTAGAATTATTTGAGGAGCAAGTAAGAAAAACTCCGGATCGAATTGCGTTAGTTTATGAGGATGTTCGTGTTTCCTATCTGGAACTGAGCCGCAAGGCTGATTTATTGGCAGATTTACTCAGAAGGAAGGGTGTGGGACGCAACTCAATTGTCGGCTTGATGATAGAGCGTTCGGCTGAAATGATCATCGGTATTTTGGGTGTCTTAAAGGCAGGGGGTGCATATTTGCCTATAGACCCATCATACCCTTTAAAAAGGATTTTATCCATGTTAGACAGCAGCGCGGCTGATGTAATTGTCACGTTCGAAAAGGAGGCAGACAAATTTTCATTTAGTAAACTTAAAAATATAGATAAAGGATCCGTTGAGCCTTATGTCAGCTGTCCAAGACCGCAAATGAAGGATTTTGACAGCCTGCCGATACCTGATAGAACGCTTGTTGACTATGAAAAGTACAGCCCTTACATCGGACAAGCGATGGTAAAGAATACTATTGCCATTCAGGCAACAAGAGGATGCCCGTATAATTGTGCATACTGCCATAAAATATGGCCAAAAGGACATGTGGCCAGATTCGCTGAAAACATTTTCAATGAGGTGCACTTTTATTATGAAATAGGTGTAAGAAGGTTTGTTTTTGTAGATGATATTTTCAACTTAAATATGGAAAACAGCAGCAGATTCTTTAAAATGGTTATCGATAGTGGTATGAAAATACAAATATTCTTTCCCAATGGAATGAGGGGAGATCTGCTGACAAAGGATTATATAGATTTAATGGTTCAGGCAGGAACGGTTGAACTTGTTCTGGCATTAGAAACTGCTTCTGACAGACTGCAAAAACTAATAGGTAAAAATCTGAATATAGAGAAGTTAAGGGAAAATGTAGAATACATCATCCATAACCATCCTCATATAATATTGGATCTGGCAACAATGCATGGATTCCCGACAGAAACTTGTGATGAAGCGAGGATGACGCTTGATTTTATAAAATCTATGAAGTGGATTCATTTTCCTTATGTGCATATTTTAATGATTTACCCCGGAACGGATATGGCTAAGCTTGCCATTGAAAATGGTATTAGTTCCGAGGCGATAGATAAATCAGCACAGTTGGCGTATCATGAAATTCCAGAAACATTACCGTTTCCAAAAGCATTTACAATAGAATATCAGGCAGAATTTTTAAATGAATACTTTCTCTTAAAAGAACGCCTCATCAAGGTTTTACCGATACAAATGAAAATACTGACAGAAGACGAGCTGGTTCAAAAGTATAACAGTTATCTGCCAATTGAAATCGAATGTTTTGATGACCTGCTAAAATTTGTTGGAATAGACAGGAAGGAACTGATAAATGCAGAATTTCTTGATAAAAATTATGGATATGTTCCTGATTTTGATCAAACCATTTCTAAACACTTTGTCAAAAAAGTTCCTGATAAGAATGCAACAAGAATCCTGTTTCTGGATTTGTCACAATTCTTTAGCGCCGACAGCAGTAAAATGCTCTATAACGTTGTTGAACCACCCCTTGGACATATGTATCTCCTTACATATTTAAACGAAAAATTCGGGTGTCAGATTCATGGGAGGATTGCAAAATCCAGATTGGATTTTGACAGCTATGATGAGTTAAAAAAGCTTATAGATGAATTTAGACCTGATGTTATTGGTGTAAGGACACTGACTTTTTATAAAGGATTCTTCCATAAAACGATCTCCATGATAAGGCAATGGGGCATTCATGTGCCTATTTTAGCTGGTGGGCCATATGCGACCAGTGACTATAAGGAAGTTTTAAGGGACAGCAGCATTAACCTTGCAATACTGGGAGAAGGGGAGATAATCCTTGCGGAAGTAGTGGGAGAAATAATAAAAAATGGAAACAGGCTTCCTTCGGAAGAAGTTCTTGAGCAAATCCAGGGAGTTGCTTTCATAAAAAGGAAAGAGCTTAATGAAGGGAAAAAATATAACAGGAATATAATTTTACTCGACAGGCTATATGACGATTCCCATATACAGGCTCCCAAGGAATTGGCGCATGTAAACGAGCCGGAGGATTTCGCCTACGTTATATACACCTCAGGTTCTACTGGGACACCCAAAGGTGTAATGGTTGATCACAGAAGTGTTGTAAACCTTGTAGCGGGATTATCGGAGGCTGTTTATAGAGAATATGGCGATGCTTTGAATATCGCTTTGCTTGCGCCATATGTATTTGACGCGTCTGTTCAGCAGATTTTTTCATCTTTGCTATTGGGGCATTGTCTATTTCTTGTTCCTGAGGAAACACGAATGGATGGAAAGAGTTTAGTGGAATATTATGAAAGAAATTTGATAGATATTTCTGATGGAACTCCGTCACACATAAATATACTGCTGAATACTGATGTTCCTTTTGACGGTCGTATTAAAGCGAAACACTTTATAATCGGGGGAGAGGCATTATCATACAATGTGGCTAAAGGTTTTCTGGAAAGGTTCAGTGGAAGCAGACCGATTATTACCAATGTTTATGGGCCGACAGAATGCTGTGTTGACTCTACCAGTTACCGTATAGAATATGACAATTTGGATGAATTAGATATTATACCAATAGGAAGGCCGATGGCAAACAAAAGGATATATATCCTGGGAAAGAACCTCGAATTGATGCCGCTGGGTGTGACAGGTGAGTTATATATATCCGGCGAAGGAATTGGTAATGGATACATAAACGATAGAAACCTTACATTGGAAAGGTTTTTTACAGATGCGTTTTTACCCGGGTCAAGGATGTATAGGACGGGCGATATGGGAAGATGGCTGCCGGATGGTAATATTGAATATCTTGGAAGGCTGGATTGCCAGGTAAAAATAAGGGGTTTTCGAATAGAACTCGGAGAGATAGAAAAATCACTGAGCACCTATCCCAAAGTAAAAGATGTTGTTGTACTGGACAGGGATAGTACCGACGGAACAAAATACCTGTGTGCATATTTGATGATGGATGAAACGATGAGTGTTGAAGACATCAGGAAGCATCTATCCAGTTATGTACCCGAATACATGATCCCTTCATATTTTATCAGGATAGAGAAAATGCCATATACCGTAAGCGGCAAAGTGGACAGGAAAGCCCTGCCGGACACTAATGGTTTGTTATCTGCAGGGACTGAGTATGCCGAACCGAAAACAGAAATAGAAATAAGGCTTGTGGATATTTGGAAAGACATACTTGGGATAAGGAGAATCGGTATATACGATGATTTTTTTGAGCTCGGAGGACACTCGCTAAAAGCCACGATGCTTATTTCCAGGGTACATAAAGCGTTTAATGTCAGTATCTCTTTAAGAAGTGTTTTTCAATATCGGACTGTTGAAAAACTTGCAGAGCATATTAGTATTTTAAACAAAGATATATTTAGTTCTATTTGTCGAATTGAAAATAAAGAGTATTACCCTGTATCATTTACTCAGAAAAGTATTTTTGTCGCGAGCCAGATGGATCGTGACGGAATTCTTTATAACACTCCCGGTGCGATAATGATAGAAGGTGATATTAATAAGGAGCGTTTTGAAAAGGTATTTGCGCAATTAATAGACAGACATGATGCCTTCAGAACATCCTTTGAGGTGATTGATGATAGCATTGTGCAAAGAATAAGTGAAAAGGCTGATTTATGTATAGATTATGTTGAATCTGATGAGGAAAATTATTTAGGGGAAATACTAAAATACTTCCGGCCATTTGATTTGAGTAATCCACCCCTGTTAAGGGTCATGCTGATTAAAATTCATGAATACAAACACATACTGGTATTTGACCTGCATCATATCATTTTTGACGGGGTTTCACAAGAAATTTTAATGGATGAGTTTGCAGCTTTATATGAGGGTAATACGCTTCCGGACATAAAAATCAGATATAGAGATTTTACTGCGTGGCAGATAAAAGCGCTTGAGAGCGGCGCTCTATGTTTTCAGGGTGATTACTGGAAGAGTATTTTTTCAGGGGATATTCCAGTTCTAAACCTGCCAACTGATTTTAAAAGGCCTGAAGTTAAGAGCAACACCGGTGACAGAATCAAGTCCAGAGTAAGCAGGGATATTGAGGAGAAAATCAACAGTATAGTAAGGCAGACAGAATCAACGTTGTACATATTTTTGCTGGCAGTCTACAATGTTTTACTGTCGAAGTATTCATCCCAGCATGACATTGTAGTAGGCTCTCCGGTCTCTATAAGGTCACATGTGGATGTGGAACATATAATCGGCATGTTTGTGAATACACTCCCGATCAGAAACCAGCCTCAAGATAATAAAACGTTCAGATTGTTCCTTGAAGAGGTTAAGCAAAATGTTATAAAGGCCTTTGAGAATAAGGATTATCCTATTAGTATACTCGTTGAACAGCTTAATATAAAAAGAAATCCATCAAGAAATCCTATCTTTGATGTTGCTTTTGTATTGCAAAATTTTGAACAGAAAGATTTTGAGCTGAATGAATTGAAAATGATGCCCATGGAAGTTGAGTATAAAGTAGCTAAGTTTGATTTAACGCTTACTGCAATGAATGATGGCGACGGATTGAATTTTAGTTTGGAATATTGTACTGAACTGTACAGCAAAGAAACTGCCCAAAAGATGATGGAGGACTTTATATATATTATTAATATCGTACTGAAGAATATGGATATTCCGCTTAAAGATATAGATTGTTTTGTTGCCATTACAAAATCCGGTAAGGTAATTGATAATGTTGATTTTAGCTTTTTATCCTGACGCGGTTTGCCTTACTGGTAAACACAACTTGGAATAAGTATATCTTGGGGGTCTGAAAAATGGGAATTGACAGCTTTTCTGAGAATATGATAATTGCCAGTGGAAAATTTGATGAAGAAATTAGCTATTGGCGGAACAAACTTGATGGGGATATTGTAATGGGTAAACTCCAGTATGATCACCTTTGTCCCGCAAATAGGTTTAAAAATGGAATAGTAAGTGCAAGACTGGACAGCGCGATATATGAAAAAATACTTAAAATAAGCAACAGTTCTGATTATGGTATCTACATGCTGTTACTAAGCGGATTAATGATCCTGTTATGGAAACATACACGTGCGGAAGATATAACAATAGGAATGCCGACATTCTCGCAGAATGGAAAATCAAATCACTTTATCAGTAAATTTCTTGCGTTAAGGCAAATTGTTGACGGAAATATGATGTATAAAGATCTTCTTGCCGGTATTAGAAATGTAATAAATGAAGCGGATACCTATAAAAATATTCCATTTTCCAAGATAAGTGAGTTTATGAAATACAACGTTTATATTAAAGCGCCCTTGTTTAATACTGTAGCATTGCTTAATACCATTCATTGTTATAATGAGGACGAGGATGCTTTTAATGCCGACACTGTATTTTATTTTTCAAAGTTGGAAAATTCAATTGATATAAAAGTAGAATACAACCAATTTCTTTACGAAAAGGATACAATAAAACGATTTTTAGGCCATCTGCTAAATATTTTGAATGCAGTTCTGGAAAATCCGGCGATAAAAATATCCGATGTGTCTTTTTTAAGTAAAGAAGAATATGATCAGATATTATTTGCTTTTAATGAATCTAATGCTACGTATCCTGATGATGTAACCATTCACAAATTATTTGAGCAACAGGTTGAAAAAACCCCCAATAATACTGCACTTGTCTTTAACGGCGAGAAGCTGTCATATAAGGAATTGAACAGGAAAGCCAACCAGCTTGCGAGAACACTCAGGGAAAAAGGTGTGCAGGCTGGCTCTATAGTAGCGGTTATTATGGAACGGTCATTTGATATGATTATTGGCGTTCTGGGTATTCTTAAAGCCGGAGGGGCCTATCTGCCCATTGATTCTGACATCCCCAGGAACAGGATTGAAGCTATTTTGAATGATAGCGGTGCCATGTTCCTTTTATCCAAGGAGAGATTCATTAAGAATGGGAATGATACACCATTTGTGAATACCGAGTCCATATGCACGATAATTTTATTAGACAGCCTATCCGATGCCATATCTCAAAACAGCGGTGATAATCTGAGTGAGCTTAATACTCCCCATGACCTGGCATATATCATTTATACTTCAGGTTCGACCGGGAAACCCAAAGGAGTGATGATTGAACATAAAAATGTCATTAGGCTGCTGATTAATGATAAATTTCAATTTGAGTTCAGTGAAAACGATGTATGGACGATGTTTCATTCATTTTGCTTTGACTTTTCCGTATGGGAAATGTATGGAGCACTATTATACGGAGGCTGCCTTGTTGTAGTTCCCAGAGACATCGCGCAGGATCCTGAAGAATTTCTGAAACTTCTGGAAGTGAATTGCGTAACTGTCTTGAACCAGACACCAACAGCATTTTATAGCTTATGTAATACTTTAGCGGATAGACAGAATCCAAATCTTCGGCTCAAGTACGTTATTTTTGGAGGTGAAGCCCTGAAACCAGGAATGTTGAAGGTCTGGAAAAGTATTTATCCGAATACTAAGCTGATCAATATGTACGGTATAACAGAAACTACAGTACATGTTACATATAAAGAAATAACCGGTGTAGAAATAGAAAGTAATATAAGTAACATAGGGAAACCCATACCGACTTCCAAGACATATATTATGGATGAGAAGCAGAATATATTGCCTGTTGGATTGGCAGGTGAATTATGTGTCGGCGGCGACGGGGTGGCCAGAGGGTATCTGAATAGAGACGAGCTGACGAATATCAAGTTTATTGAGAATCCTTACAAACCCGGAGAAATTATATACAGATCCGGTGACTTGGCAAGATTTTTACCAAATGGTGAGATGGAGTATTTAGGCAGAATCGACCAACAGGTAAAAATCAGAGGACACAGGATAGAACTGGGCGAGGTTGAACATGTTATCCTTAAGTTTGCTCATATAAGAGAGGTTCTTGTAATTGCAAGTGAAGAAAATAGCAATAAGTGTATTTGCGCTTATTTTGTTGCTGATTCTGTAATAGCCGCTTCAGATATAAGAGAATTTATGAAGAATGAATTACCTGATTACATGATACCAGCCTATTTTATCCAGTTGGACAAAATTCCCCGTACAATAAACGGCAAGGCAGATATCAAGTCACTTCCTGATATTGGTAGAAATATGATTAGCAGCAATGATTATGAACCTCCTGCAAATGATATGGAAAAAAAGATTCTTGATATATGGCAGGAAGTGCTTACAGTAAATAACATTGGTGTTAATGATAATTTCTTTACTTTGGGCGGGGACTCCATCAAAGCGGTTATACTAGCAAACAGAATAAATAAGATTGAAGGAGTAAATGTATCTGTCAAAGACATTTATGTTAATCCTACAATAAAAAGCTTATCTATGATTGCTCACAACAGCTGTATTCAAGAGGTAAAAGAACACCAACGCAATGGATTAAGAATGATTAGCGATATTAAAAACAAAATAATGGAGGATGAAAAACAAAGAATTTTAATTGCTGATAGATACGAAGACTTTTATCCGCTGAGCAAAATACAGCAAGGAATGGTTTTTTACTCAAAATTGAAGAATGATGAACCCATATATCATGACCAATTTACATTTATGCTTAAATTTAAAAAGTTTGATTTCAACATATTCTGTAAGTCATTTAAACTTCTTATGGAAAAACATCAGGTTTTAAGGACGACCTTTGATATAGAAAACTTTTATGTACCATTACAGTTTGTCCATAAAGAAATAGAGCCTGATATTACTATGGAGGATATCTCGCAAAATGCAGGTTATGAACAAGGTCTTACAATAAGGAAGTATTTGAAATCCGATTTAGGCCGAAGATTCAATTTCGGCAATGAGCTGCTATGGAGACTAAAAATTTTCAAACTCACTGAAAATGATTATTTCATTATTTTATCATTTCAGCATGCAATCCTCGATGGCTGGAGCGAAGCATCGCTTAACGTGGAACTTATTGGAATATATAACAGATTGATCGACGGACTACCATATGAATTAAAAAGGCTGAAGAGTACTTATAAGGACTATGTGGCAATAAACCTGAGTAGAAGTTCAACGCCTGAATCGCAGGAATATTGGAGAAAAATACTTGAGGGATATTCCAGAAACAAGTTACCATTTAATTTTTCACGTAAAAGAATTAATGATGTGCGTGGAACAAGGATATTTAGGAAACAGCTTAGCAAAGAACTATTGGGGCGGCTTGAGGGTCTGGCAAAAAAAGTACATTGTTCTCTTAAGGAAATATGTCTGAGCGCATACTTATACTTATTAGCTATCATTACTACCGAAAGTGATGTAGTTTCGGGGGTTGTAACGCACGATAGGCCAATAATTGATGATAGTGAAAAAATACTTGGCTGTTTTCTGAATACTATTCCTGTAAGGATGAAGATAGAAAAATGTATCAATAAACTGGAATTGATAAAAAAGGTTAACGACTTTACTACTGCCGTTAAGCCTCATGAGCTGTTTCTGGCTGAAATAGCCGGCATAACCGGTGAACCGAATTCAGACGGTAACCCCATATTTGATACTATATTCAACTTTACCGACTTTTATGTTTTCAAAGGGATAGAGTCAATAGAAGAGGTAATCAGTGAGCCCGACAAAGATTGGCTGATTGAGCCTAATGAGATGACAAATACACTTTTCGATCTTGAAATATCAAAAACGCTGAATGAATTTAATATGCAGATAAAATATTCACCTAATTATTTTTGTGATAATGATATTAAAACTTCATTCAATATGTATGTTAAAATTCTTGAAAAACTTGCGGATGAATCCTGTAATGATTTGAACGGTATTGATTTATTGAGCCCGGACTACATAGAACATACGCTGTTTACTTTTAATAATACCCTAAGCAGTTATCCAAAAGAAAAAACCATACACAGGTTATTTGAAGAACAGACAGAAAGAACTCCTGATAATATTGCACTTGTTTTTAACGGGAAACATATGACATATCGTGAGTTGAATGAAAGGTCAAACCAACTGGCACGTTTCCTTCAAAATAATGGAGTGTCACGCTGCGATTATGTCGCACTGATAGCCCAAAGAGGATTTGAAATGATAGTAGGCGTGTATGCAATATTAAAATGCGGATGCGCGTATATACCTGTTGATCCGGAGTATCCGGCGGAAAGGCAGGAGTATATTGTTACTAATTCAAAAGTATCTGCAATTCTGGCAGACAGGAACTATGCATTAAATTCTGCACCGCTGTTGCTAATTGATCTGGATAGTATTTCACACCTGCCCTCTGAAAACTTGAATATGCAAAAGGACTTCAGTGATATTGCCTATGTCATATATACTTCAGGTTCAACAGGTGTACCTAAAGGAGTTATGATCGAGCATCACTCGGCTGTCAACCTTATTACCTGGGTGAATAATAAATTTGATATAAGTCAGAATGATGTCTTGCTTTTTGTTACACCCATGTGCTTTGATTTATCGGTCTATGATATTTTTGGTTTACTGGCATCCGGCGGGAGAATCGTAATTACTGAAAAGAAGCAGGTGCAAAATCCACACGAGCTTAAGCAACTACTGATTGATAACAGAATTACTTTCTGGGATTCTGTTCCTTCTACTATGAGTTACCTTGTGAATTATCTTGAGGAAGAAGATAGTAACTACAATCAGCATGACTTGAGGCTGGTTTTCCTCAGTGGTGATTGGATACCGGTAAAACTTCCTGCCAGGATCTCAAAATATTTCAGCAAAGCAAAAGTAATAAGCCTTGGTGGAGCAACAGAAGGGACAGTATGGTCGATATACTACCCGATAGAAAGCGTTGGTGAATATCAAACCAGCATACCGTATGGGAAACCCATAGCCAACAATTATTTCTATATATTGGATGAAGGCTTGAATCCGGTATCGGAAGGGGTCGCAGGGGAGCTTTATATCGGAGGGGTCGGAGTTGCAAGAGGTTATATAAATGATAAGAAAAAGACAGAAACATCGTTTATTAAAAATAAATTTATCAGATCCGGTAATGAGTTAATGTATAAAACCGGTGATTTAGGCAGAATGCTTCCTGATGGCAACATCGAATTTCTTGGCAGAATAGATCACCAGGTCAAAATCAGAGGCTTTAGGGTGGAATTGGGTGAGATTGAAAATGCTATATTAAAGCATGAGTTCGTTAAGGATGCTGTTGTTATTGATCGAGTGGATTCAACAGGCAATAAGCAATTATGTGCATATTTTGTTTCTATAGTCGATACGGAAATTCCCGATATAAGAGAATTCCTTCTTAAAAAGCTTCCCGATTACATGGTGCCTGCCTATTTTGTTAGACTAGATAGCATTCCCCTGACGACAAATGGGAAGATCGATCGAAAAGCGTTGCCTGAACCCGAATCAGGCTTTCATTTGGAAAGATCTTACGCAGCGCCGGAAAATGATGTGCAAAGCAAGCTGGTCATGATTTGGCAGGAAGTATTGGGCCTCGATGGGGGATCCATTGGTATAAATGACAACTTCTTTGAAATTGGTGGTCATTCACTAAGCGCTACTACACTTGTATCAAAGATACATAAAGCTTATGACGTAATGATTCCGTTAAAGGAAGTGTTTATACGACAAACTGTGAAGAGCCTTGCGGAGTATATTGATAAAGCTGAAAAAAGTAATATCTACAAATCAATTGAACCGGTAGAAACGCAGGACTTTTATCAATTATCATCTGCACAGAAAAGACTGTTTATTCTTGATCGGCTTGAGGGATGCAGTACAACATATAATATGCCGTCTATCACGCTTGTTGAAGGGACAATAGACAGGGAACATTTTGGGAATATAGCAAGGCAGCTGGTGAAACGTCATGATGCTTTTCGAACCGCTATAGTAGTAGTGAACGGTAAACCAGTTCAAAAGATATTTGAAAATGTGGATTTCAAGCTGGAGTATCTTGAAGCTGACGGTACTTCTATTGGAGATAGTGTTAATGTTAAGAGGTTTATCCAGCCATTTAAACTTGATGAACCTCCACTCCTTAGAATAAAGCTTTTGAAGCTGGGAGAAGGAAAGCATATGATGTTCATTGATATGCACCATATTATATCTGACGGAACCTCCATTGGAATACTGATTAAAGAATTTACAGATCTATACAGAGGCGATGAACTCCCGCCTTTAAGGATACAATACCGGGATTTTGCATACTGGCAGAATAAACTCTCCGAATCTGAATATATGAAAAAATCAGAGGAATACTGGTTGAATCTCTTATCCGGCAAAATCCCTGTGATGGATTTGCCTACTGATTACGAAAGGCCTTTGGTAAAAAGCTATGACGGAGACCGTGTTTATTTCAGGATAAATAATGAACGAACCAAGGATCTTAAGGCAATAGCTTCTGAAACAAATACTACCTTGTTTATGGTTTTATTATCCGCATTCAATATACTGATGCATAAATACACTGCTCAGACAGATATTTTGATAGGTGTTGGTATAGCCGGCAGGCCACATGCCGATCTTGAAAACATTATAGGTATGTTTGTCAACATGCTGGTCATGAGAAATCACCCTATGGAAGAAAAAACGTTCATTGAGTTTCTTTCCGAGGTAAGGGAGAATTCATTAAAAGCGTTTGAAAATCAGGATTATCAGTTTGAAGAACTTGTGGACAAACTTAAACTCGAAAGGGATCCGGGGAGAAATCCTATTGTTGATGTCGTGTTTACTCTGCAGAATATGGATATTCCCAATGTGGAGATAAACGGATTAAAGTTCATGCCTTATGAAAGTGATACTTATAAATCCAAATTTGATTTAACTCTTTTTGCTACGGAAATGGAGGATGGTATTCAGTTTGTTGTTGAGTATTCAACAGATTTATTCTCTAAAACAACTATTGAAAACCTATCTCAGCATTTGATTAAAATTATCAATATTTTGGTCTCAGATAGAAATATAAAGCTAAGGGATATCGAAATACTCGATAAAAACCGAATGGAGCGAATAAGTGAAGCAATCATAAAACAAAGGCAAGAGGTTGCTGCGGATATTGACTTTTAGCGTGTTTGATGATGATCGACCAAGGTTGGGAGGATACATATGGAAGCAATTGATAAGAACCTGGTATTGGGATTGCATGAGTTTGAAGAAGAAAAACAATACTGGATCGACAAGCTTGAAGGAATTACTCAGGAAACAACGGTGATGCGTGATTTCGGCTTAAAGGTACAAAATGAAAAGGTTTGCTATGGGTTTAGCCTGGATCGACAGATATATGAGCAGCTCGACAAGGTATCCAAGGGTCAGGAGCTTTCCTTATTCATCATAATGCTTACTGTTTTCAAGGTGCTTTTACATAAGCACACTGGATATAATCACATTATTACAGCTTCGCCGGTTTTGTCTACAAAGGATAACCTTGTTGCCTTTAACAAGTGGATCATTTTCAGAGATACCGTAGATGAAACAACCACTGTTAGGGAACTACTGTCTTCCTTAAGGAAAACGGTATTAGAGGGATATAAAAATCAACATTACCCGCTTGAAAATGCAATGGATGAAGCAGGGCTGAAACAGTCCGGGCTGTCTTTGTTAAAAGTGGCTTTTTGTATGCAAAATTTACACTCGGAAGGATATATTCATGAAATAACTAACTCTCCGTCAAATGATATAACGGTAACCATATCCAATAAAGACGGCGGGATTAAAGCCAACATATTCTACAATAACGGATTATATAGAAGCGATACGATACACAGTCTTGCAAACGGATATATGCGATTATTGAGAATTATATTGGGAAATAGAGAGATGACCATAGCTGATATTAAGTATATTGATGATATTCAAAAGGAAAAAATACTCGAGGAGTTTAACTGCACGCGGACAGACTTTCCGAGAAATAGTACGATACATGGATTGTTTGAGGAACAGGCCAAGGCACATCCGGATAAATTAGCTGTCATTTTCAATGGAGAGAAGGAACTGACTTATAAGGAACTCGATGAAAGGTCCAACCAGTTATCGAACTATTTGACAATGGAGCAAAAGATAAGCCCCGATACACCTGTTGGATTGCTTCTCGGAAAATCAACCGAATTGATAATAGCCATAGTAGGTATTCTGAAGGCGGGTGCGGCTTATGTACCAATAGACATTAGAAATCCCGAAAGCCGTATAAAAAGTATTATTGATGATGCACAGATCCGTATTGTTATTACGGAAAAGGAGTATATCGGTACTTTAAACAAGCTGCAGTGGGAATGCCCTACGTTTGACACTTATATTTGCATGAACAGCAGTGATGTTTACTCTGAGACGGAAACAAAAAAGAATGAATTGATGGATAAAAAGTTATGGGACTATGTTGGAGAAAGCTCTACGAATGCAATCCAGGGCGGCGGATGGGTCAACAGCTATACAGGTGAAGATATAAGCTGTGATGAGATGGAAGAGTATTCTCAGAATGTGTTGACAAAACTAATGCCTTATCTCAATAAGAACATCAGGGTTCTCGAAATAGGATGCTCCTCAGGACTCAGCATGTTCAGGATCGCACCGTATGTAAGCCTGTATTACGGTACCGACCTGTCTGAAACAATTATAGCTCAAAACCAGCAGCGTATTACAAAGGAAGGAATAGCCAACATAAAGCTTAAATGTACCTCTGCTCATGAGATCAACGAGATAGAAGAACGGGATTTTGATATTGTTATTATGAATAGTGTTATTCAATGTTTTCATGGCTATAACTATATGCGGGGGGTAATCAAAAGGGCTGTATCTCTGATGAAAGAGAATGGGATCATGTTTATTGGGGATGTAATGGATCCTGATTTGAAAAGTGCTATGATTGATTCTTTGGTAAGTTTCAAACATGAACATGCCGGAAGCAACTCCAAAACAAAAACAGACTGGTCCAATGAGTTGTTTGTGTCCAGAGGCTTCTTTGAAGATTTGTGTACTGAGGTATCGGAAATTGATAGTGTCAGCTTTTCTGACAAGATTTTTTCCATAGATAATGAGCTGACAAGATACAGATATGATACTCTGCTAAAAATTAATAAAAATGCTGACATACAAAGACCCTGGAGAGATAAACACAAATCCCAGATTGGGGCAAATCTTCTCGAGTGTAAGGAAAAGGTTCCCTGCGTTTCATATGCTGGTCCGGGTGACCTGGCTTATATTATTTATACTTCAGGTTCCACCGGTAATCCTAAAGGAGTAATGGTAGAGCATAAAAGTGTCGTCAGACTTGTGAGAAATACAAATTATATTAAATTTGATGAAGATGAAAGAATACTTCAAACAGGTTCAATAGCATTTGATGCATCTACTTTCGAAATATGGGCTGCACTTTTAAATGGTTACCGTCTCTATCTGTATGACGAAGATACTATCTTGGATTTTAGCAGACTTAAAAATATTATTTATAGTCATCGGATTACCACTCTTTTCTTGACGACTTCCCTTTTCACTCAACTATCAGAAGAGAATCCGGAAATGTTTATGAATGTAAGGAATCTTATTGTAGGCGGGGATGTTTTACCTCCAAAACACGCAAATAAAATACGAGGGGTCTGCAGAAAAATAAAATTGATTAATGCATATGGCCCTACTGAGAATACGACCTTTTCAACCTACTTTTTAGTAAACAGGGATTTTGATTATAATATTCCGATTGGAAAGCCAATTTCCAACTCAACAGCATATGTAACCGATAAGTATTATAACTTACAGCCGATTGGTGTGCCGGGAGAGTTATGCCTCGGTGGTGATGGCGTAGCCAGAGGATATCTCAATAATCAGGATAGAACAAGAGAAAGATTTGTTCCCGACCCATTTCTTAAAACGGGTGTCATGTATAAGACAGGAGATATGGCCAGATGGCTCCCGGATGGAAATCTGGAGTTTTTGGGCAGGATTGATAACCAGATAAAGGTAAGGGGATTCAGAATAGAATTGGAGGAAATAGAATGGCAGATCCTTGGCTACGGATTGATAGACGAAGCTGTTGCAGTAGCCCGGAATGATTCTTCAGAGAATAAGCTCATCTGTGCATATTTTGTTGCAAAAGAGAAGATAGATCTATCTGATTTAAGATCATACCTGATGGACAAATTACCTGATTACTCTGTGCCTTCCCATCTTGTTCAAATTGACAAGATGCCTATGACACACAATAATAAAATAAACCGAAACGCACTGCCGGAGCCACAGGGGCGTTTGAGCGAACTTGGAGGATATAAGGAACCAACAAATGAATTCGAAAGAAAATTAGTTGATATATGGTGTGATGTATTAGAAATTCCGTCTGTAGGGATAAACACGAATTTCTTTGAAATCGGCGGGCATTCCTTGAAAGCCACAGTGTTGGCAACGAGAATACATAAAGCGTTTGACGTGGAAATTCCTTTAAAGCAGATATTTATAAATCAGACTATTCAGGAGCTTTCGAACTATATTCAAAATGCGAAAAAAAGCATCTATTCATCTATTCGGCGTGTTGAGGAACCAAGCGATTGTTACCCGTTATCTTCGGCGCAAAAGAGGATGTATATTGTAAACAGGATTGAGAACCAGGGAATCAGCTATAATATCGTTGCTGCGCTTCAGATTGATGGCAAACCTGACATATCCAAAATCGAGGAAGTACTTAATGTAATGATAACGAGGCATGAAGCCTTCAGAAGTTCGTTTGAGATTGTTGATGGTGAGCCTGTTCAGAGGATACACAAGACAGTAGATTTTAAAATGGATTATTTTGAGTCATCAGAAGACAGATCCATCGAAATAGTTAAGAAATTTATCAGGCCTTTTGACCTGGCAAAACCACCTCTGCTAAGGGCAACTCTTGTTAAAACGGATCAGGAAAAATATTTGTTTTTAATCGATATGCACCATATTATTTCGGATGGTACCTCTGTGGGCATCTTTATCAAGGAGTTTATCAGTTTGTATCACGGGGAGCAGCTACCCGAATTGAAGCTTCAGTATAAAGATTTTTCCGTATGGCAGAATGAACTCTTGAGAACCGGAAAAATAAAGGAACAGGAGAATTATTGGATTAACCAGTTTGGTGGAGGCGTTCCATTGCTAAATTTGCCCAAGGATTCTCCAAGGCCGCCTGTGCAGAATTTTGAGGGCGATAGGGTTTATTTCAAGGCAGATGAAGAGCTGACAGGCAAGCTAAACCATATAGTTGTTGCAGAAGGCGCAACATTATATATGGTATTGCTTACGGCATTTTATATACAGATATACAAATATACAGGGCAGGAGGACATTTTAATTGGAAGCGGCATAGCGGGAAGGCATCATGCTGACTTGCAAAATATCATTGGAATGTTTATTAATATGCTTGTTATGAGAAACACTGTAAAAAAAGAAATGCGCTACTGCGAGCTGTTGGCCGAAGTAAAACAGACGGCGATAAAAGCATATGAAAATCAGGATTATCAGTTTGAAGAGTTGGTTGATAGGCTGGGCATCAATAGAGATCCTGCCAGAAACCCTTTGTTCGATGTTCTTTTCACATTACAAAACATGGATATGCCTAAAATTCAAATTAAAGACTTAAAGATAAAACCTATCGATTATGAAGTAAGAATTTCTAAGTTTGATCTCTCACTTTATGCCACAGAGATGGATAATCAAATTTTATTTGAGTTCGAATACTGTACAGCTCTGTTTAAAAGAAACACGATAGATAGATTTTGCAAGGATTATCTTAAAATACTGAGAATGATCGCTGAGAACTGTGAAATAAGGGTTAAGGATGTGAAATTGGAAGAGAGCTATTCCAGACGTCAGAGTGTATTAAAGGATGACCTTGAATTTAAGTTTTAAGTGATAATTGTGAAAAATAAATGCTAAAGCTTGGGGGAATGAATGTAGTGGATAATATTTATTTTCAAAATATAATTTTAACAAGCGGAGAATTCGAAGAAGAAAAAAGCTATTGGCTTGAAAAGCTTAAGGGTGAAGCTGCTTTAAGTGTTTTTCCCCTGGACTATACCAGGATTGGCATGGATAACTATACTGGAGCAGTGCTAAAACATGAATTTTCGTATGATGTCTCCCAAAAACTGATAGCTATCAGTAATGAGTCAAAATATACACTGTATATCATTTTATTATCTTGCGTGAAGTATTTGCTCAGTGTATATACGCAAAACAATACTACTATTGTTGGTATGCCTTTGTTTTTTCAAGATTCAGATGAAAATCATTTCAAGAATATCGTAGCGTTAAAAGATATCATTGGCAGTGAAGATACTTATAAAGATTTTTTGATTCAGGTGAGAAATACCGTCGTAGAGGCTGACAAGAATCAGAATTATCCGTACACTGCAATTGCAGAATTATTAGGGATGACACCTTCAGACAACAAATTACTGCTTTCTAATATTATTGTAATGATGGAAGGAATTCATGATAGAAGTATCGTTGAGGAAATAATTACAGATAACGTCTTCTCGTTTGATACAGACCTGGAAGGGATTAAATTAACGCTGGAGTACAACGCACTATTATTTTCAGAGAAAACAATGAAGCAGATTGTACGGCATTTGGAAAACATTATGAATACTGTCGCCAATAATCCGGACGTTAAGTTATCCGAGGTTAGTCTGATGGATGAAAGTGAGATAAAACAACTGCTTGATGATATGAATTCAACCAGGGCAGACTACCCCAGTGAAAAAACGATACATCAGATCTTTGAAAAGCAGGTTCAAAAGACACCAAATAATATAGCGCTTTCATTTGATGGAAATGAGATAACTTACAAAGAACTCGATATGCAAGCAAATCAACTTGCAAATCTTCTTACCGCCGAACATGACATGGTACCGGACAAACTCGTTGGAATACTCCTTGAAAAATCAAACTATACTGTGATAGCAGCGCTTGCCGTACTAAAAGCCGGCGGCGCATATGTGCCCATAGACCCCGATTACCCGGAGATGCGGATCAAAACAATAATAAACGATGCTTCAATTGAGGTGGTTATTTCAAACAAAAATCATATTAGGCTTTTGAACAGACTTCAATGGGAGTGTAAGACTTTCAAAGCATATATATGCATGGATAGTGTGAATGTCTATAAAGAGAGTGAAGAATTAAAAAGTGAATTGATGAACAGTGAGATATGGGAGTACATTGGTGAAAACGCATCAAACGATATCCAGGGCGGTGCATGGGTAAGCAGCTATACAGGAGAAGATTTAAAAGAAGAGGAAATGGATGAATACTCTGAAAATGTTCTGAAAAAATTGATGCCATACTTGAATAGCAATACAAGAGTCCTTGAAATCGGCTGTGCGTCAGGGTTAAGTATGTGGAAAATTGCACCTTATGCTGGATATTATTTTGGAACGGATATCTCAAGAGTAATAATTGATAAAAACAGACAGAGAGTAGTGAGAGATAATATTAAAAATATCAGGCTGGAGAGTGTTCCAGCCCATGACATTTATAAAATAGATGAAAATGACTTTGATGTTGTTATCATCAATAGTGTTGTACAGTGTTTCCATGGCCATAATTACTTAAGAGATGTTATATCCAAGGTTTTTGATCTGCTGAAAGATACAGGAATTGTGTTTATAGGCGATATAATGGACCAGAATATGAAGGAGGCATTAATTAATTCACTGAAGGAATTTAAAGATAAAAACCGTGGGAAAGGATATAGAACTAAAACGGACTGGTCTGTTGAACTATTCATTTCCAGGGATTTCTTCGATGATCTGATGTTTGATTTTCACCAAATTAAGAGCGTAGCTTTTTCAAATAAGCTTTATACGATTGAAAATGAGCTGACCAGATTCAGATATGATGCTTTACTGAATGTGGACAAAAATAACAAATTCAGCTTTAGTGAGAGAAGAAGACATAAATATCAGCAAGGGCTTGACAGTATAAATAAGTATGGAACTACTCCCGTAAAGGCGGGGGTTGTTCCTGAAAATCTGGCATATATCATTTACACATCCGGTACAACCGGTATCCCTAAAGGTGCAATGATTAAGCATAAAAATGTAGTAAGGCTTATGGTAAATGAAAAAAGTCTCTTTGACTTTAATGAAGAGGATATCTGGACAATGTTCCATTCTTTTTGTTTTGATTTCTCTGTTTGGGAAATGTATGGAGCTTTGCTTTTTGGAGGGAAATTGGTAATTGTTCCGAAAACGATGGCAAGAGATACTCGGGAATACCTCTCGCTGCTCAAAAAAGAAGGAGTTACAGTGTTGAATCAGACGCCATCAGCTTTCTATAATCTTATGAATGAAGAAATGGAATGCACTGAAAGGCAGCTAAAAATCAGGTGTGTTATTTTCGGAGGAGAAGCTTTAAAACTGTCAATGCTGCAACCGTGGATGGAAAGATACCCAGGCACAGAATTAATTAACATGTACGGAATAACCGAGACAACTGTTCATGTTACTTTTAAAAGAATTTCAAAGTATGATACTGAATCGAATATAAGCAATATCGGCAAACCAATTCCTACAACAACAGCCTATATTATGGATAAAAATATGAAGCTGTTACCACCTGGAGTGGCCGGTGAGTTATTGGTAGGCGGAGATGGAGTTGGACGTGGATATCTTAATAAAAATGAACTGACAGCAGAAAAGTTCGTGCCTAATCCCTACAATAAACATGAGATATTGTACCGTTCCGGCGATCTGGTCAGACGGCTGCACAATGGTGAATTGGAGTATTTGGGGAGATTGGATCACCAGGTAAAGATCAGAGGATTCAGAATTGAGCTGGGTGAGATTGAGGCGGTTTTACGGGAACATTCTTTTATAAAAGATGCATTAGTACTGCAGCAAGAGGACAAATCCGGTGATAGATATCTAGCTGCCTATATAGTAGCTGATAAACGGCATTTCGAGGTATACGACGGAAAACTTCGTTATAAGCTGCCTAATAATATGGCAATAGCACATTTGAATAAAAACGAAACCGATTTCATGTATAGGGAGATATTCGAGGATAAGAATTATATAGGCCATGGCATAAGGATCAAAGAGGGAGACTGTATCTTTGATATCGGCGCGAATATTGGGATGTTTACAATGTTTGTAAACCAGATATATGACAATCTGAAGGTCTACTCCTTTGAACCCATACCAGATATATATGATGTTTTGGAAGTGAACGCCAGACTATACGGAAATAATACAACAACTTTCAATATGGGTCTTTCCGCAGAAAGCAGCATGGTTGAGTTTACTTATTACCCTAAAGTATCAGTTATGTCTGGTTGTTATGCTGATGAAGAACATGATTCAAGTATATTTGCAAATACAATGATAGACAGAGAGCATATGACGGAATCAGAAATCGAGGATATTTCCAGATACGGTGACGAGTTGGTTGATGGACGGTTTGATGCCAGGAAAGTAGTTTGTCAGTTGAAAACACTTTCAGAAGTAATCAAGGAAAATTATGTTGAGAAAATCGATTTGCTGAAAATCGATGTAGAGAAGAGTGAACTGGATGTATTGAAAGGTATTGACAGTGATGATTGGAAAAAAATCAGGCAGATAGTAATAGAAGTATTTGATGAGGGGAACAGGCTGAGTAAAGTCAGAGCACTTCTTGAGAAACAGGGATTTCAGGTTCTGGTACAAGAAAACAGTGTGTTTGAGAACGGAGGATTATATACCGTTTTCGCTGCTTCAAAACAACATGGTTATACATTGGAGCAAAAAAGAAACCCGCCGGATTATAATGTAAAAATTCATGAGGACAATATTTTGAGCACTGATGCCATAAGGAGTTTTATAAAGGCCAGTTTACCGGAATATATGGTGCCGGCATACTTTGCCTATATTGATAGGCTGCCTTTAACACCAAATGGAAAGGTGGATATCAAAGCATTGCCAACAGACCTGGGCGCAAATTTAAAGAATATGTATAAAGAGCCGCATAATGAAATAGAAAGGCGTCTGGTTGATATTTGGAAAAAGATTTTAGGTTTGGAGAGGATCGGTATTAATGATAATTTCTTTGAAATCGGAGGCCATTCACTTAAAGCAACCATTCTGGTTTCACAGATATACAAAATTTTCGATGTTGATGTGCCATTAAGGCAGGTATTTGTCAGCCAGACCATCAAAGAGCTTGCTGAATATATTAAGGAAGCAGGGGTGAGTATCTACACACCGATACCTGCTGTTGAGAAAAATAGATATTACCCTTTATCTTCCTCGCAGAAGAGAGTTTTTATTGTAGAGCAATACAGTGGCATAAATACCAGTTATAATATGCCTTTTGCAATCATGGTAACCGGGCCGCTTGAAAAAGATCTGCTTGAGGATGCTTTTGTGAAAATAGTCAACAGGCATGAGACGCTAAGAACTTCATTCCACTTTATTGAGGGAGAAGCTGTTCAGGTAATTCATGATGATGTGAAATTCCGGATCGACTTTACAGAGGCTTGTGAAAATGAGGTGCGAAAGATTGTTAAGGGTTTTATCAAACCGTTTGTCTTGGAAGAAGCACCGCTTTTGAGGGCTCTGTTAATAAAATTGAGCCCCGTCAGACATATTTTGCTTATCGATATGCACCATATCATTTCTGACGGCACGTCATTGGGCTTATTTGTTAAAGAGTTTACAAATTTGTATTCCGGTAAAAGTGTCCCTAAACTAAAGATTCAATATAAGGACTATGCACAATGGCAGAATAAAATGCTTGAATCTTCTTTGATGAAAAGACAGGAGGAATTCTGGCTTAACATGTTTTCAGGTGAAATAAAGCCTCTTAATCTGCCTACCGATTACCCCAGACCTGCAATGCAGAGCTTTAGAGGGGATAATCATAATTTCAGCATCAACGAGGAACTCACATCAAGCCTTAAAAGAATATGCGTTGAGACTGGTGCAACAATGTATATGGTTTTATTAGCCATATACAATATCTTTTTGTCCAAGTGTACCGGACAGAATGATATTACAGTAGCAAGCGGAACAGCCGGAAGGCTTCATCCCGATGTTGAAAACCTCATTGGCATGTTTATTAATACCCTTTCTATAAGGAATTTCCCGGATGCGGATAAAACATTCAAAGAGTTTTTAAATGAAGTCAAAGACAGGTCAATACAGGCATTTGAGAATCAAGGCTATCAGTTTGAAGTGCTGCTGGAAAAACTTCATGTTGAGAGGAGTCTGAGCCGGAAACCTTTGCAGGATACAATGTTTGTGTATCAAAATATGGATCTTCCCCAGATTAAAATAGAAGGCTTGGAGTTTTCTCCATATGACATTACCTATAAGATGTCAAAGGTTGATTTATCCCTTTATTCAGCAGAGTTTGATGACGGCATTCATTTTAGTTTTGAATATTGCACAGATCTATTCAATCCTCAAACAATAGCCATGTTCTCCAGATACTATTTAAGAATTATAGAAAGTGTTATTGGTAATATTGGCATAAAAATTCAGGATATTGATGTAATAGATCAGAGTGAAAAGGAGTCTTTGGTCTCATCAATAATAAGCAGCTATAAAAAAGACACAACAATTGAATTTGATTTTTGAAGATCTGGAGGGGATAGCGTGAAAAACAACACAGCATAACCAAGCAATTCTCAGAGGCCGGTCTAATAGAGCCACTTATTTTTGCCGCCAGTGACAGCGGCGTTATGGAGATTAAAATGAGAAATTTTAGTATTCCCTCGAATTTTAGGAAAGAAACTATTGATCAATATGCGAAATTGAACGAAGAAAGTACAAATTCCAGAATTATTGAAACATATGGACAGATTACGGTAGGCAATACTTTGGCCTCGGGAAGGCCGGTCAGCATACTCCAGAAAATTGATATTAAGTGCTTAAGCGATTACATTAGCTATTCCATGCAGAAGGGGATCGGATTCAGCTATACACTTAATGCTTCCTGTTTGGGTAATAAAGAGTTTTCAAGGGAAGGTATGATTGAAATTGTTTCATTTCTGGGTAAGTTGTATGCTGCCGGAGTTCGTTCACTCACTATTGCACTTCCATCGCTTATTGAATTGGTGGGAACATTAAAATATGATTTTTTAATTAAAGCTTCAGTCATATGCCAGATAACAAATCCCAATAAAGCAATGTTTTTTAAGAAGATGGGAGTGAACAGGCTTGTAATTGACGAATCTCTTAACCGAAGATTTGGTGTGCTGAGAGATATCAGGGATGCGTTTGGGGAACAGGTTGAAATCATTGTCAACTCAATTTGCCATAAGGACTGTGTTTACCGGATGTTTCACTATAATGAGATATCTCATGATTTCAACATAAACAGCAGCGAAAATTCCAGTATTGCATACTATCCTCACAGATGTATAAAGAGGAGATATGAGGATATTTCAAACTTTATAAAATTAACATGGATAAGGCCTGAAGATATTAAATACTACGAAAACATTGGAATAAGCCATTTTAAGATTCAAGGGAGGCAGTCTGTATTGACAGGAGATCCTGTATCGGCTCTGCGATACTATTTTGATGAAAAATATGACGGTAATTTGCTGGAACTGCTGGATCTATTCTCGCCTTTGAATTCCTTCAACATAAATATAGATAACAGCAAACTCGACGGGTTTGTAAAAACGTTCTATGAAAACCCTGAATTTTGTAAGGACAACTGTGAAAAATGCGGGTACTGCAGCTCCTATGCTAATAAATGTATAAATGGTAAAGAGTCGGAGGAAGTCAGAGAAATGGCTTTGAAATTCTATAGCGAGTATGATGATTTTTCAAATATGGTATGCTCGGCTCAGTCTGAAGTATCCGCAACTAGCTCAGGGAAAGAGCTGTTTGAGAGGCTTTCCAAAAATGCCAGTCTTAATTGTGATTTTGATCTTGACTAGATATTAACAAAAGGAGATGTTAAGTAATAATGTTAGTTAACATATTGGACTCTATAAAGGAATTTAGCAAAGCGAAGGAATATTGGAGCAGGAAGCTGGGAGGGAATTTTGAGGAGGTAAAGCTTCCAACGGACTATGCCAGAACCTCTCGCTGTACTAAAAAACACCTTAGCATAGAGTTTGATTCCAAGTCATATAACTGTTTGCTTCGTGTAAGTAAAAATCAGGACCTGGCGCTATATGTCATACTTGTTGCAGCACTAAAAGCTTTATTATTCAAGTATAGTGACAATGAGGACATCATCATCGGTTCTCCTGTGTATACAGATACTGATGAAATATATGAATTCAATAACTGTGTATTGCTAAGAGACCACGTAGAAAGCAACATGTCTTTCAGAGAATTGCTGATGAACGTAAAGCAAACTATTTCAGAGGGGCATGAGTTTCAATATTATCCCTTGAACAATATATTTGAGGCTTTGGGTGATGTGAACGGCCAATCGTTTTACAGGGTCATTATGCTGGTTGAAAATATCCATAATAAAAGCAAAGTTATTGATATTATAGAATCTGCAGATAACGACATTACCTTCTGCTTAAAAAAAGGTGAGAACAACATAAATGGTGAAATTATATATAATGCCGATCTATTCAGAGAAACTACTGTATTGGCATTGTTTAATCACTATATTTATATTATTTTACAGCTGCTGAATGACCCGGATATAAAACTGAGTAGCTTACAATTGGCAGTTCCGGAAGAAATGAATTTGATTTCAGGATTTAGCGGCGTATTGACGGATGACTTTATTAATGACACGCTGCACCGTAGTTTTGAAGCTCAGGTTGATAAAAATCCAGACAGTATTGCCGTAAGTTTTACTGTAAACCCGGAAAAAATATATGCGGACTTGTGTTCTGACAACTATAGTTCTTACATATCGGAACATTTACCAAATTGCTGTTTCAGGGTAAATGAATATATCTTTGAATTCGATCGCCCTGAAGTATTAAATTCGGACCTGGGTCGTTGTTTAAACAATGGACAGGATTTAAAACTATTCAAAACAAATTACGGTAATTATGTCGCTTTAAATGACATGCTTCTAAAAATGCTGAAATCTTTTAACGGCATAAACAATATTAAGTCTATATATAACTATTTTTTGCCCTTAAAAGAATCGTATATAATATGGACAGCTTCTAAACAAGGCTTTGATCATTTGAATGAGAAAATATTCGTTTTGGACAGCTCAATTACAAGCTTTATTTCAATTGTCAAGGAATTGTTTTTAGCTAATCTGATTTATGTATCAGGTTACAACTCAAAAACCACAGATGTTGTTATTGCAGATGAAGCCAACCATACTCAAAATAGCAAATGCTGCTTAAATAATAATGCACCTGGTAAATATAACGATTACGGTATGAGCAGCACTTTGACTGGTCAGGCCAATCAGGGTAAAACCGTATTATTAATGGGTGATACGACAGGTACGGCTACAGTGGGAATATTATATATTGCGTCCTTCCTGAAAAAAAATGGCGTTAATGCGTATTGCCAATGGAATGATCTATGTAAGGATAGAGAGGCACTAAAAAGAAACATTGAGAATCTGATTAATGAATATAGACCTTCAAATGAATATAGACCTTCAATAGTAGGTATAAGCCTGAAGTGGTTTCCTCATATCGCCAGGGCTCTTGAAATATGCAGGATTATAAAGAGCTTTTCTAATACAATAAAAGTGGTAATCGGGGGTAATACGGCTTCATACTACTGGGAAGAGCTTATTAAATCAGAATACATTGATTTTATTATCAGAGGGGATGGAGAAGTGCCGTTCCTTAAAATCTGTCAGGATGCCGAGTATATTCCAAACTGCGTATACAGGCTTAATGGGCAGATTGTGATTAACCCTGTTGATTATATCCAGAATAGAAATAATACTGAAGATATTTATCTGGAAAATCTGAATGAGATTTTTACCACAACCAAGGACCCTTACTATGCTCCTTACTTTTACATAAATACGGGTAAGGGATGTTCAATGAATTGCTTTTACTGTGCGGGATGTAGTGAGGTTCAGAAGCAGTCGTTCAATAGACAAAAATCATTTTTGCGCAGTCCTGAATTAGTGATCAGAGATATCGAGGAAGCAAAAAATTTCACTTCTACATTTCTTTTTGATTTTGACCTGCCGGATTACAATTCTATGGATTACTACAGAAGGATACTGATGGGGACTGATTTATCCAAACACTTCTGTATGTTCTGCTTCTGGAAGCTACCCTCGGCGGAATTTATCAATCTGGTGGCCAGCCGGTTTAAATATGTTTATTATCATATTGATATAGCAAGCTTTTCGGAGCGTCACAGGTTACTGCTTTCTTCAAAAAAACTGGTAAAGCCGCAGCCGACAGACAGTGAAATATTCGATTTCTTTAACCTTTGCGAAGAATACGGCAACATCGAGGTAGAAATCAGCCTTATAGCCGGGCTGCCATATTTTACTCCGGAGGATATTAAGGAAAGCGAAGTAATGATAGAAAAGCTGATTAGTAATTATAAAAGTTTTCAAGGAATAAGCTGGGGACGTTTGCATGCACAGCCCGGTGCACCCCTTGTTTCAAGCTGTTCAGACTACGGCATGCATACTGCTGCTTCAACTTACGAGGATTTTCTTAATTTTAGCAAAGAGAACCTTAAACAGGAAGTTTATCCCGACATAGAGGATTTATCCTATCCGTACATATATTACAATGACGATGCCTTTAACTCTGAAATCTCAAAACATTATGCTTATATCACAAATAAAACTAATAAACTGAAAAGATATTTGCGAACCGGACTGGTAGTTGGTGAGAGTATTACATATCAGGAACTGGATAAGCAGGCGAATATAATAGCTAATTGCCTGATAGATACCTTGAAGGTCAAACCGGAGCGTATTGTCGGTATACTTATGGATAGTTGTATAGAAAGAACGGCTGCCATACTTGGAACTCTGAAGGCTGGCTGCGCATATGGACCGCTGGACCCTGGCCTGCCATTTGAAAGAATAAAAAATATGGTCGAAACAGGCAATATAGGTTTGATCCTGTCTCAAAAGAAATATATAAAGATACTCAATAATCTCCAGTGGGAAAGCAATTCACTTGATACCTACATATGTGTGGACAGTCCTTGTGTTCATTCAGAGGATGAAATTGAGAAAAATGAGCTGATGGACACACAATTATGGGAGTATATCGGCGAAAGATCCAATGATAAAATAACCGGAGGTGGCTGGTTCAGCAGCTATACCGGTGAAAATTTGTCATGGGATGAGATGAACGAGTTCAGTGAAAATATTATGCAAAAGCTTAAGCCTTACCTGAATAAGGAGACAAGAGTTCTGGAGATAGGCTGTGCTTCGGGCTTCAGTATGTTTAAAATTGCTCCGCTTGTGGGTTTGTATTATGGCACCGACTTATCGAAGGTGATTATTGATATCGACAAACAGAAAATTGCCGAGGAAGGAAGGAACAATATCAAACTGGCTTGCCTGGCAGCACACGAAATTGACCGATTAGATGAAGACAGCTTTGATGTAGTAATAATGAACAGTGTAATACAGGCTTTCCACGGTCATAACTATTTGAGAAAAGTAATTAAAAAAGCGATTAACCTTATGAAAGCTAATGGGATTATTTTCATCGGCGATGTAATGGATCTTGATAAAAAGCAGCAATTGCTGGATTCCCTTATTGAGTATAAGATGGAGAATCCTAAAGCGGAAACAAAAACTGATTTTTCAGACGAATTATTTGTATCCAGAAGTTTTTTTGAAGATATGCTTGTAGATAATACTAATGTTCGTCAGGTACACTTTTCTGAAAAGATACATGAAATTGAAAATGAATTGACAAGGTTTCGTTATGATGTGGTCTTAGAGGTTAATAAAAACTCAAGGGCTGTTGGAAACAAGAAAAATAAGCATAAGTATCAGTTTGACAGCAATGTTTTTGATAAAGCGAAAGATTACCGGACTGAGGTACCTGTAAATGGAAATAGCCTGGCATATGCAATATTTACTTCCGGTACTTCAGGTAAACCCAAAGGTGTATTAATAGAACATAAGGGTGTTGTAAACTACACTAAATGGAGGATTGAAAATTATGGATTCAGCCAGGATGACACAACACTTCAAATGGTTTCATTTTCTTTCGACGGACATGGCTCAAACCTGTACTCAGCTTTGCTGTCAGGGGGAAAGCTGGTAATACTGGATGATGAGGACAAGCTTGATTTAAAATATATCAACAGTATCATAAATACCGCCGGTGTAACTAATACTAGCCTGGTTCCATCTTTGTTTGCAGCCATTCTAGATGAAGCCGGCGGAAATGACTTAAAATCCTTAAGATTTGTTGTACTTGCAGCCGAAAAGGCAAATTCTGAATTGATCAGACTATGTCAATCAAAGGCTCCGGGCATTCTGCTTGTCAATGAATATGGGCCGACAGAAAACAGTATCGCAACGACAGCTTTACTGGGAATTTCACATGAAAACACTTCAATAATCGGACATCCAATATCAAATAACAGGATATTTATTTTGAATAAGCATAATTGCATTATGCCTATTGGAGTCCCCGGTGAAATATGCATCTCAGGAATTGGAGTGTCAAGAGGCTATCTTGATCATCACGAAATTGTCAATAAAAATTTTGTTGACAACCCATTTGAACCGGATAAAAAAATGTATAGAACAGGTGATTATGGGAGATGGCTGCAGGACGGCAGTGTGGAATTAATAGGAAGGAGCGACAATCAGGTAAAAATAAGAGGCTACAGGATAGAACTGGATGAAATAGAATCAAGGATTTTACGTGATAAGTTTGTGAAAGACGTAACAGTTACTGTTCGGGAGGATAGTAACGGCAATAAATCAATTTGTGCATATATGGTAGCAGAGTCTGAAAACCTGCTGAAGGATATAAAGGAAAACTTGTCAAAAGAATTACCAGAGTATATGATCCCATCCTATTTTATATATATGAAAAAACTTCCGGTTACCAATAACGGAAAAATTGACAAGAAATCTCTGCCGGACCATCTTGAAGGTAATGGGTCACAAGATGGCTATTGCGAGCCTGAGAACACAATTGAGAAAAAACTGGCAGAGATATGGAAGGAAATATTAAATCTAAAGAGAGTAGGTATAGATGATAACTTTTTTGAGATCGGAGGACACTCATTAAAGGCTACATCATTTGTATCCAGAGTGCACAAAGAATTTAATCAGGATATCCCGCTAAGAGAAGTATTCAAAAGTCCTACAATCAGAGAATTGGCTAAATATCTTGAGGTAGCTGAAACTAATATATATGAGTCTATAAGAAAGGTTAAAGAAAAGGATTACTATCTGCTTTCTTCAGCCCAGAAAAGGTTGTTTATTCTAAATCATTTTCAGGGAATAGACCTAAGTTATAATATGCCTGGGGCTTTGGTTATCGATGGATATCTGGATATTGAAAGGTTAAAGGACACATTTAATGAGCTGATTAAAAGACATGAAGTATTCAGAACCTCTTTTGAATTTATTAATGGCGAACCTGTACAAAAAATTCATTCTGACGTAGATTTTGAGGTTGAATTTGCAGAGGCCTCAGAAGATACCGCGGAACAGGTTTTCAAGGATTTTATAAAGCCTTTTGATTTGGCAAAGGCTCCACTTATTAGGGTTAAGTGCATAAAATCAGCCCCAACCCGTCATATACTGATGTATGATACTCATCATATCATTTTTGACGGGACGTCGATGGGAATACTTGTAAGCGAGTTTAGCGATATATACGCCGGGAAAGAGCTAAAACCATTAACACTGCAGTATAAGGATTTTGCCGGGTGGCAGAATGAATTAGTCCAAAAGGGAAGGATTGAAAAACAGAAGGAGTATTGGGAAAAAGAATTTGAGGGGGAAATACCGCTGCTTAATATGCCTTTGGACTACCCAAGGCCTGTAATACAGAGCTTTGAGGGCGATAGCATCACATTTGAAATTGATGAAACTATTACAGAGAGAGTCAACAAAATAGCTGAAGAAACAGGCAGTACCGTATACATGGTTCTATTAAGCAGCATTAACGTATTACTGTCAAAA
This sequence comes from Bacillota bacterium, assembly GCA_023426125.1. Taxonomy (GTDB): domain Bacteria; phylum Bacillota; class Clostridia; order Acetivibrionales; family DTU013; genus MnB-11. The sequence goes on from JAFABI010000025.1 coordinate 34,627, forward strand.
TACTGTGGACAGGAAGACATCATCATAGGTTCACTTGTAGCCGGAAGACCACATGCGGAATTGGAGAACATCATAGGTATGTTTGTAAACACACTGGCAATGAGGAACAGACCAGAGGGAGAAAAAACATGTAAGGAATTCTTGTACGAGGTTAAGGAAAAAGCGCTTAAAGCATATGAAAATCAGGACTACCAGTTTGAAGAACTTATTGAAAGGTTAAGTATAAAAAGAGATATAAGCAGAAACCCGCTGTTTGACGTCATGTTCAGCCTTCAAAACACAACTCAGGGCACGGTAGAGATGGAAGGAATCCAAATAGTACCTTACAATATAGAAAATAACACCTCAAAATTTGACTTGACTTTCAATGCGATAGAATATCAAAACAAGATACACATGGTTGTGGAGTACTGCACAAAACTCTTTAAAAGAGAAACAATATTGAGGCTGGTTGAGCATTTTAAAGTAATTCTTAACGAAATTCTGAGAGATCCTGATAAAAAAATTAAGGATGTTGAGATTCTGACAGGTGAAGAAAGACAGTGCATACTACATGAATTCAATGATACAAATCTGAACTACGATATGGAAAAAACAATACAGCAGCTATTTGCGCAACAGGTTGAAAGGACACCTGAAAGTACAGCCCTGGTTTTTAAAAACAGACAGCTTACGTATAGTGATCTGGATCAGGAAACAAATCGGCTGGCCAACTATTTAATTAAGGAGCATGGCATTGGACCGGATGCGCTGGTAGGAATACTTATGGAAAGGTCTGAAAAACTGATCGTTGCAATAATGGGTGTGTTAAAGGCCGGAGGCGCATATGTTCCTATTGACAGCGATTTCCCGATAGAAAGGAAAAAGGCTGTTATTAACGATTCGGGGATAAGCGTAATAATCACTACGGGTAAACAGATAGATATAGTTAATAAACTTCAGTGGGAGTGTGATAACCCTAATGCATATTTGTGTATGGATGAAGATGCATATAAGCATGAGGCTACAAAGGAATACGTGGAATCATGCGGGGAGTTATGGGATCATGTGGCGAACAACAGCAGCAACGAGATCGGAGGAGGGGGCTGGATCAGCAGCTATACGGGTAAAGAATTTTCATCAGAGGAAATGGATGAATACGCAGAAAATATGCTGCTAAAAATAAAACCATATATAAATAAAGACACAAAGGTACTTGAGATAGGCGCTTCCTCCGGTATAACCATGTTTAAAATAGCTCCGCATGTAGGTTTGTATTATGGTATTGATGTATCGAGCGCAATGATTGAAAGTACAAGAATAAAGGCGAAAGAGCTGGCGATTACAAACATACAACTGGAGTGTATGGCAGCGCATGAAATCATCAATCTTAAGGGGAAAGAGCAGTTTGATATTATAATCATTAACAGTGTCGTTCAGTATTTTCCCGGGTACAATTATCTGAGAAAGGTAATAAGCGATTCGATTTCTTTGGTTGGTGACAAGGGAATAGTCGTTATAGGCGACGTAAGGGATCTGAAATTGAAATCGGCATATATTCAATCTGTTATAGAATACGGGAAAACCGGTTCCGATACAAATAGACGTAAGGAAATCATAAATGCTGATGAATTATTTGTTTCAAGGGATTATTTTGAAGATATTGGCACGGATATTTTTGAAATAAAAAGAACGAATATATCCGGCAAAATATACACAATTGAGAATGAACTAACTAAATACAGGTTTGACTGCATCTATGAAATAGATAAAGTTAATGAAAGTAAAGCTAAAAATAAGAATCAGAAACATAAGATCCAGCATGGGATTGAAAAACTGAACAAATACTCCACTGATAAAATCCTCAGACAAATTGATTCCAAAAGCCTGGCGTATGTTATATATACCTCAGGGTCCACAGGAAAACCAAAGGGAGTCATGATAGAACACAGGTCGGTCAATAATTTATTTAAAGGTATAATGGACAGAATTAACTTCCCTGTGGGAAAATCAATCCTGGCTTTAACCACTGTATCGTTTGACATATTCGTATTGGAAACCTTGCTTCCTTTATCAAAAGGATTGAAAGTAGTCATTGCAGATGAATCAGAGCAAAGAGATATGTACCTGCTTAGTAAACTTATTTCAGGCAGTGGCGTAGAAATGCTTCAAACAACTCCTTCAAGGCTTCAGATGCTTATAGATTATGGCGAGGGCTTAAGCTGTCTCTCCAATGTAAATGTAATTATGGTAGGAGGAGAAGCCTTTCCGGAAACCCTGCTTCAGAGGTTGAACAGATTATCCGGAGTTAAGGTTTACAATATGTATGGCCCGACAGAGACAACGGTATGGTCATCTGTAAAAGAACTGACAAGCTCTGCGAAGGTAAGTCTGGGCAAGCCTATAGCAAATACACGCTTTTATATTATCGGAAAGCGTAATGAACTTCTACCAGTGGGGGTAATCGGAGAATTATGTGTAGCCGGAGACGGATTGGCCAGAGGATATTTTAACAGACCGGATCTAGACATGGAAAAATTCATAGATAATCCGTTTGAGGGTAGTGGGAAAATGTATAAAACAGGTGACCTTGCCAGGTGGTTGCCCGATGGTGATGTGGAATACATGGGGCGCGCGGATTTTCAGGTGAAAATCCGGGGACACCGAATCGAGTTGGGTGAGATAGAAAGTGAGTTATTAGAACACGAAAATATCAATGAAGCCCTGGTAGCCCAAAAAATTGACGTGCAAGGCAATAAATACCTGTGTGCATATATTGTGTGCGATAGAATGATTGCTCCTGATGTGTTAAGAGAATATTTGAGTAAAACGCTTCCGGATTATATGATTCCTTCCAATTTTGTGCGGCTTGACAAGCTACCACTAACAGCAAGCGGAAAAACAGACATGAAAGCTTTGCCTGAACCACAGGAATTTGAGACCTCAAATGAATATGTCGAGCCATCTACTGAGACTGAGAAGGAAATAGCGGATGTCTGGCGATTAATACTTAGTATAAATAAAGTAAGTATTTATGATGACTTCTTCGCACTGGGCGGTGATTCATTTAAAGCAATTAAAGTAGTACATGCGCTTATGATGAACTATGAGATTGGCATAAGTGATTTATTCAGGCATAAAACTATACACAAGCTGGCAAACTCCATTGTTAAAAGAAAAGAAAACATTAAAGAGATGATTGATAATCTGAAGCATATGAATGAAAGAGGTGATTTTCAAAGCTACCGGGAGACAATTTTAGATAATTCACAGGAGGACTATTCTGCATATTGCAGAAGAAATGAGAACCTGGATAACATTGATCTGAATGAGCTTACAGGGTACAAGAATATTTTACTGACCGGTGTAACAGGATATCTTGGCATATACCTATTAAAAGATTTACTTTTACACACATCAAGCATTGTATATGTGATAATCAGGGCGGCAACTTCAGACAATGCACGACAAAGACTGGAACAGAAGCTTCAATATTATTTTTCATGGGATGTACTCGGTAAGTATCAAGAACGGATTGTCATACTGAATGGAGACTTGAATTCGGATTACTTTGGCCTGAACATAGATACATACAATCAACTGGTGTCAAAAATAGACTGTATCATAAATTCTGCCGGCAATGTCAGGCATTATGGCGATTATGAAAGTTTCTATACGATTAATGTTCTAGGAACCAAACGATTATTGGATTTTGCTGCGGAAGGACACGTAAAGGACTACCATCACATTTCAACAACGGGTGTTGCATCATCAGGTTCGCAGAAACAGGCAGCTGTCATATTTACCGAATATGATTATGATGTTGGACAGGGCACCAGTAATAACTATGTCAAATCAAAAGTTGAAGCGGAAAAGTTGGTTCTCAAGTCAAAGGCGGAAGGGGTTAAATGCAATATTTACAGGGTCGGCAGCCTTGTGTTTGATACAGAAAGCGGAGTTTTCCAAGAAAATATTAATGAAAATTACCTTTACAAAATAATCAAATCCAATTTAAAACTTGGAATTCTCCCGGATGTCGACGCCAAGTTCTTTAACTTCTCTTACGTTGATTATGTAAGTATGGCTATCGTATTGATTTTTGAAAGGAAAAACCTCCTGAACAATACATACCATATAAATAACAGTTATGATATAAGTCCGGCAGAGTTGGCGCACTTTTTCAAAATGGCAGGACTAAACCTGGAAATAAAAAACATTGAGGAATACTTTGATTATTTATATAGCAAATATATTAGTGCTGAACAAAGTCCCTATATTAAAGATATCCTTATGGAATTCAGCACAATCGATAAACAGGATTTTAATTACCTGATTTCAGAGAGAACGGATCTGATTCTGAAGCGTCTGGGCTTTAAATGGGAACCGGTCAATGCTGAACACATTCATAAAATGATTGACTTTTGCCGAAGAATTGGGTTTATTTAGCAATTTAAATAAATTTTAAGGGGGTAATAAAAAATGTATACTGAAAAAAGTACATTGGATGAGTCAACTAAGGCAGAGGATTCCTCAAAGCCGGTACCGAAGCCTAAGCTATGGACAAGGAATTTCGTACTGCTTTGGCAGGGGCAATTCGTTTCAGATCTTGGTGATAATTTGTACAGTATTGCACTTTCGTTCTGGGTGCTGGCAAAAACAAATTCAACCGCATTAATGGGTGCAATAATGGCGGTATTTATGCTACCTATGATTGTGCTTTCACCATTTGCCGGTGTCCTGGTCGATAGAATCAGCAGAAAAAGAATTTTAATATTAATGGATATATTAAGGGGCGGACTCATGGTCTTGCTATCTATAAGAGCGTTCAGCGGATTTATTGATATCTGGATGCTATTCATAGCGGCATTTATACTAGGAACATGTGCCGCATTTTTTACTCCGGCAGTAAATGCCGTTCTCCCCGAAATTGTTGAAAAAGATGACCTGATACGAGCAAACTCAGCTTTTGGATTTGTCAGGTCAGGATCAGACATGATAGGAAGCTCTCTATCCGGCTTTGTATATAAAATCTTAGGCGCACCATTTATATTTCTCGCCAATGGGATATCATTTCTAATTTCCGGCGCAACAATTTTCGCTATGAAATCAAAAAAAGCGGAAAAAGTCCAGGCTAAAACAAATGTAATATCGGATTTTAAGGAAGGCATAAAGTTTCTCTGGGGTTTTCGCGGCTTAAAGTATTTTGTTATTATATCAGCAATTATAAATTTTTTCAGTTCCATGGCTATTGTACTGTTGCTGCCATTATTTGAAAGGACTGAAGGACTTGGGCCTGAAAAGTATGGCATTTCGATGGCATTGTTTACCTTTGGCATGCTTGTTGGAATGATGGGTACATATAGTCTGAAAATAACAGCCAATAAAAAGTTTGCAGTATTCATGTCAACACTGATTATCTCATGTGTATGTTTTACCCTGTTTTCTGTTATGAAAGTGTTTCCCGTAATGTGTGTGTTGCTTTTCCTTGAAGGCATATGCATGTCTGTGTCGGGTGTATTCCTTAACGCGTCTGTACAGCTTATTGTTGATAAGGATATGCTGGGTAAGGTTTTTGGTATAATGAGTTCGCTTTTACAGGGCTTTACCCCTATTGCCATGGTTATAGGGGGGATACTTGCAGAGTTTATTCCGCTTAGGAACATAATATTTACAATATCGATTTTAATTTTCGCAGTATCAATATTGTTCTTTTTTATTCCATCATTCAAAAAATTTATAAATTACGATCCCAAGACTCAGACTCCACAGCAAATTATGTAAAATTTTTGATCCTATGCGTGATTGTACATAGCCTGAATGACATACATAAAGAGGGGATACCAAATGGATATTGCGGAATTACGTAAAGAGATAGATATGCTGAATCAGCAGATACTTGATATTTTAAATCATAGAGCAGAGCTGGTAAACCAAATAAGCAAGAGAAAAGATGAAAATGGCGCAGACTATTTTGACCCTGAGCGGGAAGCTGAGATGATGCGTATGATCTATGATAAGAATAAGGGCCCAATGCCAAATGAGTTGATAAAAGAAATATTTACTGCAATTTTTTTATGTAACCTAAAATATATGGGAGTAAGCAGAAAGACAAGATTAATGATAAGTGCGGAATGTGATAATGAATTTCTAGGTATTAAAGAAATCTTTAATTTAAAGACAGATCAGCCTGTTATTATTGCAGGACCCTGTGCGATCGAAAACGTTGAATACCTGGAAATTGTAGCTGGTTTTCTAAAAGAGTCCGGAATTAAGTTTATACGGGGAGGCGCATTTAAACCCAGAACATCACCGTATGAATTTCAAGGCTTGAAACAAGAAGGCTTGGAGATACTGAACTCAATCGGGAAGAAGTATAATCTGATAACGGTCACTGAAGTAGTGGATACCAGAGATGTTGATACAGTAATGCGTAATGCCGATGTTTTACAGATTGGCGCACGAAATATGCAAAATTTCGAACTGCTTAAGGAGGTGGGGCGGACCGGTAAACCAATTATTTTAAAAAGGGGTATGAGCGCTACAATTCAAGAGTTTATGTATGCAGCAGAATATATCGCAACTCAAGGGAGCCGTAAGATAATCATGTGTGAGCGTGGTATACGAACCTATGAGAATCAAACGCGAAACACCCTGGATATTTCTTCAATTCCAATTATTAAAACTGAAACAAAGCTGCCTGTACTCGTTGATATTAGTCATTCACTTGGAAGGAAAGATATTATAAATTCTGTTGCAAAGGCGGCCCTTGCTGCAGGTGCTGACGGATTGATGGTAGAGGTACACCCTTTTCCGGAGCTTGCCTTATCAGATAGTAAGCAGCAATTAAACCTCGGCGAATTCAAGCAGCTATTAAATGCGATCGGCATGTCTTGAGCAAAGGAAGTAATTTTGCTATGATTATATACAAATTTGGTATACTATAGTACCAATATGTAGAAATTAGCATAACTGTATCGACAAATATGTGTAAAGGATGAATGTATATGTCAAAGGTCAAACTATTCTGTATTCCATATGCAGGAGGTACATCAATGGTTTATATGAGGTTCAAAAAGTATATGGATGACAGGATTGATTTTCAACCCCTGGAATTGGCCGGAAGAGGCAAACGTTTTTCTGAGCCCTTCTATAACAGTATATATGATGCTGCCTATGATATATATGAGATGGTGAAAGAGGATATAGATACCTGTAAATGTGCATTTTGGGGACATAGTATGGGATGCCTGATTCTGTTTGAATTAGTCAGTAAACTTATCGATGTGAACAAGCACCCTGTTCATATATTTCTTTCAGGCAGACAAGCGCCTCATATAAGTTATACAGATAAAAAGATACATCATCTATCTGATGGGGAGTTTAAAAATGAAGTCTTAAAATACAATGGTACGCCTAAAGAGCTCTTTGAATGTAAAGACCTTGCTGACATTTTTTTGCCTATCTTAAGGGCAGATTTTAAAATAGTTGAAGAATATAAGTATATCAAGGATAACAATAAAATAAATAGTGATTTGACAATCATGTTCGGCAAATATGATAACATGAATCGGGAAGACGCAGGCTCATGGGCGGAATACACGAAAGGAGCATGTAAAGTTTATGAGCTTGAAGGAGATCATTTCTTTATATTTGAATACGAGAGAGAAGTAGCGGATATTATTAATAAAACCTTGTCAAATATTCAGGCAGATTCCTTGGCTTTACCTTATAAAACAGATATCAGTAAAGAGGGATAACATGGAGAAATATGAAAGCCCGATGCATTTTGAAAAAACACATAAGCTTTTCAAAGAACAGGTTGACAATCTACCTTATAATACTGCAATTAGCACTGTAACTGATGGAGATTTTATTCGTAATACTTTAAATGCAGATGAATTATCAGCTGTTTCAAAAAAGAACATACTTAAGTATTGTTTTAGAACAGCCCCATACATAGTTATCCGTGAGCTGAAGCTGCTGGATGCAAAAGTGGAGTTCGACGTGAATCTCATTAAAACAAATCACCATAATAGTATTATAGTAAATAGCAATACTATTTTTCTATTGGAATACCTCTACGAAAATATTGATAATGCAGAGTGTATATATAATATATTTAGTGATGCCAAGTTGGAATTTATGCTTTATATAATCAACCAAGAGGATCCATTGGAAATTTCAATAGACATTTCAGAGAATAAATGGGAAAAATACCTGATTGATACTTTAGAAGGTTTTATCTCATTACTAAAGAGGCTTTATCAATTACGTCTTATTGAGGTCGATAGTATCAATTACAATAATTTAAAGTTAAGCAAGAAATGCAAGGTAACTGATAAATTTATACATAATGCTGAGGCTTTTGAGACAATTAATGCGAGTATGATTTTTCATAATAATGTTTCAAATCTTGATAATGCTCATGTATTGCTGTTGGGTGATACACCGGGAATGTCTACAGTAGGTTTGCTATATTTAGGCGCATATCTAATGAGAAATGGAATTAAGACGTATTGCCAGTTTTATGACTTTTCTCGAAACATGGAAGAGACCAGGGAAAATATTCATAAGTATCTGGATGCCTTAAAGCCTAAAGTTGTTGGCGTTAGTATGAAGTGGTTTCCACATATGGCAAGAGTGCTCGAAATATGCAGAATAATAAAAAACTATTCAAGTAGCATTAAAATAGTTGTAGGTGGTAATTCTGCATCATTTTATTATAATGAAATCATAAAATATGACCAGGTGGATTTTGTCATTAAAGGTGATGGAGAGCTTCCTCTGCTAAGTATATGCCAGAATAGGGGATACCTCCCAAACTGTGTTTATAAGACTGACAACAATACGATTATTGATAATCCAATAATATATGTACAGGATGAATCAAACTCTTCAGATATATATTTGTCACATCTTGAGGATATTCTGCTTTCAAAAAGCATACCCCTGCTCGGTACATTCTTTATCTATACCCATAAAGGCTGTATGAAAAACTGCTTGTATTGTGCGGGGTGTAATGATACTCAAAAACGAACCTTCAACAGACCTGGATTCTTTAAGCGCAGGATTCAGGAAGTAAGAAATGATATAATTGAGGCAAAAAAGTATGCATCAACCTTTATGTTTGATTTCGATTCCTCGAATGACACACTCTTAGAGTATTGTAAGCGAATATGGGAAGGGATTGACTTATCTGAACATTTTTGTATTTTTACTAACTTAATACCGGCTTCGCCTGAGCTTATTAATTTTGTTAACAGAACATTCAAATACGTGTATTGGAATTTAGACATGTGCAGCCTATCGGAAAAGCATAGAAAGCATCTACAGTCGCTTAATATTGTAAAAAATCAACCTTCCGATAAGCAACTGCTGGATTTTTTCAATGAATGTAATAAATACAGTAACTGTGAAATAAGGATTTGTATTATTGCGGGATTACCATACTTTTCTCCTGAAGATATGGTTAGCAGCAGGGAAATGTTAACTTATTTAATGAATAATTACTCATGCCTTAGTGAATTCCAATGGGCACGACTTCATGCTCAGCCGGGGGCTCCTGTTATAAAAGATATTGATAAGTATGAAATGGTTTCTTATGCTGTTAACTTCGATGATTTTATGCATTTCAGTGAACTCAATTTAAGAAATGCACCATACTATCCCAATTTGGAATCGTTGTATTATCCATATGTATATTATAAAAATGACACTATGAATTCGCAGATTAGCCGGCATTATTCCGAAGTAAACTATTTAATTGAGAGATATAATAACAATAGGACAAGAAAAGCTTTAATTTATTCTGAAACTACTTGTATGGAACTAAATGAGCTTTCTGAGAATCTGGCAGAAAAACTAAGGGAGAGCGGTATAAATCACAATAGTATTGTTGGGATTATTATGAATGCCTCGATAGAGTTAATAATCTTAGCTTTGGCAATTTCTAAGATTGGAGTTGACTCTTTCTCAGTATGTTCCAGTGGTGAACATAAAAAAGTTAAGGATTTATTGGTTGCAAATGGTGCCAAATCACTCGATGAATTTATTATTGATTTTAATAGCAATGAAATTTATGACTTTGGAGCATACTTTTCTATACATGATCAACAGGTGAAACCTTTAAAAAAATTTGTTCACAATCAAAGGAATATCGATGCACTTAATTCAGTAGTTAAATGGAATAAAATTCATGCCGGTGTACTGAATAGTTATTCGAAAAACGAGCCGAGCAGTGGAAATGTTACATTTAATACAGTGAATAACGATGCTGAAAAGTTTATTTTAAGTATCTTAAAAAGCCTTTCGAATGGAGAGCCTGTTATTATCCCGGAACCTGAAGGGTGTACCGATATTGACTTAAATTTTTTAAATAAAGTAATTGTTGATATGAAAGTTTCGTGTATTGAAGGGACTCCTGAGTTATACGGGAGGATAATTGAAAGTATTGTCGAAGACGACACGCAACCGATTAGCGGTGTAAATTTTAAAATGAGTGAAACGAAGGAGATTATAGGTATAATAACGGGGGCAAATAACTCTATTAAAAATAAACTTAACAGCATTGAATTTGAATTCTAGCATGAACAGGTAAGCGAAGTCAGAGCGACCAGAAAAAGAAAAACGGTCAGATCGAGAATTGAATGGAGTTAAAGCGACTTGTTTAGTTAGGTTTTACATGGAATATGGAAAAGAATATATGACCATGTATGTTTCAATAAAGCAAAAGATTTAACGCCTGAGGATAAGCATAATGAAAAGATATTAATGAGAAATATTAGATAAACAGGGATTTATCTGTCAAAGGAGAAAAAAATATGAATTGGCTTAACGAAGTGCAAAACAGAATTAAAAGAAAAAATCAGATTCTTTTTGCTAAAAATAGTGAATTTTTAGCCGATTTAGCGGCATTGATTCAAGAACAAAATCATCGGACAATGGTCTTGTGGGCATTTGAATTTGCCGATGAAACTGTTCAAAGGTTGTTTGAGCGTTATCCGAACGAAAAGCGGCTCGAATCCGCTGTGTTGACATCAAAAGATTGGGCTGCCGGTAAAGTGAAAATGCCCGTGGCGCAGCGCGCGATTTTGCAGGCTCACGCAGTGGCAAAGGAAATTGACTCTCTTGAAGATATAGCTTTGTGCCATGCCATCGGGCAAGCTTGCGGCGTGGTTCATGCAAATGGACATGCTATCGGATTTCCAATCTATGATTTAACAGCTATAATTAGACACTATGGTGTACCAGAATGCAAAAGGGTTGTCGAGGTTCGCAAGCATCAATATATTGAGCAGATATATTATTGGCGAGAACATTATAAAGACTATCCGTGTGAATGGGCAGATTTTATGATGGCGGACTGATTTTGCAATTTTGAGTAGTTATTATTTTAAGAAAAAGAGAGATTGACAAATTCTAATTTATCGAGTAGTTTTGAACTGCGGATTATTTTTATACTTATCTGCGTCTAGAATAGCATAATCCACAGTGCATGATGGCATCTTTTTTGATCTAGCTTTCCATAATTTGCTATGAGTAAGGAGGGATTGGTGCGTTGGGCTGTTTCTAACTATGTTGCCTTGCGTTGCTACGATGTGGGCAATTACGGTTCTATTTGAAAAGCCCCTGCTTTCTGTAGGGTTAAATCTGCTTCTTGTCATTCCCGGCGTTTTGGTCGCCAACACGCCATTGTGGATTGTTTATCCGTATTGTTATAGCGGGTATTTGGTGTCCTGCTCGTTGCATGACTTTACAACAGAAATTGCTGGCACAGCATTTGAAATACTCCCGTTCCTGCCCTGTGCGACACTGATCTTTGCGCTGGTACTTGTAGTGGCTGTCACTCAATTTGGGAAAAAAGAAATGAGGTAAAATGATGGAAAATAGAAAAAAAGGTGATCATTAAGTGAGATACTACCGACCTTGACAGCGGGACGGGAATATAACCTTCTAAAAGGAAGAAGCAAATCCACTCGTTTAGCCAGTCTTTAAAGCTGGTTGGAATAGATTTTTCTTGACGGTCTTCAGGGGATGTATTATAATTTCAATGCGTTGTATTTTAATCTATGAGATCGTGCACTTGCCCAGAACTAAGCAAAAACCAGTGGCTAAATATTAAAATGAGATGAACATTGTGATTATTATTTGGAACAAGACGCCTAAAAGGATGAAATTTGTATTCTTGCGATTTTGCCGTTTATATCATAAATGAAGTGGTTTCGACAAATGCCAAGAATGGCGGGAAATTATGGTAGGAAGATTAAGTAATTTTATCAATAAATCATTTAAGCGAAGAATTATTTGTTTTTTTGCACCTTTAATAATCGTTTTTATTTTTATAGTTGCTTTTATAAGCTATTACAAATTTTATACTACCATTGAAAATGAAAAAAAATCCAGTACACAGGTTTTAGTAAACCAGATTTGTACGAATATAGATTATTATTTCAAAGATATAAAAACAGTGATTTCTTATTTCAGTGCAAATAAGGATATTATTACTGCATTTGAATCGTATGATTCAATGACGCTTGAACAAAGATTACGCCTCAATTATAATTTAAATGATTATATTCAGAATGTTAATATTTATAAAGATTATATAGCAGATGTGCTTTTTATAGGTGTAAATGGTTATTCAGGTAATTTACCTAATTCTTACAGGTTATCTGCCAACAAAAAGCTTATTGATGAGGAATGGTTGAAGCCATATCTGAAGGCACCTGAGAGGAAATTTAGTTTTGTACCGGTACATCCCAGTGATTATTACGAAAACATGAACAACCTGACTACACCTTTGGTGATTTCTACAATATTACCAATTATTGAGTATAATAAAACCATTGGCTTTATTATAGGGGACATGGATTTTACAAAGATGAATGTACTGATAGATTTTCAATACAAAAAAAAGGACATGGATATTACTATGGTCAATCAGTCAGGACTCATAATATTTAATAAAGATAAAAATTTGATAAACAGTCAAATTGACGGGCGAATAATAGAATTGATCGGATCAGGAAATACAGGTTCATTTACATACTCCCAAAAGGGAGATAATTCTCTGCTTATATACAGTAAATCAAATGTGACAGGTTGGTATGTTATTGCAACGATTCCCTATTCAGCAATTTTGGAACCGGCTTACAGTGTTTTTAATCTTATCATTTTATTACTACCAATAGTGCTGTTGGTAGCAATCTTCATTACTATAGTTTTGTCAAGCCAGATTGAACGTCCTTTATCAAGATTGGTAAAACGCATAGAGAATATAGATATGGAAAATTATACATGCCAGGATAACGATTACGGTGTAGGTGAAATAACCAATTTAGGCCACAAGTTTGAAAGTATGCTTATTGAGATAAATCAACTGATTGAGAAAGTTTACATTACAGAAATCAAGCAAAAAAAAGCGGAATTGAGCACACTGCGTGCACAAATTACTCCGCATTTCATTTATAATTCTCTTCAATTGATCAAAACAGAGGCAATTTTGTCCGGAAGTCAAGAAATCAGTAAAATTGTGACATCGCTGGGGAATTTACTGAGGTATGCTATGGAAAACAGGACATCCATGGTCACCATTGAGGAGGAAATCGATTATATTAAAAACTATTTGGATATATATATGCGGCGCTTCGAAAATAGGTTAACTTATGAAATTCATATTAGTGACGAAATAAAGCCTATAAAAATACATAAAATGATATTGCAGCCCGTCATAGAAAACTGCTTAAAACATGGTTTTACGCATAATAAAAAAAATGGTATTATCACAGTGGAAGGGTACTGTGTCAATAATGCTATAATTATAAAAGTGAGAGATAATGGCAGGGGAATTTCGCAGGAGCATATTAAGGAATTACTTTACCAATTTGAAAATGATATTCGCAGTGAAAGTAATATTGGGTTGCTTAATGTTCACCAACGAATTGTATTAACCTGTGGTAGTGAATATGGAATAATCAACATCAACAGCAAATTGGAAGAGTATACTGAAATAACTTTAAGGCTGAGGTTAAGTGATGATAATGTATAAAATCATCTTTATTGATGATGAGGTAAGCATATTAAGGGCATTGCCTTACGCTATTGATTGGAGAAAATATAATATTCAAATTGCTGGCACTGCATCTGATGGAAAAGAAGGTTTACAACTATACGAGACGGTCAAACCGAACCTAATTATTGTAGATATAAAAATGCCTGATATGAATGGTCTTGAGTTCTCGAGAATAATCCGCGAAAAGGATACGAGAGTAAAAATCATTTTGCTGTCTGCATACGGAGAATTTGAATATGCACAAAATGCAATGCAATATAAAATAAATAACTACCTTTTAAAACCATTAGATGAAGTTAAGCTTGAAAAGGCGATACAAAATGCTTTAGAAGAAATACTCCATGAAACGGATATTGACTGTCATATACGTGAGTATAACGATAGTATTATTGAGAAACGCTTGCAGCAAATACTTATTAAGTATTCACAGACAGGAATGATTAGTGATGGTGGAAGTAACGAACTTGATTCTCTGATTGCATATTTTGGCGGGATGGATTTCTTTTGTAAATTGATTTGTTTTGAGAACATGAATATTAGCTTTGAGGATACTGAAATATGGTCCAAAGTTAAATCTGTTTTTACCAGATACCTTGGAAATCACTTTTCATTGATTATACTAAGTAGAAATGAACTAATGTTATTGGCTTACAGAAATGATTTTTTACAATCAATACAGGATATAAAGAAGGAAATTGGAAATCTTTCAACAGAGAATGGATGCAAAATAATAATGGGTATAAGTAATCCATTTGGGAAAGATTTTATAAAATGCTTTAATCAGGCAAGCTATGCGTTATATGATGCTTTTTATGATGAATACGGAAATAATGCTTATTTTTATACAGACTCATTTTACGAAGAATCAATTCAAATGAATAATGCGGATATTCAAATCGGAATCAATGCGTTAGTGGAACAAGGAAGTTCACAAATCCTTATTCAATCATTAACCCAGCAGATGGATTTTTTGTATAAAAATCACGTAAAGCCTGATATGATCTACGAGTACCTCATGAATCTATTCTTGCATATAAAAATTGCTTTAACTGCAAATTATGATTATAAGGCTTTCAATATTCTGAGAGATATTGATATTCGTACATTTATTACACATGGTAGTTATAAGAGCCTTTTTGATTTCTCAATACACCTCATCAATGAGGTAAGGAGTCAATTGCTGGATCTGCTGAACGAAAGGCCTGCATATACAGTAATCAATAAAGCTAAAGAGTATATTTTTAAAAATTATACAAATCGAGATTTGTCGCTTGCCGAAGTTGCACAATATGCAGGATTGAGTAAAAATCATTTTTCAAGGGTTTTCCACAATTATACCGGCAAGACATTCTGGAGCTATTTGACAGAATACAGGATGTACAAAGCCAAAGAGCTTTTAAGGCAAACAAATATGTCGAATTTTGAAATCAGCCAAAAAATTGGTTATGAAAGTGAATACCATTTTTGCAGAAAGTTTAAAGAAGAGACAGGGATTACACCGCAGCGTTATCGAAAAATCTAAGTTTTAAGTTGCACCTTGTATTATTTGATAATATCGAGCAATATTTCATAACAGGATGCATTTTGCTTTAAACAATATCTGATATACTTTTACTATAATCATTTATGTTTTTAGCAAAAAGAGGAGGTCTTTATGAAAAAAGTATTATTGGGCTTTCTGGCGGTTGTTTATTTGTTTTCTCTCGTTTTGAGCGGTTGTGACAGCGGTACATCCGGAACAGACGGCACTACTGCAGCCAAAAGCACTACGGCGGTTGGTGAGACCACGGCAGTAACTACCGTGAAAAGCGCCCCCAAAGGCAAGCTTTCCTTTATGTGCTGGTACAATGAACAACAATTTGCCCCGATTCTTGATGCCTTCAAGACAAAATATCCCGACGTTGAAATGGATTTCCAAAATACCCCTACTGAGAATAACCAGTTTAATCAAAAGCTGACTTTGCTGGCCAACTCCGGTGAACTTCCTGATATTTTCTACAACGCCATGTCGGTTCGTACAGACGCCAAATATGGATTTTTTGCCGATTTAACCGATTTTGATGTAGTAAAGAGGCTCCCGGATGCGTACAAAAACGTAAACTCAGCCGAGGGAAAAGTATACGCCTTTGCGCCGGATAACTGGATAGCAAGTCTTTATTACAATAAAGCTATATTTACAAAATACAATTTGACCGAACCGAAAACCTATGCAGATTTCCTTACACTTTGCAAGACTTTACAAGCGCAGGGAATTAAACCGATCAGTATGGCAAGCGGTGAGCTTCCCGATTTAATATACTTATTGCATAATTCAGAGGTTCTTTCAAAAGATATGGCATTTAATGACAAAATCAATACCGGTGAAACCAAGTTTTCTGATGGGTATTTAGGTGCATTGAACATGTGGAACAACGATATGGTCAAAACAGGAATCATTTCAAAGGATATGGCCGGTATGTCGGACGACCAGAGGTTTGATGAATTCACAACGGGCAAAGCTGCAATGACCATAAGTGGACCATGGGCGCTCTCCACTTTCAGACAGAAAAATCCGGAGCTGGATTTCGCAATCATGCCGTTCCCCGGTACGAATGGGGACTTATGGACATTAGGCTGCCCGAACGTTGGTATATCGATATCAGCTATGACAAGCAATATGGACGCAGCAAAAGCGCTATTAGATTTTATCGGTTCAGACGAGGGACTTGCTATATACCAGAAAATAACCAATAACTTCATAGGCGTTAGTGGAATAGATTACAAACTTGATCCGGTACTGGAACCTATGAGGCAATATGCAGAATCCGGAAAATTTGCATTCCCGATAGCAAACTGGAATAATGCGAGCGTTATCGCGCAAATGGTTGAAAAAGGTATGCAGGGAATCGTTTTGGGTACTACAACTCCAGATAAATTAGTACAGGATGTAGATGCTAAAATTGCAGATTTGATAAAGCAGTAGCAGGCAGTTAACTTCGTCGTCAAGCTAGCCGGGGGGCAGGGAACCTGTTCTCCGGATAAGTTGATTATAGGCTTATGATCAGTTGTTTCATTATATAAGATTACAGGTGAATTATATGCATTATTTGAAAAAGCAATACTCCTATATTTTGTTTGTTTTACCTGCTTTTTTAGTTTATACGATTATAACCATCATTCCCACTTTATATGCATTTTTTTATTCCTTTACGGATTATAACGGATTGGCGCCAAAATATAATTTTGTCGGTTTGCATAACTTCTTTAAAGTCTTTACTACCGGTAACGTGCTTGAAACGTTGAAAAACAGTTTGGTATTCGGTTTTATATCCCCAATTGTAGTAACTATTCTCGCTGTGCCGTTGGCTCTTGTATTAAATAGCTACATGAAAACCCGTAATTTACTAAGGGCTATATTCTTTTTCCCTTCTGTGATCAGCGCACTGTTTTTAGGGTATATATGGGGTTATGTTCTTTCGCCTTCCGACAGCGGCCTGGTAAATTCCTTGCTTATACATCTTGGGCTCCCAAAAGCCCTGCTGCTTGCAGACGCACAACATGTAATGTTATACCTGTTACTTGTAAATGCCTGGTGTGTAACCGGTTGGCACGCATGCATATATCTTGCGAATTTACAAGTTGTTCCTGCTGATTATTATGAAGCTGCAACTATTGATGGCGCCGGATTCCTGGAGAAATTCAAGAATATAACGCTCCCAATGCTTGCTCCGTCTTTTACGGTCAGTGTTATGCTGCTGTTGACCGGCAGTCTTAAGGTTTTTGATCTGCCTTTTGCTTTGACAAGAGGAGGCCCCGGCTATGCCTCTACGATGATAACGCAAACAATCATTACAGAAGGAATCAATAGCAACCAGGTGGGTTTTGCATCTGCAATGTCTGTAATGTTCTTTATAATCATCTCTATTGTTACTGTTTTTCAGGTTAAAATCATGCGGGCCAGGGAGGATAAATTGGTATGACGGATAAGCATAAAATGTTAAAGTTTATTGGTGAGCTTTTTATGCTTGCCCTGTGCGCGATTTTTGTATTACCGCTGTATTACCTGCTTGTTTCTACTTTTAAACCTCAGGTGGATATTGTAAACACACCCTTGGCACCTCCAATACATTTTACCCTTGCTCATTATCAAAGGGCTTTAGCAAACATGAGCTTTTTTCGTAACTTTGGAAATTCCGCCCTTATTACGACTACATCCGTTATATTGATTGTAATTATCGGTTCAATGGCAGCCTACTCAATCGCAAGGCGAAGAAGCAAAATTAACAAGTTTCTGGAAATGTATTTTCTCCTGGGTTTTTTAATACCCATACAAACAACAATGATTCCTCTGTTTTTTATTATGAAAAATTTACAATTGATGAATACTTATGCCGGTTTGATTTTTTTACACTGCAATGGAAGTATTTTTGCATTTTTTATGTTCAGAGGCTTTGTTAATTCGATACCGCTGGAGCTGGAAGAGTCGGCCATTATAGACGGATGTAGTGTTTTTCAGACGTTCTGGAGGATTGTATTTCCGCTTTTAAAACCCATTACAGTTACCGTTGTCATTTTTAATACGATGTGGATATGGAATGATTTTATTCTGACATTTCTGTTCATCAGTTCCTCAAAAAAAGCTACTTTAATTCTTCAGGTTTATAATGGCGTTGGTTTGTACTTCAACGACTGGTCGCTGATGATGCCGGTATTGGTGCTTGCACTTGCGCCGATGGTTGTTTTTTATTTACTGCTGCAGAAGCATATCATGTCCGGTTTGACAAGCGGTGCTATCAAAGCATAGCATTCATGTGAATGACAGCGATAGTGCCAAACTAGCACTATTATCAGGCTCCGGAATGGTTTAATACATATTATACACCTTATGCTAGAAAAGAGAGATTCAAATGCTGAGAAACATGAAGATTTCAAAAACTTATATATGCATCTTTATTCTTTTTGTTGTAATGCCTGTTGTTATTGTTGGGGGAATACTATATGAAGCATACATTAATAATTTATTAAAGAACTCTTCAGATGGAATCATGCAGGAAATTGAACAAATAACATTACGCATTGACAATGAAATCCGTGCTTTAATACTTACCAATTCAATGATATCTTATGCTCAAAATTTTGAGATCATTGAATTAGTAACTAAATGGAACCGATCCGAGGATCCAAATGGACGCTTTGAATTATATGAGCATATAAAAACTAAATTAGACTATCTCATTAATTATAGAACGGATGTCCAATCCGTTATGTTTTTCTTAAAAGATAGAGGAGTATTTTTTATTCGTAACGGGCCAGTTATTCCAGATGCGAATATCAGGAATATGGAGTGGTATAAAGAGGTGTTGAATAATAAAGGCACTCCGCTTGCATTGGGGAATTTAAATAACTTTACCAGTGTTAATGACAGTGATTATATCCTTTCAATTGCAGTGAGCCCAAAGGATTATGGAAACTTATATGATGTTCAAGTAGTCTTTCTTGCCTTGAAAACAGATTTATTTGATAAGCTTTACCGCAGACAGGATAATAATCGTCTTGGTAAAGTGCTGATTTTGGATGAAAAGGACAATATCGTCGCAAGCGACTTAAAAGAATTGATCGGAAAAAATAGCAATGATGTTCCATATCTTTTGGAAACACAAAAAAGACAAAACCAGTCTTTTACTTTCATGATAAATGGAAAAAAGATGTTGATTTCCAGTTTTTCTTCTGCAAAAACGAAATGGAAGGTAGTCAATGTAGTTGAAGTGGATACCCTGACAGACGGTACAAAACAGGTAATGGCCTATGCAATAGTCCTTTGTATAGGGTTTATGCTTTTGTTTACGGCCTTTTCGGTTACATTTTTTGGGGGAATCGTTAGACCTATACATAAACTCATTAAAAGCATAGAAAAAGTTAAGGAAGGAAATTTTAATGCATATGTGGATGTAAAAGGAAGTTATGAAATCCAACGAATGGGTCAAGCTTTTAACTTAATGGTATCGGAAGTAAAAAAACTGATCGAACAGAGGGATATTAAGGAAAGAGAAAGAAGTAAAGCGGAAATCGCTGCTTTGCAATCTCAGATAAACCCCCATTTTCTGCATAACACATTAGGCTCTATCAGGCTCATGGCTATAGCAGTAAACGCAACCAGTGTAAAAAAAATGTTGGAAGCCTTTATGAAGCTTTTAGACTCAACGGTTAATAGAAAAGGTGAAACCATATATGTTAAAGAAGAAATTGAATACTTGGAAAATTATATATATATTATGAAATTCAGATACGGAAGTAAATTTGAAGTAACTTTTGAGGTAGAAAAAAGTATTTTAAATAATGGCATTTTAAGGTTCGTTTTACAACCTATACTGGAAAACGCAATAATTCATGGAGTCAATGATAAAGAGGGGCTTGGTTTAATCTTAATCAAAGGTAAGGAATTCGAGAATAATTTGCTGTTTGAATTAGTGGATAACGGTGTTGGGATGAATACAGAACAAATTAAGCGTTTTTTGACTGATACGAATAGAAATGAAAGGGGATATAGCAGCATAGGAGTCAGTAATGTTAACAAAAGAATAAAATTAAACTATGGCGAGAGGTACGGAATAACTATTGAAAGTGTTGAAGAGCAGTACACAAATGTCAAAATTCTTCTTCCAAAAATTAATTGCACGGAGGGAAGCAATGAAAAAAATATTGATTGTAGATGATGAACCCTTCATCCGGACATCAATAAAATCTCTTTGCAATTGGCAAGACTACGGCTTTTCAATTGATTATGAAGCATCTAATGGCAATCAAGCAATTGACTTAATTCAAGAAAATCCTGAGATTATTATTGTAATCACCGATATAAATATGCCTGTAATGGATGGATTGCAATTGATTTCAGAAGTAAGAAAATTAAACAAAAACATTGAGACATTTGTTTTAAGTGCTTATAACGACTACAAACTCGTCCGGGAAGCATTCAAGTTAGGAGCAAGAGATTACATATTAAAAACAGAATTGGATAAGGACATTATCTTGAAACTTTTGAAAGAATCCTCTGTTCGAATAGAAGGTATAAAAACATCCGGCACAGGTTCTGATAATAACTACGAAAATGAAAAAGACTTTAATTACTTGAAGGAAATGCTGATTAAGGATTTGCTGGACGGAAGCAATATGGATACTCTTGAGAAACGAATTTCGCAATTTAAGCTTCGGATAGGACAAAGAAACAGCGTAGTATATTTTATTTGTGTGGATGATTATGAATTAATCAAGCAAAAGTATAGCAGCCAATCGTTAAATACTTTTTCTATTTCAGTGGTGTCAACGATCTACCTGGCACTCTCAACAATAAACAATGGAGAGGCAATATGTATTTCACCCCAGGATTTTGTAGTATGTCTTAGTTTTAATGGTATGGTCAGTACGTCGAATATTTATTATGAAATAAATAACGTAGCCTTAACGATAAAGCGATTTTTATCGGACTATTTGTCGTTGAGTGTTACAATTGGCGTTAGCAATATCATGGATGGCTATACAAATTTCCCTAAACTTTTAGCTGAGTCGGAGTTTAATGCTAGATTGAGGTTTATTTGCGGTAAAGGAAAAATCATATTTCCTAAGTCGGCAGAACTCATGAGCAGCACGAGCGATTATGAAACGGAAGAAATCGGTGCAAAATTTATTGATTTACTTAGAGAAGCCGATAGAGATTCGGTTTTTAACAAGCTGAATGTGCTTTTTAATTATGTAAGAAGGAAAGGCATAGTGAATATAGATAGAATTTATGCAGAGTATTTGCAAATTCTATTTGAAATCATGTTCTTTATTCATGATGCTGGCAAATCCGTTGAAGAGATCTTTGGTGAGGATATTAACTTTTTGGAAAAGATAAAAAAATATGAAACTAGGGAAGAGATTGAAATATGGATAAAAAATATAACGGACTGGGTTATTGATTATTTTAATTCCAAAAAAAATGTAAGAATTAGCCGAGAGGTTGAAAAAGGTATTGAATTTATAAAAACAAATTATTTTGAGGATCTGACGCTAAAGATTGTAAGTGATAGTGTAGGATTGAGCGAAAGCCACTTTAGTCGAATTTTCATTAAGCATACCGGAAATAGCTTTACTGACTTTCTTACATTCATAAGGATTGAAAAGGCAAAAGAATTGATGTCCTCAACCGATATGAAGATTTATGAGATAGCGGCGAAAGTTGGATATTCAAGTACCGAACATTTTAGCAGAATGTTCAAAAAAATTACAGGTTCTTCTCCGAATAATTATCGAAAATAAACATGAATTCAAACATCATGAAATAAGTTCAAACATCATGGAATAGACAAGTCGGTGATACTATAATTGGTTTGTAGAGTAAATCGTAGCTCATACGCCCGGGTAGAGAATTCGATTTAATATCAAATTACAGGAGGAATTCAATATGAAGGTAAATCGACTTATAAGATTTGTATGTCTAGCTGTCGCGACTGTATTTTCTTTCAGTCTTTTACTTACAGGCTGCGGTACTGAGAAAAAAGACGACGCTGCTGCCAGCGTAAGCACTGCTACATCAGCAGCGGCTACAACAGCAAAGCAAGACACTGGAAAACCTGCCACAATCAGAGTTAGTTATTGCTCGACCGTTGGAGATGAAGCATATAAAAAATTTGATTTGGTTGGGGAGTACAAAAAAGTTAGACCCAATGTAACAATTGAGCTTGAAAAGGGTAAAGATGATTTGGAACAATTAAATACTCTCAAAATGCAAAAAGCTGCTGGCGAACTCCCTGATATCGTAGGGCAGGCAGGTAGCTTAAGAGAATTATTCCAGGAAAACTGGGAACCTCTGGATGGCTTGGAGTGTGTTAACAACAATAAGGTTGCAGCAAATTACAAGGTGGATGGTAAGATACTGGGAATTCCTGAAGGCGCAGGTTATGGCAGTTTAGTTTACTATAATAAGGATATTTTCAAAGAATACAATTTTTCCATTCCTAAAACTTGGAACGAGATGATTGCGACAGCTCAAACCATAAAAGACGGCGGCAAATACATCCCTATCGCTCTTGGAGCAAAAGATGTTTGGCCTGTATTCCCGTTCACTGAATCCGGACCGTTCCTGGTTTCTGCCGATACAGATGTATTAAGCAAAATGGCGGCAGTGGATGATCCCTTTACCAAGGATTCTCCGACTTACAAAGCCTATTCGATGTTTAAGAGACTCGCAGATATTAAGCCTTTTGGACCTGATCCGTTGGGTACAAGCTTTGACCAGTCAAAAACAATGGTTGGAGCTAAAAAGGCAGCAATGTTCTTCTGCGCACAATGGGCTTGTAATGATGTAAAAACATCGGCTGGCGATAATCTTGCAAGTGTAGGTACTTTCTTCATGCCATTCAGAGAGAATGCAACTGATCCGCTAAATGTTTTACTTGGACCTGGAGGATTCTGGTATGTCAGCAAAGATTCCGCTGCAAAAGAGGAAGCGAAAAACTTTCTTGACTGGTATTTCCAGCCGGAGTTCCAGTCTAAGTGCCTTACTTACGCAGGAATGCTTTCTCTCCAAACAAATGTAAATGTTGCCATTGACCCTTTGATTCAACAAGCAATTGATGCGGCACCCGACGCTGTTAACGTTACTTTTGACACAGGAAATGGAGCTTACGCAAGCGTATCCGCTTTAGCGAAATTCGATACAAAAGTTGTTGGACCACAGATTCTTGCAGGTAAAGATTTAGATGCGGTTCTGGCTGATTATAGTGCAGCTTGGAAGGCAGCTAGAGCAAAGAAATAAGTAAGAAATAGCTACATAAAATTTGCATTAAATTCAGGAAGCTATTATTCATTAATAGCTTCCTGAATTTATAACACAGGGGGAAGTGCATATGCAGCAATCAAAAGAACTTGAGCAAAAGCTTTTTATTATTGGATTTCTCATTATTCCCGTGACTCTTTTGCTTTTATTTGTTGCTTATCCGACGGCTGATCTTGTTAGAATGAGTTTTACAAGTTGGGATGGGATAACAACATTTAAGCATTTTATAGGTTTGCAAAATTATAAGGAGGTTTTCACAAATTCGCCGGAAGTTTGGCTTTCATTTAAAAATAACATCATATATTTCGTTGTAACGATACTTTTTGTTCCTGTACAAATGGTTATAGCGGTTGCTTTTAACAATATGAAGCGAAGCAATTTTTATAAAACCGCTTTCTTTATGCCTTATATTATTAATAGTGTTGCAGTAGGATATATGTTTTCAATGTTTTTAAGTCCGATTGGCGGCGGTCTGGACGGCATTCTGACGGCTATTGGCATGAAGTCTCTTATACAAAATTGGTTAAGCAATGAGCACCTTGTCATGTATGTCATCGCTTTTGTAGCAGTTTGGAGATATTCTGGATTTAACATAGTAATTTTTTACGCATCATTACAGTCACTACCCAAGGAAGTGTTTGAGGCCTCAATTGTCGATGGCGCAAATGAAATACAAAAATTCTTTTATATCATAGTTCCAGGTATTATGAAAACGATAAAAATCATATGTTTTATGACTTTGGCAGGAGCGTTGGGAGCTTTTGAACTGCCTTTCATCATAACAAGCGGAGGCCCTAACCATGCAAGCAGTACATTTATAACGTATTCTATAGAATCCGCATTTAAGTACCAAAACTTTGGTATGGCCTGTACAATTGGCGTATTACTGATGTTGATAACCAGTATTGCAGGGGCAATTCAATTTAAAGTATTAAGTAAGACAGGGAGCTGAACATATGACGAATATTTCTTTAAATATAGAAAATAAACCAATCAAAACGAAAACAAAAGTTAATTTTAGTGCTGTTATATTGCATGCTATCATGATCTTTATTTGTGTTCTGGCTTTTACGCCCTTGCTCATAACTGTTTTTACAGCATTTAAAAGCCCTCCGCAAATAGCGGCTGATTTTCCTCTGAAACCGCCAACTTCTTTCTATATTGAGAATTTCAAATATGCGATGAAGGAAGGGAATTTTCTCTTAGGCTTGAAGAACTCTTTCATTCTGGTTCTCATTAGCCTTGTCTTGAATATCGTTATTGGAACAACGTCTGCATTTATATTAGCCCGATTTGAATTTAAAGCTAAAAAGCTGATTATGGGCTTATTTATGATTGGGTTAATTCTTCCGGGTGTTATTACGGAGATATCCAGATTTATTCTCATTAAACATCTTGGTGCGTATAATTCATTTTTTGCGCCGATACTCATCTACTCGGCAACGGATATGTTGCAGTTGTACATCTATACTCAGTTTTTGGAAACCATACCGATTTCTCTTGATGAAAGTGTACGTGTGGATGGTGGCTCTACTTGGACTATTTTTAGCAGAATCATCTTTCCTTTATTGCTTCCCGCAACTGCAACTATTGGAATTGTTAAATGTATAAATGTACTGAATGATATGTATATACCCTATTTGTATATGCCGTCAGCCAAGCTGAGAACGTTAACTACTATACTTATGGACTTCAATAGTGCAATAACCGGAAAAATGCAATACTTAAGTGCTGCTATCATTATAGTGGCGCTTCCGACCATTTTGATCTTCCTGTTTTTCCAAAAGTATGTTTTTGCTGGTATAGTGGCAGGTGCAGTAAAGGAATAAAAATAATTGCTGATCCAGCAAATAAGATTTCATTTACACTGGGAAACTGTTTTATCATCCCTGCCTGAAATGATTTAAAACATCATAAAATGAAGTTAAACATCATGTATAAGTTTACTAGAATGGATTAAAATGGAACAAGAGATTTGTCTTTTTATTTATTTTGATCTGTTTTATCTGGCAAAGCCTGATAGTTAGCGGGAACCTGTACATCTCTGCGAGATCTTTATAGATTAATGAATTAAACTTTTGTTTGGCTGGGGGGTGATTTCAATGAAACTTTGTTACTGTTAGGGAGATGGCACAATGCCTGGATCTTAATTTTTATCAGGAGATGCGGACACTTTTATCTACATTGCGATGCTTGCTTGGATGTGAAAAAATTATAAGGAGGCCTTGGTAATGAAAAAAAGGTTAATCAACTGGAGGAAGATGTTGACTTTTACTTTTATTTTCACCTTACTCATTATTGCATACACTTTCAGTGTAAACGCAGCCACCAACAGTTATATTCAAAATGATTCATTCTGGAAGGACACTTCAGGTAATCCGATCTATGCTCAAACCGGAAATATTATAAAAGTTGGCAGCACCTATTATTGGTACGGAATTAAGTATAACGGCGCTGTTACTTATTATAATAATCCAACTGCCAAGAATTCCGACAATTCCTTTAATTGCGTAAATTGCTATTCTTCTACAGACCTTATGAATTGGACATTTCAAGGAGCGGTGTTTACTGCTGCGGACTTAGGTACAACGAATGCGGTTGGATGTTCAGGAGTAGCCTATAATGCAACTACAGGAAAATACGTAATGGTTATAGTATTTAATGGTGACCTAGCGCCCAATGGAGGTGTCTGCTTTGCAACAAGTTCAACTCCGACCGGGCATTTCACCCGCCAAAATATTCAAACAACCATTACGAATGTACTCTACAATTCACCTGCGGATAATTCACTTTTTATTGATGATAATGGGCAGGCTTACTTGATTTTTAGTAATCTAAACGGTAGAACACACCTTTATGTTGCGCCACTGAATCCCGCCGATTTTTTGAGTGTACAACCGGCGACAAACGTCTATAATAGTTCAGCTGGTGGACGAGAAGGCAATATGATGTTCAAGCATAATGGAAGGTACTACCTCTGCTCGTCCGATCTCCACGGTTTCAATGCGTCCCATACCTATTATATCTCTGCTACCAACATATTAGGTCCGTATTCAACAGAGGCTGTCATGCAAGGAACAGATGGCGATTTCTCTCATGTTTCCCAGACGAGTAATGCGTATGCAGTCGGCGGTTCGAACGGCTCCACAGTTATTTTCACCGGTATGCGCTGGAGTGAATTCGCTGGAAATGGTAAAGGCTACAATGTGTGGTGCCCAATTACCTTTAGTGGAGCAACCCCAATATTCAATTCAGTAAACCAATGGACAATCAACGCTTCGACAGGAGCATGGTCAGTCGGATCGGGCAACAATTATGCTATTAATCCGGAATTTGAAGCTGATCGTGTTGTTACATCAACAATTGCAGGCTGGACCAATACTGGCTCAGCAGCAAACTTAAAAGGCAAGCAAGATTGGGGTAATTTTGTATTACAGCATTATAATGCCTCTGCTTTTTCAGCTATGACGCATCAAACTATAACCGTTCCGAACGGTACATACACCATGAAAGCCTGGGTAAAAAGCAGCGGTGGACAGTCGACCTGCAGATTATTTGCCAGAAATTTTGGTGGCACTGAAATACAATATAATATTAATACTGCAATATCTTCCTGGACACAAGTAACTTTATCCTCATCGATTAATGTAACAAATGGTTCTATTAATATAGGTTTGTATTCGGTTGGAGCTGCCGGTAACTGGGCTCAAGTTGACAATATAACCCTTACGAAGAATTGATTCCTATAATTGAGAATCTGTCTATGCCAGGTAAGCCTAACATTATATTGAGGATTTTTAGTTTGATTAATAACAAATCTATAATATAAATTGAGCAGCTTATATCTGAAAGAATTCTATTTAGATATATTTATAGATATAAGCTGTTTTTTCCTTTAAAATTATATATTTCTTCAATTTATGACATATCCGGCCACAATGTAGGGCACCTGCATCCAAATATTTTTTACTGTGTTATTAAATCTATTTGATCCATCAAAGAATCCTTTAATAAAAATGGAATTACTCAATTCATGTAATGAGATTATATAAAAGTAAAAATCTTCGACTATAAAATACCGGCGGGATTTGATAAGTTTAAGATGTAAGATATTCACAATATAAGGAGAATGAGTATGAAAAAAAGCATTAAAAGGTTCAGTCTGGTCATGCTTGCCCTGCTGATACTTGTTTCAAGTGTGGCGTGCTCAGGAAACAATCAGCCTGGCAATGAGTCGGCAGCCGCTGTTGATGCCTCAGCATCTTCAAGCACTACCGCAAAAGATGTCGGAAGTGGCGGGGCGGCGCAAGTTGGGCAATCCGGAAAGGCTTCGAGAGAATTTCAACCCGTACCTGACGGTGATTGGAAACAGCCCTACGCAGCTATGGTAAATATTACTACAGTAAAAGGCGCGAATTCGGACATTGTATTTGACAAGGAGGACAGCGAAGCGGATAATCCATGGACAAGAGCATGGATAAAGGATTTGGGCATTGAGGTTACCTATGAGTGGATTGACGAAGGAAACACACAATATGACACGAAACTGAACATGGCAATTGCATCGGGAACTCTGCCGGATGCATTCAAATGCAACTACATACAGTTTAGACAGCTTATGACAGCGGGTCTTTTGCAGGATATTACGGAACCATATAACAAAAACGCCTCACAGCGTATCAGAGGCTATGAAAAAACTGATCCTGATACGATAAAGCTTACGTCTGTTGACGGTAAAATATATGGTATCCCGGCATATTACTACGGAATAATCGATAGCCCAAGAGATCTATGGGTACGAAAAGACTGGTATGAAGCTGCAGGCCAGCCTTCTCTGAAAACAGTTGCCGATTTTGAGAATCTGGCAAGGAAATTTATGAAAGAGCATGGCGGTTACGGATTGGGCGTAAGCAACAATCTTGACGAGCTTTTCATGACTGGTCCCATGTTTAAAGTATACCTGGGTACTCCAAGCAACGGCTCCTATTTCTGGTACAAAGACTCGTCGGGAAAAATTAAAGCCGATATCACTCATCCGGAAATGAAAACAGCCCTTGAAACATGGGCTAAATGGTATAAGGAAGGCATTATTAATCCCGATTTTGCAAATACGGATTCCACCAAAATGAACGAAGATATTGTTAACGGCAAAACGGGTATGCAGCCATTTTATCAGTGGCAGGGCTGGCTCAATGGTCCCAACCTTGTTGCAGCGCAAGGCAATAATGACGCTTACATGATTCCGTTCCCATTCCCGACAGTGGACGGTTCCCAGGTACTCGGACAAGTAGGTTTCCCTAACGGAGCCAATATTGTTGTAAGCAAGAATTGCAAAAATCCCGCAGCGGTTATGAAACTTTTAAGTTATACAGATTATGTCATGTTTGACCCCAACACTGTTCTTACCGACGAAGAGTTCCATGGATTTACCGACGGACAGAGAGAGCATGTACCGGGTGCATTTGAGATAATCGACCCTACCGCAGATATGATTCAGTTTGAGCATGTTCTTGCTGCATTGAAGACAGGTGATACGAGTAAACTATACACTGCCGGTATGAAGAAAAAATACGGCGACTCCATAAACTGGCTTAATAACCATGAAGCGAGCGGTTTAGGTGCTTATTGCCAGCAAGGCTTCGATGGGTGCGCATATGACAACAGTAAAAAGTTGATCGATGCGGGTAATATAATAAAAACAGATATGTGGGGTCCTCCGCCTGTTGAATTCGATAAAACGGTCAATACTATGGATATAGCCCTTCAAGGATTTACTAAAATCATTATGGGTGAAAAGCCTGTAAGTTATTACGATCAGGTAATAGCCGACTGGTATGCAAACGGCGGCACGGTCATGGAAGACGCTGTCAACAAGCAATACGGCGGCAAATAAATTTTTACTCCGGAATAAGCTGACAGAAACAACTGCATCTTCTGACAACTATACCGGAAACCCAGTAGACGCTGAACTGGTTGGGAATTGAAATGTCACGAAGGAACCGGTGGCATCGCAAGACACCTGAAACACCTTCCGGACATCAACCTGACTATTCAGCGTCTACCTAATCCAATGAATTGTGAGGAGACTTTTGATGATAAAACAACTTAGGAAAGATTGGCCCTTTCATGTACTCTTATTTCCCGGCGTTGTTTTAACGTTTATTTTTTCGTATCTGCCTATGTATGGGTTAGTCATGGCTTTTCAAGATTTTAATCCCGGTCTGGGATTTTTCAAATCACCCTGGGTAGGATTTGAAAATTTCCAATTGATTTTTTCACAGCCCCAATTTATACTTACAATCTACAACACACTGTTTATCTCTTTTTTTAAATTGGTTTTTGGAACATTCGCCTCAGTGGTATTTTCTCTGCTTCTTAATGAGATAAGATCAAATGTCAACAAAAGGCTTTTTCAAACCATTGTTTATGTTCCAAACTTTATTTCCTGGGTTATAATGGCAGGGATTCTATATACTATCTTATCAACGGATGGAATAGTAAATATAACGCTAAAATCCCTTCATATCCATCCTGTTCAGTTTATTTCTAATCCTGGTGTTTTTCCCTGGACAGTGATTATTTCTGATGTTTGGAAAACATTTGGATTTGGTACAGTCGTTTACTTGGCTGCAATTACCTCAATCGATCCTGAGCTTTATGAATCAGCCATAATAGATGGAGCGGGAAGGTGGAAACAAACACTGCATATTACCCTTCCGGTCATCGCTCCGATCGTTGTTTTGATGACGGTCCTTGCTCTTGGTAATATACTGAATGCCGGCTTTGATCAGGTTTACAATCTATATTCGCCGGTAGTATATTCCAGAGGGGACATCATCGATACCTTCGTGTACAGACTTGGTCTACAGAATGGCAAGTACGCCATAGGTACAACGGTAGGCATATTTAAGTCCGTAGTATCATGCATCCTAATTTCCTTGTCTTTATATGTAGCCAATAAAGTAGCAAACTATAGAGTGTTCTAAAGGAGAGAAATATGAAATATAGAACCAAAGGGCAGCAAGTATTTACAGTGTTCAATTATATTTTCATAATAATTGTTTGTTTGACATGCGTTCTTCCGCTTCTAAATACCTTAGCCGTATCATTCAGTTCACCTAAATTTGTGTCTGCGGGAAAAGTATATTTTCTACCCAAAGGCTTCACACTTATGTCCTATGAATTTGCTGTGAGAAACGGAAAGTTCTTGCAGGCATTCAACGTTTCTATTTTAAGATGCATTTTGGGTGTAGGCATTAACCTGCTTATGATGATTACAACCGCATACCCCTTGTCAAAAACGACCAAACGTTTTACAGCAAGAAATTTCTATATGACATTCTATGTAATAACAATGTTGTTTGGCGGAGGGCTTATTCCATATTATATATTGGTAACCCAGTTGGGGCTTATGAATTCTATTTGGTCTTTGGTACTGCCGCTTTCGTGCCCTGTCTACTCCATGGTAATCCTTATGAACTTTATGAGGAACTTGCCTCCTGAGATGGAAGAAGCTGCAATGATTGACGGCGCAGGGCAATTCAGAACATTGTTTTCCATTCTGCTGCCGGTGCTGAAGCCCGCTTTGGCGACAGTTGGCTTGTTCGCCTTTGTATATCACTGGAACGATTGGTTTACCGGAGCGCTGTTCATGCATGACCCTGCAAAATATCCTCTGCAAACATATTTGCAAACACTTTTGACAAACTTTAGAGATATATTAAGGCAATCAGGCTCGGATTATTACACACTATTATCCAGAATGAATGAACAAACAGGAAGAGCAGCTCAATTATTCCTTGGCCTGGTGCCGATTCTGGTTGTTTATCCATTCCTCCAGAAATACTTTACCACAGGATTGGTTGTCGGCAGTGTGAAGGGGTAACTGCGACATAATCCGCGGGCAGGAAATCATCCGGTAAGCGCTGCTGCAGATACGTATTTCGGCAATAAAACATTAATCAAGGAACTTGCTTCCGGAACTATCCCTATCATGCAGTAAATGTGCTTGAGAACAATGCTTTTGCTTATAATGGCCCACAGATACCTGGTACTCCTATGATCAGGGTTCAAATAAAGGCAAAACTATAGTAATATTTAAAGGGGGGAGGGAGGTATAGTGAAAAGGTTTTTTTCACTATTATTGGCACTATTAATAGTCCCTGCTTTAAGCACATGCGGAGGATTGGGGAATAACGGGAGACCAGCAAAAAAAGCCGCTAAGGCGGTTGAAGCAACAACCCAGTCCCCGGCTGCGGGCATTGGCGAGGATACGCCGTTCGGACGCTACACAGAAACCGTAACCATAAGTACAGGCACCACGGAATATGTCTCGGCGGTGTATCCCGAGGGCGATGACATTACCAACAATATATGGACCAGAACCTATCTGGATAGATACAATGTAAGGCTGGTCACGGATTGGGTCACGGATGAATACGATAAAAAAATAAGCCTCGCAATAACCTCCGGGGATTTACCCGACGTGGTCCATGTCAATGCGTCTCAACTGAAGCAATTGGTTGATGAAGGTCTCATATATGACCTTACGGATATATACAAAAACTATGCTTCGACTCGTGTCAGGGGATATATGGATGCCGATATAGACAGCTTCAATACGGCAAAATTTGATGGAAAGCTTATGGCCCTGCCGCAGATGCACTGGGGAATAATCGATCAGCCGGATTACCTATGGATAAGGAACGATTGGAAAGAGCAGCTCGGTCTGGCAGATCCGAAGACGATGGACGATGTTAAGAACATCTGTCTCGCCTTTATGAAAGCGCATGGTGGTTTTGGCATAACCACCGACAAGACCTTGGATTATCTTTATCTGATAGCGATTGCCTGGCATGCCTATCCGGACATGTGGATAAAGGACAGCTCAGGTAAAATCCTATACGGTTCGATCCAGCCCGAAATGAAGGCAGCCCTTCAGGCATGGGCCGAATGGTATAAGTTAGGGATCATTAATCCTGATTTCGCCATTTCCGATTTCAATGCAATGGTTGCGGCAAATGCACTAGGCAAGGTTGGCGTACAACCCTGCTTTCAGTGGTGGGGTTACAAATTTGGTGTTGATGTGGTTAAGAATCTGGGCAAAGAAGCCATTTTCTACCCATATGCAATTCCTTCTGCAGACGGGAAGCCCGTTTACCAGTCGGTTTTCTTCCCGAACAGTTCCTATACGGTGGTGAGCAGGAATTGCAAAAATCCTGAAGCCGCCGTCAAACTAATCAACTTTTATGGTTACATGGTTGATGATTCGACAGGAATAGAATCCAAGGAGACCATTTCTGCATTTTTAGATAATGATATGGCTCATGTTGTAGGAGCATTCAGGGTACTTAATCCGGACTGCGACTACGACCAGTTTGAAAAAGTGGATGCAGCACTGAAAACAGGAGACACATCCGCTTTTACAACAAGCGGTATGTGGCAGAAGTACAACAACAGTGCCGTATATAAGAAATACGGCACTCCTGGCACAGTAGGTGACTTTCTCCAGCAGGGAGCCGATAAATGTGCATACAGGCTGACAAAGCAGGTTCTCGACAGCAATATGTATATCAAATCAAAGCTCTGGGGAGCGACTCCCGAAGTACTGCTGAGCTACGGAACAACCCTGGATGACCTCCTTACGGAGGGATATACGAAAATAATTATGGGGCGCGAACCCATAAGTTACTTCGAAAATGTTGTAGAAAACTGGTATTCTGTAGGTGGCCAGGCGGCTACAGACGCAATGAACCAGGCATACGGCGGTAAATAGAAACCTGCATAAATGGGAGCGGGGCACATATAATATTGCTTTTGGCACATTGAATCCGCAGTTTAACCGGGGAAGGGATTATCACTGGCTCCGGTAATTTCCGGGTGATATCCCAACGGCCTTTTTAAAAACCAGGAAGAAGTATTGTGAGGTATCAAATCCAACCATTTTTGCTATATCCTGAATTGTATGATCGGTGTTTTTCAGCAGTTCCTTGGCCTTGCGGACCCGTGCCAGCGTGATATAGTCTGTAATGCTCTCGCCGGTGACCTGTTTGTATAAACGGGAGATATAGGAACTGTTGTAGTTTACCATATCTGAGAGATGGGTCAATGTGAGGGGATCGGCAAGATGATTATCGATGTACACCTGTATGGTCTTTATAATGTTCTTGCTATTGTCCAACTCCTCGCTTGAGTTCAATTCGAATATAATGTGCGCAAGCTTTTCCAGGTATGAGAAGGCTTCCTTCCAGTCTATCAAGTCACCCAAATAATAAAGGGGGTAAATTGCTATATGCATGGAGACGGTTTCTTCCAGATGATGTAGACTTATATATGCTGAAAATATCAATGAAATTTTCTGGTATATACTTATTATCCTGAGATTATGCATACTCTTGACCTCTAGGAATGGATAAGCGATCTGCTTCAGTACTTCGAAGAATTTCTCCTTCTCTCCGTGGCTAAGGTATGAGGACAGCATATTTATCTGCCTATCGATATTGCGCATCAGAAATGTTTCATTGTTGTGCTCCTGGGCCAAACGCTCCTCATGCTGCCCGAGGACCGTCCCGTATGAATGTTGGTACTGTGAACGCGAGAATTTCAGCACATACTGATTCAAAAGTTCATATATTTTACTGGCTGAATCCCAATCAACCGCCGAAGGGTACAATACGAACACTACATCGCAGTATAGATTTCTTTTACAACAGCTTATGAAATCATCCAGAGATTCTTTTAAATAAAGTTGGGGGGGCAGACTGATACCATCCGAATATCCGTCCGAGGTCTGTAAAAACCATAATATGGATGTCATATTTAAATCAAGGAGTGTATATTCGAATTTATCGGTCAAAATCTGCTTTGACAGCTCTAAGAGCTTAAGTATATGGTTGCTGTAGTCCACGAAATATTGGGGGTCCTCCTTCGTTTTAAGCTTTGCATACAGCAGAAAAACCGGCTTTGTTATATCCAGCCGGAATTTATACCATTCCAGCCGGTTTGATATTTCCCTGATGCCTTTCCCCATAACAATATCCCGAAGAAGCTGACGCTGAAGCAGATGGTCAAGCAGCTTCTCCCTGCTGGCTGACACGCTGATAAGCTCGGTCATCCTCAATTCCTCATCAAGTGCTTGTACGGCTTCATTAACTGCTTTGATAATAGCTTTGTCGTCTTCAGCTTTAAGTAGATATACTACATTTTTCTGCTTATTCGCATGATATATGTAATCGAAGTTATTGTAACCTGTCAGGAAAATAATCCGGCAGTGGGGCCAATGCGTCACGATCCTGTCCGCAACATCCAGACCGGTTAATTCAGGCATTTTTATGTCCAAAATTGCTATATTGATTTTGACGCTTTCAAAAACATTCAGGGCTTCGATTCCCGAATAAGCCTTGTATATGTTGAATTCCATCCCTTCCTGCTTTTCAAAAAGATCGGCAAGCCAGTTAACGACATGATGCTCATCGTCTACGATAAGAAGTCTGTACATAATAGTCCTCCTGTTAACAGATCAATTGTATGGTTACCTTCATTCCACCCATGTTTGAACGCGAGACCAGCAATATGCTGCCATTTTTATAAAAGGTTTGTATGCGTTTGTAAATGTTCAGCAATCCGGTGTTTTCGACGGAATCGATCAGCATGGGAGACTGCTTGAGATTTTTTTGTATACTTTCCAAACTAGCATCAGATAAATGCTCTCCGTTATCTTCGATAACTATTTCAATATTGTTTTCCGAAGGTATGAACTGAACCCAGAGCAATCCGCCGGATATCTTGTTTTCAAGCCCGTAATTGTATGCGTTTTCAATAATAGGCTGTAATATAAGACGGGGGACCTGAAACTGCTCGAATTTCTCCGGAAACTCGCCGAACTCAGTTTCTATCCTGCCTTGGAACCGCATTGATTGTATATTGGAATAAATTTTTGCATGTTCGTATTCATCCTTCAGCGTCACTGAATCCCTGCTGTTTCGGGTAATGTACATGAAATACCTTCCTAGCTCGCCTGACACTTGGGTTGCTTCCTCCTGCAACCCCTGGATTATCATACGGTGCATCATAAAAAAGCTGTTGTACAGAAAATGGGGATTGATCTGGGCTTGAAGCTGTTTGAATTCAGCTTTCTGTATAAGCAGCTTCTGCTGATACACCTCTTTGATCAAGGAATTCAGATGCTTAGCCATTTCATTATAGCTTTTGTACAAATAGCCGAAATCCTCGTAGTCAGTCTCTTCTATTACTCTCATATCACCGTTTTTGGCGTTTTTAAATGCGTCGATCAGCTTGATCAAGGGTTTTCTTATAAGACGGAATGCCCCGATGAAGAAAATGGAAACGCAAATAAAGATGAAGAATATGAATAATATTGTAAAAGTTGTCGATAGGCGAAGCGGTTCCAGCAATGCGCCGACAGGCACGATCTGGATATAGGAGGCGTTGATGTATGAGGATTTTACAAGAAAAGCTTTATACGGAATACCGGCATAGCTTATATCGGCAACTCCTTTATCATACGAGGCGTCCAGGATTTCCTGCCGGAATTCACCGCTGCCCGTATTGTCCAGAATGAGCCTGCCCTTATTGAAATTAAAAAGATAGTAGGAATCTTCATAGATGCTCTGATTTGCGAATTCCTTCTTCAACTGTGCCAGAGAAAGCTCAACTTCCACAATGCCGGCAGGATTCTCATTCGATGAAGGAATGATCATTCGGAGGCTGCCATCGGTATATAAAAGCGGTGAAGGATCATCGGCTTGAAAGTCTATCAATCTTTTATACTTCTCAACGGAAATATCTTCGTAGCTTCCCTTTTTATATCCTTCCGCATTATATGCCTTCAACAAAGGGAAGATATAGACTTTGATATTGCCTATTAAAGGATTGTTGCTCTTCATGCTGCTGATATATTCCTGTAGTTTCAAAACCTCCGTGGCTTTTTCATACAGGTCAAGCAGATCATACCTGTAGGTCAGCTTCAATACTCCGGAGTTTGCGGTAATATAGGCAGCCGAATGGTTTATGTCGATGAGTTTGCCGTCCAGTGTTTCTACAAAAGTCCCTGTTTTCTGCGAAATAGATTGCAGAATTTCCTTCGTTAACCTATTGGTGCTGAAAATCAATATTAAGCTGCTTATGATGATGATAGGCAGAATAATCAATAAAAAAAGCATAATAAGCCTGTTAAAAACACTTCTCTTTTTCAAAGTCATATAAAGTACCTTTATGAGCAATATGACATATCATGAGATACAAACATTATTATATCAAAATTTGTAGTTTTATTCCACTGTAAAGTGAAAAGTTAATATCCGGTCTGGAACAGAAAATGGCATTTGCCTTCAGGCAGATTATTTACTTTACCATTCATCCCTTAAAAAAATATAGTTTACATAATGTGAACGTTTCGAACCCGTTTTGCATATTTTAATATGAAGATATTTATAGGCCTTTGCATTACGCGTAGTAGGAGAGATAATATATGAGCGATAACGCATTGCTATTAGAATGTTTCGTAAGTGGCCCTTTATCCGTTGGAGACGCAATCGTTTTTGACAATGTGGAGTATTCAAGCGGTACTATCAGTTATAATACTTCGACGGGAGTGATCACTTTTAACGAAGCTGGCCGGTATATTATAAACTGGCATGTAGCCACTCTAGCCTCTGCATCTATTAGTGGTGCTGTTTTTATTCTTACTAATTCACAAGGCGATTTTCAATTAAGCGCATCCCCCATCAAAACAGGTGAAGTTTCCGGTACTGGTATCTTAGATGTCGTATCTCCCCCAGTTACCGCTATACTTATAAATGGGAGCTCAAACACCTTTTATTTCCCTCCCAATCTTCTGGTCTTAGCAACGCTTGTTATAGTGCAGGATGACATTGCCGGTGCAGGTCCAACAGGACCAACAGGGCCGTTCGGCTCGACCGGTGCTACAGGTCCAACAGGACCAACGGGGCCGGAGGCTGGCTCCACACTTATGGAGGCCAGTTTGGTTGCGGGAGAAGAATCAGATATTGCGGATGCCGCTGCTGTACTTTTTAATACTATCCGGATTCAAGCGGGAAGTATCTCTTACGCTCCGATGTTGGGATTATTCACAATTGGTGAAACAGGATATTATCTGGTAAACTGGTGGGTAGCGACAGACGGTGCCGGGGCATCACCGACGATCACCTTTGTGCTCCGATTGAATGGTAGTGTTGTATCCAGTGCCTCTACTCCTAATGTAACCGGACAAATCGGTGGTACTGCTCTGATATTGGTTAGTACTGCACCAGCAACGCTGTCGCTAAACAACAATACGGGAGAAGCCGTTTTCCTACCGTCCATACTAACCCAGGCAGGAATTACCATCACAAGGGTTGGGCCTAGTAGTTGATGGAAGTCTGTCTCCAATCTATATCAAGGGGCGCTATCTTTCACCAAAGCGACGGGGAACCCTACGACCATCCCGGCGTATCGGTAGGTTTCGACCTTTTACCAGCAGGCTTGATTAATGGTGAATAAATTTATAACTGAGGTGATAGAAGAGGCGAATGGGGGTAAAAGAATATAAGTAAAAGCCCCAGTCTTCGCCAGGAGTTTGGCTTATTAAAAAATCATTCACTTCCTATTGATAAAATTCATATCCTCAATAATTGGTTTTCCATCGATATCCTGTGTGTAAAATGAATGATAAGGGTGTCCAATACTGGCAACCACATATCCATTGGATGCAAGTTCTGTAAAAGTAGAAGCATTGCACATAAGAATACCAAATGCTCCATGGGAAAATACAACAAGCGGATATTTTCCGTTTTCCTCCGGATACCAAAAAGCAATATTCACAAAACGGTTTTTTCCGGTATCGGTAAAGCGCTCTACCCTGTCAGGGTCTGTCCAAGCATATTCTGCCGTGGCAACTGTGGCCGCTCTGGTCCAAGGGAAGGGAACCGTTCTTCGCTGAGATGTAATGCCCGATGGCGGGGATATATACGATTTTGTTGATTTTCTACAGTTATTTTGCACAAGCCAGGCTGAGGATGAGAAGCCTAAGGCATCGGCTCTTTTACGTGGATCGCTAAAAAAAAATGCATCCCTCCTAAGAGAGATGCATTTTTTTACCGGCCTACAACCAAAGAACACGTCAGTCGGTAAACAGCTGTGTCCAGTAATGCCCGTCCGCCACATAACCCACGCCTATCTGGGTATAGGAGCCATTTAATATATTGGCTCTATGTCCGGCGGAATTCATCCATCCGTTTACGACTGCTTGCGGAGTGGCATAGCCCATGGCTATGTTTTCACCCGCTGCTCGATAGCTGATGCCAAAAGTCTTCAGCATGTCGAAGGGAGAGCCGTAAGTGGGACTGGTGTGTGAAAAATAGTTGTTGTCGTGCATATCCTGCGATTTAGCCCTGGCTACGTCCGAAAGCTTTTCGTTAAGCGTCAGCGGAGCTAAGCCGTTTGCTGCGCGCTGTTCGTTTACAAGTACTACGACCTGCTGCTCATAGGACAGGTTGTCAATATTATCAGAGGGAGAAGGCGTTCCTGTATTATTGTCGCCGGGTGCCGGCGTTGGAGTAGCAGTATCATTGCCGCCGGGTGCCGGTGCCGGCGTTGCGGTATTATTGCCGCCAGGTGCCGGTGCAGGCGTTGCGGTATCATTGCTGCCGGGTGCCGGTGTAGGCGTTGCAGTATTATTGTCGCCAGGTGCCGGTGAGGGTTTCTCTGTTACCCTGTCAGGCCGGTCTGTGAAAAAGCTGGACAGGTCGGTTTTAATGCCGCATTTGTCAAGCAGGCCGTTTAAAGTATTGAGCATGCGGCTCAATGGGGCGTTGGTGCTTTCTGTCGAAGTGCCTGTATACGATCCGGAAGATTTCAGCCTGTCAAAGAACGCTTTTGCGTCAATTCCGGTCGTATAACCTGAGTCGGTTTGTGATGTTGTGGAGCCTGGCTTCGATAGAATTGTATTGTCTGTGCATGACGTGTTCCCCGTTATGGGAGCTGCCCATGCGCTCATCGACGTACCGAATACCATAAGCGCCACTGCCATGGTAATAATTAGTTTTTTCATGGCGATCACCTCCTTGGGTACCATTCTAATGCTTTTGTTAGTGTTTTTGAAATGCAATTATTCCCAATTGCATCCTGGCCATCGCTGACGGTCCAAAAATGAATGAATTACAAGGGCCGCTCCAGCAATAACCAAACGCAATGAAATTGCATGTTGCGGCTAATCCGTTTACGGCAGCGGTTTATGGAGGATTTTACATATGAAGGTAGTTATTGACTCCTCCCGTTAATAAGCATTTCTTAAGCAGTCAATAGGAGGCTATTGGTAAAACTTCACGACGGGAGTTAATACAGGAAGGATTTGTTAAATTCCCTTTTATTGAATCAAATCAAAAAGGATTTCCAGGCAGTAATAAATGCCATCAAATTCTTTATTGGCGCCGGATATGCCGGGAAATTTTATAAAGCCTATTTGCTTTTTAAATTAAAACTTAAGCATTTCGTCCCATACCTTCGCCGGAAGCTGCAGAATTTTTCAAACCTTCAGTACATAGCCTACCCCCCAGACAGTTTTTATCTTCCATGAGCTGTTTTTATCATACAGCTTTGTTCTCAGCCTGTTTACATGAATATCAACCGTTCGGATATCACAAAAGGCATTATATCCCCATACTTTTTTCATAAGCTGCTCACGCGTAAAAACGGTATTCCTGTTTTTCAGCATAAAATGCAGCAGTTTCAGTTCTTTTGGCCTTAAATTCACCACCCTGTCCCTAATAAGGACTTCATGCCTGTTGATGTCTACGACGGTATCCTCAACTTTTAATGCCTTCTCTGTAATTCTTAAATTGTCATTCTTGATTTTTAAGCGGCTTTCCAAACTGGCAGCCACTTCTTCGGGTTTAAATGGTTTGGCAATATAATCGTCGGCTCCCAGCCTGAATGCCATAACTTTATTTTCAACCGTATCACTGCCATAGAGCAAAATTACCGGGGGCATGTAGTTTTCTTTTATGGTCTCGCATGCATCCCATTCGACGATAAGCGGTGTTGAAATATTTATCAGGATTAAATCGGCCTTGTTCTTTTCCAGGTAGCTGAAAGCTGAACCGAAATTATCATGGAAGCACCATAAAAAATCATCATTTATTAAATATGACTTAAGCAGTTCGTAATTTGCTTTGTCAGCGTCAATAACAAGAATTTGCATAGCGCATATCAACTCCACTCGTCAAGTATAAGAAGTTTCTTTTTCAGCTTGATTTTGGCCCTGTATATCCTGTTTTTTACTATGGACATGGGGGAATTAAGTATTTCAGTTAATTCCTTGTAAGAATGCCCCTTGAAATAATATAAAACAATTGGTTGGCGGTATTCTTCAGGAAGCTGCATTACAATGAAACGTAATTGTTCCAGGCTCTCCTGACGTACAATGGTCTTCTCGGGGGTAACGCTGTTATATAGCCCCTCTCTGTCGTGATTCAAGTCATCCAGGCTTTCCAGAGCATGCTTTTTACTTTTTGCCAGGGTTATACAAAAATTCCTTGTGATTCTGGTTATCCAGGTGGAAATCCTGTAGTCCGGATTGAATAAGGAAAGCGACTTATATATTCTAAGGAAGACCTCCTGGCTGATATCATCAAGCTCATGGTAATCCTTTGAATACTTAAGTGCTTCATTATAAACCAATCTTTTGTATTTATTATAAAGAAGGGAAAAATCATTTTCATTTCCGTTCAGTATATTTTGAACAATCGTGTAATCTGTTAGCTCCAATGATTTCCTACCCTTCGTTCGTCTTAAAAAACCTGTTTTGTATATCCATAGGGCTATTCTATATCTGTAAAGTGGCAGTTCAGTGCCAGCTTTGTAAATAAGGGAACAAGAATGCTATATGCCACTGTATCTCCTTCTTTTCGCACTGGCCAGGTATAAGCGCATTATAAAACATGAATATGAATTTAATATGAATTATTCCGGATTATTTCACTATCCGGTCTATTCTGTATTCTGAACGAATTCCTTGATGCCTGCAGCATGCAGGAGGATGAAAGTATTGATAGCTTTAAACTGCTAAATGAGGTCCTGACGACTAAAAACAAGAATCCTTTAGGGGTAAAACTGATTTCACAGCATGAATTGAGACGCTGTACCTCATTTAACAAATGTATAACCTTCGCAGAAGCAGCGGATAATACCTAAAAAGCTGCCGCAGTATGTCAAAAAGGTAAGTAATGCGAATGACTGCAAAATTGGAAGAATACAACCGAAAAAGAAATTTTGATAAAACGGTCGAACCTGCAGGCAAAACGGAAAAGCCCGAAGAACGTCTGAGGTTTGTTGTCCAGCACCATCTAGCCCGCAGGGACCACTTCGACTTACGTCTCGAATGGGATGGAGCTCTATTAAGTTGGGCGGTGCCCAAGGGACCCTCTTATGATACCCGCGACAAGAGGCTAGCGGTACAGGTGGAGGACCATCCCCTGGAATACAGGAACTTTGAGGGGATGATTCCCAAGGGGGAATATGGCGGCGGAGTAGTAATGCTCTGGGATGAAGGCTACTGGGAACCTCAGACGGATGTGGATGAAGGACTTCGTGAAGGTTCGCTGAAGTTTGTTCTAAAAGGCAGAAGGCTAAAGGGAAAATGGGCTTTGGTCCGGATGAAGGCAAAAGCGGGTGAAGCTGCCAATAACTGGCTTTTGCTCAAGGAAAGAGATGATTATGCCAAAACTGCCGAGGGGATCTCTGAGTTTACCGCCAGCATTAGAACCGGACGCTCCATGACGGAAATTGAAGAAGGGGCGGATGAAAAAATCACGGGGAATCCTTTTAGCAAGGCCGATGTACAGCTTGCCAAACTTGTAAATACGGTCCCTGAGGGCGAGGATTGGCTATATGAGCTGAAATACGACGGCTACAGGATTCTTGCATATCTGGAAGGCAACAAAGCTCGGCTTATGACCAGAAACGGCTATGACGATACAAATCTGTTTCAGGATATCGCATATTCCCTCATCGATTGGACTGCCGGAAGGGCAATGGTTCTGGACGGGGAAATGGTCATCACGGATGCGGAAGGCAAAACGGATTTCCAGGCTTTGCAAAACTATATGAGAAATCCCAAGGGTAAGAACCTTACCTATATTGTTTTTGATCTTCTGGCCCTGGATGGGTCAGACTTAAGAGGACACCACCTGATTGACAGAAAAGAAACGCTTGAAGCTCTTATGAAGGATTC
This sequence comes from Bacillota bacterium, assembly GCA_023426125.1. GTDB lineage: Bacteria > Bacillota > Clostridia > Acetivibrionales > DTU013 > MnB-11. Next base: position 77,722 of record JAFABI010000025.1, read on the forward strand.
GCCAAAAAATCTCTACTATAGCCAACATATCAGAGGAAATGGAAAGGAAAGTCTCCTTGCAGCTTGCAAGGCAAATTTGGAAGGGATTGTCGGTAAAAAAGCTGATTCCCTATACAGCGGAACAAGAAACGGCGATTGGATCAAGATGAAATGCGATACAAGGCAGGAATTCGTTATTGGAGGATATACGCTATCAGATAAAAAAACCGGAGGGGTAAGCTCGCTTCTCCTTGGCGTCTACGAAGGAGACGAATTGGTCTATGCAGGACGGGCCGGAACAGGCCTGACTCAGCGCAGTATGAAAGAACTGGAGGGAAAATTTGAAAGTATAAAGAGGAAGGCGGCTCCTTTCAAACAGGCACCGGAGCCTAGAAAGAATGAAAAAATTACCTGGCTTGAACCTGAGCTGATTGCGGAAATCAAGTTTGCCCAATGGACCGAAGAAAACCTGTTAAGACAAGCAAGCTTCAAGGGACTGCGGACGGATAAGGAGCCCAGGGATATAAAAAAGGAAAAAGTAGATGATAAAACACAGTCAGACGAAAAACCGAAAGAAGAGCAATCACCCGCCAAAGATATGGAGAGACCGATGAAAGCAAAGGTTGACAGCATCATCATCAATGGAATAAAGATCACCAGCCCGGACAAGGTGATCTTTGATAATCCTGAAATCACAAAAGCGGATGTGGTCCAATATTATGCAAAGGTATCGGAGCGCATGATACCGTATGTGGGTTACAGAATTCTCAGCATTGTACGCTGTCCCAGGGGGATATCCCAGTCTTGCTTCTATAAAAAGCATCCCGGTCCGGATAACAAAGGAATCGTCACAATACCGATTTTGAACAGCAGCGGAGAAAAGGAAGACTATTTCTATATCCAGAATGCAGCCGGACTCATCTATGAAGCACAGATGGGTACATTGGAATTTCATACCTGGGGAAGCCGTGCAGACGATATGGAAAAGCCGGATATAATGGTATTTGACCTGGATCCGGATGAGGGAATGGACCTGGAAAAAGTACGCCAGGGTGTAAAAGATCTAAAAAGTCTTCTTGACCAGCTTTCGCTGAACTCGTTTCTCAAGACCAGCGGAGGCAAAGGCTACCATGTGGTCGTACCTTTCAAACCATCCGTTGAGTGGAATACGTTTCACGATTTTGCCAGGCGGATTGCCGAAGCGATGGAACAGCAATGGCCTGACCGCTACACAAGTAATGTCAGAAAGAATAAGCGGACAAACAAGATATTCATCGATTGGATTCGAAACGGCAGAGGAGCCACAAGTATTGCCCCCTATTCCGTAAGAGCAAGAAAAGGGGCCCGGGTGTCTATGCCTATCACATGGAAAGAACTTGATACGGTGGCTCCCGGTGGTGTCGATATGGCAGATGCGCTAATGAGGATTGGCGGTAGTGATCCGTGGAAGGATTTTTTTCAAGTCAATCAACGGCTTAAATAAAGCAGTCAAAACCCCCATGAGCCTTTTATTGCAAAAGGTATTGGCAAATGCTATAATAAAGAGGTTTCAGCAGAATTTTACTGATTGGTTATTCTAGAAAAGTGATCATCCGGTCCGGTTCCTTTAATCCATGGGCCAATATTGCATTTACCTGCAGCACAGATCCATTTGCATGGTTTAAGGAGGATTTCGGGACAGTTATTCTTCCCGGCTATGTAAAAAGGCGCGAAATGATTAAAAACGGAACAAGGCCCGAAGTTATAGTATAAAACGTGAATGATTTTAGTCCTTTTGCTTTTATTGTTTTTATGCTACATTTATATGGAAGGCTAGAGATTCTTCCGGGTAGCTACAGTCAAATGGAAATAGATCAAAGGTGATGGTATGGCGAAAAACTATTGTGCGTTTCTGCGCGGGATTAATGTAAACGGTACAAGCATGAAAATGGACGCACTGAAAGCGGCATTTATTGAAATGGGCTTTGCGGATGTCAAAACGGTACTTGCTTCAGGCAATGTCATTTTTTCTTCAGCCGGAGAAGATTCCTCTGCGCAGGAACTGAAGTCTTCTATTGAAAACGGGCTCAGCGGATATTTCCATTATGACGCCCATGTTTTCATCCGTGACGGCAAAGAGATCCGGGAAATGCTGGATGCCGCACAAACCAACCATGTTCCGGAGGAATGTCACCATTACAGCCTGCTTTTCGACGACAGGGAGCTCTTTACAAATTTGAAGCAACTTTTTGATGCCATGCCTCATGCGCCGCATGAGCAGTTAACATTGCATTCCAGCGGTGCTTTTTGGATTGTTCCGAAGGGTTTGACCCTGGCTTCCGATTTTGGTTCGAAGGTACTGGGGAGCAAACAATATAAAAGCCGTTTAACTTCCAGAAACATGAATACCATTCAGAAAATTTCCCGAGCTATTCGTTGAGGGTATTCCCAGTGGCAAATGCTGCGGAAGAATATGGAATGAGCGTGATAACATTTATGGACGATGATCCGAAAACGGCGGAGATCCTTTCGAAAATCCTTTTGCTTGCGGAAGACGCAAAAATAAAAGATCCGGAGATTTTACGCCAAATACGGCAGTAATATTCATGAGCCCTTCGGCAGTATAGCTTAAGGGCATTTTTGATGCTGAGATCCGTTAAGCCGTGGTTAAGTGGAAACCTGTACAATTAAACAGCCAGGGAGTTGTTTGTGTTTATGTTTGTAGCGTGAGGAAAATTGGAGAGGTGAACAGGTTGAAGGAAAGGACAAATAAAAAGCGTATACTGATGCTCGGAATATAGACAAAAGGTTGAAAAAGCTGTCGGGGGAAGGACTTACCATAGAAAGAGTGCCGGCAAAGGGACGAAAGTGTTCTATAGGAATCCATTGGAGGTGGTATAGGTTGATAAAAGCTATTGTTGTAGATGATGAACCTCTTTCTCTCGACAAGCTGGAAAAGTTGCTCACAAACAGCGGCCAGGCGGAGGTGGCGGGCAAGTTTACAAAACCGCTGGAGGCGCTGGCATTTCTGGAAAATAACAAAGTAGACGCCGCTTTCCTGGACATAGAAATGCCGGATATGAACGGTATTGAGCTTTCAAGCCGTATCCTGGACCTGCAGGAAAGTGTTTCCGTGGTTTTTGTGACAGCCTACAACCAGTATGCGGTAGAGGCTTTCCGTTTAAACGCCCTTGACTATCTCTTAAAGCCGGTATCAGCCGGCAGGCTGGCAGATACGCTGCGCAGGATCACGGAGCAAATGGGTCTTCCTCTGCACGCCGGAGGGCTGCATGTACGGTGCTTCGGCAAATTTTGCGTCAGTGAGGGAAAACAGGAAATCCGGTTTCGCACGGAAAAAGCAGCGGAGCTTCTGGCTTTTATGATTGACGGAAGAGGCACCTTTATCAGCCGCAGCAGGATTATAGACAGTCTATGGGAGGACTTTGACGGGGACCGGGCCGTGGTCCATTTCAACACCACCCTCCACTATGTAAAAAAAGCGCTGCTGCCCTATGGAATCCGGATTTCCGTCCTGTACGACCGGGGCAGCTACCGGCTGGACACGGGAGGTATGGACTGTGATTATTTGAAATTCTGCGCCTTTGCGGAAAAGGCCGAAGCTGCCGGACACAAAAGCATTCCGGAATATGAAGAAACAGTGACGCTCTATAAGGGGGAATATCTTTCGGGCTGGGACTATGACTGGGCGGCGGTAAAGCGGCTGTGGCTGCTGGAACAATTCATCGGGCTGCTGCTTGAAATGGCGGAGTATTACAAACAGGCGCAAAACTATCCAAAAGCTTTGAAATGGCTGAAAACTGGCATGCTTCACGAGCCTCTCCACCGGGAGCTGAACTACCGGCTGATTGAGGTTCTGCTGCTTACCCATGAACGGGCATTGGCGACAAAGCATTATGACCTTTACCGGAACGGCTTGGCTAAAAAACTGGGACAGGAGCCGGACGCCTCATTTAAGAAGCTGCTGCGGTAAAAAAAATTAGGGGGTATGCCTTTATTTTTCTCTATAATGAAGTTTTATTAGGAGGAATGTGGATGAAAAAAATCATGGTACAGAAATCAGGCTGGAATATCACGGCTTTGCTGGGCGGACCCTTTTGGTATCTTTCCAGGGGGATGGAGGGCAGCGGGCTCCTCATGCTGTTTTTCTGCCTGGCAACATTGGGAGTTGGCATCCTGCCCGTATGGATTTATTGTGGCCTTTACGGCAACCGGGACTTTTACAGGTATTTAAAACGAAAAGGCATAGCCATACGGGGATGAGCCTTTTATTTTAAAGATTGCGGTGTGGTGCTTTACTTAATTTAATATTGTGTCAAGGGCAAACCTGTCAAAAGGCAGGGACGCAAAGCCAAAGGGTCTAAGGTGTTTACAAGCGCTATGACAGCCTGGCTGCCACAAAGACTTTTCTCTCGAATCTACCCTTTCCAAGCGGCGGATTTTTTTATTTTTTGAGGTAGTATATATCGCTGTAGTGAGAAATAACACGAGTCAACATGCTGTTTTTCAAGGATAAAATAAAATTTATCGCTGTTTTTTATCCTGCTATTGACATTTACATAGCGATAAGCTTTATAATCATTATAAATGGCAGATATTTTAAAGGAAGGCAAAAATATCAAAAATAAGTTACAGTAGGAGAAATTGCCCGGAAATACGGCGTATCTGTTAGCAAGCTTTCCACCGCTCAGAGCAAAAACGCGCAGGCAGTGGTTGATGAAATTCTTGGATATTCGCCGTAAGGCATATTGTACGAAACCTTTTGGCATCTGCCGGAGTCTAATGCATAAAAAAGGTATTATCCTTTTATCGCAAAATTTTAAGTGCTGCCAGGGGGAGAGGAAAATGAAGATTCGCATTTTTCTATTTGCATTTATAGCAATTATTCTACTATTAAGCGTTTCCTACAATGATATGAACGGTACCCGGGTATACTCATCCGACGGACTAGCCGGGACTGAGGGGGCAGCGGCAGGAAACAGCGAAAATAGCCGCCCTGAAATCACTGTAGAATCACCAATGGCATTGTCCAACAGCATGTGTGCTTTTAATGGACAGAATGCGTATCTGCGGCTGAAAATGGTCAAAGGAAGATACTATGAGGACTGGAATCCCGGAGCGATTATGGGAACTCTCTGGGAAGGGAGCTATGTAATAGAGCTGGCGGATGAATCTGGAAGGACAATTGCTGAAACGGATATCAGCAGAATGTATAACGAACCGCTGCTATTTAGGTTTTCCTTTGCTATTGAATTTGATGACTATAACGATGACGGAGATCCGGATTTTACCATAGGGCAGTATGCGTCGAGTAATGGAAGGCTATACAGGCTTTTTACTTTGAGAAAGAACGGGAAAGTAGAGCAGTTGCAGGTGAAAGACCATCCGGACCTGTTTATCAGCGATTCAACGGGATACTATTCAACGAAGCTGGAGAAGGTTGATGCTGCAGGCTTTCAAACAGAGTATTATAATAACGCGGAAGGCACGTTCAGAGAGATATATCACTGGGAAGACGGGCAGTTTGTTCTTGTCAAAAGCTATAAGATGACCGGAGAGGATACGGCAAAGGATAGTGACGATGTAAGCCTTGCCGGGGATTCAGCATCTTCAGCGCTGCTCCGGATTCACATGATCGATGCTGCTGCCGGATGGGCATTGAATGAAAATGAGGTTTTTCATACCCAAAACGGCGGGCAGAGCTGGCAGGAGGTTACCCCGGAATTGACGGGGCTTGTAAAAGTAGGATTGGATGGGTATTTTACAGATGCAAAAACAGGCTGGGTTGTCCTCCAGGAGGACGGAGGGAGCGTTGGTAACCAGGGAGCGACTTCCACCATTGTTTTTTATACCTCCGATGCAGGCTTAAGCTGGAACAAAAGTGTCATTCCCAGCTACAATATTTACACGTCAATGGCATTTGCAGATTCCGATAAAGGATGGATACTACTGTTTCAGGACGCGGGGATGGGCAAACAAAAGGGGGAGCTTTACCGGACGGAAGACGGAGGAAAGACCTGGATGAAAGTGTCCGACACAAGCAAGGAGAACGGTCTGCCTTTAGGCGGATGGAAAAACGGCATTTCATTCAGCAGTAATGCGATAGGCTGGCTTACAGGGAGCACAGGCATGGGGGCGCCAATCCTTCATAAAACCGTCGACGGAGGAAAAACGTGGGGCACTCAATTAGACACGGTCGGGAAATTTACACTCGATACCTCCAGCGTATCTTTGCCGCCAATCTTTTTCAATGACCAGAAAGGTATTTTGCCTATCTCTACTTATACCGGCCAGTCGGACAATTGTGACAATCTCTTTTATAGTACCCATGATGGCGGCAAGAGCTGGGAAGCTGCAATACCGGTTAGGTCAAAGGAGCGGATCTCATCCGGAGACTTCGATTTCATTAATCTTAAAACAGGCTGGGCTATGACTTACGAAGGGATATTATACCGTACAGGAGATGGCGGAAAGAGCTGGGCAAAGCTATGGGAGAATACACAATACAAAAGCTTTTCCTGCCTTGATTTTGTCTCGGAAGAAACCGGGTGGGCATTGGCGGATGGCAAGCCGGTGAAAACGATTGACGGAGGCAAAAGCTGGAGCGAGGTTCAATAAGGTTTGGGGGGATAAAATGAATAAAAGTATGCCACGAGAGACAGTTCTCTTTGTCATCTGAGATAATACAAGTTTCTACAAATGCAGCATGTTAAAAGCACCAAAATTGCGGGTAAACATATTTTTAAACGCACCTGTGACATGCATATTGATTTATGATAAGCATTTGTGGTAATATAAGCGAAAAAGCATATTATCAGCGGTGGCAACCATGCAGAATATTGAAAAGGAATTCAATACATATTATTTGGATCAACTGAATCATAATTACCTGCTTCCGTCAATTATTACGGAATTCTTTGATACCCAGGCCTGTCTTGTCTTTTCGGAGGCCAAAAGCATCTATATTGTCTCGGATATTATTTTTAGCCAAAAGTATATTCTGAAACAAGTGTCCAGACAGCACCTTGCCCAGAGTGAAAAGGAATGGGACATGCTGTCCTCATTGGATCATCCTTCCATACCCAAGGCATATAAACGGTATTCTGATGACAACTATACTTATATGATCAGGGAATACTTTGATGGGATGACCCTGGATGCTTATGTCCTGGGAAATGGAGTTGTTCAGGAGGATGAAGCGGTTGACCTGGCGATACAGGTATGCGATTTGCTCATCTATCTGCATAGTCAGAACCCGCCTGTCATACACCGGGATATCAAACCGCAGAATCTGGTTTTGCGTCCGGACGGAAAGATCGGCTTGATTGATTTTGAAACCTCCAGGCAATATGATTTGCAGGCCGGAAGTGATACCATTTATATGGGGACCTTACAAACAGCGGCACCGGAACAGTTTGGATACCAGCAGACAAATCATCAGACCGATATTTATGCCCTTGGTATTCTGCTCATTTACCTTGAGACAGGCAGCTATGACCGGGCAAACACGTGTCATATGACTCCCGGGCTAAGAAAGATCGCGGAAAAATGTACGGAATTTTCTCCAAAAGACCGTTATAAAAGTGTAGATGAAGTCAAGAAACATCTCCTTAGCAAAAGGAATTTCGTTTTTTCCAAAAAGATGATTGTCGGTCTCAGTGCCTTATTGATCGGCAGCACGATAGTATTTGGCATATTATATGCTATACATCCGGCAAGACAGGCAGAGGCACGAAATAATGAAGAGATAACACAGAACGAACAGGCAAAGGGTGAAAAGACAAAACCGACTGTGCCGACAAACCAGGAAGAAACGGAAACCGTATCCTTTAAAAATCCCGGCATTGAAAAGGCTGTGCGAATTTCATTGAGCAAAACGGCAGATGAACCTTTAAAAAAATCGGAAGTGGAAAAAATCATTTACCTGGAATTGGTCGGAAATCTATCGGAGTCTATAGGGTATAATGATTTTTCACACGACTTTTACATGAACCGCATTGCATATAAAGGAGAACTTCTTGAGCGGGGTCCGGTGGATTCCCTGGAGGATCTTGCCCAACTTCCGTATCTAATTGATTTGATACTGATGAATCAGCAAATAACCGATCTTTCGGGGATTGAAAAGCTTCACCACCTGCAGACGCTGAATTTGACCTACAATTATATTTCGGATCTGACGCCGCTGAAGGATATGGAGAAGCTCACATTGCTGCGGATAAACAGCAATCCCGTAAAGGATTTATCACCCCTGAAAAATTTATCGAAGCTGGAGCTCCTGGAAATATCCGCAACAAAAATTGAGGATCTGACTCCGCTTTCCTCATTGCAGTCCCTGAAGGTTTTAGGCATTTGGGGAATGAAAAATATTGATCTGTCCCCCTTGCAGGGCATGGAAAATTTGAAAGAGATCATTCAATAAAGGAATTCAATGCCCTGTTGGATTAATTTCACATAAGCGTTTGTGGTGATATAGGCGAAAAGAAATAAATGCGGCATTCAGCAAATGAGAATAAAAATAATGGATTCAAAATCGGAAAACGGTGACAACGATGCAGAATATTGAAAAGGAATTGAATACCTACTCTTCGGACCAACCGAATGATAAGGACCTGCTTCCGCCATTTATCACAAAATTTTTTACTATCCGGACCCGTCTTGTTTTTTCGGAGACCAAATGTGTCTATATTGTCTCGGATATTATTTTTAACAAAAAGTATATTCTGAAACAAGTATCCGGACAGCACCTTTCCCGGAGTGAAAAGGAATGGGAGCTGCTGTCCTCATTGAATCATCCGTCCATACCGAAGGTATACAAACGGTACTCCGATGATAGCTATACTTATATGATCAGGGAATACTTTGATGGGATGACCCTGGATGCTTATGTCCTGGAAAATGGGGTTGTTCAGGAGGATGAAGCGGTTGCCCTGGCGATACAGATATGCGATTTGCTTACCTATCTGCATAGTCAGAACCCGCCTATCATATACCGTGATATCAAACCACAGAATCTGGTTTTACGTCCGGGCGGAAAGATCGGCTTGATTGATTTTGAAACCTCCGGACAATATGATTTGCAGGCCGGGAGTGATGCCATTTATGTGGAGGCATTACAAACAGCGGCACCGGAACAGTCTGAATATCAGCAGACAGAGATTTACGCCCTTGGTATGCTGCTCATTTACCTTGAAACAGGCAGCTATGACCGGATAAACGCTTGCCATATGACTCCCAGGCTAAAAAAGATTGCGGAAAAATGTATGGAATTTTCTCCAAAAGACCGCTATAAAAATGTAGAAGAGGTCAAGAAATATCTCCTTGACAAAAGGAAGTTCGTTTTTTCCAGAAAGCTGACGGTCGGTCTCAGCGCCTTATTGATCGGAAGCACAATCGTATTTGGCGTATTAAGTGCTTTAGATCCGGCAAGGCAGGCCGAATCACCAAAGGATGAAGAAATAACCCCGGCAGAACTGGCAAACAATGAAACGACAACACTGATCAAACCGACCAAACATGAAGAGGCAGCACAGGTCGAATCAACAAAGGATGAAGGGATACCCCAGGTCGAATCAGCAAAGGATGAAGGGATACCCCAGGCCGAATCAACAAAGGATGCAACGGCAACACAGGCTGAACCGACAAAGCGTGAAGAGACAGCACAGGCCGAACAGGGAAACGATGCAACGACAATACCGGTCGAACCGACAAATCGAAAAGAAACGGAAAACGTGACCTTTAAAAACCCCGGTATTGAAAAGGCTGTACGGAGCGTATTGGGAAAAACGGCGGATGAACCTCTCGGCAAATCGGAACTGGACCGGGTTACCAGTATTGAAATTATTGGTGATTTGCAGACGCCTGTTGCTTATGGGGATCTTCAGCATGACTATTACGGTAACCGTCTTGCTTACAACGGCAAAGATCTTAAACGAGGTCCGGTGGATTCCCTGGAGGATCTTGCCCTTCTTCCTTGCCTGAGTGAACTAACGCTGGTATATCAACAAATAACGGATCTTTCGGGAATTGAAAAGCTTCATTACCTGTACTTTGTGAGCCTGGCTTACAATAATATTTCGGATCTGACGCCGCTTAAGGATATGGAATCCATCACCTTTCTGCGGATAAATTGCAATCCTATAAAAGATTTATCACCGCTGAAAAATTTAACGAAGCTGACATACCTGCAAATCCCCGGAACGAAGGTTGATGATCTGTCTCCGCTTTCCTCAATGCAATTCCTTACGACGTTGGATATTTTTCAAATGAAGGATCTGGATTTGTCCCCATTAAAAGACTTGAAAAATTTGAACGATATAATTCAATAACGCCACCGGCGCTTTTTGCGCCGATGGCGTTTGGAGTATCCCATACGGGACGTAATATCTTCCGTGGTAAAAGCTATCAAAGTAGGAACGGCCATTGGCTGTCAGGTATTTTGTCACCCCAGATGGCATTTTGCGGACGCGCAATGCGCGCCCCTACACTGTCAAGTGTGCTCCGTCTCGTATATTATGGACAGCTTTACTGTACCTTTTCTACGAACCGGTGCAGTATCGCGGAGACCTGCGCCCTTGTGGTGCTGTCCTGCGGGTTGAATCTGTTGTTGTTGTCGCCCTGGAAGATGCCGTTACTGTATAAGGTCTGGACAGCGCTTTTTGCCGAATCGCGGATCGCTGCTGCGTCGGTGAACGTCACATCCTGCTGTGCTACAGGGAATTGCTTGCCTGCATACTCTGCATAACGTACGACGATAACCGCCAGATCCTGCCTGGAAATGGCATTGTCCGGCGCAAACCTGTTATTGCCGACGCCGTTGACAATTCCGGTTTCCTTCGCCCACTCCACATAGGGGGTGTAGAATTTTCCCGCTGCGACATCTTCAAAGCTGCTTGCCGCATATTTGCCCGTGTCCACACCGTGCAGCCTGCCAAGCGCAGTGACCAGCATCCCCCGCGTCATGGACATATCCGGGCTGAAGGTGGTGGTTGTCGTTCCGTTGAACAGGCCGTTTTTCACGGCAAATTCCACATCGCCATAAAACCAATCCGACTTGTTTATGTCGGTAAACGGGTTAACCCATGCCGGGACGGTGGTGTCCTGCCCGAGAACATAGAGCGACAGATGCCCCGGAAGTGCAAAGCTGACGGTCTTGCTCCCTTCGTCATAGCTGCTTGTGAGCTTTTCAAGCGTTCCGTCGCTGGTGAGATGCCATACGGCCACGGGAACAGGGCCGGAATATGCCATGGTGGCAGTTATGACACCGTTAAAGGACGTAATGTTCTGTATACCGGAGAGGATGGAAATGTCAACGACTTTGTCGCCGGTTTCCACCGTCGCTTGCTGCGCCGCGTTAAGGGAAGAGACGGCAACGGTTTTCACCGCGACGGAAACATTCGCATCCTGCGCTGCGGAGATAACGGATTGTAACGCCGCTGTGTCAAGCTTCACTGTTCCCTTCGGCAGCCCGACCTCAACGTCCAGCCCTCCTTTGGCGAGGGTATCCAGCGCCGTTTTGGGCAATACTGCCGCCGTCGCATCGGACACGCCGGACAGGTCAAAGGTGGCCTTGCCGTTTGATTTTCCGATGATCTCCGTGATCTTATCATCCGGCAGGGCAAGGGTGACATCGCCGCCGGATTTCGTGTAGTTCACCGTCACACCACCGGTGCCGGGGATGGAGGGCGCGGACGTAGGTGTAGACGAACCGCCGCCGTTGGGCGCAGGCGTGGGTGTGGAAGGGCTGGGGCTGCCGGTGGGCTCGGGTGTGGGTGTGCCTGAGCCGCCCGGAGTTTTGGCAGGAACAGTTATCTGGATATTGGCCGTATCAGCCTTATTGCCTGCCGCATCCGTGAGTGTGAGGACAAGGGTGACAGTGGCGGCGGAAGACGGCGGGATGACGGATCCGTTCGTTGAAATAACGCTCGTATTGCTTGAGCTTTTAATGTTCACGCCATATCCGGCGATTGCCGGCAAGGTCAGAGCCGTCGCGTCCTTCGCGGGAGCGGCTACGGTCACGCCGCGCGCCGCTTGCGACAGCGCTGCAAGGGAGTCTTCCGCCGGATTATCTCCTGCGGCATAGACAAAGGTATCTTTCAGGTAGACCGTGCCGCCGCCATTGTTTTGGAGGGCACCGCCCATCTCATAAATGTAATATCTGTTGGCTCCGTCGATGATAAGCGTATCGTCTACACTTACGTTAAGATCAAGATCGCTTGTCAGCCGCCAGTCTTCGGTCAGCGTAAGTGTTTTGTCGGCAGCCAGGGCCGTCGTCGGAAGCATGGTGACGGCAAGGCACAGGATCAAGAGGACGGGAATTAATTTTTTCATTGGAGCACCTCCGTCACGGCGGTTTCGTAATCATACATTTTGGATTTGTCAATGCCCATCATCACACGGGCCAGGAGCACACCAAAGGAGGCGCGGTCTATTTCGACCTCCGGCATGACACGCCCGTCCGCCCCGCCTCGCACCACACCGGCGGAAACCAGATACGCCAATCCCGTTTTGTATGCCTCGCCGATGTCCGCACTGTCGGTAAAACGATCAAGCACGGAAAGGCTGACATTCTCCGCAGCATATCCCTTGTACATTTCAAAAATGGCGAGAGCTGCTTCCTGGCGTGTGACTCGCCTGTCAGGTTGGAAATATGTACCGTCGACATAGGCCATATAGCCTTCCTTAATCACGTGGGTTATTCCGTTGAAGGCCCATCCCGGTATGTTTTCGTCACTTGGCTCTATTCCCGCTGCCGGATCGTTTGCATCTATGCCTTTAATTCTGCAAATTAGTGCTGCCAACTCCGCACGCGTCAACTGGCCGGTTAGATTGAAGATCCCCTCGCCAGTTCCATTTACAATACCGTTGTTGAACAGGTACATCACCGCATCATAGGACCAACTCCCCGGGTTTACATCAGAGAAGATACCTGTCTTGTCGCCCATATCATGACTTACCAGCCATTCCCTGTCCTCGGCCACGATCTTCACGGCTGCGTCAAGGATCGATACGGGGGCTTCAGGGTCTTGGTCTCTGCCATATACGGAACTATATACGGTCCAGGCTACAGTTCTGTTGCTGTCCGGCGGCAAACCGGCGAGCCGGCTGCACCAGAAATTCCAGATTGCTTCTTTGCCGGTAAATTCGTCATAATTGTCTTCTACATAGTAGAAGCGGATCGACACATCCTCGATATTCTGTGACGGGTCGACATCCCGTGGCACACAGCTGCGTGCAAAAAGATACATGAGTTCGTCATAGCCGAACTCGCCGGGCTTGATGGTATTAAGCGCAGCACCGCCGCTGGCGCCGATCTTCCCAAGTACGCGGTAAAATATTACGGCCAGCTCGGCATTTATAACCGTGTCGTCCGGTGCGAATATCTCGCTGCTTTTGCCGGAGACAATACCCAGGCTGCGGAGAGTGATGACGGCAGAGTCGTCGCAATCGCTGAATGGCCCGGCCGAAAGATCTTCCGTCAATCCGTACAGGCCGTAAACAACCTTCGCCAGTTGCAATCTTGTTAGGTATGTAGCGTCACCTAAATGTTCAATGATTACGCCGTCTGCCGGATAGCTAAATTTGCTTATCAGCAGGGCTTTCACGGCATCAACGGTGACCAGGGCATCGTCAGCGGTAAAGGTACCGTCATCGTAGATGTCGTTAAGCCTGTTTACGGCATCGATCGCCCATGGTTGGTCCTGGGGGTGGTTGTCTGCAAAAACGTTCATGGGCAGCAAGGAGAGCGCAAGCACCAATGACAGCAGCAGTGAGAAGCATTTTTTCGTTCGCTTTTTGCTTTTCATAGATCATTTCCTTTCCTTAAAAATATTTAATATATTCATTTTATCCATACAGGCGGAAGATTTGGTGTGCAATTTGCATCCTCTCAAAATTTTTATTCTTTTGCATATTTGATACTTTTATTTCCGGCATAAAAATGGTAGACTCAGTATAGAATCAAATCTTTCCGGACCACTCCGGAATATTTGGCGCTATGAGGAATTTGCAAAATGCAGCAGGAAAAAATGCTATACGAAGATAAAGGATCGTTTCATGCAGAAAAAGAAAACTACCATCACAAACAAGCTGCTTGGCCAGCTTAAAAACGAGCAAAGCATCAATCGGTTTTTAAAGGAAAATGAACCGGATTTTGTTTCTCAAGACATTGTTTCCTTTTTCGAAGAGCGGATGATGAAATATAAATTGGATAAGAGCGAGATTATCCTTCGCGCCGATATTGACCGAAGCTATGGGTATCAAATTTTAAGAGGGGCGAGATATGCCAGCAGGGACAATTATTTGAGGATTGCTATCGGAATGGGATTGGATTTGACAGATACACAGCTTCTTCTAAACATCACGCAAACAAGTCCCCTGTATGTCAGAGTAAAAAGAGATGCGGCAATCATCTATTGCATTGAAAAGCACTACACTCTGAGTGCTGCCCAGGAGCTCCTTTATCATCTGAAATTGAAAATACTGGAGTAAAAGATCGTTGAAAATTTTTTCGAACAAGTGTTTGCATTTTCCGGACAACTTGGGTATAATAGTGAATGACTCCTGCAGGGAGTCGTAAATTCAAAAAGGGACAGGATGGGTTGTCATGAGTGTAAACACTATATTTATCAAGGGTGCCAGGGAGCATAACCTGAAAAATATCGATATAGAGATCCCAAGGGACAAATTTGTAGTTATTACAGGCTTGAGCGGTTCGGGCAAGTCTTCGCTGGCATTTGATACGATCTATGCCGAAGGTCAGAGGCGTTATGTCGAGTCCCTCTCGGCCTATGCAAGACAGTTTCTCGGGCAAATGGAAAAGCCCGAGGTGGATTACATAAACGGGCTTTCGCCTGCCATTTCCATCGATCAGAAGACCACAAGCCGAAACCCGCGGTCTACCGTCGGGACGGTAACGGAGATCTATGACTATTTCAGACTGCTGTATGCCAGGATAGGGATCCCCCACTGCCACATCTGCGGAAAAGAAATAGCGCAGCAGACCGTCGACCAGATGGTGGACAACATCATGGGCCTGGAGGAGGGTGCCAGGATCCAGCTGCTGGCACCTGTTGTCCGCGGCCGGAAGGGCGAATACCACAAGCTCATCGAGGATGCAAGAAAGAACGGCTATGTCAGGATCCGGATCGACGGCGAAGTAATGGATATCAATGATACCATAAACCTGGACAAAAACAGGAAGCACACCATTGAGATTGTTGTGGACAGGCTTGTTGTCCGGCCGGACATCCATAAAAGGCTGGCCGATTCCATTGAGACCGTGCTTCATTTGAGCGGCGGCATCCTTGTGGTTGACGTGGTGGGGGACAAAGAGCTGCTGTTCAGCCAGAATTTTGCCTGCAGCGACTGCGGCGTCAGTATTGAAGAGTTGACGCCAAGGATGTTTTCCTTCAACAACCCCTTTGGGGCCTGCCCCACCTGCAGCGGTCTGGGGACGCTGCTGAAGATGGATCCGGACCTGATCATACCCGACCGGTCCAAAAGTCTGGCTGACGGTGCCATAAAGGTGGGCGGCTGGAATGTGGAAAATGAAGACGGTTATGCAAGAATGTATATCAATGCGCTGGCAAAGCATTACAAATTCAGACTCAATACTCCGGTGGAGAAGCTCCCGCCCCATGTACTGGATATCATTCTATACGGTACCAAAGGCGAAAAGCTGAAAGTGGACTATGAAAAGGAGTATGGCAGCGGCTCATTCACTTCAGCCTTTGAAGGCGTCATCAGCAGTATGGAAAGGCGATATAAGGAAACCCAGTCGGAAGGAATGAAGCAGTATTACGAAGAGTTTATGAGCACCAACCCGTGTCCCGAGTGCAAGGGGGCGCGTCTCAAAAAGGAAAGCCTGGCGGTGACCATCGGCGACTGCAGCATTAACAAGCTTTCCTCAATGCCGGTCCTGGACGTAAGAGACTTTTTCAATGAACTGAAGCTTACCGAGCGTGAGAAATTGATCGCCAATCAGATTCTCAAGGAAATCCATGCAAGAATTGGCTTCCTTGTGGATGTAGGACTGGATTATCTCACACTGTCCAGGTCAGCCGGCACCCTTTCCGGCGGTGAAGCCCAGAGGATCAGGCTTGCTACACAGATAGGCTCCGGTCTGATGGGCGTGCTTTATATCCTGGACGAGCCCAGCATTGGGCTCCACCAGAGGGATAACGACAGGCTGCTGAAGACTCTCGGGCGTTTGAGGCAACTCGGAAATACCCTGATTGTAGTGGAACATGACGAAGACACCATGTTTGCCGCAGATCATATTATCGATATGGGACCGGGTCCCGGAATTCACGGTGGCTATGTTGTTGCCGAGGGTACGGTGGAGGATATCATGAAATGTGAGGAATCCCTTACAGGCCAGTATCTCAGCGGTCGGAAAAGCATAGCGGTGCCTGCCGTCCGGAGGAAGCCCAACGGAAAATGGGTAGAGATCATCGGAGCCAGAGAAAACAACCTGAAGAATATCTCAGTGAAAATACCGCTGGGTGTCCTTACTGCGGTGACCGGTGTTTCGGGCTCAGGAAAGAGCTCTCTGATCAATGAAATACTGTATAAAAAGCTTGCCGCCGACTTAAACAAGGCCAGGTCGCGGGCAGGCAACCATGACTGCATTAAAGGGGTCGAATATCTGGACAAGGTCATTGACATCGACCAGTCGCCCATCGGAAGGACGCCCAGGTCCAACCCGGCAACCTATACCGGCGTATTTGACCTTATCCGGGAAGTGTTTGCGGAAACGACGGAGGCAAAAATGCGGGGCTTTAAATCCGGCCGTTTCAGCTTTAATGTCAAAGGCGGAAGATGCGAAGCCTGCAGTGGCGACGGGATCATTAAAATAGAAATGCACTTCCTGCCGGATGTTTATGTGCCCTGTGAGGTATGCAAGGGAAAGCGCTACAACAGAGAGACGCTGGAGGTACGGTACAAAGGTAAGAACATCGCCGATATCCTTGATATGACCGTAGAGGATGCCCTTGAATTTTTCAAAAACATCCCGCGCATTGTAAGAAAATTTGAGACCCTTTTTGACGTGGGTCTGGGATATGTCAAGGTAGGTCAACCGTCAACCACCCTGTCCGGCGGTGAAGCCCAAAGAATAAAGCTGGCCACGGAACTGTCAAAGCGTGCCACCGGAAAGACGATGTATATCCTGGATGAACCGACCACGGGGCTGCATATGGCCGATGTACACAGGCTGGTAGATATCCTGCAGCGGCTGGTGGATGCAGGCAACAGTGTAGTGGTGATTGAGCATAATCTGGATGTGATAAAAACCTCGGATCATATTATCGATCTTGGACCGGAAGGCGGAGGAAAAGGCGGCTACGTGGTGGCAAGCGGGACCCCGGAAGCCGTTGCGGAGGTAGAGGCTTCCTATACGGGCCGGTTTATGAAAAAAGCGTTAAACCAGGCAGACAGGTAAGCACGGATGAAAATGGGGAAAGAGGAAAGCGGGATGTTCCCGGGGCGTTTTGCCAGGGGGCACCCATGAAGCAAAACTGCACGAAATCCAGCAGGGTCTAATGCCCCACTGGATTTCGTCTGACGCCAATCCATGTACATTTACGTGGAGGGGAAAAGCTCTCCGTTATTTCGGGTCACAAACCCCAAAAGGACTTACAAACAGGAGCAGGAAAACAAGTATGAAGAACAATATTGCGCAGTCACCGTTAAAAACGCCCCCGAGGAATCCTCCTCTTCCATCTGACATTATCGACACCTCCTTATTCCAATTCGATCACTTATTGCCTTGTCGCTACTATAATAATATTCCTGTATACGATAATCGGTTACAAAAATAACATTATAAATTTTATGTAGATAGGGTGCGAATTGTTAAGAGAATTTTTAAATTTATGTTAAGTCGTATTGTATTACACTTTACAGTAGTATATAATTTTTTAGGCAATACCTTATGGAATGATTGCCGCAGCGACAGGAAATCATAAGTTTTATCGGAGACGGAAATCCCGGGGATTGGAAGCGGATTTCCCCATGGAAGAAAAATTTAGCTGGAAAAGAGGAACCGGAATGTTTAGAGTCACTGCCAAAGAAGGGGTTTTTTTCGATTTGTTCGTGGTTACTGCCGAGGATACCTGCAAGGCGGCAAGACAGCTGGAAGAGCTGATGATCAATTATATCAATGTAGATGAAAAAATAGGGAAGCTGGAGGAAATCGAACACCGCTGCGACGGACATGTCCATAAAATGCTGGAACACCTTAACCGCTCCTTTATTACACCCATCGACAGGGAAGATATTTTTGAAATCGCCAAGGAACTTGATAATATAACGGATGCAATTGAATCAACCGCTCACCGGTTCAGGATGTTCAATGTAAAAAGCATCAAAGAAGACGCCATTTCCCTGGTAAAGCTGATAACCCAGTGTACGGATGAGCTTTCAGGGGTTATGTCGGAGCTTAAAAAGCTGAAAAACAGCAAGACTTTAAAAGAAAAGATCATCGAAGTAAACAGGATAGAGAATGTTGGCGACGACATTTTCCGTTGTGCGATGCAAAAGCTGTTTGTCTGCGAGCACGATCCTCTCGAGGTCATCAAGTGGAAGGAAATATACGAATACCTGGAAAACACCCTGGACGCATGTGAGGATGTGGCCAATATCGTTGAGGGCGTTGCCATGAAAAATGCCTGATGCCGCAAGACTTGCCAAGGGAAAACAAATATGCAAAATACCTGTTGATTGGCCGTAAGTGCTCGATATGGCGACCATGATACAGGTATTGCTATTTATTCGGGGTTAAATTCTTCTGTTCACTTTGCACAGGTTTAGACGGTTGTAATGCAAATAGACCTGTTGTATAATTATATGCTATACTTTAATTAATATAAATTTCGCTTAAAGTTGGTAGTAATTGGATATGAGTTGGTATATTATATAGGATATAGGCCAGATAGGAAAAGGACTCTATAACGAAAGCGCTTTATTCACAGCAATGGATGGGAGTTGATGACGGATGATGCTGTGCTCAATATGCAAGGAAAATTTTGCGGTTGTTTTTATAACGAAGATTATGGATGGAAGGCAGACTCAGGAGGGGCTTTGTTTGTCCTGCGCAAAAAAACAGGGCATACAGCCGGTGAATCAGTTAATTGAACAGACAGGGATGTCGGAAGAAGACATTGACAATCTGAACAAGCAAATGAGCAGCTTGTTTGAAAATATGGAACCGGAGAACGCAACCAGTGAGCCTTTGCCTCAAAATCCCGCCGCCAAGGGCAACCCGTTTTTCAATCTGATCAACCGTGCATTCCCCAAAAACGATGAAATCGGCGAGACCGGGGGAGAGCAAGGGAAGGAAAATATTGATGAGAAGGAGACCAAAAACGGCACAAGGACAAAGACACAGGAAAAGAAGAATTTAAAAAAGAAAAAATATCTGGATATGTATGGAACCAACCTGACCGATATGGCCAAGGAAGACAAGATTGACAGAGTGATCGGCAGGCACAGGGAAATTGACAGGGTCGTACAGATCTTGAACAGAAGGACAAAAAACAATCCGGTATTGATCGGAGAGCCGGGCGTCGGAAAAACGGCAATCGCAGAAGGCCTGGCCGTAAGAATTGCCAAGCGGCAGGTGCCTGCAAAGCTTTTTAATTCGGAAATCTACTTGCTGGACCTGACGGGCATTGTGGCGGGAACACAGTTCAGAGGCCAGTTTGAAAGCCGGATGAAAGGTATTATCGAAGAGGCCAAGACGCTGGGGAATGTTATCCTTGTTATTGACGAACTGCACAATATTATGGGGGCAGGCGAAGCGGAGGGGGCGATGAACGCCGCCAACATATTGAAGCCGGCCCTTTCCAGGGGGGAAATCCAGGTAATCGGCGCCACCACCATGAACGAATACCGCAAGCATATTGAAAAGGATTCGGCCCTGGAAAGAAGGTTCCAGCCTGTAATCGTCGAAGAACCTTCCGTCGAAGATTCCATCGAAATATTAAAGGGAATCCGGGATTACTATGAGAGTTACCACAGGGTCAAGATATCCGACGAGGTCATCGAAGCCGCGGTAACCCTCTCGGAAAGATATATTACCGACAGGTTTCTGCCGGATAAGGCCATCGACGTAATCGATGAAGCGGGATCGAGGGCAAACCTTAAGAACTCGGGCCTGGTGGAACTGGAAGCCTTGAAGGAGGAGCTGAAAAAGGTTCAGGAGGAGAAGGAATATGCCATTTCCGCAGACTCCATTGAAGACTATCAAAAAGCAGCCGACCTGAAGGTAAGGGAATGCAAGTTTATCCAGAAAATAAAGGACTTTGAGGATAACAACAAAGAGGATATCATCACCATTGAGGATGTTGCAGGCGTGGTGGAAGCGTGGACCAAGATCCCGGTTCAGCGCCTGACCGAAGTGGAAGCCGTAAAGCTTTTAAACCTTGAAGAACGACTCCATAAAAGGGTCATCGGGCAGCACGACGCCGTCGTGAGCATCGCAAAGGCCATCCGGAGGAACCGGGCAGGCTTTAAAAAGAAGAAAAAACCGGCGTCCTTTGTCTTCGTAGGACCCACGGGAGTGGGCAAGACCGAGCTGGTAAGGGCGCTTGCGGTAGAGCTTTTTGAAAGTGAAGAAGCCCTGATACGCCTTGATATGTCCGAATATATGGAAAAGCATACGGTATCCAAGCTTATCGGTTCGCCGCCCGGCTATGTGGGATATGACGACGGCGGGCAGCTGACGGAAAAAATCCGGAGAAAGCCATTTTCCGTTATCCTGATGGATGAAATAGAAAAAGCCCATCCCGATGTTTTCAACATGCTGCTGCAAATCCTGGAGGACGGCAGGCTGACCGACAGCCATGGCAGGACCGTGAATTTTGAGAACACCATTATCGTAATGACCTCCAATGCCGGTACGACCTTGAAGTCCAACGGCATAGGCTTTGCAAATGACGGATACAGGGCGCTGGAAAGCAGGGTGAAGGATGTCCTGAAGGAGACCTTCAGGCCCGAGTTCCTGAACAGGCTGGATGAAACCATTGTATTTACCGAATTGAGCAAGGAGGAACTGCTGCGCATCATCGACCTGATGCTTAAGGAGGTTTTCGAAGAGGCGGCTTCCAAAGGCTTGAGCCTCTGCTTTACCGATGCGGTCAAGGAACTCATACTGGAAAAAGGCTATGATTCCAAATATGGTGCCCGTCCACTGCGCAGGACAATACAAAGGTATATCGAGGACGAATTGACCGAACAATACTTCCTGGGCAGGTTCAAGCCGGGGAGCAGCATTATGGTAGATGTGGAAGACGGGAAAGCTGTTTTAAGATAGATCAAAGGGACATATACAACAGGAGATCCGGTAATTTTGCCGGATCTTTTTGTTTGATAAGTGTTTCCATGCTGTGGTATAATACAAGCAAGCATGCGGGAGAGTACATATGGAGGGCACTTATGAAAATCAAACCGTCGCAAAAGCAAGCAGACTTTTTATCCTGGGAGTTCGGTGTTTTTTTTCACTTCGGTATCCGTACTTTCTATGAAGGACATAAGGATTGGGACATGAAGGAGATGCCGTTGTCCGGCTTTTATCCGGCAAAGCTGGATTGCGAGCAATGGACGCGTACTGCAGCCGAGGCCGGCGCAAAATACGCGGTTTTTGTCTGCAAGCATCACGACGGTTTTGCAAACTGGCCGTCCAAATATACCGATTACTCCGTGGCCGGAACGACATGGAAAAACGGCCGGGGGGACGTGGTGGACGAATTTGTGGCCGCTTGCCGCAAAACAGGGCTGAAGGTCGGACTCTACTATTCTCCTGCCGAATTCGCTTCAAAGGACAAAGCGGCAAAGGACTATGACCAGTATTTTATAAACCAGATCAGCGAACTGTTGGGCAACTATGGAAAAATCGATTATTTATGGTTTGACGGCTGCGGTTCGGAAAATCACCAATACGATACTGTCCGTATCGTGCAGGCCATTCGAAGCCTCCAGCCGGATATCCTCCTGTTCAACATGTGGGATCCCGATACCCGCTGGGTGGGTAACGAGTCCGGTTATGCCCACAGCCCCAACCCTCTTGTGGTCAATTCACTGGATTTTTCCGTATTCACGGAGGTAAAGGATAAGATTGAAAGCCGCCTTCTGCCTGTGGAATGCGACTTCCGTATGAGACGCCACAACTGGTTCTACAGCGACCAGGACGAGAGCACGGTGAAAACCCTTGACGAGCTTATGGGAATTTATTACTATTCGGTCGGGAGGGGGGCCAATCTCCTGATCAACATCGGACCGGACCGGGATGGGTTATTGCCCCGGAGGGACTGCGAGAGGCTCCTGGAATTTGGCGCGGAAATCCGCCGCCGCTTTTCCTGTCCTGTATCCGCCAACTTTTCTTATAGTGACGGTGCGTATGTCGTCGCACTGGAAGAACCGGCACTGATCAATCATGTCATTTTGAAGGAAAAGCCTGATGAATGGGGCGCTGTCACACGTTTTACCATTCGTGCATATCCATACACCTATGGTGCGCCCATCACGGTATTTGAGGGCCATTCAATCGGAAGCAAGGCTATATGCCCGTTTCCAGGCTTTTATACGAATAAAATCGAAGTCTTGGCGGAAGAAGCCGTACCGGGCGAAGCGATTGCATCCATGTCCGTCTATTTTTCAAAAGGATTGTGATCTTCATCAACCCATATTGCGAAAATATGGGCTTGCATACAGAATCGCAGCTATGTCTGTCGACAAGGAAATGAATCCGCCTTGCGGAAAAAAAAGGCTATCTTTTTCAATAGCCTTTTTTTTTGCTTCATAATGGTATATAATTCATATAAGTGCCAAATTATGTCTAAAATTATATAAGCCGTAAAAGCTGGCCGTCATATACCTTTTTTGCAGTGTGCATGGCAAAGCTGCTTATGCTTATATTGGAAGGAGTTGAGTCCTATGGTAAGATTGGTATCACGGTCCTTTTGCCTGATTTTTATCATAGTCCTGCCGCTTCTGTGCATTTCCTGTTCGGCTGTTCCCCAATCCGGGCGTCCCGGTGCTGAGACGGGGGAAGCTCCTGCGAAAACGGTTTTAAGGTTTATCAGCAGTTGGGGCGGCGTGGATTCCAAGGCAAAGACCCTAAAGGACATCCTGGCAAAATTCACCGATGACAACCCCGAAATCGAAGTAGTCAACGATTCGTTATTCGGTGAAGATTTCCTTCCGAAAATCAAAACGGATTTTGCATCGGGCAACAACCCCGACGTATTCGGGTTATGGCCGGGATCGGACATCACATCCCTTATCAAGGCGGGTAAGGTGGCGGAGCTTTCCGGTCTGCTGGACACCGACCCGGTGTGGAAACATAGCTTTGGCCGCGATATGTGGGATTACACCACCTATGAAGGAAAAATCTATGGGCTGCCGGTGGAGGTGATTTTTGAATGCATGTTTGTCAACAGCGACCTGTTTCAGAAATATGCCGTAAAGGTCCCCGGGACCTTCGAGGAATTGAGAACCGCCGTGGGCACTTTCAAAGAAAACAATATTATTCCCATTGCATACAATACCGCTGCGGAAGGCACCTTCCTCTACCAGAATATCATCGCTATGATCGGAGGCAGGAAAGACGCTGAAAATCCCTTTGCGGACGGAAAGGTGAAAGACTGCTACATCCGTGCAATGATGTATATAAAAGAGCTCTATGATCTGGGGGCATTTCCGGCGGAATGCTTTAACCTGACCAACAACGAGAGAAATACGCTTTTCAAAGAGAAAAAAGCCGCGATGATTGTGCAGGGTTCCTGGTTTATCGGTGATTTCGAAGCGGAGGACAGGACGGTGGACATCATCCGCATGCCCCTGATTTCTGAGAACGGCCATCCCCAGACCACCATGGTTTACGGCATTGGCGGAGGTTCCTTCCATCTGAGCCAGGCGGCGACCAGGGATGAAAAAAAGCTTGAGGCGTCGGTCAAGCTGCTTAAAGCGCTTACTTCGGAGGAGGCTGCAGTTACGTTTGCTTCCGATACGGGAATGATCAGCAATGTGAATATCGACAAATACGATATCGATTATAGAGAATTGACAATAAAAGCCAGGCAGATGCTTTCAGAGACCAGCCAGCTGGTAGGCCCGCCGGACAGCTTTGTGGACAGGTCCTCCTGGGAAAAGGACATCGCACAGCAAATTCCGTATTTTCTTGAGGGGGAGATAACAGCCGAGAAAGTATGGGCCAGGGCGATTGCCAACGGCATCATACCTGATTGAGCAAGGGGCGCAAGGAGGTTTACAGGAATGAAGAAGCCCTTCTATAATTTTCTGAAATTTTACAGGAATTTGCCAATACGGAGCAAACTTGTGCTGGTATTGTATGTTCAGATCCTGGTGCCCCTTATCATTGTGGGCTATCTGAGTTATAAAAACTCCGAAGGCATCATCAAGGAGAAATCCACCGACTATTCCAGGGATATCCTGAAGATGATCCAACTGAGCCTGACGGATTACATAAACAACCTTACCATCATATCCCAGGACCTTTTGTATGACAGCAAGATCTATAATGTTTTAAAAACCGACAAAAGCGAGGCGGACCGCCTCAGCACTTATGAGTATGAAAATGAGATAAACAGTCTTTTAAAAAAAGTCGTCCTTTCAAGGACGGAAATACTTTCCATTTGCCTGGTAACCAACAGCGGCACCTACTTTTATGCCGACAACAACAGCAAGAATGTCAGCATACGAAGAATCCTGCCTTATGAGAAAGTACTGGAAAGCGCCAGAAACAGTGAGGGGAAGCCCGCGTGGTACATAGAGTCCGAAGGCCGCAGGGTGGATAACATCTACCTGGCCAGAACCGTGTATGACAGGGACAATTATAAGGAAAACGGCCTGCTGGTGCTTTTGGTGAATAAAGAACTGCTGGAATCAGTGTACGAAGGGCTGACGAGCAATATGAAAAATATTGCCATCGTCAGCGGTGAAAATCAGCGGATAGCCAGCAGAGACGGAAATGACGCCGATATTTTTTCCGATGAACTGCTGGAAAGCTTTCGCGAAGACAAAGGTGAAAAAATCGATGAGAAAGCCGGTATCTTCGTTTCCTACGTCACGCTGAAAGACCCCGACTGGAAGGTGGTGGCGTATGTTACGCTTGATGAGCTTTACCGGGATGCCTATGCATTGAGACGCAACATCATCATGTTGTGCATCATCTCCATTCTCCTTCTGTCAGTGCTCAACGCCTTTATCGCCATTGATTTCGTAGATCCCATCAACAGGCTTGTCAAAGGCATGAAGAAAGTACAGAAAGGCGATGGCAACGTATACATAGAAGAGGATAGAAAAGATGAGCTGGGGTTTTTAAACAAGACCTTCAATGAAATGTCCCGGGATATCAACCACCTGGTACACTGGGTATACAGGGAGCAGCTTACGCGCAAGGAGGCCGAGCTTAAAGCGCTGCAGTCCCAGATCAATCCTCACTTTCTTTTTAATACCCTTGAGGCAATCAACTGGATGGCGCATTTGAACAATGTCCCCGAAATCAGCAGCACCGTATCCGACCTCTCCGACCTTATGGAAGCCAGCATCGGAAGGG
The DNA here is from genome assembly GCA_023426125.1 of Bacillota bacterium. GTDB lineage: Bacteria > Bacillota > Clostridia > Acetivibrionales > DTU013 > MnB-11. The sequence continues at coordinate 103,274 of JAFABI010000025.1, forward strand.
ATGACAGGCTTATCACGGTAGAGGAGGAGTTCACCTACGTCGATAAATATATTTCTCTCCTGAAACGCAGATTTGAAGACAGGCTGGAGCTACTCAGGAATGTACGGGAGGACGTATTGGGAATAAAAATACCCAGGCTGTTGATTCAGCCGCTGATTGAAAATGCGGTATACCATGGGCTTGAAAAAAGCCGGTCCAGAGGGGTGATTACCCTGAATGCCGCACAATCCATGGGCATCCTGACCATTGAGGTGATCGACAACGGTACCGGTATGGGCAGTGCGGAACTGGAAAGCCTTAATGAAAAATTGTCAATGGATAACAACACTTATTTCAAGACACTGGGAGAAAGCAAAAGCAGGGGAATAGGAATAGAGAATGTGAACCGGAGAATCAAGCTCTTCTATGGCGAGGATTACGGATTGAAAATAGAAAGCGAGGCCGGACGGTACACGAAGGTGACGATCGTCGTACCTGCCGACAATGCCGCAGTCGGGGAGGGATTTTATGTACAAGGTATTGATCATAGACGATGAGCCAATTATTCGAAAAGGCTTGAAAAATATTATCAATTGGAGGAGTTTCAACTGCGAGGTTGCCGGAGAGGCTGCGGACGGACAGGAAGGCTGCCGGCTCATCCGGAAGGTCCTGCCGGAGATCATCATTACCGATATCCGGATGCCTGAAATCGATGGTTTGACCATGCTGCAGGAGATCAAGTCCATCGTTCCGGACAGCAAAATCATCATACTTACAGGCTACAGGGATTTTGACTATGTTCACGAGGCGCTGAAGCTGGGAGCTTTTGAATTTCTGCTGAAGCCGTCAAAGATCGAGGAGCTGACGGCAGTCGTTTCACGGGCTGTAACAGAGCTAAAGTTCCAGAAAGAGAGAAAGGAAGAAATTGACAAGCTGTGCTGCCTGTTTCAGCAAAACATTCCGGCGCTGAGGGAAAAGCTTCTGTATGATGTGATATATGAAATCAACACCGACGAGGCGGAAATAACCGAGAAAATGGAACTGTACGATTTCCCTCTCCACAGGTTTATCATGCTGATTGTCCAGAACGATTCCGACGCTTCCGAAAGTACGCAAATGAGCCAGTATGACAAGCATCTTTACCGGTTTGGCATTATCAATACGTTTCATGAAGTCTTTTCAGCAGATTTCAATGTGACAGGCATCCCTCTCCATGATGAAGGGACAGTATTCATCATTGTGCCCAAAGGAGAGGGGAGCGCTTCGGTTGAAGCAATTGACAGGCAATGTACCTACCTTCAGGATATTATCAAAAACTGCTTTGGTTTTACAGTGACCATTGCTGTGAGTTCCGAAGGTGCCGGCCCTTTGCAGCTTTCATCCAGGATGAGGGAATGCAGGGATGCCCTGGAGCACAAATTCTATATGGGAAGCGGCTCCATCATATTTTACAAGGATGTGAATACGTTTTTCAGGTATGAGGATTATTCCCTGCTGGAAAAGCTGCAGAAAAGCTTACTGGAAGGCATAAAGTCCGGCAATGAGGCTGTGGTGAAAAGCAGGCTCAAGGATATTTTTTCTTATGTGAAGGATGTGAAGGCTTCCAACAAAGTATACATAAAGAATTTCTTCCGTAATACCGTGTCCTCCGTTAATGTCATCCGAGCTTCCATTCTTGCGGCGGATGAGGATAAAATGCCGGAAGACAGGCAATTGACCGGCGCCTTCCGATTGATCGAGAAATGTGACGCCCCGGAGCAATTAAACGCAATTCTTGAAGAAGCGGCAATCAGCGTCGTTCTAAGGATAAACGGCTATAACCATAAAAGCATCAAGCTGATTTTACGAAAAGCGGTGGAATACCTTCGGGAGCACTACCATGAACAGGTCTCGCTGAATGAGGTGGCCGAGCACACCTTTGTAAGCACCTATTATATCAGCCGTTTGTTTAAAAAGGAAACGGGCAGGAATTTTGTGGACTATCTTAACGAAATACGGATTGAAAAGGCCAAGGAGCTGCTTAAGGATATCCGCTACAAAACGTATGAAGTGGCGGAAAGCGTAGGAATCCCCGACGCCCATTATTTTTCCAGGCTGTTTAAAAAGCATGTGGGCGTAACCCCCACAGAATACAGAGAGATCTAGAAGAGTGAGTTAACCTGTTTTACCGGCTGCATTCAGCGGACGCGCAATGCGTACCCCTGCACTTTTTCATATGCGGTATGGGCTTTGGTATGAAAAAAGGTTGCGTTGCGAGAAATTTTTGTGTGCTGTGTGCACAATTTTGTTGTTCAATCTTGCACATCCATTCCAGCAAGGATGTGCACAATAATGCAAACCTTTCTATTCATTTCCAGCTTCTTTTTCAATAACATAAGTACAGAAAACGAATTACCCGTGCTTAACTTGACAGGCAATGCAAGTTCAGCCCTGTCATTGGTTTTCTGTCAGGTATAAGGGAGAAGGTGTTCTATCAATGGGTTTAGGTACCGAAATGGCGCCGGGAGAGGCTGGAAGGGGAAGGAAAAGCTTCCGCAAGGAATTTGGCAGGAATTGGCCTCTTTTTGTAATGCTTTTTCCGGGTGTGCTCTTGCTGATAATTAATAATTACATCCCCATGTTCGGCGTTGTGATAGCTTTCAAGCAGTACAGGTACTACGGGAACTTTATTATGAACCTCATTAAAAGTAAATGGGTGGGTCTTAGCAATTTTGATTTCTTCTTTGCCACACCCTACGCTTTTCAAATCACCTTCAATACAATCGCGTATAATATCGTGTTCATAATTATGGGGCTGGTTGTGCCGGTGGCTTTTGCAGTAATGCTCAACGAGCTTCGGAACAAAAAGCTGGCGAAAATGTACCAGAGCTTTTTGTTTCTCCCGTATTTCCTTTCGTGGATTATCGTAAGCTACCTTGCTTACTCCCTTTTCAGCGTGGAAAACGGCTTTGTCAACAGAAGCATACTGGAGCCTCTTGGCATTGAGCGCGTAAGGTGGTATGCGGAAAAGGTGTACTGGCCTTTTATCCTTACCTTCTTCCAAATGTGGAAATATACCGGATACAACGCTGTGGTCTATTTGGCTGCAATTTCAGGAATAGATTCCGAGTACTATGAGGCGGCGGCAATCGACGGGGCCACCAAATGGATGCAGATCAGGCATATTGTCCTGCCGTTGCTGCAGCCTCTGATGATCGTTATGACTCTGCTGGCGGTGGGAAGGATTTTCAATGCCGACTTCGGCCTTTTCTACAATGTGCCCAGGAACAGCGGCGCACTGTATGATGTGACCGATGTTATCGACACCTATGTGTTCAGGACCTTGAGAGACACCAACAACCTGGGGATGGCGGCAGCTGCAGGCACCTACCAGGCTGTCATCGGATGCATAACGGTTTTCGCCGCCAACTATATTGTGAGAAAAATTGACAAGGACAAGGCGTTGTTTTAAGCGCGGGAAGGGATGTATGTCACTATGGCGGACCAGGATATGACAATTTCATCAAAGGCCAACAGGCTCAACCGGATTTCCGGCCCGGCCAATTTATTCATCAACCTGTTTTTCATACTGTGCGCCTGTGTGTGCGTTGCTCCTATCCTTCTGGTGGTTGCAATTTCACTGACCAATGAAATGGATATCCTGCTGTACGGATACAGCTTTATACCCAGGGAGTTCTCCGCCAAATCCTATGAGTACGTCATGAAGGCAGGGGAGATTATCTGGAGAGCTTACGGAATATCCATTTTTGTCACAGTGGTGGGCACAGGCTTGAGCTTACTGGTCATATGCATGTATGCATACCCTCTTTCGAGGCAGAGCTTCAAATATAAAAGCCAGTTTGCTTTCCTTGCTTACTTCACAATGATTTTCGGCGGCGGGCTTGTGCCCTGGTACATGGTTTATACGCACCTTGTGCCCATTAAAGGGACGGTATGGATACTCATTGTACCCTACCTGATGAATGCATGGTTTGTCATCATTATGAGGACATTTTTCAAAACCACCATCCATGAGTCGATCATTGAATCGGCAAGAATAGACGGAGCAGGGGAGTTCAGGACTTTTTTCGTCATCGTGCTGCCGCTGTGCCGGGCGGGCCTGGCCACCATCGGCCTTTTCTGCACCTTGAACTACTGGAACGACTGGTATCTTCCCCTGGTATTCGTGACGGATACAAAGCTTTTCAACATACAATTCCTGATGTATCAGACATTGATGACAATTCAGTACCTGACGCAGGGGGGATCCAATTTTTCCAACGCCACTTCCGTTATGAAGGATCTCCCAAACGAAGGGGCGCGTATGGCCATTGCCGTTATTTCCATCGGACCCATCATACTCGCGTATCCGCATTTTCAGAAATATTTTGTAAAAGGGCTTACGGTAGGCGCGGTCAAAGGATGATGGCGCAGGCCGGGCCAAAAGGCCTGGGAGCTGCGCATCAAATAGGAATAAATTAGAGGAGGTATTTTCATGGTAAAGACGAAAAGGTATCTGTGCCTGGCAATGGTGATGATTTTTGCCCTCGTCGTCGCCTTTAGCGGGTGCGGGACGGAAAAAGTCGATCAACAAGCGACAGGCACGGGCAGTCAGGCAGTACAGACGACAACAAAGGCTACCGAACCGCCGGCACCGCCGACAAAGCTGATATGGTTCTGTGTAGGCCCGGGGCAGGAGCCGGATCATGACGCGGTCATGGCAAAGGTCAATGAACACCTGAAAGACAAGCTGAATGTGGAACTGGAAATGACAGTGCTGGCATACGGCGACACTTACAACCAAAAGGTGAATACAATGCTGGCCGCAGGGGATCCTATCGATATCTGCTTTACCGCAAACTGGGCGGCGGACATCAAACTGAATTCCGCCAACGGCTACTTTACCCCGTTGGATGACTACCTGGCCAAAGATGGCACAATCGTCGATATTATCGGACAGGACTTCATGCGCGGTATCAAAATGGGCGGCAAGACTTATGCCGTTCCCTGCCACAAGGAATTGGCACACAATTGGGGCTTCCTTCTGAAGAAGGATCTTGTTGACAAATACCAGGTAGACATCAGCTCCATCAAGAAAATGTCGGATTTGGAGCCTTATTATGATAAGATCAAGGCAGGCGAGCCTGGAGTCACTCCATTACTTACGGTAGAACAGGAAGCACCCTTCAAGATCCTTGACTGGGATCCCTTCAGTGACGACTCCATCCCTGGCGCGCTGTACTCCGACAACCGGGACACCAAGGTGATCAACCAATGGCTTGCCCCTGAATCCATCGACTATTACAAGACCATGGCGCAATATGCAAAGAAAGGCTACATCTCAGCGGACGCGGCTACCATGACCAACTTCAACGACCAGCTGAAAACCGGCAAATATTTTGCCTGCGTACAGCAGTTGAAACCCGGAAAAGATGCTGAAATGAAAGGGTCTACCGGTGGGATCGACTGGGTGCAGGTAGACATAACGCCAGTCGTCATGTCAAACCGTGACGCATCCGGCGGAGCCCTCCTTGCAATACCTACGGCATCCAAGAACAAAGATGCCGCATTCAAATTCATTACCAACCTTTACACCGACGCAGAACTTCTGAATATGCTGGTGTATGGCATCGAAAACGTGCATTACAAGAAAACACAGGATAACATCGTCACGCTCCTGGAATCACCCAAGGCCTATAAAGCAGGCAATGGATGGAGGTTCGGCGATCAGCTAAAGAATTACCTGGTGGATAACGAAGACCTGCAGAAATGGGATAAGTTCGTTGAGTTCAACAAGAAAGGCCTGGTTCTGAAAAGCCTGGGCTTCTCCTTTGACAGGACCCCTGTCGACGCCCAGTGTGCAGCAAGCAAATCTGTTGTTGAAAAGTATTACAAGCAATTGTTCGCAGGTGCTTCGGATGTAGACGGCACGGTGAAGAAGATGAGCGATGAGCTCAATGCGGCCAAGGTCAATGAAGTGCTGGCGGAAATGCAGAAGCAGTATGATGCCTGGCTGGCAGGAAAGTAGCGGCTTCCGTTTAACAGGGTGGTGGGGGGGCTGCCCTGTTAGTCCGGTCCTGTACGGGCGGCGGCATGGGAAAGGCGTTTGTGGCCGCCGCCCCTTACAGGACTGTGCCGTATTCCCATTGTGCATGGGCGCGCATTGCGCGTCCATGCATTTTGGAGTACTGCAGCAAAAAGTTTATCCTTCAAGAAATGGCGCGTTGAACCGTTCGCGGTATTTATTCAAGGTGCATAAATGCCGGGGGATTATTTTTTTTCGCGATGGTACGGGGCAGACCTTTTTACATGATTATAAAGGAGTGTTTGGATATGAAATATGGTTATTTTGATGACGCCAACAGGGAATATGTAGTCATGACACCGGAGACGCCCTGTCCATGGATAAACTATTCCGGTACCAGGGATTTCTTTTCCATCATTTCCAATACGGCGGGCGGCTATTGCTTTTATAAGGACGCCAGGCTTAGAAGGCTCACCAGGTATCGATACAACAATGTACCGACGGATACCGGCGGAAGATATTTCTATATAAGCGATACCAGCGGCGCATATGCGGACATCTGGTCTCCCGGCTGGGCGCCTGTAAGGAAAAAACTTGAAAAATACGAATGCAGGCACGGCATGGGCTATACCCGGATCCGGGGCGGAAGAAACGGCATCATGGCGGATGTACTGATCTTTGTTCCATTGGAGGATCCTTGTGAGATCCATAAGGTCACCCTGCACAATACAGGAAATACCGAAAAGCGGATAACTCTTTTTTCCTTTATTGAATTTTGCCTCTGGAATGCCTACGACGACATGACAAATTTCCAGAGAAACCTGAACATCGGAGAAATCGAATTTGAGAAAAATACCATTTATCATAAAACGGAATACAGGGAGCGGCGCAACCATTACGCCTTTTATGCGGTCAATACCGATGTCAGCGGCTTTGATACGGATCGTGGAGAATTCCTCGGCCCCTATAACGGGTATGACGCCCCTGAGACCGTTGTCAAGGGAAGGTCCGGAAATTCCTTGGCCGACGGCTGGTCGCCCGTTGCCTCTCACAGTATTGCAGTCAACCTCCTTCCGGGAGAAAAAAAGGAATTGCTGTTTGTTCTGGGCTATGTAGAAAATGAGGAAGAAAATAAATGGCAGCAATCCGGAATTATCAACAAGATAAAGGCCCGGGAAATGATCGGCCGCTATGACAAATCCCATCTGGTGGACGCAGCGTTTTTAAGGCTGAAGGAGTATTGGGACAGGCTGCTTTCCAGGTACAATGTGGAAAGCGGGGAGACGAAGCTGGACCGCATGGTTAACATATGGAACCAGTACCAATGCATGGTGACCTTCAACCTATCGCGGAGCGCTTCCTATTTTGAGTCGGGGATCGGCAGGGGAATGGGCTTCAGGGACTCCAATCAGGATATCCTTGGTTTTGTCCACCAGATTCCCAAAAAGGCGAGAGCCAGGATCCTTGACCTTGCCTCCACCCAGTTTGAGGATGGCGGCGCATACCACCAGTACCAGCCTCTTACGAAAAAAGGCAACAACGAAATCGGAGGCAACTTCAACGACGATCCGCTTTGGCTTATTCTGTCCACGGCAGCATACATCAAGGAGACCGGTGATTTCAACATCCTTGACGAGCAGGTGCCTTTTGACAATGAGGATACATACTCTGCCAGCCTTTTTGTGCATCTGGAGCGTTCCTTCAACCATGTAATCAATAATCTGGGGCCCCATGGCCTGCCGTTGATCGGAAGGGCGGATTGGAACGACTGCCTGAACCTGAACTGCTTTTCCACAACCCCGGACGAATCCTTTCAGACGACGACCTCAAAGGATGGAAAAACAGCAGAATCGGTATTGATTGCCGGGATGTTTGTCTTTATCGGAAGTGAGTTTGTGAAATTGTGCAATAATGCCGGCTATTTTGTTGAGGCGAGAGCTGCGAAGAAGCATGTCGACAAAATGCGAAAGACGGTTATGCTCCATGGTTATGATGGGGAATGGTTCCTGAGGGCATACGACGACCTGGGCAACAAGGTCGGCAGCAGGGAAAATGAAGAAGGAAGGATCTTTATTGAGCCCCAGGGCTTCTGCGTAATGGCCGGGCTGGGGGTTGAAAGCGGCGAGGCCGAAAAAACGCTGGACTCGGTAAAAAAGTACCTGGATACGCCTCACGGACTTGTCCTTTTGAACCCCGCCTATACGAAATATTATGTGAACCTGGGTGAAATATCCTCCTATCCTCCCGGATATAAGGAAAACGCAGGTGTGTTTTGCCATAACAATCCCTGGATAATGGCGGCGGAGACCGTTATGGGCAGAGGGGACAGGGCTTTTGAATACTATATGAAAATTTCACCGGCATACAGGGAAGAAATCAGTGAAATACATAAGATGGAGCCGTATGTCTATTCACAAATGATTGCAGGCAAAGATGCGGGAAGGCATGGAGAAGCAAAAAATTCATGGCTTACCGGAACGGCGGCATGGAATTTTGTCATCATATCCCAATGGATCCTGGGGATCAAGCCGGACTATGACGGATTGGTTATAGACCCCTGTATCCCTGCGCATTGGCAAGGTTACAGGGTTAAGAGGCATTTCCGGGGGAGCGTATATGATATCACGGTAGCTAATCCGAAGCATGTTTCCAGAGGAATAGTAAAGCTGGTGGTGGACGGGAACGAAGTCATCGGAAACCAGGTTCCCATATTCAATGATAATATCAGGCACAAAGTTGAGGCAACGATGGGTTAGGAACAAGTATACTTTAACGAGAGATTACGCAACCTGGGAAAACAAGTACCTGGAAGACAAGCTGATTGTAAAACCCCTTCCAATTCGTTATATTTGATGTATCGGAAATTGGGAGGGGTTTTTATGGCAGAAATACCCATCGAAATCCGTTGGACTCAATCTTTTTTCCAATCATGAGAAGCAGGAATTCGGTAAGGGAAAGAGTCGAAAAAATCCCTCCCTTTTGAACCGAGGCATTGTAACCATAGCTTGATTAAGCAAAAAAAATCATCCAATCCATTGAAACCTGAGCAAAAGCGGCAGGTTTTTTATTTTGCCCCTTTTTTTGCATTTCTAAAGATTTTAATCTATAAATGTACTAAAATAAGTACATAATATTGTGGGAAAATAGTAAATACGTGTTGTAAACACTGGGTACTAGTGCTATAATGTATTTATATTCATACAATAGTTATAAAATTAACAATCTAAAGACAAACATACGGCAGACAAACAGACAACCTAAAAAACGGCAAGCAAAACCGGAACCCAAAAATCAATTCACAACAATCCGCATCTTAAGCAGGGCAAAAATTACTTTGTATTTATGGTGCGGATTCTATCGAAGGAGATTGTTAAAAAAACCTCAAACTTTCATCTCTCAGCGCAATCCAATAAGGTCATTCAAGGAGGTCCTTATGAGCGGACAGGTCAAGCAGTGCAAATGCAAAAAGGAAACCGACCAGGAGAAGTACGACAGAATTGCCCGGGTGATCGACGAATACAGGGGCAGGGAGGGCAGCCTGATCCAGATACTGCACATGGCCCAGGGAATTTACGGATATCTTCCGCCGGAGCTGCAGCAGTTTATTGCCGAAAGGCTGGGCAAGCCTTTGTCCGAAGTCTACGGAGTGGCGACGTTCTACTCGTTTTTCTCAACGAAGCCGAGAGGCGAAAATACCATCAGGGTTTGCCTCGGAACAGCATGCTATGTGCGGGGCGGCAAAAAGATTGTGGACAGACTGACGGAAATCCTGGGCATTAATATCGGCGAAACCACCCAGGACGGCAAGTTCACCCTCGAAGTCATGCGATGCATCGGAGCATGCGGCCTGGCGCCCGCTATGACGATCAACGACAAGGTTTACAAGCAGGTAAACCCCGACAAGCTCCAGGCCATTATTGAAAAGCATTATTAAAGGCGGGTGAAGAGGATGAGCGTTAAAAACAAAGTCAGCAGCATTGCGGATCTAAAGGAAATAAAAAGAAGCTTCGACAGCAGGATGGAGAAATATACGTACAGGGTGCTGGTTTGTTCCGGTGCGGGCTGCATATCTTCCAACTGTCATGCCGTAAGGGATGCCCTGATCCGGGCTCTCCAGGACGATGGGATAGCCGACAGGGTATATGTTGTGGAAACAGGCTGCATAGGAAGCTGTGACCTGGGACCGGTAATGCTTGTGGAGCCTGTGGTTTCAAAAAGCGCAAAAGAAGCGCAGAAGGATGAAAGTGTGCTTTATACAAGGCTCACACCAGTGGATATACCGGCCATTGTCGCATCCCATCTGGCCTCCGGAAATATAAAAAAAGAGAAGACATACTATGATCGTAAGAAAGGCGATTACATACCTTACCTGAAAGATATCGATTTTTTCAGGAACCAGGTGAAAATAGCCCTCAGGAACTGCGGAAGCATCGACTATTCCTCCCTTGAGGAGTATATTGCAAGGGGCGGCTACGTGGCGGTCGCCAAAGTATTGGACGACATGTCCGGGGAAGAGGTTGTTGCGGAGGTTAAAAAATCCGGTTTGAGAGGACGCGGTGGCGCAGGCTTTCCTACGGGGATCAAGCTGGAATCGGGAATGAAGGCCGAAGGACCGGTGAAATATCTGGTTTGCAATGCGGATGAAGGTGATCCGGGAGCCTTTATGGACAGAAGCCTCCTTGAGGGGGATCCCCACTGCATTATCGAGGGGATGATGATTTCCGGCTATGCCATCGGCGCAAACAAAGGCTATGTATATGTACGGGCTGAATACCCCCTTGCGGTGGAAAGGCTGGATCTGGCCATCAGAAAGGCCAGAGAGGCCGGCTTGCTGGGAAAGGATATCCTGGGAAAAGGCTTTGATTTTGATATCGAAATAAGGATAGGTGCCGGAGCTTTTGTCTGCGGCGAGGAAACCGCCCTGATGGCTTCCATTGAAGGCGAAAGGGGCGAGCCGAGGCAAAAGCCGCCTTTTCCGTTTCAGAAGGGTTTGTTCGGTAAACCTACCATCATCAACAATGTTGAAACCTATGCAAATATACCGGCCATCCTGCTCAACGGCAGCAGATGGTTTGCAGGCTTCGGTACGGAAAACAGCAAGGGTACCAAGGTGTTTGCCCTGGCGGGGAATATCAACAATACCGGCATTGTGGAAGTCCCTATGGGCGTCACCCTCGGAGAAATCATCTTCAACATCGGCGGAGGGATCAGGAAAAACAAGGAATTTAAGGCCGCACAGACAGGCGGGCCTTCCGGCGGCTGCGTTACGAAGGAAAACCTCAATACCCCGGTGGACTATAATTCCCTTGCAAAGCTGGGGACGATCATGGGTTCAGGCGGCCTTATCACCATGGATGAGGATACCTGCATGGTGGACATGGCAAGGTATTTCATGGAGTTCGTACAGGATGAATCCTGCGGCAAATGTGTGCCCTGCCGGCTTGGAACTAAAAGGATGCTGGAGGTGCTGGAAAAGATCACTTCAGGGAAAGGTGAAGAGGGCGATATTGAAACGCTGGAGGAGCTTGGCGCCATGATCTCCGAAGCGGCGGTCTGCGGGCTGGGCCAGACGGCGTCCAACCCGGTTCTCAGCACCATACGGAATTTCAGGCACGAATACGAGGAGCATATAAAATACAAGCGCTGTAGGGCGGGGGTTTGCGCGGAAATGTTCATATCCCCCTGCCAGAACGCATGTCCCGCCGGCATCAATGTGCCGGGATACGTGGCTCTTGTTGCTGCAGGAAGGCTGCGTGACGCATATAACCTGATAAGGAAGGAAAATCCCTTCCCGGCAGTGTGCGGCAGGGTGTGCACCCATGAATGCGAAAGCAAGTGCAGAAGGGCTCAGCTGGATGAGCCGGTGTCCATTGCGGATTTGAAGCGGTATGTTGCGGATTATGTGCTGAAAAACGAAGAACCGTATATGGACCTGGTATTCCCGAAAAAAGGCAAAAGCATCGGCATTATCGGCGCAGGGCCGTCGGGGCTCACCTGCGGATATTACCTTGCGAGGCTGGGCTATGATGTGGACGTCTATGAGGCACAGCCTGTGGCAGGCGGCGTTCTCGCCTTCGGGATACCCGAATACAGGCTGCCCAAGGATGTGCTGCAGCATGAGATAAAACTGATCGAGCAGGTGGGTGTGAAAATACACCTGAATACCGAGGTGGGTTCGGATATCACCTTCTATCAACTGAGAAGCAAGCACGATGCGGTATACATCGCTACCGGCACCCAGTTTTCCAATTTGATCGGCATTCCGGGCGAGGATTTGAAAGGGGTGTACCATGGCCTTGATTTCCTGCGGGATGTAAATCTCGGTCATGAAGTCAAAGTAGGCGATGCGGTTGCGGTTATCGGCGGCGGCAACACCGCCATGGATGCAGCGCGTACGGCGGTAAGGCTGGGCGCAAAGGAAGTAACGATCCTGTACAGAAGACTTACAGAGGATATGCCGGCAGACGCCAGAGAAATCAGGGACGCTATTGAGGAGGGAATTAAAATTATACCTCTGGCAGCCCCGGTCAGGTTTGTCGGCAAGGACAGGATCAAGGAAATCGAGTGTGTAAAAATGGAGTTAAAAGATTTTGACAGCAGCGGCCGAAGGAAACCAAAGCCAGTCCAGGGCTCGGAGTTCGTAATCAAAGCGGACATGGTCATTCCGGCGGTCAGCCAGTATTCGGACCTGCCGTTCATCAACAGGGACGAAGTGGAAGTGACCCAGTGGGGGACCTTTGTTACCGACAGGGATACCCTGATGACCAAAATGAAAGGCGTATTTGCCGGAGGCGATGTGGCCAGAGGCTCCGATACGGTAATTACAGCTATTGCCGACGGCAAAACGGCAGCCAAGGCCATCGACAAGTACCTTGGGGGAAAAGGCGTGCTGAATACGGGAGAGGATATAGAAATTCCAAAGCCTGCCGAAGAAAAAGAAATCGTGGAGCATGAACGGTTCCCCATGAAATTCCTGCCGCCGGAGGTTAGAAAGAGTACTTTTGACGAGGTGGCCGTAGGATTCCACAAACTCAACGCCATCGCAGAAGCTATGCGGTGCCTGAGATGCGACAGGAGGGTATAGCAAATGGTAAATTTGACGATCAACAATAAAAGGGTAACGGCCGAGGAAGGGCAGACCATCCTCGAAGCCGCAAAGCAAAACAATATCCTCATCCCCCACTTTTGCTATCTTGAAGGCGTGCATCAGATCGGCTCCTGCAGGATCTGCGTTGTGGAGGTGGAGGGGGCTAAAACCCTGCAGGCCTCATGTATGGTCGCTGTCAGGGAAGGGATGGTTGTCGGGACCAATACGGAAAAGGTAAAGAAAGCAAGAAAGCTCCTTTATGAACTGATGCTGTCGGACCATCCGAGGAACTGCCTCAGCTGCACAAGGAACCAGAATTGCGAATTCCAGAAACTGGGGGAATTGATGCAAATTAACGATTTCCGGTTTGAAGGGGAAAAGTCCAAGACATTTGTTGACGATTCGTCACCCTCCGTTGTGCGGGATACTTCCAAGTGTATTCTTTGCCGAAGGTGCGTCACTGTTTGCAATCAGATTCAGGGTGTAGGGGTGCTCAATGTCCAGAAAAGAGGCTTTAAATCCGTCATCGGGCCGGCAGACGAGCTTCCGTTGAATTCAGTCAACTGTGCTTTTTGCGGACAATGCACCACGGTTTGTCCCGTGGGCGCGCTCCAGGAAAAAGACTCTACCCGGGCGGTCTGGGATGTTTTGTTTGACAGGAACAAGCGGGTGGTTATCCAGACGGCTCCTGCCATTAGGGCTGCACTCGGCGAAGAATTCGGCCTGGAGCCTGGAGCGCTGGTGACGGGCAAGATGGTCACGGCCTTGAAGGATATGGGCTTTGACGATGTATTTGATACGAATTTTGCTGCCGACCTGACGATTATTGAAGAAGGAAATGAATTCCTTAAAAGGGTGGCCGACGCCTTTTCCGGCAAACCGGCGGTGCTTCCCATGATCACCAGCTGCAGTCCGGGCTGGATCAAATATGTGGAGCACGCATTTCCGGAGGAACTGGAGCACCTGTCCACCTGCAAATCTCCCCACATGATGCTGGGGGCCCTTGTGAAATCCTACTATGCCGATAAGATCGGAGCAGATCCGAAAAACATCTTTGTGGTTTCGGTCATGCCCTGTACGGCAAAGAAATATGAAATCACCAGACCGGAGATGAAAAACGGCGGACATCCCAATGTTGACGCGGTGCTTACCACAAGGGAGATGGCCAGGATGATCAAGGAGGCGGGCATCGAGTTTAAAATCCTTGAAGACAGTAAATTTGACAGCCCTCTTGGGCTTTCCACCGGCGCCGCGGATATATTTGCAGCCACCGGCGGCGTAATGGAAGCCGCCATCAGGACGGTTTACGAGGTGGTTACGGGAAGGGAACTGCCCTTTGAACAGCTTCATGTCAAACCCATTGTGGGGTTGAGCCAGGTGAAGTCCGCGGATCTGAAAATCGAGGACCCTGTGGACGCCTACAAATTCCTGGACGGCGTAACTGTGAAGGTGGCGGTCACTAGTGGCCTGAGTGGCGCCAGAAAGCTGATGGAGCAGGTGGCAAAAGGGGAATCGGAGTATCATTTCATCGAAGTGATGGGATGTCCCGGAGGCTGCATCAGCGGCGGTGGACAGCCCAGACCTACGAACAATGAGATCCGGAAGAAGCGTATGGAGGCAATTTATAAAGAGGATGAAGGCAAGGAATTGCGCAAATCCCATGACAACCCTTTTATTGCGCAGCTTTACGAGGAGTACCTGGTACAGCCCCTGGGGCATAGATCCCATGAACTACTGCACACACACTATGTCAAGAGGGGTATATACAACCAGTATTTATAAAGAAGCTCAAAAATATGTTTAGGAGGGCGATAGCCCTCCTTGTGGCAGTGCATAAACCCGTTTCCGAAATGCTCGATGATTTTTTCGTGTGGGTCGCTTCGGATTCCCTATATATGTAAGAAAGTGCAGGGGCGCGCTATTAGCGCGTCCGCAGAATGCATGTCGATTTGGCAGGCGGAACGTCACAGGGGACGTCATCGCCAGTGTTTACACCAATCCTAGCAACCTGGCGGCATTTGCCACGATAAAGCATATCACAATACCTGCCAGCGGCGGTATAAGGAACGAGACAAAGGTCCATTTCCAGCTTTGCGTTTCCTTCTTTATGGTCAGGCAGGTTGTACCGCAAGGCCAATGCATCAGTGAAAACAGCATGACGCATACGGCCGTCAGCCAGGTCCAGCCATGGGACAGCAGCAGTTCCCGCAGCTGGTCCAGGCTGTCTAGCTCCAGCATGTTTCCGGTAGCCATATAACACATGATAAGTATGGGAACAACAATTTCATTTGCCGGGAAGCCGAGAATGAAAGCCATCAGAATATAGCCGTCCATGCCAAGCAGCCTTGCAAAGGGGTCAAGGAAGCCTGCACAGTGGGATAGAAGGCTGAACCCGCCTACCTGTATGTTTGCCAGAATCCATATCACGAGGCCTGCAGGCGCGGCTACCATCACGGCGCGGCCCAGTACAAACAAGGTCCTGTCCAGGATGGAACGCACGATCACCCTGCCGATCTGAGGTTTCCGGTAGGGAGGCAGTTCCAGGGTGAAGGAGGAGGGCAGGCCTTTTAAAATAGTCCTGGAGAGTATTCGTGAAATCAATAGCGTCATCATAACCCCAAGGACGATCACACCGGTTAAAAACAATGCGGAAGCGATGGAATGCAGCGGCCCGGCGACGACGCCAGCGAAGAACATGGTAATGATGGCGATCAGTGTTGGAAAACGGCCGTTGCAGGGCACAAAGGTATTGGTGATTGTGGCGATCAGTCTTTCCCTGGGGGAATCGATGATCCTGCAGCCAATAATACCGGCGGCGTTACAGCCAAAGCCCATGCACATGGTCAGTGCCTGTTTTCCGTGGGCGCAGGCTTTTTTGAAAAAATTGTCAAGGTTAAAGGCAATCCTCGGCAGATATCCCATGTCCTCCAGCAGCGTAAACAGCGGAAAGAAAATGGCCATTGGCGGAAGCATGACGGATACGACCCAGGCCAGGGTCCTGTAGACGCCCATGACCAATAATCCGTGAACCCACGGAGGAGTACCCGCACTGACAAAGAAGTCCGTCAGGCGGTCTTCGATCCAGAAAAGAAAATCGGCTATCATTGCCGAGGGAACATTGGCTCCGGTGATGGTCAGCCAGAAAACCAGACCGAGGAGTCCGATCATAATGGGGATTCCAAAGGTTTTTGAAGTCAGGACGCTGTCGATCCTGCGGTCTGTCCGGTTATACTTCTCATTTTCGAAGCTGACGGCCTTTCTGCAGATTTTTTCCGCCGTGTACACAAGATGTGAAACGACCTTTTCCCTGAACAGGTCGCTTTCAATGCCTGCGTCGCGTAGAACATCCTGCGCCTCCTTCAGCCTTTCTGCAATTGTGGCATCCGACATTAAATCGAAATCAAGGTATTTTTGGAGCGCGGCCAGAAGGGTTTTATCTCCGTCCAGGAGCTTCAAGGCAACCCACCGGCTGTCAAGTCTGCCTGCAAGCAGTTCTTTTATGGACGGTTCCAGTATTTCCACAGCCTGCTCTATGGTGTCGTCATACTGGACTTTCAAGGGTGTAGTGACAACCGTATGGTCCGTTACTTTATAAACGGCATCCATTAATTCCTCCAAACCTGCGCCGCTTCTTGCAGTGGTTCCGATCACAGGCACACCCAGCTGCTTTGAAAGCTCTTTCAGGTTGATGTTGATCTTTTTCCTCCTTGCTTCGTCCACCAGGTTTACACAAACAACCACCCTGGATGTGATCTCCAGTGTCTGCAGCACCAGGTTCAGATTCCGTTCCAGGCAGGTTGCATCGGCTACGATTACCGTAGTGTCGGGATTTCCAAAGCAGACAAAATCCCTTGCGATTTCTTCTTCGGTTGAGTTTGCCATAAGGGAATAGGTGCCGGGGATATCTACCATAATAAAGTCCCTGTCTTTATGCCGGTACCTTCCCTGTGCGTTGGTTACTGTCTTTCCCGGCCAGTTTCCGGTATGCTGGTTTAATCCCGTCAAGCTGTTGAAGACGGTGCTTTTCCCGACATTGGGGTTTCCGGCCAGCGCGATCACTTTATCCTCGGTATTTGCGCGTTTGATTCCAAGCTCGTTTTCCAATATGCCTGCCCCTGTTGAATGACACGTAAGGCCCATTTGAACAATCCTCCCTCGATCCCGTGGGGACATTTTATTCCCCGGGTGTTTACTGAAATGACTCCACCAGTATTTTTGACGCTTCTTCCGAACGCAGTGCGATAACGGCTCCCCGGATGCTGTATGCTACGGGATCGCCCGAAGGGCTTTTTTGCAAGGCTTCCACTTCGGTTCCCGAAATCAGGCCCAGGTCAAGCATTCTTCTCCGTATGGTTCCATCGGAGGTAAGCGCTTTTACTTTTGCTTTCTTTCCCAGAGGTAAAAAATTAAGAGGCATAAATCTTTCATCCATATCAATTCCTCCTGCAATGGATTATGTTCATCCATTATTTATTCATTCTTAGCGGGGGGCAAAAAATTTTCCCTACACTAACCTATGTAAAATAAAACCAATGTGTTACGCATATAAATAAAGTACTGGTGCAAATATAACTTACCGTATAGGTTTCGGAAAATGCAGTCCATGGCGGCCGGCGCCTTCCGAAAAACGGGAAGTAATATTTGCAGTACTCCTAAGTACCGGATAATAATTTTTCTTCATAGGTTGTGATAAGTATGAATAATAAAGAGTTCCATACGGTCCGCGGATACCAGCTCCTGGAGCAGAACAAGAAGCTCCTGACCTCCGCGCTGGAGGACTATCTGGAGATGATATACAGGAACAGCAATAAAACAGGCTATTTGCGGATCAACAGGCTTGCGGAATTATTGAATGTCAAAGCATCCTCTGCTTCGAAAATGGTAAAGAGGCTTGGCGAGCTTGGCCTGCTTAACTATGAGAAGTACGGGATTATTATTCTTACGGATAGCGGAAGGGAAATCGGCGATTTTCTTCTGAGCAGGCACGAGATTATTGAAAAATTTCTAAGAACTATTGGAATCAACGGCAACCTGCTGGTAGAAACGGAATTGATCGAGCATAACATCAGCTCCAATACCCTGAAAAACATTAAAATGCTGAATGCGTTCCTGGAACAAAAGCCCGAAATCATTGCGATGTTTGAAGAATTCAAAGCCGCGCAGGAGGCGGATGACACGGGACAGCAGGAGTCAAGTTGAGCCACTTTCAGAGACACAAAAGTAGGAAATCGCAACATTGCGTGTCGAATATTTGAAAGGACGGGGAAGCCCTCTATAGCCTGTATTCCTGCAAAAAACTAAAAATGGTAAGGAAAGTAGAGGATGGCATAAACACACTTTCAAAAGTACATGCCTATTTGATTTTCTGCGCTTGGAATAGAAGTATAAGCGTAATTGTTTTGGACGGTTGATGGAATTTAGACACATTTTACGAATAGAATTAATTTCCTATTACAAAACAAGTTTATGGCTTGATGTATATTTCCAAAAAAAGTATTATAATATTATGACGAAAAATTTACAAAATTTGTGACGTTTTCTAGACTTTGATTATCTATATAAACAAAAAAGTCGATAGAATGTTTATTTTCGCGAATGAAAAATAAAGACAAGCCAATCTAGCGCCTGGGTCTGTTCGATATATTAAGGGAGGTCAAAGTATTGAGTACTGTGTTGGAGGCAAGAAACATCAGTAAAAATTTTTACTCCGGTAAATATAAAGTAGAAGCTTTGAAAAAAACAAGTTTCATTGTTAATAAGGGGAATATTATCGTTGTTGTGGGTAAAAGCGGCTCTGGTAAAAGTACGTTGCTTAATGTACTTGGTGGATTGATAAAACCGGATGGAGGGCATGTGTTTGTGGAACAATTATCTCTGTATGAAGTCAGTGAATCCGAAAGGACACGGTTGCGCAGCCGAAAAATTGGTTTTATTTTTCAAAGCTTTAACCTGATAAATGAGCTTTCAATTATTAATAATATTCGTTTGCCGTTTGATATTGCCGGATTACCTTATGACAAACAAACAGAAAAGGAAATTGTGAGTATGCTTGATATCAACGAACGGCTGCATTTCTATCCGGAACAGATTTCCGGCGGCGAGCGACAGCGTACTGCCATTGCCCGTGCGCTTTTGATGAAACCGGCTATAATTCTTGCGGATGAACCTACGGGAAATCTTGACCTGGAATCCGGTAGAAATATAATGAATTTTGTTGAAACCACCAATCATGAGCGTAATCAAACTTATATAATTGTTACACATGATTTGGAGTGGCTCAAAATTGCTCATCACGTCTATAAAATGAGTGATGGTATGTTAACGGCGGAAAGGTGAGGAGATACATATGCAAAGAACAGCAAGACTTATACGGATAGCTTTAAAATGCTTATTAAAAAAGAATCGTGGAAACAAGCTTTTTTTGATATGCACTGTTCTTTTAATGTTTATACCGGCTTTGCTCTATAATACTACACAGGGCGTGATGAATCAAGTAGAACGTTCACACAAAGTGGTTTTTGGGAATTTTACAGATATATATTATGATTCTGCATATAAAGATAATCCTACACTTGATTTTTCAGACGACGATTTTAGAACCATATTGCCTGATTTTCATTATGAGCGTTTTGGTATATTTTTTACCATATATAAGCAGGAACTAAACAGCAACAAGGTGTTGTATGTAGGATATGCTGATGATGTAGCTCTATCCCTTGCCGAGGTAACAATTCTTGAGGGTAACCTGCCAAGAAGTAACGATGAAATTGCACTGACGAAAGGCATGGCCGCTTTACTTGGTGATAAAATATTAGGCGATCAGGTTGGGATCGGTGGGTCAACTTATACTATTTCCGGATTGATTCAAGATTTTGGGCACCTTTGGCCAAAAGGCGAATTGCAAATCGAAAGTAAAATTAGTCCTGTAAATGCTTTTGTTACTTTGGAGGAGGCTAACCGTCTTTTAAAGCAAACCGGAGAATTGACACGGCAAATTTTGGTTGAGCGTCAATTAGGAGTTTCAAATTCAATTGAGAATAACTCTTATTTTTTCCGCAATGTCAATAACTCACTGGAAAAGAAAACAGAATTTATCATCCCAAATGAATTCCGTGTTTTAATATACATCACTTCAATGATTGTTATTTTTATGGTCATGTCTCTCAACCGCCGCTATTTGGCAATCCGGATAAAAAATTATTATCTGTTGGGACTTAAAAAATTTGAAATTCTTTTTATCATACGCTTTGAGTTGATTTTCTTAAGTATAATAGGGTTATTTATTGGTATAATACTGGGATGTGGAGCAACGATCTTTGCATTGAAACTACTTTCTATATTCCTTGGGCAAAACATGCCATTATTTCTGGATGTTTTACCTATTGCCTTTTTGTTTATCGTATTGCTTATCGGTATTTGTGTATTAATATTATTTTATAGCCGCAATATACTCAATGAGGCACTACGTGAAGAACAGCCGCAATGTGAAAAGTGTCAGAAAATAGCAAAAAGTACACATTTGCTTTGCTTTGAATTAAGGATATACAAACGAAGTCTTATATCTCTAACTTTGCTTGTAATGTTTTCATTTTCGTTGCTTTCCTATGGTATATTTTATGGTAATTATTTTTCAAGAGATATATTTGAAGCACCGGCCGGAACGCTCCCACGGGATTATGATTTTCAATTTATAGCACGCCCCCAACCGGCGCCTCCCTTAGCAAAAGGAGAGAAAGCCTTTTATTTTACGGATACCTTTGAAAAAATCGGCGCTTCAAATAAATTTATTGATGAAATACTTTCGGAACCCATGGTGAAAAGCGTTAAAGCATATAAAGAAATAAATAAAATGCATATACTGCTGAAAGAAAATCAAATAGATGATTATATTGATTCCTCCGATTTCTTTTCAGATGGTAATTACAATTCACAGCATGATACCGGATTTGTCAATATTAATCTTGTTCGAGAAAAATTTAGTTATCAAAATGATGATATCCTTGTTGGGAGCGAAATATTATCCTATCCTCCAGATGTGCTAAAAAGCTTGGAGAAATCAGTAGTTGAGGGTAGAATTGATTTGGATAAAATAACATCAGGCGAAGAAGTGATATTAAGAGTTCCGGCTTATACAATTGAAAAAATAGAAAACGGTAGAATAAGGAAAGCATATGTACCTTACACACAGGAGGATGCCTATAATAGCACTACATTTATGGTTGGAGATAAAATACATTTATCAGGTTTATTTACAGACAGATTAATTAATGGTGCCGTATCGGAAAATCAGACAAAACTGTATTACAGACATGATGTTAGTATAAAAGTTGGTGCCATCATCAGAAATACAGACGGCCTGTTCCCTTCCCATGGTACTGTCGGAGGGAGACCATTTTCAATTTTGACAGTTGATGAGGCATTAGCAAAAATGAGTATTCCGGCAACTTACAGTATAGTCAGCATATATACCGAAGATGGATATAACAGCAATGAATTAAGCCGGATAATCGCTAATTATTCATATAAAGCTCCATACATGATACTTCAGGATTGGCAGGCAGATATAAAGACATATAAGGTGTTTAATTTAATGGTTTATATTTTTGTTGTTACCTTGTTTTGTATTCTAGTGGCGACAACACTTGCGATTCTAATGAGCCAACTGATTATTAAAACACAGCTAAGTATGAAAAACTATGCCTTGTTAAGAATCAATGGGTTAAGCTTTCGGCGTCTTGTTCGTTTATGGGTGTCACAAGTAAGTTTGACTATTATAGCCGGTTGCCTGATTGGTGTACCTGTTTCGTTTTTAATTATTCAATATTTTGGAATAAGAGCACGAACTGAAATTTTGCACGAACTCCTATATTATTTCCCTATAATTAATTTGTTATATGTTTTTATAGGAATACTGGTAATATCTGTAATCTCGATACTCCCTGGCTTTTTATATTTAAAAAAACATAAAGATAATATCTTGTTTGACGTATATTAAAAAAGCGATTCAGAAGCAACAGAGTATAATAAAAATCATAGAAAAGACTTTCGATACCTAGGGACATTTGAGTTTCAGAATCCTTGCTGTTGTCATGGTATGCTGACTTTAGTGGAAACACACCTGATTACACATTTGACAGAGAGGATGCCGACTATTAACGGGACTGGGCATAAAAGGGCAAAATGCATGATAGCTTATACTGTTTCTGATGAGTTAGAAAATTTTGATGATATTTGGACAGCTTGCAATGAAGGAGATATAATTTCTCATGGACGTAGTTTAAGTTCATCATTTCACTCACAGATTGTCTATGAGTATACAATTGGTGTAACTCCAAGGGATTTAAAAGTCGCACAGCATACTTACGATGATTTGGACAGAAGTTTGTATGTCAAGGGGACAGGTATTGACACTTGAGTGTCAGCCTACCGTATGTCAATGTACCTGTCCCCTCGACATAATGCGGACGCGCAATGCGCGCCCCTACAGCCACTTTTGCCACGCAACAAAGAAGAACCGTCCCCCTGCCCCTGCCGCACCCCAGCAGCATCCCCTAAAATGTGTAGGCCCGGTTTTTAACCGGGCTGATAGTTTACGGGCTGGGGGTTTATATAAATAAGCGGCACCAGGCCGTTCAATGCAAGGAGCAGCCGTTTTTCCACCTCAAACCAGTTAATCAGGCTCCACCAGGCATCGACGTATTTGCTGCGGTCATTTTGATAATCAAGGTAGTAGGCATGCTCCCACACGTCGCAGACCAGGATGGGAATCCCGCTCCACTGCGTCAGGTTCTGGTGTTTTTCCGCCTGCAGGATCTCCAGACGCCTCCATGTGGGCTGCCAGGTCAGGATTCCCCATCCCGAGGCCTCTACTTTTTCAGTGGCGTTTTTGAACTGCTCCTTGAAGCTGTTTATGCTGCCAAAGTAGCCGTTTATCTGATTCGTAGTATTCACGCCGGGCTGCCCTCCCGTACCTGCGGGAGTCATAATGGTCCAGTAAATGCTGTGCAGGATATGACCGGAGCCATTAAAGGCCAGTTCGTTTTCCCAGTATTTTATATAGGTATAGTCGTTTTTTTGGCGTGCTTCCACCAGGCTTGTTTCAGCCTTGTTCAAACCGTCGACATAAGCTTTGTGGTGTTTATCGTGATGGAGCCGCAATGTCCGTTCGCTGATTACAGGTTCCAGGGCATTGTACGGATAGGGTAATGGGGGCAGCCGGTGCTGTCCCGGGGGTATCATCATGGATTGCACCATGGGATGAATCGCCTCCTGTGATTCAAAATGGTTTACTATAATATACTATTCAGGGAAGGTCAAAAATCAACCGATCGGTTGATTTTATTTTTACGTTTCCATTCTATAATAGAACCGGAAGGGGAGCTTCCGACCAGATGAAACATCTGGAGCTTAAACGGATGCGTCCCCTTACATGAAACGGGAGATGATGAGATGAAATCAATCATAGAGGTAAGGAACCTTGAAAAAAGCTATAAAAACAGCAAAGCTTTGAAAGGCATATCCTTTGACCTACAGGAAGGCGAAATCCTGTGTTTGCTCGGCCCCAACGGCGCCGGCAAGAGCACTGCCATCAATATACTATCAACTGCACTGGGCTGTGACGGAGGAGAAATATTGTTCAACGGGCGGAAAGTAAGAAAAAACGACAGGTTTATCAAGGAGCACATGGGGATTGTACCACAGGAGCTTGCAGTCTATGAAGAGTTGACTGCCGAAGCCAACATCGGTTTTTTTGCTTCCCTCTACGGCTTGAGAGGAAAGGAGCTTCGCTGCAAGGTGGATGACGCGCTGGAATTTGCAGGACTTCTGGATAAAAGGAAAGAGAAAGTGAAAACCTTTTCCGGAGGGATGAAAAGACGCCTGAATATTGCCTGTGCCATAGCCCACACACCCAAAGTGATTATCATGGATGAGCCTACCGTGGGAATCGACCCGCAGTCGAGAAACCATATCCTTACGTCAATAAGGAAGCTGAGGGAAAAAGGCGCTACCATCCTCTATACCACCCATTACATGGAGGAAGTCGAGGAAATCTCTACAAGGATCATCATCATGGACCATGGTTCCATTATTGCCGAAGGAACCAAGGAACAGCTGAAGGAAAGTGTGGAGAATGAAAAGCTTTACTTCATCGAGCTGCAGGAAATAAAGGACCTGAAAAAGGATGAGTTTTACCGGATTGAGGGTGTGAAAAAGATTGAAATTGAACAAAATAAGCTGAAAATAGCAGTCCTGAAGGGCGTGGAGAATCTGGACAGGCTCATCGCGCTGGTGGTGAACAAGGGGTTGAAGATTAACAACCTCAACAGCATGGAAGCCAGCCTGGAAACAGTGTTTTTAAGCCTGACGGGAAGAAGCTTGAGAGATTAGGGAGCAGGAGGCGGAGGATATGTATAAATTCCTTGTATTGTTAAAAAGAGATCTTGTCAACATTGTCCTGAATCCCATGCTGTTATTTTATAATACGGTATTTCCCATACTCCTTGTACTTGTATTGGGATTTTTAAACCGGGGAAATTACGGTGATACGGGAATCGATTCCTATGATTATTATGGAGTCGCCATACTGATTTACTTTGTACTCAACGTATCCACGACGGCGGCAAACAGCTTTATGGAACGGTCCTTGAAAACCACCAACCTGAGGGTCATGTTTTCACCCATCAGACTCTCCTATATCTATCTTTCAAAAATAGTGGCGACCTTCCTCTTTACATCGTTGTGTTTCATTCTGCTGATGTTGGTTGCAAGCAGTGCACTGGGTGTGAATTACGGGGGCGAAAATAGGGGTTATGTACTCTGCCTTATCCTGAGCTTCACATTTTTGTCCTCTGCCTTAGGCGTGTTCTTTTGCTGTATTTTTAAAAGTGAAGAGCTGACAAACAAGATTTTGAGCCTGGTCATGACCTTGTTCGCCCTGCTGGGAGGCCTGTTTTTCCAGCTTGACGGGTTGGGGGAAACCGTCAGGGCCATTACGTACGCATCTCCCGCCAAATGGGTGAGCGAAGGGATATTCAGGATCATTTACGATGGCGACACCAGCTGGTTTTTACCTATATTGGCGGTCTTCCTTGTTTTATCTGCCGCCTTCACTTTTGCATGCAAACTGACCTTTAAGACGGAGGATTATGTATGAAGAACGTATTTACCATCGTCCGGAACAACTTCCGCAGGGCTGCGGGCCGCAGGACTTATATCCTGATATCCCTGGGAATTACTTTTATGACCATACTGCTTGCCGTTTATTTTACATCAAATTTTGAGATCAAAGGGAATATTGCGTTGGTATCCAGGGGCAGTGTTCCCGAGATCCTGTCAAAATCCATGAATGTGCGGCTTATGGAGTCTGTTCCTCCCATGTCGCAGCTTGTAATGAACAAATTTGACGCCGTGGTGATCGACAGGGGAAACGGGGAATATGTGGTTGATACCATTAAAAACAGGGAATTTGAAGAAACTGTTTTGAAGCTCCTGAAAAATCCCGGCGCTTGCAATGGGGAGGATCATAAAAGCAGGAAAGCAGGGACTGTTATTCTGGGATATATGATCATGTTTCTGCTGCTGCAGGGGTTGTACTTTATGGCTTTCTTTACCGAAGACAAGGAACGGAGAAGCTTCAGGAGGATCGTGACCTCGCCTGCCTCCATTGCCGGCTATCTTGCCGCAAATTGTATTTTCAGCTTCATCATGGTCTATGTACCGACGATGGCGGTGCTGGCAGTGTGCAGGGAAGCTTTGGGAATCGATATCGGCTTTGCCTATTTGCAATATGCCGGGCTTTTGGCTATGTTTGTGGCATTTTCATCAACCTTTGCGCTGTTTATGACGGCTGTTCTGGAGAATCCCGACAATGTGATGGCGCTGGCCTCCAGTATCGCCGTCCTGACCTCCATTCTTTCCGGAAGTTTCAGTGCTGTCAATACCGGCAGCAGCGCAGTAAACAGATTCATTGGACTGATTCCCCAAAAAGCCTATCTTACGCTGGTACAGGGCCTGGAGAACGGTAAGACCTTCACGGATTATTTGCCGCAGGCAGGTTATATGCTTGTACTTTCTTTGGCGATGGCGGGACTTGGCGTCATGGTGTGCAGAAGAAGATTCAATGCAGGCAGGTATTAAGGTGTGGGGACACACCTCCCCCGCTGGTGGGATAGCGATAGAAGGAAGTGCGCTTTTAGAGCCAGGCATTTGCGATACTTGCCAACGTGACTGAGCGGGAGAGGAATGTCCCCTTTTGAAAGGTGAGGGGACACACTCCGCCGGTGGGATATCGGTAGAAGGAAGTGCGCTTTTAGAGCCAGGCATTTGCGGATACTAGCCAACGTGACTGAGCGGGAGAGGAATGTCCCCTTTTGAAAGGTGAGGGGATACACCTGAGATTGAAAAAGTGTAGGGGCGCGCATTGCGCGTCCGCATCAATGGAATCTAGGGTAACAAATACCGGATGGCCAATGGACGCCCCTACAGAGATAACGGGCTATGACAGGACACACAAACAAATATCCTATTTCTCTTTTCTATAGAGAGTGCTATGATATAAGTTATACGAGACGCTGATTTTCCCAGGTGGATGAATGAAGGAAGATTTTGGATTTATCTCCACAAAACTTAAAATACCGGCGCCCAGAAGAAATTATATCCTCAGGGCGCACCTTCACAAAAGGCTGGAAGGTATTTGCCGCTGTAAGGTTACGGTGGTAAAAGGCGCTGCGGGAAGCGGCAAAACAACCTTACTGTCTTCCTACATAAAAGAAAGCAATATAACCTCCTTCCGCTGGATCACGCTGGATGAGGACAACAACAATATTTTTTCCTTCTGGCGCTATTTTCTGGAGGCTGTAAAGGGCTTTCTGGGAGAATCCGGGGAGAAGCTCATATCCTCTTTTAAAGCCGCACTCCGGGAAGAAGATGTGGAACCGCTGATTGCGCTGCTTATAAACCAATTGGATATACGGGAGGAGATCGTTGTTGTCCTGGATGATTTCCAAAAGCTTCAGGACATTCCGCTGCTCAACACCATTGAATTTTTTCTGAGGTATTCTCCGGAGAATGTTCATCTGGTACTCCTCACCCGTGAAGAAACAACGATTTATACAGGTGATCTGGCCATGTCGGGAAGCTTGCTCCGGATTGACGAAACAGACTTGAAGCTGTCTGAGCCGGAAGGCATAGACTTTTTGAAAAAAACGCTGCAGGTTGATTTTAACGAGGATACCTTAAAACAGATAAACCTTGTATCCGAAGGCTGGATTGGGGGTATTCAACTGATTGCCCTGGCATCCGCGGGCAAGAACAATTTTATCGGGAATATTAAAGTCTTGAGCAAGCACACGGTTGATTATCTATCCAGGGAAATTCTCCATTCCTTGTCGGAAGAAGAGAAGGACTTCTTTATCAAGACTTCCATTTTAAGCTATTTCAATGCTGCCATATGCAGCCGGCTCCTGGGCGCGGACGGCTGTGAGAAGCTCATATCCGCCTTGATCGAGAAAAATCTGTTCATCCTTCAGGTTGATGAGGAACAGTGCATCTACAGATACCATACCATTTTGAGTGAATTTTTGCAGCACAAGTTTTCCGAAATGGGCCAGGAGATACAAAAGGATCTCCATCGTAAAGCGTCGGAAGTGTTTGAAGACATGGGAGACTATGAAGAAAGCATCCGTCATCTTTTTTGTATAGGAGACTACGGCAAGGCCATGGAAATCATTGCAAAAATGGAGCAGGGCCCCGGAGAATGGGTGCTTTTGAGCCGTATTCCGCTGGAGTACATCAAGGAGGATAAGGACCTTGCCTATCAACGGTTTTTTTACCATTATTGCAACCTGGAATGGGACCAGTGCAAAAACCTGCTGGATGCCGTAGCGGAGAAGGTTGAACGGGACAGCGCATGGAAGTCGCTCAAATTTGCCAGGGCCTTTCTATATGAAATGGATTTTGAAATTGATATTTTGTCTCTGGATGAAATTGAAAACATGCAGATGAGTGATACAACAAAAGCCATCATCTACATAAAAACCGCATCCTTCCTGCACATCCAGGATAAGAACAGGGAAGCCCTGGAGTTCCTGGATAAAGTTGAGGTACTGGAAAAGAGATTTAACAACCCTTATATCCAATACTTCATATGGAACATGAAAAGCCAGATAAAGGAGGACCTGGGGGACTTGCTTGAATGCCGGGCCCTTTATGAAGAGACTCTGGCTTTGATCGGAAAACATGCGTTTATGTCGCCGCTGATGGAAAATCACTATATCGGGATAACGGGAATTTGTTTAAAAAACATGGAACTTGAAGAGGCGGAACAATCTTTGGAAAAAGCCGTCCAATACATGAGCAAAAGCTTTATTTCCACAGATATCGCGTATCTGTACAACCTTATGGAATTAAAGGTTTTAAAGGGCGAGAAAACCGAAGCGATGAGCATGATAAAAAAGCTTATGGACTCTGTTGTTTATCACAAGCTGGTTTATGCCTCGGCGCTGATTAAATACATGTTGTACCTTGGAAATTCGGATATGCAGCTGCTGGAGGATTTCATCCGCTCTTATGAAAGTACCGATAGTAAATATATCAGGTCGGATGACAGGCTGACGTATTCAAAGGCTTTGTATATGAGAGGCCAGGACAGGGAGGCTTTCAGGGTGATCGACCAGGTGCTGGAATCTGCGCGGAAAACCAAAACAAAGTACAAGCTGGTAGAGGCAATTCTAATGAAAGCCGGCATGCTGCAGGATAATTTTGGGGATCACCGGAGGGAAATCCTCAATCTGCTACGAGAAGCGGTATACTACAGCTATGAAAACAGGATTCTCTCACCCTTCGCACTAGCGGGGAAAGGAATTGTCAAGGCGCTTGCGCTTCTTAAGGAAGAAAGGCTGAGGGATTTGAATGCCGGTGAAAGAAACTTTATCCAGGATGTTTACAAACGGTTTGGCGGCAGCGACGCAGAAGAAATATTAAGTGAACGGGAAACCGAGGTTTTGCGTGAACTGGCCACCGGAGCATCCAACAGG
The DNA here is from genome assembly GCA_023426125.1 of Bacillota bacterium. Lineage (GTDB taxonomy): Bacteria > Bacillota > Clostridia > Acetivibrionales > DTU013 > MnB-11. The sequence continues at coordinate 132,378 of JAFABI010000025.1, forward strand.
GAAATCGGCGAAAGGCTGTGCATATCCGTTTCAACCGTAAAAACGCATGTTATCAATATCTATTCGAAGCTCCAGGTTTCCAATCGCATTGAGGCTTTTGAAAAAGCGAGGGAATTAGGAATTTATTGAAAGGATTTGTATAAATTGTTCCGCTGTGGTGCTACATAGAATTTGATTTTTCGATAAAAAATAAGTATATTTATTTTATAGGTACGGGAATTTTATTGACACAGGCATAAAAAGTGGCGTTTGCCATGAATAAAAACCAGGGGGAAAAATTTACATGGAAAAAAAAACGACGGTATATAGAAATCTGGTGCTGGTCTTGCTACTTTCACTTTTCTTTTCCTTGCAGCCTGCTTATGCGGTATCAGACGATACCGTTCTGAAAAAAGATATGAGCGGCGGCCGGGTAGCAGAGCTTCAAAAGGGTTTAAAGCAGTTGGGCTTTTTTAGTCAAAGCCCTACCGGGTATTATGGAGAGGTCACCGAGGCTGCTGTTATTGATTTTCAAAAGGAATATGGGCTGGCTGCCGACGGGATGGCCGGCGAAAGCACCTTTGACAAGCTGAACAATTTGCTGGAGGAGGTGACAAACAGGCCTCTTTTAAAAAAAGGTATGAACAGTCCGCAGGTAGCTGCCCTGCAGAGTGATCTGAAGCAGTTGGGCTTTTTTACCTTGAACCCAACCGGATATTATGGGGATGCTACCGAAGATGCCGTTGTCAAACTGCAGAAAAAACATGGCATGGACCCTGACGGAAAGGTAGGGACAGACACATATAAAAGGGTCGATATCCTGTTAAAACGGGTTGAGTCCGTTAAAATTGTCGTTGATCCGGGGCATGGAGGAATCGATGTGGGGGCGTCAAAGGGGAATATTCTTGAAAGTGAAGTGAACTTGAGTGTTTCAAAGAAGCTGAAAGCCTACCTGGAAGAATACGGTTACGAGGTTACTCTGACAAGAAGCAAGGATATAGCGCTGGATAGTCTTTCGAAGGTTGGAAGGACCCGGCAGGAGAGGGACTTGAATGCAAGGACAAATATCATCGGCGAGAGCGGCGCGGAGCTTTTCGTAAGCATCCATGTCAACAGCCTGCCCGAATCGCCTTCGACTTCGGGCTCGATCGTATACTATAATGATAAATATCCCGGATCAAGGGAATTGGCGCAAAACCTCCAAAAAGCCTTGAACAGCGTGACGGCAAGCGGCTTGAAAAGGCAGTCCCACGACTGTGAGGAAGCGGAGTATTATATATTGCGCAATTCGACTGTGCCGGGGGTTCTGGTTGAAACCGCTTTTGTCACCAATAAAAAGGAACGGGAATTATTGGCGACGGATTCATTCCGTGAGAAGCTGGCAAAGGCCATTTTAGCCGGAATCGAAAAAACAGTCGCATCGGAATAGACACATAATGCTTTACCGTAAAATTTTATTACCTCTCAATGGAAAGAATATACCTGGAAAATAATACATATTCTATAATTGATATTTTCCAGGAGGATTTGATGATGAAAAAATCAATCGGTATTGTTCTATTCATTGCAATTTTATCGCTGAGCTGCTTTACCGCTGCCGCGGTAAGCGAGCCCGTAGAGGTTCCGGAAGTAAGCTTCGTGCTCAATGGAAGCCCTGTTGAGCTTACCGACGTGCCGTTGGGCTTAAACGGCAGAACGATGCTTCCATTGCGGGCTGTACTGGTGGCACTTGGAGTTCCCGACGACGATGAACACATAAAATGGAACGATGAAGATGACAGTGTAACCGTCAATTATAACGGCAGCAGCATTTACCTGAAGCTGGACAACAGTACTGCCTATATTGACGGCAACGCAGTTGCACTGGATGCCGCACCCTTTGGGTATGCCAAAAACCAGCGGATTTACATACCTGTCAGATTTATTGCAAAAGCGCTGGGGAAGGAAGCCGCATGGGACGGATATACGAAGACGGTTTACCTGAAAGACGAGCCTGCTTTCCGGGAAAACGCGGCAGTGCTTGAAAAGGCCGAGGCTGCAATGAAAGCGGTAACAAGGGCAAAGATTGATACGGAAATGGTGGTTGGCATCGTCAGCCAGAACGGGGCAACCGGGTTTGATGTGAAAATAAGGGAAGAGCAGGACAGGACGGCAGGGATACTGCATACGGAAATTACAATCCCTGTGCTTGAAGATCGTATTACCTTCAACAATTATTACAAGGATAATATGGAGTACAGCAAAGGCGCGGGAAATGGAGAATGGAAAAGGACAGCGATACAGGAAAAGGAGTTTAAGAAGCTCTTTGATAATGAAATGAGCCTGCTGTCAATCAATAATATGGACGTGCTGTCGGCGGCGCTAAGCGTAGCTGAAGGGGGCAATACCGAGGATATCCTGCTCTCAGGAAATGTCTACCCCAGGGGAATTGTTGAAAATATGGCGGTTTATTCGGGAATAAAGGGGCTCAAAACCGAAGAATATTATCTTGAAATAACAGCGGACAGGGCATCGGGGTTGTTGAAAAATGTTTTTATGGAAATCGGCGGCCGGTTTATGGATGAAAAGGGATATTCCGACGTCAATGCGGAAATCGAAGCCATTTATTCCGAAATCAACGGCAGCTTTGAACTGGTTCTGCCTGAGATGGGCCAACCCTGAGACGCAACCCGGGAACGGCTCTGCTTGCGTCTTTAGGAAACCTTCGCTGCAGCAGCAAAAAACGCTAACATTATCACAAATCACGTTATAGCATGGAAGGCCCCGGTAAGGTATAATTGAATAAAATGGGAAACCATTTGTGTAGAAATCTGCCAGTATGCTAATGCCGGAGGGGAAGCCCATGATAAAGGCTGTTTTTGTGCAGCAGGATAAAAAACGGGAATTGATAAACAGAGTCTATGCCGGGGATAGCATAGGCAGGATAGGCAAATATGCGTCAATTTATCCTGAATTGATGAAAAAGGAAGACATGCAGGCGCATGGAGAGTATCTCAGGGATGTGGAGGCCATATTTTCCACCTGGGGCATGGCCGCCCTGTCGGAGGAGGAAATCGGGCAATACTTTCCGAGGCTTAAGGCGGTATTTTATGCGGCAGGCAGTGTACAAGACTTCGCCCGGCCGTTCCTGAACAAGGGAATAGCCGTCGTAAGCGCCTGGGCTGCAAACGCAGTGCCGGTAGCCGAATATACGCTGGCGCAGATTCTGCTGGCAAACAAGGGCTTTTTTCAGAATGCCCTTAAAGCGAAGAAGGACTATGCATTGGCGAGAAAATTCTCGGAAACCTTTAGCGGCAATTACTCTGTCAAAGTGGGAATACTTGGGGCAGGCATGATCGGAACAAAGGTCATAGAGCTTTTGAAGCCTTTCAACATCAAGGTGCTGGCGTATGACCCCTTCCTTTCGGAAGAAAGGGCGGAAAAGCTGGGGGTGGAAAAATGTACGGCTGCCGAGATTTTTTCCCAATGCCAGACCATTTCCAACCATATTGCAAACCTTCCTGCGACCCAGGGGATATTGAATGGGGAACTTTTCGATAAAATGCTGCCCAACGCCACGTTTATCAATACCGGACGTGGAGCCCAGGTAGTGGAGGAAGCTTTGATAAAGGCGCTGAAATCCGTGCCCACAAGGACGGCTGTTCTTGATGTAACCATGCCTGAGCCGCCTGGGCCTGACAGCGAATTACGTAAAATGGAAAATGTGATCCTCACATCCCATATTGCCGGCAGTATGAACTTCGAAGTCCAGCGGATGGGCTGTTATATGGCCGAGGAATTTGAAAATTATATCAACGGTAAAGGGCTGAAATACGGCGTTACATTACAAATGCTGGAGACCATGGCATAGAAAAACGGATGGAGGTTTAGCAATGATTCATACCGGGCTTGTTTCAATCACATTCCGGAAGCTGACGCCCCAGGAAATCATAAACCTGGTTGCAAAGGCCGGACTGAAGGGCATTGAATGGGGGGGAGACATCCATGTACCCCATGGCGATCTCAAATTGGCCGGGGAAGTTGGCAGGATGACGGCCGATGCCGGCTTGCAGGTCGCGGCTTATGGTTCCTATTATCATGTTGGCTGTGAAGAGCAGGAGGGGATAGCCTTTGAGAAGGTTCTGGATACGGCTCTTGAACTGAAGGCTCCCACAATAAGGGTATGGGCAGGCAACCGCGGTTCCCGGGAGGCCGACGAAAGCTGGTGGAAAAAGGTGGTCGATGAAACCTGCCGGATAGCCGGGCTGGCAAAAGGCTCCGGAATATCCGTTTCCTTTGAGTACCATGGCAATACCCTTACCGACACAGGCATTTCTGCATCAAAACTGATGCGGTCCGCTGCCGCAGACAATGTTGCAAGCTACTGGCAGCCATCGGTCGGACTTGGTCTGGAGGAGCAGCTTGAGGGCCTGAAGCAGGTTATGCCGTGGCTTGGCAACGTGCATGTTTTCTGGTGGAATATGCATGAAAGGCAGCCTCTGGCCGAGGGCGCCAGTGCCTGGAAGAAATATATGGATGCAATCAGGACTGTGGAGGGAGACCGTTACTGCATGACAGAGTTTGTCATGGGCGATGATCCTGCCCAATTTTTGAAAGATGCAGAAACCTTAAAACAGATTGTCGGTTCATAATGTCAGGGGACGGTTCTCTGTCGCAAATTCATGCATATCTATATATCACGTTGGAAGTGATAATGGAAAGAATGCGCAACAATCATTGTAGGATACCCGCGGTCCTGTAGGGGCGGCCATTGGCCGTCCTTCCAAGATAACAACGTGTGAAGGGATTTGTACGAGCTAAGGTGGATAGCTCCCTGGCTGTCATTGCGAGGAGCCCTGCGACGCGGCAATCTCAACATCCAGCAAGGATAGCATCATTGAGATTGCTTCGCTCCACTTACGTTCCGCTCGCAATGGCAGGGTGTCAAGGGGTGTCAACACCTCTTGACACCCCCGGACGCGCAATGCGCGCCCCTACAGTCGACTTACATCCTCATGTCAATGTACCTGTCCCCTTGACATAATCCAACAAATGTGTACGACGGTTCTCTGTCGTAGATCATATTAAGCGGACGCGCAATGCGCGCCCATACACATGCTATCCTGCATTTCGGATATTCCATCAACCATACAATAACAATCAATTACATGCAATCAAACCTATATGCATCCTTGGATAGAACACAGGAACCATCCCCTATGTTCTATTGTTAATACATTAACAATATGCTATAATTAATATAAGCAAGCTAAACATCCGGTGGTAAAGGGGCGGGATTTGGAGATGAGAATTGAAGATGTTGTGGAAATACTGGGAGCAGAGGTATTAACGGAGATTGCCGATCCGTCGATGGAAATTACCTCAGCCTGCGGAGCCGATCTTATGAGTGACGTGATGGCTTTTGTCAAGGAAAACGTATTGCTTCTGACCGGCCTTGTAAATCCCCAGGTCATTCGTACAGCCGAGATGATGGATATCAAGGTCATCGTTTTTGTGCGGGGCAAAAACCCCGGCGAGGCTGTTATCAAGCTGGGAAAGGAAAAGGGTATAACGGTGCTCACGACAAGGGACCCAATGTTTATTGCCTGCGGCAAGCTGTATCATGCAGGGCTTACGGGTAAAGGAGTGAGAGATTGAGCGGCGGTTTGATAAAATTGCATTATGACATTTCACCGGATGATTTTACGCTTGCCGGAGAAGCATCCAGCAATGTCCGGAAGAAGCTGGTGCAGTTGGGTGTGGACCCCGCCTTGGTAAAAAAGACGGCAATCGCGATGTATGAAGCCGAAATCAACACAGTGATCCATGCAAACGGCGGAGTTTCCGATGTTGAGATAGACAGCGAGAAAATTGTCGTGAAAATAAAGGATACGGGCCCCGGAATACCTGATCTGGAGCTTGCCATGCAGGAAGGCTGGTCTACGGCATCGGACAGCATCAGGGAAATGGGCTTTGGCGCAGGCATGGGCCTGCCCAATATAAAGAGGTATGCAGACAAGCTTGATATAGAGACGGAAGTGGGAAAGGGGACAACGGTAAGTATTACCGTTTACCTGAAGTAGGGACGGCCGTCCACGCGGGAGCTTGATCGCGGAAGGCAGGGGATGACTTTGTCTATCTCCGGGTTTTTTTGAAAACTATCAGGTTTGTAACAAGGAGGTCTGAGAAGTTTATGGAAACATACTTTCATTCGGTTACCCTGGATGAAGAAAAATGCAAGGGCTGTACCAATTGCATAAAACGGTGCCCGACAGAGGCTATCAGAGTCCGGAAAAGCAAAGCGAGGATAATAAACGAAAGATGCATCGACTGCGGAGAATGTATCCGGGTATGTCCCTACCATGCCAAGAAGGCAATTACCGATGCGTTTGATACCATTTATTCATATAAATACAGGATTGCAGTTCCTGCGCCGTCCCTGTACGGGCAATTTAAACCGGAATATTCCAGAAACCAGATTTTGAATGCTCTGAAATCCCTGGGCTTTAATGAAGTATATGAGGTGGCGAAAGCGGCGGAGCTTGTGACGGACGCAACCAAAAAACTTATGGAAAGAAAAAAGGTCAGGAAGCCTTTGATCTCATCCGCCTGCCCTGCGGTAGTCAGGCTGATTCAGGTGAGGTTCCCCAATCTCATCGACAATCTGGTCAGGCTGGAGTCCCCCATGGAGGTGGCTGCAAAAACCGTCAAACGGAAAACTGCTGCCAGGCTAGGCATACCCGTTGAAGACATGGGCGTGTTTTTTATAACTCCCTGTGCCGCCAAAGCTACCAGTGTAAAAGCGCCCTATGAGAATGAGAAATCCTCTGTTGACGGGGTAATATCCATAAAGGATATCTATTTAAAGCTGCTTACCGCCCTGGAACCTGGCAACAACGGTGAAATGCTGTCCCAGGCAGGTTTTGAGGGGATACGGTGGGCCAATTCCGGAGGAGAGGGCCTGGCGTTGGGCACAGATAAATTTCTGGCTGTCGACGGCATCCACAATGTCATTACAATTCTTGAAGCCATGGAAAACGACAAGCTGGAGGATGTGGAATTTATAGAGGCATTGGCATGTACAGGCGGCTGCCTCGGCGGGCCTTTGACGGTAGAGAATGTGTATGTGGCCAAGACCAGACTTAAAAAGCACATTGATGAAGCCAGGGAAGGAGCGGCATCCCAGTCGCCGGAAGATACCAGCCATGATCTGGACTGGACCGGAAATATAGAATACAAGCCGGTGATGAAGCTGGATTCCGATATGGAGAAAGCCATTAAAAAGCTGGAAGAGCTTGAGACGATAAACTCCCAGCTGCCGGGGCTTGACTGCGGGTCATGCGGCGCGCCAAGCTGCAGGGCGCTGGCAGAGGATATTGTAAGAGGCATTGCCAATGAAACCGATTGTATCTTCAAGCTGAGAGAAAAGGTCAGGGACCTGGCGGCACAGATGATGGAGCTGGAGGGGAAAATTCCGCCGGTCATGGATAAAGGTACAAAAGGTGCGGAAAGTAGAGGTAAAGCAGATGAAGGTAACTGAACTGGCAGCTGCGACGGATGCCTCCGTAATTACCGGCGGAATGGGAGAAGACAGGGAAGTGTCGGGGATTTATGCGTGTGATTTGCTCAGCTGGGTCATGTCGCATGCTGAAAGGGGCAATGCATGGATCACGGTTCACACCCATGTAAATATCGTAGCGGTTGCGCTTATGGCGGAGCTTTCCTGCATTATTGTTCCGGAGGGCATAAAGGTGGAGGAGGCTACGGCCAAAAGAGCGGAATTGGAGGGCGTTACCATATTGGGTACTGCTTTGAGCACTTATCAAATATGCTGCAGAGCTCCAAAACTATGAAATATGCTGTGGATCTCCACATACACTCGGCGCTCTCGCCTTGTTCGGAGAAGGACATGACGCCGAACAATATTGTGAACATGGCGTTTTTAAAGCAACTGGACATTATTGCCGTGACGGATCACAATACTGCCGCCAATACCGCCGCAGTCTGCAAATGTGCTGAAGGCAGCAGACTCCTGGTAGTTCCGGGTATGGAAATCGAGACGGCGGAAGAAGTTCACCTGCTCGGTCTTTTTCCGGATGTCAAGGCGGCTTTGTCGCTTCAGGAGACCGTTTATGCCTCGTTGCCGCCAATTGATAACAGGGAGGATATTTTCGGCAGCCAGTATATGATGGATGAAGAAGACAACATAACAGAAAATCTGAAAAGGATGCTGATCACAGCCACAAGCCTGTCTATCCAGGAGGTTTTCAGCCTTGTGGCCGGCATTGGCGGAGTGGTTGTTCCGGCCCATGTCGACAGGAATTCCTACAGCATCCTTTCAAATCTGGGCTTTATTCCTGAAGAACTTGAAATAAACTGCATTGAAATATCCAAACAGTGTGATGCGGAGGCGCTTTTGAAAAAAAGCCGGCACCTGGAGAGATATCGTCTGCTGAGGTCCTCCGATTCGCATTCCCTGGGCGAAATCCTGGAAAGGGAATCCTTTCTCGAATTGGAGGAATTAAGTGTCCAGTGCTTGCTGGAAAAATTGAAACAGCCTTTGTAGGGATGGTCATCGTTATCCATCCATTGCCCGCACTGTTATGTATTTCCGGAACAAATATTTCACATCCCGGGTCAAATAATGAAGGGGTGTGATTTTTATGATGAAAAGATTTTTGATGACCTTACCGGTTCTTATCATACTTATTATAACTGGCGGATGTGCTGCGAAAGGAAGCCCGCAGTCCGGAGAACTGCAAAAAGGTACGGCAAAACCAGCTTCGGAACATGAAACCTTTACCGTCGAAGATAAGAATTTCCGTGTGAAGACGACGATCAGCAGGCTTGCTTTCGCGAAGGGTGAAGAAATCGACCTGTACTCAACGATAGAATATATCGGAGAGAACGAAAGCATAACCATCTGGTCGGGAGATCCGTATTTTCACCATACCATTTATAAAGGAGATCAATGCATCAACGGGGAAATCACCCATGATGTTTTAAAGAAAACGACGCTGAAGAAAGGTGAAATCGTTACAATCCCTTTTTCAAAAAACGGCGGATTTGATGAAAAGGACCCCGATGCGGAATACCTTAAGCAGTATTTTTCCGAAAAGGAATTGAAGCTGCCGGAGGGAGAATATGTTTTTGCAGCAAAGACAGCATTTACACTGGATCAGGAACAAAAGGACAGGGTGATTCTAAAGAATGAGTTTACAGTCAAGGTAAATTGATTCGTAGGTCAATCAACGCAAGCAACGGTTAAAAGCTCTTGAATTGACAAAGAGTAGGAAAAATATAGGTCTATAATTTAACCGTGCCGTGATTGCAGGAAGCTGCAAGATTTTTATGGCAAAAGTGTTGTGTACGGGCGCGCATTGCGCGCCCGTACATTTTTGAGGCAGCCCATTATAGGTTCAGCTATGCGAGAAGGTTGCAGCTACCGTGTTACCAGGGCAGGACAGCGTACGACCGTTTGACCCGAAAAATTCTTTGATGTTAACTACGCCGCCTGCCCTGTTTTTCAGAATAAGTACCGGCGTCAGTGATAGAGCCGCGAGTCCGGTATGATCTGCCTGGACCTGCTTGCACTCGACCACGACAGCTTGACGGATGCGTTCCCTGTCTTTTCAAAGTATTCCAGCTTGATGCTGTATTTCTGCCCTGCCTGCAATGCTATGGAACCGCTGTTTTCTGTTGCCGAATGTTCCGTCCAGTCGTCGATCAGCAGCTTGTCGTTTACCCATAGCCTGATCCCGTCGTCAGATACTGTATAAAAAGTATAGGTCTCCGTGTATTGGGGCATTACCTGGCCAGTCCATCTGACGGAGAAGGTATTCGGGCCTATGCCGCTGTCGGGAGAGCCTGTTCCCCAGTCAAAATTCACAGAGGCGTCAACCCGTGCAAGGGCCGGATCCGTCAGGTCAATATCGTCGAAGTAATCAGCCCTCAAGCCGTTTCCCGCTGCCGGCGGAGTGGGCGAAGGCGTGGGTGTGGGGGTGGGTGCAATTGCAGCTCCTGTTACGGGGTACAGTCTGTTTTTGGGGATAATTTCCTTCTCCTGGCTTTTGCTGGACCAGAGCAGTTTTATGGAGGCGTCAGCCTTATACTCGAAATATTCCAATTTGATATTGTACCTTTTATTGGCTGAAAGCCGGATGGTTCCTTCGTATTCCGTTGCCGCCCGGTTTTTCCATTCATCGATCAGCAGCTGATTGTTTATCCACAGCCTGACGCCGTCGTCGGAGATGACGTGAAAGGTATATTGCTCCGAGTAGGAAGGCGCTATCTGCCCTGTCCATCTCACGGAGAATTTATCCTGATTGAAGGTCCGGAGGGGGGAACCCGTTTCCCAATCGAAGCTGATTCTTGAATCAACCCGTGTAATTTTATAGCCTTTAAATTCCATATTGCTGTAATATTCACCCTTCAAGCCGTTCTGATCCTTGCCGGAATAGTTGAAGGTTTTATTGTCAAAAAGTGAATTGCCGGCAGCCAAAGCGGGGCCGACGTCTGCGGTGCTTCCTGCTGTTGCCAGTATTATGCTTAATGTAAGGGCAAAAATGATTCTTTTTACTTTGAACATCGATATACCTCCTGGAATAGATAACTTATAATGTAATTATATGGAATAAATGTAACAGAACAACATCAATGCCGTTACAGAATCACATCAATACCGTTACATTTTGATTACTTAGTTAGGATGCATTTACTCCTGCTGCAACGATACTTCCATTCATCCTTCGCATTCCTATGCCTTTTAAAAATAATAGCAGAGCTCCAACGACTTTATTTTTCAAAGGATGAATTCAGATGCTCAACGAAGTGCTCTACCCATGAAAAAAATAGTATGCTACAATAAGAAGATCAATTCTTAAAGAGGTGCAGCATGTTTTCCATTCTAATTGTAGATGACAATCCCTTTGACAGGGAATGTATAAAAAAGCTGGTAGATTGGGATGCGTTTGGGATTGAAGTCTGCGGAGTTGCTTCCAATGGGCTGGAAGGTTACCGATGTGCCGTCGGGCTCAAACCGGATTTTATTTTAACCGATATTGCCATGCCTGTGATGGACGGCTTGGAAATGACTGAAAAAATCAGGGCGGAGCTGCCGGATGCCCGGTTCATCTTTATGAGCTGCCATGATGAGTTTGATTTTGCAAAAGCCGCCATTGATCTTGAGGTGTCTTCCTATGTCTTGAAGCCGGTGGATATGGAGGAATTGGTCCAAGCGGTCCTGAAGGTTTCCGAAAGCAGAAGGTCGGAGATGGAAGCACGGAGATACCAGGAGGAGCTCAAGCAGCAGATCAAATGCAATCTGCCTATTTTGCAGGAGGACATGGTAAGAGACCTTATTCAGGGAAGGACCGGCAGCGCGCCGGAAATAGCGGAGCGGCTGAATTATCTCGATATGCCTGTCAAATCCCGGTATATCATAACGCTGCTGCAAATAGACAATTACCAGCTGAACTTTGGAGAAGCCACCATCGAGGAAAAATACCTCACCATCTACAGCATAAAAAACATCATCGGGGAATCGCTTTTGAAGCATACGCCGGGGTATATGCTGGTGCTGGATTACAGTAACCTCTGCATCCTGCTGCCGGGGGACTGGGATTCCCAGGAGGAAGCCCTGGAAGTCCTGATGAGCCGGATGGAGGACTGCAGGGCGCAAATCAACAAATCTCTGGGAATCAATGTGACCATGGGTATCAGCAACCTGGCATCGGATCTGGAAAACATGCCCAGGATATTTTCTGAAGCCGAGTATGCGGTGAAATCCAAGTTTTACAGTAAAGGCAACAGGATCATGCTGGCATCGGATATTGCCAGCCCGGAGGACGACCCGGAGCTTGACTTTGCAGCGTTAAAAAAGGAAATCGGACAGCTGCTGGACCGGGCAAGCAAAAATGAAGCGGAGCCTCTGCTGGATAAATACTACAGCAGGGACGCCCATTATAGTGAAACCTATACAAAGAGCCTGTGCTATTCAATCCTCCTGTCGGTACAAATGCTGCTGGCGGAGAAGAAGGAGAGCCTGGGCAGCGTCTTTGGCAATGAAAGCGTCATCTGGGACAAGCTGTCCAAATTTGAAACGATCCTGGATATCAAGCAATGGCTTGTCAATATCCTTTCAGCCGTTTTGGAGCATATGGAGGACAGGCAGGGAAACCGGCTTCAGAACATCGTCCAGGACATCAAAGGTATTATCGACAGGGAATATGCGAAGCTGCAAAATATCAGGCAGGTCGCCGACCGGCTGTACATCAGTGCGGGATATGCAAATTTCCTGTTCAAGCAGGAAACCGGAATCACCATGGGGGACTACCTTTTTGAAAAACGGATGGAAGCAGCCAAAAACCTGCTTCAGGATCCATACTGTAAAATATATGAAATCGCCGACCGGGTGGGCTATGTCAGTAAATCCTATTTTGGCGCCGTGTTCAAGGAATATGTGGGGATGACGCCGCGGGAGTACAGGGACAAATATTGCAAATAAAGGTGTGACCGAGGATGAATCGAAAAGGAATACGGGGCTTTTTCCGGTCCAGCATGAAAAACAGGATTGTGATCCTTATGGTGCTGATCGCGATCGTCCCGTTTTCTATCATCTATACCTATGTGTTTTTTAATCTGAAAAGCAGTATGACCGCAGAATATGTCAGCGGAGCGAGGGAAAGCATCTACCGCTTCTCGGAATTGATGGACAGAAAGCTTCTGGAATACGTGCAAAAAAGCAAATACATCTCTGCCGACCGGAATATGGTGGAGAATCTGGGACGGGATTTTGGCGACAGCATCGAGCTGAAGGCCGATTTTTATGTGAGAGCCAGCCGGCTTCTGGAGGATGTGGGCATATTCCAGGACAGCGATTGGAGTGAATACAGCATTTATTACTCCAATCCGTCCCTTTTTGACTATAAATACTTCAAGGATATTTCAAACATAGGGGACAGCAGCTTTATCCGGGACAAGGTCATGAAAGCGTCCGCCTCGGATATTCTCTGGTCGCCGGAGGTGTTCACCGATAGTCTCGGAGGGAGGCACTTCTCTCTCTATGCCAGAATTCCCGTAGCTTCTTCGGAAATATGCATCCTGGAGGTCGATATTCCCTTTTCGGTGATGGAATTTTACTTAAAAAGCATGGATATACCGGCGGGCAGCGTCATGATCTACCGGGATGCCTCCGACCGGAGCTTTACGGTATCCGGCCCGCAGAATACGGATGGAACGGAAAGCGGGGGATTGGGGGAGAATAGCCGTTATATTACGCTGGAAAGCAGCTTTATCAACTCCCACACGCTGGAGGTCCTTATCCCTGAGAGCGGGATCAGCAATAAATACAGAGGTGTGCTGACCGCCATGCTGGGGGTTTTTCTGCTGGCGATCCTCAGCATCTCCCTGGTGGCCGTCTGGACTTCAAACAGCATTACCCGGGAGTTGAAACGGTTCATATCCCAGATCAAAAAGGAGGATGACATCCTCTTGAACAATATCACCCTGGAAATTGCCGGGGATGACGAGGTCTCGGTGATCAAGCGGAAATTCGGCAAGCTGCTGGAAAAAATCAACGCGCTGCACAGTGAAAACCTTGAAACGTATAAAAACCAGAAAGTCCTTGAAATGGAACTGCTCCGGTCCAAGCTCAATCCCCACATGCTCTATAATTCCCTGTCGGTGATCAAATGGGGAGCCATATCCAACAGCGATACAAACATGGTGGAGCTGGTGAACTGCCTGACAAAATATTACCGGTCGGTTTTAAACAAAGGAAACAATATTATCCAGATCAAGGAAGAAATCAAGCTGGTCAGGGAATACGTACGGATCAATGAAATTGCCCATGCGGCCTCATACGGGCTTCAGGTCGATCTGGAGGAGGGCGTATCCGGGTATTATATCCTGCGGCTGCTGCTCCAGCCTATCGTGGAGAATGCCATCTCTCATGGCTTGAACGGCAAACCGGGGGAAAAGAAAATCGTCATCACCGGTGCAAGAAGCGGCGGGGACATTCTGCTGGCGGTGGAAGACAACGGCTATGGCATGAGTCCCGAGGTAATTGAGAAGGTTTTGGCCATGAACTATAAAAAGCCCATCGGAGGATATGGGATCAAAAATATCATCAGCATGATGAAAACTTATTTCGGAGAAGGATACGGGATCGAAATAGAAAGCCGGCAAGGCTCTTTCACAAGGGTATCCTTGAAAATACCGGTCCATGAAAATCCTGGAACCCTCCGGGAGCCGGAGGGATAAATTTTCGTTGTTTTCAGATAGATTTATTGCAAATGGAGCCTTTTTTTTAACGGTGTTTCCCGCTATAATTGGATTGCCGGCATTGAAAAACGAATAGGACGGCTGTTACAGCCCAGGATTTGAACCGTTTGTAGAATATCCAATTTACGGGAGGAAAGAATATGTTAAAAAAAGCCCTGAACCTGCTATTAAGCCTGTGTGTCGTAATCTCCTTTGCAGCATGCGGAGCAGGCGGCAATAACCAGACGGAAAGCACCGCGGAGCAAGGGACTGCGCAGACACAAGCTTCGACCCCGGCAAAGGAACCCCAGCAAATCTCCATGGTTCACTGCCAGGGAGATTGGTCTCTGCCTATTCTTGATGAGTTAATCGCCCAATACCGGCAGAAAAGCGGCAATACAGTAGAATTGAACTATATACCGGCGGGCAATCTGACAGACTGGAGCAAGACGCAGTTTGCAGGCGGAACCGCCCCGGATCTGGTATGGAATGCAAGCCAACCGGCTTCCGACTACTATAAAAACAAATGGGTTATCGACCTTACCCCGTATTACAATGAAACCAGCCCTTACACAGGAGCAATATGGAAGGATTCCTTCATGGACGGCTTGCTGGACGGGGTGGTGGATGCCAATCAGGGCAATGCAATGCTGGGGATGCCTACCGGCGTGGTGACCGTCAATCTATTTTACAACAAAGATATTTTCAAGGATCTCGGCCTTCCCGACGAGGCGCCCCAGAGCTGGAGCCAGGTACTGGAATATGCCAAAAAGGCAAAGGAAAGCGGCAAGGACATTGTGCCCTACAGCGTGCAGAATTCCATCAAATGGAACCTTGAGTGGCAGGAATTCTTTATGATGGAATCCCTCTGGTATGACGTGGTTCCCAAGCTGGACATCATCACACCCAACGGCAAGCTGGATATTTCAGAGCAGGCACTGGGCGTGAAGGTGGGGATCATTGATCCCGGAGATCAGAGGATGGTGGATTATTTCACTTTCATGAAGGAATTTGCCAAATATTTCAACGTTGGCTTCAACAATGCCAGCTGGGAGTATGAAAAATTCTTCAATGAAGGAAAGGCTGCAATGAACCTCAACGGCAGCTGGTTCCCCAACCAGGTTCTCACCAACAATCTCACAGTCAATTACGGGACAGGGCCCATGCCCTATGTGGACAGCGGGATATCCGGCCTGTCGGAAAACAGGCTCAGGAAATATGCCATCGGACTGGGCGGCAGCGACATTGTTGTCACCCGGAAGAGCAAGGATGAAGGCCGCGTGGATGCTGCGGCAGATTTTCTGAGATTTTTAAGCGACCCGGCTTCGGGAGCCAGGTTTATCACCGAGAGGTTCATGTGGATTCCGGTGGTGAAGGGGGTTGAGGTACCGGAAGTCATGAAGGGCATCACCGATTACATTGGCGGCGATAAACAGGCCGTGGCCTGGGCAGTCAACAATTTTACCCCTGAACAAAACGACAAATACAGAGTCATGTTCGCAGGCTTCCTGACTGATAAAACAGCTCCCGGGACGATGGCTCAAAAGTTCAAGGAACTGACGATGGAGGCCTGTGACAAAGCTATAAAGGATCATCCTGAATGGAAGGTCGAAGAATACATTTCAAAGGTTTCAAACTAGTAGCACAGGCGTTGAGTGCGGAGCGGTCCCCAGGCGGGCTGCTCCGCATAATCAACGGAGCAGTCTATTTATTCACTTTATTAAGAAAGCAGGTCTGGTGCTGTGTTGAAACGGATCCTTAGAGACAGATGGATTTACCTGGCCCTTTTACCGAGTTTGTTTTTTTTGTTTCTCTTTATGATTTACCCGGTGTATGAGGCGATAACGAAATCCTTTTTTGACTGGAAGCTGTCCAGATACTATGACCCGGATTTCGTAGGGTTTCAAAATTACATTGACATTTTCAGCGACGAGCTTTTCATAAAATCCTTTGGGGTGCTGCTGGCTTTCATTGCCTGGGGGTTTGTCACCACCATGCTTTTTGTCGTACCGGTGACCTATCTGGTGTATAAACTGGGGGAAAACAGGCTGGGACGCTTTTTCCAGAGGGCATATGTCATCCCGATGATGGTCCCCGCCATGGTACTGACACTGTTCTGGAAATTCTTCTATGAGCCGAATTTCGGCATGCTCAACAACCTCTTGCGCATGGCCGGGCAAGAAAGCTGGACGCATGTGTGGTTGGGAGAAAAGGGGCTGGCTCTGGCATCGCTGCTTTTTATGGGGTTTCCATGGATATCCGGCTTTGGTTTTCTGGTAATACTGGCGGGTTTTCAAGGTATAGACCATTCACTGCATGAATCGGCTGAAATCGATGGCGCAACCGGCTTTCAAAAATTCCGGAAAATTGATATTCCCTTGATCATTCCACAACTGAAAATTCTCATTATGCTGGGGATGATCGCGGGCGTCCAGCAGTTCCAGAACCAGATGATCATGACCAACGGAGGACCGGAATACTCCACCACCGTGCCCGGACTGCTGATGTACAAGAATGCCTTTCAATACGAAAATCTCGGATACGGTTCAGCCATCGGTGTAATCCTTTTTGTTATCATACTGGCATTTACGGTTTTTGCCAATACAAAAATCAAAAATGCGGATTAGGAGTTCGAACATGGTACCCAGAGCAAACAAAAAATTCCTGCTCTATGGAAACGTTTTTTTTCAAATGATGTTGGTCTTTTTTACTTTTATGCCCTTTTATTTCATGGTCATTTCTTCTGTGAAGACCAATCCGCAGATCATGGAAAGCTATTTCATGGTGACAGCTCCGTTTCACTGGGAGAACTATGGCAAGGCTTTCAGCAAGGTGATCTATTACCTGTTGAATTCGGTGGTCATATGTACGGCGACGGTGGCAGGCGTGACTTTGCTGGCGTGCATATCTGCCTATATATTTGCCCGGTATGAATTTGTCGGGAAGAAAGTCTTATTCATGTTCTTTCTTTCCTTTTTGATGATCCCCGGCGTGCTGACCCTGATCCCCCAGTTTGTCCTGATGGTCAAGCTGCATATCATCGGCACGCGGTGGGCGGCGATTCTTCCCTATATCGCCTATGGGCAGATCATGTTTGTTTTTATTCTGAAAACCTTTATTGAAGGTATTCCGAAGGATTTATTCGACAGCGCGAAAATCGACGGCGCCAATGCGGTCCGTTCCTTTATCAATGTAGTACTGCCGCTGGCAAAGCCCATTATCACTTCCCTGGGTCTGATGAATTTTCTGAACAACTGGAATGATTTCATCTGGCCGCTGCTGGTATTGAAGGGAGACAGGATGAAGACGGTAACCGTCGGGCTATATTCCTTCACCGATACGCAGCAGATCCAGTACGGCATGCTGTTTGCAGGCTTTGTAATTGCATCCCTGCCGCTGATCCTGCTCTTTTCCTTCAACATGAAGTATTTTATCCAGGGTGTGACTTCCGGAGCCATCAAGGCATAAAAAGGGCGAATCCGTTCTTTGCAGCCGGAGCATAAAAAAGGGGGCGTGTCTTGCTTGCTAAGCCGGCCCCTTTTTTATGCTATGTTCTTTTTCCAGTACATTATCCTCCGGTATTCCATCCATGCCGAATCCTTCCATTATGCCTGAAGATTCAGGAATACCCGCTGGCATATGTGGAATCCATCTCTAAAATCCAACCTCATTTCAGCTGCATGCAACGAATGTACTATATTGTATACAATGAACGGCTATAGGCCTGAAATGCCTAATTATTCCCTGATTACCAGCCATTTAAATTTAAATAATTTGAAAAATCCATTGAATTGTAATGGAAATTTTGTTATAATATTAACGAATATTGTTAAATACTTAACACACATTTTTTCCAGAGAAGCCGGTGTTGTGTTCGGAATATTAAAAGGCTTCATTAAAAGAAGAATAAATCGGGAGGTTGAAGGATGAGCAGTAACTGTTGCTGTGAGTGCGTTGACAGCAGAACGCAAAAATTGCAGGAAATAATTGAGAAATACAAGGACACAAGGGGAGCCCTGATACCCGTGCTGCATGAAGCCCAGGAGCTATACGGTTACCTTCCCATGAGCGTCCAGAAACAGATTTCCGAAGGTCTGGATATACCCCTTACCGAAATATATGGAGTGGTTACATTTTATACCCAGTTCTCTCTCAAACCCAAGGGCAAGTACAAAATCAGCATTTGTATGGGGACGGCATGCTATGTCAAAGGCGCCAGCGGTATTCTGGACAAGCTGCAGGAGAAATTGGGGATCCATGTGGGGGATTGTACGGAGGACGGCAAATTCTCCCTTGATGCATGCAGATGCATTGGCGCATGTGGATTGGCGCCGGTTATGATGATCAATGACGATGTTTACGGAAGGCTTACGCCGGATGAAGTGGAAGGGATACTGGAGAAATACAGAGATCTGTAAAGGTGCGGGAAGTGATGCTTTGAGAGATTTATCCCTTCATTTGATGGATATATTGCAAAATTCCATTACGGCCGGGGCCGGGCGCATAGAAGCAAGACTTCAGGCTGAAGCCGGGATACTGGTGATGTCCGTCAGGGACAATGGATGCGGAATGGACAGGGAATTGCTGGAAAGGGTGGTGGATCCTTTCACTACCACCAGAAAGACAAGAAAAATAGGTTTGGGGATCCCCCTGTTAAAAGCGGCGGCCGAAAGGGCCTCGGGGGGATTGCGGATTGATTCCCGAAAAGGAGAGGGCACAACGGTTACAGCTACCTTTGATATCCGCAACATCGACCGGCCTCCGCTGGGAGATATAGCGGAAACGGTTACCGGCGTGATTCTGGCAAATCCGGAAACAAACCTGAAGCTCAGACTGGAAGGAGACGGCGAAGCGTTTAAGCTGGATACGGAGGAAATAAAAGAAAGACTTGGGGAAGTTCCCATTGTGGAATATGAAGTGCTGACGTGGATCGGCGAATATGTGAAAGAGGGCATTACAGCGATATTTGGAGGTGTATTGGATGAAATCGATAGCGGAACTGGAAGAAATAAGAAAGAAAACCCTGGATGAAATTAAGCTGAGAACCAACAAAACGGGCAGGCGCGTGGTGGTAGGAATGGCAACCTGCGGAATTGCCGCCGGGGCCAGGCCTGTAATGAATGCGTTTGTTGAAGAGTTGAAAAAGAGGAATTTAAGCGACGTAAACGTCACAATGACAGGCTGCATCGGTGTGTGCAGGTTGGAGCCGATTGTGGAAATATTTGATACCGACGGCAGCAAGGTGACCTATGTAAAAATGACGCCTGAAAAAGCTTCACGGATTGTCATGGAACATCTGGTCAACGGCAGAGTATGTACCGATTTTACAATTGGCGCTGCGGAGTAGGCACACCTTTTGGACGGCCGGGTTTCAGGCAAGGGGATAGGCAAGAAATAACGCAACGAATTTAGGGGGGATAGCAGAATGGAATTCTTTAGGGCACATGTACTCGTTTGCGGGGGAACAGGGTGTACTTCCTCCAGGTCCGAAGAAATCAAAAAGGAATTTGAAGTACTGTTAAAGAAAAACAAACTGGACAAGGAAATAAAAATGGTTACTACCGGATGCTTCGGGCTATGCGCCGAGGGTCCGATTATTGTTGTATATCCTGAAGGCGCCATGTATACCATGGTAAGGCCTGAAGACGTGAAAGAGATTGTTGAAGAGCACCTGATAAAGGGAAGGATTGTAAAAAGGCTCCTTGCCGGGGACAAGGAAGCAGAAGACACCGTGAAGTCCCTGGACAATGTAGACTTTTTCAAAAGGCAGTTAAGGGTGGCACTGCGGAACTGCGGTGTAATCAATCCCGAGAATATTGACGAATATATCGCCTATGACGGCTATAAGGCCCTGCCAAAGGTGTTGACGGAAATGACGCCTGAGCAGGTTATCGATGTCGTGAAAAAGTCCGGCTTAAAGGGAAGAGGCGGCGCCGGTTTCCCTACCGGCTTGAAATGGGAATTTACGGCCAGGGCAAAAGGGGATCAGAAATATGTCTGTTGCAATGCGGACGAAGGCGATCCCGGAGCGTTCATGGACCGAAGCATACTGGAGGGCGATCCGCACTCGATCCTGGAGGCGATGGCTATTGCGGGTTATGCAGTGGGATCGAACCAGGGCTACATCTATGTCAGAGCAGAGTATCCCATTGCAGTGAAAAGATTGAATATTGCTGTTAAACAAGCGAAAGAATATGGACTGTTGGGTAAAAATATTTTTGGGACCGATTTCAGCTTTGATCTGGAGCTGAGACTTGGCGCCGGCGCGTTTGTTTGCGGCGAAGAAATGGCTCTCATGACCTCCATTGAAGGAAAGAGGGGCGAACCCAAGCCAAAGCCGCCGTTTCCGGCTGTCAAAGGCTTGTGGCAGAAGCCTACCCTGCTGAACAATGTTGAGACCTACGCCAATATTCCGGTGATCTTCAACCGGGGCCCCGAATGGTTTTCCAGCATTGGCTCCGAGAAGAGCAAAGGAACGAAGGTGTTTGCCGTAGGCGGCAAGATAAACAATACCGGCCTTGTTGAAATTCCCATAGGCACTACGTTGAGGGAGGTTATTTACGACATCGGCGGCGGTATCCCAAACGGCAAGAAATTCAAAGCCGCCCAGACCGGCGGACCTTCAGGCGGATGTATACCTGCCAGCCATATTGATGTCAAAATCGATTATGACACGCTGGTGGGTCTTGGCTCCATGATGGGCTCCGGCGGTTTGATCGTCATGGATGAGGATACCTGTATGGTTGATATCGCAAGATACTTCCTTGACTTTACGGTGGATGAATCCTGCGGAAAATGTCCGCCGTGCCGTATCGGAACCAAGAGGATGCTGGAGATTCTTGAGAGGATCACCGGAGGCAAGGGCGAGCCGGAAGATATCGACAAGCTGGAGGTTCTCGCAAAGAACATCAAGGCGGCAGCGCTGTGCGGACTGGGCCAGTCGGCTCCACAGCCGGTTTTGAGCACCTTGAGGTATTTCAGGGACGAATATGAAGCCCATGTCAGGGATAAAAAATGTCCTGCTGGCGTCTGCAAGTCCATGATGAGTTATGTCATCCATGCCGACCTTTGCAAAAGCTGCGGCATTTGCGCAAGGAACTGTCCGGTTAACTGCATAAGCGGTGAAAAGAAGACGCCCTATGTGATCGATCAGGAAAAGTGCATTAAATGCGGTACTTGCATGGAAAAATGTCCATTCAAAGCGATATTCAAGAACGTGTAAGGAGATGAAATCATGGAAATGGTAAATATTACGATAGATACAAGAAAGATCCAGGTTCCCAGGGACTATACGGTTTTGCAGGCTGCGAGACTTGCCAACATCGCCATACCGACGCTGTGCTTCCTGAAGGATATCAACGAAATCGGAGCCTGCAGGATGTGCGTGGTTGAAATCAAAGGCGCAAGGAGCCTCCAGGCGGCCTGTGTGTATCCTGTTTCCGAGGGGCTTGAAATTTATACGCAAACGCCCGTGGTAAGAGAGGCAAGGAAGGTAACGCTGGAGCTGATCCTTTCGAATCATGACAAAAAGTGCCTTACCTGTGTAAGAAGCAGGAACTGCGAGCTGCAGAAGCTCTCCGAGGAATTGAACATCAAAGATATCCGGTTTGAAGGCGATGCTCCGAAGCATCCGCTGGACGACTATTCGCCTTCCATTGTCAGGGACCCCAACAAATGTGTGCTTTGCAGGCGTTGTGTCAATATGTGCAAAAACATCCAGACGGTTGCCGTCATTGACACCAATGAAAGAGGCTTTAATACAATTGTCGGGTCCGCGTTTAACGAGACCTTGAACGAAGTGCCCTGCATCAACTGCGGACAGTGTATAACCGTATGTCCTGTGGGAGCATTGAGAGAGAAGGATGATACCGATAAAGTATGGGCGGCCCTTGCCAACAAAGACCTCCATGTAGTGGTCCAGACAGCCCCGGCGGTAAGGGTGGCGCTTGGCGAGGAATTCGGCATGCCCATCGGCTCCAGGGTCACCAGCAATATGATTGCCGCCCTGAGGCGCCTCGGTTTTGCAAAAATATTCGATACCGATACCGCGGCGGACCTGACCATTATGGAAGAGGGCACAGAGCTGCTCAACAGGATAAAGAACGGCGGAAAACTGCCGCTGATCACTTCCTGCAGCCCGGGATGGATCAAATTCTGCGAACACAACTATCCGGAGTTCCTTGACAACCTCTCCACCTGCAAGTCGCCCCATGAGATGTTCGGCGCAGTTTTGAAATCCTATTATGCGGAGAAGACGGGAATCGACCCGGCGAAGATATACGTGGTTTCCATCATGCCCTGCACGGCGAAGAAATTCGAGGCACAAAGGCCTGAACTGGCTTCTAGCGGTTATCCCGATGTGGATGTTGTACTGACCACCAGGGAATTGGCCAGAATGATCCGGGAAGCGGGGATTGACTTCACCGAACTGCCCGAAAGGCATTTTGACGATCCCATGGGTGAAGCCTCAGGCGCTGCGGTAATCTTCGGAGCTACGGGCGGAGTCATGGAAGCGGCTCTCAGGACTGTTGCGGATCTTTTGGAAGGAAAGTCCCTGGATAACTTCGAATATACCGCCGTAAGAGGTGTGGATGGCATAAAGGAAGCTACCGTGGAAGCGGGCGGAATGAAAATCAAGGCAGCTGTTGCCCATGGTACCGGGAATGCAAGGAAGCTTCTTGACAAGATCAAAAAGGGCGAAGCCGACTATCATTTCGTGGAGGTCATGGCATGTCCCGGCGGCTGTGTAAACGGCGGCGGACAGCCGATTCAGCCGTCCCAGGTGAGAAGCTGGATTGACCTTCGTGCGGAAAGGGCAAAGGCGATCTATGAGGAGGATAAGAATCTCCCCGTCAGGAAGTCCCACGAAAACAAAAAGATGATGAAGCTGTACGAGGAGTACTTTGATCACCCCGGCAGCCACAAGGCCCATGAGCTTCTGCACACCCACTACATTCAGAGGGAAAACTACCCGGAGAAATAGAGCAAGCGGAACAAGATAAAAGGCAGCCCCTGTAGACCTGATTCTATAGCGGGCTGTTTTATTTTGCGACAGTGCGACAGGGCACGGGTCTTGTCTGTCGCATGCCGTCGCATTAATTTTTTGTTAACGAATTTCATTTCTTTCCATTATATAGTATAATGATGTGGGGTATGGGTTCACATAATAAACGGTATGGCGGAGTTTACGATGAAATTTACAGACAGATCAATGAAGTGGGCGGTAATAATAGCAATTTTTACAATCGTGCTGGTGTTTTCAGGCTATTATGCAGCCGTTATCTTCCAGGGAAAAACAGATGCCGGAGAAGTACATGCGGAAAATACATCGGATGTGGATGAATATGGTGAAGACGGTGGGAACGGGGATGCTGAAGTCAATCGGGACAAGGATTCCCCTCCTTTAATTGCAGATCCCGAGAATACAAGGCTGACCGCCGGAAAAATCTACAGTGAAAAGCTGGTCGAGGAAGGCTCTACAAATTTGCTCATTCTGGGTGAGGACAAGGTGTCCCATCTTTACGATACGGTTGGCATCGTTAGCATTAGCAAAAACAAAGGAACCATGAAGTTTATCATGATCCCCAGGGACACATATATCGACTATAGCCCCGAGATCCGCGAAGCGCTTGATAAGGCCGGAAAGCTGAGGCTGGCCGGTATTTTCAAGATAAACTACGCCCACCACATCGGAACCTTGATCAAATATGACGGAAAATTTTCCGCACAATCCGCCAGTTTCCTGGCTGCCGTCATTGAAGAAAAATTCGGTGTCGAAGTTGATGATTATGTAAAGATCAATACCGCAGGCTTTATAAAGCTTGTCGATCTTTTCGGCGGTGTCGAGATCAATGTTCCGTATGCGATGAATTATGAGGATCCTACCCAGGACCTGTACATCCATCTGGAAAAAGGGGTGCAGCGGCTGGACGGCAGCCAGGCGGAAGGCTTTGTGAGATTCCGGCAGGGCTGGAAGGAGGACGGGTCGGAGCTCCAAATCGGCGACATCGGCCGGAAGCAAAACCAGATTAATTTTTTAAAGGCTTTCATTAAACAGAACGGGACCATCAAAAAGGTGGACAAGGTCCCCGAGATGTTCAGGATCCTGGGCAAAAGTGTCCAGTCCAGCATTGGCGTGGGCGATGTGTTGACAAAGTATATGGCGCTGGCAAAGAATTTCATTCAGGATAAATACGAGACGGAGAGCACGATCCTGGAAGGGAAGCAATTCACCATCAATGGGACGTCGTATATTAATATCGAATAAAATCCTGGAATACCGGGCTGAGAGGGCCGGGGCTTATATCGTCTGAAAAGTTGGAAGTTTTCGTCATATAGATCATAAATATTTGGAATAATAAAGAGGGCAATGGGTGATAGGAGGCTTTGTATGAAAGAAGTCCATGTGGTTGGCGCGGCGATTCTTAAAGGGTGCGCCGTACTTGCCGCAAAGCGTTCGATGGCCATGCAGCCGCCCTTGAAATGGGAGTTTGCAGGCGGTAAGGTGGAAGCGGGAGAGTCCCATGGGGAGGCCCTTAAAAGAGAAATTCTTGAGGAACTGGGAATCAGGATATCCGTTGGCAGCTTCCTGGCGGATGGAATGGATGAGGATGAGGACAGACGGATCCTGTTGCATGTGTACGAAGCCTGCATCATTGAGGGAGAGCCTGTGCCCAGAGAACATTCCCAGCTTAAGTGGATTGAAATTGACAGGCTTGGGGAGCTTGATTGGGCAAATGCGGATATTCCGGCATGCAAGGAATTGATGAAAAGGTATGGTGGATTTTGCTGGGGATACGGAATACCGTGAACTTTTTTTGTTTTCATCCGTATAATTCTTTAGCAATGTAAATATAGGGAGAAGAGGTTCCATATGATCGAGATCAAAAACATATCCAAAAGCTATAACAAGGGAAACATCAAGGCTGTGGACAATTTGAACCTGACGGTGCAAAAGGGTGAGATCTTCGGCTTTCTCGGACCCAACGGCGCCGGTAAGACCACCACCATTAAAATGGTTGTAGGCCTTTTGAATCCTGACAGCGGAAGCATCAGCATCAATGGCTTTGACAACAGGCAAAAACCCATGGAGGCAAAAAGCAGCATCGGGTATGTCCCCGATAACCCAAACCTATATGACCGTTTATCAGGCACGGAGTATCTTAATTTTATGGCGGATGTCTACCAGGTGCCGGCCGATGTCCGAAAGGAAAGGATTTCACACTACCTCGGCATGTTTGATTTGAAGGACGCGGCTTCTGACCTGATCAAAAGCTATTCTCACGGCATGAAGCAAAAAATAGCCCTTACCGGTGCGCTGATACACAATCCCGCAGTATGGATTCTGGATGAGCCTATGGTGGGGCTGGATCCGAAATCCGCGCATCTCTTGAAGGAGCAAATGAGAGAGCACTGCGACAAAGGCAATACGGTTTTCTTTTCCACGCATATCCTGGAAGTAGCGGAAAAGCTCTGCGACCGGATCGGGATCATCCATAAGGGCAGGCTGATAGCCATAGGAACGATGGACGAGCTCAGGCAGGGGGATAAAAAGGATTCCCTCGAAAATATATTCCTGGAGTTGACGGAAAATGAATAGAATGCTTTCTCTGGTGAAAACCCAGCTTAATATGAACTTTGGTATTTCCGCACTGAAATACCGCTTTACCAAGGAAAAGAAAAAAAGATGGGAGCCCATACTGATTGGGGTGGCTATCCTGCTGGGTGTCGGTCCCTTGCTGGCGTTTTATGTCCTGGGGATGACAGGCATATTTGCAGTAGGAGTCGCTCTGAACCAGCCTGAAATCGTCCTGACCATTACTTTTATGCTTTCCCAGATGGTTGTGCTGTTTTTCGGTATGTTTTATATCATCGGCAACTTTTATTTCTCCCATGACATTGAGACATTGGTCCCGTTACCTTTAAAGCCATATGAAGTTGTAGGAAGCAAGTTTCTGGTGGTGATGGTGAATGAGTACATCACTGTTCTTCCCATATTGCTGCCGCCTTTGTTTATTTACGGGATTGGAACCGGCCAGGGGTTGTTTTACTGGTTGAAAGGCTTTCTGCTGATTCTTGCTGCGCCGGTCATGCCTCTTATACTGGGGGCGGTATTTATTATGCTGCTGATGCGTGTGGTAAACCTCAAAAGGAATAAAGACCTGTTTGCCATTATCGGCGGTTTTGCGGGGGTGCTTCTCGCCCTGGGCGTCAACTTCTTTGTTCAGAGGATACCTAAAACAGCCGGTCAGGATTATTTCCAGAACCTGTTGGAAAGTAACATGGGCATGATCCGGGAAATAGGCAGAAGGTTCCCGCCCAGCATATGGGCTACCCGCGGGCTCGCCGATAACGGGCTTTTGGGGTTTGGCTACTTTGCACTGTTTATAGGGGTATCGCTGCTGCTTTTTGCAGCCTTGCTGTGGCTGGGCAACCTGGTATTTTACAAAGCGCTCCTTGCCGGCCAGGAAGTATCGCGCAAAAGGAAAGTTCCCACAGCCAGGGAAGCGGAATTGCTTTATCAAAAGGTGTCAAGTCCTGTGTCGGCGATTATCAAAAGAGAATGGAAGCTGTTGCTGAGAACTCCCGTATATGTTATCAACGGGCTCACGGGGGCGTTTATCGGTCCTTTTATGCTGCTCGTCCTGTTGTTTGCCCAGGGTTCTAGCGAATCCATGGAAATAAGCAAGGCGATCGGCGAACCTGCCTATGCTCTTTACGTAGCCCTGGGAGGACTGGCAGTGATGCTGTTCACTTCAGGAATGAACCTGGTGGCGTCCACTTCCATATCAAGGGAAGGCAAAACCCTGTGGATCCTGAAAATGATTCCGGTTTCCACCAGGGAGCAGGTAATGGCCAAATTCACTCAAAGCTTTATGGTTTCTGTTCTTGGAATACTGACCACCGCTCTGGTTCTGGGATTTTTCATCAGGTTGTCCCTTCTCAGGCTTCTTGTGATCATCCTTCTGGCGCTCCTGGGTTCCGTTCCGCTGGTTGCTTTAAACCTGCTGCTGGATGTATTCCACCCCAAGCTTTCATGGAACAGCGAGCAGGAGGCGATGAAGCAGAATATGAACGGCGGTTTGGGCATGCTGCTGTCGGTATTGGTGATGCTGCTGCTGGCAGGCGCCGCCATTGTTTTAGCTGTGGTTCAGGCCGCCGAATGGATGGTGTTTGCAGGCATCGGCCTTGTCTCGCTGGTGCTGGGAGTGCTTTCAATGCTGCTGCTTTTTGCGGTAGCGGAAAAGAAATATAAGGAATATGAAGCGTAAACTGTTGATAAGATATAGTATAAGGAGGAATGTGTCATGCCAAAACAGGTTTGGAAACCGTCAACCCTGCTGAATCCGGTACCCGCCGTCATGGTTACGTGCGCGGACAGCGCCGGAAAGCCCAATATAATAACCCTTGCATGGGCAGGTACCATAAATTCGGAGCCGCCGATGCTCTCTATCTCGGTACGCAAGGAAAGATATTCCCATGGATTGATCATGGACAAAGGTATGTTTGTCGTCAATCTGGCTACGGAGAAGCTGGCATTTGCCACCGATTTCTGCGGAGTGAAATCGGGACGCGATACCGATAAATTTGCAGCAACAGGTCTTACTCCAGAAAAGGCTTCCTTTGTGGAGGTCCCGACCATCAAGGAATCGCCTGTGTCTCTGGAGTGTATTGTGCGTAACCGCCTGGAGCTTGGGTCCCATGACATGTTTATTGCCGAGATCGTTGCCGTGGATGTGGAGGAAAGCCTGCTGGACGATAAGGGCAAGCTGCACATCGACAAGGCAGGTCTGATCTGCTATTCCCATGGGCATTACTGGACCCTTGGCCAGTCTCTCGGCTATTTCGGATATTCGGTGACGAAGAAAAAAGATGTGCAGCGGTGATCGAAGTAAAGGATGGATGGTATGGAAAAAAGTATGAAGCCAGGTTTTTCACAGCCGGTTACAGAATTAATAAAGAAAAGAATTTCCGTCAGGACTTATGAAGAAAAGCCTCTGCCGGAGGAAATGAAAACAGGGATAACGGATTATTTCGGCAAGCTGTCGGGACCTTTCCAGGTTAAGGTCAGATTCAAGCTTCTGGACAGGGGTGAAACCAAAGAAGAGGAAAATCTGAAATTGGGTACATATGGCGTCATTAAGGGGGCCTCTTCCTTTATAACGGCGGCTGTTGAAAAAAAGCCCTATGGCATGGAACAGCTGGGATACCAGATGGAAGAACTGATCCTCTACCTTACCGGCCTTGGCCTTGGAACTTGCTGGCTGGCCGGTACCTTCAGCAGAAGCAGCTTTTTCAAGGCGCTGGGAGCGGGAAAGGATGAGCTGGTACCGGTTGCAGTGCCTGTAGGGATACCCGGGGAAAAAAGAAGCTTGCTGGATTCCGTCATGCGGTCTACCGCCGGAAGCAGGAAAAGAAAGGCATGGAGTGAACTGTTTTTCATGGACAATTTCCAGAGCCCGCTGGGTGAAAGCAGTGCAGGACAATATGCTATGCCCCTGGAAATGGTGAGGCTTGCGCCTTCGGCATCCAACAAACAGCCTTGGCGGATTTTATATTCCGGCGGAAATCTTCATTTTTATCTTAAGCATGCACCATTCTACAACCGTGCATTAGGCTATGACATACAAAAACTCGATATAGGTATTGCCATGCTTCATTTTGAGGCAACCGCAAGGGAAATGGGACAAAAAGGCAGATGGGGAAATGCTGAACCGGGTATCCGCCAGGTTCCTGAGGAATACGAATATGTCATCTCATGGATTCCGGGGTGACAGGGGCGGGGTGCCGGTGATTATTTGCAAAACAACAGGCAGCTGGGCGGTAAACAAGAGCCGCCCGGTTGCAGAAAAAAGCGGAGGAATATTTTCAGTGCTCCGGACTCATGCTTTGGGGCTTTATGGGAAGAACGAAAATGAATAATGCCCCTTTGCCGGTATTTCCGGCGGAAATGGATCCGCCGTGTTTTTCCACAACAGCTTTGGAAATGGCAAGCCCGAGGCCGGAATTGCCTTTCTTTCCTTTATAGAACCGCTGGAAAACTACGGGGAGTTCTTCGCAATCGAAGCCGGGGCCGTCATCCGAGATTGCGATTTCAATTTTGTTGTCTTCCGGGTTAATGGCACATGTGATTTTTACTGCAGTCCGGGCATACCTTATGCAATTGCCGATAATATTGGTGATTGCGCGGGTCAGCATTTCTTCGTCCGCATGAATATTTGCCGTTTCTTCAGGTAATTGGGCGGTGATTTCGATATTCTCCTTGGATGCAATGCCTTTCATCCTTTCCACGCAGGTTTGGAGAATATCGTTGAGATTGACCGGTTCCAGGCGGTAATCTTCCTCAATGGTATCCAGCCGGGACAGATAGAGCAGGTCTTCCACCATCCGGGTCATGCGCTTTGTCTCGTCGATGATGATTTCAGCTGCTTCGGTATTCTCCACCACGCCGTATTTTATCCCTTCCGCGTAGCTTTGTATGGACATAAGGGGCGTTCTGAATTCATGAGAGGCGTTTTGCAGGAAGGTTTTCTGTGCTTTGTCATAAGATTCCAATTTGTCGGACATAACATTGATGTTGCTTACCAGATCCTGCATTTCATCGTCTACCGAAAGTAGTATCTTGGCGCCGAAGTTGCGTTCGGCGATAGCGCCGATATGGTCGTTCAATGCGGAAAACGGGGCGGATATTTTTTTTGCGGCCAGGGATGAAATCAAGGCGGCGAT
Organism: Bacillota bacterium; assembly: GCA_023426125.1. Classification (GTDB taxonomy): domain Bacteria; phylum Bacillota; class Clostridia; order Acetivibrionales; family DTU013; genus MnB-11. Next base: position 162,324 of record JAFABI010000025.1, read on the forward strand.
CATCGAAGAAAGGGCAAGGATGATGAACAGGATAACGTTTATGCCGGTTTGCAGCTGGTTGATTTTTTCAAGGCTGGAATAAATGATGATCCGGCTGAGATCAAAGGAATTCTTGTGGGACACATCTTTTACAATAACAATGTAATCCGTGCCGGAAAGCTTCAGATTCAAGTAGGTTGTATCAGACAAATCTTCTGTTTTGCCGGCGGCATTGATGATTTTTTCGTTAAGCTCCTCCGACGTTTTAAATTCGTCCGGTAAAAAATTAATTGCATTTTTTTTGCTGTCCAGCAAAATATAATCGGCATTCAGGACAGACAGCGGTTCCCTTAAAGAGCGGTCCAGTTCAAAGTAAAACCGGAGGAATTCATTTTCAGACCGTTGATTCCTGCCGATTTCTTTCATTTCGCGCGGAGGCTGGAGCCTTTCCTGCTGCGGAAAAAAGTCGGGACCGCGCCTTAAGGCCGTGGCTTCGGCGCCGGAGGCAATCAGGGCCAGCTGTTTTCTGGTTTCGTTTTCCATGTAAAACCGCATGGCGATATTGGATACGATTGTACTGAGCGCAATCAGGACAACGATAACGATCAGATTATATTTGAAAATCCTCCATTTGATGGTGTTCCTTTTAATTTTCATCATCCCCTCTATTCTTTATTTTATCATGAAAAGCTGCAAAATAAATAAAAACGTCCCTGCTTTTAAAATTGCCGCATTGTTGCCACAATTCATTCCGCATTTTACGCCGATAAATATTGCAGGAGGTATGCAGGACTTCGTCCGATGCGGCTAAAGGCTTCTCCAACGCAAAGAAGACGGAAATAAACCTGCGGCTTCAAAAAAGCTTAAAGGAAGAAGGGATTAAATTGAACATTTCGTCGGTTTCCTCATCGACAACCAGTTCAAATTCCACGGCGAGCAGCAGCAGTGATGAAATCACCCGGCTGGAAAAGCAGAAGTCCGCTCTCCAAAAAGAGCTGCAGAGCGTGGGACAGAGTAAGGAGGATGCTGAAACAAAGGAAGCGAAGTCCGCACAGCTGCAGCTTCAGATACAGCAAATTGAAGCAAAGATTCAGCAAATAAGGGCGGAAAGGAATAAGCAAACCCAAACACAAAAGCAGAGCAGCACGGCAGCAACCAAAAAAACTGCCGGCATTCAAAAATTGGACGTTAAAATCTGATAGAATTCAGTATATTCCCGGGGCTTGCATATTTGCAAGTCTTTTTTTTACGATATTCCGCTAAAGAATGCACCGGATCCATAGATATGGATAATTTTCCATCCATTTTGCCACAATTTTGCGGGGATTTATAAAGACTCCTTACTATAAAATTATGGTATGCCAGGAAGAAAATAAAATGATCGGAGGTAGAAAACGTGGGAGAGAAAAACGCAAAAAAAGCCGGAAAAAAATCAAAAGTAAAACCGGTCGTGATTGGTATAGTCGTTTTGATCGTGGCTGCTGCCGGAGCTGCATCCTATATGTATGTGAAAAAAATCGGGGTATTTGCTCAAGAGGCTATAATACAGCAGCGGACTGCGTTTGTAGATAAGGGATCTATAGAAAAATCCATTGAGGGCTCGGGAGCGGTGCAATCCTCCACCCGGCGGGAGGTTTCCCCGAAGGTGGTATCAACCGTTGAATCCATTAACTTTAAAGTCGGCGACATCGTAAAAACAGGTGATGTGATGTTTGAACTGGATGATACCGAAGCGCTGCTGGACATTGAAGATATGAAAAACGACATCGGACAGACGGAATTGTCCCTTGACGATATACGCCAGAGCATTGCGTCTCTTACGGTAAAGGCGCCGATAAGCGGCAAGGTGACCGAAATAAACGCGGATGTCGACGGCAATGTGGGCGGCGGGGCAAGCATAATGACAATTACAGATACGTCGAAGGTAAAGATTCTCTTTCAGTTCGGAGGCAGCGAGATACCGGATATCTCTGTCGGGCATAAAGCTGCGGTGATCATGCAGGAGTTTATGAGTTCCTTTGAAGGCGAGGTTACTTATGTCAGCAATAAGGCGTATGCAAACGACGGAGCGATGGTCTACGATGTTGAGATAACCATGGACAATCAGGGCGCCTTTACCGAAGGAATGGTTGCCAGCGCAAGGGTGGAGGTGGGTTCGACGACTTATACCAGCCTTGACTATGCAAAAACAGAGTTTATCAATACGAAAATTGTTAAAAATGACACCGGCGGAAGGGTGAAAAGTATCAATGTAAAAAAGAACCAGTTTGTGAATGCGGAGGATGTTTTGACAGTACTGGAAAATGATTCGTTGAGCTTGAACCTGAACACCGCCCAGTTGAAGCTGGATAACCTTAAATCACAATTAGTCATTAAGGAGAAGGCGCTGGAGTATTACAAGCTGGCCGCTCCCTGCAACGGTACCGTCATCAGCCAGAGCGCGTCCATCGGAGATACGGTTTCCGCAGGAAGCAAGCTGGCTGTGGTGGCAGATATGGATTCGCTGAAATTTGAGATCAATATTGATGAGTTGGACGTCTCGGATATCGAAGTCGGACAGGAAGTCAGTGTCACAGCCGATGCGGTGCCCGATACCCTGAAAAATTCTCTGAAGGGCACGGTTAGTGAAGTATCCATGGAAGGCACAAGTTCCAACGGCGTTACCACGTACCCTGTTACCATCACCCTTGAAAAATCCGACAAGCTGAAAACAGGCATGAACGTCAACGGAGAGATTATTATCAGCTCAAAGAGCGACATTCTGAGAGTGCCTGTTGAGGCTATTGTAACCAGGGGGGATTCAACCTATGTCTATGTAAAGGGAGAAGCCACCGGCCGGCAGGACGGCCAAAATTTCGGGCGCGGAGCGGATGCATCCGGCGAGGGTCAGAGCCGGAACGGTCCGCCGCAGGGACAGGGAAATGATGAAGGTGCGCCTGCGGCCGGTAGTGTTACAGGCGAAGGCGAAAATCAGAGGCCACAGCAGGATAACAGCAGCGGCGGGGGGAATCCGGGGGAAAGCTCAGCCTTCAACGGACAGCAGCCCCAACAGGGCAACAATGAAAATTTCTCTGCAAATAAGGGAAGCATGCCTTTTGGAAACAGCGACCCATATTATACGGGAGCAGTATTGACCGAAGTAGAAACAGGGATAAGCAACGACACCTATACAGAAATTCTGAGCGGTTTGACGGAAGGCCAGGTGGTAGTCCTGCCGGAGGCTGGCACGGATTCCGAATCTGAAAGCCAACAGCAGAACATGCGTGGGATGCAGCAGGGCGGCGGAATGCAGGGCGGCGGAATGCAGGGCGGTGGAATGCCCGGCGGAGGCGGAGGCCCGGGATTTTAAAATGAAATACATAAGCTGGAGGCACGGGAATGATTGAAATACAAGATATATACAAGACCTACTATATGGGGGATAATGCCGTCAATGCGTTGAACGGCGTATCCTTGAATATAATGAAGCACGAATTTGCGGCAATCGTAGGTCCGTCGGGGTCGGGCAAGTCCACGTTGATGAATATCCTGGGATGCCTGGACATACCGACTTCCGGCAGCTATACCCTGGATGGGAAGGAAATTGAAGCAATGAACGACAACCAGCTGGCGGAAATCAGAAACACCAGGCTAGGCTTTATATTTCAAGGCTTCAACCTTTTGAAAAAGATTACTGCCCTGGATAATGTTGCATTGCCTCTTGTATATCAGGGAACCAGCCAGAGAGAAAGGCACAGGCGTGCAGCGGAAGCACTGGAAGCGGTCGGCCTTGGAGAGCGCATATACCATACGCCCAACGAATTGTCGGGAGGACAGCAGCAGAGGGTGGCCATCGCACGCGCCCTTGTAACCAGGCCTCCGATCATCCTGGCGGATGAGCCCACGGGAAACCTTGATTCAAAATCCGGGGCTGAAATCATGAAGATCATGCAGAAGCTCAATGAGGATGGCAACACGATCATCCTCATCACCCATGATAACAGCATTGCAATGCAGGCAAAGCGCGTAATCAGGATCAGCGACGGAGAAATCGAAGAAGACAGGGAGGTGGGCTGATGGGTTTTTTTGAAGCTTATAAAATGGCTATTACCAGTATATTGAGCAAAAAAGGAAGGTCCTTCCTTACCATGCTGGGGGTCATTATAGGCGTCGGAGCGGTTATCGCGGCAGTGGCCTATGCTCAGGGAACGACAAAGAATATTACCGACCAGATATCGGAAATGGGGACAAACCTTGTACAGATATCCATCACCGGCAGAGGGAGCAACAGAAAAGTTGAATATGATCAATTAAAGTCATTTTCAAAAGAAAACAGCAATCTGATCAGCGCCATTGCCCCTTCCATTACAACAAATTCGGTTACGGTAAAATATGGATCAACCAGCATGAAGACAACCACCATGCTGGGTACCTCGCCGGAATATGAAGAAATTAACGACAGGCATGTTACTTCGGGGAGATTCATTATAGACAACGATGTCAGCAACAGGGAAAGGGTAGCAGTGATCGGGACCGCGGTGGTAAACAAGCTGTTTTCAGGGATGAATCCGGTAGGGGAAAAAATTAAAATAAACGGTACCCTGTTCAAGGTGGTGGGCGTCCTTACGGAAAAAGAATCCGGTGAAACCAGTTCGGAGGACGATTATGTCATCGTACCTGTAACAGTTGCGCAGAGAATAGGCTGGAACAATACCATACGCAATTTTTCACTGAAAACGGTAACACCGGAGGATGTGAATGCAGCCATGGAAAAGCTTGAGGCATTTTTGTTCAGCATATTGAAGGATGAGGATCTTTACAGGGTGATGAACTCCCAGGACATGCTGGATACGCTCAATGAGGTCACCGGAACCATGATGGCCATGCTGGGAGGCATAGCGGCTATTTCACTGGCTGTGGGAGGTATAGGCATTATGAACATCATGCTTGTCTCCGTCACGGAAAGAACCAGGGAGATAGGGATCCGAAAAGCGATCGGGGCAAAAAGGAGAAATATCCTGGTGCAATTTTTGATCGAGGCAGTAATGGTAACTGGATTTGGAGGGGTACTGGGCGTCGTTCTCGGAGTGCTTGTCATAAAATTCATTCTGGGCGGGTTTGGTATCGTGCCGGAAGTATACTCCGCTACATGGATATCCGTATCTTTTGGGATATCGTTATTTGTAGGCGTTGTTTTCGGTATGTTCCCTGCGGTGAAGGCATCCAACTTAAATCCCATTGAAGCGCTGAGATTTGAATAACGCCAGCAGCCCCCACCAGGGTGGCGGGTTTCCGATTAAAAAAGCTGTCAGCCCCGGTATAAGCGTTATACTAAATTTGAATAGTGACCGTTCCCGGCCAATGTCAATACTTTAAATGCATGACATCCTCCAGCAGGTATGCGATGGCTTTTATCGGGCTTGGGATTGGTATATCCAGGACGTAAAGCGAACCGAGGGAAAAGGAGATAAGGAAGAAGACGATAAAGGCAGCAAGCTCTCTCCATTGCTTGCCCCTAACCAGGACCGGCGCCTCGGCCGCCGCAATCAATGCATAAATCGCCAGCAGGATAATCATTGCTTCACCTCATTTGGCCGGGGAAGTTTACGCAAGCCGGCAATCAACAAGGTCAGCGGGGGCAAAATATAGATTACCGGAATTGAGTAAATGATGCCGGCGCTGATGGTAATCAGGTTGTGCTCCACCGAAGATTGAAACACAATGACGGCCAAAACCGCTTCAATACCGCCAATAGGCAGTATCATCGGAAGATAGGACCGCAAACGGAGAAGCTGTGAAATTGAGACGGCGATGGCATAATAAAAAAGGCAGCACTTTAAAAATTGCATCATTGTCTGCCCTATTCCAACCAGCAGGTCCATCCTTGTCAATACCGTCCCTAAATCGATCAGACGTGCCGCCTGGAAGGAAGGTGACGTCAATACCGATTCCATGCTCCCCAGGACAAAGGTGTTCCTTAAGGATACCAGCAGCAGGCTTGCAGCCCCCAGAAGCAATCCCGTCAATGTATTCCGGACAATGTGCCTGGTATCATTCAGGGCAGCCATGATGGTAAGAAAGGTAACAAGTTCTCCGAAAGGGACCGAAGCGATGATATGCGTACCCTGCAAAAAAATTTTCGGCGACAGTTCAAAGACAGGTAAAATATTGGAAAAATCCATTTTATCCAGCATCAGGATAAATGTGCTGATCACAATAAAGAAGGCGGTAAAAACAAACAAATGGCTGACCCTGCCGAGATTTTCAATTCCTACTCTTACAGCATAGGCACAGACAGAAATGAAAACAATCAGAAAAAAAATCAGCGGAGTGTCTGTCATTAAAAAGGTTGTATAAAAGTCACCCAGATCCCGGAAATTAAACGACAGCGTCAGCATGAAAAAGAGGATATAATAGATGGATACAGCTTTCCCAAGATATCTGCCGAATACAATGTCATTGATGCGGACAAGGCTTATACCTGCAAAACGTTTGGCCAGCAGCGCATAGGAGAGCACAACGGGGACAATGAGCACAAAGCCCGACAATACAACCAGCCAGGTGTCATGTTTGGTCAAGCTGGTGGTAAAGGAAATTAAAAGGACGGAGCCCTGGACAAAGCCCGCTACAAGAAACATCAACTGCAGGCCGGAAATTTTACCCTTGTCCATACCTATTCCTCCCCTTTTTCCGGTACAGCCGGCTTTGTTATCAAATCTGTCTTTACGATCCGGGTCTCGACATCCACCAAAAGCTCAATGGATTTGTACACCGAATCCCAGTCTTGCTCCATTTGCTTCCATTCGCTGCGGTATTTTTTATGCACCAGCTCGCCAAAACCGAATACGTCGGCGCCGAGTTCTTTTGATTTCTCAAATGCTGCAGTGATTTCCCCGCGGATGATTTCTTCCTGCTTTTCCTGCAGGAGCTCAAGAGCAGGGAATGTCACAAGGCTTTCCTCCGTCAATTGTTCCGTGATGCTGGCCTCCTCTTTGACTTCGATATGCATATACAGCTTGCCTTCCCTGAACTGGGGCGTCACTTTGCTTTTTGCCTTCAGTATTTCAAGGACGACCATTCCCTGCCCACCGGGCCCGGTGACATTAATAACCCCGCTTTTGACCTTACCGGTCACCCACAGGAGCCCCCGTGCCTCATCCCTGTTCAGGGCTCCCACCATTTTGAAATTTTTAAATACCGCAAGCCCGCAAAAACTAAAATCACGCTTCCCGGCATCCTGGGAGATCTCAACCAGAGGTGCCATGGGAGAGGAGGTCTTACTCATCATCAGTGCAGAGAAATCCTGAAGATTCATTTTTACAAAATGCGAAGTAAACCCATAGGCATTGATGAGTTTGGCGATATGCATTGCAGGCAGCTTTTCCTTTTCCGGTTTTATATTGAGGATATCTTCCGCCGTGCCGTTGGCTATAAGGATCAGGGCCGTAGGACGCATCTCATGGGTCCTTAGGAAAAAATCCATGTATTTTTCGATGCCTTCGGCTGCAATTTCATTCCCGAAGACAACCAGCTGGCTGTGGGATAGAAAAAGCCTGTTGCCCGTTTTATGGGTTATATCCCTGACGGTATTAAACAGAGAGGCCTCCGTACTTTGCACATTCCAGAATGCCGTGCCTGACCCTCCTCCGCCTTCCTGTGCCGGCTGCCTCATCTCACCCGGCTTTACGATCTGGGCGGTAAAACGTATATTATCCGGTATATCGCTTTTATCGACTCCTACGCCGATGACGATTTCCAGGTCGTTTACCTCTCTTGCGCTCCAGCAGCCGGTCAGGCAAAGAAGCAAAAAAACGCATACGCCGGTTTTTATTATCCGTTGGCGATCCCTGTTCCTCATTTTGCTATTCTTATTCCTGTTTCGATTCATCATATGGGGCCTCATTCGGACTTTGCAGCTCCCCCGTCATTGTCGTTTTCCTGCGGTAAAACCCGGTCGCCGCTTTGGCGGGTGACATTATAGCGGTAGTTTGTCTTTTTTCCTGAAACCATATTTTTCAAAGGCGCTCTTATGAAAGTGTCCCTCAGATCCTTGAAGGAAAACGGGGCAATGGGAAAAAGGTAGGGCGTACCGAAAGACCTTAAGGAAGCAAGGTACACAAGGCATACCAGCAGCCCCATGATAATGCCGAATCCGCCCGCCAGACCTGCAATAGCCAGAAAAATATACCTCAGCAATTTGGATGAGTCTATCTGGGATGGGACAACAAAGCTGGAAATAGCAGTCGCAGCTACAACGATGATCATAAGGGGGCTGATGAGGCCGGCTGAAACCGCGGATTGTCCCAGGACCAGGGCGCCCACGATACTGACGGCCGAGCCCACGGGCTTTGGCAGCCGTACGCCTGCTTCCCTGAGGATATCAAAGGTCAGCAGCATCAGGGCGGCTTCCAGGACAGCCGGAAACGGCACCGGTTCACGCCCCGCAGCCACGGATATCAATAGCTGTGTAGGGATCAGTTCCTGGTGGAATACGGTTAAAGCCACATAGATGGCCGGAGCCAAAATGCTTATGATATAGGAGGCAAAGCGGATAGCCCTGTTAAAGCTGGAGTAAAGCGTCCTTGAGTAATAATCCTCCGCGGCCTGGAAGCTTTCGATGAAGAGCATCGGAACCGTCAGGACAAAGGGCGAGCCGTCCGTCAGGATTGCAACACGCCCCTCCAATATTTTTGCCGCCACCTTGTCCGGTTTTTCATTATTGGCAACGGTTGAAAAAACCGAGTAGGGTGAATCCTCAATCAATTGCTCGATATATCCCGACTCCAGGATAGCGTCGGTATGTATGCTTTTCAACCGTTTTCTTATGTCGTCGGTCAGCTTTTGCTCTGCCTTGTTCTTCAGGTAGGCAATGCAAACATCGGTTTTTGTCCTTGCTCCCACCTGGATGGTCTCGAAGCATAAATCCGGGTCTTTGATTCTGCGGCGCAGCAAAACCGTATTGACTTTCAGGTTTTCCGTAAAGCCTTCCCTCGAACCGCGGACAATGTTCTCGGTTTGCGGGTCGTCAACGCCCCGGGATTCCCATTTTTTTTCATCAATTGCCAGGGCTGCCCCCGACCCCTCCACCAGGAGTATGGTTTCTCCGTTCAGAAGTCTGTCCAGCAGCTCGGACATCAAGCAGATTTTAAGCCTGGCGCCGATGGAAATCAGGTTTCTTTCCAGGCCGTCGATATCCTCCAGCCCGGCCTGGTCTTTCGTCGACGACCCAATTGAATCAAGCATCAGGGGCTGCAAAATATTTTTCTGGAGCAGGTCCTTGTCTACCATTCCGTCAACATAGACCAACGCTCCTTTGTTTTTTTTCTGACTGCCGAAATCAAACCGGCTTATTACAATGTCGCTGCTGCTGTTCAACCGGATTCTCAAGGCTTCAAGGTTCTTTTCCAGCCGCGGGGATATAGGCTCGGAAACGCTTTTTTCAGAGCTTTCAGCCGGTTGATTTTCTTTATTCAGCCTGCCGGATCGGGGCTTTTTCCATGTATGTCCGAACATAACCCTTCCTCTTCGCATTTTTTACCGTAGTACTACAGCGCAAATAACCGAATTATCCTTTGGCCTTAACGATATTTCTGAAAGACGCATGAATGCCGTTAAATTAATAAGGTTTACGCTATAGTATTAGTAATAATAAGTATAATTTTCTAAATACAGGAAATCTATGCATGCGCCCATAGAATATTCATATCGCTCCCGCCCGCTAAAGGAGCCTTTTGTGCACAGAGGGGACGGCGGCTTTAAGCTGAATTTGCATTGCAGCTATTTTGCCACAATTTTGCGGAGATTTATAAAGGTGCCTTACTATAAAATGATGATATGCCGGGAAAGCAGAAAATGAAATCATTGACGGCATAAAAAGCGCAGGGGGGAGTGGCATGGCGGAAAGAAGGGTTTTGCCGCAATTTTGCCGCATATGTTCACCCGGATGCCAGCCGATAAATATTTCAGATAAGGAGGCTATTTTTTGTTTCAGGTATTTCTGGTCGAAAATGATAGACAATTGAACCATATGTTTTCATTGTACCTTCAGAAGGAGGGCTGGGACATAACTTCTTTTCTGAGTGGGGACAAAGCCTTCAGGTATGTGGACCGGTGCCCCCACATCTGGGTTCTGGACAGCTGGCTTCCAGGCATGGACGGGTATCAGCTGCTGAATGAGATCAAAGAAAAACACCCTGCCACTCCGGTACTTTTCATTTCCGAACGCAATTCGGGAAGCGACAGGGTGATCGGTCTGGAAATGGGCTGCGACGATTACCTGGGGAAGCCGTTTTTGCCGAAGGAGCTTGTGATAAGGACGAGAAAGATACTGGAACGTACCTATGGAAACGGCCTTAATATACTAAAAAACAAAATATACCATGTTGAGGATTACAGGATCGATGAAATGGACCGATGTGTAAAGAACGGGACCAAAATATTGAAGCTTACCACAAAAGAACTGGACATGCTATTGCTGCTTGCAAAAAATCCTCTCAGGGTATTTACAAGGGAGCAGATACTCAGATACCTGTGGAGCGATGATCATTCCGGTTCCGACCGGTCGGTTGACGACCTGGTGAGAAGATTGAGGCTCAAAATGCCTCAACTGAGGGTAGAAACGATATACGGATACGGCTACAGGATGCTGAGTACCTCCCTCCCCGAAGTGGTAAGCTATAGCTTGTAAGCACTTTACCCCCATACACACCCTAATATGCCCCTGGCAGGCAAAATCCTGCCGGGGATTTTTTTTGCCCTTTTCTTACATAATTTTTCATAAATGCCCATAGTTTTTCTAAATTTTTTGTCAATTATTCCGCAATTGCCCGTTATCCTAAGTACAGTTCCACGCAAGTCAGTTACCGGATAGGAGCATGTCATTGCGAGGAGCTTGCGACGAAGCAATCTCAGCTTTTAGCCGGAATTATCATTAAGATTGCCGCGCTCCACTTACGTTGCACTCGCAATGACAAGCGAGTTGATGCCAAACTTAACCGGTAACGAATTGTACTAAGGACATAAAAGGAACTTAAGGTGGAAGTTATTATTTTGACAGTGTTTAGGCACGAAAGGAGTGGAGAAATATGGGAGTCAACGGAGTCGGCAGTGAGAACTATTCTTCTTATAACACGAGCAAAAGCAGTTCCGGGGAACTGGGAAAGAACGAATTCCTGAATCTTCTGATCACTCAGCTCAGGTACCAGGATCCGCTGCAGCCGATGGACAATACGGAATATGTTTCACAGCTTGCCCAGTTCAGCGCGCTGGAACAAATGAGCAATGTCAGCAATGGAGTATCTTCCATTCAGGCCTTGAGTATGACCGGTAAAATGATCACCGCTTCCATAACGGATTCAACAACGGGAAAAAGCACTGCAATCCAGGGAATGGTGGATTCGGTCAAGCTGCAAAACGGAAAAACCGTACTGATGGTGGAAGGCAAGGAGGTACAGCTGGCGGATGTAACTGCCGTATACGACTTTGAAAGGTCCGATGTGTCCAGCCTGTCCTCGCTGCTGGGGCAGAATTGCGAAGGGTATGTCTATGATCCGGAAACCATGGATGTACTGCAGGTCAGCGGATTGGTAAGAGGAATCACGAAGGGCGCCTATGAGGATTATGCCGTGATGGACGGCGTTGAAGGAGAACTGGAATCAATTCTGTCAAAGGATTACAAGAAAAACCAGGATGAGCTTGAATATCTCCTTGCGCATATCGGCGAAGAAATCAGCGTTAAAATTACCGACAACGAAACCGGAAAGGTAGTGCCCGTTACAGCCGAACTGGCTGCCGCAAGTAAGGAAAACAAGGTTATCCGCATAACGCTGAACAATGTAAAAGTTCCGGTAGACGGCATTTACAATGTTTCACAGGCGGAATAGAAGAGGGAGGCGATTCAAATGATGAGGTCCTTATTTTCAGGCGTATCCGGCTTGAGGGCACACCAGCAGAAAATGGATGTTATCGGTAACAATGTAGCCAATGTGAATACGGTAGGTTTTAAGGCCGGAAGGGTAACCTTCAGCGATATTTTCAGCCAGACGCTCAAAGGCGCCACCGGCCCTGATTCAACAACCGGAAGAGGTGGAATCAATCCCATGCAGGTTGGTCTGGGATTGTCTGTCTCATCCGTAGATACCATTATGACCAGGGGAAGTACCGAGACTACGGGAAGTCAAAATGATCTATGCATCGACGGCAATGGATTTTTCATTGTAAGAAGCGGTACTACGGGAATGTATATGTTTACCAGGGCCGGTAATTTCACGCTTGACAAAAGCGGCAACCTGGCAACGGCAGACGGAATGAACGTATACGGCTGGCTGGATTACGGCGGTGTCCGGCAGAATGACGGTTCGTATAAGTTTGATACGGATAGGGAGGTTGAGCCTATAAACATATACTCGGACGATTACAACAACAATAAGAGGGTTGTGTCGGCAAAGGCAACGGAAAATGTTTCATTCAGCGGCAGCCTGGATTCTTCGGAGGAAGCCCTGGGCACTGCAGAAGGGACTGCGCCCGACACTTCGACAGTGGCGCCGCACCACAGCACTACGATGACGGTTTACGACAGCCTTGGCAACAGCCATGAGGTAGAGGTGAATTTTTACAAATGTTATGTAAATACCGGCGACGCTTCCAATCCGTTAAGCGTCTGGTATTGGGAAATACCGGGCTCCGGCGGGACAACCACATCCGGTGCCGGCGGATTCATCGAATTTGAAAGCGATGGAGATTTGGTTACCGGCGATACTTCATTCCCTATCACCGGGGAAGTTACCTTCACTCCGGCTGCAAGCACCGGTGCTGCGCCATTCACTGCTAAGATTGATTTTTCAGACATAACTGCAAGCAGTGCGGACAGCTCGGTGGAAGCCGACCTGGTGGACGGTTACCCGGCGGGCACACTGGAGGACTACAGCATAGGTGCGGACGGGATCATTATGGGAGTATATTCCAACGGGCAGCAGCAGCCTCTGGGAATGATCGCTCTTGCCGGTTTCGCAAATCCGGCGGGACTGTCGAAGGCGGGCTCAAACTACTATGCGGCAACCGCCAATTCCGGCGATTTCGTTAACGGAGTCGCGGCCGGCTCCGGCGGAACGGGCCTTTTAAGCGCAGGCAGCCTGGAAATGTCCAACGTGGACCTTTCCAATGAATTCAGCGCGATGATCATCACACAGCGGGGCTTTCAGGCAAACAGCAGGATCATCACCACCGCCGATGAAATGCTTCAAGAGCTTGTTAATTTAAAGAGGTGATTTCATGTCTACTTTTTCCTGCCATTCCATTTCAAAGCTTGGACTGCAGGTCAGTCAGCGCGCTCTGAACGTTACCGGACATAACGTTTCCAATGTGGATACCGTGGGGTATGTCAGGCAGCAGGCAATCAATATGGAAAAACGTCCTGCCGATTACGGAAGCTATCAAATCGGCACCGGTGTGGATATTGCCTGTGTCCGGCAGATGAGAAGCATTTTCCTTGACAACATGTATAGAAGGGAAAACAGCACCTTGAATTACTGGCAGATCACACAGAGCACCATTGAGGATATTGAAGCGGTGACGGACGCACTGTCGGATAACGGGCTCGGCCAGCTGATAAGCGAATTTTTCAGCGGATGGGAAGAGGTGGCCAAGGATCCGGAGAGCATCGCCGCCAGGGAATCCCTGGTAGAATACGGCGTCAGCCTGGCGGACATGGTAAACCAGCTTTCGGAACAGCTGGAGCAGATCCAGAAAGACCTGGATACGCAAATAAAATCCATGGTTGGCGAAATTAACACCATCACCGCCCAGGTGGCCGAATTAAATAAAAAAATACTGGTTAACGAGCTGGGCGGCAATAATGCCAATGATTACCGTGATGAGCTGAACACGCTGCTGGATACCCTGTCAGGTTATGTCAATATAAATGTTTCCGAGGATGACAGCGGCATGTACAGGGTGTCTGCCGGCGGAGTCAATATTGTTTCGGGGACCAATGCCTACAGGATGGCTTGTGAGACAAACGCTTCAAACGGAGCTTTCACTACCGTAGTCTGGGAAAAGAGCGGGATGGAGGTCAAGCTGAAGGATGGAGAGCTGCTGGGCCTGATCAACGCCAGAGGCGATGTGAACGGAGACAAGGGAAGCGTGGATAACGGTTCGCCGGTCGAATCCGGGAATGAAGAAGAGGATGTGGATAAGGATTCGGAAACCTATGTTTTCTCAGGCGGCTCCGATAATGTGATCGCCCGGCTTCGGACAGGGCTCAATATCCTGACCAATCTGATGACAAGGAAGATCAACGCCATGCACAGAAGCGGAACAGGCCTTGACGGGAGCAGCGGCGTTGATTTTTTTGTTAAAATCGACGACACCCTGCCTTTTGAGATAGGAAATATAAAAGTAAATCCTTTACTGGACGATGTTAATAAAATTGCCGCTTCGGCTACCGGGGCATCCGGAGACGGGTCCAATGCGACAGAAATCGTTGATTTCAAGGAGACGGAATATTTCCGGAACGACGGTCTGAAGATGAATGTGGATGATTTCTACGCGCTCATTGTCAACTGGGTCGGATCTATCGGGGAAGAGGCGGAAGGCTCCTTGAAAAATCAGTCTACGCTGCTTCAGCAGGTATCGGATAAAAAAGATTCGCTGTCGTCGGTATCACTGGATGAAGAAATGGCCAACGTCCTCAAATACCAGCATGCATACAATGCCAATGCACAGGTGATGAGCATTGTGGACGGCATGGTGGACAAGATCATCAACGCAATGGGAATCGTAGGGAGGTGAGTTTATGAGTTCTTTCGCAGGCTTGAATATTTCGATGAAAGGCCTGTATGCCAGCCAGAAATCTATTTATGTCATCGGTCATAACATGAGCAATGCGGATACGGAGGGCTATTCAAGACAGACAACGGTCCGGAAGGCTTCGCTGCCGATAAAGACATACGGAACCGACGGCATGATAGGAACAGGTGTTGACACCACATCCGTCATACGGTTCCGGAATGAGTTTCTGGACCGGAGATATTGGAACGAAAACATTCGCTACGGTGAATGGAGTGTAAAAAACAATGCGCTTTCGGAAATGGAAGCCATTATGAATGAGACCTCCGAGGAGGGACTTGCCAGCGTATTCAGTGATTTTTCCGATGCGCTGGAGGATCTGGCAAAGGAACCGGAAAGCGACCAGGCGCGGACGGTGGTGATGGAAAACGGCAGAGCCTTCTGCCTGTATTTGAACACCTCTTACAGCAACCTGGCGGAACTCCGCAAGGACTATAACAGCAACGTCAAGGTGAAAGTGAATGAAATCAATTCCTATGCAAAGCAGATCTGCGACCTTAACCAGCAGATATACAAATCCGAATTGGACGGCAGCACCGCCAATGACCTGAGGGATCAGAGGGCGTTGCTGGTGGACAAGCTTTCAGCCATTGCCGACATTCAGGTCAACGAGGTAAATGCGGGTACGCTGGACAACGGGAAAAAGGATGTCCGCTTTCAGGTCATCCTTGATGGAGTGAGCCTGGTAAACCATTTCCAGTATAACGAAATGGAGTGCTATACCATTGACGACGGCTCCGTCAGCGATGGCATGTACGGGGTGCGATGGGCTAAGACCGGCATGGAGGTTGAGTTTGAAAGCGGTGAAATAAAAGGGTATCTCGACATTCGCGATGGCGCCGGCGCCGGTGGAGACTATAAAGGCATACCTTACTATATCGAAAAGCTTAATAAGCTGGCGCGCGTTTTTGCCAGGGCTTTCAACGAAGGAACATATGCCGACGGGACGGAAGCCATTCGCGGCCATGCCGACGGCACAGGCCTGGACGGCAGTACGGGCATCCGCTTCTTTTCCTTTGACGGAAAGTCTTCCGGCGAGCTGATGGGCAGCGGGACGGACATGGATTCCATTTATGAAAATATCACAGCCGCCAACATTTGCGTCTCCTCCGACATCATCAATGACACGGACAAAATAGCTGCGGCCTCAACCGGCGGAGGAACAGGGAACAGTGATATTATTGCCGGGCTTGTGGCTATGTTTTCCGACAAAAATGTGTTTGCAGAGGGCGTGCCCGAGGATTACATCAATGCCATCATTTCAACCATGGGCGTCGATGCGGCCCATGCGGGGCGGCTTTCCAAAAATTATGGCAATATCCTGGGACATCTTGACAACAGCCGGGCATCCGTCTCCCAGGTTTCCCTGGATGAAGAAACCGCCAATCTTATAAGGTACCAGGAGGCATACAATTGTTCGGCAAAAATGATCAGCGTACTGGACGAGATACTGGACGTGACCATTAACGGCCTGGGTGCGGGATGACATATACAAGTATCGTTGTAATAGATTGGAGGCGGAAAAATGAGGGTAACCAACGGAATGCTTGTCAGCAACATGCTGAGGAATATCAACAACAACATGTCAAAGCTGGAGAAAATACAGCAGCAGTCCTCTACCGGACAGAAAATACGGTACGCATCGGACAACCCCATTATAGCAACGAGAGCGGTAAAGCTGCAAGGCTATTTATCCGATTTGGAGCAGCTTCAAAAAAATGCGGAGGACGCCAAATCATGGATGGATTACAGTGAATCCACGCTGTATCAATTGGGCAAGAGCATGCAAAGAATCCGCGAATTGACGGTGGAAGCTGCAAACGGTACAAACGGAGGCGACGACAGGAGCAAGATCCTGGCGGAGATTGAAGAATTGGAGAGCGGCATACTGGAAATGAGCAATACCAGTTATTCGGGACGGTATGTCTTTGCAGGCTATGATACCGACGCAGCGCCTTTTGAAGTGGAGGAAACTGCCATCGGTGAAAGGATAATGTACAAGGGCAAATATCTGGATATTGGGGCAGCGATGGCGGCATCGCTCTCAGATGATGATATCCGGGCCTTTTACATGGATAACATGAATAAGCTATACGGTCAGCCCGAGCTTCTTTCGGCGAATTACGAAGCGTTTACGGCCGCTTCTCCTTCGCTGGGCTTCACTGTGGCGTTGGATGGCGCAAGTCAGACGATGATGCTGACCGACGATGTCAATTATGATCTCGCCACTCTGCAATCGGAATTGCAGGCACAGCTTTCGGCGGCTTTTCCAGCCGGTCCCGGACAACCGGACCCTTTGATCGAGGTGGGTGCTGAAGACGGAAAGCTGAAGCTGACGGTACAGGACGGAAGCAGCATCAGCATCGAAAGCGGAAGCCTTGACGTTAAAATGCTGGGATTTAACAGCGGAGACAGTTCCACTGCGGGTGAACGGCAGGAGATCCTGTACAAGGTCAGCAACGGAAGCCGGTTGAACATAAACGTTGAAGGCGACGAAGTATTCGGCAATGGGGACGGCAATGTGTTTGAAACGCTTACGAAGCTGAAGATGGCTTTGTCCGGCGAGACGTCGTACAAGACTGCCTCGTTTGCTGAAGGACCTCCCGCGGAGGTGGTGGTTGAAACACATGATCTTGATATCAGCAGTCTGCTGGGTGACCTGGACACGGATATCAACAGAATTCTGAAGGCAAGGTCCGACCTTGGGGCCAGGACAAACTATGTAGAGCTGACAATAAACCGGCTTGAAAAAAATAATACTACATTCACGGAGCTCCTAAGCAAAAACATTGACGCTGACTATGCCGACGTGAGTATGCGACTGGCCAGCGCCGAAGCTGCCTATACCGCCGCGCTTATCGTCGGTGCAAAGGTGATTCAGCCCAGCCTGCTGGATTTCCTGAAATAAAAAAAAACGGAGGTGGATTTTCATGAGTTCAATCAGCAGTTTAACGAGTTCAACAAGCAGGATAACAGGTCTGGTAAGCGGCCTGGATACAGACACGCTCGTCGAGGAATTAATGGCTGCCGAGCGGATACCTCTCGAAAAGCTCCAACAAAAAAAGCAGCTTGCGGAATGGAAGATGGATGCCTATCGTGAAATTACCAGCGCTTTAAGGATATTTAACGATAAGTACTTTGATTATTTGAATCCCGGTACGAATATGCTCTCCCAGTCTACCTACATTCAATATTCCGCAGCGTCCAGCGATACATCTGTGGTCAGCGTGACCGCAAGCTCCTCTGCGGAAGCGGGAGCACACACCATGATTGTGAACAATCTGGCCACCGCTGCAGCATACAAAAGCGCTTCAAGCGTCACAAAAGCTATTACAGCGGTTGCTGCAGCCGATTTTGATGCCGCCGCCGGCAAGAGCTTTACGCTGAATGTTGACGGAACGGCGACGACCATAACGGTGGATGAAAGCATAACGGATATGGACAGGCTTCAGGCCGCCATAGACAAAGCCGTAGGAAGCGGCAAGGTGAAGGTTACCGACACAAACGGGGATGGGACCGGTTATCTGGTCTTCGATACGGTAGAAGACAGCGGGGTTTCCAGTATCACCTTGAGCGAAGGTACGGACGGTGCACTGTCTTCGTTGGGTTTTTCAAGCGATGCAAGCCTCACCAACAGGTTAAGCACCTCTGACACGCTGGAAACAATCTCCGGAAAAATGAAGAATTCCATAACCTTTGACGGCAACGGCAAAATTTCGTTTGAAATCAACGGGACGAGCTTTGAGTTTGAAAAAACTACAACTTTAAGCGCAATGCTTAAGACAATAAACAACTCCGATGCCGGAGTCACAATGAAATACAACAGCAACAGCGATACTTTTTCCATTACCGCCAGGGATACCGGGGCGGGCGATAAAATCAAAATCAGTGAAAGCGCCGGAACTTTCTTTGCAAGTGCAGGTATCACCAGCTATACGGAGGGAGAAGACGCCGAAGTCATCCTGGATGGCGAAAAGCTTACGAGGAGCAGCAACAGCATCACACAGGACGGCGTTACCTATAAGCTTCAGAAGGAAAGCTCCGAGGAACAGACCATAACGGTGAGCATGGATACCGACGCCATCTATGACCAGATCACAGCCTTTGTCAATGATTATAATGCACTGATCGATACAATCAGCGACAAGGTGGAAGAGGAATATGACCGGGATTACCTCCCGTTGACGGATGCTGAGAAAGAGGAAATGACGGAGGAGGAAATCGAGCTGTGGGAGAAAAGAGCAAAGACCGGCCTGCTGGAAAATGATGAAACACTGGAGAATCTGCTGTACAACATGAGAAGGGCCCTTTACGAATCGGTGAGCGGAGTCGGAAGCAGCCTCACTGTCATCGGTATTACCACAACCCGCAACTATGAAGACGGCGGAAAGCTGGAAATCGACGCCGATGTGTTGAAGGAGGCCATTGAAAACGATCCTGAGGATGTAATGAATCTATTCTCAAAGCAATCTGAGACCTATTCGGGAACGACAAACGTCCGTACCCTCACCAGCAGTGAGAGAAGTGTAAGAACCAGTGAAGAGGGCCTTGCCTATAGGCTCTACGATCTTATCCAGGACAATATTTCCACCCTCCGTGACAACAACGGCAACAAGGGAATACTTCTGGCAAAGGCCGGGACGACCGGAGACGCCTCTCAGTACAGCAATCAGCTTTATGATCAGATAACGGAGTATGAAGAAGATATCGAAGCCATGCTGGACAGGCTGGAAGATAAGGAAGATTATTATTATGGGAAATTCAGCGTCATGGAAACCTATATCAACAACATGAACTCCCAGATCGCCGCGCTCCAGTCATACCTCGGCTCATAAGGCGAAGCGGGTATCAATACGAAATGGCAGGTGTGGTTAATATGAGCATACATGATGACCGGCATTCGGAGCTCTTTGAGGCAATTCTGGAAAAATTGGACGCTGTTTACGCGAATACCGTTTCCCAGGGCGAGGCGCTGGCAAGGAAGGACGACCCTCTGTTAAAAAGGCTTTTGCATGAACGGCAGGCCCTTATAGAAGAAATTGCCGGAATCAGCAGGAGGAAAGCCGGGTGTGACGGCTCTCAAAGGGAGCCGGGGCAAGAGGGCATGGAAAAATCCATCCGGCTTCTGCAGAAGAAGATAGAGCAATTGAATACTTCCAACCTTCAACAGGCGGAAAAGCTGAAAAACGAGCTGGCGTCGAAAATAAGGCAGATTTGCGCCGGTAAAAAGGCATTCACGGGAGGCTATTATAATAAGATGCCGGCCCAATATGGGAGCTTCATTGACAAAAAAGTAGGGAAATGATGGAGCAGCCGGTTTTTATATATTTTGCAGATCACTTGTATTTTTGCCGCAAATTTGCCGCAATTGCGCTGGGATTTGTCCTAAAGGGAAGGGGTATAATTAGCGTAGACGGATCTATTCCTCTTTAGGAGCGGCTAAATATGGACGATGTGATGAAGCAAATCAGATACAACTGGCATAGGGGGGCTATGCTCCTGATACTGGCGCTGACCGGGTTTTTAAGCTTTTACTCCATCGGCAGCGAAGGATATGCCAACCAGTATTATTCCGCGGCGGTAAGGAGCATGCTTTCCAGCTGGCATAATTTTTTCTTTGCCTCTTTTGATGCCGGCGGCTTTGTAACGGTTGACAAGCCTGCTCTGGGACTGTGGCTTCAAGCCATCAGCGTTCTGGTATTCGGCTGGCACGGCTGGAGCCTTATTCTGCCTGAAGCGCTTTCGGCGGTCATTTCATCGGCCTTGATGTATTGTCTGGTTTCCAGGTTCTTCGGTAAAGCTGCCGGAGTCGCAGCGGCCTCGATACTTGCCACAACACCTGTATTCATTGCCGTCAGCCGGACGAATAATCTGGACTCATCCCTGGTAATGATTCTTCTCCTTGCAGTATGGGCATTGTTAAAAGCTCTGAAAAAAGGCGGCTTCGGATTTTTGGCGCTGTCCATGGCGCTGGTCGGGCTGGGCTTCAATATAAAAATGCTGCAGGCTTTCATGGTATTGCCGGCGTTTTACCTTGTCTACCTGCTTACGGCTCCGGTAAAAATGAAAACAAGAATTTTACAATTGTCAGGCGCGACGGCTATCTTGCTTGTAGTCTCGCTGTCATGGGCACTGGCAGTTGATTTGACACCGGAGGACAGCAGGCCATACGTAGGAGGCAGCAAAACAAATTCAGTACTGGAACTCGCCTTTGAATACAATGGAATCCAAAGGCTTATCGGAAGAAACGGTCAGTTGGACGGAGGTTTTTCAGGCGGCAGACAGCAGGGGGCGGCAAACGATGGCCGGCCTGGAGGCAGAAGTGGGATAGCTGCCCGCAATTTTTCCGAAAGTCCGGGAGGAAGGCCCGGTAATGGCATGATTGGGGGCGGCGGTCCGGGAGGAGAAGGTGAAAACGGTGCTCCGGGGGTATTGAGGCTCTTCAATGAGCAACTGGCAGGACAGATCAGCTGGCTTTTACCTATGGGGTTATTCGGTATGGCCGCACTTTTTCTGAATGTGCGGAAAAACGGCACAAAAAGCAAAAGTTATCGGTATCTGCTGCTCTGGGCCGGCTGGCTTTTGCCGGCGTCGGTTTTTTTCAGCATGGCCGGCTTTTTCCACAGGTATTACCTGACTATGCTTGCGCCGCCAATTGCCGCGCTGGCAGGGGCAGGTGCGGTAGAAATGTATCGAGCCTATATCAGAGCGGGCTGGAAATGGGTACTGTTTCCTTCGGCTTTACCGGTGACTTCAATTTTCCAGGCAGTAATTCTGTTCCGATACAGCGAATGGCATTTGCCGGCAGTTGTATTATGCGTGCTATGCATTTTTTCAGCGGCAGCCCTGGTGGGCATCAGGATTTTAAGAAGAGATTATTTGCGTAATGCAATTAAGCTGGCCTCGATTGCAGGTTTTGCCATACTGCTTGCCGCACCCGCCTTCTGGGCGGCTACTCCTTTGATGTACGGATCGCAGACGACGCTTCCCATCGCCGGGCCTGAATTGAAAAGAGGCGGTAACGGTCAGCCGGGCGGAGGCTTTAATGACAATCTGTCGGCAAATGTGGAGTTCCTCTTGAGCAAAAAACAGGGCGAGAAGTATCTGGTTGCAGTCCAGAGCGCCAATTCGGCGGCGCCGATCATCATCGAAACAGGCGAACCCGTATTGGCCATCGGCGGTTTTTCGGGCTCCGACCGCATTTTAACGGTGGAAAGGCTTGAACAAATGGTTAAGGCGGGTGAATTGAGGTATTTTGAGGTGGGCGGCAGAGGAATGGGGCAGTCGGAGATCATAGCCTGGGTGACGGAGCATGGAAAAGCTGTCACCGGGACCTCCCTGTACGACCTTGCGCCTGAGAAGGGCTAGATTTTAAAAAAAATAAAGGAGATAGTCAAATGAATCTGAGAAAGACGGTAAATATTTTTGTTTTGGTACTGGCCTGCGCCATCATTATGGCCGGTTGCAACCAGGGGAGTCCTGGCAATACGAGCCTTGCGGTACAAAACGGTGACAATCGGGATTCTGTGCCGTCGGACGGCGACCGGCCGGATGGCACGCCGGCGGCTTCGGGAGAAGGCAGCCAGCTTCAGCAGCCGGATCTGGCCGGGGAAATCGTTTCGGCTTCGGGAAATTCCATTTCTCTTAAGTTGATTGACCTGTCCAGTATGCCGGGTATGCGGGGCGGACAAATGGATCCCGGAAACAGACCTCAGGAAGGCAGTTCCGAAAACCCGCCTCCGGATGTAAACGGGGAGGGGCAGCCGGAAGGCAGTCAGCCCGTGCAGAGACAACCGGAAGGCAGTCAGCCGGCGCAGGGACAGCCGGACGGCAGCCAGCCCGGTCAGAGAAAAATGGAACTTACATATACGGGTGAAACAAAAACCGTAACGGTACCTGAGGATGTATCCATTACATTATCCGGAAGGAGAAATGACGGCGAGCAGCAGACAGTAGCAGTAAGTGAATTGAAGCAGGGAGAAGTACTGCAGGTGTGGTATTCCGACAAAGACAAGGAAATCCTCTCAAGGGTCACGGTCATGTCCTTTGGCGGCTTTGCTCCCAACAGCGGTACAGTTGAAGCAAAATGAAACGGTAATGACAGGGTAAACGTACCTGTATCACCGTCCGCAGCGAGTGGAGCATTAGTTGCTCGAAAGATAGCACTTGAGCTGTTTTCTGCCAGTGAGACACGGACTTTGCTCAGCTTTCCCTGGAAGCAATGAACTCCGTAGGCGTTTGCCGTGTATATTTCTTGAATACCACCGTAAAATAATCACTGCTGTTGAACCCTGTATCCATGGCGGCACGGGTGATGCTGCAGCCGTTTGCCATCATTTCCCTGGCGTGGAGTATCCGCTGCCGGTTAATGTAATCACCGGGAGCATACCCTGTTTCACGCCGGAATTTATGCTTGAACCCCGATTCGGACATTCCGCAGAAGCTGCTGATTTCCCTTATGGACAACCCGCTGTCGAGATGCTCCGAAATGTAGCGCATTGCCGCCCGGATCCCGTCATCGATTCCCGGACTGCTGTCCTGCGTGCCCGCAAGGAGAGAAAGGAGGCAGACAAGGCTTGATGAACAGTAGAGGCCATCCCGTTTATCCCGGATGGCCTGATACAGTTTTTTTGCCTGGTACATGATCTCGCCGGAGGCATGGATCCGGTGGGTATTCCATTGCTGCAGGCGTTTTTGGAGGATTTGCGAATTTTCCTCCGACAGCCCCAGAAAAGCACCGCCTGCCGTGGGGTTGATCTGGAACCAGATGTACTCGCCGACGCCTTGCTGGGCTTCACCGCTGAAATGCTCCTGTCCGGGGAGGGAGATGAAAATATCGCCTCCGTGCAAGGGGTATTTTTCATTTCCAATGGAATAAGTATCTTCCCCCTTCAAAACACAGATGAATTCCAGACACCCTTCATGCACATGCGGCACGAGGGGCTCCTGCGCCTTGTCCAGCTTGCAGTATCCAAAGAGCTGCAGACCGTTGATATTAAGTTCCTCCGCCTGCCACATCCGAAGCATGGGTTTTAAAGCGGCGTCGCGCACGTCGCATCCTTCCTCTGATTTTAATCCACGCACCTGTGAGAGGTGCGACACTGACTGCCTTAATATTCACACTTGCATCATACCATAAAATTGTGCATTGCACTAGAATAAAAGCATGATTTTGATTCCAGGTGTAAAATGGTAAGTGACTATTCAGTTACTGTCATTGCGAGCGAAACGAAGTGGAGCGCGGCAATCTAATGAATGCTGTCTTAGTCAGAAGCAGAGATTGCCACGTCGCTTTGCTCCTCGCAATGACAACCGGGGTAACTGAATAGTCACAATGGTAGTAATACATAGAGTGCATCGGGAGCCATAGTGTGAAAAAGCGTAGGGGTGCGCATTGCGCGTCCGCAAATGCAATCTTACGTCAAACAGCTGCATTAAACGCATTATGTCCAATGACCACTCCTGCATCAGGTTTTTTCATACGAATGACATAAATTTTAAGTTTCCGAATTCTTACGGATACTTTCAGGAGGAAAGAAAATGACGGGAAGAGAAAGAGTAAGTCAGGTCATGCACTATAAAAAACCGGATAAGGTGCCGGTACAGTACTATTACACCCCGGTGGGCTACTATGAACACGGGGAAAAGCTGAACGACCTGTATGCCACGCTGCCGGGAGATTTTGAACCTTACCGGCGAATGCCTGTTTCCGGTCCTGCCGCAGGGGAATATGACGAGCAGGGGAACTACCACGCCTTTCACCGGGATGCATGGGGGACGCTCTGGGAATTCCGGATCTTTGGGATCGCAGGAATCCCTGCGGAATTTCCCCTGGCGGACATAGCAAGGCTGGACCGTTATGTCTTCCCGCCCACGCCTCCGCTCTCGGGACCGGAATTTGACAAATATTGCGAAATGATCGCAGAACATCAGAAGCAGTATTGTTTTCTGCAGCATGCGGGTTCGCTGTATGAGAGGATGATTGCGCTGCGCTCCGAAGAAGACGTGCTTTGCGATATCGCGTTGAATGAGCCGGAGATCAATTCACTTGCGGATAAAATCATCGAGCATGACGCAGCCTATGTCCAACTGGCAGTCGCCGCAAAAGCGGACGGGATTGCTTTTGGAGACGATTATGGCACGGAGCGGGGATTGTTGATGAATCCGGCTACATGGCGAAGCTTTATCAAGCCCAGATTAAAGGAATTGTTTGCTCCTGCCGTAAAAGCCAACCTGGACATCTTTTTTCACAGCTGCGGCCAGATCGGCGAGATTCTGGAAGACCTGCGGGAAGTAGGCGTGACCTCTGTCTGGCCCCAGATACCGGTGTATGATATGCAATGGCTGGCGGAGCGCTGCCGGTCCCTTGGACTTTCGCTGGCCATCCATACCGACCGCGCCCAGACGATGACCTATGGTACTCCGCAGCAGGTGCGCGACCTGGTCAGGAAGGAATATGAGGTTTTTAAAATGGCAGACGGCGGAGCGTGGTTCTATGTGGAAGCGGATAACGGTTTCCCCTTCGCGAACCTTGAAGCTCTGGTGAATACCATCAAAGAGCTGCGGTGATAAACAGAGGTCACGTAAAGTATAGGAAATAGGATCAACACCTGAAAATCGTTACTGCAAAATGTAGCGATTTTTTATTTATACGCTGTAGTACTAACAGGCGGACAGACGTGTCGGTAGAGAACATTTTCCTAGAAATGCAAACTTTTCAAGGGAAGATCATATATAATGGTAGTATAACATGATGTGAGGTTCAAAATGGGCTTGTATCCTTCATTTCCCTGGCGGAAATTTTATTCGCTTTCACTTAAGGACCTGCTTGAAGCACGTGACTTATACCATCACCATTTAATCAATAAGAAAAACGTAGTTGCTACAGCTGTCGGGCTTTATCTTTTCAGAGCAAACGACCCGGAGTTGGTCGACGATTATGCTGCCAGCCGTGGGAACGCGGCGCCCGATTGGCCTGACGAAGAAAAGCCGCTGGATAAGGTACGGCTTCGTCCTTACTCATGGCCGTGTATTTTAGTATTTGTAAAGGAATGGATACATTACAGGGATTTTTACAGGGATGATTCCGCCTCACCGGAAGATATGGTTCCAAGCATGCTGTACATGCCGGACGGCAGGATTGTATCGGTTTGTGTCGTCAAAGCCCCCGCCTGTGAAACAGAAAAAGAGCCGGTAAATCTTGAAAACCTCATCTTTCCGGATGAATGGGTCGGCGGAGGTTTTCCGGTGATAAAGAAAATACAGGGAGAGGAAAGGGTTGCTTCCATAGGCTGCCTTGTGACGGACGGCAATCTGATCTACGCGCTTACCAACCGGCATGTCAGCGGAACGGCCGGCGAGGAGGTTTATACCATTCGAAGGGGTGAATTGATCCGTATCGGCAAGAGCTCGGAAAAGCAGCTGTCAAGATCGGAATTCAGCAAAGTATATCATGACTGGCCCGGGAAAAACGTATTTGTCAATCTTGACGTAGGGCTGATCGAAATTGAGGACATTGATGATTGGACGGCTCAGATTTACGGCATAGGGAGAATAAATGAAATGGCGGACCTCTACTGCAATACCATCTCCCTCGACCTGGTCGGTGAAACCGTCCGGGCTTTCGGCTGTGCTTCGCATCAGATGGCGGGGGAGATCAAAGGCCTTTTTTACCGCTATAAATCCATCGGCGGGTTTGAATACGTCACCGAATTTTTCATAGGACCGGGACAACCAAAAGAAAGAACCCGGAAGTCCTTGGAAAGCCCGGCAGAAATACGGGGAGAAGCGGAGACGCCGTTTTGGACCCGGCACGGCGATTCGGGAACCGTATGGCTGCTGGATGCGTACGAAAAAAATCAAAAACCTATACCGATTGCCATTCAATGGGGCGGACAGATTTTTGCCAATAGCGAAGGCGGGGCAAAGACGCCGTATGCGCTTGCATCCTGCCTGAGTACCGTGTGCAACCTGCTGGAGGTCGATATCCTGTGCGACCTCAATACGGGATTGGACGAATACTGGGGAGGAATGGGGCATTATACCATAGGCACCAAGGCGTGTGACATGATTTCGAATTCAAAATTGAAGCTGTTAATGGAAAATAACAGGAACAGGATCAGCTTTTATGAGCAGGACATTATCAGTGATATTAACCTGGACGGTCTCTCCAAAATGCCCTTCGTCCCTCTGGCCGACGTACCGGACCTGGTCTGGAAAGCGAGAAAAGGAAAGTATTTCAGGCCGTGGGAAAGGGTATGCCACTATGCCGATATGGATAAGCCGGATAAGGACGGAAGGACGCTTTTTGAATTGTGCAAAAGCAACCTGGAACAAAATGTAGATATCGATGTTTGGCGTGAATTTTATAAGGGAATTGAGGAGACGGATGGAGGAATCCTGCCTTTCAGAGTGTGGCAAATTTATAAATGCATGGTGGATTATGTTAAAAAAGGCCAGGTTGCCGAATTTGTGACCGCATCGGGAATATTGGCCCATTATGTGGGCGACGCATGCAATCCTCTGCATTTATCCTTTAAGCATGACGGCGACCCCGGCGTCCTTGTTCCGCCGCCTAAAAAGAAAAAAAACGTCAAAAACGCCGAAGCCGGGATGCAGCCCAAAGGCAAGGGAGTCCACAGCATGTATGAAAACAATATGATTAAGCTTCATACCATTGAGATCGTGGATTATATAAACAGGAAAATCGGCAGCGGCATCGAGGCTCCCGGACAGGTAAAAGGGGGTAAAGAGGCGGCAATAAGCGTAATCAACCTTATGTGCGGCGCATATGAGATGATTTCTCCCGATTGCTTGATTGACGCATATGATGAAATACAAAGCAAAAGAAGCAGGCGTGATGCAGCACACTTTTTATGGAACACCCTTGGAAAAAAGACATGCGAACTCATGTACATGGGATGCCGCTGTCTTGCTTCCTTATGGGAAAACGCATGGATCGAAGGCAACGGCGACGTTACGGCAGGCGATCTGAGTGCAGTCGGACCGGATGAAATCAGAAGCCTATACCTTAATGCCGGTTTTCTGCCTTCGCTGAAAATAAATGAATTTGAAACGGTGCTTTGATTTCCCCGGAAATAGGATAACGGAGGTGTGATATGCCGAATATTGTATGCGTTGTAACCGGTCCGGTCGTCGGGCTGCGTTCGGCATGGTTTCTTGAGGATTGTGTAAACCTTGCAAAAAAAGCAGGCAGAAAGCTTGCCGTAATTGATTTTTTTGACGAATTGCTCCAACTGGAAGGCTTTAAGCCACGGAATGCATTTGAAAGAATATCCTGCATTGGAGGGCTGGTCGACGCCTACCAGTACCAATTCCGGCTGATGCGGGAAAAGGCGTATCTCTCCGTCAGCCGCAGGATTTCCGAGCTTGAAAATGATGTGAATGTGATACTGAGAGTGCCGCTTACCATTGAATGGAGAGGTTTCGTGCATGAGTTCAAAGATTATTGCAGCATTTCACAGTTGATTAAACCCGACAGGGTGATCACACTGATCGATGCGGAATGGAAAATTTATGAGCGGTTACTGACAGACTATGGAAAATACGCGGTCGAAAAGGTGACCCATGCGGAGGATAAGGTGAGTATAAGCCAGATCCTTCGCTGGCTTGGTTCTGAAGTATCCAGAAGCGAAGACCTGGCCGCATGGGCGGAAATGCTGACGGGAAAGAAGGTGGAGCATTATGTTTTGGGTATTGAAACACCGGGGCTTTTCGACAGGAGCTTTTATGTCAGGGATATCGACAATATGGTGAAATTTGCTACGGAAAGAAACTTGCTTTCTTTTTATGTATCCTATTCAATGACGGTTGCCAAAGAGGATGTCAGAGAGGAAATCAATGAAGCCATATGCAGATTAAGAAATTACGGCGCAGTGATAGACCCCGCGTCCATCGAGATTAAGCAGAATGCTTCAAATGAAGACGAAGACGCCACATTTTCCTATACGGTCTGCCGTGATTTGCAATGGTATGTAAAAAAGACGGACATTGTGGCAGCTTTTCATCCGTATGAAGGCATGCCTCCCTTAAGTACCGGAATGATGGACGAACTTGGGCATGCAAAAGCTTTTTTCAAGGAGCGGTACTTCGTCCTGGGCTCCGGTGCGGGCAGTCCGTTCACCGGCGGTAACTTTGTCCCAAAGGAAAACTTGTTTAAAAGGGTAGAAGACTTTTTTGATTATATTGAGAATAAAAGGACGCCTGCAATCAAGCCCGAGCTAAAGGCTATTGCCGACGGCTACGCCGATTATCAGAAAGAGGTTGTGGAAAAAAAGAAAAAAATCACAGGAGCAATGCCGTCATGAACGATAGCTATTCAGAAAGATTGTTAAAACTGGAATGCGAACTATCCTCTTACTGCAATACAACGGAAAAATCAGGCGTGGAGTATGTCCGGGGATATTACCGGTGCTTGCGGGAGATCGTGCATCTATTTGAAGATGCATCCTCCGAAGGCCGGAAAACAAATCAAATGGATGAGGACTTCGGCAGGAAACTCCGGGAACTTGCCGAGACGGCCTTTGAGCGCCTCGGCGGTTATTCGTATCCCTGCATTGCATCATTGAAGGATTATGAGCATCACCTGTACGGACCGTTTCTTGGAGTAAGCGATGAAGGCAGCGCTGCGGCTGCCGTCAGAGAGGCGGCGGTTAATTCTCCGAAAGCGAGATGTTTCAGGAGCCCCGCGCCCCTGGTTACAGGAGTGGCTGTGGACGCCGAACGGCTCGGAGCAATGGGTGAGACGGCGGCAGGACCCGACGAGTACAAAAAAATCCGTCTCGATACGGCCGGCCGTATCCTGGCAACGGCCAATATAGGCGGGAGCGTTAACCTGCGGTATTATAAAAGAAGTCCTGTCATTAAAATACCCGGAAATCTTGCAGTTTCCGAAGCGGCTGAGCTTTCGGACAAAATAAAAAACGTCCTGCTGCCTTTTGTTTTTACACCGGACAACAAGCCGAGGCCGGTCACGGTCTTTCTCTCCCTGGGACGTGGCGCCGTCGGGCCGGAAAGCCTTGCTGCCCTGAAGGCCGTCGTAATGCCTTTTCAAAACGAAGAATTCTGCGATCCCGAATATCACAAGATAGGCCTTCACATCCGGGTGTCCAGGGGAAAAAGAGGTGTTGAAAGGCTCCTTTACGCCATCGATGCCGCAAGGCTGTTAAATATCGAGGAAGTGACGGCAGAGGGTGCGTGTCTTTCGAAAGTGGAAGAAATGTCCCTGCTGCCCGGGTTGATAAATTATTTCAATGAAGAGCAGGTGGAGAAAATCCTGAAATATGCCGGAGACAAGAAGGTAAAAGTCGCACCTCATCCTAGGATTGATCTTGAGTCCATTGCAAGAAGCATCGCCATATCCCTGGGCTGTGTGAGAAATATGGGTTTTGACCTTGCCAAGTACGGCTTGCTCCCTTTAACGGCGGAGGAATGCGGAAAGGTGGCCGGTATGATCGAAGGATGGTTTCCCATGTGGACTGCGGCGCCGGTCCTGTATGTCGATTATCCGGTCTATTCCGACGAGAAGATTTTCAGGAAAGACAGCATTGCGGAAGGAATCAGGCTATGGTTGGAAAGGATGTCGGAATGCAGGCCTCCGTTAGTACTGATCGATACCTTCAATAAATCAAAAGGATACCGGATATTAAAACGGAACGACGGTGACAGGAAAGGCCTGCTAAGTCTTGATGATGTCCTGTGTATCGACAAATTGGGGAAGGAAATGGGAATAAGGATCTTATGGGCGGGAGGCATTTCCTTGTCCCAGGTCTATACCTTCGGCAAGCTGGAGGTGTTTGGAATCTATGTGACCTCGGCAGTCTCAAAAAGTATTCCCGTTACGGAGGAGTATAGCAGCGATCCTGTCCTGGATGAGCAGAAAGAACCGGCTTATCCGGGCGTGTATCTTGCAAAATTACTCCTTGAAGCCGGATTTCTTGCCGCAAAACTGCTGGATTACGGAATCTCCGACCTGGCCGGCGCCATAGAGACGGAAGCGGAAAGACTTCTAAAATACCTTGACGGGAAAAATCTGTGGGAGGCCTATGAATATGCAAGGGTAAAGCTGGATGCGCTGATCCTTTCCGGATGGGAGAAGCATTTCAGCCGCCAGGGCATACCGGTATAAGAGAATACGAGAATGGCATTGAAATCCATAAAAAAACTGTTAGGCCTATTGCAGCATTTTAGTAAGATTGATAAAATGCTTATTGTCCCTAACGTGAATACTGCATTAAAAGTATCGATAAATGGAGGTATTGCTTTAAATGAATATACTTGTGACCTTACCTGAAGGCGAAGTGAAAAACACTTTTATTCCTGGTGCCACCGCAGAAAAGCTCGAAGCTCTTGGCCAGGTTACATGGAACACATTCCACCGGCAGTTCGACAAAATGGAGTTGAGGGAAAAGCTAAGGGGTCAGGACATCTGTATTACCGGATGGGGTTGTCCGAAGCTGGATGAGGATGTTTTGGGCAATGCGGATAAACTGAAGCTTGTTGTCCATACCGGAGGATCTGTTGCCCCAATCGTCAGCAGTTATCTCTATGAAAAAGGAATAAAAGTTATAAGCGGAAATAAGCTTTATGCGGAATCAGTTGCAGAAGGGGTTCTGGGATACATATTGTGTTCATTGAGAGGACTGGTGTTCTTTAATAATGAATTGCAGGCGGGCAGTTGGAGAGGCGGAGCCTACAATGAAGGTTTGCTTGACCAGACAGTGGGGCTTGTTGGTTTCGGAATGGTGGCGAAATACCTCGCGGGAATGCTTAAACCATTCAGGGCAGGAATTCGGGTGTATGATCCATATATTACGGAAGAAACATGTGCGGAGTACGGAGTGGAGTGCACAAACCTGGAGGATCTCATAACAACATCCAAAATAATTTCTCTCCATGCACCCAAAATACCTGAAACTTACCATATGATAGACAAAAGGCTCATCCGTATGATACCCGACGGCGCTTTACTTGTAAATACCGCAAGAGGAGCGTTGATTGATGAAGAAGCCCTGGCCGGTGAACTCCGGAAAAACAGATTCAAGGCTGTTCTTGACGTCTTTGAGGTTGAGCCTCTGCCAGTGGAAAGCGGATTAAGAGGCCTGCCCAATGTCATCCTTATACCTCATATGGCAGGACCTACGGTTGACAGGCGCAAAATAGTTACGGAAGAATTAATCAAAGATATGGAGAATTTTTGGGCAGGTAAGGCCTTGAAACATGAAATCAGTAATGAATACGCTATGAAAATGACACAGCTGTGATGAAAATTATTATCGAGACGTTATAGACCGGCTTTCCAGCCGGTTCTTTTTTTTGGTATGCCAGTTTTGCCAACAGTTCTTGTGCCTTTTGTACACGATAAGAGTCCGGATATTCCTTAAAAATCCTTCCATTGCATTCATGAACAAAATGCATGTATACCCCGTTGAAACCATAAGGAGATATGGCCAACAGTCCCGGTTAATACAGCAGGAATTTAATTTTTGTAGTTTTGTGTTAAACAAAGAAAACGTGGTAAGTATATCCGAGAAAAACACAAACAATCAGGAAAGCGAGGTGCCTTTTGGTTGAAAAGAATGCGGCTGCCCATTAGAACCCCATCCATTCAAAATAGCCGGCGGAAGGGTAGATAAAGCGCAGCTTGGTGCCGTTCTCATTATAGGTATAGGAACCCACCGGACGCAGTAATTTAGAAAAAAGAAAGTTGTAGAAGAATTAAAGAAAGTAGAAAAAAATGTAGAAGAAATGAGGATGAATGTTAATGGAGGGAAAGTCTTTTTTGTCCAGAAAAGGAATTCTGCTTTTCGTACTTGTTCTGGCCATGCTTCTGTTATTGTACCCTGGAATGTCATTTGCGGCAGACCCTGATACAGAATGGTATACGGATGCTCTGCCCGGAACAGGTCTGACGGCTGATCACCCTTATGCCATCAGCAACGCGGCCGAGCTGGCCGGATTGGCCCAATTGGTCAATAGCGGTGCGGAAACTTTTACAGGGAAATACGTTGAAATTAATAATTCTGCCGGCATTGACCTTTCCGCTTATTCAGACTGGGTCCCTGTCGGAACGTTGGCCAATCCGTTTAAAGGCTCCTTTAACGGAAATGGAGAGACCATTTCAGGCCTCACCATTGATAACACTGAAACGTTAACCGCTAACCAGAGTGTTGCCCTGGGCCTTTTTGGCTGTATCGGAACAGGTGGTTCCGTACAGGACCTGACCCTTGCTTCCATTACTATTACGGTTCATCATACGATTGGATCTGACAACGTTGCAAACAGTTATGTGGGCGGTATTGCAGGCTTGAACGAGGGAACCGTATCCGGCTGTACGGTTTCGGGAAACCTTGAGGTAGATGGAGTTGATATCAGAGTTGGAGGTATTGTAGGTAAAAACGGTTCAGACAGCGGTTCTGCGGGGAATACCTACGGAATTATTGAAGGCTGTACAGTCAATTGCAGCATTGTGGCAGCGTCAAGCTATCAGTCGGCACATGTGGGAAGTATTGCGGGCGGTTCTACAAAAGAGGGCTGCATAATTGAAAATTGTGTCAGTCTGGGATCCGTCACCGTAAGCGGAAAGCTGGCATATATCGGTGCTTACAAAGCATCGCTGAATGCCGGAGGTATCGTAGGATATGCTGACCATACCGGCATTACAAATTGTACAAGCTCTTCCGTGATAACTGTGAATGAGAATTGCAGATACGCATATGCCGGAGGAGTGATCGGTGAAGCCGCCACCAGTGAGATCCGAAATTGCAGCAGTAGCGGAACTGTCTTTGCCCATGGCGGGGACAACACCAGTTACAGCAACGAAGAAATAGCTGCCGGTGGACTGGCGGGAAGAGTAGCCAGCGCATCCGTCATTGACAATTGCAGCAGTTCCGGAACTGTAGAGGCTGAAGCCGACAATGCAAATTATGCCTTTGCCGGAGGACTGGCAGGCTATGTGAAGCAGTTTGGAGGCCTCTCTTCCATCAGCCGCAGCTATGCCACCGGTACGGCAGACGCAACCGCACTCAGTAATGGTTTTGCAATGTCCGGCGGCTTTTGCGGCTATCTCTGGAATGCTTCCATCGAAAAAAGCTACAGTTCCGGAAACGCCAGCAGTGTCGCCGCGACGGGTGGCTATGCCTCAAGCGCAGGCTTTGCCGGATATGCCCAGGTATGTACCGTTGAAAACAGCTACAGCACGGGCGACTCTTCTGCAAACTGCGATACAAGGGAACGCTCAGGCGGATTTGTAGGGGCAATAGCGGGTAATACCACCTTTATAAATTGTTATAGTACGGGACAGTCTGCTGTTGCCCACACCGGGGGTGCGTTTTTCGGGGGCGCTTTCATCGGAGCGGCTGGAGGAACCTGTACGGTTACAAATTGCTACTACGATGCACTAAAAAACGAGACGCTGAAGGCAATTGGAAATAATATTGCGGCATTGGGAAGTGCAATTCCGCTTATAACCCATGCCATGACTGACAATGGCACGCTAACCGCCGACATGAACGGTCTTCCGGACAGTGTGTGGATGAAGCGGGCAAACACCGCAACAGAATGGTATTATCCGGAATTAAAGGATTTCGGAGGTTCTTCCGATTCTGCTGTCGAAGCTGCATCCAGAGCCGGCGTAACCACGGCACCCGTTACGGCGCTTCCTATGAATGTTTCCAATGTGGCCATTTCCTATACGTTAAATGCAATCGAAATTACCATGCCGGATATTGGCCTGCAAACCGGCAATTTTACAGTCATTAATAACGTAACCGGTACATCCGTGGTGCCAACGGGCATATCCTATGCCAACGGGAAATATACCCTGACGGTTGGCAGCCTCATGAGCTATTACGATACCTATACGCTGACAATTACAAAGACAAACTATGAAACCTATACGGACCCTGATGTTTATTACGGCATCCTGGCCGTAGTCGGCGATTTAAACCTGATTGATGAACCCAACATCTTCACTTCCTATACAAGGGCATTATCGGACGGCGTGGTAACGGTAAGCAACAACATATATACGGCCGATGCTTTGATATATCCGGACAGCGAGCCGGGATCCCTATACAGGAAGATTGAAACAAACAACGGAGACATCCTTACGCCTGCGTCAACGAACGATTTCCGTGCTGTAGGAGCCTTTGTGATCGCACCTTCCGGCGCATTGGGCGCAAAGTCTCTTTATTCCGACGGCAGCATGACAAAACTGACGGATGACGACCTGATCGACGCAAACCCGAACTTTAAGGAAACAGTGGCCTCCGGAAAAGCGGCAAACGATAATGCATACTGGCAGACAATCGCTTTTGCGCCTGTGTATATGAAGACAGCCGTCAAACAAAGCGATTCTTCCTGGCGGTTGAATGATCCGGCAGACAGGCTGAGGATCGTCGAGTGGTATGACAACGCTGACTGTACAGGCGCTCCTATAAAGGTTGTAAGATTCATGATGAAGGTAGAGTATGCGGGAAGCATTCAGATTGTCCCGGCGGCACCGACCAACCCTGTGCAGGATGACGCCGGCAACACCTTCGGATGGACCAATGCAGCAGGTTTCGCCAGCGTAGGCGACTATGAATACAGTGTGGATGGAGGAAGCACCTGGAACAATGCGGCTGCAAATCCTCAAAGCCTTCCGAATGAAAACTATGCGGTTGGAGACATACAGGTAAGGGTAAAAGCGGATGCAGCTGCGGGAAGAGCCGCAGGAGCCATCTTAAAGTCAACGATTGCGTATACGGAAGCTCCGGAGCTAACAGCGGTGTATGCCCCTGTGGCGGGCTCAACGGCAGTTGACCCGGGAGACAGCTTCACATTGACATTCACCGAAAATGTAAGTGCCGTATCCGGCAAATACATCTTTATCAAAAAGACCTCCGATGACAGTATTGCGGAGACGATAGCGGCGAACAGCTCCCAGGTCACGGTGACAGGCACTCAGGTCACGGTCAATCCGTCCGCAGACCTGTACTACAGCACCGGCTATTATATCCTGGTTGACGCCGGAGCCTTCACAGCGTCCGGAAGCGGTGGCATTTACCAGGGCATCGCCGGCAAAACCACATGGA
Organism: Bacillota bacterium; assembly: GCA_023426125.1. Lineage (GTDB taxonomy): Bacteria > Bacillota > Clostridia > Acetivibrionales > DTU013 > MnB-11. The sequence continues at coordinate 198,221 of JAFABI010000025.1, forward strand.
GTTTTACGACGGAGATGCGGTCCGAAGTCACGGCAGTCACCTCGGAGGCGCTGGCCCACTATATGGCCAATCCCAATATATCCGTCATAAACCTGGCCGGCGGAACGGAATATGCCTATGCCGGTGGAACGGTTTCGAGAAGCCTGACCGTCAACGGGAACGGCGGAACGATCCTTGCAGGTCAGGGTGTGAACGATACTGTCGTGAGGAGCGATGATATTACGGTGAGCAGTACCGGCCTTTCGAATTATGCAAACAAGATGGTTTTCATCAAAGTGGAGGGAGCGGGAAATGTCCTGACGCTGACAGACCTCACCTTGAAAAACGGCAGCAACAAAAACGGGACAGATACGGCGGATGACGGTATATTTGCCGTAGTGAATGTAAAAACAGGCGCCTCTCTGTATATGGACAATGTAACATTGGAGGATTTCCATAACAACCCCAGCCCGGGAGACAATTTCAGTTTTGGCATTCATGCGGAACCTGCCGCTGTTTCGACAACAATCAAGGACAGCAGATTTGAAAGCACCAATGCCTTCAGGAATGCGGTCGCCATCCGCGGCGGCGCCATCCAGCTCCTCAACAATAGCTTTGAGGGGACGGACCATCCGGAGAGGCTGAGGCAAGCGGACGGTTATGAATATGCCATCTACATCTACGGAGGGCAAGGGAGTGTCCTGGAGAACACCATTAGCGGATATAACAGCACAACGCAGCTGGGATATACAAGCGCGGGGATTGCCGTTATAGGGTTCTACAGTACGGAAGTAATCATTGAGGACAACATATTATCCTATAACGCCAGTGGAATTGACATAACGGGAACCTGGTCACCCTGGTCTTCCAACAGGTTCATGAAAGTGAACGGGCAGGTGCTGACCTCCTATGAAGATGCCTACACCATGGGAGAAGCATTAAAGGAAGCAAATACGCAGGATTATGTATCGGTTTCCATGGACCAGAATGATGAAGTGAAACTGGAAGATTCACCAGGGCATAACTATTATTCAGTGTATGGGGGATACAGATCACCTTTTCTGACATTGACCGGCACTACGGCAAATTCTGCGACAGTGCAGCTTTCCACAGCGGATATGGACGCGCTGAATGCGGCAACCGCGATAGAGTTTGAAAAGCAAACGGACAGTGACACAAATTGGACTTCTGCAGCATTTACTTGGATAACGGAGCCGGCACAAGCGACTTTGAGCCTGGAGGCAGGCCATGTATACCGTATACGGGCAAAATTGACGCATAAAAGCTATGTAGAAACGTCAGATCCGGTTGAAAGGACTCTGGTGACATATACGAACCTTGTCACTGTAGCGGACACAACAGCGCCTGTGCTGAGCGGGGAAAGCGCGAGCGGTATAACGGACACAACGGCAACGTTGAATTTCACATCGAATGAAGCAGGAACATACTATTACGTGGTATATGCAGCCGGAGACACTGCGCCGGATGCTGCGGCAGTAAAGGCTCAGGGAACGGCAGCAGCAAAGGGAACGGCAGCGGCGACGGCAGCAGCCAATACGGCAAATGTAACCGGGTTGGCAGAATCCACAGCCTACAAAGCGTACGTGATTGTGGAAGACGCAGCCGGCAACTTATCGGCGGTGACCGCGATAGACTTTACGACAACGGCGACCCCGGACACAACAGCGCCTGTGCTGAGCGGGGAAAGCGCGAGCGGTATAACGGATACAACCGCAACGCTGAATTTCACATCGAATGAAGCAGGAACATACTATTACGTGGTATATGCAGCCGGGGACACTGCGCCGGATGCTGCGGCAGTAAAGGCACAGGGAATGGCGGCAACAAAGGGAACGGCAGCGGCGACGGCGGCAGCCAATACGGCAAATGTAACCGGGTTGGCAGAATCCACGGCCTACAAAGCATATGTGATCGTGGAAGATGCATCGGGCAACTTGTCGGCGGTGACCGCGATAGACTTTACAACCATGGCAGCAGCATCCCTTGCCCATGATGTGACAGGAAACGCTAAGGTCTTTCGTCCCTTACCGGCTGATTATGTGGCAGAGGCCAGAGACACTCTCACGGTGACGGTTCAGTCCTCCGGAAGGAACAGCAACGTGACCGCTGTCTTGAATGGAAACGATGCCTCCAGCTTTACTCTGACAGCAGACATCGGATCATTGAATGAAGGGGAGACAGGGACATTTACGGTGACGCCGAATACAGGCTTACCATCAGGAACATATAATGCAACGGTGACCATTACCTCGGATGAATTCCCGGCGGGGGTGAGCTTTACCATACAGCAGACCGTTAGCTCTCCGGGCGACTTTATCCTTGCAGCAGTGCCGGGAAGCGGATATGTACAACTGAACTGGACTTCGGTACCGGAAGCAGTCTATTATGACGTATACATAGACAACACCTATACTGTAACTGTAACAGACGACGTATATGCTTATAGAGCGGAAGGACTTATTAATGGAACATCCTACAGCTTTGAAGTCAGAGCTGTCGAAAACCATCATACAACCATTGCTCTCTCCAATTTGGTCATAGCAACACCGGCGGATGTAGCCGGCGTTCCGGTGAATGTAACGGCGACAGCCGGCAACGGTCAGGCGAGAATCAGCTTCACGGCGCCATCCGGGAACGGCGGCAGTCCAATCACTGGTTATACCGTTTATGTTTACCGGAATGGAGTAAAGCAGAATAATCTTACTGTAACAGGAGTAACAGGTAGCCCAGTTGATGTTTATGGCCTGACTAACTGGACTGCTTATAGTTTCACCGTTGTAGCGGTAAATGCACAGGGGAATAGTGCAGAATCTGCCGCCAGTAACGAAGTTATGCCTTATGTCCCGTCCGGTTATGACCCGGGGGATAGCAAATCCGGCGATACCACCGGCGTAGATGTGCTGGTCAACGGCAAGGTGGAAAATGCGGGAACAGCCAGGACTACAACAGAAGGGAATAAAACTGTAACCACGATTACTCTGGACGAAAAGAAGCTGGAACAGAGGTTGGCACAGGAAGGTAATAATGCCGTAATCACCATACCTGTCAGTACGAATTCAGATGTGGTGGTGGGAGAACTGAACGGACAGATGGTAAAGGGCATGGAGAATAAACAGGCAGTTGTTGAAGTGAAAACCGGGACAGCTACTTATACTATTCCTGCACAGCAGATCAACATCGATGCCATTTCAGAGCAATTGGGTACTGATGTAAAGCTAAGTGATATCAGCGTCAGTATAGCAATAGCGAAAGCCTCCGATGAAACTGCAAAGATAGTGGAAAATTCTGCTAAGGCGGGAGAGTTTACGATCATAGCTCCTCCGATGGAATTTACGGTGAATTGTTCAACCGGTGGAAAAGTTGTCAGTATCACCAGGTTCAATGCCTATGTGGAAAGAACCATTGCCATCCCTGACGGAATAGACCCCAACAGGATTACTACAGGCATTGTGGTGGAACCTGACGGTACTGTCCGCCATGTGCCCACAAGAATAACGATGATCGACGGGAAGTACTATGCAGTGATTAACAGTCTGACCAACAGTACGTACTCCGTAATATGGCATCCTTTGGAATTCAAAGATACTGAGAATCACTGGGCAAAGGAAGCTATTAACGATATGGGATCCAGAATGGTCATAAACGGCATTGGAGACGGTATGTTCTATCCGGATATTGACATCACCCGCGCTGAATTTGCAGCCATTATGGTAAGAGGTCTGGGTCTCAAGCCCGGGACAGGGAAAAATCCGTTTAAGGACGTGAGTAACACCGCATGGTACTGCGAGTTCATCGAGACGGCTTATGAATATGGCCTTATCTCGGGGTACAGTGCGGATACCTTCGGGCCGGAGGACAAAATCACCCGGGAACAGGCTATGGCAGTGATTGCCAGGGCAATGAACATCACCAGGTTGAAAACGGAGCTTGCAGCAGGTGAAGCAGACAGTATTCTTGCCGGCTTTGTCGATTCTGAGCTAGCCGCACAATGGGCAAGGGCAAGTATGGCGTCTTGCGTAAAGACAGGCATAATATCCGGTAAGAGTGGAAAAATGCTGGCCCCCGGGGATAATATAACCAGGGCGGAAGTAGCGGTGATCGTAAGGCGGTTGCTGCAGAAATCAAATTTAATATAACTTCTTTTCAAACGAAATAAGGAAAGAGAAAATGTTTGCATAAGAAGACAAGACGGCTCAAAGTAGCTTAACACAATCAAAACCGCCTGTAAAGCGGGATTGGAAAAATACCCCCTTTTGCTTGTAAGTCATTCAAGCGGGGGTATTTTTTTTGCAGATTTCAGATTAAGGGATCAAGCCGTAAGCGGAGTAGGAGCCGATTTTATAGAAACAAAATAGAGAGCCGTGACTAAAGGATTTGCACGGCCAGGTCAAGGACATATTTTTGTCGAACGGATACTTGCCTTTCCGGCGCATTACATCGCATTGTGGAAGGTGCGGGCAATGACTTCCTGCTGCTGGGTTTTATTCAGCCGGATGAAGTTTACGGCATAGCCTGAAACTCTTATGGTCAACTGCGGGTAATTGTACGGGTCTGCCATTGCCTGTTCCAGGACCACACGGTCCAGCACGTTGATATTGATATGATGTCCGCCCTGGATGAAATAGCCGTCCAGAAGCGCCGCAAGGTTGTTCATCCGGACGGAGGTATCCCTTCCAAGGGCTCTGGGTACCAGCGTCAGGGTTAAGGATACGCCGTCTCTGCAATAGGTGTAGGGAATCTTCGCGACGGAATTCAGCGCGGCCAGGGCACCCATAAGATCCCTTCCATGCATGGGATTGGCGCCGGGAGCAAAAGGTTCTCCCTTTTTTCTTCCGTCGGGAGTTGAGCCTGTCTTTTTGCCATAGACCACGTTGGAAGTAATGGTAAGGATGGAAAGCGTATGCTTCGCGTTTCTGTAAGCGGCATGCTTTTTCAGGTCATTGCAGAAGCCTTTGACTACGTCGACGGCAATGCTGTCCACCCGGTCGTCGTCGTTTCCGAACTGCGGGTAATCGCCCTTTATTTCGAAATCGGTGATAAGGCCTCTCTCGTCTCTGATCGCCCGGACGTAGGTATATTTTATGGCGCTGAGGGAGTCCGCAAGGACGGAAAGCCCGGCGATTCCAAAAGCCATCAGCCTCCGGACGTCCGTGTCGTGAAGCGCCATCATGAGCCGTTCGTAAGCGTATTTATCGTGCATATAATGGATTGCGTTCATCGTATTTACATAAAGTCTGGTCAGCCACTTCTGGTAATGCTTGAAGGCGGAAAGCACCTTACGGTAATCCAGGTACTCATCCGGATATGGATCTGCCGCGGGGCCCACCTGTTCTCCGGTGATCTCATCCCTGCCGCCGTTCAATGCCAGCAGCAGAAGCTTCGGGAGGTTGCAGCGGGCGCCGAAGAACTGCATGTCCAGTCCGGTCCTCATGGCGGAGACACAACAGGATATGCTGTAATCATCCGAAAAAACCGGTCTCATCAAATCGTCATTTTCATACTGGATAGCGCTGGTGACCATGGAGACTTTTGCGCAAAAGGTTTTAAAGGCATGGGGAAGCTTGTTTGACCAGAGCACCGTAAGGTTTGGCTCCGGGGCGGGTCCCAGGTTGAACAGGGTCTGGAGGAGCCGGTAGGAGGTCTTTGTAACCATGTGCCTGCCATCTTCGCATATTCCGCCCAGGGCTTCCGTGATCCATACCGGGTCGCCGGCGAAAAGCTCGTCATATTCGGGCGTACGCAGATGGCGTATCATCCTGAGCTTGATGACAAGCTGGTCTATCAGCTCTTGCGCTTCAATTTCCGATAAATTACCGCTGTACAGGTCTCTTTCGATGTATATGTCAAGAAAGGTGCTCACTCTTCCAAGGGAATTGGCGGCGCCGTTTGTTTCCTTAATGGAAGCCAGAAATGCAAAATAAGTCCACTGGACCGCTTCATAGGAATTGGCGGCAGGCTTGCTGATATCGCAGCCATAATCGGCTGCCATTTTTTCCAGTTCTTTTAGGGCTTGCAGCTGCTCATGCAATTCTTCGCCAAGCCTTACCGTCTCGTCATTCATGTCGGAATTCTGAAGCGCTGCAAGGTCCTCCAGCTTTTTTTCCGTCAGAAAGTCTACGCCATAAAGGGCAACTCTCCGGTAATCGCCGATGATACGGCCTCTGCCGTATGCATCCGGAAGCCCTGTAATGATGCCGGATTTCCGCGCTTTTTTCATTTCCGGGGTATAGACGCTGAAAACACCGTCATTGTGAGTTTTGCGGTAGTTGCTGAAGATGTCCTCGATTTTTTCGGAGAGCTTGCTGTTGTACTCTTCGCAGGCCTGCCTGGCCATCCGGATGCCGCCGTAAGGCATTACCGCCCTTTTCAGGGGCTTATCGGTCTGGAGGCCTTTTATCACTTCAAAGTTCTGATCGATATACCCGGGAGGATGGCTCGCAATGCCTGCAACCGTACGGGTATCCACACTGAGGACGCCTCCCTTCAGATATTCGTCATGCAGCAGCTTTTTGCACTTGCTCCACAGCTTCTTTGTTTTAATGCTGGATTCGCTTAAGAATGCAGCATCGCCGTCATAGGGAGTATAGTTTTTTACGATGAAATCGCGGACATCAACATCATCCGTCCAATTGCCGGGCACAAAATCTTTCCAGGCCGATACTGACATTGCAAAACCTCCTCAATGAAAATCGATTAAAATCATTGCATATGCATCAAGCCCTCCGGTACACGGAACAGAGCCAAATCAGGCATTGAGCCTGACCGGATTCCAGACGGGTCCCCCCGACGGATTGTCTCAAATAAAAACCGCCCGGGCTTGATATGTTTCAGCCCAGGCGGTCGGCAATTCTGTTTGACGCCGTGCTCCCTGTGGTTAAACCCACTTCCGCCAGTCGCACGGTGAAATGTTAACTTATGAATCCAGTATAGCTTACCGTTTTTTTGTTGTCAACGGGCGAACAAAAAATAAGCAATCGCGGCCTGGATAAGAAAAATGCCCGGTATCCCCAGTACAAAATACCAATGCCGGGTTTTGTGCCTGAAAAGCAGCATGGCGGCATAGACTCCCGGCGCACCGCCCAGCAGCGCAATGAGGAAGAAGGTCTTTTCCGGCGTCCGCCATTTCCGTTTCCGGGCTTTTTGCTTGTCAAATGCCGTTATCGCGAAGCCTGCCAGGTTTATCAGGGTTAAAGCAGCGATGATCATGTATGGAAGCATAGGAAGTAATCCTTAATTCATAAAAATTATCAATAAAAAGGGGATGTCTGAAACGGATGATCCGAATGGGCAATTCCTACAAATCAGGGCTGGCCGATGACCTGAATCATCGGCCAGCCCATGCGTCTTGGACTGTTGCGTATTGTATCCCGTTTTCAAGGCGCGCAATGCGCGGCCGTACAGTTTGAGACAGTTCCCTTAAAAAACACTATCTGGATGCCAGAACCTTTTTAAGCTTGGCAAACCTGGGCAGCCCATTTACCAATGGAGGTCTGGACTCGCCCTGGATCAGCGGCAACGCATATTTGATGAAATCTTCGGTTACTCCGTTGCCTTCCTTGTTGATCCATTCCTGGGGAATCTTCTTTTCCGTATTGGCAACATCCGTAAGGTTGATCAGTTTGATATTGCACTTATATTCAGGACCTTCCGCTCTTTCGAAGGCCACCATGTAGTCGGTCTTGCCTTCAACCGCATATTTCACCGCCATCTGGCCTGCCAGGAAGGATTCGTTGACGTCGGTGAGGGAGCCGCAGTGGGAGGCGCATCTCTGAAGCAGGCTGAATTCGATGCCGCGTACCTTGGCGCCGGTTTTGTTTTTGGCGTAGCTTGCCAGGGTAGCTGCGAGACCGCCCAGCTGGGAATGTCCGAAAGCATCCTTGCTTTGCGCAAGATCCGAGCCGTATTCGGAGATATATTTGCCGTCCTTGTCCCGGATGCCTTCGGAAACAGCAACGATGACATTGCCGTTTTTCTTGTAAATTGCGGAGGCTTCTTCAAGGAATTTGTCCATATCAAAAGGTACCTCGGGGAGGTAAATGAGGTCCGGGCCTGTTCCCATGTAGGAAGCGAGGGCGGCGGAAGCCGTAAGCCAGCCTGCGTTTCTGCCCATGATTTCCAGGATGGTGATCATGCCTTTGTCATAAACCCTTGCATCGTGATAAACTTCCATGGTCGAGGTTGCGATGTATTTTGCAGCGCTTGCAAACCCGGGGCAGTGGTCGGTCCCCCAGAGGTCGTTGTCAATGGTCTTCGGAACGCCCATGACTCTGCATTCATAGCCTGATTTCTGCATGTACTTGCTGATCTTGTTGCAGGTATCCATGGAGTCGTTTCCGCCGTTATAGAAGAAGTACCGGATATCATACTTCTTGAAAACTTCCAGAAGCCTTTTGTAATCGGTATCGTCTTCTTCTGCCTTTTTCAGCTTGTAGCGGACGGATCCCAGCGCGGAAGAGGGGGTTGTTTTCATAAGCTCAAATTCATAGGGATCTTCCTTGCTCATGTCATAGAATTTCTCATCAAGAATACCTTTGATGCCATGGGCCGCGCCATAAACCGCGGTTATGCTGCCTTGTTTCAATGCTTCGGTGAACACACCCGCCGCACTGGCGTTTATGACCGACGTCGGTCCGCCCGACTGGCCGAATATACAAGCGCCCTTCAATTCACTCATTGCTAAACCTCCTGAAAATTTAATAGAATTTTTTATAAAACTTACCTAAGTTACTTTATTATTGGTTATGGAATACAAGCTTAACCATATAAAAATATAACATAAGAAATGCCAAAATGCAATTCAACATCGACAAAAATTTATCAATTGCCGGCAAGCCTGAATCCCTGCGGTGCCTATCCAAGCAGAAATTGCATTTGAGAAAGTCCTCGGTTTTTGTTAATATGGTCTTAGGACTTTGTGTTTTTGTAGATGGGATATATCATAATAGTTAACTTATTTTTGAAGCGGAGGGGTGTAAAAATGCTGAAATATTTGAAGCTGACACAGATGAGTGTAAAACAGCGCATTGTTGTTATATTTATCCTGTTCATGCTTATACCAAGCATAATATTTTTGACCATATGCATCCGCTCCTATTCAGGCTATGTGCTGGACAGCATTTTGAACGAGAAGTACAGCGTGATGGAGCAGATCAATAAAAATATTACCTATCAGTTTGCCAATTATGAGGACATGACCATGACCCTTTATCATAATGAACAAACCAGGAGCTATATCGACGGCGAGGATTTTTCCGAAAACTCCGTACCCATAAAGCAGTACCTGAACGGAATCGTCAATTCGGAAAAATATGTGGTGTCCGCCATCCTGGAAATCGGAAACACCACCTACGTATCGGGCAACAACTATCTCAACCTGGAGGAAGGGTTTTTCAGCCAATACAGGGAGCAGATCGCGGCCGCAAAAGGCAAGGAGGTCTGGATACCTACGCAGAATCTGTCCACCTCCTACAGGCATAACGTTAAAAATTTTGTGCTGGCAAGGGCGATCAATTCTCCTAACCGGACGGTAGGCGTATTGTGGATTTTTTTCAGTGAAGAGTTTTTCGATGACGTATTGGAAAACAAAAGCCTGCAGGTCAACTCCGACAGCCTGGTGGTTTCGCCCGACAAGCGCATCATATCCAGCACCAACAAAAGCCTGGTGGGCTTCAGCTCCGAGCTTGAATACATCGACAAGATCGTGTTCGGACAGAACGGATACTTTACCTATAAGGACAGCCAGACAGACAAGGATTATATCGTCGTATATTCCACCTCTGTGGATACCGGCTGGACCATTGTGACAATGACCCCCAGAGAAATCGCTTTCAGCGATGTTGAAGGCATCAGCGCCATGGCGGTGGTCATATACTGCCTGTATGCAATTTTTGTCTTCCTTGCATATATATTGCTGTCCAGGGGTATATTTGTTCCGCTGGCACAGCTGAGTCACGGCATGAACAAGGTTTCTGCGGGGAATTTCAATGAGAGGCTGGAAAAAAGATATGACGACGAGATCGGCCTTCTGGTTTCCAACTACAATTACATGCTGGGGAAGATCACACAGCTCATGGAAGACATACGCAGTGAAGAAAAGGCGAAAAACGATGAAAAAATGAAAGTGCTTTCCATGCAGATCGGGCCGCATTTCATTTATAATACGCTGAATTCCATCAAATGGATGGCCACCGTGAACAAGCAGCCCAATATCAAGAAAATGGTAGAATCCCTGATAAAGCTGATGGCCAGCGTAACCTACAACACCAATGAGGAAATATCCCTCAAGGAAGAGATTGAATTGGTAAAACATTATTGTTATATACAAAAAGTGCGATTTATGAACTTTGACATCCTGTATGACATATCCGAAGAGGCAGGCAGCTGCCGGGTCATCAAATTCATCCTGCAGCCCATCATTGAGAATTGCATTCTCTATGCCTTTACCGGTAAGACCGACGGCGGCGTGATCGAAATTTCCGCCAGGGTGGAAGACCGGTTGAATATTGTCATAAAAGACAACGGAAAGGGCTTTGACACATCCATATTGGAGGACATCAAGGGCCGCAGAGAGGACAAACCCGATCATATCGGCATTCAGAACGTCATTCAGCGCATCCGTCTGAATTATGGCAGTGAATATGGATTGGAGATCGACAGCAAGGCGGAGGAAGGAACGACAGTGACTTTCAGGTTGCCGGCCATCAAGGGTACGAAGGAGGCGGACATATGATCAATGTTGTGCTTGTTGAGGATGAAAAGCTGGTTTTGCTGGGAATGAAAATGTGCATACAGGAATCGGGAGAGAACATGAAGGTTGCGGCTGCATTTTCATCAGCCGAGGCTGCCCTTGATTATTTCGAGGCCAATACCGCGGATGTGCTCATAACCGATATCCGGCTGACGGGTATGAGCGGACTTGACCTGATAAAAAGGATCAAACCCGGCCACAGGCATATGCTGATTATCGTGCTGAGCTGTTATGAGGACTTTTCCTATGCCCGTACCGCATATGAATTAGGCGTGGATAAATATATCCTCAAGCATGAACTGGTGGAGGATGAACTGGCGGCTATGATTTCCGACATGTACGCCGTCAGAATGGCCCGCCAGACGGCAAGGGAAACCGGCATAAACGACCTGGGCATGGAGTTGAAGAGGAAAAGCCTGATCAGGCCTGAGTGCAAATATATTATTGGTTATATTACCCTACGGGGGGAAACCGAGGATCCCGGGTCCGATGCGGCAGATATCAGCTATCCCATGGTGGTTGAGATCATTCAGGAAATACTGCACCGCGACGATATGGGAGAATGCTTTCTACGCCATAATGACGAGCTTTTCTGCATTTTTTGTTTTGACGCGGCTTCTACCCGGGAGCAAATCCTCTCCCGGCTGGAGGGCTTTTTGGATAATATGAGCAAAAACATAAAGAATTACTTCAACAGGTACTCCTATCTTACACTATCCGGAAGCTTCAACAGCCTTAGCGAAGTGAAGCCTAATTTTGACGATGCCAAAAAGTTTTCGGGATACACGTTTTATATGAACAAACCCGGCATCTTATGGGTAGAGCAGGCAAAACTGCAAAATGGAGAATGCCCGGAGATCCCCTTCAACCCGCAGAACATATTCACGGACCGCTGGATGGGTGAATTTGAAACGGAATTACAGGAGTTTTTCAGGAGTCAAAAGGAGTCCTTTGTCAGCGCGGACAAGCTAAAGGTGCAGGTGGTCAAATTTGTCAATGAATTCAGCTCATTTCTTGCCCGGTATTATGATCTGGACATCAATCAGGCCTTTCCGGAGGAAACCCGGCCGGATTATTTCAGCATCAACGGCTTTACAAATGCCGACGGCCTCAGGGACTGGCTTATAAGGATGGTAAGAAAGGTGAAGGAATATGTTTTTCTCCATGAGAAAAAGGAGACCACCATTGCCCGGATCGTAGAATATGCCGAGCAGAACTACAGGTCCAGCATAACCTTGACCGATATCGCGGAGAAATTCCACATGAATACGGTATACGTATGCCAGCTTTTCAAAAAGAAAACGGGCGTGACCTTTATCTATTTTATCAACCGGCTTCGGATTGAAAAAGCCAAGGGTCTGCTGCTTTCGACAGATCTGACCGCGGAGCAGATCGCTGAAAGGGTGGGCATCATGAACAACAATTATTTCTTCCGGTTGTTCAAGAAAACTACGGGACAGACAGTCAAACAATACAGGAAAAGCTTAAAATAGTGAATATTTTTCTATAAAATAGTGACCATATCTAGTGTCCTTCAAGGCATATCACTAATTTTGTGAATAAAGAGATAAAGAATGTTGATGGCGGTGCCATAACCGGTTTGCTATACTTAGCATACGCCAAGCACTGATGAAAATATAACTTCCCGTAAGTTTCTCAGAACCCGGATCCATGGCGGGTAGGACTGGCGGCAAATGCTTTGCATTTGCTGCATGCCTATGCAACCGGTATTTTGAGAAAAACGGACAGGAATATTTTCAGTGCTTCGAAATCAAATAGAAACAGGAGGTATTATTAATGAAACGTAAGTTTTCACGTGTTTCTCTGGGACTGATTATTTGTCTGGTAGTTTCCATGTTTGCAGGCTGTGGTTCATCCGGCAACCCGTCCGAAACTACGACAGGAACCCAATCGGGAACGACAGGAGCGACATCCCCGGGAGCCGGGCAGAGCCTGGTGATCTGGGAGCATACCCCTCAGTTTGAAGCACCGTTGAAAGCGGTTATTGAAGCTTTCAATAAAAAGAATCCCGACATCAAGATCGAGTACCAGATCAAGACTTCGGACCAGTATTACAATCTGCTTGCCACCACCATCCAGGCGGGGGAAGCACCGGATCTTTTCTGGACCAACGGTACGGCTACAACCAACCTGGGGGCGTATGTCAACCAGGGCGTGATCATGGACATAACGGATGTTGTTGATCTTTCCCTGTTCAACGACATGACAAAGCAAATCGTAACCATCAACGGCCGCCAATATGCCTCTCCTACGGCCGAGGTCGGCGGAAGAGCAGTGTTTTACAACAAAGACATTTTTAAAGATCTGGGACTTGGCGTACCCAAGAACTTCGGCGAATTCGAAGCATCCCTTGAAAAAATAAAAAGTGCGGGCAAAATTCCGATTTCCTTCAGCGGAGCCGAACCTTGGCCGATCTTATTCCATTTTGAACCCGTTCTGGCAGCAATGTCCCTCGACTGGCTGGAGGAGTCAAAGACACAGGATGTGAAGGTCAACGACCCCCGCGTCATCGCAGCTTATGACAAAATGCTGGAATGGGCCGACAAGGGATATTATGGCTCAGGCTATGTAGGAGTCGATGAAGGCGGCGCGCTGCTGGCCTTTTCCAAGGGCGAGGCTGCCATGTGCATCGAGGGTACCTGGAATATACAAACGATTCAGCAAAACAACCCCGACCTTAATTTTGGCGCCTTCCAGCTTCCTGCCGCCGACGGGACCCGTCCCTTCGTAGGTACCAGCTCCTGCGGCTTCTCCATCAGCAAAAACACCGAAAGCCCGGAAGCGGCCACCGCTTTCCTCAATTTCTTTGCCAGCCTGGAAGGGCAGACAATCTGGATCGACGCTCTTGATTCCATCCCCGGAGTCAAGGAGATCGTTTCCAAAAATGAAATTATCAACGAGATCGCGCAGTTCGACGTCCAGACTGCCAGCTATTATGATATCCTTGGCCGCCTTCAGGCCGAGGGACAGAATCCCAGACAGGTCTGGGAGGAAGACCAGACCAAGGTTACGGCAAAGGCCATTACACCCAAGGAATTTGTGGATACCTTGGAATCCATGACAAAATAAGTACGGGTGCCAATATAACTTCCCGTATAGGTTTCGGAAAATGCAGTCCATTACGGCCGTCATTTTCCGAAAAACGGGAAGTAATATTGGCAGTACTCCTAAGCAGAATATGAATCCGGCAGCCGTAAAAGGTGACGGGCGACCGCCGCCTTTTACGGCAGAAGGAAAACAGAGGTGATGACAGCATGAAAAAAGACAGATCCTATATAGGGTTTATTACGCCCGGTTTTATACTGTATACGCTGTTTATGATCGTTCCCATCCTGTGCGCGATGTATTACAGCTTTTTCAACTGGAACGGGATCGGCGACATGAAATTTATCGGGCTGGATAATTTTAAAAATCTTCTTTTCGGGCAAAGGATGTCCAGGATTTTTTTCAACGCCCTGGGAAATAATTTTAAATATTTGCTTTGTGTCCTGCTGATTATCACTCCCATCCAGATATTTTTTGCCTATGTGCTCAACCTAAAGATCAGATGCTACAAATATCTTCAGCTGATGCTTTTTTTGCCGTATGTCATCAGCACATCCATCGTCGGCTTTTTTGCCACCCTGGTGTTCGATCCCAATATAGGGATACTGAATACCTTTTACGGTGCAATAGGGCTTGATAGCTTTAAAAGCGCCTGGCTGGGAAATCCCAATCTGGCCTTCAAACTATTTGTCGGCGTGGTTATCTGGCAGTGTATAGGAGCCGGGATGATGATCTTCTATGCAAACATGAAGGAAATACCCGAATCCCTCATTGAAGCCAGCGTAATCGACGGAGCAGGAGAGATGCGTAAATTTTTCAACGTCGTCCTGCCTCAGCTTACGTCATCGCTTTCGACCAATATTACCCTGGGCGTCATTTTCGCTCTTACCATGTTCGACATCCCCTTTATGCTGGGTGGTCCCCAGGGGGGAGTGAACAACAGCATTGATTTTGTAAATATGGTATTTTACAGGTATGCTTTTGGCGGCGCATATTTTGGCGAAACCTCCCTTGGCTTTGGTTCCAGTATCAGTGTGACGATGTTCATCATCATCATGGCGGTTTCATTTATCGTTTCAAAGCTGCTCAAGAAATCCAAATTTGATTATTAGGAGGGATGAAACTTGGCTGGAAGCAAAGTAACCGGAATAAAAGAAAACAAACTGGCGGAATCCGGAACGGTAAAGACGGTAAAAGGGATCATCTCGGCTGTTCTTATATGCTATACTTTTATAACCCTTTTCCTTATCGGCAATACCGTTTTGTCCTCCTTCAAATCCAGACAGGAGCTTATAAACAATACCATAGGGTTTCCAAAAAAATTCATATTGGAGAACTATCGAACCCTGTTGTTTGAGCAGAATTTCCTGCGCTATTTCGGCAACAGTCTTTTATTGGTTTTTACCAGCCTGCTGCTGCTTCTTGCGGTGTCAACCATGGTGGCATATGGGCTGTCAAGGTTTGAATTCAAGGGAAGAGCAGCGCTGCAGGGCTATTTCCTGATCGGCCTGATGTTTCCGATCCAGTTGGGCATATTGCCGCTGTTTATCATGCTGACCAGGGTGCACCTCAATAACAACATTCTGGGGCTGGCGCTTTTGTATGCCGCCAATATGTCCTTCCCGGTATTTGTGTTTTCGAAATTCTTCCGGGGCATCCCCGTTTCTCTCGGGGAATCGGCAAGGATAGACGGGGCGAAGGAATTCAAGGTATTCCTGAAGATCATCATCCCCATGTCAAGGCCGGTTTTGTTCACCATGGGGCTCATTAACTTTGTTTTAATATGGAACGACTTTTACATGCCGTTGGTGTTTCTGACCAAGGCTTCCGTCCGGACGCTGACCCTGGCGGTATATTCCTTTATGGCAAATTTCCTGGCCAACTGGCATCTGGTATTTGCCGCGGTGGTAGTTGCCCTGCTGCCTGTGATCATCATCTTTTTCCGCTTTTCCGACCAGATCGTGGCAGGCCTGGCCGGCGGCGCAGTGAAAGAATAAAAACGGGGACGGGATTAAATTTTTGGAGGCGGCTTATGAATGACTCATGGATCTGGCTGAAGGACGGCATTTCCACCGAAAATGAAAGAGGTTGTTTTGTTGAAACCATCCATGTGGACAGCAAGGATGAAAGTATTATTTTGAAAATAAGCGCGGATACCAGATATGCGGCGTATGTCAACGGCAGGGAGATAGGCAGGGGGCCTATCAGGTCTACCGTCGACAACTGGTATTACGACGAGTATGATATAACTCCATGCCTCCAATACGGCGGCAATCATCTGGCGATCAGGGTTTGGAACTACGGTTGGTCCACCTACCAGTCACTGGCATCTGAAGGGGGCCTGTGCTTTTGGGTCCAACAGGGAGACGGCATACTGGCCCGGTCCGGAGAAAATACCAGAAGTTCCAGGGATTTGGGGCACAAGTACAATACGGTGAAGCGCAATGTGAATCTCGGTTTTACCGATTACTACGATGCCCGGAAATTTAACGCGGATTGGATCCGGGACCCTGGTATATCAAAGGACTGGGGAAGCTCCAAAAGGATCGGGAACCGGTGGGGAAGCATGAAAAAACGCCCCATAAAGCCATTCAATCAGGAATTTAAGCTTCCGCAGAGGGTTGTGGAGTTCGGTGAGGTTAAAAAGGGCTGCCGGCAGCTTTCCCTCAATACCAGAAAGGCGTTTTTCGGAGACAGGAGGGATGCCGACGAAACCATTTTTGCGGGTTTTATCGGTTTTGTGCTGGAGGCCCCGGAGGAGATGGAGGGGGTCATTGCCTTTCCCAACCGGACCTGGAACGGAATCATCGGGGACTTCAAGCTGGACGGAACTTGCTACAGGGTTGAAAATGCCCGCAGGGAAATCGGTGTGGCATTGAAGAAAGGGAGACAGCTGTTTTTGCTGCAGGTTTCGGGAAAATTTGACGACCTGTACTGCCATGTGGAGTTTAAATTTCCGGGGAAAATAGAGTTTGGCTCTGTTGACGGCAAGCCTGAAAACAGGTTTTTTGTCATCGGCCCCACCGACAGGATCGTGTCGCCGCTGGACGGACGCAGCAGGGTGTATGGCGGCCTGGAGGAGTTCGACAGGATGGAAGGCCATACCGCGCTGCATGAAAAGATATTTTCCTGCAGCAGCCTGGAGGAGCTTTTAAATTTCAGACAACACATGGAATATATTGACGGAGACTATGTATTTTTTGACCAGTACATATATTCTCTGGTCAGAAACGACATCTGCGTCAAAAATTATCCGGTGACGGACCAAGTGTCGGGGCTTTTGTGGGACAACCAGATTGCAACCCTTCTGCCGGCGCCTGTGGAAGGGGATTCCACCAGAATCATCGTGGATTTTGGCGATTTGATGGCAGGAAGTCTGGAATTTGCACTCAGGGCGGAAGAAGGCACGGTTCTGGATATTTATTGCTTCGAAAACATGTTTGAAGGTAAAATTGACTATACGGTGGGCCTGAACAATTCCGTCCGGTATATCTGCCGGCAGGGCTATCAAAGCTACAGGTGTATGGCCAGAATGGGCCTCCGGTATGCTGTGATAACGGTGAGAAACCAGAATGCCGCCGTGGAGCTCTGGTCCTTCGGCATAAGGCATTCCACCTATGCCGTCGGCAATATGGGCTCCTTCAGGTCCGGTGATCATCTTCTCAACAAGCTGTGGGACATGTCAAGACAGACCCATTTACTTTGCCTGGAGGATACCTTTACGGACTGCCCCACCTACGAGCAGGCCTTCTGGATAGGCGACGCCCAGATCAGCGCTTATGTCAACGGATATCTCTTCGGGGAATACGAGCTGATCCGTCACAATTTGCGCATGGCTGTTTCAGGCTTGAAAAACACACCCCTGATGAACGCCCTTGCCCCCACTGACTGGAATACCTCCATACCCATGTGGATGATGAACTGGGTCCTGTCCCTGGAATTTTACGCGAAAGTTACCGGAGACAGGGAGATGATAAAAGAGCTGTACCCCCATGTCCGCGATACCCTGACATATTATTCGGACTTCATCGACGAAAAGGGGGCTTTTCTGATCAATGCCTGGAATATGCTGGACTGGGCCGGCATGGACATACACAATTACGGTGTGGTTACGGGCCAGCAGGCCATTCTTGCATATTGCTACCGGATAACGGCGGAATTTGCAAGGGAGCTGGGATACGGAGAGGATTCGGAAAGGTTCGCCGGGCTGGATCGCCGTCTTCTAGGATATATCGACGCCTGTTTATGGGATGACGGCAGAAAAATGTTCACCGACGGCTGGACGCCGGAACTGGGGTATTCCAGGACGGTAGGCATTCAGACCCATGCGCTTCTGGTATTGTTTGGGGCTATCGTAGACGGTGAAAAGCTGGCGGTTGCCAGAAAGTACCTGGAGGAGCCTCCCGAAAGTTTTCTGGACGTCGGTTCACCTTTTATCCTGTTCCATTTGTATGAGGTATGGGCAAATAGCGGCCGTACCGACCATATGCTGAAGGACATGAGGAAGCGCTGGGAGGAAATGCTGCGCTATGACAGCACTACCTGCTGGGAGGTTTTCCCGGGCTTCTACGAGGTCAGCAGGACCCGCAGCTATTGCCATTCCTGGTCGTCCTTTCCCGCATACTTTCTGAATAAATATATCCTGGGGGTGTCAATGAAGGAGGACGGATTCCGCAGAATTGAACTCCATGTGCCTGAGACGGATATACAGTGGTGCGAGGGAGCTATCCCAACACCCTGCGGAAGGATACAGATCCGGTGGAGCGTAGAAAAGGGAGAAAAGAACTATTTCATAGCCGTTCCAAATGAAATTACCGTGGAAAAGGGCGGGGATTTTGAGTGGAATCTGACAATAGAAAGGTATGCTGCCCTTGAATAAGGCAAAAGATACCCAGGGATTAAATATATTCGAAGGCTACGTTTTAAGTGAATCTTATACGGTGGCCTTTTCTTTTCTTTTCCGTTTGGGAGCAGGCTTTTCTTCAGCTTTTTGATCTTTTGACTCTTGCTTGCTCTTGCCGTCCCTGGTTTCCTGTGCGTATTTTGCCTGTGTCTGCTGGAGACTTGCCTGCAATGCCTGCATCAGGTCAATTACATTGGCCTTCTGGGCTTCTGGCGCAGCCACGATTTCATCTCCTTCGGCCTTCTTGTTAATCAGCTCCATCAGCTTCTCCCTGTACTCATTTTTGTACTTTTCCGGCACAAACTCATGGGTGAGAGAATCGATGAGCTGTGTAGCCATGTTCAGTTCGGCTTCGTTCACATTCACGTTCTCTATGATTCCCGGCACCTGCTTTGTATCCCTGACTTCGTCCGGGTAGTAGATGGTTTCAAGGACCAGCAGATTCCTGTAGACTCTGACGACAGCCAGCGATTCCTTATCGCGGATGACGATCCTGGCCACGGCAATCCTGCCGGTTTTGTTCATGGCCTCCCGCAGCAGGTTGTAGGCTTTGCTTCCGGTGTCCTGGGGGGACAGGTAATAGGATTTGGCATAATAAATCGGGTCGATGTCCTTCAAAAGGACAAAATCGACGATTTCTACGGACTTTGTAATGTTCGGCCGGATAGCGTCCAGATCCGAAGCTTCAATAATGACAAACCTGCCGGGTTCATACTCGAAGCCCCTTACAATGTCATCAGGGGTGATTTTTTTATTGCAGGAAGGGCAGACCTGCTCATATTTAATGGGCGTATGACATTCCCGATGGATATTCCGGAACCGTATATCCTTATCTTCCGTCGCCGCGAACATTTTGACCGGGATGTTTACAAGCCCGAAACTGATGGAACCTTTCCACATCGTATGCATAGTTTGCATGCCTCCTTTAATGTGGGTCATTGCTATTATTGTTCGATGCGGAACGGAATTCATACTAGAAATATTTTTTTATTCCACCAGCGGTATAAACTCGGCATAGCCTTCCTTCTCCATTGAAGCCAGGGGGATAAACCGGAGGGACGCACTGTTGATACAATACCTGAGTCCGCCTTTATCCGCCGGGCCGTCTTCAAAAACATGTCCCAGATGTGCATCCCCGGCCCGGCTCCTGACTTCGGTCCTTACCATGCCAAAGCTGCCGTCCTCTCTGGTTTTGACCACGACAGGGTCAATAGGCCTGGAGAAGCTTGGCCAGCCGCAGCCGGAGTCGAATTTGTCGGTAGAGCTGAAAAGAGGCTCTCCGGTAGTGATGTCAACATAAATACCTTTTTCGTGAGTGTTCCAGTATTCATTGGAAAATGGTCTTTCGGTGCTATTCTGTTGGGTTACGGCATATTGTTTCTCTGTCAGCAGCCTTTTTAAAACCGCATCCTCCGGTTTTTTGTATAAGCCGGGGTTTACGGAGATTGTTTGCTGCTCCTCCAGGGATGAAAAGTCCACATGACAATATCCGCCCGGATTCTTTTCCAGATAGCCCTGGTGATATTCTTCCGCCGGGTAATATCCGTTTAGCGGAAGTACCTCAACCGCTAGAGGTTTTGCATATTTTTCCTGCTCTTTTCGCATTACGGCATTAATCGTTTCAACATCCCCTGTATCCGTATAATAGATGCCAGTCCTGTATTGTGAGCCTCTATCATTGCCTTGCCTGTTAACGGTTGTCGGATCAATAATTTTAAAGTAATGCTCCAACAGTGTCTTTAAGTCAATGCGTTCTGGGTCATATTTTATGTACACTGTCTCAGCATGGCCGGTATGCTTGTGGCAGACATCATCGTAGGTCGGGTTTTCGGTATGTCCGTTTGCATAACCTACAGTTACGTCAGCCACGCCGTATATCCGAGCCATATATGCTTCCACACCCCAAAAACAGCCGCCTGCCAGCCAAATCTCCTTCAGATTTTTCCCTTTGTAGCTGGTTCCAGAGTTGGGATTCCTTGGTAAGCCAGTGCCGTTATTCATTGTTATTTCCTCCTGAATCGTCTATGAAATTAACTTCCCCTATTTTTGCGCAGTTAATCAAAAATAAGCACAAATCCTTTTAAACGTTATTTCTGCAAGAATAATTCAATAGTTTTCACTGCAGCACCGAAATTAAGCCTTGATTTTGAGTCGAAATCTGGTAAAATTAAAATGACAATTTTGTAACAATGCCAATTACATAGATTGTACAAAGGTAAGCAATATTAAAAAATAATATACAAGTAAAGGAGTTGTTTTTATGCCATTGGTAACATCAACAGAAATGTTCAAGAAAGCTTATGAAGGCGGTTACGCAATCGGTGCGTTCAATGTCAATAATATGGAAATCGTCCAGGGTATCACCGAAGCCGCCAAGGAAGTCAAGGCGCCTTTGATTCTTCAGGTTTCCTCAGGTGCAAGAAAGTATGCGAATCATACTTACCTGATGAAGCTGATTGAAGCAGCCCTCATTGAAACAGGTCTGCCAATCTGCGTACACCTGGATCACGGCGACACCTTCGAGCTTTGCAAATCCTGTGTTGACGGCGGATTTAGCTCTGTTATGATCGACGGTTCACACCATCCTTTCGAAGAAAACATCCGGCTGACCAAGCAGGTTTGTGACTATGCCCATGACAAAGGCGCAGTTGTAGAAGGCGAGCTGGGAAGGCTTGCAGGCATTGAGGATGCAGTGAATGTTTCCGACAAGGACGCTGCTTTTACCGATCCGGACCAGGTGGAAGAGTTTGTAAAGAGAACCGGCGTCGATTCCCTGGCCATCGCCATCGGAACCAGCCACGGCGCGTTCAAGTTCAAAGGCGAGCCCAGATTGAGGTTCGATATCCTTGAAGAAGTACAGAAGAGGCTCCCGGGCTTCCCAATCGTTCTCCACGGCGCTTCCTCGGTAATCCCTGAATTTGTGGAAATGATCAACAAATATGGCGGAAACATGCCGGGCGCGCAGGGCGTTCCGGAGGCAATGCTCCGTAAAGCGGCGTCCATGGCTGTTTGTAAAATCAACATCGACTCCGACTTAAGGCTTGCAATGACCGCTTCCATCCGGAAGTATTTCGCGGAAAATCCTGGCCATTTCGACCCCAGGCAGTATTTGTCTCCGGCAAGGGCGGCCATCAAGGAACTGGTGAAGAACAAGCTTGTCAATGTACTCGGCTGCGACGGTAAAGCATAAGAGGAACAAAGGGACGGTTCCTTTGTTTTGTTAATACTGGTGCAAATAAAACTTCCCGTATAAGTTTCTGAAAATGCAGTCCATTGCGGCCGGCACTTTCAGAAAAACGGGAAGTAATATTTTGCAGTACTCCTAAAAAAGATGGCAAAAGGGGATATACCTCTTTTGTCACTTTTTTTATACCTCCTGTTTTCAGAGTGATGCATACAGGTGGCAGGGAGTATCACTTCGGGCCAATAACCCACAAGTGCCGCTCGCCACGGTGAACGAAACAGTTTATTTCATGGTAAGTTGGCCGAAGTAGTTACAGGTACCTCCGGCTTATTGACATGAAGCCGGATCGGTGGTATATTTATAACATAAAGTTAGAAATATACCACTAAAGGAGGCGGCCATGAGGTTGAACAAATTAGGCTTTTTATCCATTCTGGCACTTTTGGGAATCTTAGGAATGGTTACGGAAAATAAGCCGCTCATCGGTTTCTTGAGTTTTTTCTATTATGTCCGATATTTTTTTGTGACACCGGATGAAATGTTTGTGCAAAATGTCAGAAAAGCGGCAAGCATCGGCTTTTTTTCGGGGGTTTGGGCCATAGGGCTTTCTATTGCCATACACATTCTGTTTCCAGCGTTTTTATCAAGCAATATGACTCTGGCATCCTGCTATATCGTTTCCATGTTTTGCTTCACCATTGCGCTCATGGTTCTTGAAGTAAAAGAGCAGAGGGAGGATTGAACATGGCTTTGACTACGAAAATGCGCGAGTACAGGGCAAGGCAGAACCTGACACAGGATGAACTGGCTGTGCTGGTTGGTGTACGGCGGGAAACCATCATCAACCTGGAGAAAGGACGATACAACCCATCGTTGAAGCTCGCTATGGATATTGCCAGGGTGTTTTCCTGTACCGTGGAGGAGCTGTTTTCCTTTAGTGAGGAGGGAGAAATTTGAAACGCTTTGTTCGGTTTTGTGAAAAAATTCAATACTTGGGGCTTTTAGGTCTGTCGGGTCTGATTTTTGAAAATAAGCTGTTGAATCTCTTATGGCTATTCTGGCTCTTTGGTTTTATCGGTATCTTTTACAATCTTCCTGTATTTCTACAGTCGCTGAAACAGCTATGGGGTATGTTGACCGTTCCTTTCCGGTACGGCTCTCACATGCCGGACGCAGAAAATTATCAATGTCAAGTGCAGTATTCTCTGCCCTTTCAGGGTATATGGACAGCAGTCAACGGCGGCGTTGATAAAGCGGCTTCCCATTCCTGGGGAATCCAGACGCAGCGG
Source organism: Bacillota bacterium (assembly GCA_023426125.1). GTDB lineage: Bacteria > Bacillota > Clostridia > Acetivibrionales > DTU013 > MnB-11. The sequence goes on from JAFABI010000025.1 coordinate 221,410, forward strand.
TATGCCTATGATTTTATAATACTTGATGAAGAGGGACATAGCTTTTCCGGTGACCGTACAAAAACCACAGACTATTATTGTTATGGCAAAGAAATCTTAGCCCCCGCAGACGGTGAAGTAGTTGAGCTTCGGGACAAATATCCCGACAGCCTTCTATTGGCCCCTGGTCAGGTTGATTGTTCTGCCAGGGATATACGGGGCAACTACATTGTCATTCGCCACGCAGATAAAGAATACGGACTTTTGGCCCATTTGAAGCCCGGAAGTATCCGCGTGAAGGCAGGCGATAAGGTAAAGCGCGGACAGTGCATTGCTTATTGCGGCAATTCAGGCAACACTTCGGAACCGCATCTTCATTTTCATTTACAGGATGGAATGAGCTTTTACACTTCGGCAGGACTGCCTATTGAATTTACGGACATTACTGCCCATCCTGCCCCTAATTACTCTGCGTATGATCCTCGGCCTGTTCTTCATGGATCTGCATTAGCGAAAAAACATATCATGCGGGGGCAGAGTGTCTCAAACATATAGTTTGCTTTTGGTAATCGCTTTAGAAGTGCCTGCACTTCCCCGGTTGTGGAGGGGAGCTTCGAAAACTCCCCATCCCAATGCCCCTCGTTTTGCGGCCGCGTGACATAAAAGCAATGAGCTGTTCTTGACATATCTATATCAAGATGATATAATACGGTTGATATATCAACTTGATATAGGAGGCGGAAGATGGCAAAAGAAAATACTACTGTCTATGCAATTCTTGGCTTGCTGACCCATGAAGCGATGAGCGGGTATGACATAAAAAAAAGAATCGATATGTCCATCAGCAAGTTCTGGGATATGGGCTACGGACAAATTTATCCGACCTTAAAAGCAATGGAAAAGGATGGGGATGTAACGAAAAAAGCAGCCGCCGGCAAAGGGCCGGACCGGCTGGTTTATAGCATAACCGGAGCGGGCAGGGCAAAGCTTGCGGCATGGCTGGCAGACCCTGCCCAAAAGGAGTACGTCAAATATGAAATCCTTTTGAAGCTCTTTTTCGGAAGTCTTTTGCCTGTTGAGGAAAATATTCGAAAGATTAATGATTTTCGCAGCAGGAGTGAGAGGAACCTTAAAACAATGGAGCTTTTCAGGGAAAATCTTGAGCAGGTCCTGGGTGAAAGCGCCGACCATCCCTATTATCTATTGACGGTCTTGTTCGGCATCCATGCTTTTAGAGCATATATGGATTGGGCGGATGAGGCGGTGAAGGTACTTGAAAAAAATAAATGATACTGCAGCGCAAGGTATACTAAGCTCTAGTGAAAATATAACTTACGCTAAGTTTTTCTGCAATTGTACTCTTGGAGCGTTGGGGCTGGCTGCAAATACAATCTACCTTGCAGAAAAAACGTAAGTATATTTTCAGGGCTCCTAAGTATCGGCATTTATATATCTTGAAAGAAATCACGCATTTTTGCTTCAAAGGGTAATTTGAAAGCTTGCGCTATATTAGTCGTAAAGGGGTATGAAAACATGAAAAGGCAAAAAATCCGAAAGATAATCATTTTGATATCTTTCCTGCTGTTTCCGATTACAATTTATTATCTGTCTCCTTATCTGATCATACAGGCCGGAATGGAAGGCGCCATTTCCGGAAGCTTCATCATGTTTGCCGCAATGTTTGTTTCATCTCTTTTTTTTGGAAGGGCATTTTGCGGCTGGCTGTGCCCTGCCGGGGGACTGCAGGATTGCTGCAGCGCTGCCTCCGACAAAAGGGTGAAAGGCGGGCGGCGCAATTGGATAAAGTACTTCCTGTGGGTACCATGGATCACCGGGATTGTACTGGCATTTGCATCCGCCGGCGGCATAAAATCGGTAGATTTTCTGTATTATACCGACCGCGGCATATCGGTAGCTGAGCCGCGGGCATATATCATATACTACTTTTTCGTCGCCCTGCTTGCAATTATGGCTCTGGTTGCCGGAAGGCGTGCAGGCTGCCATTATCTATGCTGGATGGCTCCTTTCATGATTATAGGCACAAAACTGAAGAACCGGTTGGGATACCCGTCTTTAAAGCTTGCCGCCGACAATGGGAAGTGTACCGGCTGCAAGCTATGTACCAGGCAATGTCCCATGAGCCTTGAAGTAGATAAAATGGTGCGGGATAATGTAATGAATAATGACGAGTGCATCCTCTGCGGCATGTGTGCGGATTCATGCACGAGCAGGGCCATTCGCTATGGATTCGGCAGTTCCCACCGTAATACTGGTAAATAAATCAGCTTTCTCGACCTTGAGATCCCCGTGCCGCTCGGGGCAATATGCGGACGCGCAATGCGCGCCCCTACAGGAGTGCTGCTGCTTAGCGGCATGGGTGTGGGATGAAAAATGCATGATGTAAAGTGGCCACAGGTAGGAAGGCATTCAATGTAGGGGCGGCCATTGGCCGTCCGGTAGCTGTTGGACGTAGATTGCCTTCGAGGACACGCAATGCGCGCCCCTATACTGTGCCGCCATGGGGATGGAAAAGGCAAATTCGGTATAGGGGCGGACTTAGACAAGGCATTAGGAGCACCGGAAATATTACTTCCGATTCTTTTCTGGGGAATGGAGCGCCAAGCGTAGTTCCCCGGAAAAGATTATCGGAAGTTATATTTCCGCCAGTGCTTAATGCAGGGGCGTCAGCGTTAGCCTTTTGCCAGGTTCCTGTAAACCTCATAGCGTTCCCTGGCATCCTTTTCTGCCTGGGCAAACAAACTGCCGGCTTTGTCGGGGAAGGATCTGGCAAGGGATGAATACCTCGTCTCACTTAGGATGAAGTCCTTGAAGGAAGCGGTAGGCTCCTTTGAATCAAGAAGGAATGGATTCCTGCCTTCCGATTTCAGCAAGGGGTTATAGCGATAGAGGTGCCAGTAGCCTGCTTCAACAGCCAGCTTTTCTTCCAGCTGGGAGCAGCCCATTCCCTGTTTCAGGCCGTGGTGGATGCAGGGTGCATAGGCAATTACAAGAGAGGGACCCGGATAACTTTCCGCCTCTGTAAGAGCCTTCATAAGCTGGTTCTGGTTTGCACCCATTGCCACCTGTGCCACATAGACATACCCGTAAGACATTGCGATCATTCCCAGGTCCTTCTTCTTTAAAGCCTTTCCCGAAGCTGCAAATTGGGCTACTGCACCCGTCGGCGTAGACTTGGACGACTGCCCGCCCGTGTTTGAATATACTTCGGTATCAAGCACCAGGACATTTACATCCTCGCCGGCCGCAAGGACATGGTCCAGGCCTCCGAAGCCGATATCATACGCCCAGCCGTCTCCTCCGATGATCCACTGGGATTTCTTCACCAGGAAGTCTTTGTTTTCAAGGATTTCATCCAGCACTGCCTTTGCTGATGCGCTGGAGGGCGTATATTTATTCAGGGCTGCAACCAGCTCGGCCGATGCTTTTTTTGAACCTTTGGCGTCATTTATCGCATCCAGCCACTGCTTCAGAGCTCCTTCGACATCTTCGGGAAGCTCCTGCCGCAAAGCTTCACTACAAAGCTCCGACAGCTTGCTTCTGATCTGTTTTACAGCCAGGTGCATACCCAGGCCGAATTCGGCGTTGTCTTCAAACAATGAATTGGCCCAGGCAGGTCCGTGACCATCTCTGTTTGTACAATAAGGCATGGACGGTGCGCTCCCTCCCCAGATGGAGGAACAGCCGGTTGCGTTGGCGATCATCATCCTGTCGCCGAAAAGCTGCGTGGCCAGCTTGACGTATGGTGTCTCACCGCATCCGGCGCAGGCTCCCGAGAATTCCAGCAAGGGCGTTTCGAACTGGCTGCCTTTCAGCGTCCAGGGATTTATTGGATTTTCCTTGGGAGAAAGCGCTAAGGCATATTCCCAGCTTTTTGTCTTTTCAATTTGTGTGTCCAGCGGCTTCATTTCAAGCGCCTTTTCCTTTGCGGGGCAAACCCGGGCGCAATTTCCGCAGCCGGTGCAGTCCAGCACCGATACCTGGATGCCGAAATTCAAATTTTCAAGGCCTTTGCCCATAGCTTTCCTGCTTGCGAAGTCTGCCGGAGAATTTTCAACTTCATCGCCGGTCAGGAGGAAAGGCCTGATGACGGCATGGGGACATACATAGGAGCACTGGTTGCATTGAATGCATTTGTCGGGCTGCCATTCCGGCACCTCAAAGGCGATGCCTCTTTTCTCATACCTGGAGGTGCCTTGCGGGAAAGTGCCGTCCTCACGGCCGGTAAATGCGCTTACAGGCAGCATATCTCCCTGCTGGCTGTTCATCGGTTCAAGTATGTTCTTTATGAATTCGGGGACATTCTTTTCTACCGTGGGATCATATCCAGCCTCTCCCCAGCTTGAAGGCGTATTGAATTCAAACAGTGCTTCAATCCCCCTGTCCACCGCCCTGCAATTCATATCCACGATGGCGTCGCCTTTTTTCCCATAGGTTTTCCGGATGGCATCCTTCATGTAGTTTATAGCGTCTTCGATGGGGATTATGCCGGCAAGCTTGAAAAAGGCGGCCTGCATGATGACGTTGATCCTGCCGCCGAGGCCCAGCCCCTGGGCGATGGCTGCGGCGTCGATGGTGCAAAGCCTGATATTGTGCTCCGCAATGAATTTCTTCATTTCCGCCGGTATTTTTTCCTCCAGCTCTTCCGGTGACCAGCTGCAGTTCAAAAGGAATATGCCGCTGTCCTTCAAATCGCGGAGCATGTCATATTTGCCTATATAGGAGGGATTGTGGCAGGCTACGAAATCCGCTTTGTTTATGAGGTAGGTGGAATGTATGGGCTTTTTGCCGAAGCGCAGGTGGGAAACGGTTATACCGCCGGATTTTTTTGAATCATAGGCAAAATAAGCCTGGACAAACCTATCCGTGTGGTCTCCGATGATTTTTACGGAATTTTTGTTTGCCCCCACCGTGCCGTCGGAGCCCAGACCCCAGAATTTACAGCTAATGGTCCCTTCGGGCGTTGTGTCGATTTCTTCTCCGACAGGGAGGGATAAATAGGTAACGTCGTCCTTGATGCCAAGCGTGAAATGGTTTTTAGGGTCATCCTTGGTGAGGTTTTCGTATACGGCAATGATCTGTGCCGGAGTGGTGTCCTTGGACCCCAGCCCATACCGTCCTCCGACGATCAGAGGCCTTACGGACTTTTCAAAAAATACGGTGCAGACATCCTGGTACAAAGGCTCCCCTAATGCCCCGGGTTCCTTTGTCCTGTCAAGAACGGCAATTTTAGACGCAGTCGGGGGGAGGGCTTCCAGGAAATGCTTCATGGAGAAAGGCCTGTAAAGGTGCACTTTAACAACGCCGACCTTTTCACCCTGATGGTTCAGGTAGTCAACAGTTTCTTCGATGGTGTCGCATACCGAGCCCATGGCGATGATCACCCTGTCGGCGTCCGGTGCTCCATAATAATTGAAAAGTCCGTATTTTCTGCCCGTCAGGCTGCCGAGCCTGTCCATGTAGTCTTCTACAATTGCGGGAAGCTGGTTATAGAAGCTGTTGGAGGCCTCGCGCGCCTGGAAAAATATATCCGGATTTTGTGCGGTGCCTCTTAATACAGGATGCTCCGGATTAAGAGCATTCCTTCTGAAGCTTTTCACCGCTTCCAGGTCAATAAGCCCGGCAAAATCCTCATAGTCGATAGCTTTGATCTTCTGGACCTCATGGGAGGTTCTGAAGCCGTCAAAGAAATGGAGAAAAGGGACTCTGCCGCGGATAGAGCTTAAATGGGCTATACCGCTGAGGTCCATCACCTCCTGTACGTTTCCCGACGCCAGAAGGGCGAAACCTGTCTGCCGGCAGGCCATGACATCCGAATGGTCTCCGAAAATGGAAAGGGCATGGCTGGCCACAGCCCGTGCACTGACATGCATTACGCCGGGCAGCAGTTCGCCTGCGATTTTGTACATATTCGGTATCATCAGCAACAGGCCCTGTGAAGCTGTGAAAGTAGTTGTCAGAGCACCTGCGGCCAGGGAACCGTGGACAGTGCCTGCGGCTCCTGCCTCCGACTGCATTTCCACAACCTTCACCTCCTGCCCGAAAAGGTTTTTTCTTCCGCCGGACGCCCATTCGTCAACCACCTCGGCCATTGTTGACGACGGAGTGATGGGGTAGATGCCGGCGACTTCCGTAAAGGCATATGCCGTGTAAGCAGCGGCAGTATTCCCATCCATTGTTTTCATTGTGTTTCCCATGTGTTGTGACCCCCTTGTTTTTTTCCTTTCGAAATATTTTTTATAGATAATCGACAAAAATAGCCTTATAGGCCTCCATGAAATCCCTTTTTACTTTTCCGGAACCGGTTTTGCTATGAACAGCCCACAGATCGGCAAGCGCAATATACAATAAAATAGAAAAGCGGAAGCATATCAAAAAACAGTTCGCCGGTTCTAAAGGGGTTATATCCTGTAAAATCGAGTCAAGAAATTCCAACGAAGATGAAGCTGCGTTTGTTCCTTTAAACGACTCCAGCAATATGATCCTGATGATTTCCTTTTTAGCCGGACGGCTAATGAAATTATACCGTATAAAGTATGTTTTGGGAAGACGGTTTTTTAAAAGCATGGGAATTTATAAAAATCCAGAAAGATAATAAAATTGGAACAAATTCCTATGCTGGGGTTTGCAAAGGGGGCCCCCCTTTGCCGGTTTAAGGAGGGTGCTCAGGATGCGGAGCATCTGTCGAAGGGAACCATAGGGTTCACTAGCGAACAAGAAAATTCGCTTCATTTTTGAGGTACTGCCTATTGAAGCTTTGAGCGTGATTAAGGTTTATGGTATTTAAGGTCATGAGCGAAGCGAATTTTCTTGAGATGTCTGTTTTTTGAATAAATAGAATCCATGAGGTCAATAATATTGCAGAGCATAGGAATTTCTACGTGCTTAAATAATATACGTATTCGGTGGTGGCAGATGTACAAAAAGGTAGGGATTCCAAGGGGGCTTTTTTACTATAAATACTTTCCTCTCTGGAAAACATTTCTCGAAGAGCTGGGCGCCGAAATCACAGTTTCAGACGCTACAAACAAACGCATACTGGATGCGGGAGTCAAGGCCTGTGTGGATGAAGCCTGCCTGCCGGTGAAGCTTTTTCACGGGCATGTGCTTAATCTGGTAGGACGTGTGGATTGCCTGTTCATTCCCAGGTTCACCAGCATTTCAAAAAATGAGTATGTATGCCCGCAATTCGGCGGATTGCCCGATACCGTAAGGCATACCTTAAAGCAGCTGCCTCCTGTAATTGATACGGAGGTAAACTTGAGAAAATCCTCCGCGAATTCCTGGAAAGCCGCATTGGAAACCGGAAGCTGGTTCACTTCCGACAAGAGGCTGATTAAGACCGCCTTCGAAAAAGCGGTCAGAGAATACAGAAACTGCAGAGATAAAGTCAGACAGGGCGAATTGCCGCTGCCGCCGGCAGCTTCAGGGCGGAGAACGGCGGCTGAAAATATTGCCGGAGGGGAGGCATTAAAAATAGCAGTGATCGGCCATGTCTACAACCTTTATGATACCCATATCAATATGAATCTTCTGCAGAAGCTTGTTAATAATGGAGTCAGAGTAATTACCACAGATATGGTCCCGGAGGAGATGATCAATCTTTCGACGCATTTGCTGCACAAGCCGATGTTCTGGAATTTCGGGAGGAAAGCCTTGGGAAGCGCATTCCATCTGGCTGATGCCGGAAAGATCGACGGAATCATCTATGTAATGAGTTTTGGCTGCGGGATCGATTCCTTTGTAAGCGACCTGATGGAGCGCAGGCTAAAAAGGCAGGCGGATCTCCCCTTTATTCTCCTGACGCTGGACGAGCATTCGGGGGAGGCCGGTTTGGATACCAGACTGGAGGCATTTATCGACATGATACGATGGAGAAAAGACAATGAAAATAACATTTCCGCATTTGGGTAATACATATATCTGTGTAAAGGCGCTTCTGGACGACCTGGGCGTACAATACGTCGTTCCGCCCTTTAACAATAAGCAGGCGCTGGAGCTGGGGACGAAATATGTCCCCGAGATGGCCTGCCTTCCGCTGAAAATAAATATAGGAAACTATATCCAGGCCTGCCGGCAGGGGGCGGACACCATCCTTATGGCCGGAGGCTGCGGCCCGTGCAGATTTGGCTATTATTGCGAGATGCACAGGGAAATCATGAAGGACATAGGCTACGACATGGATATCATAACCCTGGAACTGACAAACGGGGATATCTCCGAGCTTTTTGGCAAGATTAAAAAGCTGGCGGGAGGGACAAATCCTCTGAATGCTTTGCTGGCTGCCGCAAAAACGGTAAAAATCGCAAAACAGGTGGATGAGTTGGAAAGGCTGGCTTTTAAAATCCGTCCCAGGGAAATAACGAAGGGAAGCACCGATGCGATCTATAAGGAGTTTAGAGGCAAAGCGTTCCAGGAGCGCGGGTGCCGGAAAATGTTGGACTTGATTGCCCGGACCCGGGAGGAGCTCCTCCGGGTTGAAACTGACAAGGATTTTCGCCCATTGAAGATCGGGGTGGTCGGCGAAATATACACCACCATCGAGCAATCCTCAAGCTTTGATATACAGAACAGGCTGGGCAATATGGGCGTGGAGGTGGACAGGCAGGTAACCGTCAGCGGATGGATCATTGAGCATATCCTGAAAAAGGCCCTGCATTTGCCGCGCAAGCTGGAATATGCAAAAGCGGCGAAGCCTTACCTGGGAACCATGATCGGCGGGCATGCACAGGAGACCCTCGGACATACCGTCCTATACTCCAGGAAAGGTTATGACGGCGTGATCCAGATCTTTCCCCTCTCCTGCATGCCGGAGATCGTAGCTGAAAGCATCCTGCCGAAGGTGGAAGCGGACCATGGTATTCCCGTGCTGACGCTGATCATCGATGAAATGACGGGTGAGGCAGGTTATTTGACAAGGGTCGAGGCATTTATCGACCTGCTGAAGAAGAGGAGGGAGCTGAAAACCAGCAATGAGCAATGGATATTATCTGGGAGTTGACGTGGGCTCCGTAAGTACAAACCTTGTAATTATCAATGAGGATGGAAAAATTATAAAAAAACTATATTTGCGGACGGGTGGACAGCCGATCAATGCGTTGACAGCCGGAATGAAGGAAATCGCCGGTCTGCCGGGAGAAAAATCAAGGATAGAGGGCGTAGGCGCGACGGGCAGCGGAAGGGTTCTTGCCGGCGTTATGATCGGAGCGGATGAAGTCAAGAATGAGATCACTTCCCACGCAATTGCCGCCCAGCAGGTAGTACCCGGCGTCAGGACCATCATTGAAATCGGCGGACAGGATTCAAAGATTATCCTGTTGAGGAACGGCGTTGTGCATGATTTTGCCATGAACACTGTCTGCGCAGCCGGTACCGGCTCTTTTCTCGACAGGCAGGCCGCAAGGCTGGGCGTACCCATTGAAGAATTCGGGGCCCTTGCCCTCAAGTCCACATCGCCTGTCAGAATTGCGGGAAGGTGCGCGGTCTTTGCCGAATCGGACATGATCCACAAGCAGCAGACGGGACATACGACCGAAGATATAGTAAACGGTTTATGCGAGGCATTGGTAAGGAATTATCTGAACAATCTTGCAAAAGGTAAGGACATCCAAGAGCCTGTCGTGTTCCAGGGCGGTGTGGCGGCGAACGTCGGCATCGCCGCCGCGTTTGAAAGAGCGCTGGGAAAAAAGCTCATCATTCCGGAGCACTACGATGTCATGGGAGCCCTTGGCGCAGCAATCATTGCGAGACAACGGAAGAAATCCTCCAGGGATTTCGTTACGTCATTTAAAGGATTTGAAGCGGCAAACCGCCACTACAGGGCTAAAAGCTTCGAATGCACCCATTGCTCCAATATGTGCGAAGTCATCGAGATATTATCCGACGGACACAGCATCGCCCGGTGGGGCGACAGGTGCGGCCGGTGGTCCGTGGAAAATGCCGTGAAGGAAGCAGATGCTTCCTTGAGGCCGGTGCTGGAAGCATCCTCGATTTGACATTGAAGTAACGCAAGCTGGGGACAGGTTCCTCGCTTGCGTTTCATAGAATTTTCCTAAGGCAAGATCCTTCCCGGTACAACAGCGAAAAACCTAATGCTTGTTGTTATCTATCTTTCATTATGAATCAAGAGGAATTTGTATAGCATTGGAACTTTTTCAATGCTTTTTGCGTCTTATCTATGTAACCGGTTTACGTGAGAATTATGCAGGAAAAAATCAAGGGGTGTGTGTCAAAAGCAAGTTGCGGCCGATGGCCTCTTCTACAGAATCTGCGATTGAAACACGCCGGAAACAAAAGGCAATCTAACCAAACCTGAAGGGGGTTATTACGATGTTGAATGGAATATCAATCAGGAATAAAGTAGTCATATCCGCCGCCGTATTATTGGCGCTGGTAATGCTGACGGTCGCAGCGCTGAGCTTCTCGGCCTTTACGACCGTCAAGGCTGCCGATGAAAACCAGCCTACGAAGCGGACGTTGAACGTGTCCGGTTCCGGTACCATAAATGCGTCTCCGGACATAGCTTATGTTACCCTGGGCGTAGTGACGGAAAACAAGGATGCAAAGGCAGCTCAGCAGGATAACGCAAAAGCTATGGATAAAGTGATGGCAGCAATTAAAAGCTCAGGGATAAAGGATGACGATATCAAGACGGTGAATTACAGCATTTATCCCAAATACGATTACAACCGCGACACAGGTGCAAGCAGCATCATAGGGTATACTGTCAACAACTCCGTGCAGGTCACCGTAAGGGAAATTGACAAGGCGGGCAGCATTATAGACCTGGCGGCAAACAGCGGCGTCAACATCACCAGCAATATCAATTTTGGTCTCAGCGACTATGACAAAGCTTACAATGAAGCACTGAAGAAGGCGCTGGAAGCTGCAAAGCTGAAAGCCGAATCCATGGCAGGCGTTTATGGGATCAAGCTGGGTGTCCCGGTGACCATCAATGAAAATGGCGGATATAATCCGGTGTACAGTAATGCGGGATATGCCAAGGCTGAGGATGCAGGCGCTGCAGTTACGCCCATACAGGCAGGAACGATGGAAATCAAAGCCAATGTCAGCGTCGTTTATGAATATTAATGCTGCAAGGATCGTGAAAATGTTTCACTGCTGTACGGATAAAGAAAAGGTTAAAAAAAAGTTAAGTTTTAAAATTCATCTGGTAAAAAACCGGGGAATATGATATAATGGTAAAAACTGAATAAAAATTAGCGCTGAATCGCATGAGCGGGGGAACCATTCAATTGGGGTGAATCCGAAAGGTAGGGTCAATCTTTTCCGATCCGAATCCGTCAGCTAACCTCGTAAGCGTTGGAAGAGAAGGTGATGGATATGCTTTCGTCAGAATAGTATATATAAGCTGCAGACACTTCTCTGCAGCTTTTTGTTTTTCTTTGAGGCATTCTCTTTATACTACTACAGCAGGAAATAACACAATTTTTAAGATGGAGGTGTACTTATCATGATGCGTATATGCCTGGTTGGTTTGGGCAAGACAGGCAAGGAAGTTGCCAGGGTTCTTCTGGAGCAAAAGGACATGAAGCTGGTGGCAGCCGTATGCAGCCCCACAAGTGATAAAAAAGGCAAGGACCTGGGCGAGATAATTAATGCGCGGGATACCGGTATATTCATCGAGACCTCGGATAATCTTCAAGAGGTCATCTTCAGGACCAAGCCGGATATCGTCATCGACTTTTCAAACCCCGAAGCAACCGTAAGGAATGCATTGCTGTTTTCAAAGATGAAGGTGAATATTGTTGTGGCTACAACAGGCTTCTCAAGGCTGGCGCTCCGAAAGCTTTTTGTCATGACGAGAAAATACCATAACGGCATCGTTTATGCTCCCAATATTACTCTCGGCGTCAATGTGATGATGCTCCTGACCAACATAGCATCCAATATTTTGAACAACTATGATTTCCAGATTACCGAGGTTCATCACAGCAAGAAAAAGGATTCTCCTTCCGGGACGGCCAAGAAAATAGCCGGAGAAATCGTGAAAGGCCTGAATTCCTCAGGCAAGACGGTAGAACAGGAGACGATACCCATTAATGCAGTCCGTGCAGGCGGTGTCGTCGGAAGGCATGAGGTAATGATTGTCGGTGAAGAGGATAAAATTGAAATCATCCATGAGTCCTTTTCAAGAAAGGCCTTTGCGGCAGGAGCCATCAGAGCCGTCAAATTTCTGCACAAAAAATCCGGTTATTACGAAATGGCGGATGTCTTGAACCTTGGCAGGGTGCTGGGCGACTATGCGCAGGTGGAAAGGAATTCAGCCCATAAAAGGCTTGTGCTTTGTAACAGTAAGAACGAAGGCGAGGACGAAGTAGCGAATTAAATAGATAATGGGCTCTGGCTAAGCTGTGGTTCAAATGGGCAGCTTACCGGGCCAAATCTAAAATTATTCGGAAAAACAACAGGAGAAGGCACTATCTCACGAGGGATAATACCTTTTTCTTTATTTCCCTTATTTTTTCAGATGCATCAGCATCTCTATATAGAAACGTCCGTATCACCTAGAAGTACTGACAATATAACTCCCCGTTTTTCTGAAAATGCCGGCCGTATAGACTGTATTTTCAGAAACTTATACGGGAGTTATATTGTCACCAGTACTTAATTGAGGAGGATATCAATACCTAAATCAATCATCCGGGGCTCACCCATGAAATCAAGCATAATCGTAGCCCTGCTTTTTCTCCTGTCCGCACGTTTGATCATTCCTTCCATTCCCTGCAGAGGGCCCTCTTTTACAAACATTTTGGTATTTTCTAAAAGCACTTTGGAAAAATCTACAATTCCGTTATCTCCAACAAGCTTCATAATGAGAGCCATTTCAACATCTTCTATATATGACCAGTAAAAGCCGTTATTTAAAATTCTTATTATATTTGGCACCCTGGCAAGCTTATAATATATTTCGACGCACATATCGGTTTTTATAAACACATATCCGGGAAACAAGGTTCGAATTACCTGATGTTTTATACCCTGCCTTTTTTCAGTCGATTTTCTTTTTGGTACGACAGAATAACATTCTGAGGGGTCAAAAAAATACTGAATCCATTTTTGAATCTGTATCTCTCTGCCGGTTTCTACAAAAAGTGCATACCATTTCATGATTTCTACCTGCAAACTTACAATAATAACGGTATTCCACTAAGTCATTTTATGTTTTATCGATTTATATTTCAAATCGTAAATATTTCAAAAAAGTAATAATATATAATATTAGAGTATGAATAGACATTATAAATGCAACCTCATGGCTAAATCGGTGTTGCAGTAAGTTAGACAAAGAACAGGATGCAGTAAGTTTGGAAATAGTGATGTCAAGGGGAAGGTGGAGATTTTGTCGGGTGCATTTCCCGATAAAATACCTGACCTTGACATTATGGAAGTAATTGATGATAATGGAGTGCGGGTGGATTCGTGCAGCCTGAACGGGGAGCCACCGAAAATTAGCTTATGATCTTTTGATTGATACCAGTGAAGTGCTTCTGTCTATACACTATCAGGTTTGGGGCTGTCCAACTCGATTTTGTGAAACTATTTTTTCTTACGTCTTGTGGCTCGCTATTCCTCTTGTTTTCAAAATGATGCTTCATCTCTGCAAAGGTGCACACAAAGGTGTTCATTGATTTGCAAATTATAGGTTTCAATGGTATAATTTATTTATCATCTGGTTATCTCTTGTTAATGGATACTCATACTAAATCTTTGTCAGCATATTAAAATAAACTTCTTTTTGGAGTGGGCATATGAATATACATGTTTTAAATAATCTAAAAGAATATAGGATGAATAGCATATATTTCCGGCTTTTTTCCTTATTTATTTGCCTTGTCTTCATACCTTCAATTTTAATTGGCGCATTGATTTATTGGGAAGCTTCAAAAAAATTTCAAACGGAGATTAATAAGAATAACCTTTTTGCATTGAAATACATTGAAGATGAAGTGGAAAATGTCGTTAACAACATCAGCATGCTGGCTACTCAGTATACAATGGAAGGGGAAGTACGATACTTTTACTATGAATCTTTTGATTCCGACCGGATTACTTTGGAAAGGCTTTTCAAAAAAGTTGGGAATACCTGTATTGCCAATCCTTACATAGATTCTATTTATATTTATTATGAATCCCACAATGAGATAATTACAAATAACGGAGTTTTTAATTTTAAGGACTTTTATGACCAGAGCTGGACATCCATGGTGAGTAACTCCAAACAAGGCACGAGTATCTTACCTACCAGAAGTATTAACGAGAAGTTTGGTGAAGACCGGATTAGCAAGGATGTTATTACATATATTGCATGTTTCCCCTTGTTCCATACGGAAAGGATAGGAGCTGTCGTGGTCAACATCAATATCAATGAGCTAATTACAAGTTTGAGCAAAATAAAGAAAGATCCAGAAAGTACGATTTTTATTATTAACAATAAAGGTAATATCCTTGTTTCTGATAAAGCGGAGTATGTCTATAGAAATCTTAATGATATGACAGGAAAAAAGAATTATAATACAGGCGGAAACATGTCCATAGGTCAGTTTATGGGTCAGAAAATGCTGTTTTCCAATATATCTTCAAACAAAATGGGATGGTGTTTTGTTGAAATGACACCTTTTTCATCCATAAAAAGCAATATTGCATTTATAAAAACTACAGTGGCATTGATCTTGTCATTTATGGCAATACTTCTACTAATTGCCGTTTACATGATTACCAATAGAGTTTATAATCCCCTGACCTATTTAATGGATATTGTAGGTGTGGGATTATCAGCAACCGGTAATCACAGGCCGCAGGGCGCAAAAAATGAAATGGAGGTCTTAAAAATACAGTTGCACAGCATATCGGACTCCATCCATGAGGAAAGAAAACAAAACAGATTATTGAAAAACCAGGTGGATCAAACGAAAAACATTCTTGCTAAGAATCTATTCAGTAGTCTAGTGCTATTAAGCGGGGAAGAAACAGACTTTATCATGGAAAAGCTGAAAGTGCTGAATTGGCCGCAGGCTAATTATATTGTACTTCTGATTGAAATGGATAATTATCTGTCCTTTCAAAAAAAATGGAATAAAAAAGATCAGGTATTATGGAAATATTGCTTGTTCAATATCGCCGAAGAGCTTCTCAATTCTTCCTATCGGGGCCTTATTTTTGAAGATGGTATCAGCCAATGGATCGGAATCATCAACCTGCCGGATTACGGTGAAAAGAATGTGTATAAGGAGGCCAAGGAATTGGCTGACCGCATCCGGCAAGCTGTAGATGACTATATTCAGGCATTTACGGTTACAATAGGCATAGGGAGCTACTGCCGTGACCTTTCTCAGGTTTCAGAATCCTATGAAAACGCTATGAAGGTCATTCAGAGCAAGTGGTTAAAGGGGAAAAACCAAACCTTCAGTTTTGACAGCCTGGAGCAGCCCAAAAGCGGAATATATTACAATCTGGAGTCGGAAAAAAATATTTTGTCTATGCTTCTATACAAGAATGACCTCCAGGGGGCAAAGCATTGTTTACATTCTTTTATCAGGGAACT
The DNA here is from genome assembly GCA_023426125.1 of Bacillota bacterium. GTDB lineage: Bacteria > Bacillota > Clostridia > Acetivibrionales > DTU013 > MnB-11. The sequence continues at coordinate 236,972 of JAFABI010000025.1, forward strand.
CCTTGTTAAGAACGGATATACACGCGATAATGTCTATCAGGGTATTTTGCAGCTGCTTGTGGCAATTATCCGTATGCTTAATGAAAAAGGCATTGAATTAAAAGAAATATTTTTATCAGATTACAACATGGAAGGATATAACATCCTCAGTGATTTTAGAAGGCAGGAAACCCTTGAAAGTGTTGAAGAATGGATCGGCGAGCGTTTTAAGATCATATCCGATTATTTATGGGAGCAAAGGAATGGTGTAAACGACAATATGATAATCTTAGCACAGGATTACATCCATAATCATTACGGCAATGATATTTCATTATCCTTGGTCGCAGAAAAGCTCGGATATAGTGAGCATCAGTTAAGCAAGATATTTAAAAAAGTAACCGGTGAAAATTTTCTGGAGTACCTGACAAGATACAGGGTGGAGAAGGCCAAGAAGCTGATAATGGAATCTGAGTGCAGTATCTTGGATATATCACGAATGGTGGGATATCCCAATGTTCATACGCTTATACGGGTATTTAAAAAGCTGGAAAACATTACGCCGGGTCAATATAAAGATGATGTAAAAATGGCCAGGCTGCTTAAGTTCAGAACATGATAGCAGCATTGTAAGCCGTTGTTCTAGCGTTCATAAATGTGCAGATATCTAAAAGGTTTATTTTTGAATGTCGATTTTTTGCCTGCATGTTGTTTCCCGGATGAATGCCTCTATTGAATCAATGCTTTCTGACATTGTGTTTACATTAACACACCTTCAAAATATAGATATTTACATGGCTTTAAAGCTGCTTTATAATTTAGGTGCAGCGGAAGTGACAACTTCAAAAGATATCGCCGGAATTATATTCTACAATATAGGAGTGAACAATTTGAATAAAGCATCTGTTATTAGCGATAGAAAGAGAAGTGTTTTACTTGATAACCATACGAATATCAATAGGCTTGCAGCAAAGCTGCGGAAAGATAAAGCGCTATATTTCATTTTATTTCCGGGTATTGCGTTCTTTATTATTTTTCACTATATTCCCATGTATGGAGCTGTCATTGCATTTAAGGATTTTAGAGCAATGCAAGGAATATGGGGGAGTCCATGGGTAGGCTTTAAGCATTTCGTGGACTTTTTCCAATATCCCGGCTTCTTGACAATACTTGCGAATACTTTGGTAATCAGCTTATATAAAATTTTATACGGGTTTCCGGCTCCGATCATTCTTGCGCTCCTATTGAACGAGATCCGAAAAGCAGCCTTCAAACGAACAATCCAGACCATTTCATATCTTCCTCACTTTCTTTCCTGGGTTGTTATTGCAGGATTAGCGGCAAAAATGCTATCTCCCTCCAGCGGAACTGTAAACATGTTTATCAAATCGCTCGGGATTGAGCCTATCTACTTTATGGCAGAGCCTCAATGCTTCAGGTCTATTCTGGTGGTAACGGACATATGGAAAGAGATCGGTTGGGGATCTATTATATATTTAGCTGCACTGTCAAATATAGATATACAGCTGTATGAAGCTGCTATCGTTGACGGCGCAAGCAAATGGAAGCAATTATGGTCTATCACTTTGCCTACAATCTCTACCACAATTGTCATTATGCTTATTTTGAGAGTCGGAGGCATTATGAATGCAGGCTTCGAGCAAATTTTTATGATGTATTCACCCAACGTGTATTCTGTCTCGGATATTATTGATACCTTTGTTTACCGAAGTGGCCTTGAAAGTGCAAAATACAGCTTTGCTACTGCAGTAGGCCTCTTTAAATCAGTAATCGGATTTATACTAATTGTTGTTACAAATCGTGTAAGTAAAATGTTCGACGAAAATAACGGTATCTGGTAAGGAGAAATAGACTATGAAGCAGTCTTCAGGCGAAAAGATTTTCCAGGTTTTTGACGTATGCTTCCTTTGTTTACTGGCAATTACTACATTGTACCCAATGATAAATGTCCTTGCCGTCTCTTTCAGCACAAACGAATATGTGATGCGGGGAGAAGTAGCCTTGTTGCCAAAGGGGTTTACATTGACGGCTTATCATTATCTTTTAAAATTTGACATTATACTGAAGGGTTACAGAAATACATTTTTTATTGTCGCTGTCGGTACAGCCGTCAATTTGCTGCTGACGGCCATGACAGCTTATGCTTTATCAAAAAAAGACTTGCTGGGACGTACCTTTTTCCTGTTCATGATTGTTTTTACCATGATGTTCAGCGGGGGATTGATTCCTCACTTTCTCCTTGTTAAGAATCTTGGGTTGATGAATTCACTCTGGGCGCTCATACTTCCTGGCGCAATCAGTGCCTATAACTTGATTATCATGAAAAGCTTTTTCCAGAGTATACCGCGTGAACTGATTGAGTCTGCAAGAATTGACGGATTAACCGAATTGGGGATCCTGTTCCGGATTGTCATGCCGTTATCCATGGCAGCGCTGACAACGATCGGCTTGTTTTATGCGGTAGGGCACTGGAACAGCTTCCTTAACGCGGTTATGTATATTAGCCAAAAGGATAAATGGCCTCTTCAGGTTGTCCTGAGAGATATCCTTTTTTTTGCCAACACGATGGAAGCCTCTTCTCAGGATAGTGGGGCAGAAATACCGCTTGAACCGTTAAAAATGGCTACAATTATTGCAACTACCGCACCAATCCTTGTTATTTATCCGTTTATCCAGAAGTATTTCGTAAAGGGTATAATGATCGGATCAGTCAAGGGTTAGTTGAATGTTGAATGTTGTACTATCAACATTAATAAATAAATGAAAGGGGAATAATTAATGAAAAAAGCGGTCAAAGTTATCTCTTTGCTACTTTCCGTACTAGTCGTTGCATCAGGGATGGCAGGATGCACAAGCAAAAGCGGTGACGGAAATGCTCCGGCCTCTTCAACAGCTCCAACACAAACAGCTCCAACACAAGCAACAACCGGCAAGGACCAAAAACCCGCACAACTCAGTCTTTTCTTTGACACTCCAAAAACCAACCTGGACAGAAACAATTGTACCATGATCCGGGAAATTGAAAAGAGGACCAATACGAAACTCACCGTATCGGAAGCTCCCAGCGGTCAGGGTAAGGAAAAACTAAACATGCTGATTGCCGCAGGAGAGGCGCCTGACCTGATAAGAGTTGATACAAACTATACCCTTATCAACATGCACGGGATACAAGGCGCAATACAATCTTACGACGAACTTATGGACCAATACATGCCGAATATGAAAAAGGCATTAAATAAGGATGCATTAATGAAACTCAAGGCATCCGACAATAAGCTTTATCTCGCACCGATCATAAGGGACACGGGGTATAGCAACTTTTTTATACGGCAGGACTGGCTTGACAACTTAAGTATGAAAGCTCCGAGTACCCTGGATGAGTATAGTGACGTATTAAAGGCTTTTACCGAAGAAGATCCGGATGAAAACGGCAAGAAAGATACCATCGGCACAAGCATGATAGAAAACTTACAGTGGTATGAACTCATTTCTGGCCCCTTTGGACTGCCATTCGCCGATTGGATCCCCGCAGATGACGGATCGTTGATTTTCTCATCTGTTCATCCAAAAATGAAAGAGGCCCTGGCTTTTGGTGTCAAGCTTTATAAAGACGGGGTGATGGATCGTGAATTTGCGACCTTGAAAAGAGCCCAGTTTGATGAGAGCCTCTATAATAGTAAATATGGTCTTATCCTTAGTTCCAGTTCCGCGGCTGTAAAGGCACAGCAGAACATACAGAAGACTGTGCCGGACGCAAAGCTGGTAGCATTCGCACCACCTACGGCTTCTGGCACTGAGAAGGGGATATCCGGTGTTTCCAGCATCATGGAGGATACAAACGGTAAATCATTTACCGGATATATTTCCATATCCAAGACTTCCAAGCAGATAGAGAAGGCCGCAGAATTTGTTGATGCATTCTACACAGAAGAAATGGGTATGCTTCAGACTTTTGGAATCGAGGGGGTTCATTATACAAAAGAAGGGGATGCGCCAAAGTATAAACCGGAGTATTACGGCAACGGATCGGACAAATCCGAAGCAAGAGTCAAAGAAGGTTTGTGGGATGCTTTTAATGTGGCAGGAATTATCGACCAGAAAAAATACGGCTGGTCTCAGGTATTCCCGGAGGATACCATCAAATATATGACTGCTTCCACTGAAAATACTCTCCCGAAGTTAGTTTTCTTCGCTACTCCTACCGGGGATTCTTCAGGGCCGGAGATTGACAAGACACAGAAAGAGTTCTTTACCAAAATCCTTATGGGAGGTATCTCATTAGATGACGGATGGAACCAATGGCTGAAGGAATTTGACAGGCTGAGTGGATCCAAATGGACCCAGGAAGTAAATGAGATTTATAAATCAAGAAAATAATGTAAATATAAATTTGGTAAGAATCTCTTCATAGCTTTAAATACAGTAGATCACAATTGCCAATGTTATTTAAAAAGAAAATATTAAATGGCATTGGCAATATTTTCACCGGCGCTTAATAAAAGTATAAAATGCATAGGAGACCGCATATGGATAAAAATAATAGGACAACCCGTACCGAATTTCCTTTAGTTCTAATTAAGGCACAGGTTTATATGGATCAGTGCTTTGCCCCCGGGATTCATGATGTGAATCGTGATAATAAAAGGTTATAGCTTTTATTCAGTTGCAGGGATCAAGGATTCCTTTAGGAATTCTTACTTGGGAATAATATTCATGCGTTTGTACTGATACTGCTGCTGTACCTTAATGGAACAAGGAGGTCATATGGCAAAGATTGCGTAGTACATATCACATGGACGAAAGGGGAGAGGTATGTACCGGAAGATGGCTGTATGTTATTTTGGTGATTTTGTTCGGAGCTATGCTTTTGCTAAATTCAGGCTTCCCTTCAGGGATCAGATATTCTTCGGATTCATTATTGTCATGCTGATGCCTTACCAGGTGACGCTTGTGCCTAATTACATTATATTGAACAAAATGAACCTGCTGGGCTCTTATCTTGCCATTATTTTGCCCGGTGTTTTTTCTACCTTTGGGGTGTTCCTGCTGAGGCAGTTCTTCGGGGAATACCCGATGAATACTGTGAGTCTGCCAGGGGGGGGAATATGTGCTTTTTCATAATTGCCCATCATGTATCCTTACTTTGCAATTTTCCGCATCAACTTCTTTATTAGTTTTCCTATATTCACCAGGAACAAAATGACTTCAAGAACCAGCAGGAAGATGACCAGATAAAAAATATCCTTGTTTTCCAGCATCTTTTTCTTTGCCGACGAAAGGAAGTCCTCCGGCGGAACGATTTCTTCCGAGGGATACAGGTTGATGTTGATCACCGTATTATCCGTCAGAATATAAGTTGCAGAGCCGGCGATGGTGGATTTTTTTACAGGGGACTTAAGATCGGACTTTGTGCTGTATTCCCTGATAAAGCTTTCGCCCGAAGGATGGACATAATAGATGTCTTCGGTGCTTATAAGCTTGACTTCATTGCCTTCCAGCGGAACAGTTTTCAAAACCTCATTTTTTTTGACAAGGAGACTTTTCTTATAGCTTTTGAAACCATAATCAAAGATGGCGACGGCGCTGTCGAAGAGTTTTTTGTCGGGGGGAGAGTCAAGAATAATGCATACCAGTCTCATATTGCCCCGGGTGACCGTAGCAATCAAGGTCTGCCGGTCTTTTTCATTATATCCGGTTTTACCTCCGTCCGTACCGTCATAGCTGAAGAAAAGCTGGTTCTGGCTGCTCAATACGGTGGCCTTTCCGTCCGGGCCGCTCCAGGGACGAATCTGCGCTCCAAAGATTCTGTTGAAAACCGGGTTCTTCAAGGCATAATTCATAAAAAGCAGGATATCGTCGGCAGTGGTGAATTGATTTTCATCAAACAAACCTGTAGGATTGGTAAAGTGCGTATTTTTCATCATCAGCCTGGCAGAGGTTTCATTCATTTTTGCAACGAATTTTCCCGTGTCGCCCGCAGTGTGTTCCGCAACAGCTTTTGCAGCGTCGTTTGCAGAGGTCAGCATAATCCCGTAAAGGAGCTCCTCAAGGGTGTATTTTTCGCCGACTTCAAGGCTGAGAGCCGATCCTTCCGCATCAACGGAATCCTTGCTGATGGTGACGTTCGCACCGAGATTTCCGGATTCTATTGCGATGAGAATGGTCATAAGCTTGCTGAGAGCGGCAATATGCAAAGATTCCGAAGTATTTTTCCCATAGAGTACCTGGCCGCGCTCGGTTTCGGAAAGAATTACCGAAACAGCCGTTGTTTCAGGAACGCCTTCAGGCCAAAGACGTGCAGATCCGGTATCTATCTCCGCCGGAACGGCAAAGGATACCGAGCTGCACATTACGATAACCGATAGAATCGATATAATAAGCCTTGTGGCAGTCCTGCCCTTCATTTTTCCTCCCAAAATACGGATATTCATCAGCATTTCTCTGCTATTCGGGGTATCAACTATCCGTTAATCATTATAGTGTTATTTAAAATTTTCGTCAATCACAGGTCTTTCAAAAATTAATTTATTGAACCACCCATCTTATCAATGCCATGTCGAATTTGTTGATAAGATCCGGATGATAGGGGATGACTCTGAAGGTATAGCCGTATTCTCCGCCTTCCAGGAGCCTGATGTCGGCAGAATACCGGTAGGTCCCCGGGCTGGTCGCAAGCTGCGCTTGCTGCTCGCCCATGCATCCTGGGCTGGTCGATGACTTTGTCATCTGCTCGCCCATGCATCCCGGATCAAGCTTTTCAACGACGTTCATTTCGGCAATTTCAGGGTTTTCCACACTGCCGTCTGCATTAAAGGTTCCATAGTACAGCTCTACTTTTACACTTTCCGGTTCAATCGCTCCAAGGGTGACAGTGGCAAAAAGAGTGATGCTCTCCCCTGACATGGACTTTCGGTCCTGAAGCATGTTCATTGCCTTCAAGGCCAGTATTTGCACCTGCGGCCAGTTCTTTTCAATGTGGGATTTCCAGTCTGTGAGCCTGTGCACAAAGCCATAGCTGCTGGATAAAATCCTATCCACCCTTTCCATAGAGGTAAGGTACATGTTTTCGGTATATTCCTGGAGCATCCTGTGGGTGCTGAACCGGTGTGTCAGCGACTTAATGGATTCCTTCATAACTTTGACCCATTTTACCGGAAGATTGTTCCCGTTTCTTTCAAAAAACATGGGAATAATTTGTTTTTCCAGAATTTCATAGATGGATTCGCTGTCCGCATTGTCCTGGAAATACTCGTTGTCGTAATAGGTGTCATCGCCGATTGCCCATCCGTTGGTGCCGTTATAGCCTTCGCACCACCACCCGTCCAGTATGCTGAAGTTGACAACTCCGTTGATGCAAACCTTCTGGCCGCTGGTGCCGCTGGCTTCCAGCGGCCTTCTGGGATTATTCAGCCATATGTCCACGCCCTGGACCAGATTCCGCGCAAGGGTCATATTGTAGTTCTCCACCAGGATCACCTTGCCCCGGAAGCCTTCCTCCCTTGAAATGTCGTTGATATTTTTTATGACTTCGTGGGCAGGTCTGTCCGCAGGGTGCGCTTTTCCGGCGAAGATGATCTGTACGGGCATGTCGGGCTTATTCAGGATTTTCTTGATCCGTTCCACATCCCTGAAGATCAGGTTTGCCCTTTTATAGGTTGCAAATCTTCTTGCAAAACCAATGGTAAGCGCGTTGGGGTCCAGGATGGTTTCGGCGCTTTTTATGCTTTCCATCGGTTCTCCGTTGATAAGCCTCTGTTCTTTAAGCTTTGTCCTGACAAAGCCGATCATTTTGGATTTAAGCGCACAATGGATGCTCCACAGTTCTTCCTCGGGGATATTGTCGATATTGTCCCAGACTTCCTTCTCGTACAGCCTTTCCTTCCAGTCACTGTCCAGGTATTTGTCATAAAGGTATTTGTAATTGGGAGAAAGCCATGTAAGGGTATGTATGCCGTTGGTGATATGGTTTATCGGTACCTCATCCTCCGGGATTCCCGCCCAGAGATTGTTGAAAATACTCCGCGTGACTGCGCCGTGCAGTTCGCTTACGCCGTTTTTTTGCCCGGCCAGAGACATGGCCAGCACCGTCATGTTGAAATTTTGGTTGTCGCTGACTTTCAATCCCAGGTCGAGGAACTCATGCCTGCTGATACCCAGGGTACCCCAGAAATTGCTGAAATATTTGTCGATCATCTGGAGGGGGAATACATCGTTGCCCGCGGGCACAGGCGTATGGGTGGTGAATATGACGGAAGACGATACCACCTCTTTGGCCTGCTTGAAGGGCAGGCCCTTCTGAACCACCAGCTTCCGTATCAATTCAAGCCCCATGAAGGAGGAGTGGCCTTCGTTCATATGATAGACAGTGGCAGTTATGCCTAAGGCCTCCAGGACCTTCACTCCGCCGATCCCGAGGAATATTTCCTGCTGGATCCTGGTCTCCTGGTCGCCGCCGTAAAGCCTGGCGGTCAGCCATCTGTCCTGGGCGCTGTTCTGTTCCACGTCGGTGTCCATCAAATAGATGGACACGCGGCCGACCTTTACCTGCCAGATGGCCGCATATACCATCCTGCCCGGCAGCTCAAGGTTGATAAGGATTTTTTCACCATTTTTGTCCAGGACGGGCTTAACGGGAAGATGGCTGACATTCAAATCCGTAAAGTTGGTTTCCTGCCACCCGTCTTTGTTGATGTGCTGGCTGAAATACCCCTGCTTATAAAAAAGTCCTATGGCAGTAAAGGGAATACCCAGATCACTGGCAGATTTGCAGTGATCGCCCGACAAAACCCCCAGTCCGCCGGAATAAATAGGAAGGACTTCGTTCAAGCCGTATTCCGCTGAAAAATAAGCTACCCGATGGTCCTTTCGGTCAGGATGCGTCCGGGCAAACCAGGTATCGCCTTTGTCCAAATAAGCGTCAAAGGCAGCGGCAATCTCATCATACCGTTTCATATATTCCGGATCGTTCAGCTTTTGTTCCAGTTTTTTCTGACTGACTTCCCGGATGAACCTTACCGGATTTTTTCCAAGCTTTTCCCAGAGGGGCAAATCGATTTCCCTGTAAAGGTCGATGGCCTCGGAATTCCATGACCACCACAGATTATATGCGATATCCTCAAGTCTTTTTAATCTTTCGGGGATTACTGCCGTTACGGTTATTTTTCCTAAAAGGTACATCTGCAACCTCCAAATTCTGAATCTTTTTTATTATTATCCATTTTATCATACAAAATAACCAAATTTTCAATATCCTTGTTAAAGAATTGTTAATTCATCGATTTTTCACCTTATATTTCCACTAGTAAAAAATCCAGTTGCTGCAAAAAATAGCTGCATGTTAAAACGATTTTTTCTATACGGACTTGCAGGATGGGGAATGGAAATAATCTGGACCGGCCTTGATTCTCTGCGAAGCGGAGATATCACGCTTACGGGCAATTCAAACCTGTGGATGCTGCTGGTATACGGCCTTGCCGTTTTCCTGGAACCTTTGCACGATATCATACGGGGGTGGAATTTTTTTGTCCGGGGCATTCTCTGGGTAGTTCTTATCTGGGGCCTGGAATACTCCACCGGACTTTTGCTCCATACGCTCCTTGGGGTATACCCATGGTTTTACAGCGGTCCCCTGGCGGTGGACGGACTTGTCACCCTTTCCTATGCGCCGGCATGGTTTGTCGCCGGCATGGTTTTCGAACGCATCCACGATACCCTGGACGCATACCGGGTCGCTTAAGAAGCAAAAGAGGGCTGTCTTAAAATACGAGGACGCGCAATGCGCGCCCCTACACTACAGGGGAATCAACGTGCGCTGGCCGGAGTTACAGGGATTGCCAATGGGCAATCCGCTTTTTAAGACAGCACTGATATTTGTGTCGAATATTAATATTTTATTAATATTCGATGCAAACCATTTCAACAAAGAAAAAAATAGTTTATTATATTTAGAGGTATAGCCGGAAGACAATAGAGCGGTTATATGAAAAATATACGGGGTGGTTTATTTTTGTGAGTGCAAATAACATTGGTACTGAAAGCAGTATAAAAAGAGCAAGAGTGCCAAAAAAGTCCGGCATGAAGAAGCTGGCGGGCTTTTTGGCCTTTGAATTCATATTTTTATGCCTGACGACGCCGTTTTTTATCTTCTTCGGTCCCTTTGAAGAAGTGAAAAGGACGGTTGTCGGCGCATCCTGGAATACCCTCAGGCATCAGTTTATTGCCAGGTTTTTTTTAACGGACGACGCCATTGCAAAGATTCTGGGAACCGCTTACGCAGTGGATCCTACCGAGAACGGAGAACAGCTGCAGGAATTGAAGTTCGGGAACAGCCATGACCAGAAGATCGATGTTTACAACATCGACGGCGGCGATTTCGAGGGCAAGCTCATGGTGGTGCATGACCCCACGAGGGTCGCAGTGGGCTATTCGTCCCAGATACCTAAGTCCGGTGAGACTACCAGCACCATGGCAAGGAAGAATGGCGCCGTAGCAGCCATCAATGCCGGCGGCTTTGTGGACCAGGGGTGGACCGGTACGGGTGGTGCGCCCATGGGCTTTATCATCCATGAAGGCGAGGTAACCTACAATACGGTAAAAGACGAAAAAACCCGGCAGGATACCGTCGCCTTTACAAAGGACGGGATGCTGATTGTCGGCAAGCATACGGTTGCACAGCTGAAAAAGCTGGGGGTCACCGAGGGAGTCAGCTTTGGGCCGCCGTTGATCGTCAATGGCAAGCCTACCATCACCAGGGGCGACGGAGGATGGGGAATAGCACCCCGGACGGCCATCGGCCAGAAGGAGACGGGAGAGGTCCTGCTCCTGGTCATTGACGGAAGGACGCTTAACTCCTTTGGTGCAACCTTGAGGGATGTTCAGGACATCCTTCTCAATTATGGCGCCGTCAATGCGGCAAACCTGGACGGCGGGTCCTCTACCACCATGTATTTCAACGGAAGCGTAATCAACAAGCCTTCGGACAAGCTGGGCGAGCGTATGGTGCCTACTGCCTTCATGGTTGTTCCGCCGAAGGGTGGTGCGGAAAAATGAAAGGTCTTGCAAGGATTTACAAGTGGATCGTGCTTGCTGTCTTATTTCAGGTGTTTGTGTTTTCCTACCTGGAATTTGTCTACCTGCCCAACAGAGGCGCGGTAAAAGCTACCGCCTTTGAATTACCCGACACTGCGGTAAAAAGCAGAAGCATAAAAATACCTGCCGACGCCAAGGGAGCCTGCGTATCCTTTGACGGCTCCTATGCGGTATACCTGCAAGGTGAAAAGCTGGTGGTGGCCGATACGAAAAACGGCAAGAATTTGAAAACACTGAATGCATCCGGAGGAGAGTTTAGCTTTTACAGGTGGCTGCCCGACAGGGATATGCTGATTTATTCCATCAAGGAACCGGAGGGGAAAAAGGGCCAGGTGATGATATCCACCTTTGACCTGAGGCCGGATCTTGAGAGGAGTTATCCGAATATTACAGGCCTGCCGGCAGGAAGCAGTGTAACGGAGATCGAACTGTCTCCATTGACCAATGTGGTTTACGCCATGGTGAAAACCGGGGAAACACGGATAAAGGTTTATAAATATAACATTATGGATGATTTGACTTCTGTTATGAACGCAAGCGTCAAGGCGGTTTTTAAGGAAACCCTCTACTCCGATAACCTGGTTTACCAGGAGCCCGGCAAAAGGGTCACCATCCGAAGCGGGAAAAACGGCAAGAGTACCTACATTCCCGTAAAAGGCAATTTCCAGCTTTTAGCCCTGGATGACGAAGACAACATCTATGCCGGTGAACTGGACGATTCGGGAAAGATAACCGCAGTGCATTATGGCAAGGCGGATTCAAAGGAATGGAAAAAAACTGCGCTGGATGCTCCCTTCTCCCCGTCGGAAGTGGTTGTTACACCCGGCGGAAGCATTTATACCATCTCAGGGGATGAGAAGTTCATCCGCGATAGGACGGACGGCAGTCAATTCACCTATGAAGGCGAACTGCTGGAGGTACTTGACGATTATATCGTTTCAAAGGATGACGGCAGGCTTAAGATGACTGCCATTATCAGGGAAGACGAATAATACCTGCAGTGGAATTGTGCACTTTTTCAGTCGCATAATCCATGTACTTGCGGTTTCACCTGCTATATAATTGGAATTGTCGAAGATGATTGCAGCGATTTAATTAGTAGAGGTGAAGCCGTGGGTACGCAAAGCTTGGACGCAGCAAAAATGGAACAGACCGGCCCCGTCATAAGCGTCCGGAACCGCAAGACACTCTGGAAGGAAATCAAAAGGCACAGGGCCCTTTACATGCTTTTTTTGCCTGTGGCCGCCTATTATGTGCTGATCAGGTACTGGCCCATCGTCCTTTCCTGGATAGCGGCTTTCAAGGATTTAAAGATCGGCGCCGGCGTTTTCAACAGCAAATGGGTCGGACTGGAGAATTTCCAGATCATTTTTTCTGACCCGGATATTCTGAAGGTCATCCAGAATACGCTGGAAATAAGCCTGCTGCGTTTGTTGACAGGCTTTCTTCCTCCCATTCTTCTGGCGATCATGTTCCATGATATGCTCCTGCGCAGGTTCAAGCAGTGGTGCCAGACAATCATGTACATTCCCCACTTCTTTTCCTGGGTAATTATTTATGGGCTTGTTTTTGCCTTTTTCTCAACGGGCAGCGGCTTTGTGAACAATTTTCTCCAATTCATGGGAATGGAAAAAATTGAATTTCTGATGAGTTCCCAATGGTTCAGGCCGCTTCTCATCGGATCGGCTTTGTGGAAGGAACTGGGGTGGGGGACGATTATTTATATGGCAGCAATGACTTCGATTGACAAAGAGCAGTTTGAAGCGGCTAAAATTGACGGTGCAGGTCCCGTCAAAAGGATTCTTTATATCACGCTTCCCAGCATCCTTCCGGTCATCAGCTTTGTGCTCTGCATCAACCTGGGATTTATCATGTACGCCGGCGGAGAACAGATCCTGATGTTTTACAACAGCTCGGTATACGATGTTGCGGATGTTATTGACACATGGGTTTACCGTGTGGGACTTGGCAGCATGCGTTTCGGCATAGGCACCGCCGTTGGGCTGTTCCAGTCGTTTATCGGTATGCTGCTGGTGCTTGTTTCGAATTTCCTGTCCAAGAGGTATACGGGCAACGGAATATGGTAAAGGCCGGCGGTCGTAGCGGCCGGCACAGTACAATGATGGCATGGAGGTAAATGGCGGACATGAAAAGCAAGAGGCATTTTGATTCCGAATCCCTGTACCAGGCGGTCATCGCCGCGATTGTTGCAGTCCTGGCCCTGAGTATGATTTTTCCGCTGATCTATGTCGTAGGAATGTCACTGACTTCGCAGTCGGAACTCATTTCAAGGAACTATTTCGTCATCATCCCGCATCATCCCGTTTTAGTGGCATATAAGCGTATTCTGACATCCCCGCCCATATGGAACGCCCTTGAAATGTCTTTCATCCGAAGTATCGCGGGCACGGTTCTTTCCCTGCTGTTTATGCTTGTGGGAGCCTTCGTGCTTTCAAGAAAGACGCTCCCGGGCCGCCAATTGTTTCTTGTGCTTGTATTGATCACGATATTGTTTAACGGCGGTTTGATTCCTTCCTATTATGTCGTAAAACAGCTGGGCATGATGAACAGCCTCTGGGCGATGATCATTCCGCCTTTGATCGACAGCTTCGGACTGCTGGTCATCAAGATCTTCATCGAAAACCTGCCGGACAGTCTGATTGAATCGGTACAGCTGGATGGAGCGGGGGATTTCCAGCAGCTGGTTCACATCGTCGCGCCTCTTTCGGGGCCGGCTCTGGCGGCCATCGGGATGTTTACGGTGGTAAACCACTGGAATAGCTGGTTTGACGCCCTTCTCTACCTGAGCGGCCGGAAAGACCTCTACCCGCTGCAGATGGTGCTCCGTAACATGATGAGCGTCGAAGGCGGCGGGAACGACATGATGAATTTTATGCTGAAGGATACCGAGCGGGTTGCTTCCGAATCCGTCAAAATGGCCACCGTTGTCATCGGTATCCTCCCGATCATGATGTTATATCCTTTCCTCCAGAAGTATTTCATTCATGGAATCTACATGGGGTCGGTAAAGGGTTGACATAAATTTGTCCTGCGCGCGGACATATCCTGCAAAAGCCTTTCAATAATTTTAAGGAGGGGAAAGAGATGTCAAGTATGAAAAAGATAGCAAGTCTGATTCTGGCACTGGGGATATGCCTCAGTATTCTGGTTACCGGCTGCGGTGGGCAGAACAATGATACCGGAAACCTGAACAACACTTCGACTTCCGCCGCCGGGGATACTTCCGGGACCACGGAAGGGACAACGGCGGCCGCCGCCGAACCTGCGCCTGTGACGGAATTTCCGGATGCCTTTCCAAAGGTGCCGGCCGCGGTTGACCCATCGGTGTATGCCTACGATGACATGACCCAAAAGTATTCCTTTGAAATCATGTTGTCGGGCGCAATTTTCCAGCCCATTGAAAATGACCCGATCAAGCAGTATATGGATAAAAAGTTCAATACGGATGTAAAATTTACAAGCCTGAAGGCGGAAGACCTCAAAAGCACTGTTGCAGTCCGGTATTCCTCCGGCGATGCCCCTGAAGTGGTACAAATGCCTTATCTGTATAAAGACGTCGCCATATCCCTGTTCGAGCAGGGAAACCTGATTGATGCAACCAAAGTGCTGCCTTATATGCCTCAGCTTGCCCAATATGTGACCGCAGCCTACAAGGAATATGCCACTGTAAACGGTAACATGATAGGGATTCCGAGATATCCTACCTTCGCAGACAACTGGGGCCTGTATATCAGGTCGGACTGGCTGGACGGATTCGGCATGAACAAGCCGGCGACAGAGGATGAGCTATTTGCCTACGCAAGGGCTTGTGTTGAAAAGGATCCCAATAAGAACGGCAAAGCCGATACCTGGTTCATGGGCGGCGCCGGCGGCGGCAACGGCTTCAGCATGCTGGACCAGTTGCGGAGCATGTACGGCCATCCCAGCTACAATATCACAGACGGCAAGATCAACCATCCCATGATCGACGGCACCACCAGGAACTTCCTGCTGTTCCTGAAAAAGCTCAATGACAACAAGCTCCTGGCACCCGACTGGTATACCATCGACTGGGAGCGTTTCAAATCCTATTCCATGAACGACCAGATCGGCATGGTGAACTACCCCGGATGGAACTTGATCGATGAGACCTATAACGCCCACAAAATGGATGCGGAAAGCATTAAAGTGTGGGAACCGATGGATCCTCTCAAATCCAACGACGGGAAGGGCGGTATGCTTACCATCGGCGGCACCCCCAACGGCACGTATGTTTTCAGGAAGGATATTGAAAAGGATACCGGCAAGCTCAAAAGGATTGCCCATTTCCTCGATAGCTGCATGTACCCGAATGAGAATTACTGGGCGATTTCCCAGGGCGGCGGGCCCGAAGTCTATCCGGAGGGCTCCAGGGTCACAAGAAACGCCGACGGGACCAACGTATTCTATATCAACAAGGATGTGCATCCGGCTTATACCGAGCAAAAGAACAATTGCCTGTGGGATTGGCAGTTCATTGGCTATACGCTGGTATGGCAGGTTTATGACGATGAGCCTGTCGGAGTGCTGGGAAGCAAATACAACCAGTATGTGATCAGCCTTCCAAGGTATAAGAACTACGACATGCTGATTACCCAGGACGCCGCAGTGGATTCCAAGATGAAGGAATTCGTCCTGAAGAACGAGATCGCCTTCGTGCTTGGCAAGCGCAGCTTCGACGAGTGGGATAAGTATGTGGACGAGTGGAAAAAGGCGGGCGGGCAGACACTGCTGGAAACAGCTGCTAAGCAGTTGAATGCTTCAATGCCGTAAATAATTATGCTATAATCAAAGGTGGCGGTTTGTGTACCGCCGCCTTTGATTTGCTATTTGGGGGCGACCGAAACGAACCTTTGGTTTTCCTTACTGGGAGGTAGATGATTTGTTCAAGCTGCAGGCCCGCACCAAGCTGATGATTTTATTGGTGATCCCCAGCATCATCTTTTCCTTTATGATCATCCATATCGCCAAGGGCTACCTCTCCGACTTTTTCAGGCAGACCCAGCTGGATGCCCTGAAAAGAGTGTCGGAGCAGATCGTCTATTCCCTGAAAGGCTCCATAGACCAGGTAAACATGCTGGCGCTGGACCTGGAGCAGAGAATCCTTCAGGATAACAGCGCCGACAATGTGCTGGATATCATTGATATCATGACGCGCAACCGCTCCGATTTCATCCGGGGGATTGCCTATCTCAGCAGCAAGGGAGAGGTCATGGGCTATCCGGAGGTCTACTGGGAATTCTTCGGAGAAGAAGAGGAAAAAATCATCAACCTCAGTGTCCATAAAAATGAAATGGGCGTATACTGGTCGCCCCACTTTTATTCCCTCATAAACCTGGGCAATTCGTACAATCCCGCCAGCATTGCTACCAAGGCGGTATACGGAAAGACGGGCTATGCGGGGACAATCGCCATTGTCGTAGATCTGGACAAATTTGTCTCCAATACGGCCATCATCGGCGGAAACTATGAGATCAGGACACTCCTGTATGATGCGGACAATACCCTCGCCGACAAGGTCAATGCCCAGAACTACCTCTTCAATAACGAATCCAAGCTGCAGTCGGAAGCGGAATTGCAGACCTATGACTCGGCTGTTGCCTACCTGAATGAAAAGAAGCTGTATTATTCGGTTTCCGAAATGGCATACCACCCCGGCTGGAAGATCATGGTGATCGGGGATGTGCAGAAGCTGGAAAGCAAGTTCACCCCCTTTAACAATTCCTTTGTCATCATCCTTGTATTTGGTGTGGCAGGTCTTTTCTGCATCTATTTCGGAATCATGTGGTGGTTTACCAGGCCTCTGGTCAAGATCACCCGGGGCATCCGCAGGGTGGGCACCGGCGACTTTGACTACCGGATTGAGATGAAGCGAGGGGACGAATTCGGAAAGGTTGCGGAGGAATTGAACCGCATGTCGGAGACCATCAAAAATTTGATCCGAGAGCTGAACCTGACCCATGAGAAAAAAAGGAATTCGGATTTCCAGGTGCTGCTTTCCCAGGTCAACCCCCATTTTTTGTACAATACGCTCAATTCCATCGATATGATGGTGGATGTGGGAAAAAAGAGCGATGTGCACAGGGCGCTGGAAATTCTGGTCAGCCTGCTGAAATACGGGCTGGACAAAAGGACACAGCTTCGGACCCTCCGGGAGGAATTCGACTATATCCGCAAATATGTGGAAATCTTGAAAATACGCTATGGCAGCCGTTTTGAGTATGAAATGGAGCTTCCGGAAGCATTGGCGGAAACCCAAATATTGAAGCTGCTGCTCCAGCCCCTGGTGGAAAACGCCATATTTCACGGCCTGCATCCCGTTAAGGACAGGCGGGGCGTTTTGAGCCTGAAGGCCGGGGAAGGCGGCGGCACCCTTTTTATTGAGGTGCGGGACAACGGGGTGGGCATTCCGGGAGATGCAATACGGGACATTCTGGAGGGAAAAGCCGCCGGAGGAGGGGAACGGGAAAAAAAGCCCGGAACAGGCACGGGAATAGGAGTGGCAAACGTCAACGAGAGAATCCAGCTGTACTATGGGAAAAGCTTCGGACTGGATATAAAGAGCAGCCTGGACAGGGAAACGGTGGTTACAGTACGGATCCCTCCCGGAATAGACGCCGGGAAGGGCGGGGATGTACGCAAAGAGGACGGGGAGGGGAGGAAGTTGGATGGAAGATGCGGTTAAGCTCCTGATTGTAGACGACGAACCGTTGGCCAGGCTGCGGATTTCCACCTTTGACCTGGAACAACACGGCTTTACGGTGGTGGGGGAGGCGGAAAACGGCAGGGAAGCCCTGGAGCAGATTCCTGTCCTGAAGCCGGATATCATTGTAACGGATATTGTCATGCCGGTCATGGACGGCCTGCAGCTTCTGACGGAAATACAAAAGCTGCAAATCGCGCCGAAGGTGGTGCTGCTCACCTGCTATGACGATTTCAGCAAGGCCCAGGCAGCGCTGCGGCTTGGAGCGCTGGATTATATCGTTAAAATCATGCTGCGGGAAGAGGATTTCATCGAAGTCATCCATAAGGTCTCAAAAGTCATCCAGAAGGAAAAGCAGGCTGTCCGAAAGGCTATCCGGAAAACCTTGAACGATCTGATGCTGGCCGGATACAGGGAGCTTGGCGAGGAATATGTGCAGCAGCTTTTTGAAATGGGCTTCCGCCCTGCCGGATACAGGTTTCTCCTGCTGGAACTGGAGCAAACGCAGTTCCAGGCGATGGAAGCCTACAAGCTTTCCATTGAAAACTGGGAGGACGACATCCGGTGCATTGTGGTCAATCGGATGCCGAAACGCTGGACGGTCCTTTTGTATACACAGAGCGGAATGCAAAGGGAGCTTTTTGAAGAAAAATCCATGGAATTCTGCAGAACTTTGCTGGACAGAATCGGTGGTACGTCCGGGAACCCCGGGGGCGGCTGCATGCAGATCATTGCAGGAAACCGGCATACCGAGGTGAACCGTCTGCCGGAAGCATACAATTCGCTATACTCCTCCCAAAAGCTTCTTTTTTATGCGGACAGGGGAGAGGGCGTTATTCCTGAAAGCCGGGGGGTTCACTTTTTCATGCCTATGCCGGGCACGGTGTTCCAGGGATTTATCGATAAATTCCGTGATAATTTTGCCGGAAGCAACGGGAAAGGGGCGGCGGAATGCCTTTTGTCCTGGCTGGCCGCCGTGCGGGAGGAGTACCGGCCGCTGCCCGAGGATGTCAAAATCATGGCCTCCCTGCTTGCAACCTGTATACCCGACAGTCTGACCTGGGAAGGCGAGTTGCTCCAGAACCGGATGAAGGCCGGTATTGACGGAGCGGATAACATGGAAGACATCCGCCGTATTTTTGAGTGTGCTGCGAAATGCATCGGCACGAGTTTGAAAAATTCCGAGTTGTATTTGCGTTCGGAAATACGGAAGGCGCTGGCTTATGTACAGGAGAATTACGGAAAGGACATCAGCCTGGAGATGGTCTCCGACCATGTAAAGCTTAGTGCCAGCTGGTTTGGCAGCCTGTTCCGGACAGAAATGCGCCAGAGCTTCAGCGAGTACCTGGCGGCATACCGCATCACGGAGGCGAAAAAGCTGCTGGAGCAGACCGACCTGGCTATAAGCCGGATTGGGGAGACGGTGGGAATCGGAGACCCCCACTATTTTTCCCGGCTGTTTGCCAAAAGCACGGGACAAAGCCCCAAGGAGTACAGAAACGCCATACGGGGCTGAACGACCGGTTCACGGTACTGTGAAACAGCCTATGAACTACAACAATTGTATCCGAAAAGACAGGGCAAAATCATGAAGCAAAATAATGGAAATTAGTTAGCCATGCTTTGGATAAAAGGTGAAAAGATTGCTGTGCAATTTTTTTTCTTTTTGAGTTAGGGTCATGGGCGGACATGACTACAGATTA
>JAFABI010000031.1 GCA_023426125.1 Bacillota bacterium
GTATATATACTTCTTTAGTTTCAGTTGTTTGCAAAGGTAAAATCCATCTTATCAGTTTTCTTGAATTTGTAAAGGTAAATTCCACTAGAGATGAAATTGGGGTGGATTTTAGTTTTTCAATTAAAGAGGGCTTTTTTTGCAACGTCATAAACCGCCATACCGATTGCATTTAAATTAAAAATATGATATGATAAATATGCCGGTAGTTATTCCGGCAGACAAACAAATAACCAATGAATGTGCGGAGATATGGAGTCACATGAAAACAAAGCTTAAAAGCTTTTGTTTTGTGTGGCTTTTTTATTTTGGAGGGTCGGAAATGTATGATGTAGTTGTTATAGGAGCCGGAGTGGTTGGCGCGTTCATCGCCAGGGAGCTTTCCAGATACTGTTTGAAAATATGCGTCCTTGAAAAGGAACCGGATGTGGCTATGGGCAGCAGCAGAGCCAATAGCGCAATCGTGCATGCCGGGTACGACGCAAAGCCCGGGACACTGAAAGCGGAGCTGAATGTACAGGGAAACCGGATGATGGAGCAGGCGGCACATGAACTGGGCGTTCCTTTTAAAAGGATCGGTTCGCTGGTGCTGTGCTTTGATGAAAAAGATATTCCAAAGCTGCATGATTTAAAACGGCAGGGTGAAGAAAACGGTTTGCAGGACCTGGTTATAGTATCGGGCGAGGAGGTCAGGAAACTGGAGAGAAACGTATCGGAAAAGGTGGTTGCGGCCCTGTATGCACCGTCTGCCGGTATTGTATGTCCATATGAGCTTACCCTTTCCGCTGTGGAAAATGCAATGAATAACGGTGCTGAGCTTTTACTGGATTGCCGGGTCCGGGAGATTGCATTCGAAAGCGGCATATTCAGATTGTCAACGACCAGGGGTGAAATACAGAGCAGCTATATCGTAAATGCCGCAGGACTTTTTTCCGATGAGATTGCCAACAGGATCGGGGATTTCAGTTTTTCCATCCATCCCAGGAAAGGGCAATACATTCTTTACGACAAAAAGCTGGGTAATCTTGTTGAAAAAGTTATTTTCCAGCTGCCTACGGAAAAAGGCAAGGGCGTGCTTGTAACGCCGACGGTGGACGGTAATCTTCTGGCCGGTCCCACGGCGGAAGACCAGGACAGCAGGGAGGATGTGACGACAACGACCGAAGGGCAGGCGGAAGTGCTGGAAAAGGCCAGGCTGTCGGTGCCGGCCCTGGACAAAAAAGGCATCATACACGCATTTGCAGGACTCAGGGCAAGCTCGTCGAGCCATGACTTTATTCTCAGACCCTCCGGAGAAAATTCAAGGATGATCCATGCCGCGGGTATTGAATCCCCGGGATTGACGGCTGCTCCGGCCATAGCCCTGAAAGTGGTTGAAATACTGAAGGCGGGTGGCATGGAACTGCGGGAAAACGGCAGTTTCAGCCCGGAAAACAAACATACTGCAAGATTTAACGACTTGTGTGAGGCTGAAATCAATCAATTGGTAAAAACCGATCCCCGGTACGGTAAAATCGTCTGCAGATGCGAGAAGGTAACGGAAGGCGAAATCGCAGGAAATATCCACAGGACGCTGGGGGCGAAAAACCTCGATGCCTTGAAGCGCAGAACAAGGCTTGGCATGGGAAGGTGCCAGGGTGGGTTTTGCAGCTGCAGGGCGGTAGAAATATTGTCCGGAGAGCTGGGGATTCCTATGGAGAGTGTTACGAAATCAGGAGGCAACTCCACGCTTCTGGTGGGGAGAACAAAGTAAAACGGTGGAAATCGGAGTGATCATGTTGAAAGAGGTTGATCTGGCAGTAATAGGCGGCGGGCCGGCAGGACTGGCCGCTGCGATTGAAGCAAGGAACCGGGGGATAAAGGATATCGTAATTTTAGAAAGAGAAGACTCACTGGGTGGGATTTTACTTCAATGCATTCACAACGGGTTTGGTCTGCATCTGTTCGGGGAGGAATTGACCGGCCCGGAGTATGCGGAAAGATTTACGGCAAAAGTAAGGGAGCTGGATATACCCTGCTCTCTTGAAACAACGGTACTGCATCTTGGGACGGATAAGACAATAACTGCTGTGAACAGCCGCGAGGGGCTTTTCAAGCTGAAAGCGAAAGCGGTGATCCTTGCGATGGGCTGCAGGGAAAGGTCAAGAGGCGCGCTGGGCATTCCGGGCTGCCGGCCGGCAGGGATACTGACTGCCGGGCTTGCCCAGAAATATGTGAATCTGAAAGGCTATATACCGGGAAAAAAGATCGTTATCCTCGGTTCCGGCGACATAGGGCTTATTATGGCCAGGAGGCTGACGCTGGAAGGCGCCGAAGTGAAAATGGTCTGTGAGGTTATGCCTTATTCGGGCGGTCTGACAAGAAACCTGGTACAGTGCCTGGACGATTACGGGATTCCTTTAAAGCTGAGCCATACGGTTGTGAATATTCATGGCAGGGAACGCCTGGAGGGAGTGACTGTGGCAAAAGTGGACGAAGGCAGGAATCCCGTCCCGGGAACCGAGGAATATGTCGAATGT
The DNA here is from genome assembly GCA_023426125.1 of Bacillota bacterium. GTDB lineage: Bacteria > Bacillota > Clostridia > Acetivibrionales > DTU013 > MnB-11. The sequence continues at coordinate 2,517 of JAFABI010000031.1, forward strand.
GATACACTACTGCTTTCCGTGGGGCTTATCCCGGAAAACGAGCTTTCGGAGGAAGCCGGTATTAAAATTGATGCGGCGACCCTGGGGCCTGTTGTGAAAAATAATATGGAAACCTCCGTCGAGGGGATCTTTGCATGCGGAAATGTAGCCCATGTACATGATCTCGTGGACTATGTTTCGGAGGAGGCCGCAAGAGCGGGCAGATGCGCTGCGGATTATATACGGAACAGTTCCGGGGGCAAGGCTGCAAGCACGGTTGTCATTAATAAGGGGAGAGGAATACGTTACACGGTTCCGCAAATTCTGGACCTGAATTCTGCTGCCGGGGAACTGCATATCTATTTTCGGGTGACGGATGTATTCAGGAATGCAAAGCTTATTGTTAAAAGCGGAGCGGAAACGCTGCTGCAGGTAAAAAAGCAGAACCTGTCGCCGGGGGAAATGGAGAGCCTGGTGTTGACGGATAAGATGGCCGAATCCATAAAGCGATATGGCGATATTACCTTGCATCTGGAAATGGAGGCAGGGTAGGAGGACGGGGCTACGGAGGGCTGGTGCTTCAACTGGGGGCGCGCATTGCGCGTCCGCGTATATTGAGATAGCCCCTTTGCTAAAGAGAACCGACCCCTGATGCAGGACTAAGGCTGGTACATGATGGTATCCCCATGTAGGGGCGCGCATTGCGCGTCCGCGTATTGCAGGCAGACCCTCGTCAGAAAACCGGCGCGCTGCTGCAGAGAAAGGAATGTATTGAATCATGGTTGAAAAAATGAGTCTGGTTTGTATCGTATGCCCTCTTGGGTGTAATGTCGAAGTGCAATTGAACAATGGGCGGATTGACAGCCTGGAAGGAAATAAATGCAAAAGGGGAAAGGAGTATGCAATTGCCGAGTGCATAAATCCGGTCAGGACATTGACTACCACGGCCAAAGTCTTATCCGGTGAACAGCCGCTGGTATCGGTAAAATCTGAAAAGCCGCTTCCCAAAAAGCTTCTGCCCGAATGCATAAAGGAGATAAACAAAATAGCCGTTCAAGCGCCGGTGCATATCAGCGACAGCCTAATCTGCAACATCCTCGGCACCGGAGTAAATATTGTAGCAACCTGTAATGTCAAAGAAAAAAGCATTGATAAATGCGGCATTTCGTAATACTGTTATATATGAGGCATTCTACCGTGCAAAACGCCTCGTGAGAGCCAGTGAAGGTGGAACGGATGTCCCGGGATTTTAAAAAAAGGGATGGAGGCCTGTAAAGGCCGCAAGGAGGAGCTGTCATGCACAAGAAGTATATCGTATCCCTGGATCAGGGAACTACCAGCTCGAGAGCAGTAATCTACGATAGTGAAAGCCGGGCTGTCGCCGGAGTAAAGAGCAAACCGCTTAGACAGATCTATCCCCATCCGGGATGGGTGGAGCATGCTCCGGCAGAGATCTATGAAAATCAGCTCCAGGCCTTTTTGGAGGCAGTCGGGGATAACAGCATTTCCATGGAGGAGATTGCCTGTATCGGGATAACAAATCAAAGAGAGACGATCATCGTCTGGGATAAAAACACGGGAAAACCGGTGCATAACGCCATCGTATGGCAATGCCGCAGGACGGCGCCCCTGTGCCTTCAGTTAAAAAATGACGGGCTGCAGGAGAGCGTACATCAAAAAACAGGCCTGGTGATTGATGCATATTTCTCAGGCACCAAAATAAAATGGATCCTGGACAATGTACCGGGAGCAAAGGAAAAAGCCCGGGCCGGGGAGCTTCTGGCAGGAACGGTGGACAGCTGGCTGATATGGAACCTGACGGGCGGGAAACGCCATGTGACGGATTATTCCAATGCATCCCGAACGATGCTCTTCAATATCATGACACTGGAATGGGATGAAGAGATACTAAAAATCCTGAGTATACCCCGGTGTATGCTGCCGGAGGTAGTGCCCTCATCCGGTATGATAGGTGAGACGGATGTGAAAATCACAGGAATTCCCATACCCATCAGCGGTGCCGCCGGCGACCAGCAGGCTTCCCTGTTCGGGCAGGCATGCTTTGAACCAGGCTTGGTAAAAAACACCTATGGGACCGGCTGCTTCATTTTGATGAACACAGGTGAAAAGCCCATACTCTCCCGGAACAATCTCCTTACGACCCTTGCCTGGGGGATTGGCGGCAAGGTGGAATATGCCCTTGAAGGAAGTGTTTTCAACGCCGGCTCCGTTATCAAATGGCTGGTCGATGACCTGAAGCTTTTTGAAAGCCCCGGGCAGGCGGATGCATGTGCCGAGGAAGTGGAAGATACGGGGGGCGTCGTTTTTGTACCTGCCTTCACAGGACTCGGCGCGCCATATTGGGATATGTATGCCAGAGGGATGGTTATCGGGTTGACGCGGGGAACCCGGCGGGAGCATCTGATAAGGGCGGCTCTGGAATCCATCGCATATCAGACGAAGGATGTGTGCGATGTAATGGCGCAGGATACGGGCATCGCTTGCAAAGAATTGAAAGTGGACGGCGGAGTAAGCAGAAGTCCTTTCCTCATGCGTTTTCAGGCCGATATGATGAATATAAGGGTAAGGCGTTGCAAGGAACTGGAAACAACGGCATTGGGAGCAGCGTATCTTGCAGGATTGGGAGCAGGTATCTGGAGGGATAGGAACGAGATATCCTCCATCTGCAACGATGATGATGTTTTTTTGCCCTCCATGGACGAAGAGACAAGAAATATAAAGTATTCCGGATGGAAAAAGGCTGTGGAAAGGGCTGCAAAATGGGAGGAGCCTGTGATTTGAACCATACTCCGATGCATGGAGGTTCAATGCATAACTGAGAAAATCATTAACACCTCGTTTCCAAAGGATCCCTTGGAAAATGAGGTGTTTTCGTCATTCATACACTAAATCTGTTGTATCCACTTTGTTTCTGTACTCGCTGGGTTTCATGCCGGCACTTTTTTTGAACATGGCTGAGAACTGGGATTCGCTGTAAAATCCACACATCTGGGAAATCTCAATCATGGTGAGGCCGGTTTCCTTAAGAAGCCTCCGGGCATTGCAAATACGCTGGTTGATGATATACTGGTTGGGCGGGAGGCCGGTCTTTTCCTTGAACAGATGCCGGAAGTGGTGGTAGCTGTAGCCCGAGAGCTCGGCAAGGGCATTTAAATCAATATTCTGGTTGTAATTCTCATCAAGGTAATTCCGGATATAGGTAAAATCAATGGCCTTTTTTGCCGTGTTCCGGGTCATTCTTTCATATTCGATCAACAGGCCGGTCAATAACAGGTTCAGCTTTACTTCAAAGTGCAGCTTTTGGTCTGTAATTTCCTTTTTCATTTGCTTCAGACAATTAAGAAATGAGCACTGGATATCGTCAAAATATTGTCCTGCCTTGATGGGGAAGGCCTTACCCACGTACCCGAAGCCGATAAACAGGACTTCGGTGTCGGTGGCGTGTCTCTCGTCGTGGCAGGTACCCGGAGGAATGACCGTAAAGGAATTCTGGACGTATGCAAAGGATTTGCCGCCGATTTCAGTCGTGCCGGTGCCTTTAATGTAATAGACAAGCTCATAGCATTCATGCTTGTGCCGGGCAATATAATGGCAGGTTTCATGCATGGTATGGTAGATAAATTCCAGCCGGCATTCCATAGAGCCGCCTCTCTTTCTGTCATCCGTTTGTCCGCAGACTAACCATTTAATAATAGCCTGTATGTGAAGGATATACAAGTCCTCTGCATAAAAAGACAACCATTTTTGTATATTTCTCAGCCATTTTGTGATAGTCCTTCAACTCTGCCGGAGATATAATGAATATATTACAGCATCGGTTTTTTTACTTAAGCAGATGCAACGGAAAAACACTAACCGGCAGGCCGGTGTATAAAATTTATTTTACGATGGGAGTGTATCAATATGGTAAAAAAGATTCTTCTGGATACGGACATAGGCAGTGACATAGACGATGCGGTATGCCTGGCTTACCTGCTGTCGCAGCCGGAATGCGACCTTCTGGGGATCACTACGGTCAGCGGAGAACCTGTGAAGCGCGCCATGCTGGCCAGCGCCCTCTGCAAAGCGGCAAACAAAGATATCCCGGTCTTCCCGGGGGTTGAGAATCCTCTGCTGGTTCCGCCAAAACAGCCTGCAGCGCCACAAGCCCCAGCCTTGAGCCGTTGGGAACATGATAAGGTGTTTCCGCAGGGGGAAGCGGTGGAGTTTTTAAGGACAAACATACGGAAATACCCGGGAGAAATCACTTTGCTTGCCATTGGGCCGCTGACGAATATTGGGCTGCTTTTCAGCATTGATCCGGAGATCCCCGGGCTTTTGAAAGAACTGGTATTGATGTGCGGAGTATTTACCAACCGCCTGGCGGGCGTGGGACCGCTGGAATGGAATGCAATATGCGATCCGCATGCTACCGCCATTGTATACAATTCTCCCGTAAAAATCCATAGGTCTATCGGACTTGACGTTACCTGCCAGGTGACAATGGATGCGGATGAAGTGAACAAAAGCTTCAAAGCGGACATTCTGAAGCCGGTGCTTGACTTCTCCAGGGTATGGTTTGAAAATGCCGCTAGCCTGACCTTCCATGATCCTCTGGCAGCAGTTACCATATTCGATGATGGAATCTGCAAATTTTATACCGGAAATGTGGATGTCGAACTGGACGGCCAAAGATTGAACGGCCTTACCCATTGGAAAGCGGACGCTGCAAACGGCCGGCATGAGGTAGCTCTTGAGGTGGACCGTGACAGGTTCCTGGAGCATTATTTTTCGGTAGTCAATAAATAGCCCATAGCACAGGGGGACGGTTCTTCTGTGTCCGGAATGGGATAATAAACCAGTTCGCTAACACTTTGCCGATGTTTGTCCGGCTATATGCAATATCACTCAAGATACTTTACACGAGAACACGCGTTTGCTAATATATGTATAATAGCATAAAAAACGCAAGGAGTATGCAATGAGTGATTGGGAATGTCTTCAAAGCTTTAGTCCGGTAGTAAGGGATTGGTTTCTGGATAATATCGGCGAGCCCAGCGAGCCGCAAAGGAAAAGCTGGCCGGAGATTGCCGCCGGCAACAATGTCCTTGTGTGCGCGCCGACCGGGTCGGGGAAAACCTTTGCGGCTTTTCTCAAATGCCTTGACCTTGTTTACAGGAACAAAACGCCGGGGGCGCGCAACTCCGGTATTGGTATTGTTTACATTTCACCGCTGAAAGCCCTTAACAACGATATATACAGGAATCTTGAACTTCCTCTGAAAGGTATTTCAGAGAAAGCGGAAAGCCTGGGGATCAGTCTGCCTGAAATCAATATTGCAGTCAGGACAGGCGATACGCCGCAGAAGGAAAGAAACAGGATGCTGAGACAGCCGCCCGATATACTCATCACTACGCCGGAATCCCTGTTCATCATGCTGACCGCCAGAAGATACAGAAAATTGTTTACCACGGTTGAATACATTATTGTTGATGAGATACATTCCATTTGTACCAACAAGCGGGGAGTCCATCTATCTATCTCAATGGAAAGGATAGAATGGCTGACGGGCCATCCGCTAAAACGTATCGGCCTCTCGGCAACCGTCAATCCCCTGGAGGAAGCCGCCAATTTCCTGGCAGGCTGCACTGCCGACAGGAGTGCTGATGGCGGTCCTGCATTCGAAACAAGACAGATCTCCATTATCAATTGTGACAGGAAACGAAAATTGGAGCTGGCCGTCAACCTTCCGGTAAAAGACCTGAAGGTACTGCCGGACAATACGGTCTGGCCTGCAATCTATGCCCAGCTGCTGGCCTTGATCGGTACCGCAAAGTCAACACTGATCTTTGTCAATAACCGCAGAGCGGCGGAAATGGTGGCGACAGGCCTGAACAAGCTGGCCGGGGAATCCTTTGTCAAAACCCATCACGGCAGCGTCTCAAAAGAAATCCGCCATGAACTGGAACAGCAGTTGAAGGAAGGAGAGATCACCTGCCTTGTTGCCACCTCTTCCCTGGAGCTGGGCATCGACATCGGAAGCATTGAGCTTGTCATCCAGGTAAGCACGCCGACAACCGTTTCACAGGTTTTACAGCGGATAGGACGGTCGGGGCACAGACTGGATGCCGTCAGCAAGGGCTGCATCATTCCAAAAACCAGGGGTGACCTCCTCAATGCCGCATTTATCGCCGAACAGGCCCGGAAATATATTCTTGAAAGCATTTCAATCCCCCAAAACTGTCTTGATGTCCTGGCCCAGCAGATTACGTCCATAGCAAGCGAAGGCGAATCGGATGCCAGGGAAGTCTATGCAACGGTTTGTGGTGCATACCCCTACCGGAATCTGCCATATGTTCAATTCGTACAGGTACTGGAAATGCTTTCAGATCCGTCACCGGCAGACGCGCCGGGGACCGTAAAGCCTCGGATCGTATATGAGAGGGGATCGGAAAAGATCAGGGGTACGGATCTCGGGCGGCGTATGTGCCTTATGAGCGGCGGTACCATCCCCGACAAAGGGAATTATCATGTTTACCTCAAGGATACCAATATCAAGCTGGGGGAGCTGCAAGAAGAGTTTGTATTTGAAAGCAGGCTGGGGGAGCGGTTTTTCCTGGGCAGTTCCGCCTGGAGGCTGGATAAGATCGAGCATGACAGGGTCATTGTGACGCCTTCCACCGATCCGGGCGCGAAAATACCCTTCTGGATAGGCGATCAGACCTTAAGGAGCTATGAGACCGGCATAAGGCTGGGCGATTTTCTTGAACAGCTGGAAATCCGTCACCGGCAAAAGGATTTTGAGGATTGGGTCCGGCAGGAATGCGGCCTGGATAAAACCGCTGCGGAGAACCTCAAGCAATATATCGCGGACCAGTTGTTGGAAACAGGGCACCTGCCCGGCAGCAAGCTGATCCTGTGCGAGTATTTCAGCGACGAAACCGGAGACAGGAGGATCATTATCCACTCTCCCTTTGGGGCGAGGGTACATGCGGCCTTAAGCGTTATACTGCATGCACGCTTGACAAGGCTTGTCAATTGCCGGATAGAATATGTTCATAACGATGACGGCATTCTTTTTCATATCGTCGGGTATGTCGGTAAACTATCCAATCTCTTTTCTCTGCTGACCCGCGACAATCTGGAGGATGATCTGTTTGAGCAGCTGCCTTCCGCACCCCTGTTCAACATAAACCTCAGGTATAACCTCACCAGATCCTTGCTTGTGGAATCAAAGGGCTTTGGAAAAAGAACGCCTTTATGGGTGCAGAGGCTGAGAGCTGCCGAAGCCGCCCAGTATGTGCTGTCCAGGCCGGACCATCCATCGGTGGTGGAAACCTATCGCGAGTGCATGAATGATATTTTCGATATCAAAAGCCTGTATAAGCTGATTGAAAACATAGGGACAGGCCAGATCAAGGTTCTGGACGTATATACGGAAAAGCCCTCCCCATTTTCTTCCGAGCTGCTGTTCAACTTCTGGCAGATCTACCAGTATGCTTATGACCTGCCGGTGGCGGAGAGAAGGAATCAGCTGCTGGTCAATGACAGGGATTTTATTCAGCTCGTTTCCGGAGTTGAAGGTGAATACGAACTGATCGACCCCCGGGCAGTAAAAGCTGTAACTCAGGAGATCCATGGCTTTCAATACAACAGCAGGATCAAGAACCCGGATGAGCTCTATTACTTTATCCATTCCTTCGGAGAGCTCAAGGCTGAGCCGTATGCCAGCAGGCAATTCGCGGAATTAGGCTATGAGGAATGCTTTGATTACCTTGCCCGCCTTGAGGAGCAGGGACGGATCTTGCGGCTGGCAATCAATGATACGGGAGAGGGTTATTGGATTGCCGCCGAAGAATTTCCTCTTTACTGCAAGGTACTGGGGAGGGATATAGCTTCCGCTGTGATAACTGTAGGACTGCCAGGCAACGAGGTTGAAACTGCTGCTTCCGATTGGCTTAACAGCTACATACTTGAGATCGACCCTGAGCCGGTGGACGCGGCAGTTAGAATTGTCAGACGCTATGTAATGCGTATAGGGCCTTTCCGTATTCCGGATTTGCTGGAACGGTATGCAATGCAGCAGGCACTGGTTGAAGCCGCAATCGAGAAGCTCATGTCCCATGGAGAAGTCATAAAGCTGAAAAATGCCGATTCGGCCGGCGACGCCATCTACTGTAACCGCAAAGTCTTTGACAGGATAAAAAGGAAGACGGTGGCTCTGGCACGCAGCGATATAAAGCCGAAGGAACCGGAGGTTTACTGCGCGTATCTCCTTGAGCATCATGGGATTTGGGCGGATGTGCTGCCTTCGGAAGAAAAGCTGGAGAATACCATTGCCATGCTGCAGGGGCTCTTTATGCCGGTGGGCTGGTGGGAGGATTTTATATTTCCTTCAAGAGCAAAAAAGTATGACGCCAGGCTGCTGGATTTCTTATGCTCGTCGGGCACGGTCAAATGGGTCGGAAGGATAAACAAAAGCACAAAAGAGGTTGCTTTTTATCGCTTGAATGATACGGAGGAAAATGAGCAGCCGGAAGAAGCCATAAAGCCGCAGGAGTTTACGCTGGACAGGCATGAAGAAGACGTTTTGAGGATTCTCCGGGAAAAGGGAGCCTGCTTTTTAAAGGATTTGAGCAAATTTACAGGGATTGCTGCCGGTGAACTGCTGAACAAGGTGGAAAGGCTGGTCTGGAACGGAATTATAACCAACGACGCCTTCTCGGTAGCCCGGTATTACATTGACCTGGAGAAGAAGAATTCACCCTGGGTCAAATATAATACGTATCCCACGATGGGAAGGTGGTACCTTGCAAGCGACGTGTCCCTGCCGCACAATGAAAAGGGGTTGAAAACCCATATAAACCGGCTGCTGGACAGGTATGGGATCCTTTCAAAGGACATCGCCGACTGCGAAAAGGAAGTTTTCCGATGGAGCGATTTATACGGCTATCTGAAAAATACCGAATTCAACAGCGGAATAAAGCGGGGTTTCTATGTTTCAGGTCTGGCAGGGATCCAGTTTGCCAGAGACAAGGATCTGGAACTTATCCGCATGCAGGATTCACCGGAGAAGGAAGAACGGTATGCCACCCTGTGTTCCTGCGACCCTGCAAACCCTTACAAGGATATCCTGGGAAAGGTGTCGGGAATCAAGGCGCCCAAAAATCAGGGGACAGCGGTGGTTTTTGCAAACGGACGGCCCGTACTGGTCTTGAAGGATTACGGCAGCAGTATTGTACCCTTGACGGAAGATAGGGATGTGATGGTAAAAGCGGCCGGAAGCTTTGTGGAAGCTTTCGTTTCCAGATCGCTCTGGACGGCGAAAAAGAGCATTTTTGTGGAGTTCTGGGGGGAAAAGGCTGCCGAAGAGGCCTGCAGGATCGAGGATTCGCCCATCTATGAAGAACTTCTGGGGATGGGCTTTGACCGGGGATACAGCGGTATTACGCTGTGGAGAAGGGTGTAGTAACCTTTGGTTTGTGACTATTCGGTTACTGTCGTTGCGAGCGAAACGAAGTGGATCGCTGCAATCTAATAAATGATATCTGAGTCAGAAGCAGAGATTGCCACGTCGCTTTGCTCCTCGCAATGACAGCCGGATACCTGAATATCACCTTGGTTGGTACCCGTCCCAAAATAAATGTCCAGGGCAAAATCATGAAGCAAAATAATGGAAATTAGTTAGCCATGCTTTGGATAAAAGGTGAAAAGATTGCTGTGCAATTTTTTTTCTTTTTGAGTTAGGGTCATGGGCGGACATGACTACAGATTA
>JAFABI010000051.1 GCA_023426125.1 Bacillota bacterium
TAATCTGTAGTCATGTCCGCCCATGACCCTAACTCAAAAAGAAAAAAAATTGCACAGCAATCTTTTCACCTTTTATCCAAAGCATGGCTAACTAATTTCCATTATTTTGCTTCATGATTTTGCCCTGCTATTGCCTTCAATTGAGTTTTTTTATACCAATGACAAAGAAAGTTTTGTATTCCGAATTGAAGTTTGCGGCATATTTCCGGAAAAAAGCAAATAATCCGGCCGCAAACGTGCTGCCCGGAAGTCGGAAAAGTTCATCAAACCTTATAGTACTCCACGCGTACCGTTATATTCCTTTTATTCCTTATGGAATATGCTTTCAATAAAAATCCGCACGATTTGAGGATCAAACTGGGTACCCGCATGTCTTCCGATCTCCTCGATGGCGGCTTCCCTTGTCATGGCCTTCCTGTATACCCTGTCCTCCGTCATGGCGTCATAGGTATCCGCAACGGCAAGGATCCTGGAAAGCAGCGGGATGCTTTCTGTTTTCAGCCCCCTGGGATATCCCCTCCCATCCCAGCGCTCGTGGTGGGATAGGATGTATTCCGCAATGGATTCCAGCTCAGGGGAGGACATAATGATCTTATATCCGATTTCCGGATGCTTTTTCATGATAACCAATTCATCATCGCTCAGTTTTCCCGGTTTATTCAGTATCCGGTCATCAATCCCGACTTTTCCGATATCGTGCAGCATGGCGAAAAGCTCCAGTTCATCCATGTTCTTTTGCGACAGGTTCAATTTCCGGCCCATCATTTTGGAGAGCTCGGCCAGCCGCGCCGCATGTTCTTGTGTTTCCTGGCTTCTTGCATACATGGTGGCCATGATGGATGAAAGGATGGTGTTATGATAGCTGTCGGATTCCAGGAGCTTGTGCTTGTACATCAATTCCTCCGCTTCCTTGCTTGCCGCCTGAATGCTTTCATCTCCGGTTTTCTTTATCCCATACCCGGTGGACAGGTTTATGCACGGGGACCGGTCTGCCGCCAAAAGATTGTATTGCTCAAATGCGTTTTTTATCCTTCGAAGTATTTCATAACCCTCATCATAATCGGTATACGGCAGGAGAATACTGAATTCATCCCCTCCCGTTCTGGCCAGTATATCGTCTTCACGGCAGCAGCCCTGAAGGATTTTTGCAGCTTCGGTAATCATCCGGTCTCCCTCGGCATGCCCGAAGGCGTCGTTAATCAGGCGCACACCATTGATATCTCCGACGATAACGGACAGCGGAAGCCAGTCCTCGTTGTCCATCCGGCTTTTTGCCTCTTCAAAATACCTGCGGTTATAGAGACCCGTCATAAAATCGTGATCGTCCATGTATTTAAGCTGGAAAAGCCACTGCTTTGACTCGGTGATGTCAATAACAATACCCTCCAGAGCCTCAACGCTGCCGTTTTCATTATAAATACCCTGTCCTGTCTCCAGCACCCATTTGCGTTTGCCGGATGCGGTTATGATCTCATATTCATACCTGAACTGTTCTTTTAGATTAATGGCCCTCTCCCATTCATCCCACACAATCTTACTGTATTCCGGGGTAATCAGTTGATTATAGGATAGATCCCTGTTATTGACAAGGCTCTCCGGCTTGTATCCTGTCAACGCAAAACAGCCGCCGGACAAAAACTGCATTGTCCATTCCCTGTCATAATAGCACCGGTAAGCCATTCCAAGAAGATTATCCAGTAGAACCGCCTTGCTTCTTTCGCTGTCATATAAGACCTTTTCCATCTTTTTACGGCTGCTGATGTCTTCTATAAGGCACAAATGGTTATAGCCCGCAGCGCTGTTGAATTGCAAAGGCGCGATAATCATATGGATCCAGACCTCGGAGCCATCCGGCTTGATATACCGCTTTTCCATGTCATATCCGCCAATTTCGCCGGATTTGAATTTTTCGAAATTTTCCAGATCCTGAGGCAGGTCATCGGCATGGGTTATATCCTGCCAACTGATCCTTGCCAATTCCTCCTTTGTCCAGCCGGTTATTTTTTCAAACATCGGGTTCACCCCGGGCTTGTTATCCTGTCTTGAGATAATATACCGGTCGTTATGCCCGATGGCTATCCCTATCGGTGCTTGATGGAATATGGCCCGGAACAGTATCTCACTTTCCTGTAGCTTTTTGCTCAGCCCCAGAATTTTTTCCTTCTCATCACGCAGAATCTTGTTCTGGGCAAAAGTAGCATAAAGAGCTATAAATACCATAGTCGGGCAAAAAGCAACAATCCCGGCCTGGCTTGACTGTCTTACGGCGCGCTCGTTCCAGAAGCCGGCGGGATAGTCTACTCCGAAAGCAGCTATAGTCTCACCCGTTTCCATGTCTTTCATCGGAACCAGCACACTGATCCACGTACCCCAGCGATCGGAATACGGACTGGATCGTAAAGCCTGTCCATTTTCAAAAGGGAGAAAGATTTCTTCATTTGCTTCCCGGTATTCCTGCCCCGGCGGAGCGTAGCCTTCGGAACCCGCCGGCTCGGAGTTCGCCAAAAAATAGATTTTTCCATTTCTGCAAAGATAAATATAGGCAAAACGTATCTGGCTTTTCTGATTTACCAGATTCATCAAACTGTTTTTAATTTCCTTGTATTCAATGCGGTCAAGATCGCTTGCATCCGCGGCAAGCTTGCGTATCAAAAACTTCGAAAAACCTGCTTCCGCCGTTAATGCCAGCTGCTTTGCTTCATCTTCAGTTATTCTCATGCTTGCCTTCCATGTGTTGGCAATATAAGCAATGCCGGCGAGAAAAAAAACCATAAGCAATACTATGAACAATGGGCTGATTATTCTTTTTGTTTCTCTACTGCTCTTTAGCCGTCTCATTCATAGTATCCCTTCCGCTGAAATGGGAATTTTGCAGCTATTTAAATACCATTATATTGTAGATTTATACACGATACAAGGTTTTCCGCTATTTATTACAAGGCAAATTTCTATCGGCAGCTGAATGAATAACTGCAAATTGCAGATACTAAACACTGATGAAACTATAGCGGAAGCTATATTTCATCAGTGCTCCTAAATTACAAAAAATTTTTCAGGAGGATTTTTTTATGAAGGCAAATAAGATGAACCACCCCAACGAAGGCATCAAATGTGTCGTAGACACCTGCTATTACTACCAAAATGGTGATTACTGCACAGCCAGCAAGATCGAAGTGGCGCCAAGGAATGCATCGTCTTCCAACGAAACGGATTGCGAAACCTTCACACGTCAGGGCTAAGGATCCGAATGGGAAAGCGTTTCCAGTCCCATGCAAAAAAAGGGAGGTTCTGCCCGAAATGGGCGGAATCTCCTCCTTGCTTTTTAGAAGAAACTTTTTGGGATCTCCGCTTTCTCCCGGGAATGAAGCCGCCATATAGTAAGCCGGATTGTCCTGCCTAATAAAAGCAGCTGCCGCCGATGAACTCCCGGATGATTGAGTTGAATGGGATTTCCCTGCTTTCAATGGGCAGAAAATAGCTGAGGAAGCCCAATAGTCTCTTTGCCTCCGAATATTCGGGAGTCTCGGCGCCGATTTCCGAAAGCAGAGGCTCGGCAAAGCATTTCAATACTCCCAGTTCCACAATCAGTGACGAATTGAACATGATATCGGCACTTTCCTGGAAAGGGAAAACATTCCTCTCTTCTCCCCGACGGACCGAAGGCCAGCGCTTTATCGTGCTTGCCGCGTTTGTACCCCTGAACTGATAATCCCTTACAATCCTCCGGATAATGCGGGTGTCGGTTGTAGGTATACGGTTGTGATCGTCAATGTTCATGGAAGTCAGGGCGCTTACGTATATTTTAAATTTGTTCTTCTTGGGAATGTCCCGGGTCAGCTTTTCATTCAAGCCGTGGATCCCCTCAATGACAAGGATGTTGTCATCCTCCAGCGCCATCTTTTTTCCTACCGGTTCCCGAGCTCCGTTGGGAAAATTAAAGATGGGGATCTCTACCTCCCTTCCCTTGATCAACTGTGCCAGGTGCAGGTTGAAAAGTTTTACGTCAATGGCTTCAAGCGCTTCAAAGTCCAGTTCTCCGTTTTCATCCCTGGGCGTGTTGTCCCTGTCCACAAAATAATTGTCAAGGGAAATCGTTACAGGCTTTAAGCCGTTAACCCTCAGTTGTATGGACAATCTCTCGGCAAAAGTGGTTTTGCCTGAAGAAGACGGTCCGGAGATCAGGACCACCCTCTTGGGATCTCCGCTGCAGGCAATCATATCGGCAATCTGAGCAATTTTCTTCTCCTGGAGGGCTTCGGATATCCTTATCAGGTCCGATACCTCTCCCGAATCGACACTCTTGTTCAGAGCCCCTACATTGTCCACACCCAGGATGCGCCCCCATTTTTTGTATTCGCTGAAGATGGTAAAAAGCTTTTTCTGTTCCTTGAATTCAGGAAGGAAAGCAGGGTTGGACTTCTCGGGATATACCATGATCAGCCCCGGCGGATAGAAGATGAGAGAGAACAGGTTGATATAGCTTGTATCGGGCGCCATGTAGCCGTAAAAATAATCTTCATAGCCGCCGCATTCGTATATCGTCACATACGGGTTTTCTCTGTATTGTATGGCATAAAACCGGTCCATCCGGTCGTTTTTCTCAAATATTTTTTTTGCCTCCTCAATCGGAAGCTCTCTTTTTTTAAACGGGATGCCAAGCCTGACAATCTCCTTCATGCGCCGCTCTACGGCGGCAACCTCATCGCCGTCAAGTTCCCTTCCTTCGATGATTTCACAGTAAAGTCCCTTGCTTATGCTGTGGTTGATTACCACCCTTCTTTCCGGAAAAAGATCGTGAACGGCCTTAACCAGTATAAAGTGCAGACTCCTGCGATAAATCCGGCTGCCATCCTCCTCGGTAAGGTCGACAAAGCCGACCCTGCAGTCTTCTTCCAGCTGATAGCCCAGTTCCTTTATTGTATTATCGACCCGGGCCGCCATGATCATCGATTTATAAAAGCCTGCATATTCCCTGCTCAATTCCGCCAGGGACGTACCTGCATCTACGCTTGTCTGAACTCCGAAATCAAAAGAAACCGTTACCTGTTTCCTTGCAGCTGTCTCCAATTACAGCACCCCCATGTTGTTTGTTTTGCATCCCTAAAGCTTAGCTGTAGTTCTAATGCTATTATACTATATTCTTAAAGAAAATGTTTTGTATAATTGTTCCTTTGACATTGTGTAAAAAATTATTGACACAAACCTAATACAGTTGTATGATATTATCAAATACATTTGTATGAGGTTTGTGTGATGGACAAAAAGTTTCAAATCTCCGAAGCGGAGTGGCAGATTATGAAGGTACTCTGGAAAAGCCCGGGATTATCCGCAGTGCAGGTCTCTGCCGAAGTCAGGAAAGAAAACCCATGGAGCGACGGGACTACCAGGACCTATTTGAGGCGGCTGATAAGCAAAGGAGTTCTGCGCTATGAGCAGGACAAGACCGACAGCCGTATTTTCTACTATTTCCCTGTGATAGACGAAAAGGACGCCGTGGAGTCGGAAAGCAAAACTTTTATGAACCGTATCGTGAGCGGCAGGGCCGGAGTAGCTCTGGCTTCGCTTATAAGGAACTCGGAGCTCACGGAAGAAGAAATATCGGAGCTTGAGACCATACTTAAACAAAGGCGTGGTGAGTAGCATGGATACATTGTTTTCAAATATATTGACCGTTAGTATACAGGCTGCCATTGCTGCACTGATTGTCATTATGGCTAAAAAACTCATTATAGACCGGATAAACCTCCGCATCGGATACCTGCTCTGGATTCTGGTACTCATCCGTTTGCTTTTTCCCATATTGCCCTCAAGTCCGGCAAGCATATTCAATATGTCAGGCATGGTAGAAACTATAGGCGCTCAAATCATCCCGGTTGCTGCCTCACCGGTGCCGAACGTAATTGGCTCCCCTGGTGATATTGAAACAAATACATCCGCTTCAGTAAACAAACTCGCCGTTTCACCTCCTCAATCCGCCAATACGGCAGAAAATCATTTTCCTTCCGATTTATTCACAATCCTTGCCTGTGTATGGGCTGCAGGCGCGATTTTAGCGGGAGGCTACCATATTTTTGTTAATGCGGTTTTTGCAGCAAGAATACGCAGGCTGGAACCCGTTTCCCTTTCCGGGGAGTTGGTGGAAAAGCTTAAGGCAAAGACCGGGATCAAACGGCCAATACAATTTGTTGAGAGTCCCGATGTTGCATCGCCGTGTGTCTTCGGCATCGTGCGCTGTAAGATTATTCTGCCTTCAGGGATTGCAGACAGTCTTGACGAAAATTCCCTTTCCCATGTGCTCATACATGAGCTGGCACATATAAAGCACTGGGATTTGCTTTTCATATGGCTGTCTTCACTGCTCTGCTCCCTTCATTGGTTCAATCCCATACTCTGGTATTGTGCAGCTGTGGTGAAGCGTGACCAGGAGCTTTGTGCAGACGCTTATGTCATGTCTCTTTCCGATGAAAACGGTATTTCGGAGTACGGCAGGACGCTTCTTTCATTGGCTAAGGACACCGGACGCCGCCGTCCCGCCCTGATCATGGCAGGAATCACGGAAAGCAGGCGCTCACTGAAAACCAGGATAAAAAGCATCGCTTCATTTACAAATAAAAAATACCGCATAACGGTACTGGGACTTCTGGCAATTGTGCTGGCAGGTATTTTTCTGTGCACTTCCCGGATGGATTACCCGAAAACCGTTGAAGAAAAGCAGAAGTTTGATGAAAACATCATGTTCGAGGTGTTTTCGGATGCTACGTTAAAACCTGGAAGCATTCGTTTGAAGATTCATAACAAAAACACAACATCCGTACACAGCTGCGAACTGGAGGTATTTTACGGGAATCACGCCAAACCTGAAACCGCTTTTTCTGTGGGAAAGAATTTCAGGATTGGCGCCGGACAGGTCAAAGATTTCCAGATTGACTACATTGATTTGAAGGAAGCCAATATCGCCTTCAGCTATAACTATGGTTTTTCTCCGGACAGCGGAATGAACCGGTCAGGCAACCTTATGGCCTTTGACAGGACTCCGGAGCTGAGAGGCTTTGCAGCCCCCACAGAGGAGGAAATCGCCGATTTCATTAAAACCAAAGGCATCGTACCCCTTGCATCCAATAAAATCTATAATCTCTTGTCCATCGTAATGTTTGAAAACGGAGATACCTCGGGCTATTACGAGGTGTATAAAAATACCAGGTCAGACAAGGTAGAAAGCCGCGCGGTAACGGGCATCGGCGACCACAGCAGCCAACCGCCTGTTACAACAATGGGAGGTACCGCATCGGGGATATATCCGTTTACCTGCATAAAGATAAACGACCCGGACCTTGTAGCTCTGGGCGCAAAAATGGAGCTTCCGTCGCAATATGGCGTAAATACCATGTATATGTGGGGCGCCAAGTCCTATGCTGTAGAAACAAGGGGCTATGGTAGCATAAGGAAAATTTTGATCTATGACAGGGATGATAAGCTTCTATACGAAAGCGAGGAATTTTGAGGGTTTAACCGGGAAGCAGCCGTAGGATATTGCGCTTCCATTGGTACTAACGATTCCTGTGAAATGAACCTTAAAAAAATAAATTCATTTTCCATACCAATGCCCATGCCGCAGGACGGCACACCTGAGGGTGAAAAAATGTAGGGGCACAGATGGACGCAGCCGTTTTGCAGAATGCGTGAAACATTATGTCTCCGATATAATTGACAGGACAGGAGTGAATAATATAATATAGAAGTCGTCTAAAATAAAAAGTAAAACCCAGAGGATTATTACAAAATGCAGGATAAAAAAAACATAATAAAAAATGAAGTTGAAAGAAGAAAAACCTTTGCCATCATCTCCCATCCCGACGCCGGGAAAACAACCCTCACCGAGAAACTGCTGCTCTATGGCGGCGCCATCCGGCTGGCCGGCACGGTAAAGGCCAGGAAAGCCAGTAATTACGCCGTATCCGATTGGATGGAGATCGAAAAGCAGAGGGGTATCTCCGTAACCTCCAGCGTAATGCAGTTCAATTATGAGAATTATTGTATCAATATATTGGATACGCCGGGCCACCAGGATTTCAGCGAAGACACCTACCGCACGCTGGTAGCGGCAGACAGCGCAGTGATGCTTATCGACGGTGCCAAGGGCGTGGAAGCCCAGACAATCAAGCTGTTTCACGTCTGTAAAATGCGCGGCATCCCGATATTTACCTTTGTCAACAAAATGGACCGCGCCAGCAAGGACCCTTTCGAGCTGATGGAAGAACTGGAAAATGTCCTGGGCATACGTTCCTTTCCAATGAACTGGCCCATCGGCACAGACGGTGATTTTAAAGGCGTTTACAACAGAAAGCTGGAACAGATAGAGCTTTTTGAGGGCGGGAACCACGGTCAGACAGCGGTCACCTCCATCAAAGGAAGGGTGGATGACGGCACCTTTGCAGAGCTGTTGGGCGACCATTACCACAAGAAGCTCTGCGATGATATCGAGCTTCTGGATATGGCGGGCGACGAATTCGACAGGGAAAAGGTGCAAAAGGGTGAGCTCACTCCGTTGTTTTTCGGAAGCGCCATGACCAATTTCGGCGTACAACCGTTCCTTGAAGAATTTCTTAATCTGGCTCCCGCTCCCGGCATCCGGATGTCCACCGCCGGTGAAGTCGACCCTGAGGACGTCCGGTTTACAGGCTTTGTTTTTAAAATACAGGCCAACATGAATCCAACACACAGGGACAGAATAGCCTTCCTGCGCATCTGCTCAGGGCAGTTTGCCCGCGGCATGTCCGTCTATCACATGCAGGCCGGCAAGGAAATCAAGCTTTCTCAGCCGCAGCAGTTTATGGCCCAGGAACGGGCAATCGTGGAAGAAGCTTTTCCGGGGGACATCATCGGAGTCTTTGACCCGGGTATCTTCAAGATCGGCGATACCTTGTGCGAAGGGAATGTCAGGCTTAACTTCGAAGGCATACCCGTCTTCCCTGCCGAGCATTTTGCCAGGGTGGCTCCGGCCGACTCCATGAAAAGAAAGCAATTTGTCAAAGGCATAAACCAGCTGTCCGAGGAAGGCGCCATTCAAGTGTTCAAGCAAGTGGACATCGGTATGGAGACACTGGTCATAGGGGCCGTCGGCGCACTTCAGTTTGAAGTGCTGGAGCACCGGCTCAAACATGAATACGGAGTAGACCTGAGGATCCAGCATTTGCCCTTTAAGTATGCCAGATGGCTGGAGGAAGGCTCCGGAGACCCCAAGGCCATGAATCTCACCAGCTCGACCATGGTAACCGAGGATAAGGAAGGCCGCATCGTCCTGCTGTTTGAAAATGATTGGTCCATCCGCTGGGCAGAGGAACGGAACAAAGGCATTTCATTAAGGGATATTGCATAAATTACATAAAATCGCATAAAGTTTTACATAATCTGTTTATTATTACGACATTATCCGATATAATATTCATGAGCAATACAAAAATTTTATGCAGGCAGGTACTTAAATGATTACGAAAGCTGATCAAGCCGGAAGTTATGCTGTAAAAAAAGGCGATACGATTTTTCTGGAAGGTCATGAAGTACAAACCTTAAATATCCTCCTACAGGGAAAAGTAGACGTATACATAGCCGCCTCTGATGACAGCAGCAGGAAAGACAGGGATGTTTTAAACAAAAGCTATCGAATATTCAGTATCGACAAGAACATTTTCATAGGGGCCAGTGACATCCTCCTGAACAGTAAACACAGTTACAGCTTCCTTGCAGCCGAAGACTGCAACATTTATCTTTACCCGGTTCAAACTCCCGCCCAGGTGTGGGCTTTGCTCAATTCCCAGAAGGACTATGGCACTTACCTGGTCAATTCACTAAACACAATGATCGACAGTGCCTCAAGAACCCTGGAAAAAGCCCTGGAAACAGCAAACTCACTGAAATTGCTGACAGAGAATCTGGTTACCTTTTTCTGGATTATGAAGGAAGCTTATTCCTTTGAGCATATTCCCTCGCCCGCCTTTTTCAGAAGCGGCCTGGATAGGCTGCAATACCTGCGTGAGAAAGGATTACAGCCATCTCCCGTATTCAGCAGGCAATTTATCGAGGAAAAATATGATGCGGCACAGCCGGAGGAAGACAGCGGCATGCCCTCTGTCAACCAATTGAAAATAGATTATTTCCAGCACCTGTGCAGTATGCCGGCTGAGCTCCAGAAAAGCTTTTTCGGGGCCGACATGTTCATAACCTCCTATCACTGCCGGGAGGAGTCGGAATGCCTTGAAAGCATCGTAAGCAGTTTGAAGGAAACCTTCGGTATCGTGGAGGATTACTTCAAAATACTTTATTCCGATGGCTCCGAAAGCATATACTCCGCATTTTCCAAAGCCGCAAATGAGCTGGCGCTTTCAGGCCTGGACAGCACTCCCGCCATTCAGGCGCTGGAGTATATAACCTCCGTAATTAATGATATCGTTGTGCTCTATCGCCAGGAATACCTCCATCGGTGTGAAACCGACCTGGATTACATCCGGCTTTCCTTAAATAATATCAAGGCTGCAATTCCGAATCTTGAAAGGAATGGCGCTGCCGGCTCAGCGTCCGTAAAAGCTGAGGCCGACTTCTCAAGCCTGCCTGAAGAACTAAAGGACAGCGCCGCAAAAATCCTGGAATTTTCGGAACTGCCCGGAGAGCGCACCGACCCTTTCATGATGAATCTCATTGCCTTCCGGAATATGCGGGACAGGCTTTCTACGGAGGAAGACGCAAGAAATATCAGGAACAGCGTTACCTCGGCCTTTTTTGAAATCTATGAGGCTGTACTGAAAAAAGCAGTGAATCAAGCAGACAATTCCAGACTCATCAATATGTTTTTGAATTACGGGTTTATGGATGAAAAGCTGCTGACTCCGGAACAGACTCTGTCGCTGTACAAGCTTGCCGGAATGGCAGGCTCAAGGAGTCAGGATTCCATATACAGCGCCCGGGAATGGCTCTCGAAGATCTATGATATGGAAAAGGACCCCTCCATTAACGATTTCGGTCAGGATTATTTTGACGCCTTCCGGGAAATGAGACGGAGGGGCCAGGCAACTGAAAAGGATAAGGCCCAGTATGACGCCAACCGGGACGCCCGCCTTTCCTACGAGACGCAAAACATGTTCAGGACCAATCAGAAATTGTGCCATGGCCAGATAAGCGTATATTTCCCGGTGCTTCACAAGGAAATTGTTTTAAGGGATCTGACCAAGGTACAGGTGACTCCGGAAAGGATCCGAAAAAGTCTGGATAGAATTCTGGAGGTCGACTTTTCAGCTTTCTACAGGGAAATTCATTTCATGGACCTGAATAAAGCCATCGAAAAAGAAATCATCATGAAATCCATCGCTCCGGAAATCATACTAATGCCGACTTACGGTTCCCGCGCAATCATGTGGCAGGAAATAACCGGCAGAAACAGGGCAACCCCCGGACGCTTTCTATTACCTGCTTTTACAGATGAAGACCTGGACCCCATGATGCTGAAATTGATGGGAAATTTCCGCTGGGAGCTTTGCAGAACCATGATGGGCAGTGCATGGAACGATGTCACCCAGAGTTCCCTGACCTCGGAATATACAGATTACATCCAGTTTTTCAAGAAGAACAAGGACCTTTCGGAAGAAGCCCGGGAAAAGGTTAAAGCCCAGTCGGTAAAATACCATGGAAAGTCCCGGGACATTTTCACAGCCGACTACGAGTTCTGGATCAATAATGAATCAAAAGGCAATGTCCGTTTGAACAAGGTGGTCAGAAGCATTCTTTACAAGCACTGCCCCTTCTCCAGGAGCATCCGGGAGCAGCTGGAAAAGCAGCCGATGTACAATGACATTGCCGCTCAGTTCAAGTTTCAGCGCGCAAAGATTGCAAAGGACCTGGAAAACCGCTATAACAAGTATGTTAAGAACAATACTATCCTTGACCCGGCTTTGGAGCATAATTTGATTTTCTACAAGAATATGTGAACAGATAGGACGCAAGCGGGGATAAAAGCTTAGGGGCGCGCATTGCGCGCCCGCAAATGCTATCTGCGTCAAACAAGCTATCGGATGGCCAATGGCGCCCCTGCACAGGTCAGGAGGACAATTACCCGATCATGCCTGTCAATAAAGAACCGATGAGCACCGGTATGTCAAAAATCCTGATAGCGGCAAAAAACAAAAGCCATCCGGACAGGTATACCAGATCCACGGTTTTGATTTTTTTGTGCTCTCCGGTATTGTACTCGCCTGTAAAGCCCCGTATACACATCGCCTGATAAACCCGCTGCGCCCTGTCGAAGGTTCTCAAAATCAGTTGTCCCGCAAAAGAACCCCAGACGCTCCGATGAATACCTTTTTGCTTTGGCGCCCGCAGCGCATAAGCCTTCAGCATCCTTGCGACTTCCTCCGCCAGGACGGATATATAGCGATAGGTCAGCATCAGCTGCAAAACGAATATTTTGGGGACTTTCAGCATGCGCAAAGCTGCCGCAAGCCTGTCCATTCCCGTAGTGGCTATAAGCAATAAAGCGGCGGCAACCGTCAAGCCGCACTTGATAAAAATAGATAAAAAGGTCATCCAGCCGATGGATAGTTCAAGCCCTCCAAGTACAAACGTTTGTTTCTCAAACAGCGGATTTGCTATACCGATTCCGATAATTAACGGTTCAACCATCAGGATTCGTTTAAGGATAGGCGCTGCCGGAAGCTCGGCAAAGGCAAAAAGGATCACAGGATAAAAGAAAAACGGAATCAATCTTCCGATTTCGTGCCGCCCAAAGGATATCACCGTCGCCAGAAAAGCAAGGGTGGTTATCAGCTTCACCAGCGGATGCATCCTGTGAATCGAGGTTTCCTTCCCTGCCAGCTCCTCCAACTGCCGCATATTATACAATGAACTTACGACGTTTGCCATATAAAAACCAAACCCTGACAAAAATTAAAGGCGGGGTTGCAACCCCGCCTTTTTATGATTGCTCAGGCTGTCGCCCTTTTCTTCCTTCTTTTGACCATACTTATAATCAAGCCTGTGATTGCCGCCAATGCGAGTGTAAGCGCCCCTCCGACAATCCCCGAAACGCTTGTTCCCGCGCTGACAGCAGGCCACGCTTCTTCAGGCTCTGCGCCTGCCGGCTCCTGCTCGCCCTCACCTGCTTTAAAGCCGTAATCCGGCAAAAATGCCGTCTTTTCCTGTATTCCCGAAAGGGTCTCGTGAATTCCGTCCGGCGCTTCCAGCTCTGCCGTACCCGCCGTCTTTTCCATGGACCATTCCAGTCCGTCGGGATTTGCCGAAGCGAACCAGGAAAGAGCTCCACCAATAATTATAACCGCAATAACAAGCCCCGTCAAAACTTTCTTCATGGAAATATTGCCAAGTGCCTCTCCTATTGCGGCGTTTTCTATGATTTCCGGTCTTGCCTTCCATACGAAGGCAACTACCGCCGCAGTTACAAGTCCCTCGACCACTCCGATGGCGAGGTGAATCGGCTGCATGAGAAGTACAAAAGTACCGAAAGGTAATTCTGTCTTTCCTGACAATAACGTTTCCAATACGACGCTAAAGGCGCCCATTTGAAGTCCCAGCACCACCGAAATCACAGACGCCCCGAAAATCTTTTTTGAAGTAACTTCTTTTCGCACAAACCATTTATAAATGAAAGGATACGCGATGAAGCACGTGAAAAAGCCCATATTGAATACGTTGCAGCCGTAAGCGAGCAAACCCCCGTCTCCAAAGAACAATGCCTGGATCAGCAAGATGGAAGCCATGGTCAGAAACCCCGCGTAAGGCCCCAGCAATATGGCCAGAAGCATGCCTCCTCCAATGTGGCCGCTTGATCCGGTGCCCGGTATTGAAAAGTTAATCATCTGGGCGGCAAAAACAAAGGCTCCCATGACTCCCATCAAGGGGATTTTCTTTTCATCCAGGTCATACTTGATTTTTTTGATTGAATAGGCTGCTGCTCCCGCGGAAGCAGCCAGCATAATTCCACCCACAGCAGGTGAAATCAAGGCGTCAGCCATATGCATATACATCGACCTCCATAAAATAATAAAACCCAAAAAGAGCTACTACCGAATAGCACTTTTTGGGTTCGTCCCAACGTTAAAATTTAATTCCGGCCAATTATCCTTAAAAGCCTTCGTGGCTTCGTTTTCCTAATTAACTATAGCACAGCCTTTTATCATTCGTCAACGGATTTCTTATCATACCTCATGTTACTTTACTTTGCCTTCTCATATTGGCTTTTGTATTCTTCCTTCAATTTGCCCAGATAAACTGCCATGGATGACTTTGTTGCCACATCGAAATCCGTCAGCTGAAAATCGTATTCAAAGCTGTCCCCGAATTTTTCCTTCCCTACTACCTTACCCACAAAATAAAACATGTATTTGCCGGCAATCAGATCAATGTCAACGGATTCCTCCATATCAAGCTCTGCACGTGAAACAGCAAACATCCCGTACTCACTGACAATCTTTGCAATCAGGTTCAGCCTTTTGCTGGAAAATTTGCGTCTTGCACTGACGGCAAGGGAAACAGGGTATCTTTCAAAAATTCTTCGATCTTCCTCCGCCTCGATATCGACTACCCGTATTTTAACAAAATTTTCCGCCGTGTCAACAAGCAGTATACTTCCGCTGAAAAACCTGAGGTGTAAGCCCTCCATGTACATTAACACTACCGGGTCACTGACCTGGAACATATCGACTTTCTTTTCCCAGGGGGAAATCGCGATTACATCACCCGACATACTGACAACTTTACATTTCAATACATAATCAATGCTGTGAACCTGTACGGCTATCTCGCTAATTTGAGCTGGAATTCCCATGTTACCTCCCTGTAAAGCAGCAATCCTTTACAATTTTAGCAAAATACCGTACAAATTTCAACAAATTTCCCTATAAACTGCCCTCATGAATTATATAGTTTCGTGACTAATCAGTTCCCCCGGTTGTCGTTGCGAGGAGCAAAGCGACGTGGCAATCTTTGCTTCTGACTGAGACAGCATTTATTCGATTGCCGCGCTCCACTTCGTTTCGCTCGCAATGACAGTAACTGAATAGTCACACCGTTTCATCAATCACCCGAAAAGAAACAATGGTTTTGAACAAATCGCCATCGATTTTTATGTCGAACCTCCCGCCGCAAGCCTGGGTAAAATTCCGGGCAATGGCAAGTCCCAGACCGGACCCTTCGGTTGAACGAGCCTGGTCTCCCCTCACAAAGCGTTCGATGATTTCCTCCTCGTTGAAATTCATTTCATAGGCCGCCGTGTTTTTAATAATCACCGCAGCCTCCTGCTCCTTCAAAAGCAGCTCTACATATACTCTTGAGCCGGTAAGGGAATATTTGAGGGCATTGGAAAACAAATTCTGGAACACCCGGTACAGCTTACTGCCGTCACTCAGAATGGATACGGGTGTTTCCGGCATATTGACCTTTATGGCAAGTCCCGACTGCACCACTTGCTCATCCATGTCCGCAAGGGTCTGCCGCACCAGCTTCCCCAAATCCAGCTTTCCCATTTCAAGCCTTATATCGCCGCTTGCTGCCTTTGACAGGTCAAAAAGGTCCTGGATCAGCGTCTTTAGCCGCTCGGATTTTTGTGAAAGAATATTTACATAATCGACGACATGGGAAGGCAGGCCGTCTTCTCTGGAAAGCAGATCCACATAACTGACAATGGATGTAAGCGGCGTTTTCAGGTCATGGGAAACATTGGTGATCAACTCCACCTTCATTCGGTCACTCTGTGTTTTTTCTTCTACAGCCCTGCCCACGCCTTCCTGTATCCGGTTGAGATTTTCCTGGACGTCATAAAGATCCGCACCGGGGTTTATTGCTCTTTTGGCCGCCATATCACCGTTTTTCAAAGCATCAATGTGGTCAACCAGAAGCCCCATATCCTTTACTGTATTGGTATACTTGCGCAAGTACCTGTAAAGGAGATATATACCGGCTGCTTCAAAAACCAGCGCAGGTATGGTATACTTGGACCTGTACATTCCTCCTGCAAAAATACCGATGGTAAAAAACAGAGTAAAAAACACAAGTATGGATTCCGCAGCAATAAGCACATATACCCTTTGAAGCATTTTTTTCTGGAAGGGCTTGTTGTTTTCGTACTTCCTGTACAGCTTGATCCCGGAATGGATGATGTTATGGGAAAATACCTTCCGCCGGTTTATCCAAAGGTCAATAAAGATCAAATACATCCACCAGAGGATAAAAACCGCCGCGACGGCTTTTTCGGTATAAGCGTTAAGGGCGAGGACCCCGGACATGAGCCGTCCGAATATGAAAAAAACAAATATCGTCGCGAATACTTTTACTTCAACCCAAAACCAGCCGGTAAACCTTGCAAGCTTTCCATCAAATTCATATTTGCTTTTCCTTTTAACGATGGAAACCACTGTCAAAACCACCCCCAGCAGGGAAACCGCAAGGACTCCAAAAATCGCCAGCCGCAAGTTGTCTGCTTCTTTTTTTATCCAGAACAGGGAACTGGCTTTATAGGGGTTTTCAACAATCTCCTGCTTTACAAAAATAAGGGCTATTGTATCTTTCAGCTTTTGATTGTCACGCACGGCAGCGCCGTTTAAAAAACGCCGCATACCGCTCTGATATCCGCTGTCAGTCCTGTATACATCAAGGATCTGGCTGCCTTTTTTACCGGTTATTTCTTCCCCGTCGAAGTACAGATAATAATCATATCCTTCAGGCAACGCGCTTATTTCATTTTCCGAAAAAGAAAGTTTATCGGCTGTCGTATTGGCGATAATTTTTCCTGTTTTCAGGTTTTTCGCATAGTAAATAAGATTTATGCCCTCAATGTCTGCGATGGATAAAGCGCTTACGTAATTATTATCTGCCTGCGCCTCTACAGTCGCCGCTTCCGCCAAATTCATGAATATGTTTGAAATGGTATCCTTAAATCTGATGTAATCCTTGTAATCGCTTCTCAATACGGCATAAATATCTCTGGAATTATCACGGATGCCATCCTTCAGTCCGATCCACCCGAAAAAAATAAGCAATAGAATATTTACGCCGAAAAAGAAGCATAGCCAGGCTAAAAAAGGCCTAGATTTTTTCAATTTTGTATCCAATTCCCCACACCACCTTCAAATATTTGGGTTCCTTCGGGTTTATCTCGATCTTTTCACGTATCCGCCGGATATGTACCATTACCGTATTTTCAACGCTGTGGGCCGGTTCCTCCCAGACGCGGGTATAAATCTCCTCTGCCGGAAATATGCGTCCCGGAGTGCGAAGAAGCAGTTCAACGATCTTTGTCTCTGTCGCGGTAAGTTTTACCGGCTCTCCATCCACAGTGAGCACACGGTTTTCGATATCAAAGCACAGGCCTCCTGATTTCAGCACATTGCTTTTTTCGCACAGGTTTACATCGCCCAGGGTCATATACCTTCGCAGCTGCGATTTGACTCTTGCCATAAGCTCCATGGGGTTGAAAGGCTTTGTGACGTAATCGTCCGCTCCCAGGGACAACCCCAATATTTTGTCGGAGTCTTCGGATCTGGCCGACAATATGATGATGGGTATGTTTTTATCCTGCCGTATCTTCATTGTCGCTGAAAGCCCGTCCAGCTTCGGCATCATGACATCCAGCAGGATCAGCTGCACGCTGTGGCTGCTGATTATGTCGAGGGCCTGCATTCCATCGTATGCCGGCATCACTTTATATCCTTCGCTTTCAAGGTTGATGGCTATCGCCTTGACAATCTCCCTGTCGTCATCCACTACCAGAACACATGGCTTTTCCATTCCATATCCACCCCCTTTCCTAAGTATAGCATAAACTTTCCGATCCCCAATTGCCATTTTAGCCTGACCTGCCTTACAAAAAAGTCGATGAATTTCTTAAGAATATCTTACAATATGGGTAAAATGCAGCAGCTTTCCTTCCAAAAAAACCTGTGGTATACTTTTTGTATTGATATGAAAAAACCTGATGCGGGAGTGGCCATTGGGACGTAAGCATTCGGTGCAGGGGCGGCCATTGGCCGTCCGGTAGTTGTTTGACGTAGATTGCCTTCAGCGGACGCGCAATGCGCGCCCATGCACATACTCAGGTATGCTGCGCTACGGCATTGCAATGAAATCCAAAATTGCGCAAGGATGATTTTATGACTGAGACGCTAAAAAATAACAGCTTATATAACAAGGAGCTTCTGAATGGCAGATTTTATCCCAAATTCAGAGCCTACTATTTCAAAGAGTGGGATGGCTATAATATGCAGTTTCATGCACATAATGCGGTGGAGATCATGTATGCCATCACCGGAAGATGTCTGGTGGAAACCAGGGATGCATCCGTTCCTTTGAAAAAGGGAGAATTCATCCTGCTGGATGCCAATGTGGAGCACAGGTTGCAGGTGGAAAAGGACCTGCCTTGCAGGATGCTCAACGTCGAATTCGGATTTTATACGGAAAACTCGCTGCTGCCATCCTTCGGAGATTTTGTACGCAGCAGTAAAACTCTCCAACAGTTGCTTCGTTCCGGAATGCCCCATGTTGTCCTGAGAGACAGCGATGAGATCTATGTGGCCCTGAAAAGCCTTATTATGGAGCTTGACCGGAATGACGCCACGGAAACCCATCTTGTACACCTCCTTTTTAGCCAGCTGCTGCTCCGGATCGCAAGGCTGTATTGCGAGGAAGGCGGCACCAAAAATTCGGGACCGGCGGTTATGCACGTAAAAAAGGCGATCCGCTACATCCATCAGCACTATGACAGCGATATTCAAATCAAGGACATCGCATCCGCCGCCAACGTGCATGCCGGCTATCTTCACCGCATCTTCAAAAGCAATAGGGGCTGCACCATCAATGAATACCTGCTGCGCATCCGAATGGAAAAAGCAAAGTCGCTCCTGGCAAACACAGATATACAGATCTCCGACATATCCGGCTATGTGGGAATAAACAGCCGGCAATACTTCGCATATGTTTTCAGGAAGTATACCGGATTAGCCCCCTCCTCCTACCGCAGTTCAACTACCAGGCATGTCTACAATTATTAAGTTAGTATTTCTTACATAATTTCACGCCTGAAGTTATCATTTTGCAAATCCCGCTCAAACAATTGATTTATAATAAAGTTAATATTTTTATATCGGGGAGGTTTTCCTATGTCCTTTAAAATCGCGTTTATCGGGGCAGGAAGCATCGGCTTCACAAGAGGCCTGTTGCGGGATGTCCTGTCGGTAAATGAATTCCGCAAAATTGAAGTGGCTTTTACCGATATCAATGAGCATAATCTGGAGATGGTAACCCGGTTATGCCAGCGGGATATCGACTCCAACGGATTGGACATCAAAATACAGGCTACCACCGACCGCAAAACAGCAGTCAAAAATGCCGGATATGTTTTCAACGTTGTCAGGATCGGAGGCCTGGAGGCTTTCCAGACGGATATCGACATTCCGCTGAAATATGGCATCGATCAGTGTGTTGGCGATACTCTTTGTGCCGGAGGCATCATGTACGGCCAGCGGGGAATCCCGGCGGTACTGGACTTTTGCAGGGATATACGGGAAGCGGCGGCTCCGGGATGCCTGCTCCTCAATTATGCCAATCCCAATGCCATGATCACCTGGGCCTGTAACAAATACGGCGGTGTAAACACCATAGGCCTGTGTCACGGCGTCCAGGGCGGACACCAGCAAATTGCCGACGCCCTGGGTTTGAAGAAGGAGGAAGTGGACATCATTTGCGCCGGAATCAACCATCAGACCTGGTACATCCAGGTCAGGCACAAGGGCGAGGATATGACCGGAAAGCTTTTGGAAGCATTTGAAAAGCACCCGGAATTCAGCAAGACAGAGAAGGTCCGCATTGACATGCTGAAGAGATTCGGATACTACAGCACCGAATCCAACGGACACCTGAGTGAATATGTTCCGTGGTACAGGAAGCGTCCTGAGGAAATCAAGGACTGGATCGACCTTGGCGTATGGATCAACGGGGAAACCGGAGGTTACCTGCGGGTGTGCACCGAAGGCAGAAACTGGTTTGAGACCGACTTTCCCAACTGGCTGAAGGAGCCGGCTTTGAAATACGGACAGCAGGAGCGCGGCAAAGAACATGGCTCCTATATTCTTGAAGGGCTGGAAACCGGCCGCCTGTACCGGGGGCATTTCAATGTAGTCAACAATGGCACGATAACCAATCTGCCGGACGACGCCATCGTTGAGGTTCCGGGATATGTGGACGCCAACGGAGTTAATATCCCAAGGGTCGGTGATCTGCCACTGGGCTGTGCTGCCGTTTGCAATTCCAGCATAAGCGTTCAGCGTATGGCGGTGAAAGCTGCCGTACACGGTGATGACACCCTGCTTCGTCAGGCAATGATGATGGATCCGCTGGCAGGTGCGGTATGCAACCCTCCCGAAATCTGGCAAATGGTTGATGAAATGCTGGTAACCCAGGAAAAATGGCTGCCCCAGTATAAAACTGCCATAAAGGAAGCAAAAAAACGGCTGAAAGCGGGAAAAGCGGTCAAAACCAGGGAAGGCTACCAGGGAGCTGCCCGGTTAAAGACGAAGACGGTAGAGGAAATGTCCAGGAACAAAGAGGCTGCAAAAAAGAATGCTTCCGCTGCCGACAAGGCGGAAGAACGGCCTGCGGCAAAGTAGGACGGACCGCTTGACGAAGCACAAAATAGCAGACCATGTGAGGGCTAGGACAGCTTTGCACGGTCTATCTTTTTGTCTATCCGCTGCAATCCATATCTATATCCATATCTATCCGCATTGTCAACATATCCAATCTATCCAATATACCAACAAGTCCATTGACATCATCTGCCATAATGGATATAATATAAATATATCTTAGCTATTTTATCCATCATCGGAGGTGCAGCCATGAAAGTAAGCTCAACGGAAATCCAGAATAATTTCGGCAAGTACCTGATCCTGGCGGGAAAAGAGGACATCATCATAACAAAGAACGGAACCGAAGTGGCAAGGCTGACTGCCGGAGATAATATCCTTCATCAGAAAGGAATTCTGGACAGCGTTATTAAAGAAGAAGCTGTAGACTATTATGCCGCCGGCAGTGAAATTTACGGGCGGAAGGCTACATATGAAGAGTTCCTCAAGCTGACAAAGGACAATGAAGATACCCGATACGAGTACATCGACGGAGAGATCTTCGTCATGGAATCGCCCAAAACTCCGCACCAAACTGCTCTGACTGAACTGTTCGGAGGTTTCTACAACTGGTTCCAGGGAAAAAAATGCAGGCCTCTGGTGGCCCCCTACGATATAACCTTGAAAAGAAGCAAGAAAAACATCAATGTGGTTCAACCGGACCTCATGGTGATCTGCGACCTTGAAGAAAAGCTTGGAGAGGACGGCTATTACAAAGGCGTCCCTTCCCTGACCCTTGAAATCATCTCCGACGGCACCGCAAAAAAAGACCTGCTTAGAAAAATGAATTTGTACAAGGATACCGGGGTCCAGGAATACTGGCTGGTTGACCCTTCTTACAAATCCATCATTATTTACCGTTTCATTGATCACAACCGTATTGACATGCGGTCATACGAAGCAGGTGTGGATGCGGTAGCCGAGTCCTTTCTGTTTGAAGGCCTGAGCATAGAAATTGATAAGGTGTTCAGGTGAAAATCCGAAGCGGTATTTTTTGAAAATGCAGGCTGCTTCAATTTTCACCTGTGCCCCCGCCTTTGCTATTTCCCGGGAAGCTCGATCCGTTTGCCGGTTCTCGACGATTCATAAATCGCCGTTATAATTTCCACCGGCTTTCTTCCTTCATACTGGTCGACCATCGTTTTACGGTCCTCCCGTATTGCATCCGCCATATCGCCGATCTGCCGGATATGCCCTTCGATGCCGAAGGCTGCAGGATTGCTGAAGGTCTTGCCAGAGGTTTGCTTCACCTGGATGACCCCTGGCTGCTCCTGTCCCTGGATTGTCCAGGTGGCAATGCTGTCTTCTTCCAGAACAATGGTCCCCTTGTCGCCATTGACCTCCAGCCTGCGGGGTGAGCCGGGGTAGACAGAAGTGGTGCCCTGAATGACCCCCAGCGCACCGCACTGGAATTCTACCACCGCGGCGGCGGTATCCTCCACCTCGATTTTCCTCGCAAGGGTCCTGGTATATGCAAATACCGACTTTACAGGTCCCATCACATACTGCAGCAGGTCTATCCCGTGAATCCCCTGGTTCATGAGAGCGCCGCCGCCATCCATCTTCCAGGTGCCCCGCCATCCGCCTTTGTCATAATACTCCTGGGAGCGGTAATATTTCATATAGATGTCTCCGGAGATCAATTTCCCAAGCTCGCCCCGTTCTACAGTCCCCTTGAGCCTTCTAACCGCATCGGTAAAGCGAAGCTGTGAAATCACTTCCATTTTGACCTTGTTTGTCCTGCATGCTTCAATGATGGCATCCGCCTCTTCCAGGGTGAGGGCCATGGGCTTTTCCACCACAATGTGTTTGCCTGCGTTTGCAGCCTTGATTGCCAGAGGAGCATGCAGTCCGCTGGGCGTACAGATGCATACGGCATCAATTTCCTGGTTTTCCAGCATGATCTCCGCCGAATCAAAAACAGCCGAATCGTATTTTTTTGCCGCCGCAGTCCTGGAGGCTTCGTATAAATCAGTAAATCCAACCAGTTTTGTGCCTTCCGTCGCAAGGATTGCGTTTGCATGCCAGTCCGAGATCATTCCGCAGCCAATGATGCCAAATCCGATTTCTTTTCCTTTCACTGCCACACCCCTGTCCCATGATATTCTACTATAATCATTATATAAAAACGGAGAGTATTTTCTGTGCATATTCTATGAAAAAGTTGATCAAATTGATGCGATATTATGCATCGGACAATTCGCCGACTTTTCGCAGGGTACAATTTGCGTTTCAAAATGTTTCAAATGACAAATTTGTACTATTTTATTCAACATTTATTATATTACAAAAAACCTTCCTGTGATATTTTATTCTTAATATGACACTGTAAAAAATTAAGGCAACAAAAAATTTTGCAGTGTCTTGCTGGACAAAAAATAATGAATTGGTGAAAGGAAGGACAGCGATGGAAAAGATCGGACTACAGCTTTATTCAATTAAAGAACTCACAAGCACCGATTTTCTCGGTACGCTTGAGAAGGTTGCAAAAATAGGATATGACGGCGTCGAATTTGCAGGAACCTTCAACACGCCGGCGCCGAAGCTGAAAGAAGCGCTTGCAGATCTTGGCCTCAAACCCGCAGGCAGCCATATCGGTATTGACAGGCTGAAAAATGAACTGGACAGCGTGATAGCGTATTCCCTTGAAATCGGCGATCCATATATCATCTGCCCCGGGCTTCCGGAAGACATGCACTGCAGCACTGACGCATGGCTGAAAACCGCGGAGCTGTTTAATCAAATCGGCAGCAAATGCAAGGAAAACGGTATAGGCTTCGGTTACCACAACCATGAATTCGAATTTAAAAGCTTTGACGGTATTTACGGACTGGACCTCCTGATGGACAATACGCGGCCGGAGCTTGTATTCCTGGAATTGGATACTTTCTGGGTGGAATATGTGGGATTGCGTTCGGTGGATTTCATTGAAAAATACAAGGAACGCTGTTCGATACTCCATATAAAGGATATGAAGAGCCTGCAGGAAAAGGTCAATACCGAAATCGGAAAGGGCATCATGGATTTTAAGGGAATTACGGCGCTCGGTAAGAAATACGGCGTACAGTGGTACACCGTCGAGCAGGAGGAATATGAAATCCCTCAGCTTGAAAGCATTGAGGAAAGCCTGCGGTATTTAAGAAAAATCGTATGACAGGGAGGAAGATCGATCATGAAGGACAGAAAAATAAGGATAGGAATCATCGGTGCGGGCAACATTGCCCAGAATGCCCATATTCCTTCCTATCTTAAGCAGGAGGATTGCGAACTTGTTGCCGTATGTGATTTGAAGCCCGACCGGGCAAGGGAAGTGGCTGAAAAGCACCAAATCAAGCATGTGGCCCAGGATATAAAGGAATTGGTGTCCCTGGAGGATGTCGACGCCGTCAGCATCTGTACCTGGAATAATGCCCACATGCAGGCGGCAGTGGAGGCTGCAAAGGCAGGCAAACACATTCTCTGCGAAAAGCCCATGGCGATGACCGTGCAAGAGGCGCAGACCATGGAGGAAACCGCAAGGAAGAACAATGTCACCCTGATGCTGGGCTTTGTAAACAGGTTTCGTCCGGACAGCAAGCTGATCAAAGAGATGGCCGATTCGGGGAAATTCGGAGAAATCTATTACAGCAAGGCCGGCTGGCTCAGAAGGAGGGGAACTCCCCTTGGCTGGTTCACCGACCTGTCCAAATCCGGAGGCGGCCCCGTGATCGATATCGGCGTCCATGTCATCGACCTGACCTGGTATTTCATGGGTAAGCCGAAGCCCCTCTCCGTCAGCGCGACCGTCCATAATAAAATAGGCGATTATCAGACCAAAGGCGTCGGCAGGTGGACGGCATTTGATACTGACAATCTGGTATTTGAAACCGAGGATTCCGCCACCGGGATCATCCGGTTTGAAAACGGCGCATCCATGAACTTCGAGGTCAGTTGGGCAATCAATGGAAAGGATACCGGAATCTACAGTCAGATCTTTGGAAACAAGGCAGGAGCCAGCCTGAATCCGCTGGCCATCTACGGCGAAGAGGAAAATTACCTGATGGATTCCACCCCCACCATCGGCAGCGAGGACGCGTTTGTAAACCAGATCAGGCATTTCCTTGACTGTATCAAAGAGGGTAAGCAACCCATTTCTACAGCGGAAGACGGCGTGTGGATTCAAAAAATACTGAACGGGATCTATGCCTCGGCAGAAGCCGGGAAGGAACTGACTTTGTAAGCCGTAAAAAAGCCGCTGCAAAAGAGTGTCGCTTTTTTAGTTAAAGAAAAGGGCTGCCTCAAAATATGCGGATGCGCAATGCGCGCCCCTGGTACATATCAGTATGCCAACCTTTTGACAGGGGACGGTCTTTGTCCGGACATGCGACAGAGAACCGTCCCTTGTCGCATGTTACCATAGATTCATTCATGCGGACGCGAAACGCGCGCCCCTGTATCCGATTTATCACGCCGTGGTCAGGTTCCTGATAATTTTAATGAAGGAGCTATTGACAGTTTATGCGCATTCAATTACTATTAATCCGGTTGCTTCTATTTAGGAGCACTGAAAAATTACTTCCTCTTTTTCTGAAATTGTCGGCTGCATAGGCGAACAGCAGATGCAAAGCGTTTGCGACCGGCCTCCGGCGATTCAGGATTGCATTTAGCAGAAAATTTTAGCGGAAGTTATAATTTCACCAATGCTTGAACCAAAGCACCGGGAGGAAAAAATGAGCAATATCAGTGTTTTTGACATCATCGGGCCTGTGATGATCGGTCCCTCCAGCTCCCATACCGCAGGGGCGCAAAAGCTGGGCAGGGTTGCCGGCAGTATCTGCGGAAAAAGCTTTAATGCCGTTGAATTTTATCTTCACGGGTCTTTTGCCAAAACCTATAAGGGACACGGGACGGACAAGGCTTTGACGGCAGGTATTCTGGGGATGGACCCGGACGACGGCAGGTTGAGGGATTCTCTTGCAATTGCGGAAGCGAAAGGCATCAAGGTAGACTTTATTGAAGCAGACCTTGGGGAGGTTCACCCCAATACGGTGAAAATCGTAATAAAAAACAATGAAGCTGTGCTGCTTACCCTCATGGGTTCATCCACAGGCGGTGGCAATATCCTTATTACCGAGGTTGACGGCTGCCCGTTGGAAATCAGCGGGCAGTATACCGCCATCATCATCCGGCACAAAGATATCCGCGGTATGGTCAGCAAGATATCCGGGATTATAGCGCAAAACCAACTGAACATTGCAACCTTGAAGGTAAGCAGAGAACGCAAAGGGGAAACCGCGACCACGGTTGTTGAGATAGACAATGCCGCACCGGAAAGTATCGTAGATGAAATTATGGAAATAAATAATGTAATATCCGTTCGATTATTAAATTCCATAGCGTAACATAAGCGGAGGACATTTTATGTATAACAGGGCGTATGAAGTAATAGAGCAAACCAGGGAAAAAAATTGCAGAATATCCGACATCGTGTTGCAAAATGAATGCCAGCTGGCAGAATGCAGTGAAGCAGAGATTCTGGCCAGGATAAAAGAAGCTTTGCGCGTAATGCAGGATGCAGCGCAGAGCGGCATAAACAGTGAAATAATGTCCATGAGCGGCTTGATCGGTGGAAATGCTGTCAAAGCAGATATTTATTCCAGAACAGGGAAAACCGTCTGCGGCACTACGGTAAACCGAGCCATGGCAAGAGCATTGTCATGCTCGGAAGTTAACGCATCCATGGGAAGGATCGCAGCAATGCCGACGGCAGGGTCTTCCGGCATAGTACCTGCAGCACTGATAACTGCGGCAGAAACCATCGGAGCCGGCGAAGATGCGCTGATCGAAGCTCTGCTTACCGCCTCCGGTGTAGGTCAGCTGATCAAGAGAAACGCTACCCTTTCAGGAGCGGAAGGGGGCTGTCAGGCGGAATGCGGAGCAGCAGCAGCAATGGCTGCCGCAGCCATTGTTGAGATGTACGGCGGCACGCCGGAAACGGCTTTTGATGCGGCTGCCATCGCTATAAAAAGCATCCTTGGCCTGGTATGCGATCCCGTGGCGGGCCTGGTGGAAGTACCCTGCTCCAAGCGAAACGCCACAGGAGTGGTGAATGCCATGGCCTGTGCCGATATGGCCCTGGCGGGTATCAAAAGCGTTATCCCCTTTGACGAGGTTGTGGATGCCATGTACAAAATCGGCAAAGCATTGCCCACTACCCTGAGAGAAACCTCCATGGGCGGCCTGGCCGTCACCCCGACGGGAGAAGCCTTGAGATGCAGACTTGCCGACTGTAACTCCTGTAATAGGAAATGATGCGTGTAAATAACCGACAGGCCGATAAAAGCTGCACCAGCCGAAAAATCATCCCTTAATTCCGGTAGTAACGATCCCTTCCACAAAATATTTCTGTGCGAAAATATAAAGGATCAAAATGGGCAAAAGGGTAAAAAACGATGCAGCCATCAACAGGTCATATTGCGTTCTGTACATCCCCCTGAAAGTTGCAAGCCCAAGCTGCACGGTGAATTTTCTGGTATCATTTAGAAAGATGAGCGGCTTAAGAAAATCGTTATAGGCAAACTGGAAGGTAAAGATCGTTGCTGCGGTGATAACAGGCTTGGACAAGGGGATGAACACCTTATAATAGATTTTGAACCTGTTGCATCCGTCAATAACAGCCGCGTCCTCCATATCTCTGGGTATGGTCATGAAAAACTGCCGGATAAGGAATATTTGCAAGGCGAATCCAAAAAACTGCGGCAGCAGGATAGACCATAACGTATTGATCAAGCCCAGCGTTGTGAATAATAGAAATGTCGGTATCAAGGTGACCGCATCCGGGATCATCATGGATATCAAAAACACAATAAATATGACTTCCCTGCCCCGGAATTTAATGCGGGCAAAACCGTAAGCCGCCAGCGACGAGGATAATACCGTGAAGAATGTCGCAGGTATTGCGATAAGCATGGTATTGATAAACATATTGGTGAAGTTCAGGCCACCGGCGCTCCATGCGTCGGAATAATTCTGAAAACGCCATTCGGTTGGCCAAAAGGTCGGCGGAAAGGACAATATTTCACTACGGGTTTTAAAGGAACACAAAAACATCCAGATGAACGGTACTATATCCACCACAGCCATAATGGTAAGTACGATATAGGCTACACTATGGGAAAGCTTTATCTTGCCAGTCACGATCCTCTACCCCCTCTGTATTATGCCCCTGAAAGCCCTGCAGGCATTCAAGGCGTGTGTTGAGACGTTTGTTTTTTTACATGTCATATTGGACTTTTTTGCCGATTGTAAAGTTTTGAACAATGGTTATCGCCAGGATAATGAGGGTCATAACCAGCGAAATGGCAGCCGCATATCCCATTTTGCTATACTTGAACGCGCTGTTGTACATATAAAAAGCCAGGGTATACGTGGAATATCCGGGGCCTCCCTGCGTCATCATGATTATTTCGCTGAACACCTGGAAAGCATTGATAACCGCCATGACAACAACAAAGAAAAATGCAGGGGTAAGCAGGGGAAGCTTTATATATAAAATCTTTTTAATTGGAGTGATGCCATCAATAACGGACGCCTCATATAGGGAAATCGGAATCCCTTTTAATGCGGCCAGTAAGATAACCATATTATATCCGGCCGTTTTCCAGGTGGACATGGCAGCAATGCTAAGGATGGCAATGTTGGGCTCGGTTAGCCAGGGAACGCTTGGCAGTCCTACCAGGTTGAGAAGGTAATTAATCAACCCGAATTCGGGATTGTACAGCCATACAAAAATCAATGCCACAACAAGCAATGGACTTATATAGGGCAAATAAAAAAATGTCCTGTACAGGGTTATCCCTTTGAGGGGGAGCTCCGCAGCCAGCGCCAGTATGAATGAAAGCAGAATGGAGGCAGGTACGTAAACAAGTACCCACTTCACGGTATTTAAAAGGCTGATCATGAAAACTTCATCCTGTACAAGCTCTATATAGTTGCTGAAACCGGCCCATGTTGCCTTCGTCATGATATCCCAGTCGTACAGGCTTATGACAATTGAAGAGATGATGGGATATGCCATAAAGGCCAAAAAACCGAACAAAGCCGGTCCTATAAAAGCATACCCGGTCAGGTTGTCTCTCCTTTGCCTTTTGTTCAGAGTATTCATATGCGCTCCCTCCTTGTTGACCGCGACATAAGAAGGATACCCGCCCCTTCCTATGTCGCGGCTTGGATTATATACAAGCCATGTTATTTGAACAACTCTTCGTTTGCTTTCCTGTCAAGCGTCTCACATGCCTCTTGCATGGAAATCTTACCATTAAAGGCATTGTCAAGCTCGGCACTTATCATATCGTTATATTCTGCCCATTTGCCGGATTGATAGGCGTTATACTGCAATTCCGTGTCAATATATTTCGCCGTGGCCATGAAAGGTTCTATGGCGGGCGGCGTCGTCAC
This sequence comes from Bacillota bacterium, assembly GCA_023426125.1. GTDB lineage: Bacteria > Bacillota > Clostridia > Acetivibrionales > DTU013 > MnB-11. Next base: position 29,112 of record JAFABI010000051.1, read on the forward strand.
AAGCTCGGGATCGTTCAGCAAATAATTATAGACCGGCATTGCAAGACCATTGGACAAAGTAACCCTAAGTCCGTCTTTGCTTAGAATATACTTTACAAGGGCAACTGCCGCTTCCTTGTTCTTGGATTTCGAACTCACCGTCAGCATTCCGGAAACAACAGGATTTACGCGTGTAGTCCCTTTTGGCATTTCAACCGCAGACCATTTGAATTTGCAATCCTGCCGGAATTGTGGAGTACCCCAGCGGCCGGAAGGATACATTGCGATCTTGCCGGTCACAAACAACTGGTCGGAGCTGGAGGCTTCCCCGCCCATGGCGGTAATGGTAGCCGGCGAAGGAGCCGCCTTGTATTTATTCACCAGATCGCTGAGTACGCCTAGCCCTTTTACAACATTGGGATCACTGAAGTTTGATTTGCCGTCCTTAAACCATTTTCCACCGTAATTGCCGGCATACGTCATCCAATATGCCCAATAAGTATCACACTGCGCACCATATACGCTTGTTTTGCCGTCTTTTGTCACCGTAAGCTTCTGGGCCAATTCAATATAGTCGTCCATCGTCCAATCCGAGGTCGGAAGCGGGACATTGGCAGCCGTGAAGAGGTCTTCATTCAAATACATTACAATCGGTTCCCAGTCTTTCGGTATGGCATAGGTTTTACCTTCGTACTGTCCATATTTGGCAAGTCCTTCGACCATATCCTTTGTCAATTCCGGGTATTTGGTTATCCATGGCTCCAGAGGCTCGCAGGCACCGGTAGGAGCAAAAACGTTTACATTGGATTGAAGGAGCCAGAACACATCCGGCGCAGTATTTCCTGCAATCATGGTCTGCAGCTTCTGATTGTAGTCCGATGGAGTATACGTATAATTCACCTTGACTTTTGTATTTTTCGCCATAAAATCTTTAAGAACCTGATCATACAGGAGCCTTTCCGCTTCATCCCCCCACGTCATATAACTTATGTTTCCGCTGAGTCCGGCAGAAGCCGCGCCATTCGTATCCCCGGTACCGGATGCCTGTCCGCACCCCGACAATGCCAAAACACCGAGAATCGTAACAACAAGAATGATAGAAATACACTTTTTCACTTTTTAACCCCCTTACTAATTTTTGATCACGGATAGGATTTTAATATTACTGAATATCACCCTCCTTTCCTACAATAAATGATGCCCATGGAATTGATTGCAAGAATATACGTATAAATCTTTTTATCCCTTTCCTTTGGCAGGACATAATCCCCTTGTAGTATAATAACTACATCCGGACATTTTTTATACACAATATTTTCAGTATACCTTCAGGTATTACCCTTGCTTATTTGTATAGGTGCAGGAAAAGGTTGTTTTTTTACTGCTACTAAATTTATTATAGGTTATTACTTAACTTTCTTCTACATACGATATTGCGTTTCAGTTATACTATCTTGGTATATTGGATAAAAATACCGGAAAGGGTATATTCCTTTTCCGGCTCAGGCATTCAGCTTCCTGCATCAGGCACCTTTGCCGTTTATTCTCCATTCCGGCGGGCTTTATAGATTAAAGCTTTCATATTTCTTGCAAGCAGGCTGTAATAATGATCCATCTTAATCGTTTCGAGCTTGGCTATGGTTTCCCCGGGCAAGCACTCCATGGGAAAGCCGTTCAGGAGGCTATCCGTCTCCTTATCATCAAATTCTACGGATTCCATTATATTGTCCAGGAATCGTTTGTTTTGCGGGCAACATTGCTGACAGTGAAGGCAGCCGATAATACAATTATGTCCTTCAGGATTCATCCATTCAGGAAAGTCCGGAGCCGTTTCAAATTCATTATAATACGTAATACAGCGTTCTGCCCTGACAAGGTATCTATCCTCAGCGATGGCACCCGTCGGACATATATTCCGGCAAAGCGAACAATTTGCACATGCCTTCATGGTCGTGATCTCATTCCAGTTCTCCTTATCACATTCTACGTCGGAATAATATACGGATAAAAGTACAAAGCTGCCCATTCCCCGCACATAGATGATATTATTTCTTCCATAGGAGCCCAGACCGCTTCGCGCAGCTAATAGCTTTTCCGGCAGGCTTTTTACTCTCTCCGCGTGCAGATTGCCCTCGGCCAGAATCTCATTCAGGCATTTCTCTATCCGTATGGGTTCTACTGAATATTCCATATAGGTAGGAGGAATAAGCATAGGCACTTTACTGCCCCCGCAGTTAAAAACAACCCTTGTCTGCGGACAAGGCGAAGCAGCTACAATCACCGACTTTATTTCAAAAGGGCACGCAGGTAAAGTAAATTTGTATGAATTCTCTAAAATCCTGTCGATACGCTCGTCAAGATAATTCAATGAATGAAGATCTGCAATATCCTTTTCAATATCCTGCAAACGTTCTATAGCTAAAACGCGGATCTCATACCCTTCCTCCCGCATTTTGTGAACAATCGTTTCGATCATATACACTCCATTCATAAAGGCTTCGTTTACTGCACCCAGCCTTCCGTAAAAATATTTAAAATAAAACAATATCAAATTTAATGGGGATTTTTATAAATGAGTCTGTTTACCAGGTATTATAATGGAAAAAACAAGTATATTCAACACAATATTCTAAAGATTATTGTGGAATATACTTGTTTCAAAATATAAACCTTACCTCCTATTTCCTCCGGCGTATCCAGACAAGCATTTCTCCCGGCTCTCTGTTTCCCCACAGATAGTATGGGACAGCTTTGAGTCCCACTTCGTCGCCAATGGCTGCATAAGGCTTATATAAACTGTCGTTCCATCCCTCCCGGGAGTCCCGTACCGCTTTCCCCCTTATCACGACTATGCCCTCCGGCAAGGTTTCATCGATCCCGGTTGTCAGTTCGGATCCTGCATCCAGGGAAAGAGCAGACAAATTTTCTCCGTTGTCGATTTCTTCCAGGCAGTATATCAATGGACCTCTTTGAATGGCGACCTTCCCTGCATCGGCACGCACCTTTGGATTGGCCTTCATCAGCTCTATGGGCATCTCCATCCGAAGCTCCGCCTCATCTCCGGCCTTCCAATTCCGGTTAATCCGTACATATCCTCTTTCAATCCCTACAGTATGATCCGCCTTTTCCCCATTGATAAAGACAGACCATTTTTTACACCAGCCGGGAATACGCAGCGCCAGTGTAATTTCCTCCAATGCGGATGATACGACGGAAAGCTTTATATTACCATCCCACGGATACCTGTTGTCCTGACGGAGCACCATCTTTTTTCCGTCCTTTTCTATTTCAGCTTCTCCCCCAATGTAGAGATGCGTGAAAATTGTATCCCCACTAATGGAATAGATGTACTGATTCAAGGATGCAAGCAGTCTGGCGATGTTTGGCGGGCAGCAGGCGCAGCCGAACCATTTTTGCCTGACCGGTTTGACATGGCGCCTGTCGGGGTTTTTTTCCGAGGCTTCCGGCCAAACCTCCAAAGGGTTGACATAAAAGAAATACTTGCCGTCACGGGACATGGATCCCAGCACAATGTTGTAGAGCACTCGCTCCATAACATCCGCATATTCGCTGTCCTGCTCCATTTGAAGCATCCTGTGGGCAAAAAAGACCAGGCCGATGGAAGCGCAGGACTCTGCATATACCGTGTCGTTAGGCAGGTCATAATCGAAGGAAAATGCTTCACCGAACTTTGTGGACCCGATTCCTCCGGTGATATACATTTGTTTTCCAATAATATTTCTCCACAAGCGCCTGCATGTATCCAGCAGCTCCTTGTCACCGGTTTCACCGGCAAGGTCCGCCATACCGGTGTACATATAGGCAGCCCTTACGGCATGACCTACGGCAACCTCCTGTTCACGTACAGGCTTATGTGCCTGATTGTATTCAAGCTTCAGCGGCTTGGACCTCTCCCTTTCACAATAGGAGCATCCTTTTCTTTCATATTTCTCACGCTCGATACTGAAAAAATTAGGCTCCCTTCCGCGTTCATCGATAAAATATTTGCTCAGTTTCAAGTATTTTTCGTTTCCGGTTGCCCTGTACAGCTTGACAAGCGCCAGTTCCACCTCCTGATGCCCGTCATACCCCCGGAGCTTTCCGGGCCCGGCTCCGAATACCGTATCGATATGATCGGCAAACCGGCACATCACGTCCAGCAGCTTTCTTTTGCCTGTTGCGTTATAATAGGCAACGGCAGCCTCCATCATATGTCCGGCAACATATAATTCATGGTTTTCGTACAGGTTTGTCCACTTTTTCCCGGGTTCCTTCAGAATATAATAGGTATCCAGATACCCATCCGGCTGCTGTGCCTTTTCAATCACATCGATGATTCCATCCGCAATTGCTTCCAGTTGGGGGTCGGGCTGTGTTTCCAGACTATATCCCACCGCCTCCAGCCATTTGGCTACATCACTGTCCTGAAACACGCGTCCGTAGAATTCCCCTTTTTCAAGACCTGCGGCAATCCGGAAATTCCTGACGGCACTGCTGGGCTCCGCTCCGGCAATAAGGTCGTTCAGAGCCTCCCACTGATAAGGTATTACCGTATTTCTCACCAGATCCACATAGTGCGACCAGAATAAGTCCGATATGTGCACGTTTTTCATGGGAACCGGTTGAGAGGTTATATTTTGGGCCACTTAAATACACTCCTTTATAAAAAATGCATACAGAGCTGCTAAAAATAGGATTATGCTATTAGTATGCCAGACAAATTTTTGCTTGTCGGTAGACAAAATGCACAAAAGGTTGAAAATATTGATTTTGTTATTGCAAAGCTTAACCAAGCAAAGGGATGAAAAGACGTGCTCCTCATCCCTTCAGCCTCTCTCAATAAGCCTTTTCCAAGAACAATTATCCAAATACGGCGTCGTGCCGCGCTTATCCTTTTACCGATCCTATGGTTAATCCTCCTACGAAATATTTCTGGAAAAACGGATAGGAAAGAGCGATGGGTATTGTTACAACCATTGTTGTTGCAGCTCTCATGGACTGGGGAGATATGTTGCTGAACCTGCGGTCTTTAAACACGTCATTTGTCGCCTGTCCCGCAGCCTGAGTCTCAAGCAGCATTCTCCTGAGGAAAACCTGGAGAGTATCCCAGTTTCCGCCGGGATTGTATATCATGCAATCAAACCACGAATTCCAGTGTTCGACAGACAGATAAACGGCAATCGCCGCATACACAGGGATCGACATGGGTACGACAAGCTTCCAGTAGATCCTTATTTCCGAACATCCGTCAATTCTGGCCGCTTCAAAAAGGGATTCGGGCAGATTCTGAATAAACGAAGCCATCAGCAGCATGTAATAAGCATTAATGATATTGGGAAGCCAATATACGGTGAATGTATCAATCATATGCAATCTTACGGTCAACAGATAATATGGGATAACGCCGACGCTTACATACATTGTCATCAAGTAAAGCAGCCTCATAAACTTTCTTCCGGAGAAGTGCCTGATGGATACTACATAGGAAAGCAGACCGGTACAGAAAAGACAGGTGCCCGTACCGACCAAAACTCTTAAAACGGAAATAACCGTCGCTTTTAAAAGCTTATTGTTTTCAAATAATAAAGCATAGGACTGGATAGAAAATATCCTCGGCCAGAAATACAAGCCTCCCCTGGCCGAATCGATTCCATCGTTGAAAGAGTAGACTAATTGGTTCCAAAAAGGATATACTACCAAAAAGGTAAAAATCAAAAGGATCGTCACATTAAATACATCAAAAATTTTACTCCCCAAGCCTCTTTTTAAATATGACCTTGCATACATGCTTCTTCCTCCTCAGAATATTGCCGCATCCGCAAATTTCTTGGCAGCACGGTTGGCTGCAAAAATTAGAATTACACTGACAACGGATTTAAAAAGGCTTACGGCAGTAGAAAATGAATAACGTCCAAGCTGTATGCCGTACCGGTAGGAAAACGTGTCAAAAACCTCATAATAATCCTTTGTCATGGCATTGCCCAACAGCAGCTGCTGTTCAAAACCCGCATTCAAAATACCGCCGATTCTGAGGATCCAAAGAAGGACGATTGTAGTAGCAATACCGGGTAAAGTAATATGCCATATCAGTCCGAATCTCCCAAGCCCGTCAACAACTCCCGCCTGGTATAGCTCCTCGTCGATGCCTGCGATGGCGGAAAGATAAATAATAGACGACCACCCGACCCCTTTCCATACGTTGGCGATGGTGAGCAGCCACCAGAAATATTGCCCCGTGCCGAGAAAATTTACAGATTCCTGGACAAAGCCCAGCTTGAGAAGAAGCTCGTTGATAAGCCCTTCGGATCCCAGCAAGGAGAAGATAAGGCTTGCGGCGACCACCCATGAAATGAAGTTGGGCAGATAGGACATGGTCTGTACGGTTTTTTTGAAATATTTCAACCTGAGCTCATTGATAAGCAGAGCTAAAATGATTGGCGCAGGAAATCCGATCAGTATTTGAAGCCCGCTGATGGCAAGCGTATTTCTCGTGATTAGCAAAAAGCTCGGCGAATTAAAAAATTCTTCGAAATGTTTTAACCCCACCCACTTGCTTCCATGGATAGGCTCCCCGGGATAGTAGTCCATAAACGCAACAATTAGTTCATACATGGGGTAATAGGCAAAAATCAAAACAAAAATAATCATGGGAATACAGATCGCCCATAATTGCCTTTCCTTTTTGACTCTTGTCCACACCCTCTGGAATAACGGCTTTTCCTTCTTGATAAAGGCATTCACCTGTACCGGATTGTTCATACGCTTCAATCTCCCTTGAAAATGTATACCGTGTAAATGTGTAATTAAAGATACAGAGGGAGGAAATATCCTCCTAAGAGGTAAATCAACTCCCTCTGTATGTCAAACGATTATTTCCAGCTGTCCAGAATCCTCTTGTATTCTTTCGTTACGTATGCCTCAAAATCCTTCAAGCCGGCTTTATTCGCTTTCTCTCTCATTTTCATGAATTCCTGCTCACATTGCGCCTCCGTCTTCGACATAACTGCCGTTGCAAAACCTGCATCCGCAATGTCAAAAACTGTCTGTCGTATGGTCGCTACGGGGTCATCCGCCGGGAAAGTGATTAAATAGGCCGCCGTGTTATCAAAAACCGTCCCCTTCACATTGTCCTCGTCAACCTTGCGCCACTTGTTCGCATCTACGATCTCCTTGACGGAGTCAACCCAGAAGCAGGTGCCGTCCGGGAACTGCTGGTTCGGGTATACAACTCCGTATTGCGTATAACCCAAGGCCGTAAGCTTATCCCAATCGACGGTTTGATCGATGATCGCATTCTTCACGGTTTCGTTCCAGGTAAATTTCTTATAATCCGTCGGATCGCTGTTCCAGACCGAATCGGCTTCATTCGGCAGTCCCCAGCCGAACACCCTGGCGCCCCATGGCGTATTCATATAGTCAAACCATTTCATAACGGCTTCCGGCTGTTTGCACTTGTCGGTGATGGCAGTAAAGCCATATCCCGTCGTAGAATCCGGAGTGAGGGTTGCGCTTTCTATCTCGGGTATTTTCATGTTATGCAGGACATACCGCATGTTATCGTCATAGGCTTCGCCATAGGATTTTTGCCATTTCTCGGCGCCATACTGGGAGTTTTCCCACTTCCTTACAATGCTGCCCGCATATCTTTCGTTCATTACCCTGGCTCCCCAGTCTTCAAACAGCTGGGTAAAGGAATCCGGGTCAAGCATGCCTTCCCTGTAGACCTTGTTCAGCCATTTTGTAAATTGCAGCCCTTCATCCGTATTGATCCAGTAAGTCCTGCTGTTGTCTTCGCCTGTCTTCCAATCCCACTGCAGCCCCCAGAAGCCGCCAAGTCTGGTATACGGCCTTGTATAATTGCCATTTACCTTGTATTCGCCTAAGGCAAATACCTTCTCGCCGTTTTTGTTTTGGGGGTGCTTTTCTACCAGTTTCTTCAATACATCATAGTATTCATCCGGCGTTGAAAAGCTAGGGGCCCCGATTTCCTGATACCAGTCATAGCGGACCGATGCTCCGAAAGCGGCAACCGGCAGCGAGCCCCATCCGTCAGGAATACCGTAAACGTTGCCATCGGCGCTTTTAAACCGGCCTAAAAGGTCTCCCATGGCACTTTTGACGTTGGGACCGTACTGCTCGATCAATGGAGTGAGATTTTGTAGTTTTCCCATGCTTATCCACTTGTCGAAATCGGCCCTCAGCATAAGCGCGACCACTTCAGGGTAGGTACCTGACGCGAGCATCATGGTCAATCTTTGGGCACGGTCATTTTCATCGTTCATTCGTGTGATCTTCATATTGAATTTTTCAAGCAGGAATTTGTCATATTTGGATTCACCCGGCACCCCGAATTTATCCATATCGGTCTGGGATAATTGCCCTCCTAAAAACGTTATCTCAAGAGTTTTTTCAGGTACCTCCCAACCAAATTCGTTGAGCTTTGGCGTCGCCCCTTCCGTGGAAGCACTCCCCTGTGTCGTACCCGAAGCCGTCGTTGTCTGATCTGCCTGACCATTATCGGAGCCGCAGCTTGACAGCATCGTCAGCATCAACCCCAATGCAAGAATGATACAAACCAGTTTTTTCATATTACCCCTCCTTAAAGATTTTTTACTTATAGTAATAACATAACAGTTTAGAAAGACAATGTCAGTTAAATATCTTGTTTTTTAGTGTAAAATCATTGTCAAAGGAGAAAATTTATTTTTTTTGTATAGTGTAATTATAAGTTATACTGTCATTGAAAGCAATTCAAATAGTTATTAACCTATGTAAAAACACCGCTAATAACAATACCAGGGACAATAAGCAGTTTATTGATTTATGACCGCTTTTCTATATATTCGTATATATTTTATTTCGATATTGATTGGGAGTGACTCCTGTCAGCTTTTTAAAAATTTTATAATAGTATTTTTCATCTAAAAAGCCCACGCTTTCCGCAACTTCATAAATTCTATACTGTGGCTGCATCAACAGGATTTTTGATTTCTCAATGCGTATTTTCTGTAAATAATCTGAAAAATACATGCCTGTTTCCCGTTTAAACATATTACTCAAATAGCACGCGTTTATGTTGATATATTTGGCAACTTCCTCCAGGGAGATATTCTTATGGTAATTGATCTCGATATATTTTATTACTGCATTGATTCTGTTGGTATGGTTTGCTGAAAGAGTATCATTTTTGTTTATACCGATGCTCTGGAAGATTTGTTTTATATTCAGCTGTAAATTTGCGAGAGTTTCTGCAGAATAGCAAATATCCTCCATATTAAAATTCATTTTGACATAGCTTCTTTTACTTTGCGACATATGATAAACAATAAAATTATCGATTGAATTCTTTATCAGGTCAGGTGTCAAAGGAGAAAGGCTATACAAAAAATTAAATAAATGATCAATGCTCATATTGATTTCATAGGGATTTTCAGCATTTATGGCATTGGTCATTTCCTGATAAAAAGCATTCAATGCAGGGCTTGTAACCTGTATGTCCCTTACTTGGGAATAGGTATGGACATGTTGCAATGAATTGGTCAGCCGGAAAGCCAACGCTTTCTTTGACTGCCTGACCAATTCAGGCAATTCGGCTCTTTCAATACAACACTCGCTTAAACCGCAGTATACGTCAGCCATGCGGTCACTTGCAGGTTTAATAATAAATTGGTTAATAAGCCCCGGTAAGACTTCATTTAACGGCTTATCCATATTTATCAGACAGAGGATTGTATTTTGATTGTAGGTATATCTAAATAAAATATCCAGTTGATGCCTGCAATTATCCAAAATATTCATTATCAATTGCATATCGGATCTGCAGTAAATGGAAAGAATAGCCATGTATTCTTTTTTGCAGCCAATACCTGCATTCGATAAAGTAAAATCCAGGTCAATGGTACTATGGTAACCCTCCAGTATTTCTTTCAAAATATTTGAGTAATATTCCCTTAGCTTTTCTTCACTTTTCTCTTTCCTGAGATTTTCTTCATTTTCGCGTTCAAGCTGTTCCAAAAGCCTATTCAGTATAATGGATAGTTTTTCTTTTTCGATAGGCTTAAGAAGATACTCCGATACATTATAGCTGATGGCCTTTTGTGCAAAAGAAAATTCACTGTAGCCGCTGATGATGATGAATTTAATTTCCGGGTTGGTTTTCTTTACCTGTTCAATAAAAGCAAGCCCGTTCATTAACGGCATTTTTATATCGGTGATCACTATATGTGGTTTATACTCGGCTGTCACCCTTAATGCATCCAGTCCATTTTCCGCTTCAACGATATCTGCCAGAGGCAGCTCCATTTTTTTGATTATTTTTACCAACCCTTTTCTTATGGTATGATCATCCTCAATAATCAACAGACGGTACAATGTGTACTCCCCCTCTCCACACACTGATCATAATCCGATTATTTCTGAAGCAGGAATGCTTACTATGATTGTAGTACCTCCATTTTTTACGCTATACGCTCTCACCCCGAACTCGTCCCCATAAAATAATTTAATCCTCCTGCTTACATTGACCAGTCCTATACTGCTGCCATATAAGTGTTTTGGAGTATCGCATACTTTCCTGTCCAACATTTCGTTCAATTGTTTATGCCTGGCTTCATCGATTCCCAAACCATCATCCCGTATTGAAAGTGAAATCACATCATTGATTCTTTCACCGGTTACATTTATGTGAAGTAAATTCTGACTGTCTCCCAATCCATGAAAAATACAGTTCTCAATAATGGGCTGCAGCACAAGATTCAGAATCTTGTTGCCGCATATCTCCTCATCTACATCATAGCTTATCTTTATCCTATTATTTCTTATACGATTTTGCAGTTTAACATACTTTCCTATGTTATCCAACTCATTACCGATATTGATCAAATGGGTTTCCGTGTGTATGTTTTGACGTAAAAGGTTGCCTAGAGCAGTAAGTCCGTCCGATATTTCTTCTTCGTCGTGAAGCTCTGCCGTCATCTTTAAAGATTCCAGCGTATTATAGATGAAATGCGGTTTTATCTGGGATTGCAGCGCGGCAAGCTCCGCCTGCTTTTGAGATATTTCCACCATATAAACCTTGTTAATCAGTTCGTGTATCCGGGCAGCCATGATGTTGAAGTCGCCGCACAGCTTGTCAAGCTCGTCCGAGCCCACGACAGATATCCTTGTATTAAAATCGCCCTCCTGGAATTTGTGGAAAGCACTTGTTAATTTTTTTATTTTTTTTGTAAACACATTGCCGAGAGTCACTGCCAAAATAATAAGAAAAATAAAAGTTATCGTTATTGTATAGAGGAAGCTTTTTACTGATTTATCCGATATGTCTTTGATCTCGGTTTCAGGTATAATACCTACGATATATGCATTTAATCTGTCAATTTTATTGAAGCTTATCGTATAGTCTATATTGTCAAATGTATATTGATACCTTCCTTTCGATTCGGATAAAATATTTATAAAGCGATCGTTTTGGATTAATGATTTTACGATGGGAGCTTCATTACCGGTTATTATTTCGTTTTTATTGTTTAGAACTGCCAAAAAGCCGCTGTTCCCTATAGGGGAAAGATTCAGGGAACTATATAAAACCTGGGGTTTTATTTGCAGCTCCGCATACGATAGATTTTTCTTATATAATAGCGTTATCGTACAAAACAAAGAATATACATGAGAGGAATTATCGGTATTGTCAAAGCCTCTATAAGGCCTCTGGATATGGTACTTCTCCCAATAGGGCAGACCCAGCCTGGTTTTATCTCTCATTTCCTTGAACCAATTTTGATTTTCAAAAGCAGACGCATAGGTAAAGACATCAATCTCGGAAATACTACGGTTGAAGGTCAACACGTTGATCTTGTTAATATCCGGATTGGTGTTTTTAATCCATTCAAACAACGGTATTACTTTATTTGTCAAATTATTGTAGGAATCCATGCTTAAAGGATTGTACCGCTCATTCAAAAATGAAGTCAGTGAAGTATTTGAGGAAAGTTGAAAGGCGACCTTTTCAACGGTATTCAAGGTTTCGTTTATATTGTTCACTTCCTGGTTCAGTCTCTGGTCGATCATTGTTGACGAGTTTTCAATATAGGTCAGCAGGAATTGCTTATAAATAATCATACTGCTTATAATCAGCGGAATAGTTATAAGCAGTATGTACGAAAACAACAGCTTTGTCCTGAAACTGGTATTTTTTAAGTTTTTATATTTCTTAAGCATATAGCCTCCGGACATATGATTTTTATTACTTTCGAACACCTATACCAGGGCATATGTAATTGTTTCCGGTTTTTTAGCAAATCTTGTCCGGTTTCATATCTTATGTAAAATTCTTATGTAAAATATTATATCATCCTTTGACTGAACCGATTGTAATTCCTCCAATAAAATATTTCTGCAAAAACGGATAGGTTACGAGAATCGGGAAGGTAACAATGATTGTTGTAGCCGCTCTGAAGGTCAGCGGCGTAAGATTTTTAAACCTGGACTGTGCAAGCTGCTCGTTTTGCAGGTTTTGCACCATATCCATTTCCAGAAGCAGTCTCCGCAGATATACCTGGATGGTATCCCATCTACCGGACGGGTTATATATCATAACATCAAACCAGGCGTTCCAATGCTGCACGGCAATATATACTGCAATTGCTGCAAATACCGGCAGCGACACGGGAATAACAATCAGGTAGTAAATCCTGAGCTCATTACAGCCATCAATTCTCGGAGCTTCAATCAAAGAATCGGGAAGACCCTGGACATAGGAAGCGATCAAAAGCATATAGTATGCATTAATAAGAGTCGGCAGCCAATATACGTTAAAGGAATTTGTCAGCCCAAGCTTGCTGATTAAAAGGTATGTCGGTATAAGACCTCCGCTGAAATACATTGTCACCAGAAAGATCACTCTCATAAACCTTCTGCCTGAAAATCCCTTTACCGAAACGATATACGCGAGCAATCCCGTTACAAACAGGCCCGTACATGTACCGACGACTACCCTGAGTACGGATATAAGAGCACCGTTTATTATTTTGGGATTCTTGAAAAGCATTCCATAGGCATCGATTGAAAATTTCCTTGGAAAGAGGTAGATCCCTCCTTTAACAGCATCTATACCATCATTGAAGGATAATATGAGCTGATTGAAAAAGGGGTATACGACAAGGAGTGAAAATACGATCATTATAAATAGATTAAGTACATCAAATGCTTTACTGCCTATACCTTGCTTGTAATATCTGTTTTCCATTTTACACCTCTATATAATCGACAGGTCGGTAACCTTTCTCGAAATTTTATTTGCAAGCAAAACCAATCCCAGTGCTATTACCGATCTCATAAGACCTATTGCCGCACCGTAAGAATACCTTCCCAACTGGAATCCGTATTTATAGATATAAGTATCAATAACTTCATAATAGTCTCTTGTCTGCGAATTTCCGATCAAAAGCTGCTGCTCGAACCCGGCATTAAGTACGCCTCCGATTTGCAGGATCAGGAGAAGTATGATGGTAGGTTTGATACCGGGCAGTGTTATATGCCATATCATCCCAAAGCGTCCCAGGCCGTCTGTAGCTCCCGCCTGATATAGTTCAGCGTCGATGCCTGCAATTGCCGATAAATATAATATTGAACCCCAACCGATGCCCTTCCATATATTCGAGAAGGTTATCAGCCACCAGAAGTACTTTCCCGTTCCGAGAAAGGCTATTGGAGAGTTTATGATGCCGGTATCCGCCAAAAGCTTGTTTACAATACCATCCGTACTTAGCAGTGTGAATAGGATATTTGCAACAACTACCCAGGAAACAAAATACGGCATATAGGAAACCGTCTGTACAATTTTTTTAAAGCGTCTCAGGAATAATTCATTGATAAGCAATGCAAGAATTATCGGTGCGGGAAAACCAAAAAGAAGATCAAGAGCACTTATTGCAAATGTATTCCTTATGATCATCAACAGATCGGGAGAATTGAAAAACTGCTCAAAATATGCAAGCCCGGCCCATTCACACGCCAAATAAGGCTTTCCGGGAATATATTTTAGAAAAGCTATAATAATTCCATACATGGGGTAATACGCAAATGCGGCAACCCATGCAATGATAGGTAAACACAGCAGCCATAGCTGTCTTTCCCTTCTGAACCTTTTTATTACCGCCCAGGTCTTGCTTTGGCTGAGCTTTCCGGAATTAACGTTTAAAACAACATCCTTCATAATCGGTTTTATCCTTTAATATATTTTTCAGTAACAAGTACGGTGATATTTGCGGCAAAGAGAAGTACCGCTGTTTCCGTACTTCTCTTTGCCATATTCGTCTCGCTAGAGTGAAGCTTCATGCCAAAATATTGTTGATTGTTTCCATAACTTATTTATTTCCATGCTTCGAGATTCTTATTGTAATTTTCCGAATAGAATTTCTCCAATGTATCGACGCCTGCTTTGGCTATTTTTTCTTTCATATCATTAAACCTGGCGATGCATTCTTCTTCCGATTTTGCCATAACCGCGTTGGCAAAGCCATTTAGAGATATATCCTTGATTTGCTGGTTAATCACGGTTTCATTGCTGTCCGAAGGAAGCGATATGGCATAGTATGCGGAGAAGTCAAAAATGCTGTCTTTCAAATTATCATCCTTGAATTTGAACCACTTATTGACATGATTCTGGTCAAGCCAGCATTCAACACCGTTATCATAGAATTTCTGAGAGACGACATTCCAGTAAGAACCGTCTCCTCCAAGCTCGCCATACCTTGTTGACTCAAAGGTTCCATTCAGGACCTTGTCTGTTTCAGACTTTATCCATTCCCAATTACCTTTTTCATCAATTTTCCAGACAGAGCCTTCTTCATTGGGAACTCCCAGCGAAAGCAGCATCATACCCAGCGTACTAAGCTCGAAATCAAACCATTTCATAACGTTTTTAGGCTGCTTGCACTTGTCAGTAATGATCGTCCTGCCCCAACCCATGGTATTTTTCGGATTGAGATAGGATTTCGCCACTCCCGGTCCTTTAACATCATAATGTACGTACCGCATATCATCATTAAAATCGGATTTGAGCTTTACCCACTTAAGAGGGCCTGCATCCTTTGTTACCCACCATACCGCAAAATGGCCCGCATATCTCTCATTGGTGCATTTTGTCATCCAGTCGTCCCTTTTCTGTGTAAAGGAGTCGGGGTCAAGAAGTCCTGCAAGGTTGAATTTGTTATACCATTTGACGAACTCCAATGCTTCGGGGGTTTTGCTCCAGTGCGTCAGAGAACCGTCGTCATTTTCCTTCCAGCCAAACTTGAGGCCCCAGATCCCCCCAAGCTGCTCGATCATTTTATCGTCTTTCCAGGTACCCAACGCATATACCTTTTCTCCGCTTGCATTGACAGGATGCTTTTCTACCAGCTTTTTCAAAACTTCATAATACTCATCGGTGGTAGAGAACGCCGGTGAACCTATTTCCTTATACCAGTCAAGCCTTACCTGGGCGCCATAATCAGCGATCGGCAGAAGGCCGGAGCCTATGGGAAGTATGTATATTTTTCCATCGTTGTTGGCATATCTCTTCAATGTGGAGCCCAATTCCTTGGTAATATTCGGACCGTATTGTTCTATGAGCGGAGTCATTTCCTGGGCTTTGCCGAGGTCAACCCATTTCTGGGCTTCCGTGGGAGACATGTTGGATATCATTTCGGGATAGTCATTTGAGGCAAGCATAAGATTAAGCTTTTCAACCATTTCCGTATCATAAACGATCTTGTTCAGTTTTACATTAAAATTATCCAGCAGATATTGATGCATGATTTTTGTGTTCTTCTCTACGGTATCAGGATTATCCTGCCCGCAGTAATAAGTAATCTCCAGGGTTTTATCCGGCACTTTCCAGCCATAAAGGTTTGTCTTTCCGCTTGCCGCCGGGCCGTCCGACGATGTTGCCGGCAGCGACGAACCCCCTCCCGTATTTTCCGTACCTTTTCCGCAGCCCGCAAGCACTGTAAAGGAAAAAGCCAATACAAGCACTAGACACAAGAACTTTTTCATACATTCCCCTCCATTTATTTTTTTGATGGTGATATTTATAATTTATCATTGAATGTATGGACTGTCAGTTAATTATCTTTCAATTTGGTACAATATATTTAAATTGTGACTACTCAGGTACTGTCATTGCGAGCGAAACGAAGTGGAGCGCGGCAATCTAATAAATGCTGTCCCAGTCAGAAGCACAGATTGCCACGTCGCTTTGCTCCTCGCAATGACACGGACCAACCAGCCTAACAGGTTAAATCAGTTATTGCCTATGTTTTGCAGTTATTCCACATAGAAAAAGGCCCTGTTGCCAGGGCCCCGCTAAACTATATGAAATTGATGAAAATACCGGTTTTACGAATGAAAAATACCATGGATAAATTACTTATCAAACTGCAGCATGCCGGGGAAATCATGCAGATAGCTGTGTCTGTCGCTTTCGCTCATTTTCAGGAACTTTTCGAAGCTCTCCAGACTGATGCCGCCCGCTGAGAACAGCAGCTCCGTATAGGTTTTCGCATCAAACCCGTATTTCTTCTCCCAGTCACAGAGCTTCTTCATGCCATAATAGTAAGTGGTGAAATATCCCTGTACGCCTTCCTGGGCCCTTACCTGTCCCCTGGCCGTAGCCCTGTCGAAGCCCAGCTCATCCACATAAAGCTGGACCGCCTCTCCGATGGGTCTTCCAAAATACCGGAGCAGAAGATCCGCTTTGATCCTGACGGAGGTATGGTGCCTTCTGTAGGCTACAAACAACGGATAGAAAGGATCTTCCGGGAAGATGAACTCAAATGCCCTTTCCGCTCTATGTGCGGTTCCTTCGGATATGGGTACCTGTTTCGCTCCTATTTTCACCGTCTCCGGAATGGAATCCAGCGTGGCCCTTACAAACTGCACATGGTGTCCCGGATAGGCTTCATGAACGGTATTCATTTTAATCCAGCCGTCGGTAATCGCCTTATAATTATAATTGTTCAGGAACATCTCCCCCTGAAGAGGTCTTCTCAAAGGGCAGCCGCCGGCATACCCGCCCCATGGATAGGAACGTTTGTACTGCTCCGGAATCTTTTTCACCAGGCAGGTTTCATCGTCAGGCAGCCAAACATAACCTTTGCAGGCTGCCTGAGATCTCTTGATGTACGCGTTTGCCCGTTCATACATTTCTTCAGGCGTATCGCAGGGTCCCGCATATTTCAACAGCAGGTCATTCACTCCTGCCATAGTTGTCGGAACAGGATCGGGTATTTTAATTTTTCCTGCGATCTCATACACTTCATTCCTTGTTTTTTCTATTTCTATTTCATACCAGGAGAGGATCTCATCCAGGCTAACGCCCATGACATCCCACAATACGGATCTGTAACAGCTCTCGTCAAGGCTGACGGTATCGCTCTCCGATGTGGTTCCTGCCTTTTTCATGCCTTTTTCCTGCATCAATGTCTGAACAAACAGGATCCATCCGGATATTTTTTCCGCGAGCGTCCGCGCGGCCCGGACAATTTCCCCTTGCCGTCTTTCGCCCAAACCGGGGAAATACTCCGGTACCCGCGTTATTTCACCCTCTATAATATCTATGTATGTCTGCATGTCATAAACAAGTTCCTGCAGGTTGAGAAAGGATACACTGTCAATCCAGGTTGTAACTCCTCTCCAGACGTCGTCAGCCTGGGAAAATCTCTTCAGCAGGATCTCCGCTTTCTGAACCTCCGGACGCGAATCCATCCGGCTAAAGTAGCAGAAGGTTTCCAGGAATGCGCCCATATGCCTGGAAGGTCTTTCGTAAGCATACTGCAGCTCCATTTTCTGTCCATTTAAAAAGTCGATCATATGCTCCCTTAGCATATCAAAAACATCATCCGGCTTTCCCAGTTCCCCTGTCCGGGATTTCAATGCGCCCAGCTCCCCTTCCAGCGCACTTTTTGCAGCTATATCCGGTATAAACAACCGGGTCTCGTATGTCCGCCAGCTCGCCAGTTTATCATGGAATAACGCGCAATCTCTGTCAAGTGCCCTGTATTCATGGATTAGTTCCGGATCCCTCATTTCTATCTCTCCTTTATTCTATTGATTAAGCTATTGATCTGCCATGGATCGGTTTATGATGCACCTCGCACCGGGAACAATGAATCATCCATCGATTTGTTTTACTTAAAGTATAATATATTTTACCATTACCAATATTATATTATCCAATATCCACCATGTCAACCGTCAATTAATCTTCCGGATTATCCTAACCATATAAAAATCTTTGTTTTTACTTTTATGTTATTTTTCAGCACAATCAAGCCAGCCGTACCCGCCGGCCGGCCGACCCGCGATCAGGCAATTCCATCAGCGCGAAATGTTTTTTACAAGATTGGCTTGCTTTTTTCGTCATTTTACTTATAATAAAATTATTGTAGTATTAGATAAAGACCGGAATCACATCAACAGTAATATTCCGGGAGATAAGTTAAATGAAGTTTAAAGAAAAACTTAAAGATAAAAGAAACTACAAAAGCTGACACATTTTCAGTATAAAATCCTTCATAAAAGTTGAAAATGCGTTATAACTTTTGTATAGTATTACTATGGAGTATGCTTCCGTTGAGAGCAATTTAAACAATTTTACCATGTAAGATGTACAAAATAATATAATTGTTTTGAGAGAAGGAGGCATCATGCTTGGGATTATTCAATAAAATAGGCAGGATAAGTTACAAAACAAAACTGCTGCTCTCCTATGCCCTATTAATTACGATACCCATGATAATAAGCAGCTTACTAATTTATCACCGTTTCCTGATATCCTATAAGGAAAGCTCTTCCACCCTGGTGGAGCAAAGGATCAGCCAGGAAGTGAACAATATCAACGATACCTTGAATACCCTTGAAAGGGTTAGCTTTCAATTATCTTCCAATACAACGCTCATATCCTTTCTGAATGAAGAGTATGACCCCTACAATATCGATTCGCAAAAAAAGCTCATAGACAGTATATTGCCCCAATTCACCTGGATCAGGGCCGCAAATCCCAATATAACCAAGATCAATGTCCTGACTCTTAATGACAGCATCTCGGAAACAAATATGTTCGTACATGCATCAAGATTGAAAAATGAAGACTGGTACAACGAGATAAGAGAAAAAGCGATGATCGGTTTTCCATACTGGGAAGGCTGTCATATACAGCAAAACTACAAAACGGTCGACAGCTTCACATCAGCGCCGATGCCGGTATATTCCCTGTTTTGCATAATGAATTCCGTATCAAAAGCAAATACAACCTATCTGGAGTTTCAAATAAGACCCGATATGCTTTACGGCTCCCTAAACCTCTCACCCATCGGCAAAAGCGGCTATCTTGCGGTACTTGACGATAAAGGCGATTTCATATGGGGTAAGAACGACAAGGTATTGCCAACGCTGCTGCAGGACAAAAGCTTTTTATCCGGATTGAACAAGCAAAAAGGAGAATACTACTATACCTATAATGAAATCAATTACAATATCAATTTCCTTAAAATCGAAAAAATAAGCACCTATATTGTCAGTATCGTCCCGACCACAGAGATTACCCAACTGTTCAACAAATCAAAGGAAAATTTGGTATATACCGTTATAATAACATTTTTGCTGCTTTTAGGCCTGGCCTACTATTTTGGCAGCTTACTGACAAAAAAAATAAAAAAAATTGCAGCTGCCTTCCGCAAATTCCAGGAAGGGAATTTTAGTACGAAAATAGCCGTCAAGGGCTCCGACGAGCTTGACCAGCTGAGTCTGGATTTCAACACGATGGCGTCCAGCATATCCGAACTGATCAACAAGGTGTACAAGTCGGAAATCGCCCAGAAGCAGGCCGAAATCGCATCGCTTCAGGCCCAGATAAAACCGCATTTCATTTATAATACCCTTGAATCCTTGAAAATGATCGCCGAGCTGCATGACGAGGATGAAATATCGGATGGTTTGACCGCTCTGGGCAATCTTATCCGGCAAAATACACGCACCAAAAACCATCTCACCGACATTGACACGGAGCTTGAGAACCTTTCCGATTATATAAAAATACAGAATCTGATAAGAAATAACTGCATCAAAGAAAGATTCGACATATACAATGACATCGGTACAAACAAGATTCTGAACCTGGTGCTTCAGCCAATCGTAGAAAACTGCATCGTCCATGGGATAAAGGAAAACCGGAAGCTTCTTGAAATAGCCGTGACCGGCGAGAAAATTGGAAACAGGATCTATTTTACCATTTACGATAATGGCAGGGGAATTGACGGAAAAACGATGGAAAGGCTGAACCAACTGTTGGACAACAAGGCCGGCGACCTGCCCGAGAGTGAGGATGTCGGCGGAATAGGCCTTTTCAATGTCCACAAACGTATTAAACTATATTTTGGCGAAGATTACGGGATCAGCATAAAAAGCCTCGTCAATGAATGGACGGAAATTACGGTTAAAATCCCTACAATCAGCTAAAGAGGAGGACAGGCAGATGTTATATCGTCTTTTGATCGTCGAGGATGATAACAATATAAGAAAAGGACTGTTAAAAATTATCGGCAAAATGGAACTTCCGCTGGAAAGCATCTATGAGGCCGAAAATGGCGAGTCAGCCCTTTATGTCATCGGACAGCATCAGCCGGATATTATCATCACCGATATTAAGATGCCCGGTATGAGCGGATTGGACTTTATCGACCACGTGAAAAAGTCCGGTTCCAATGCCAGATTCATCATCCTTAGCGGTTACGGCGAATTTTCCTTTGCCCAAAGGGCAATAAGCTACAATGTTTCCGAATACCTCCTGAAGCCGGTAAAAAAAGAAAAGCTTTATAATGCTTTGATTCAGCAAATCAAAAAATTAAAGGAGGAAGAGGAGGAAACCGAGCGGAAATTAAGGAATGAAAGAAAACTCAAAGAGTATTATACGGTGATTATAAAAGAAATGCTTGAAGGTTACCAGAGCCTCAACGACATTGAACTGATCCTGTCCAGCGCAGGTATAACCCTGAGGAAGACCGGCTTCTCCATATACTCCCTTTATTGTAAAGCGAGAATAGACGTCGTTGACGATTTCCTGGACCAAAATTCGGAATCTCTGAATATATGTTTTAAGTATGTAAACCGCCACAGTCATATCGTCTGTCTGTCAAACACCGATATGGCGGAGCATGCTGCCCTGCGTACCCTGTTGAATAAAAAAATCCCGCCGCTTGCCCTTGCAAATAAAATAACCATTTATTGCGGCTTGAGCGAATGGACGAATATGATCGCCAAATTGCCCGAATTGATCAAAGAAGCTGAAAAAGCTTTGGACTTCCGGCTGTTGAGCAATTCCAGCCAGGTATTCCAGTATGCCGAAATCAAAAAGCAAACCAAATTGAAACCCGCTTTGAATGCATATTATGAGGAAATAGCAAATGCAGTCGACAGAGAGGATACATCGGGCCTCAATACAGGGATCGACCGCCTTTTTAATTTTTTGCAAAGCCTTTTACCCCTGACTCCCAGCTTGCTAAAAAACTCCATCGCCTATTACTTTCTGTATTATTTGCCTTCCGAAAAGCAGGATCTTTCCGTGAACAGCATCAATACCATTGAAGATATCTATCAGCAATCCGACACCCTTCTTGATTTCAGAATGAACATAAAAAAGATGCTTAATACCATCTGTATCAATGAAAAGGAAGATGCCATGAACCTGTTTGGCATCAAGATCAGCACGGCAATCAAGTATATAGAAAACAATTACGCGAAAAATATAAGCCTCGAGGACGTGGCAGGCCACATCAACGCTAACGCAAGTTATTTCAGCAAAACCTTCAAAAAAGATACGGGAATGTATTTTTCCGATTATCTTCAGAAAATACGCATTGAAAAATCAAAGAGTCTTTTGATGCAGCCCCGGTATAAAATCTATGAGGTGGCCGAAAATGTCGGTTTCATGGACGAAAAATACTTCTTCAAGGTTTTCAAAAAGGTAACAGGCGTCACACCCAACCAATACCGGAATGGGTTCACCCGTTAGGGAATCTACAGCCTTTTGTATTTGTTGGGCGATATACCTATTTTCCTTTTGAACATCCTGTTAAAGTATGCGGCATTATGAAAACCAACCAAGCCGGCAATTTCAGATAATTTGTAATCGGTGCTCCTCAAAAGCTGTTGAGCTTTTTGTATCCGCACCTTAAGCAAATATTCCACAAAGCCCGTACCCGTGCATTCCTTAAACAGGCAGCTGAAGTAAGAAGCATTGAAGTGGAATTTTCCGGCTATACAGTCAAGGGAGATATCCTTCATATAATTTTCTTCGATATATTTTTTACATTTTTGAATAACGATAAAATTGCAGTGATCCTTTTCGTTAAGGATATCCATGATATTGGATAACTTTTCGTTGATTACCTGCCTTAACTCCTTATATTCTTCACACTGCATGATTCGCTTCCTTGCATCCTCCATAAATGAGCCGAAGTGTTCTTCCGGAATATGGCTGTAAATGATTTTTGCAAGATTTAACAATATATGCGTCAAGCCATCCTTTAAAGACGAAGGGTGTATATAATCCCCCTCACCCATGCCCCTGAAAAACTCATTGATGATTTCCATCACCCTTCCCCTTTCGGAATGGTGTATCCCCGCGGCAAGCTCGTCCTCCAAAAGATGCAGGTTCGCAAGCCTGCTGTTTGTATCCGAAGGGATGCTTGAAAAATCGATTGTTTTTCCGGAGCCGCGGAAGAATTTGTAGCTTAAAGCCTTTTCCGCCTCCGCAAAACACCTTTTTACTTCGTAAAATATGCGATTCGATTCACCTCCGACACCAATCGAGCTATTGATCTCATAGTCGCTCTTCAAGTTTTGAATAAAGCCGTTCAGCCCTTTTATGCAATCCTTAAACAAAAGATCCGGGCCGCCGGGAGAAATAAACACGGTAACCATCATCCCTTTTTGCATTCCGTGAAAAAACGATACCGAATGCCCTATTGGACTTAACAGTTCCTTCATTCTCAATCGCATATATTTCATTATTTCGTCCAGTCTCTTTGCCGTAATGCCATATGTAAAGTACTCATACCTGTTAATCTGGGTAACGATCACGGTACCCGGTCCATTGCAAGGAAACAGAGACTTCACTTCGTTCAATTCGTTTTCATCGATGGTTCCATCGATCCACTTGTTCAGCTGATGCTGCAAATACACGGTAAAAAAATGTTCCAGCTTATGAATCAATGTAGTTTTCCGGTTTACCGCTTCCGGTGTGAGAAATAGGTATTCCGGAATAAATTGCCTGATAACACTTACCATTGCGTCAACCTGTCCGGTCTCTTCGTCAGTAGTCAGCAATTCAGCCACCCCCTCCAATCTCCATTGACCTAACTGCTCGCGCTGCTGTAATTCCTGATCGAAAGCTTCCAGAACAACCTGAGAACTACGTTGGAAAGCACAGGAACGATGAAAGACCACAGGATGTAAATGAAGCTCATTTGCCTCAGCAAAAACAAGCAGGGAAAATTGGAAATCACAAAAATCGGTATTGCGAATACACCGATTCTTTTTAACCACTTTCCATAGATGTTCATCGGCATGGTATTAAAATCCCAGAAGGAAACAACGATGCTGTAGATCGATCCCGTATCAACGATCCAAAATGCCAGCATGGCAATGGACATAACGACGGCATAGGTAACGACCAGCCCTTCGGCCACCAGCAAGGTATACCCGGCGATATTGACTATGTCCGCGGAAAGTCCAAGCCTGGACCAGGCTATACATATCATAACAATTCCGCCGATTACATTGGGAACTGCAACACCAATATCAACGTTTCTCAAGGTTGTCATAAATTGAAGCGAAATAGGTTTTGTAATGAACATGTCGAGGTTGCCGCTCCTGACATACCCTCCAATGCTTGCGTAATTACTGAAAATCATCGCACTCATGACTCCGGTAATGAATGTATATGTTCCGATAAACAACAGAATGGAATCGGGAGTAAGGCCGTTGATATGAATATCAAGACTATAGGAAACTGCTATATATAATAGTTTGGGGAAAAGATAGGCAATTTCCGAGATCATACCCGTAATAAAGTTCGCCCTGTATTCCATATTGGAAGCCAGGCAGTTTTTTAAAAAAAGTGAGTAGATATACAAATGCTTTCGGATTTCCTTCAATATCATCATAGGCATCAACCTCCGATTGCAACGAACTTTTTAATACCCGTGCCCCACAGAAACTTTGCAAAAAAAGTCAGCAATATGATCCACACCGCCTGAATGGCAATCCCCTGCACGATATTTATCAAATCTACTTTGCCGTTGATCACATTAATGGGAAAATAAATCGTATATTGAAAGGGCAGAAGCCCAAAAATTTTCAACGCCGCATTTCCGAATACCTCCAGAGGAAACAGCCCTCCGCTGATGATGTTCACGCTCAGGCTGAATGCAACAAAGGCGCCCCAAACCTCATTCAGCCAGAACGCCAGCATACTCATGCAAAAAACGATGGTAAAATTCAAAACGATGGCGAAAATGATCGTTATGGAAAAGAGTAAAATTCTTTCCGGATCGACATTGAATCCGAAGCGGATGCTGAAAAATACCAGTACGCAGGCAATCAACAGTACGATCATAAACAGGTGGGAGATTTTTTGCCCCAGGAAGCAGCTGATCCTATACTGGTAATAGCCCAGGGGTTTTATGATATATTTGTTCAAGCCTCCGTTTTTAATGTCATCCGCAACCTCCCATTCAAAGCCCGCGGAAACAAGCCTGGATATCAGGGCGGCCAGGATGGTATAAATGATCATCTGACTATAGGTGTAGCCGTATACGGTCTTGTTTGAAGCATTGTCGAATACGGCCGTCCACAGGAAAAATTGAATTGTCAGCGGGAAGATGAAACTAACAATACCCAGCAGGAAATTCACCCTGTATTCCATAGACCGCTGCAGTCCCAATTCAAGCGCCTTGAGATACTTAGCACTGGCGGAAATATAACTTCCGATAATCTTTTCCGGGGAACTACGCTTAGCGCTCCATTCCCCAGAAAAGAATCGGAAGTAATATTTCCGGTGCTTCTTAGCCAGCCGCTTCATGCACATCACCGACCTTTTGCTGGTATATCAAGGTTATGCCCTCTTCAATGGGTATGTCCTCAATGGTAAAATCCTTTACGGGAAATCTGTCAAGAAGTACTTTTACGCAATCCTTCGTATCCTGCTTGTCAACTTCCAGCCGCGCACTGAAGCCATCGCATTCCTTAACCGCGCCATACGTCTCCAGCATGTTTTTTTGAATAGGATTTGAAAATTGCAGTTTAATTACCTTTTTGTCGCTAAACGCTTCATTGATCCCAGTCAGCTCCCCGTCATAGACGATGGTTCCCTGGTTGATGATTATGGAGCGCTTGCACAGATCTTCAATATCATTCATGTAATGGCTGGTCAGCAGGATGGTTGTTTTCGACTGTTGATTATAGAACTTTAAAAAATCCCTTATCCTTTTTTGTGAAATGAGATCAAGCCCGATGGTCGGCTCATCAAGGAAAATCACCTTCGGTTTGTGTATAAGCGCCGCAATAAGCTCCATCTTCATTCTTTCACCCAGGGACAATCTCCTCACCTGAACCTTCAGAAGCTCCCTGACATCCAGAAGCTCTGTCAGCTCTCCGATTGTATCCTTATACTGCTGATCATCAAGCTCATATATGCATTTATTGAGATATAGGGATTCATTGGCAGGCAGATCCCACCACAGCTGGTTCTTCTGTCCCATGACAATGGAGAACTGCATCTTGAATTCCTTCTTCCTCTCCCATGGCGTATAACCCAGTACTGTTGCTTTTCCGCCCGTAGGATAGAGAATTCCCGAAAGCATTTTCAGTGTCGTCGTTTTCCCTGCTCCGTTCGGCCCCAAAAATCCGACGATTTCTCCCTCCTCAACCGTGAAGGATATCCCCTTTACCGCTTCCTTTGTAAGCTTTTCTCTATGAAAAAGATTTTTAAAGGAGTTTTTGAGCCCCTGCTCCTTATGGTAGTAGTCAAAGGATTTTGAGAGATGATCTACCTCGATGATCATATAACCTTCACCCCATTTGCAAAAAGTGATGCAAAATGCATACCCGTTCCGGATAGCTCCAAAATTGTATTCATATACACAAAAATATTTTATTGTTACTCAAACAACTAATCCCTTTCGGAATTCTGCGCAAAAACAGCCATATTAACTTGTATCTGTATAAAATGTCCGGCAACACCCGTTGTCCACGGATAAGACTTAATTTACTTTTAGTATAACCATATTTAGTATTACTAACATTATAGTATTCAACATTCACCATGTCAACAGTCAATCCAACGGTATGCATATTATTTTTTTCATTCCATTCCATGAATTCCAATACAATCCATAAGCCGCAAAAACTCCTCTATATTCAATTGCTGCTTACTGTCGGAAAGGGCATATTCAGGTTCGGGATGCACTTCAACCATGATTCCGTCCGCCGCCGCAGCCAGAACAGCTTTGGCCACAGGCACAATGATATCCTTTCGTCCGAGGGAATGGCTCAGGTCCACAATGATGGGAAGCGTCGTTTCCCTTTTTATAACCGGTATGCAGGAGATATCAAGGGTATTCCGCGTCTTCTTTTCGAAAGACCGGATCCCCCGTTCACACAGGATGATGTTTTCATTTCCCTGCAGCGCGATGTACTCGGCGGCCAATATGAATTCCTCAATCGTGGCGCTCATCCCCCTTTTTAATATTATGGGCTTGCGCGTCTGGCCCGCTTCCTTCAGCAGCTCGTAATTTTGCATATTGCGCGCGCCTATCTGCAATACATCCGCATACCTGGCAACCAACTCAACATCCCGTGTATCAACCACTTCCGTGACTGAGTGCAAATGATATTTTTTGCTTACCGCGTTGAGTATTTTCAGGCCTTCCTCCTTCAAGCCCTGGAACTCATATGGAGAGGTCCTTGGTTTATATGCGCCTCCACGCAGCAGCTTGATGTTGTATTTTGCCAGGGTCCCGGCGATGGAATCCAGATATACGGTATTTTCGATGGCGCACGGACCGGCGATGACCACCGGCCAGCCGGAGGGTATGTCAAACATCTCATGGATGGTTTTAAACCTCTTGCCGGCACAGGAGCCCACCAGCAGCTTTCTTTCCCTGCTCAGCCCCATGTAAAGCAGGGTGGTTTTAAAAATACAGCTGAAAATATCCCTGACCAGTTCGTTGGACAAGGGCCCCTTATTATGGTGCAAGATTTCCTTCAGCATTTCGTTTTCCCTGACGGGATCATAGTAATCGACGTTCAATCTGTCCTTATGCTTTATAATCGCATCAACCAAAGCGGTACGCAGATTAAGCAGCTCCAGCAGGTCGCCGTTCACCTTGTCCACTTTTTCCCGCAAAGCCTCCAGGTTGTCCATTGGCGGTAACCTCCTCAATCCAGACCTTTAAACGCTTCATCCGTATCAAACCACTGACGCTTCGCAAAACCCAGATCCATGGGCCTTTGCTGGCTCCTGACCCTGGAAAACTGATTGCGGTTATATTCAAGGATTTGCTTTTTCAATGCATCCCCCATCTTCCGTTTCAACTCGCTGTCAGGCATTTTTTGATATTCCTCTATTCGCGCCAGCAGGCTCCTGGTCACATCGATCAGATCAACGATTCCATCACAGATTCCTTTCGGCAGGATCTTATATTGCTTTTTAAGCAGGGTTAAGGCCCTGATGGAATCATAGGTTATTTGTACCAGCTCCTCACGGCTCATCCATTCGGTTTCGAAATTCAGCCTGTCCTTCCAATTCATGCTGAGCAAAGCCCTGCGATGATCTTCAAGGCTTTTATGGAAGATCCTGTAACCGAAATGGCCGGGCCTGTCGTAAAACATGCTTCCCGGGTCAAGGAACGGCAGCATCGGGCAAAGATAGGGTATCACCCTCCGTCCATGATACTTTTTCAAAAGATGTTCACAATAATCCACTGTCTCCCATACACTTTCTCCGGTCTGTTCCGGTATACCTATCAAAAAATAGATCTCAAAGGAATAAACATGTCCAAGGAGGCTGTCGATGAACTCCTCCATCTCGTCCACGGAATAATGACCATGGCCGCAGGCTTTCGCCATGTCCTGCCTGTGGGAATCGGGGGACAGCTCGATTACAAGCTTTTTCGACCAGCCCCTGGTTTTAAATCTTTCCACGGGAGGAAGCTTTCGGATGCTGATATGGATCCTGCTTATCTTTTCTTCATTAAAAGCATCGTCAACAGCCTCCAGCAGCTCATCGTATTCATGCCAGTAATTTATCATGGTTATGGTATGTCCCTGGGTTTCCGAACCGATAATGCTTTCCAGCTCCTTCTTCAAAGTATCCGGCGATTTTTGTATTGTTTTGTTCAGGCACATGTTTTTCCTGTGGTAATAATTGCTGCCTCCGCACCAGTTACAGTTATACTCGCATCCGTACTGCGGTATAACAATGTTGTAAGGAGTGACTCCTTCCCTGTCGTGTGAAAAAACCTCTCTCCAATCCACCACGGCGGTAAATTCGTCTGTTCTATGACTCATGTCGTTGAAGATTGCTTCTCCATCCCGCTTCCACGTCAGATTGGGTACATCCTTTAATTTTGCCGGTAAATTACCGGCCCTTACCAGCATTTCCACCGGCAGAAGCGTATCTGCGCCCCTGATCACATAATCCACCTGTGGGTAACGGATTAATTCCTCGTGATAATAGCTTGCCGATATCCCTCCAAAGAACGTGATCCCCCCGGGGCGGACCTCCTTATACAGCTTGGCAAGTTCCAGGGCGCCCTGTGCATGTGCAAGCCAGTGCAGATCGATTCCCACGAAGCCTGCGTCCAGCCTTCTGAAAAAATCCTCGACGTCAAATTCAGGAAATCTCAGCATCTGGGAAGCGATATTAAAGAACTCCACACGGAATCCGCAATTTTCCAGGTGCTGCCGGATGGAAAGCAGTCCGATAGGAGGCATCTCGAAAATAGGACTAACGTGGACGCTGTCGGAATTGCCCAGGTAAGCAAACAGGATATCCTCCCTGTTCCTGAAATCATAAACACCGGGCGCATGCACCAGTGCGACATCATACTTCATTCCATCCTCCCGCTTTTATGCCATTTTCCATGACGGCTCCAATATTCACCTGCGCAAAATACAATGGCATCGCTGAAAAAGATCGGCTCTTCATCGAATTTCATCAAAAGGTTGTTTAGCTTCAGCAGCGCGCCATCGGAATTGTATGCGGCAAGCAAAACCAGCTTGTCCGGATTCAAGGGATTTTTGTATTTTATCAATGCAAAATATTCGCCTGTAAACCGCCTGCCTCCAAAGGCAATTCCACTCTCCGAAGCATCCGGTTCCATGGTATGCAGTTTCTCATCTTTCCAAGAACCCATATTGCGGGGGTGCAAAACATGGATCAAATGGTTTTGGGCCAGTAATTCATCCGGGGCTTCCGCATACCTTAGGATGCGTTTATATTGGTTTTTTTCGCAGGTGACCTTTGAAGCATTGTCCAATAAGGAATAAAGATTATTTACCAGGTCGTCCTTCGACGCATAGCTGTAATCATCCGCCAGCAGCAAATAGCTGCCGGTATAAATCCGGTGTATACCCAGGTAATCCGCATGATAGGCGAAGCGGGAATATTCATCGTCAAACTCGCTTTTAGATAAATCCGCTTTATCATACTGCCAGTCCCTGTCCCCTATGGAAACGGCGATCCTTTGAAAGTCACCGATATGGACGGGTTTTACCGTTCCATTAATTGAAATTCCTATATTCCCATCAAGCCCCATGTTTGATTTATCGATGTATATGGAAATGGCCGAAGCATTTTTTACTCCGATTTTGATCTGCATACTGCCGATGATTTCGGCTTCAATACCGACAGGCTCGCTTGCGTCGTCAACACAGACAACGCTTATCCAATACGACCTGCAAAATGCGGGTATGGAGGACTTATAATCAATTTTTTCAGGAAAAGGGCATTTTTTATGTCCGGTTAGCTTTTTTACAAGCTTGATGGAATTATAGCAGTTGGAGAATTCCTCATGCTCAAAATCATAATCGCACCAGAAGTCCACATTTGCAAAGCTGTCGGCATAATGGCACCCCGCCATGAACAAGCCCTTTTCCACATTAGCAAGCTGCATGACCACGGTGTTTGAAGTATTTCCATACAGCTCCCCGTTGAGCAGTCCGGCTTCGATATAGGGTCCGATCAGGGCTATTGCCGAAAAAACATGCGGAAAATGCCGGACGATCCGGATGCAGCTTGTCGAAGTTCCGCAAAAGCCTACGATACTTATCCGGTTCATATCAATACTGAATCTGGAGACGATATCTCCAAGCATGTCAATGAAAATAAGGATTTCTCCAAAGGAATACTTTTCCGGTATGCAGGGGATCATTGCAACAACAGCCTCTCCAAGATCCTGCCTATGCAGATAGTCTCTCATATGCTGGCCGTTCAATCCGGGAATGGGATAAACGCCATAGCTATAGATGTATTGGATCAAAAGCGGGTATTTTCTTTTGTTATCATAGGCTTTGGGCAGATAAATCCCATATGCCTTCAGTAAACCGTCAACCCCACTGTCGTAAAATACAATTCTGCTGCTGTCGGAAATATCAAAGCAATCCTTTTCCACGGTGCTTGTTGCGGCATGCAGGTACCTTTCAATTCCCCAACAGGATTTCAGCACATCGAAATATACAAAGCTGTCAATGGGGTATACGCTCTGGTTCACCTGTCCCCTTTTAAAATCAGGTATGTCCAAAAGCCTT
Source organism: Bacillota bacterium (assembly GCA_023426125.1). GTDB lineage: Bacteria > Bacillota > Clostridia > Acetivibrionales > DTU013 > MnB-11. The sequence continues at coordinate 59,940 of JAFABI010000051.1, forward strand.
TTTATGCTGTGTTTAGCTTCGTCACAGCAATCCCTTTTAGCTTCCGCCATGGAATTGATATAACTGCAGTAGTCAGCATAGTCGCCCTGTAACACAAAGGCTTCCGTCTTTCTTGCACCATCCTCCGGGTGTCCGGCAAGGATTTTCAGAACCTCCTGTCGTTCCGTCTGAATCGGAATATCGCTGACTTTGAAGATTTCGGTTTGCTTTGTGAATACTACTTCACCCCGGGAATTGACCAGGGACAGTTGTACCTTTTTATCAACCCCATTCCCGTAATATCTTGGCAGCACGATTATCCTGATTTGCTCCCTTTGGGGACAGACTGCCTTCTCGAGGATAATATCGCAGCTGTCCCTGGAATAGTCAATGTACTGAGGATCAAAATACCCGTTGGCCTGTTTTCTTTCCAGCAGATACTTTACCGGCTTCAGTCCCACAATAAAATGGGTGTCAAGATACCGGTCCCTTAGTTTGTTTTTAGGATTTATTTTTCTTTCGACAAGTAAGATATTCCCGCCCCTGTTGAAAGTGTAAACAAGATCGCTTCTTCTTACGAGATAATCCTGTGCGCTGAAAAATACCAGGGTCCCATTGATCCACAGCCTCATGGGTATAGGATTATGGCTATTGTTTATATGAAGCAGAATCTCCTGCTGTTCCGTGCAATATACATAGCTGAGGCCGTACACATATCTTTCCTGTGTATTGGGGTAAAACCCTTCCAATCTGTTCTTGAAGGGGTTGCCTTTTATATGGGCGGTTTCCGGAAAGTACCAGCTGTCCCCGGAATACTGCGCCGCCAAATCCTTTGTGCCGTCCACAAATTGTATTTTGGACCTGGGACGCAAAAAGGGTTCGGTACAAAAAACAGATGAATTGTTCCCCGGTTCGCTTGTGTGAAGCCATCGATTAATATAAACGGGTTTATCGCCTGAAAACACAATATAGTGATCATTGTTCTGCGCAATACTGTAATCCTTGCACAAGAGCACCTCTTTCAAGCATGGGGATAAATCCTCGCCCCTGTCGTTCAATATTTCGTTTTCCATTGCGAATATTTCCCTGCGCATATTCCTCCAGTTCCCGTACAACAACACCCGTAACAACAGTTAAAACGCAGCTTTCCATAATTTGCAGTAACGCATATGACGTTCTTATGAGCGGACGTAAAATGAGGAGTTATGACTTACGTCCCTCTAATGCTACAGCGGAACAAGCATTCATTCATCTGCATTTATGCGCCTTCCAGAAATATCGCAAACGCTTCAATGCACTGTTTCGGAAGGATTGTTTAATATGCTGTAGTACTAAATCAGCCCGGAAATTATATTCCGCTGTATATCCGAGGTACCGGAATAAAATTTGCTCCCCATACTGTCCCTTAGATTTTGCTCGATCCCATATTCCTTTATATACCCGCAGGCGCCGAATATCTCCATTGCACATATGCTGTTGTGCACCAGGCTTTCACTGATAAACAGCTTTGCAATGGAAGACGGCAAATAAATGCTCCTGTTCTCCATTTTTTCGTTTACCACCTTATATGCCAGCAGCCTTGAAGCCTCCAGCCTGACCTTCATATCCGCGATCCTGTTGGACACCGACTGAAAATTGATGATTCTTTGATTAAACTGCCTTCTTTTTTGGGCAAATTCGACACACCTTCCCAATTGCCTCTCCATTAAGCCGATTTGAAAGGATAGTAGAAGGGTGCGTTCATATTCCATCGTATGATTGAAAATGTTCATCCCCTGGCCTTTTTGTCCAAGAAGATTCGCTTTGGGTACTACACAGCCATTGAAATAAACCGAACTGAAGGGAGATAATTCCAGGCCCATTTTTTCTATGGGTTTGCCAATCGTGAACCCTTTCATTCCACGTTCTGCAATAAAGCAGCTTACCCCCTTCATCCCCTTGCTGCCCTTTTGTCTGGCATAGACTACGAAAACATCCGCCAGCGGCCCATTGGTTATATAATTTTTAATTCCATCCAGCTTATAACCGCTTTCATCTTCTTCATAGGTGGTTTCCAGGTTCCACACATCGGACCCGGCATTTTCCTCCGATATTCCATGCGCCCCGATACTTTTTCCGCTGATTAGGCACGGCAAGAGCCTTTCCTTCTGCTCCTCAGTGCCAAAGTGCAGAACAGGAAGAATGCAGGCCCACAGATGAACATTGACGGAAAACATGATTCCCGCTTCATCGCTTCCGGCGCCGATACCCTCCATGATAGCGACAATGCCGGGCAGCTCTTCCTCCAACCCTCCGTATTTTCCGGGAACAGGCAGCATAAACAGCCCAAAATCCGCGCACCTGCTCCATAGCAGCCTGAATAGCTCTTCCCTGTCCGGCTCATCCCGCTCCTTTAAAGCAAGCTGTTTTTTCGCAAAGCTTTCTGCAAATTGTTTTTTTTCAAGCTGTTCCTGTGTAAAGCAAAACATACCTGCCTCCCTACTTTTGAAGCCTCGATATAAATCCGGCGATACTTTCAATCGTCTCCATGTCTTCAATTCTCATATCCGCAGGATCAATCACCAGGTTAAATCTGGACTGTATATACGTCATCAGTTGTATCACTTTTAAAGAGTCGAGTATATTCAGCTCAAACAATGATTCGTTGTCCTCAAAGGGCATATCCGCACCGTAAACCTCCTCTTTTATGTAGGTTTTCACAGTATCCTTGATATTCATATGTCTACCTCCGTCAAACATTGGTTTTATACGCTTCAATTCGTAATTTATCTTAATTTGTCATTGCTGTGTAGCTCTATCCTGTAGGGGCGCGCATTGCGCGTCCGCAAATGCAATCTACGCCAAACAGCTGCCGGACGGCCAATGGCCGCCCCTACATTGAATGCCTTCCGGTCATGGTTATCCATACATCAAGCTTTTTCATACCAATGCCAAGATAAATCTACTATTACGAACCAAAGTTCATGCAGTAACCGGATTGCTTTTGCCCAGGCTGCGTTTACACAGTTCCATACAATATCCGCAATCCTCGCATAGCTTGCTGCAATTTATTTTGTGGGCATACAGCCCGTCAAGCGAAATGTTCGGGATATTGAAATGCCTGCTCAGGCTGGAATCAAAAAGCGACACATAGTTCCCTTCATATTGTCCGCGGGAGTATGCTTTTATCCTTGAAAGCAGATCCTCGATGGGGACCATCCGTCCTACGATTTTGAAATCGTGCGTAATATCAAAATAATTGATCAAATCTTCAGGCCTGATGGAATTGTTTGTAAGCAGTAAATACGGCCGGGATAAAAACAAGGCCTTGCAGTTGAAATGGTAATCAAGCTCTTCATTGGAATGTGCATAGTGATTGTGATGAAACCTCCTCCACGGACAGTCTCCCAGGCAATGCTCATTTACCATGATTCTTATCTTTGCTCTTTTCAAATTGCTTTTCATCCGCCGTAAAGCTTCCATTTCATAGTTTACATTCATGGACGGTATGATGATATCCGCCCCGATGTCTTCATAATATGCTGCAGCTCTGGCGGTAGCAATTTCACATATGGTGGAGGCAACCAGCTTCATCCCCGTTTTTTCCTTTACCAGCTTCATCAGGAACGGGTGGCTTGCAATCACATAGTCCACCCCGCAGTCCTCCAGCTCCGACAGATACTCCCTGATGCCATCCCACCAACCGGTATTGGATTTGGGTTGAAGGCCGCAGGGGGCATTCAGGGCAATTTCGCATAGCACACCTCGATCGTGGGAAAGCCCCACACATTTTCGCAGCGTGTCAAGCTCCTGCAGATAATCGGGCCTGCCTCCTGAAATCTTCCCCGCAAGTCCGCCGGTATAAACGCTTGCTATATTCTCCGAACAATCCAGTATCCTTTTCAGATTTTCAATATTTGCCGTATACCCTACGGATAGCGCTATCCTCTCCAAAATGGCCTCCTCCTTTTTTCAGCACCTGAGCTCCGGACCGGTTCTGCCGGATCAGGAATCTCTCCAGGATGGGATTCACCTTTTCATAATCCTCCCACAAGCACCAATGGGTCGCATGCTCCAGAAAGACATATTCGCAATTCCTGATTTTCTCGGAAGCGAGCCTGGAGCTCTCGGGATTTGAAACAATATCATAGCCCGCATTGATCATTAATACGGGAACGTCAATATCCTTCCAGACCCGGGAGATGTCATGCCCCTGCAAATCCACTGTCAAATAAGCGTAATTTAAAAGTGTCTGCCCATCGGAAAACGGCTTTGTTATAACCGCCTTGATTTCGGGCTTTGCCGAGCCGATCATGGTTTGCAGGGACTTGTACAGGCTTTGTTCATTGAGGCTGTTCAATGTCTTTTCACTATAATTAAACTGAAAAAGCTTTTCTATAAGCTGGGCCATCGACGGATTCTTAACGGCGGCAGGATCATTGACCAATAGCTTCGAAAGCCCTCCGATGGTAAAATCAAATTCCGTTTTCAACGGCAGGTTTTTCTCCATCGGGTTAAAATACCCGGTGATTACGGATAAACTGTTGAATACGTCACGGCGCAGCCTGTAATATTCCATGAGAATTTTCAGCCCCGAGCACCAGCATATGAAGTCCGCCCTTTCAATCCTTTCTCCGGCAAGGATATGCTGCAGATCCTCCGCATGGTTGATCCCTTTCAAGGAAACATTTTTATCCAGGGGAGATGTGCCGCGTGTTTCCCATGTAATAATCCTGTAATCCCTGCTGAAATAATTTATGACATACCTCCAGATTTCCCTGCCGATGCCGTAGGCGTTTACCAGGATCAAGGCAGGCTTGTTCCCATTTCCGTAAATATAATAGTCCAGGCAGAGTCCATCCTTTGTATCAACGCTTTTTTTGCAAAAGTTCTTCATCCGCCTTGCTGTTTGGATTTCCACCCATTGACGTTCCTTGTGAAAATCATCCAGAAGCTTTTTATTGTAACGTATCAGCACTTCTTTATAAATACGGCTCGCCTTCCTGTTCCTGCTTACATCCTCAAAGCTGACGGCAGGACCAAGACCCTTCAGCAAAAGGGAAAAGTATTTGTCCATGGGCCCCAGGCTGCAGTCATCCTCAAGGTAATCGAACCCGAAGGAAAGCGTTTCCTCCAATACGGAGAGAAGCTCCCCCGCCGCGATATAAAGCCTGCAGTTCCGCATGGCGTCAAAGTATTCGGCATTAAGCCCCATACGCTTTCTTAAAGTTAAATACAGCATTTTCGCCCGGTCGTAAATAACAAAATAATATTCCTTGTTCAAGCACACCCGGATCCGATGATTCCAGAAGCCTTCGGGAAGCTTTTTCCCCATGTTTTCCTTAAATTTGACCAGTTCACAAAAAAACTCATTGTATTCAGAGAAAGTCACCATTGACAAAATCCTCTCCCATTTTCGCTAAAAACTGATGCCCCTAAAAAAGAATATTGATAAGCATATGGATTTTCTTGCTGTCAAAAAACTCTTCCGTCCGATCCTTCATGGATCCGTTTGCTATTTTGGAATCAAGGATTGCAGAAATATCACGGTAGCCGCTGCCATTTATCTGCAGCTTCCTTATCTTATACCAGCAAAGCTCCGCATATTTTTTAGTAAACGCTCTCCAATCCCAGTCCTTGATTATGCCTCCGTTCCTTCGGATCAAAAACTTCAGCCTTTCGATCAATGCGAGGACAACACGGATATCTGCAGCCTCCTCACCATCGATTACCAGCCTCCAGCGCAGCAGATGCTCTGCCAGACTCCCTCCCGTCAGAGACAGATGGTTATACGGATCTATATTTATCCTGACCCGTTCATCGTATTCGGTATAAATCGTAATCGAAGCACAGGGCGGGAAATCAAAGGCTTCCCATAATTCCACCGGGGCCAGGTTTTCAAACTCCCTGACAACAATGCTTTTGCCGTCATTGGCATAAGGACCGTGTATCTCCTGCGACAGGTCATATATTCTGAAATATAGGACCTCAATGTATGCTTTGATTAAGCCCGCCAGCATATGGATGGACCGGGCTTCCTGTTTATTGCACTGCTTCCATCCGGAACCTTCCATAAGGGAACACACCGCGCTTTCATCATAAATCAGGTTCCTTCCATCTTCATTGAAAATGGAGCCGTGCTTCCGGCACTGTATGCAATACAATATATCTGATATAAAACGCCTTCGCTCGGAAGAAGGTACGTTATTGAGCATCATTCCTTTCAAAATCAGATCAAAGCTCCTGAAAATGCTGGAAGGCTTGCCTAAAAGCCCGCTTATTTCCTCATGGCTCTTTCCTTTTTCCATCAGGTCATAAAACGAGGTATGGAAGTCGTTGTAAAACTCCCCCAGAAACAAATGGGATATGGCGCTGAATTTTACAGGCCAATCATGCTTGTCGTCTACCGACCAGATGCCTGCAAGGGTTTTTTTCAGTTTTGCCATCAGCTCCCCGTCATCCGATTGCATAAACAAAACCTTCCTCCGCATCCAGCAGGATGCTTTGTCCGCTTTTTAAAATTTTCATTGCATCCTCTGCCTGGGTAATGCAGGGTATGCCCATTTCCAATGCCACGATACAGATATGCGCCAGCCGTCCGCCCCTTTCCACGATCAAGCCGGCTGCCGACATTACTTCAACCGCATATCTGGGATCACTTCCCGGCAATACCAGGATGTCACGCGCTCCTGTTGTTTCATTTGTAGCTTCATCCGGCTTCCGCACCTTGCCGAAGGCCACCCCCCTGTTCACCGGCACGCCCCTGCACAGCGGAGTATTCTCTATCGTCTGCTGCTCCATTCTCCTATCCATTCCTTTGGAATATTATTTGTCTTTCCAGGTCATATTTCTGCAAATAGGGCATCAAAGTATTGCATTTGCCTATTTCCAGGCCTTTATGGCTGTCAGAGCTTATGGAAACAGGCAGCTTGTATTTTTTTATAAGCTCCCAGGTGTTTTCGGAAAAGTGCTCGAAAAAATATTTATTGTCCTCGGCATGCTTCTTCCGCACGGCATTCCCCGAATTATCCCCCTTCATCCTGCTCAACAATTCGCCCACCTCAAATGCGGAATTGAAATTTTTTTTGATTTCCATCATCTGCTGTAAGAGCATTTTATCAACGACTTTTTTTCCCTTGTCCTCCGCCTCGCACAATTCCAGGAATATGTTATGACGGCTTAGCTTTTGGATTGTTTCCTCCTCATGGCCATGGAAGTTTTTCTGAAAATGGTTGTGCGCCAGCCCTATGGGGATGGAAAAATTATCTCTTATAGCTATAAGCTCATCAAGACTCCTGCCATCCACAGGGTTTCCCTCTACCTCTGCCGTATTCACATGCTCAAAAAGGATATAGTCGACAGTGTTCAACTCATCATAGTCATATTGTTTCACATCAACTCCATATTTATTGGAAAAGTCCACCTCAAGCCCAATATGGACTTCCAACCCGGCATAACCGGCTCTCAGCGATTTCAGCCGGCTTACATATTTTTCGACATCCGTCACCTGGAATTTGTCAGAATATTTGCTTGTCCCCCAGTGGTCGCAGATGCCAACCGCATCAAGCTTTTTATCAACACACGCCTTGAGGATTTCTTCCGGCGTCAGTATGCCGTCCGAAAAATTTGTATGGACATGAAAATCTACCTGCATGCTTTTGTCCTATCCCTTTCTTGCCGTTAGTTTAAAGCCCAAAATCATTTTCTTTCCCACCATCTCCGCCATTTTTGCATTATTGCCGTGCCGGTAGCTTGCAAGAAGCTCCTCCGTGGATTTTTCCGTTTCAACCTCCTGAACCAGGAACCCCGCCTTCCGTAGGAGCTCCGCATATTCCTTCAGGGTATAATCCTCTAATTTATTCTTTTTACCCCCCAGGTCAAATGCCTTTAAAATCCCATTGAAGGCAATGACCCCGCCGGGCTTCAATACCCTGCGGCATTCATTGATAAAAACGGCTTCCTCTCCGCCATAAACCGAATGTTGCCTTAGAACTACGTCAAAACGGCTGTCTTCAAAAGACATCTGGTAGGCGTTGTCCAGTTTGAAGGAAAGCAAATGGTCCAGATTTAAAGCCTTTGTCCGGAATATGGCGTTAATCAGCCTTATATAGTCGCAGTCAATGCCGATAATCCTGCAGCAGTAGTTTTCCGCAACCACCCGCGCCGCACCGCCATGCCCCGTACCCGCGTCCAGCACCAGCTTGCTGCTGTCTACTCCGGCCATATCGCATAAAGCGAGGGTCGCTTTAATGCCTCCGGGATGCAAATCATCCTTCAGAGACCGGGCCGCATTCTCATCTCTCTTGATTTCCTTTGCATACCTGCCATTCTCAATTCCGTTGCAGTAATCTACAAACCTCTCCCTATGGATTATGTCTTGCCCGGAAAGAAATTCTATCAGGGAATACAGGATATAACTGTTCCGTTCCGTCAAATCCTTCAAACTGTCGCAAAAATCCTCTGCATTATTCATCACGAAATACCTTCAAGCGTTAATTTTGGTATAAAAGTAGCCGGCCAGCCTGCCAAAGCTTTCAAACACCTCAATGGACAGATCCTGATAATCAAGGTTCAGTTCCAGCTCCTGCTCTATCGCCACCATGTATTCCAGCAACTGGATGGAATCCAGGGCAAGGTCCTTTATGATCGCCGTATCCCTGTTTATTTTATTCCTGTCAAGCTTCAGCGAAAAGAAATCCGTATTGGCCATGATTTTGATCAAATGGTTTTCAATTTCACTCTCCGTCATCTTTGCCGCATCCATTTCAGCATCACCTTTCAAATTAGTCAATTTAATTTCAGGCTGACGTTTTTGTGCATCACAAGCAATTTCTCCATTGCGCGCTCTTTTGGGGACAGGATGTATTTTCGTGCAATGTCGTCCGCAAAAATATACGCCTCTTCCGTAAGCCTGATTTCCTTTTCATCCATTTCGGCAAGCCCGTCCTCAAGCATCCTGCCAAGTCCTTCTCCGGCAACCTCCATCGGGTCGATACCGTATTTTTGTTTAAAATCAACCCTGTCTATGCTGGAGGTTTTTAATCCGAAAATCAATGCACGCTTGGTCTCTTCCTCTTTCGCAAGCTTATAGGCACGCTTTACGGGCAAAATGCCGTCATTGACCATCGCCAGATACTCCTCAAGCTTGTTTGCGTTCTGGTATACCGACCGGTTGACAAAGGAGTTTGAGGATAAACCTATGCCCAGCAGCTCGCCACCCCCGGTCCTTGACAATCTGTATGCATGGTCGTGCTCCTTTGACCTTGTAAAGGTGTAGGTGCTGGAAGATTTGCGGTAGCCTGCGTTATGCATCTCCTTGTAGAAATGCCTGATCATGGAGATTTCCCCGGTATCGCTCACTAAAGCATCCGTCCTGTTCAACTCCTCCATTTTCCTGTACAGCTCGCTATGCTTGTAGATATGCATTTTGTAAACAGTAATATTTTCAGGCTCAAGCCCCAACACCGTTTCAATCGTCCTTTGCCAGGTCGCCTCGTTGTCTCCTACCATTCCGGACATGATATCAATATTGATATTTTTAAAGCCAACCTTCCGCAGCCGGTCATAGATTTTGAAAAAGTCCTCTATCCTATGCCTGCGCCCATTCTGATCCAGTACGTCCTGAACAAAGCTCTGAGCGCCCATGCTGATCCTGTTGACACCCATATCCTTCAGCAATCTCAACTTTTCTTCGGTGGCTTCGTTGCCAGGCCTTACCTCGACACAGAATTCGCTGCCGCTTTCGACGGCAAAACAGCTTGCCAGCTTCCTAATGACGCTTTCCAGATATTCCGGCTTGAGATAGGTAGGAGTCCCTCCCCCGAAGTAAACGGTATGGAACCTCCTCTCCTTCAAAACCTGTTTACCGGAAAGCAGGTCCATTTCCTTTTTCAAAGCATCCACATATTCCTTCACTACGGAATCCTTTGCAGAAAAGGATGTAAAATAGCAAAAATCACAGCGTTGGGGGCAAAAGGGGATATGTACATAAATATTTGACAACCTGCCTTTATCTCCAGCCCCCCCATCAGCATCCCATATACCGCCAACATCCTTCGTATTATACAGGACAATTGGCGGATAAATACTGATAGGCGCTTCCCTCTTCAGTTCCACCTTCATCACAAGCCTCCCGTACCCCTGCATTTATGCCAGAGAAAAACCGCCATCCACATAAAACTCAGTCCCCGTAACCCATCTGGCTGCCGGCGACAGCAGATATATACAGGCATTGGCTACATCCCCCGCATCCCCCACTCCCAGGGGATGCCTTTTGAAAACCGCCTGCTTCTCTTCTTCTGTCAGGATATACTGATCCCATATCTCCGTCTGAACAGCTCCGGGGCAGACGGCGTTTACCCGGATGTTGCGACGCGCCAGTTCCAGGGACAGAAGCTTCGCTCCCCCAACCATGCCCGCCTTTGACGCCGAATACATAAACAGGCCCGCTCCGCTTGGCTTGCTGCAAGCTACCGAAGATATCCATACAATGGAGCAGCCTTTTTTATTCACTCTTTTTATATGAACCGCTGCCTGCGTTGTCGTCATTGCTCCCACCAGGTTCACCTGGAGCACGTTCATGAACTGCTCGGGCTTGATGACACTGAAGGCCAGGTTTGCCGATACGCCGACGGAATAAACCAGTCCGTCGATCCGGCCCCGTTCCGCCACAAACCGGTCAAACACCTTTGCAACAGCGCCGGCGTCCCTTACATCCAGGGCCTGGTATCCATGGACGTCTCTGCCCAATGCATCGACGACTTCCTGCAGCTTTTCTTCCCTTCTGGCGCAAAGAGATAACCTTGCTCCCGCCTTTGCGGCCATTTCCGCCAATCTGGCCCCGATGCCCGACGAAGCTCCGGCAATCACAATGTGCATACCTTCAAGAGAAAAATCCGACATTCCATCATACCTCCCTGATACCGCAGATAACGGACGGGTCCAGCCTCAATACCACCGAAGCCCAGGAATAACCTACGCCAAAGGCCGCCATCACAACCGTCAAGGGCCTGACAATCCCCTTGTCCCCCAAATGGTCGCAGGCAGTCAGCACAGGCGACGAACTGCTGGTGTTGCCGTACCTATCTATGGAAATAGGGGCTTTCTCCTCCGGTATTTTCATTTTCTTTGCCAGATGCCTGATGATCATGACATTGGCTTGATGAAAAAAGAAAAAGTCCACATTTTCCAGGGCAACACACGAGCTTTCCAGGGCCCTGCGGATCATTGAAGGCACCTCTCTCAGGCAGAAGGTAAAGATCTGGCCCCCATCCATATACGCATAATCCGGATATCTAACCTCGGGATAGGACTCTCTTCCTCCGGATTGGTAATAATCCTCCAATTTTGGATGTCTCGCCATTCCTACATGGATCACCATGTTTTTCCATCCGGACCCGTCGGTTCCGAAGGAATAGCCCAGCAAGTCCCCATCCTCCCGGCACCGCTCAAGCAGCACCGCCGCGAAACCGTCGGAAAACAGAGGATAGGTGCTTTTATCTTCCGGGGAGGCATTCATACTGGTCACATCCCCCGTAATCAGCAACAGCCTGGAAACAGTACCGCTTGAAAGCAGAGCATTTGCTGTAATCAAGCCGTATGGGAAGCCGGAGCATCCAAGGTTGATATCAAAGGCAAGAGAAGCTTTTGGCAGACCCAGCCGGTCCTGCAGGATGCACGACGTTGAAGGAAGCCTGTATTCCGGTGTTTGCGTAACCAGAATGATCCCATCCACATCCTCCGGCTTCACACCTGCACGGGCAAGTGCAATTTTTCCGGCTTCAAAAGCCAGGTCCAGTGTTTTTTTCTCCTTTGAACTGTGCCTGAAAAGGACACCCGTGGCATTGACGATTTTCCGGGCATTTTCTACATTGAATCTTTCGACAAGATCTTCCAATCCATATTGGCTCTGGGGGACCACCGTGGTCATGCTTAAAATCTTTATCCCTGAACTCATGGCCATTCTCCATTCGATCTTTCCGGCTTATTTCAGGCAATTCCGAAGCTTCCTTCACATTGCGGCAAAATTACACGGGATTTATACGGCTTCCTTTAACGCAAGGTCTACAAGGTCGCTTATTTTTTTACAGTCATTCAGCTGTGCGGCATCGATGATTTTATCCAGACAGGTATCAATGACCGAAATGACACCCAATTTGGCGATGGAATCAAATTCAATCAAATCCAGGGAGGTATTTTCATCAACCCATTCCTCATCAAGGTTCAATACCTCCAAAATCGATAAAAGTATTTCGCCCCTGTTCATGATAAGCTCCTTTTGTTCCAACGGACTGTTTCTCATCTCAATAATACCATTTATTTCTATTAAAAATATTATATTATTTTTGTTTTTTTATATTTATTTTGGAAAATTCTTCTTTTTAGGCCCACAAACATCTTACCAGCGAATTAAGAAATTTAATAAATACAAAATTATTTTTTACCATGTCACCTTGCATTTTATAATAATTTTACTTATAATTAAATATTATATAGTATTAGATTAACGTCTAGATCATCATCATCATTATTGATTGCGAGGAGAAAATCAATGAAGCTTATGGAAAAATTAACAGACAGTGAAATTGTAAAAGCAGATAAAGCAGGTATTTATCTTGGCAATATTTTCACAGTAGACGCAGATCTTAAATTACCCCTAGCCGGGAAATCCGGTTCTACCATTACATGGGAATCTGAAAATACAAATATTATCGGCAATAGCGGAAAAGTAGTACGCCCCGAGACAGGTGCGGGAAACGCAACCGTTACGCTGACAGCAACCATCGCTTATAAAAATGTAACAGATACGAGAGAATTCAAGGTAACCGTCGTCGAAAAGGAAAGAGTCAAGCTGATTACAGGCATAAAAGAAGCAGACATTGAAACCGTGGCGGGATATCCGCCTGAATTACCGACAGTCGTGATCACAACCAAGGACGACGGCTCTTTTGGCGCTGCCGTTGTCGTCTGGGATCCAGTCGATTCTTCAAAGTACGCACAGGCAGGCGCCTTTACAATCGAAGGAACCCTTCGGGAAACAACCATCAAAGCCATTGCCAATGTAAAAGTAACTGCATCCGCAGCCAAAGCGGCTCCAACTCCTCCGGACAATGTCCCGAACCAGATTGTAAAGCCTTTTGGTCTGGACCAGGTAACTTTGCAGGACGATGTGTTTGCTGCCAATAGAGACAGGGATCACGCATACCTTCTTTCCGTTTACAGGGACCGGATGCTGTATAATTTCCGCAGCGCCGCCGGCCTTGACACGGGAAACGTACGACCTCTGGATGGCTGGGATGCTCCGGACTGCAATTTGCGCGGACATACCACCGGACACTATTTGTCCGCCCTGGCTCAAGCTTACGCGGGCTCGGGGGATGACAGGTTCAAAGATACCATCGACTACATGGTTGACGAATTGGGCAAATGCCAGGACGCCATGGCTGCGGCAGGCAATTTCGCTTCCGGATTCCTGAGCGGATATTCCGAAGAGCAATTCGCAAAGCTGGAGCAATATGCAAGATATCCGGAGATCTGGGCGCCCTATTACACCTTACATAAAATCATGGCAGGATTGCTGGACTGTTATGAGCTGGCAGGAAACACCGGCGCCCTGGAGATTACCAAAAAGATCGGCGATTGGGTTTATGCCAGATTGAGCAGTCTACCAAGGGAGCAGCTGATCAATATGTGGGCATTATACATTGCCGGCGAGTATGGAAGCATCAACGAAACCCTTGCCAGGCTTTATGCCATAACAGGTAACCGGGATTATTATACGGCAGCCAAGCTTTTTGACAATGATAAACTTTTCATACCCATTGCAGACAATATCGACATCCTGGAGGATGTGCACGCAAATCAGCATATTCCGGAGATTTTAGGCGCACTGCAGGTGTTTTACGTGACCGGGGAGCCTTATTATTACCGTATTGCGGAAAATTTCTGGAACATGGTCATTGACAGGCACATGTACAATATCGGCGGCACCGGCTCGGGGGAAATGTTCAAGCTGGAAAATAAAATTGCAAAATACCTGAACGATAAAACCGCAGAAACCTGCGCCACATATAATATGCTCAAATTAACCCGGAATCTGTTCTTTTTGAACCCGGAAACCAAATACATGGACTATTATGAAAGGGCTCTTTACAATCACATCCTGGCTTCCCAGGACCAAAGCGCTCCCAACGGCGGGTCGACCTATTTCATGCCGCTGTTCCCCGGAATGCAAAAAACGTATTTTTCCGATAGCAACAGCTGCTGCCACGGCACTGGAATGGAAAACCATACAAAGTACCAGGATACCATTTATTTCCAGTCAGCAGACCAATCCACCTTATATGTCAACCTGTATATTGCATCCGAACTAGACTGGAAGGAGAAAGGCTTCAGGATTGTCCAATCAGGCAATTACCTTGTGGATCAGTCCTCCCAGATTACGGTTGACGGTACCGGAAGGCTGGATATAAAGCTTCGCGTTCCCTTCTGGGTGGAAAAAGGCTCTACCGTTGAAATAAACGGCGTGCGGCAGGACATTCCGGCGGTCCCCGGCAGTTACATCACCCTTAGCAGGAAATGGAACCCGGGAGATAAAATCAGCATCTCAATGCCATTCAGCTTCCGGATTGAAAGAACACCGGACGATCCGGCCATTGCCAGCATCCTGTACGGCCCTTTGGTAATGGTGGGAAAAAGCGAAGCGCAAGATTATATTGAGCTTGCCCTGGACGCCATGGATATTTCCAGATCGGTTGAATCAACTAAAGACCCATTGACCTTCATTACCAATGGAATTACGTTGGTGCCGAATTATACTGCATACGATATCCCATACCACGCTTATTTTAGAATTATGCAATAGCATAATCTTACACATAATTCCTAAATATTGCACTAAATGTAGATATTATCTACTTACATTTGCAACCAATCAATCTATAATGTTTTATGTATATTGTTCCTTTAAATGGGATCTTATACATAGAACATTATAGATTTGCAGGTGTAAATATGAATTGGTACGCTTTATTTGTATCTACCGGACGCGAGGAATATGTGGAAAAATGGATTCATTACGAATTTTTAGAGTCTGAGTGCACATGTTTTACACCTAAAAGAAAGCTCATAGAAAAGAAACAAAATCAAAAATACCAGATAATCAGGCCATTATTCCCGGGATACATTTTTATCAACACGAATATGGATGATAATCTATACTATAAATTTATAAATATCCCCAAAGTGTTTCGCGTATTAAGAAATGGTGAATATTATGCAAGAGTGACAGAAGATGAGATGAATTTTTTACACAAAATAACAGGTAGCAGCAATGTAGTTGACCTGTCACAAGTATTCATAATAAACTCAAAAGTAGTTGTAAAATCAGGTCCATTAACGGGTTTGGAAGGAATCGTGCAAAGGATTGATAAGCGTAGCCAGCGTGCTAGAATAGTTATAAATTTTTTAGGTTCTCAAAAGGTTGTCGATTTAGGTATAGAAATTATTTCTATGGATAGATAAGTTTACCGAGCCGGAATGGCAGGCCTGCAAATTCCTTTTTCAATTACCCGTTAAACGGAAAGCCGAAGCAGGTGTACTCAATATCTCTTTCAAATCCTATTTTTTCTGCCAGTTTGTACGAAGCAACATTTGTTGTTTCACAGTCCCAGTATGCCGAAAAGCCTTTATTCAGGCATTCCTTTAACACCTCAGCGGCAGCAGCCTGGCCAAACCCTTTTCTACGAAATTCCTCTTCTGTTTCTATTCCTATTGCATGAGTATTTTTTGAAATGAAGCTGGAGTAGCAAACAGATGCAATGAAATCTCCACACACGGCACAGTAGCCTATACCCTTCCCCAGAAAGTTTTCCGCCGAATCCCAGAACAAATTCAGAATATCGAATACAAAGCTCATGTTGTCAACATGTAGTGACTCAAAGAAGTCCTCGTCAATCCTTTGAATTTTGAAATTCCCATTAGCAGGTGCATTTTCAGCCGTGATTTGCTGTTTTTTGTACTTATAAACATACTGATTCCAGGTTGACAGGTTGCGCTCCTTGAGTACCTCTTTAAGAACATCATTCCACTTAGGGTTAACCCCGTTTATTTCAAACCAGCCAAGATCCAATTTCTCTGCTCTGGGAACAATGTCGGTATCAATGAACTCATTGAAGTGTTCATTGAACGCAGGATTCTTTTCATCTCCCGCAACATAAAAACCTTCTATGCCTTTTGACCATATCAATGCCGATTTTGGATTTTCAGGATTGTCTACAAAAATCCATCCCGGATTATTTTTTTCCATTACAGACTTAGGCTCGATATTGCATTTGTCTACATCAAGAAGTTTTTCAATAACATAGAACATTTCCCGGTCCAATTCATATATCATCTTATCTTCCTCCTCCAACTACCCATATGGCTATTACTTTCACATAGTCTTCTAATTACCGGTAATCATTTCCCCATATCCAAGTTTTGATAAACTGTAACATAATTTATTTTTCAATATGCCGTCTGGTTCACAACCTTCATGAAGTTCTTGGTTATATCACAGGTGTCGGTGTACGCGCCAACCTCGTTGCTGTCCCAATTGCTTCCGACGCGTTCCCGCAGTCCTTTTATCCATTGGGCGCACCGGAATTTGAATTCTCTTTGTATTTCATTGTATTTTTCCTTATGTCTTTTTAGCACCATAAGTGCCTGAGTATCAGACTTATATGCGAAATTGTGCCTGTAGTATCCCAGAAAATGCGGATAAATTTCGGAATAAAAATCGTATCTTCTGAAAGTGTTATTGCATTTAGCATTTAGTTCATATCTATAGTCGTACAAATATTTTCCAAAACGGACTGCAGAGGCCGCTTCAGAATCAATAGACTGTAATAATTCTATAAAGGTTTCTTCACCCTCTCCACGGATTACACAATCAATCATTTCATTTTCTTCAAGCAATTCTTTTCCACTAGAAGTTGCATAAACTCCACCTACAACTATAAATATACTTGGCAATAGTCTCTTAATTTTTGATATTACATTGTATACACTATGCTTCGATATAGAATATACTGTTAAACCTATAATATCAGGCATAAAATCTAATATTCCAGTATAATTAACCTCGTTTTCATTTGCAGCTAATAGCTTAACTTCATAACCACTGTCTCTTAGTACAGAAGCAATAATACCTAAGCCAATTTCCTCCATTGTACCATCCATTTGGTCATTATATATAAACGCTAAAAGCACTTTAGAATTTGACACATTTTTCACCCATAAAATCCATATTAGTTATTATCATTTTTTCTAAAACTAAATTCTCAGTCCATTAATGGAGACTGCAATTATTAATAAAATTGACTAAAATCAATATTCAAAACAGGGATATCATATTCAATATTCTTTCTATATAAATTCATCCTAGCCTTTCGATCCTCATCGAAGGTATCAACATCCCAATAACAGTGAAATATAATAAATGTAAGTACTTCCCGTAGTTTTAAAAACAACGGAATTTTTTCTATCCAAAATGGTTCTATATCGCATTCTTTTCTATATCCTTCTAAAAGGGAATTTATAACCTCAATGCTGTATGAATTAATATCTCTGCCATTAAATGAATCTTCAATAACAAAATATATCATTATCGCAAGATCGTTAATAAAATAGTGATGCTCACAATCTTGAAAATCAAATATAGTTATTTTATCGTTATGAATAAAGAAGTTGCCGTATATATCTGAATGAATCAGACCATATGTGTCTTTATTTTGTGGCAATTTCTTTATTTTATTAAACAAAATATTGCATTTCTCAATAATTAAATCATTACGAGCAGGTATATACTTCAAATAATTCGCTTCATTATGCTCATACCAATTGACTATATACGATTTAGTAGAATTTGAATACTCCTTTGAAAGTCTATGCATCTTACCAATTATTTGACCACATTTCTCCAACAAGTCACTACTATATTTGTTACTTGGCACAGAGTGCCCAATTGCTTTCGAGAATAAGGCAACATAAAGTTCTTTATTATCTAGTTCAATTGTCTCAATTAGGTTACCGTCTCTAGAAGGAATGACATTTGCTACATTAACATTATTATTATAAAGGTAATTAATAAAATCTACTTCTGCCTTTTGCTCTATAAATGTTCTATAATTAGATATTCTTAATATGTAGTGTTTTCCGTATCTAACACATTCGTACAGTTCCCCGTATTCGTTCACATCGCTTATGATATCCCTGTCGATACCATATAATTTGTTAAGCCTTTCAATAACCCTGCTATCAAGCGCCATTTCCACTTATCTCCTCACAATAAATTAGTTCTTTCGGAACTCCGAACCCTATTAAATTCATGCATTCCCAGGGATGCACCTTTTTCTTCATTCCAGAAACGAATAAAAAATTTAAACTTTTTTTATAAATTCGGTTCTTTCCAAAGTTAGATGAATTGGCGCTTTAATTTAAGCCGCAAAAGTTTGCTTTTAAAAGTTCAAAACTGTTGCAACCAAACATAATATGCGTATTCCGGATTATCCGGACGGCTATTCCGAAGGCATCCGGACAGTAAACCGGAAACATCAGGACACCTTATCGATGATTTGATTCTACAATAAAGTTTCAATTCAATCAATGATTTTAAATA
>JAFABI010000053.1 GCA_023426125.1 Bacillota bacterium
ATGATATCTTTATCAAGGCAAATTGTTGTCTACTTTCGGTGTGAATCTCTCTATGGTCGGATCATGATCTTCCAATACAGGAGTTGAGCCAGTCCCGGCTGTCAAAGTACTCCCCTCTATAGCAAAAACATTTAAAATCCAGCATAGGCTAACTCTTATTATGCATTCCGCCCTGTCACACCACACAAATAATCACATACAAATTACGGCAATGTCATTATACAATGGAAAAGCATGCGCGTCCAACTTTTAGCGTACTGCAGCTTCAATTTGTATTATGTCATTGGTTGGGATGGAGTCCAGGCGCGCACTAATGTCACGTTTCCAATCGCGGACGGTCAAATTTTCCGTGTCCGGTTTTAACCTTGGAATAAATTCAGTACCTTTGACCTTTCCAGTTATGCACAAGCTTAAACATTGACAGTTGTATACACCTATATCATCACCGGTTTGCTCAAAAAAGTCTGGTTCGTACTTGCAGCATTAACTCTATGTCCCATTTTATCTTTACGAACCTTCCAAGTGCCCAGGGCCCTTCGCTCTTAAGAAGTGTTATCATGGTAGGTGAAGCATTATTAAGAGTTATTTCTGATCAAAAATATAACTCTTGACAGCCACGCTATTCAGTGTTACTATATACCGGTAATAAGTAATACAGGATACCTGTCGTACAGAATAGCAAGGAGGAGTTATATTGGAAAACCTTACGGAGATGCTCAAAGGCGTGCTGGAGGGCTGTGTACTTGAAATCATCAGCCACGAAGAAATCTACGGTTACGAAATCACACGGCGGCTGAACGCCCTCGGATTTTCGGACGTTGTGGATGGGACAGTTTATACTATCTTGGTGCGGCTTGAGAAAAACAAACTGGTGGAAATTACGAAAAAGCCTTCCGACATGGGGCCACCGCGAAAGTTTTTCACGCTCAACGAGGCGGGGCACAAGGAATTACGGAAGTTCTGGGAAAAATGGGAGTTCGTATCATCAAAAATTAACGAGTTAAAGGAGAAAAAATAATGAATTTTTGGGAGAAAGTTACGGGAAGCGACATGACTAAAGCATTGAGAACTTTTGAATCGCGAGCCAAAAAGCTGCCGGCTGATTATCAAGCGGCGTGGGAAAAAATAAATGCTAATCTTTGGCCACACTCAGATTTCACCGGCCGTAACCTCATGCCAATTCTTGACGGTGTGCTTGGCCTGCTCGAAGAAACAGCGGCGGACGGTCAGAGTGTCCAAGAGGTTTTGGGTGACGATATCAAAGGCTTCTGTGCAGCGCTGGCCGGCGAAGAAGGGGCAAAGTCTTTTCGCGACAAGTGGCGCGAGCAACTCAACAATAATATCGCTAAAAAATTAGGTAAATAGGAGGATAAAATGAAAATACAAGATATCATCGAAGGCAAAAAAGAGTGGCGAGCGCACGTGGCGCGTGTCAAAGCGCTCCCGCAAGATTATCAGATTGTCTATAAAGAGATTCAAAAATATCTTTTTAAGGTCGGCCCTGTTGAGCTAACCGACGGAACGGGTTTGCTCTCGGGGATTATCGGTCTTTTTGAAGAGGGCGCGGCCCTGGGAAAAGGCGTGCTCGAAGTGACAGGCAGTGACGTAGCGGCTTTTTGCGACGAACTAATCAAGGATTCAAAAACTTACGCTGACATCTATCAAGAATCTGTTGACCAAGAAGCTTACAAGGCCATAAAAAAGGTTGCGGATAAAACAAAGTGAAAGGGGGATATCGGGATGGAAAAAACAATTGAAGTGAAAGGTCTGCGAAAGTCTTTCAAGGGCACAGAAGTCCTAAAGGGCGTCGATTTTGAAGTCCGGCGCGGCGAGATTTTCGCGCTGCTCGGCTCCAACGGTGCGGGCAAGACCACGACGGTCAACATCCTTTCGACACTTCTGAAATCTGATGGAGGAACCGCGAGCGTCTGCGGCTTTGACGTTTCGCGTCAGCCGGGAAAGGTGCGCGAAAATATCAGCCTGACCGGGCAGTTCGCCGCTGTAGACGAGATATTGACCGGGCAGGAAAATCTCCTGCTGATTGCTAAACTACGCAGCATTGCAAAGCCAGCCCAAGTTACCGACGGCCTGCTCAAGCGCTTTGGGCTTACTGACGCGTCAAACAAACGGGCAGGTACGTATTCCGGAGGCATGAAACGCAGGCTGGATATAGCGATGAGCCTTATAGGAAAGCCGCAGCTCATTTTCCTTGACGAACCGACAACCGGACTTGACCCCGAGGGGCGGCTTGAGGTCTGGAAAACTGTTAAGGAGCTTGCCGGCAGCGGTGTGACGATACTGCTCACAACGCAGTATCTAGATGAAGCGGAACAGCTTGCCGACAAAATCGCGATCCTGAACGAGGGCAAAATTATCGCTAACGGGACGCTTGAAGAACTTAAAAAGTTGTTCCCGCCCGCAAAAAAAGAATATATCGAAAAACAGCCGACACTTGAGGAGATTTTCCTCGCAATTATCGGTAAAGGAGGTCAAACAAAATGAATAACAACACAGTCGTACTGACCGGGCGCTTAATGAAGCACATATTGCGCAGCCCGGACACGATTATCACGGTCGCGCTAACGCCGATTGCGATGATGCTGATGTTTGTCTATGTGTTCGGTGGCGCGGTAAAAATGAGTATGGACGCTGATGTGAATTATATTAATTACCAACTGCCGGGCATACTGTTGATGGCAATTGCGTCCGGCATAGCTTACACCGCCTTTCGGCTGTTTATGGATATGCAGAAAGGGCTTTTCTCGCGGTTCAATTCCATGCCTATCAGCCGCTCGTCGGTTCTATGGAGTCATGTGCTGACCTCTCTTGTGTCCAACATGCTTACCGTCGTTATTATTATCCTCGTTGCGCTTATTATGGGCTTCCGTTCAAGCACGGGAATACTTAACTGGCTCGCGGCAGCGGGACTACTCGCACTTTACACGCTTGTGCTGACATGGATCTCGGTCATTCCGGGGCTCACGGCAAAATCTATGGAGGGCGCGTCCTCGTTCTCATATCCGCTGCTCTTCCTTCCCTTTCTCAGTTCAGCTTTTGTGCCGACCGAAACAATGCCCAAAGCCGTCCGTGTTTTTGCGGAGAATCAGCCTGTAACGTCCATCGTGGAGACGATACGCGCTTTGCTGAACTCCGAACCAGTCGGAAACGATATCTGGATAGCCCTCGCGTGGTGTATCGGTATCATGGTTGTTGCTTACCTATTCGCGATGAAGGCGTATCGACGCAGGATATGAAAACACGAGGCGAGGGCTGTACCTAACATCCGTAAGGCCCCTGTGGAAATTGCCAATACTGGGCAAACAAGGCCTTGCGATTCTATTCATAGCCGTCCTCCTTACAACTGGAGGGGCACATTGCGTCCGCATAAACGGTAACAACAACCGGATTTATCCCCGGGAAAAAATCAAAAAGCAAAAGCCTCTTCGGGCAAATACACCTTGTTTACCCGCTCCCGGCCTACTGCCGGCTTCCAGGTGATGTGAACATCAATGCTTCTTATCATTTTACGTAATTCCACCGGTGTCATACCGTCTGCATCAATGAGAACCATGAAGCGCTTATTGGAAGGCTTTATTGCCGACACCTGCTTCTCATACGGTTCTATGGCCCTCACAAGGACGCGGTCTTTATATTTGTCCTTCACAGTTATTTTGCTGTTCAGAATATCGATCGGTATTAGGCCTGTGCTTTCCACGTTAATTTCATATTCAATAAAGTGATGGTTTGCTGCCTCTTCAAAAACAGCATCTTTGACAAGGTACTCGTAGGACATGCTTTGCGAATTGCCAGCATTGCTGCGGATAGCATCAAATACCGGTACGCTCCCGGCGCTGCCGGCATTCCTCACATGGATGCCGGTAACCCTGGCGCTTAAAGGAAAGGCTATCTGTGAAAAAACAAAGGTGAACAATACGAAAAATCCAAAATACAGCCCCAATTTCATTTTCATACGGATCCCTCCTCCTGCTGCGGCAGAACCTTTTATCCATCCTTCCGGAAATAGCGGGCCGAAGCGTCGGCGCTATTTCCGGAAGGCTCATTCAATGCCGTTGGATCAAGGTCTGCTTGCAGCACTACTTGTTATGAACCATCGATACGTTTTCCTTCATCCTCAATTTATGAAGCCCCTTTGCCACCTCGACGATGGGAATGATGGCAAGGGATGCTGCCAGAACAATCCCCCACTGCTCCAGACTAAGGTGTTGAACCCTGAATATCTCATTAAAGAACGGAACAATAATTACAACCACCTGAAGGAGTGCGGAAACAGCAATCGCGCCAATCAGGTACGGGTTGGAAAATACCCCTAGTTTGAAAAGGGATTTGGTATTGGACCGCACATTCAGGGAATGCGTCAGCTGTATGAGTCCCAGGGTAGCAAACGCCATTGTTATGGCGATTTCTTCGGAGTACAGGCTCTTGCCGATAATGTATGCGGCAAGCGTCAGCATGCCCTTGAATATTCCCTGGTAGATGATGCTGAATCCGATCCCGTCGGAGAAAAAGCTGCTTTTTGCCTTTCTTGGCTTTTGCCTCATCACATCTTTTTCAGCCTTTTCAACTCCCAGGGCCAATGCCGGCAAGGTATCGGTAACAAGGTTTACCCAGAGAATATGAATCGGGAAAAGGATGGTCCAGTTCAGCATGGTCGCGACAAACAATGTAACGATCTCTCCAAGGTTGGAAGAAAGCAGGAATTGTATGGCTTTCCTGATATTGCTGTAAATTTTCCGGCCTTCTTCCACCGCAATAACAATGGTGGCAAAATTGTCGTCCGCCAGCACCATGTTGGATACGCCCTTGGCGACATCCGTCCCTGTAATGCCCATGCCTATTCCGATATCGGCAGCCTTCAGGGCAGGCGCATCATTGACACCGTCGCCGGTCATGGCGACAACCTTGCCCCGCTTCTTCCACGCATTAACAATTCTTACCTTATGCTCGGGAGATACCCTTGCATATACCGAGTATTTGACAACCAGGTCGTCAAACGCTTCGTCGTTTATCTTATTCAGCTCACTGCCTGTAATAACCTCATTCTCGTCCTTGATAATTCCAAGCTCCATGGCAATGGCCGCAGCCGTGTCCCTGTGGTCGCCTGTGATCATGACGGGCCGAATTCCCGCTTCGGCACAAACCCTGACCGCCTCTTTCACCTCCGGCCTTGGAGGGTCGATCATGCCCACAAGACCTACAAATACCATTTCGCTCTCCGTGTTACCGCTTGTCAGTTTTTCCGGGACTTCTTCCATATCTTTGATGGCTACTGCAAGCACTCTTAGCGCTTTGCCAGCCATCTTCCTGTTGGCGTCCAGGATAGCATTTTTGTCCTTTTCGGCAAGTGCCTTGATTTCTCCGTTTAAAAGTATCCTGTCACACCTTTCCAGCAGCACATCCGGCGCACCTTTGGTAATAACCCTGTAGATGCCGTTGATCTGATTCACTGTTGACATCAGCTTTCTTTCAGAGTCAAAGGGTATTTCATTTATTCTTGGTGCCAGCCTGTCGATGGCGTCCTTCTGGATCCCCTTTGAAGAAGCGAAATAAGCCAGGGCCGTTTCTGTGGGATCGCCCATGAAGCTTACCGTATCCCTGTCGGTTCTGGAAGCTTTTGAATCATTGCACAGCACCAGGGAATGGGTAAAGATGGCAAAGCTTTTGTTTTCCTCAGTGAAACCCTCGGCTCCCTGTATGCCCCCATCGGTATAAACTTCCTTGACGGTCATCTTGTTTTGCGTCAGCGTCCCTGTCTTGTCGGAGCATATGATTTCCGTACTGCCCAGTGTTTCCACCGCCGACAGCTTTCTTACAATGGAGTTCCTCCTGGCCATCTTCTGGACGCCGATGGCCAATACAATGGTGATCACGGCAGGCAGCCCTTCCGGGATAGCAGCTACAGCAAGGCTGACAGCCGTCAGGAACATTTCAAAGTAGTTCCTTCCCTGCAGTATGCCTGCAAGAAAGATGACAACCGAGATCCCGATGATCCCAAAGGTAAGGTACTTGCTCATCTCGGCCAGCTTCTTTTGCAACGGTGTTTCCTGGGACTCGCTGTTGGACAGATGGCTGGCGATCCTGCCGACCTCGGTGCCCATTCCGATTGCAGTGACGACTCCCGTTCCCCTTCCATAGGTTACGCTGCTTCCGGAATAGGCCATATTCCTTCTGTCGCCGATGACAATATCCTCCCCGTCTATTTTTGCCACAATCTTTTCCGCCGGAACCGATTCACCGGTTAAAGCGGCTTCCTCTATTTTCAAGCTTGCGCACTGCAGGAGCCTCATATCTGCAGGAACATAATCCCCGGCTTCCAGCAGGACAATGTCTCCGGGCACAACCGCCTCCGTATTTATCTGCTTCACGACGCCGGCCCTTTTAACCTTCACATGGGGAGAAGACATCTTTTTTAAGGCTGCCAGCGCCTTTTCCGCCTTGCTTTCCTGCATGACTCCCAGTACGGCGTTAATTATAACCACCAGAAGAATAATGATGGTATCGGTCAGTTCACTCATAAATCCTGAAATTGCGGCGGCAATCAGGAGTATGATGACCATTACGTTCTTGAACTGCTCTAGGAACATGCCCAAAAGCGTTTTTTTCTTTCCTTCCTCCAGCTCGTTTTTACCGTAAACCTGCGTCCGTTTTACAGCCTCCTCGTCATTAATCCCTTCATAGCCGGAATTCAAGTATTCCAGAGCTTCCTGCTCCGTCCAGGTATGAAAGGGGATATCCCCCGGCTGTCTGTGCATTTCTATCATCTTCGATGTCTCCTCTAAAATATAGTTATAAAACGAAAAAAGCCTTTAATACGATCCGGCAAATTCCGAATTATATTAAAGGTCTTGCTTTCCGTTCCGGAGTATAAAGCCAGGCAATCGATAAACGCCGGTTGTTGGCTTTACAGCTTATAAGCTACTCCCCTTTATGCTTTAAGTATATCATGAGGCGGCAATATGTGTCAATGCATTTTTTCACTCTACGATCTATAGTGTTTTGCGCAAGCAATAAATAAAAAATTCTTGATTATTATCCGGTCCCTGTCCCTAAAACCCATCCACATCTGATCTGCAGTTTCCTGATTCCAGTACATGGCCGCTTTGGTACCGTCGATTTCAAAATTCAGGTAGCAGCCTCTGCCAGCTACTCCTTTAGCCCCTGGGGCCGTGAATAGTGTAACGGTCCCGAGACATCGAAGGATGATTCGTTACACTATTCACGGCCTCTGCCTGCGCTTACTTCCGAAGCATGAAATACGCCATGGACGCCGTTATCCATTTTAAACAAAACAGCTCCGTAATCCTCTGTAGTTATGAGCCTTTCCTCGTATTCGGCATCTATGTTCAAAGGGAAGGTTCCAACCTGTGTTTTTGGTTTTTTTCTTACCGGAATAACCGTTACAAGATCGGAGCAGACCTCGGTGATCTTCGCGCCGGTAATGGTCTGAACGGCATCCATCCAGTGGGGCCTATGTCTGCTATGCATCTTGACGGCCCGCTTATCTCGGGCTCAATCCTCCAGTTATAGTCTGTCTCATACAAAAGCCAGTCTTGAAGGTATGAGCCGTGAACCAGCTTAGGCACGCCGATTTCACCGTTTTTCACCTTGTTTTTCATCTCTTGCACCAGGGCATTCATCGTGTAAATAAAATTGATCCCATGGACAATCTTTTTATTGGCCTTCAATAATTCAAGCATCCGAGCCGACTCTTCGCTTGTCTTGGACAGCGGTTTTTATGAAAAAATATGCTTTCCCACCCGGATGATCTTTTCATTTATTTCCAGGTGAAGGTTATTGGGCGTACAGTTGTGGACCACTTCGATCTCATCGTCGGCCAACAGCGCCTCGACGGTGTTATAGCATTTCGGTATAAAGTGTTCCGAGGCCTTCTTTCTTGCCAGTTCTCCATTGACATCGGCAACTGCCGCCAGTTCCGCAAAACCGATCCGTCTTATTGCCTCGATGTGACTGACCCCGATGTATCCCATTCCGATAATTGCAGCTTTGATTCTTTTCATTGCCGGCACTTCCTTTCATATTCGTTTCCTCTTTCTTCGCCAATCCCATGGGGACCTGGTCCTCCCGCCATACAAATCATCAAGCAGAAGGATACCGATGGGATTATCTTTCTCCAGGATACCGAAAAATCCATCCTGAATGAAGTAGACCGGCACGGCATCCCTTATGTCATTGCAGACGCCCATTCCTACAGTGAAGATACTGCCTGTATCAATGCGGATTATGAGGTTTCCTCCCTTGTGGCGACCAGATACCTCATCGTTCATGGGCACCGGAACATTGGTTTTATCGGTTCAAGCTACATCCCGGATTTTTACCTCCAGACTTTCACAGGCTTCAGAAATGCCCTGGCAGAAGCAAATCTACAGCTGCAGCCCGCCTGGATGCAGGTAGACGCTTCAGATGAGAACTCCGCATACAAATGCATGGAACGGATAGTAAGCACCCCATCCCTCCCCACGGCAATCTTTTGTCCCGCGGATATATACGCCATCGGCGCAATCAGGTGCGCCCGGGAGAAAGGCTTAAGGGTACCGGAGGATATCTCCTTTATAGGCATTGACGATATTTTGCTTTCCAGGTATTACGAGCCGGGATTGACTACCGTCAGAATCGACAAGGAAGAAATGGGCTGCCTCGCCATGGAGACCATTGTTAAAAAAATTAACGGTCAGCCGGCCGGCACTGTCATTGTTAAGTCCGATAACCTGATTGTGAGAGATTCCGTTATTTCAATCATAAAGAGCGAACTCTGAATTCTACTGTGCTGTAATTATGTCGTAATTTATGCAGCGTCTCCAAGGATCAAGGCACCCCGACCGAACGAATAGTTTTGTTCAATTTCTTTATAAGCTCCGCGGATAGAAAACACAATCGCATAGGGAAATATTGTGAAATCTGCACCCGGCCAATAGCATTTTTGTCAGATCCGATTCCGGTACGAATTGCTTCGCTTTAACAAGCTGAATTTATAACGTAGACAAGCAATGCTTTAATGATGTAAAATAAACTATGCTTTAAATACATTTGGGGGGACAAATATGCAGAAAAAATTTTTTGGTATTCTTTCGGTTCTTATACTCATCGCACTTGCCGTGACAGGCTGCGGCAGGCCGGACATTTCAGGCGGAAAGCCTGTTGAATTCAAGCTGGCTCACGCTACCTGGGTAGGCTATGGTCCGCTTTACATCGCGCAGGAAAAGGGATTCTTCGAAAAGTACGGCATCGAACCGGAGCTGACGGTCATCGAAGATGAATCGCAATATGCGGCGGCTTTGTTTTCCAATCAGATCCAGGGCCTGGGCAACGTACTGGACAGAGAAGTAATCCATTTTGCCAAAGGTACTCCTGAGACGTTTATCCTCGCCATGGATGAATCCTCCGGCGGCGACGGCATCATTGCAAAGAAGGAGATTTCCGATGTTGCGGGGCTGAAGGGAGCCAGCGTAGGCCTGGACAAATCCTCCACCTCCTACTTCTTCTTTCTGACGGTGCTGCAGAAGTACGGGCTTACCGAAGCGGATGTCGAAATTCAAGAAATGAGCGCCGGAGACGCCGGTGCGGCTTTTGTAGCGGGAAAACTGGATGCGGCGGTATCCTGGGAGCCCTGGCTGACAAATGCCTCCCAGAGGGACGGCGGCCATATCCTGGTAAGCAGCAAGGACTTTCCCGGCACCATCGTGGATGTAATCACCCTCAGGCAGGACTTTGCGGAAGCGAATCCCAAAGCCGTTACCGGACTTACAAAAGCCTGGTTTGACGCCATCGATTACTATAAGAGCAACTCCGACGAGGGAAATGAAATCATGGCAAAGGCTTTCGGACTGGAAAAAACGGAAATTGCCGACATGGCAAAGGGAGTTTCCTTTTTAGGTAAAGAAGAGAATCTGGCTTTCTTTGACAAGAGCGCCGAGAACAGCATATACAAGCTGGCGGAGACGGCAAGCAAATTCTGGAAGGAAAATGGCATCATCGAAGAAGATCTGGAAATCGACAAGCTTATCAGTGATAAATACGTGAAAGAGGCTGCAAAATAAAATGGCGCTCAACAAATTATCCAGAACCGCTTTCAAACAGGCAAATACATACAAGGCGCTGACTTTTTCCACGCTGGGCATACTCATTGCGGCGTGGTGCCTTTTGACTTACGGAGGGGCGGTAGACAAGGTTTTCCTGCCCTCTCCGGGCGCCGTACTGCTCTCCTTTGTCGATATGTACAGGGAGGGAGTCCTGCTTCCGTATACCCTTGCGAGCATATACCGCGTAATGGTTGGCTGGGCTTTGGCAGTTGTCGCGGCAGTTCCTCTGGGAATGCTGATCGGAACCTCCAAAAAAGCGGAAGCTTTGGTCGAACCGATCATCGACTTTGCGCGCTATTTGCCGGTGGTTGCCCTGGTGCCTTTGACCCTACTGTATTTCGGCATCGGCGACCTGCAAAAATTCGTTATTATTTTTCTCGGAACCTTTTTTCAATTGGTTCTAATGGTAAGCGACGTTGTTTCAGGCGTACAGAGGGATTTGCTGAGAGCCTCCGCAACGCTGGGGGCCAGCAAATGGCAGACCTATCACATGGTCCTGATCCCCGCCTCCATGCCCGGTATCATGGACAATCTCAGGATCACCATCGGTTGGGCATGGACTTACCTTGTTGTGGCCGAGCTTGTCGCAGCTAATTCCGGCCTGGGGTATATGGTTTTGAGAGCCCAGCGCTTTCTGGCGACCGACAGGATATTCGCAGGGCTTATCATCATCGGGCTGGTTGGCCTCGGGACGGATTACCTGTTCAAGTGGCTGACCAAAATCATTGTGCCCTGGCGTGAAAAGGTAGGTGGATAACATGGTAAAGCTGGCCTTAAAGGATGTTGGCAAAACCTTTGTCGACAGAAGCAATGCTAACTCTTGTTTGAACGCTTTGTCCGATATCAATCTGGAGATCGGTGAAAACGAGTTCGCCGTCATCGTTGGTCCCAGCGGGTGCGGCAAATCGACGCTCCTGAATATCGTTGCCGGCCTGGAAACCGCCAGCAGCGGATCGGTCACCATCAACGGCACGGAAAAAATCACCGGCCCCGGAGCAGACCGCGGTATGGTATTTCAGACCTATACCCTGTTTCCCTGGCTGACCGTACAGAAAAACGTGGAATTCGGCTTGAAGATCAAAGGCGTCAATACGCAGGAGCGGAAAGAGATTGCCCGGCATTATATTGAGATGGTAGGGCTGACAGGGTTTGAAAATGCTCTTCCAAAAGCCCTGTCCGGCGGGATGAAGCAGCGCGTAGCGATTGCCCGGGCGCTTGCCAACAAGCCTGAAGTGCTGCTGATGGATGAGCCTTTCGGAGCTCTTGACGCGCAGACCAGAGTGGTCATGCAGGAACTGCTCGTCTCTGTCTGGGAGAAGGAGAAAACCACCATCCTTTTCATTACCCACGACATTGACGAAGCAGTACTCCTTGCAGGCAACATCTATGTCATGTCCAGGAGGCCCGGAAGGATAAGGGCTGCGCTGAGCGTAGACATCCCTCATCCCCGCAGTCATCAGTCAATGCTGCTGCCGCAGTACACCTCCATTAAAAAGGAAATCATGGAAATGCTCTGGGAAGAAAGCCAGGCGGCTGCAATGCAAAAGTAGCGATCCTCGCGTTTTTCAAACAAGCGAATGCGACCTGACAAACGCGATCAATTCGTCCACCTGCGCATATGCAAGACAAGTCACCGTGTCGGCGGCGCCATAATAAACGGCGATGCGGCCTGTAGCTGCGTCTGACAGCGTCGCGCACGGGAATACTACATTGGGCACGTCTCCCACACACTCATATAGCTTCTGGGGCGAAAGTATGTAAGGCTCCGTCCTGTATTTGACCTTCCAGGGTTCGTCGATGTCCAGGATGGCCGCTCCCATATGGTACACAAACCCGTTGCAGGAGGTAAGCACCCCGTGGTAGATCAGGAGCCAGCCTTCGGAAGTTTCTATGGGTGTGGGTCCCGCGCCGATCTTGGTACTCTGCCATGACCCGCAGGGGGACATCACATGGCGGTGGCGGCCCCAGTGTGTCATGTCCGGACTTTCACTGTAGAAAATGTCGCCAAAGGGAGTATGCCCATTGTCGCTGGGACGGCTGAGCAAAGCGTACTTTCCATTGATTTTTCTAGGAAACAGGACCCCGTTCCGGTTAAAAGGCAGGAATGCATTTTCCAGTTGATGGAACTCTTCAAAGTCATAGGTATAGGCCACGCCAATCGTCGGCCCATGATAGCCGTTGCACCATGTGATGTAATACCGGTCCTCCAGCCAGCATACCCGCGGATCATAGGCATACTTGAAATTTCCGATTTCCGGATCGTCGCAGAAGAACCGGATCCGGCCGGGATTGATCTCCCAGTGGATGCCGTCCTTGCTCCTTCCGCTGTGAATCCGCATCTGGCGCCTGGTATCATCACAGCGGAAAACACCGGCAAATTCTCCCCTGAAGGGAACTACGGCACTGTTGAATATACTGTTTGAGTCGGGCAGCAGGTCCCTCGGAATGACGGGATTCCTGTTTGACCGCCATACTACATCCCTGCAGCCCTCCGGTTTCTCCTCCCATGGAATGTTCGTCAAAGCAGGTCCGATGATGGTCTGGTTCTTATCCATAAATAAACTCCTCTCATGTTGTAATACCTTCCCGCCTGGTCAAGCTTTTTCATACCAATGTCCCTGCTGCATAGCAGCACACCTGAATATGAAAAGTGTAGGGGCGCGCGTTGCGCGTCCGCAAATGCAATCTACGTCAATCAGCTGCCGGACCCGCTCCGGTTTCACCGGCTTCCAGCAGCTTCAAAGTCTTAACCACTTCCGTTCCGATCCCCAGTTTGTAGCCCGTGGATAGATACCTGATTTGTCTCTCGGGATCAATGACAACAACCAGCGGGAAATCCGTCCCGGGCTTTTCCTGAAGCATGGACGTCAATGCGTTCAGGCCCTCGGAGCCTATATCCATGCCGAAACACGCCTGTTTCGGAAGACCCCTGTAAATCTCCGCGGCAAATATATCCCCGGCAACCGGGTATTCCTGCATGTCGTCACAGACACACAGGAATACCGGTCCTCCCCAGGCTTCAAGCTCCTTCGACAGTTCACGCAACTCCCGGAGCAAATGCCTGGAGGGCTCTTTGTCGGGTTTGATCCAGGCTGCAACCATTCCACGCTCCAGGGACACCTCCCGAAGGCTTCTCACGCTCCCACCCGCCAGGGTGAAAGTAAATTCTTCGGGAACGGTTCCCAGAACAAGAGCGCTGCTTTCCGTCTGTCGGAAGATGAGCGCCACCTGAGCAGTTTCTCCGGGTTGAACGGAAAAAACCGTCATGCGGACCAGGACTGTCCCATCGTCAAGGCGGTTTCCGGTAATCATCCTGTAGCTTCCGGGCAGCACCTCGACGGATTTCTCAAATTCACTCCATTCCGTTCCATGAAAGTTCAGGGTTTTGTACAGGTTTTTATCAAAACGGGCCAGGGTGAAATTGGTAGAATATTCGGCTTTCCCCTCATATGCCGGATCTTTTAGCAGCCTGATCCTGCCGGGTGTGCCGGGGGAAACGCCTGAAGCCCGGCAGTTTTCACGCCTTTCTCCCGGAATGTCCGGGCTGTCCAGCGCTGCGTCGTTCCAGCCATGCTCCGTCAGGAACTGAGGCCTTTGATCGGCAGGTTGTAAACGGGCGGGTATGCCAAAGCTTCTGGCCATGGCGACAAAAGCGATATCCCGGGATGTCCTGTCCGCTTTTCCAAGCTGGCAGCTTCCTTTTGGCGTTGCCGATCCCTGGTAGTAAGTATAGCCCTCCAGCACCTGTATATTGCTTTTTACCCATTCCACCAGACGGTCAGGCTGCTGCCGGAAGTCTTCCTGCTCCTTCCCGGAAAACGCCTGTCTGAAAAATGCCCGATACTCGCCAAGCATCTCATGGGCGACCCGTGGACACAGGATGAAGTCCGTGTAGACCGGATCGTCGTATTTTCCTTGAAAAGCAGTTGCTCCGTACAGGTGATCCTTAAGGACGGGGCGGAAGGTATCGGTCAGATCTTTTTCCGCAAGGCTTTCCAGTAGTATGAGAGCCCACTCTCCACAGCCGGGAGCCTCCTCCCTGAGAAAGGCTGCAATTTCATGGCTGTTGCCCCGGGCTTTCTCAAGGACCTTCCATACCCGGTCCGCGGGGAGAGACAATGCAGCCGCAATTTCCCGCGCCCGGGCTTCACCCAGGAAGGTGGCCTCATATTCTGCCCTGATGGCATCCTCTTCCTTGAGTCTCCGGTCGTTCCGCCTGACTTCTTCCTCCGGCGGTTCCTCATCTCCGGCATGCGTCTGCCGGGGCGGCACCATATCCAGTTCCAGCGTTCCGCCAACCGGAGGCTTCCCGGAGACAGTCAGCTCAAAATAGTCCTTTTCTGCAGCTTCCGCTTTCCCGAATCCCCATACGCCGTCTCCTGCCGCATGAAGCAGCAGATCTCCCAGGCCCGTCGTCAGGGAGACCTCCCCCCTGTCGTCGGCGGTAAGGCGGGCAATGGTTGAGAATGCTGCGGAATTGTATACCTGGAAATGAACCTCCGCACCCGGTACGGGATTTTCCTCCTCATCCTTCACCTTCACGGTAATCTTTTTTGACGGCGCATAATTTCCCAGCAGGTTGATTTCGGTATACCAGGCATGGGCCAGCGTGGTTTCCTCCGGCCCGGAATAATTGCCGGGAATGCGGGTATTCACCAGCATGGCCCTGCGGGCGGGATCTTTGAACCAGCCGCCGTTCAGCCTGGGATAAGGCTCGCATGCGCCGAAATAATACCACTTCCCGTCCGCCCAGGCTTCCACCCAGGCATGGTTGGAATCACAATGCGCCCACCGGGGCGTATAACACTGGCGGGCCGGTATTCTCACGCTGCGC
Source organism: Bacillota bacterium (assembly GCA_023426125.1). Taxonomy (GTDB): domain Bacteria; phylum Bacillota; class Clostridia; order Acetivibrionales; family DTU013; genus MnB-11. The sequence goes on from JAFABI010000053.1 coordinate 14,950, forward strand.
AGGGCGGCTACGGCCAGGGTGGATTCTTCGCCGCAGCGTCCCAGGGCTCTGCGGATCACCGAAAGCGGGGATGAGGTGCGCGGATCGCACCCGATATAGCTTGCCTTTTCGTGGCACCAGTGGTTTACTTCAAGGATGGCCTCCGTCATGGGCAAGTCCTTTATCCTGCCGTAAAGGGCTTCAAAAAGAACGCCGCGGTAATCCTCGATATTTTCGTTATTGACACGGTAAGGAAGGACGAAGTGCAGAAATATCCGGTCGGGTATCTTCTCCCCCCAGGGCAGCAGCCTGCGGATACGGAATGTTTCTCTCACGTGCTTGAGGAAAAGCCCCCCGTCATAGTCGGCCAGATCATTCAGCGGCATATAGGCAAAGAGAAATTTCAGCGCCGCTTCCTCTTCTTCCGTCAGTGTCCCGTCAAATATGCCGAAGAGCTGACGCTCTCTCCGGGAAGCAATCTCCTTTTTTTGCCTGAACTTCGCTTCGATGACGGATGGATATTCCCTGTCTGCCGGATCTTCCTTCTCAAAATGAAATACACCTTCTACCATTTCTCAACCTTCTCTCCATGTTTTTCCGTCTTCCCGGATATTGAGCCGGCCCCTGCCGTCCTCCGAGGGGGCCGATATCTGAAAAAGACTGCTGGTTATCTCGATTTTCGGACACACTGTCCATCGGTCGTTCCCCTTGATTTCCTCAAAGCGGTCGCAGAACCTGCCGTTTTCCGCATAGTAACTGCGCTGCCGGTAATACAGCTTCCTCAGTTCCCATTTGATGATCTCGTCCCGTGGAATTGCAAACTCCACCGCCTCTCCGGTAAAAACGACAAATCCCCATAACTCCGGATAGTGCATGTTGACGACCCCCGTGGGAGACCATACCCAGTTGTCTTCAGGATATGGCTTTCCGGTAGCGGGATCGATGCATTTGGCATAGCTGCCGTCCACCACTTCCGTCCGCCATTCTACCCTGGAGAAGTTGATCCTCCAGTACTCACCGGTTTCCGGAGCTCTTCCCCCGGAAGCGCATTCCTTTAACACGCTCCACGGCATGGCAACTTCCAGGCTCCAACCGGCATTCTGCGCCCGGGGGTTGTTTATTTCCCCCCGGATATGGACCGCCGTTTCAATCCCCCGGATGTCCCAGCTGTTCACCGGCTTTCCGTTGTCCCTGTATGGCTTTGTGAGGAATAGATCCCAGATCGTATTCAGCGCATTCATTTCAAACTCATAATAATTATGCGTGTCTCCATCCGGGTCAATAAACATTTCAAAATCATTGTCGTTAAATATGACACTGTCCCTTTCGGTAAGCGTAGCCCATATCCGGTCTTCCTCCATTTCCGCGCCGATATACAGGCAACGGTCGTCCCACAGTATTTTCACCCTTGTTTTTTTGGGCGGGACTGGTCTCCGTTCCCCCTCAATATCTGTAAAATCCTCACTCCACGGCGCATCCTTCCAGAAAGCTTTGGAAAGGTCGCCGTCGATGGTCGGCTTTTCCTTTGCCCTTTTGCATAGATAATGCCTGGGGGCAAAGTCAATTGGCGTTTCCTTCACAGGCCCAAGTTTCACAGCGTCACTTCCTTCCCTTCTCCATCTTTTATTTGAAATTTTTTATACCATTGGTATAAAAAAGCTTGGTCCACATGTCAAGGGGACAATGTCAAGGGGACAGGTGCGTTGACATGCGCGGCAGGTTGACACTCTAATGTCAATGTACCTGTCCCCTTGACACGGGAGCAGCCATTGGCCGTCCGGCAGCTATGACCTGCATGTCAAAGGGACATGCGGCAGGTTGACACTCTAGTGTCAATGTACCTGTCCCCTTGACAATGCGCGGCAGGTTGACACTCTAATGTCAATGTACCTGTCCCCTTGACACACTCCACGGTGCATCCTTCCAGAAAGCTTTGGAAAGGTTGCCGTCGATGGCCGGCTTTTCCTTCGCCCTTTTGCACAGATAATGCCTGGGGGCAAAGTCAACTGGCGTTTCCTTCACAGGCTCAAGCTTCACAGCGTCACTTCCTTTCCTTCTCCATCTTTTATTTGAAATTTTTTATGCCATTGGTATGAAAAAACTTGGTCCACATGTCAAGGGGACAATGTCAAGGGGATAGGTGCGTTGACATGCGCAGCAGGTTGACACTCTAATGTCAATGTACCTGTCCCCTTGACATGCACATACTTAGGTGTGTCGCTCCCGGCCTAAAACGGAATGAATCTTATTTAAAAGCCGCCCGGTGCGGTCCAGCGGGTACTCCCAGAACATCATGCCGCCCAGGTTTCTTCTGGTTACGTAGTTTGCCTTATGCTCCAGAGACTGTTCATCCTCATAGGAGATGAACGTACTGCCGTCAAACATGTAAGGCGCTTTCGCAGAGTCATCCCAGTACCGGGTGAAACCGTTCCGGCCGATATACTTTTCTGCCAGCTCGGAATAATTCAGCGTTCTGCGGCCTGTCGTCCCGGCTTCCTCATGCAGTCCGGTGTTTTCATTCCTGACCTTTTCCCACAGGCGGCCGTAAAAAGCTGCGCCCAGGATGATCTTCTCCGCCGGGACTCCTGTAGCAAGAAGAAGGCTGACTGCCAGATCTCCGCTTATGTCCCGCATGTCCCCCCATGGAGAAAACAGGTTTGCGTGGTGTCCTGTGATGCTTGTAAAGCTCCCCCACATGTCATAGGCCATTACATTGATAAAATCCAGCAATGGGTGTATCCGCTCCATTTCTATATCCTCGATATACTTTTTGCCTGCCCCCAGCGCAATGGTAAGCAATGGTTTTTCACTCCCCGCTTTTGCCCGCTGCTCCAGTTTTTCCCTTACCGCCTTCAGCAGCCGCGTAAAGTTCTCCCGGTCCGCCGGTCTTGCTGTGATCCCCGCCTGGGCGCAGCACGGGTATTCCCAATCGATATCGATCCCGTCAAACCCGTGCTCCGCCATAAAGCTCACAGCACTTTCCGCAAAGACCTCCCTGCTTTCTTCCGTCAAAGCCGCATCAGAAAATCCTTCAGCCCCCCATCCCCCGATGGAGATGAGTGTTTTGAGCCCGGGGTTTTTGCTTTTCGCCCGCTGGAGCGAATCCAGCTTTTTGAGATGCCGGCCGTGTACTTTTCCGTTTTGTATAAGTCCGAAAGCGTAATTGATGTGGGTAAGCTTTAACGCATCGATGTCCTCTTCGCTCCACATCCCGCCGTCGCTTAAATACGCGATAATCCTGTGCCTGTCAATATCCTTCCCTGTCCTTGTCATTCCGTCTCCTCCGGTCAGTCAATGCTTGGGGCACTGAAAATATCCCTTTCCTGCGTTTCCGGAACCTATCCCGGAAGCGTCATATTTTCACCCGTGCCCGGTCCATCTTGAATCCTCACTACTACGCTGTAGTATCCGATAAAACAAATACGTCGCAAACGGGGGCTTTACCCTCCCGTTTGGGTATGGTCACCCTTATGCCTCCTGCTGTTTTGCCGAAGGCGATTTTTTCATCCCCGCCGAGCATTGTTACGCCCTGGCAGGCAAAGCCCGTGGGAATGATTGCTTCGGTAACAGGCTCTTCGTTTTCATCGGCATAGAGATAAAACGCGTATACCCTGCCGTCCTTTGCCGTAAAGGCGAAACGGCCGGCGCGGTAGGGTGCGCAGGGCCTTGTGCCGTAAATGGCGTCGCCGTTTACCTTAAGCCATTCCCCCAGGTCCCGGATGGAACGCAGCGCCTGCCGCGGCAAGCGTCCGTCGGGCTGGGGACCCACGTTCAACGCCAGATTGCCTCCCTTGGCTACGATATCGATGAGCAGATGTGCCACCTTTCGCAGCGGTTTGTAATCATCCCCATAGGCAAAGGAAAAGGACGTGCCGAGGGTGATACAGCTTTCCCACGGGATGTTGAGGGGCTTTTCAGGAATTGTCTGCTCCGGCGTGACGTAATTTTCATAAGCGCCGCCGACGGTTCTGTCCGCCACAATCAAGCCGGGCTGAGTGGTCTGCCGTATCTCCTCCAAGATGTCGCAGAGCCGGATGTCCTGGTTGTTTTGCGGGCAAACCCAGCCGGCATCCAGCCACAATACGTCCACCCTGCCATACCGGATCAGCAGCTCGCGCAGCTGCTCATGGGTAAATTCTACAAACCGGTTCCAGAGTTCCGGGTGTTCCCGGGTATCGTAGGTGGTATTCCGGTTTTTGAACCGGCTGTGCTTCTGCCCCTCCGCCCAGTAATACTCGCTGTGCCAGTCCGCCTTGGAGAAATATGCGGCAATGCCCAGCCCCTCGTTTCGGAAAGCGGCAAACAGATCTTTTACAATATCGGCGTGCTTATTGTCCCGGTAGGGGCATTCCGGACCGGTAATCCGATAATCCGTCGTCCCGGTGTCCCACATGCAAAAACCGTCGTGGTGCTTGGTGGTGAACACCAGGTACTTGAAGCCGCCTTCCCTGGCAATTTGAGCCCATTGCTCCGGCATAAAGCGCACCGGGTTGAAGGTTTTATTCAAACCGACGTATTGCCGTTTAAACAGTTCCATATCGCCGCCGACCCAGTCTATGCCGCCCCGCGACCAGTCTCCGTCCTTGTCGGACAGGGCCCAGGATTCCACGACGCCCAGCTGGCAATACGGCCCCCAGTGCATCATGATCCCCAGCTTCTGGTCCTTGAACCATTCCAGCCTCTCCCGTACCAGGGGGTCCGCCGGTACTACATAATCCTTTTCGTCACTGTAATTGTGTACGCCTTGTTTGATCTCGTCAGACATCTCAACCTCCATTCCGCCGCTACCTCCGGCGGTATTAATCTCCACGAATATATTCTCAATATTCCCACGCATGGCCTCCCGTTTTACCCTGTCTCCTCATGAAGCTCATCCCACAATCCCCGACCGTTCTACGCCTTCGATAAACTGCTTCTGCACAATGAAAAAGAATAAAATCAGCGGCAGAATGATCAGTAGAGAGCAAACGGTTAAAATCAACAGATCGTACGGGTTTGTGGTCAGCCTCACAATGCCCGGCGGTATTTCGGAAACGGCGTTGCCGATGGCAAGCTGCACGTTGCTCGTACCGCCGCTGACCGCACTCAGCGAGCTCATGCGGATACGCAAATAATCGTCAGTCGGATTGAACAAACGGGGAAAATACGTGTCGTTCCAGTTCCACACAAAGCTCAATATCCCCACCGTGACCAGGGCGGGCCTGGCCGTTGGCAGAACGATGCTGAAGAAGATGCGCAAAATCCCCGCGCCATCTACGTAAGCCGCTTCCTCCAGCTCCCTTGGCATCCCCCGGAAAAACTGGCGGAAGATGTACACAAAAAGCCCTGCGCTCAATCCCTGCCCCATGGCTGCCAGCAGATACATCGATACCGGCTTGCCCAGCAAATTCAGCTTGCTGCCGGTGAGGAGGGTAAAAATACCAAAAATATCAAAGTTGCGGAAAAAAACATATTGGGGAAGCATCAGGGAGGAAGGGGGCACGATAATCGTCAAAACCACCAGTCCCAGGAACAAACCGCTTCCCTTCAGCTTCAGCCTTGCCAGGGCATAACCCGCAAAGGCGGCGTTAAACATCTGCAGCAGCATGACGACAAACGTACATCCGAAGGTATACATCAGCGCCTTTGGATAGTGCAGGATAATGGCTGCGATTTTAATGTTGTCCAGCGTGATGGTGTCCGGAATCCATACCGAAGACATCATGCCAATTTCATAAGGATGCTTTAAGGCGTAGGAAATCATCTGCAAAAGCGGATACAGGATCATATAGGACAGGCAAATAATCAGCGCGTACCGGAACAGCGCCATAAAAATTTGCTTGCTCCGCTTTTGTACATAGGCAAAGGTAATCCTCTTTTTCCCCCATCTTTTTCCGGAGACTCCCCTGTCTCTGTTTTCCATGTTTCTGTTCTCTGTGTTTCTGTTCTCTGCCCATACGGAATCAGTCATAATAAAACACCACCCTGGAAATTAAAAATGCAACAATGCCGATAAGGATAAGGTTCACCAGCAGATACACTGTCGTCATGGCCGCGCTGAGACCGTATTTGGCCTGGCTGAAGGCAACGTTGTACATCTGGCTGATGATCCCGTACCTTGTTCCGTCGATCATGATACTATGCCGGAAAAACGCATCGATCATGCTGTAAATCGTGGACAGCAGCACCATGGGGGATACCATGGGCAGGGTCACCTTCCAGAAGGTCTCGTAGGCCGAGGAGCCTTCAATTTCCGCTACTTCGTACAGCCTGGGCGGAATCGATTGGAGCGCCGAAAGAAAAATGATGGTCGGAACCCCGGAAATAGCCAATATGGCAAAGATACCGCTGACTGCGCCGGAAACATAGCTGACGATTTCCGTCGGAAGTCCTGTGTTGGCCAGGACGTCCAGGATGACTCCGGAGCCGAAGGCGGATATGCCGTCGTTTCCGGCAATCTCCCGGCTGATGATGTCGTTTCCCGCCAGGCTTGCGCCGGCGATGCTGGTGCCCATGATGATGGGGATGAAAAAGATGGTGCGGGCGATGCTCCGGCCGGGGTATTTCCCGTTTAACAGCAGCGCCGCCAGCAGTGAGAAAATGATCACGATCAGTACCTGGGGCAGGGTAGAGACGATCATGGTCAGCAGCAGCCGGTTAAACACCGTATCCACCTTAAAGGCCTGCACATAATTGCCCAGGCCGACAAATTCCGTGGTAATCCCGCCCTCCACGATCTTTACCTCGTTAAAGCTGTAATAAATGGACTCCGCGAGAGGCTTCAAAAAAAACATCAAAAACCCCAGCAGCCATGGCGCCAGGAAGACCAAGCCCCACAAGGAGGTCTTTTTTGAAAGCGCCAGCCGGTAATACCATCCGCTGTTTTTTTGTCCTGCAGCCTGTTGTTTCACCATCACGTCACCTCACTTTTCCTTTATCACGTAGGAAAGGGGCGGAACCGCATACCCATCCGCCGTCTGCGCCTTTCCGCCATAATTTATATAGACGGCCAGGCCGTTTGTATACGTTACTTTGACCAGGTCGGTGCGAAGGATCTCGTGGCTTTTCATCTCGGCGTTCCTGACTTTCCGGTAAAACTCGTTGTAGGCATTGTAATACCCGCCGATTTTATCCTCCCACCGGCTGAACCTGGTCTGAAAATAGGGCTTCATGGCAATATTAACCGAACGGTACGCTTCGGCGAACTCGCTCTCATCTCCATAGGTCAGGGTCCATTTTAAATTGCTTTTTGTCTCAACCGCTTTCAGCAAATACCGGTCAAAGCCCTGCAAGCTGTCCTGGTTAAAGGCCTCCATGGAATAGGGGATATCATTTTCCAGCACCATTTGCACAAAGGGCACGCTGAAGTCCACCGCCCGGCGGCCGCTGTCGTAAACAGGCACGTCCGCAATATATCCCGCGTAGACGTAGGCATAGCTGTTGGCGTTGGAAAACAGCAGGTTCCGCTCCCGGCCGAGGGTATCCAGCGCCTGCCTGAGCTGCACCAATGCGTCGGAGCGCAGCAATTGCCTCTTTTTACTGTAATCGCCGTACAACAGTACTCCCGCGTTGTCCACCGCCAGATTTCCAATGCCCAGTTTTTCCGTCGCCCGCAGGACCCTGTCCATGTATTCCGGCAAAAAGCCGGGGGAAATCAACCATTCCCGGATACGGGACGTTTGCCTCGTGACCAGGTGAAAGTGGGGCAGGAAAGCCCTGGTATTGTCCAAAAACCGGGCGGTATCCCTGTTGCCGCTGATCCCCTTTGTGGAATAAGCGGTTAACAGCTTGAAGGCGGGAAAAAAGGGAATGTTTTCACGCCGGGTGTACGAAAGCAGTCCGGAAAATCCGTTCTTTCCTCCGATGCTGCCCAGCACCTTGATATTGGTGATGGGAGAATTGTTTGCGCCCCCGTTGGACCAGTCGGTATACTGTAGAACGGTGTTCTTTACGCCTTCTTTTTTGAGAGCGTCAAGAATCTCCCGGGCTTCGGTAAAGGAGGTCATGCTGGTATAAGACATATAGGGAATGCCCAAAAATGTTTTTTTCTTCGGCACGCTGGCGATCATTTCCACAAACAGCGGCGAATCCTCCGGTACGGGATTTTTCTTCAAGGCGCCCTTCTGCTGCAGATAGCTCTTATATGCCTTGGCCATGCCTGTGTAGCTGGCGTCTTCTCCTTCCAGAAGCTTATACCGCATGGTGAGGTTGCCCTTGTAGCCGGTTTCGGCATATTTGGGTACGAAATTGCCGGAGCCTACGGTCAGCGGTATTTTTTCCATATGGTACAGGTCAAATTTCACGTTGACTTTGTTGTATTCATCCACCTTTCCGGAGATGTTGGCAGTCACCGTAGCCAGTTCCGCTCCTTCCTCAATGATCCCCAGTATGGCGGCGCCGTTTTTCTTCATGCCCACCACAGGCAGCGTGGACTGCACAAAGGGCTCCGAATAGAAATAGGGATTGTTAAGCACATCCGGGCCGTAAACCGGGATGGACAGCACGCTGGCGGCAGTGTTGCCGCTGTTGAAACGGATGATACCGCCACAGCCGTCGGGAACAAACAAATAGCCTTCGTCATAGATGTCGCCGGACAGCAGATACGGCGTCAACGTCAAATCGGAAACGGGATACAGGCTTTCCACCTCCATCTCCCCTATCGGCACACGGACCACCAGGTCCTTGCCGTCCAGCAAATAATCCACCGCCACTGTCAACGTGATGTTTGTATTCACCTCTTCCTGGCCCCATGCTGCATTGTCCGCGGCCAGTTCCTCCTGATTGTATGCGCCCAGCTCATAGAAATACTGATACATCCTCCTGAGCTTGGGAATCGGAACGTTCGTCGCAGTGCCGTCCTTTTTTTTGGCTTCCCAGTTCCGTATATACTTATCGCTGGTTTCGGTGTAGTAGCCGCTGGACCCAAGCATTTCCGCCCGCTGCGCATCATCCAGATGCTTCAGGACTAATGCCTCCATCCGCTCCTTGCTGATGAACATGGGAAACATGGAGAGCTGTACCTTTGACGGCTCTCCCACGACAAAGCTGCACCGGATGCCGTTGTCGAGAGGGGTGTACTCCACCTGCTTCAACGCGACGCTCATGGTATAGTTTTCCATGGTCACCGTGGAAGCATTGACCAGATCGGTGTAATACGTAACGGAAAAATCGGATTTTTGTATGTTCCGGATGAAGGCGTTGCCGATTTGTCCGTTCATGACCTTTGTATCGAAATATTTGCCGGTTTTCCTGGAAACAAGCCGCAGCGCGTTGACGGTTTTGTCGATGAGCAGCTCCGCTTCACTGTTTTGGGCTATGCTTTCAAAGGAAAATGCGTACTCCTCCGCATTCTTGACGCCTTCTACCGAAATGCTTTCCGAGGACGGGTTTTCGGCTGTTTCGGCCGCAGCTTCGTCGGCAGACACACCCACCGGCGTCTGAAAGACGAACAAAACCGCAAGCAAGACCGCCAATATTTTCTTCCTCCTCATCTCCCCTGTCCCCCTTTTATAGTTTTAATGTGATTTCCTTATATACTGTTTGAATAAATGTAAACACTTCCCTGGAAAGCGACATAAACAGCGCCAGTACAAATACGATAATGCACATGGCCGCTATTGTCAGCACAATCATCAGGACTGCTTTCGCGAAGGTATATTCATGGATGACCGTCAAACCGATGAACAGGTAAAACACAAAGGCCACCGAGCCGAAGGAGTAGAAAAACAGGGCAAACGCCGCTTCGTCCACGGCGACAAAGTTTGAGACGGCCAGGGCGGCGATTCCCAGCAAAAGCTTGGGGTAGGCGGCATATGCGTATACCATGAATATTTCCTTCATTTTTCCGATGCCGTTGGTGATGGCGGTCACGCTCCAGTTCCCCACGACGAACAACGCCACCGGCGCAAGTGTCATGAGGATCAGATAGGGCGTATTCACGGTTTTATCCTTTACATAATACCCGCCGGACAGGACAAACCCTTTGTACAGCTCGTCACAAACGGCGAACAGGCTGAGCAGGACCATCATCACGACGGCAAAGTATGGCTTTCCCCGGCTTTCATATTTCAAATCGCCAAATCCCTTAAAGGGACGGGAGATGATGTAAAACGGGTAGGTAATGAAATCTTCTTTGAGATTTACCGCTTTCAGCCTTTGAATCCATTCATCCATCACTTCAGCCCCCTCACCCTTCCGGTTCTCAAGCGTCTCTTTTTCAACCTCTTTGCGACGATCCAGAGCACCGCCAGGATGCCGGCCACAAGGGCAATCCCTGCAAACTTGTCGCTGACAAAGCTCTGTCTTGTTTTTTTATACGCCTCGGAGTAATATTCCACATCCTGCCCCAGAAGAAAATATTGCCGGGCGGCTTCGTAATCCCCATCCCGGTAAAGCGCCTTGCCAATGCCCACATAGGCGTATTGGAAGGAGGGATTGTAATCCACCGCTTTTTCCCACTCCGCCGCCGCAGCGCGGTAGTCGGACTGCGCCTGGTATTGGGCCGCAAGGTGGATACTGCGGCCATAATCGTTCAAAGCATATACTTCGATGGACATGCTGCCGCGGTCAGCCACCAGCAGCTTATCCTCCATAAACCTGACATCCGCCGGCGTCTGGAACCGTCCCCTGGTAATCCCCGCTTCCCCGAAGGCATAGAGCATGTATCCGTCCTCATCATAGGCGAAAATGCGGGAGCGTTTGGAATCCAGCACAACGTACACGCCGTATTCATTGACGTCCACCGTGGTAATGGTGGATTCGCCCGTAGGGATGCTCTGTCCATACTTGTTGACGGTCAAATCGCCATGGGGCTTGATTTCTGTGGAGACCGGAAAGCGGAGGATGTTGGACCCTTTTGCGTTCAGCTTCCGGATGGGCTCCTTTTCTCCGGAGCCGGCTACGGTAGCATATACAAAGTCTTCTTTATCGATGGTCAGATTACTGAAGTTTACAGGGAGCCACGCTGCCGACAAAGCCCGCTGCGCCTCGGTCTGCAGCGTACGCCAGAAGAGCTGGGCCGCTGTGAATTTGACGTTTACCTTTCCGAAGTAACGGGAAAACGTGCCGTCCACATTCATTTCCACGATACCTTCATAGATATTATTGGCGACGACATACATGCGTCCGACGCTGTCCACGGCAATTTCCAAAGGCTGATAGGACACGCTTTCGCTGATCACAATGCCTTCCGGCCTGCCCAGGATCCGCTTGATCGTCCAGTCGCTGTTAAAATGCAGCACACGTCCCCTCCCGGGCTCGCAGGCGTATAGCTCCCCTTCCTCTGTTACCCACAGACCGTTGATGTCTGTCAGCGCCTGTTCGCCGCTGTCATCCGTAAAGCCGGTGATGATCCGCTTTGTTTGAAAATCATGGTCGGTAATGATAATGCTTGCCCCTGCCGAAATATAGACATACTCGTCCGATACGAACAGGCTTGAGAGCTTGTACAGACTGTCCACCCCCAGGTCCCGGGCATGGATGCTTTTTTCATAGTTATACGGGCAAGGGGCGGGGGCCGCAAAGTAATCGTCCGCATCTTTTCCTTCGCGGTTATATGTATAGCTTGTGATGTGGTCGGCAGACACGCCCTGAGCCATGAGCACGCTGCAGAGCAAAGCGGCGGCCGTCAGACGCAGAGCCGTATTCCATTTCGTTTTTACCGTTTTCCTTGAACTTTTTATCCCTTCCTGCTTCATGACACGCTCACCTCCTATTCCTTCATGCCGGACATGGTCATTGTTTCAATGACATTGCTCTGTATAAAAATGAAAATGACAACGGGAATCAGGAACATCACAAGGGAAACCGCCGCCATGACGCCCTGCCGGGCGATGCCTGTACTGGCGATCTGTCCCAGGGCATAGCTCAAGGTTTTCAGGCTTTCATCATAGATGAAGGTCCCTCCCGTCACCCCCCACATGGACTGGAAGGACAGGATAAAGAACGTGATCCACGCCGGCTTCACACTGGGCATGACCACGCGCCAGAGCGTCCCGAACTCGCCGGCGCCGTCGATGTTGGCCGCTTCGATCAGTGACGACGGCACCTGTGCCATAAAGTTCTTCATCAGGTACAGGCCCAGTGTGGAGGAAAAGGCCGGCAGAATGATCGCCCAGTAGCTGTCGATCAACAGCATTTTCGAAATGATGATATAGTTGGGCACTGCCGTCACCGCTGCGGAAAACATCAGCGACATGACAATCAGCCTGGACACCAGTTCATTGCCGGCAAAATCATATTTTGCCAGAGGATATGCCGCCATGGACGCAATGACGATCTGCCCCACCGTTCCCACAATGACGATAAAAAACGTATTGAACATGTACCTGGAAAAGGGTACGAGGGAGTTGGCGAACAGTTCGCCCAGGTCGAGGAAGTTATCCAGGGTGGGATTTCTGACAAAAATGTCCGGCGGAAATTTCAAAAGCTCATGCAGCGGCTTAAAGGCGTTGTTGAACATAAAAATCACCGGAAACAAAAACATCAGCGCCAGCAGCACAAGAAACAGGATAAGCAAAATATTTCCCCCGATGGAACGGGTGCTCCGCTTGTTGGTGAAAAAACGGACAAAGCCGCCGCGGGACATGTGTATTTCTCTTGCCATCGCCTCACGGCTCCGTTTTAAACGGGCCGGGTTCACTTTTACCGCCTCTTTTACCGCCATATCACGTCCCCACCCTTCGGATAAATCTTTGCACCACGCGGTTGCTCAGCAGCATTACTCCAAACAGCATCACGGCAATTGCAGAAGCGTAGCCCATTTCCATACGGATACTGCCATAGTCGTTGAGATGGTTCACCATCGTATGGGCAGCGTAGCCCGTGCTGGGGAAGCCCGTCAGCGCAACGGTGATATCCCCCACGCCGAGGGAGCTTGTAATGGACATTACCGCGCCGAACATCAGCTGCGGCGTCATATTGGGCAGGGTGATATACCAGAGCTCCTGCCAGCGGTTGGTGATCCCGTCCACCTCCGCCGCCTCGTATTGGGTTTTGTCAATGGTCTGCAGGCCCGCAATGAAGGACAAAAAGCCGAAGCCAAGGCTCATCCACAGGGAGACGAGGATCACGATGAACAGCATATACCGCGTATCCTGCAGCCATAAAACGGCCGTGTCCAGGATACCCCAGTCCAGCAGCCTGGCATTCAGGTATCCATAGGGATCGCTGGAAAAAATCAGTGTGAACACCAGATACACATTGCCGGAAATGCTGGGGGCGTAAAATATAATCGTCAGCACGGCCCTGATTTTCGGAGGAAGCTCATTGATCAGCCAGGCCATCAGGAAGGACAGGAGGTAGCCCACAGGCCCTGTAATGACGGCGATCACAAAGGTGTTTTTGATGGCCGTGATAAAGATGGCGTCGTTCAAAAGCAGTTTCCGGTAGTTGTCAAAGCCTACAAACCGGGGAAACTGCAGCAGGTTGAAGTCGGTGAAGCTGAATACCATGGACGCCAGCACCGGCAAAATGACAAACACAAAAAACAAAAGCAGAAACGGAAGCATCATGAGATACAGGTTTTTATTCTTCCTGAAATTGTATCTTCCGTTTGCACGTATTTTATCGTCCACTGCGCTCCCTCCCCTCTCTATTGGATATGAAACTCTCTGCGCTTGTTTGCCAGCTCCTGGTCGATCTGGTCAACCGCTTTGTAGATGGCATCGGTGGGGTTTAAATTGCTTGTTTCCGTCACAACGGAGAGGAAGGCGTTTTCGATGACGCGGCCGGTAATATAGCTGCCGGGCACCTGGGGTACGGTGCGGATCCATTTGAGGCTTTCCTTGAGCACCGCCAGATTGTTCTGTCCCCAGGCTATCCTGTCAAAGGCGTCCAGGTTGGCGACGGGATACCTCCCGGCCAGGCCGAGGACGGATTCCATTTCCGTGGCGAAGTTATACTGCGTTTCCGCCGAGGTCCACCACTTCAGAAATTCCCAGCTCTCCTCCACCGTTCCTTTTTTCTCCGCAATGTTTTTGACAATTAATGAGCCGCTGACCGTCACCGGCGTATCGTACCGCACAGAGCCGTCTTCCCGCACCGTTCCAGGGATTTGCGCCATGGCCCAGTCGCCCTTGATCTCCGGCGCGCCCACGGCCAGCGAGTTGAACACGGTAAAATCCACGATGCCCACGGGGATTTCCCCCATTCTGAACCGCGTGACAAAATCCGTCAGGACAATAAAGTTATGCTTCGTATACAAGTCCGTCCAGTATTTGAAAGCCTGAATCCCCGCATTGCTGGTGATGTCGGCGCGCTCGCCTTCATTGCGGTAAAGGCTTCCCCCATTCTGATACAGCAGGGACACATATACGGGATTGATACTCCTGGTGCTGCCCGAGACAGCCACTGCACCGAGGATTGCCTGGGGAGCTGTGGTAAAATAAATATCCATGTTGTTTTTTTGTAAAATGGGGACGGCGGCAAGAAAATCGTGGAGCGTCGCGGGCACCTCCAGGCCGTATTCCCTGAAAATATCCGTCCGGTAGAACATCACGTCGAAGCTCATCTGATCGGGGATGGCGTAACAGGCGCCCTTGTACCGGAAGGTATCCAATGCGGCCGGGGAAAACCGCGCCGCTACCTCTTCAAAATCCGGAAACTTCGTCAAATCACAGGCGCCTTCGCGATAGCCGAAGTTGATGGGGGTGCTGGCGGCGACCTGAATATTCACATCAGGACCGTTGCCTGTCAGCGTGGCCGGAAAAATTACGTCGGCGCCTACCAGCTTCAGGTTGACGTTGATGGGATTATCCCGGCAAAAGGTCTCATTGACCATCCTCCGCAGAATATTGTACTGATCCCGTCCCGTAGACACCCAGACCTCAATGGTCTTGGCTGATTCCCCCGCGGTCTTTTCCCAATCCCCGTTGTACTTTGTGCTGAAAGATCCGATAAAAGCCCGGAGGCGGTGCAGGAGGTTCTGAAAAAAACTGCCTTCCGCCTGAGGCAGCTTGTAGCCCTCCGGAGCAAGAATGAAATAATCGATTTCCAGAGGCTGCTGCTGGACGGAAATCATCCAATTGCCCAGGGCGGACATGCTGTTTTTGAAATCCGCCAGGTAGCTGGCAATCTGGTTCGGTTTTTGAACCATTTTGTCCAGATTGACGATGAGCATGCGGAGGACGGAGGTAGAGCTTGTAAAGGAGCCGCTGATGGCGTTGATGTCGTCCACGATGCCCTGAAGGTTATCCCGCTCCGCCGCCAGACGCCGGTACAGGTCGGGGATGAGGACGCCCAGCTTGTAGTCCCGGTATTTGTCCGGGGAGGTGCTGGTGATGACGATCATTTCCTGATAGATGCGGTTTAGCCGGCCCAGCACGTCTTCCGTTCTTGAGGTCAGCCCGCCGAACACGCCGAGGGAGACTTCCAGGGAAAGGGTATTTTTACCTTTTTGCAGGTAAAAATAAAATTCTTCTCCGGTCTCCCGGTCGGCCAGATAGGAAAGAGAAAATTTCGTGTTGTAGCCAAAGCGGAGGTCATTGGCTTCCGCAAAGGGAACAACCCCGTTGACGGCCAGCTTTCTCGTGGAAAAGGTGCCGCGGGTGCTGGCCTGTTTATATTTGAACGCAAGCTTGTAAAGGCCCTCCTCCGGTACGTCTACGTCCCACTGGATCATCTGTCCCGGAATCCGCCATGCATAGCCGCCGATGGTGTTCAACACGATATAGGAGGGGTGGTAGGGCTCGGTAAGGGGAGATGTGCGGTTGTTAATGGGGTAAAGACTGGGCGCGGATTTCAGCGTGGCGTCTTCAGCCTGTATTTTAACCGGCTCCGAGGCGTATTTCCCATGTCCTTCCCCGCGGAGTTTTTTAAGGTACGTTTCATAATCCGGCAGCGGTTCGGCAGGAACCAGCGCAATGGTATCCATCCATATTTCCGCCTCCACTGCTTCGAAGGTCAATGTATTTTCTCCCTCTTTGAAATAAAATGCAAAAGGCTCGGTGATATACCCGTCGGCGCTTGACAAAAGCGTCCGGCTCCAGAGCTCCTCCTCCTCCTGGGAAGGAAAGGCCTGATTGCCCGTTTGTTTTTTATATTCCTGGTCCCTGTCACGGTAATACCGCTTCAGCGTAATGTATTCCGCCTCTTTAAAAGGGCTTTCCGAATTGATGTACAGCTTTCGGATAATTTCACTGCCTCCCGCCACGGGCTTGTAGGTAAGGAGAATGTGGTAAAGCCCTGCTTTCGGCAGCGTAAACCGGTATGTAACGGCAGAATTGCTCCCTGCGCGCAAAAAACCGCCGGAAACAGACGTCTCGCCTTCACGGTCGCATTGTACCGCCTGCAGGATGATTTCGTCATTGTCTCTGGCCGCCTGGCCGTGTTCGGCCGCATAGTCGGCATAGGTCTTTGCCTGCGCCTCATAGGTCTTTGCTTCCGAGGCAAAAGCGGCCCGGCCATGTCCCAGGAAAAAGGCGAAAACCAGCACGAAGCCCAGGTATGTCCATATCGGGATATGTCCCCGCGTCCAGTTGATTTTTGTTTGCATCCTTATCACACCTCATGTTCTCCGACAGAGTAATGAAAAACGATTATACTGCGGCAAAAGGCAAGGGATCAACCTTAATGCATCCTGCCTTTCCTTTGCCTTTTGCCATCAATTTATCCTGTTCCGGGATTTTTCCCCTTTATTGCTGCGGAGCGGGTGTAACAGTTACGGCATAGGCATCCACTTTGCCCTTCATCTCTTCGCTCAGTTTTCCTTTATCGACGAGGCCCGCCTCTATCAGGGCATACGTGTCCTGCACGACAACGGATTCGAAGGAGGAGCGCGCGTTCTCGTTTGTTGCGCAAACCTTGTAAAGTGCCCTAAAAAATACGTTGGAGACAGCCGTTGTATCCGTAGGCTCAAATTTTCCCCGGGACGCATACCAGTCCCAGAGCTCAATGTCCAGGTCGGAGGTGAAGTTCCTCGGCTGGCCCACTTCGCGGGACGCGATCATTTCACCCTTGGAGGCCTTTTCCATGTTGGAGAGAAGCGCTGTTCCTTCTTCTTCAAGATAAGAGAACAGCAGATTTTTGTACTGTTCGGGGGTTGCTTTCTTTTCCGCGCCCTTGACAACAACATATACGCCGCAGTCCTTGTAATAGTTGCGGTAGTTGTCGCTGAGCGTTTTGTAATCGTTGTTTTGAATCGTGACCTTTGAGCCCCACGGGAAAGGAACGACACCAAAATCAAACTTGGATGCAAAGGTCTGGAAGTCCCAATCGTCGCCGTGGCACATTGCAAGCTTCCCATCGGCAAAACCGGCCTGCGCGGGGTTCCAATCATAGCCGGTGGTCCCGTCATCGCGGGTTACTTCCGTGGCATTGACCGCAAGGCCACTGACAACCATTTTCTGGAACACTTCAATAACTTCATAAAACGCATCGTTGGTATACGTAGGAACGTAGGTCACCGGGTCCATCATGGAGGCGCCGTTGGCAAAGGCTGCGCCGCGGGCCCAGTTCAGCGAGTGGATTCCGAATACGTTTACATCTTTGGGAAGCTTCGTTTTCAGTTCCGCGCAGTAGTCATAAAACTCCGTCAAACTCCATTTGCCTTCCTTGAACAATTCCCCCGGGGTTTTTGCCATACCGGCGGCTTTGATCATATCCCTGTTGTAGACGATGGCACTCCAGGGGAGCATGGGATTTCTGGAAAATCCCACCGTCTTGTCCGCCCACTGGCAGCCTCCTTCATAATATGGCTTCGGCAAATTGAAGGCGGCTACTTCGGCTGTCAGGTCAAGGATTGCATTATTGGTCATTAAATCGGATATGTAATACCTGGACATCTCTCCAAAGTCGACAACAGGGTCGCCTGCAGCCAGAGAGGTGATAACGGCATTGGGAACATCATTCCACTCTATGCCCTGCAGCGCGTCAAAAACCAGCTTGCAGTTGAACTTTTCCTCCACGGCCTTGGCACGGTTGCGCCACATTTCCTTTTTGGCTTCGTCTGCGGTTTCGGGATTCTGCATACCGGTTACCTTGATGGTCACACCGCCAAGGTCGGCGCCCGGAAACGGTTCGGCCGGCGGCGGTGTCGTCTGCTGCACCGACTGGGAAGCCGTAGTGCTGCTCGAAGCGGAAGTTGGATCTTTGCTTTCCTGTGTGCTGCTGCATGAGGAAAAAATCCCCAGGGTCAGACAGAAAACCAGCAGCAGGACAATGCTTTTTTTCATCATTGTACAAACTCCTCCTTTTTTAAAATATGATGTGGACATGTATAAAATGCTTTAACTCCGGAAAATAAAGAGTTATCACAATTTATCCCTGTTGTTTTTTTGGAGTGGTCTACCCTGCTTACAGGGGATCCCTCCCTTTTGGCAGAAAGGACAGCTTTATAATCGGATGGTTGCTTTCAATTTCCAATGGGGGCATGCTCCCATACCCCCTCCTAAGAGGAGGGGACTGATGACGTTGTTCAAAGGGTATTGAAATTGTGAAGGAGTAAATTTCAGTTCATTCATTCCATGAAAAAGTATATTTATCATTCATTGTGATTGATTCTAAAGCGAAAAAAACCTTAACAGGCCCTTCAGAAACAGCGCATTGATTTTGCAATTATTCCTGAAAGGTGTTTAAAAATGTATTTTTCGCTGTAGTAGTGGTTTAAGCATATAAAACGATGATTTGCAGCCAGAGAGAAAAACATATCTTATGCACCGGACATTATCTGGCTGTTTCCAGTAAAAAATCCTCTGCCGCAGTTTCGGTGTCTCCCTCCGGATCCCTGCTGTGAACAACCTGCACGGGTATCTCAATCTTTGCACAGCCGGTATCTTTTATTTCTATGAGGTTGATCATCATCTCCGCGGCCTTCCTGCCGATTTCATAAAAATTCTGTTTTACCGAAATGTAGGGTACATTGAACCATTCGGGCACTATCATATTATCAAACCCGGTGATGCAGAAGTTTCCGGGAAACTTGTACCCCTTATTGAGCAGGGTCTGATACGCTTTGATGATCTGATGGTCGCTTTCAATAAAAATGGCCGTCACATCCTGCTCAAAAAGTGATTCCAGCCTTTTGACAAGGTACTCGCCCCCGTCGTTTTTATTCAGGGATTTTGCAGAGTAATTGGTGATCACAAAGTCTACGTTGAAATGGATGCCATGGTCCTTTAGCGCCTTACAATAGGCAGAATAACGGTCTTTCAGCGAGGATGCGTTTTCGATGCGGTTTCTTGTGATAAAAGCAATTCTCTTATGTCCTTCCCCTATGAGCCTTGACATGACTTCACAGGTCCCCCGGTAATTTTCGGAGGCCACACTGCTGATGGGCAGTGAATCGAACCGTTTGTCAATGGTAATGATGGGATACTTATCCAGGCACATGGGCTCCAGGATGTCCAGCTCACTGTTGATATTCAATGGGTAATAGATGATTCCGGCTATCCCTTCCCGGGGCAGCTGGAGCAGATATTCCCTCTCTCTTTTCAGGCTTTCTCCCTTTGTACAGTGAATGGAAAGGTAGTAGCGCCTGGTACTTAAAAAATCGGTGGCGCCGTTGATATAGTCGAAAAGTTCCTCTCTGTTGCTGTCGTAAGGTATGATCAGGGAAATGATATTGTTGGCCCCTGTTTTGCTGGATCCTGTCGGAAAAGATACAAAACTGCCCTGGCCTTTTTTGCGGGAAATGACACCTCTTCGCGCCAATTCCTCCATGGCCTTTTTGGTCGTGATTCTGCTGACACTGAACTTTTGTGCCAGATCGGTCTCTGCCGGCAGCTGATGACCGGGAAGCCATACTTTTTTGTCGATTTTGTCCATGATATACTCTTCCACCTGCTTGTAGAGAGGGATATTCGCCTGTGTCATAAGAGCACCTCTTAATCCTTCATGCTTTGACCAACATAACAAAAGTATAGTTTCCAGAATTATCATATGATGATCTTGGGCTAAGTATACCATTTTGAATACAGCAAGTCAATATTTAACAAAAATATATTTTATAAAATTTCACCAAAACCGCATTATACTTTAATATCCTCTCTTCCGTTCGCATTCCCGCTTTTTTCGTATCAAGTATAACATTTATGTAAAGTATACTTTTCCATTATCATCCAAACAGGAATCTGCCTTTGCACCGCTTCCGTCGTTTTTCAGCCGGCACGCCTATGGAAAGCTCGATGCACCTTAATGCATGAAGCGAATGTGCCGGCAGCAAAATACTGTTGTAATTCCACCGTTTATCGGATTATAATGAAAAGAAATCAAAAAAACTGGAGAAAAACATGGAAAACACGCCGGACAAGGATAAGAAACAAGCGGCAGCCGGACAACTCGTGAACTGGTATTATGCAAACCAGCGGGATCTGCCCTGGCGGCATACCAGGGACCCTTATAAAATCTGGATTTCGGAAATCATGCTGCAACAGACGCGGGTGGATACGGTCATCGACTATTACCACCGCTTTCTGGAGCGGTTCGGTACGCTCCGGGAGCTGGCCGGCGCGCCGGAGCAGGAAGTGCTGACCGTGTGGAAGGGTCTGGGCTACTATTCCCGTGCGCGGAATCTCCAGAAAGCAGCGAAGCAGATCGTGGAACACTATGACGGGATTTTTCCCCGGGACTACGAAGCAATCCGGCAGCTGCCGGGCATCGGCGACTACACTGCCGGGGCTGTCGTCAGCATTGCCTTTAACCAACCCTATCCCGCTGTAGACGGCAATGTTCTGCGGGTGATTTGCCGTCTGGACGGGATCGGAGAAGATATTTCACAGGACCGGACGAAAAAAAGGGTTGCTGCAATCGTCAGCCGAATGATTCCCGAAGGCCGTGCGGGAGAGTTCACTCAGGCGCTGATGGAGCTGGGCGCACTGGTATGCACTCCTTCTGCACCCCAATGCGGCCGGTGCCCTGTGCAGTCCTTCTGCGCAGCAAGCCGGACCGGGCGGCAAAATGAGCTGCCGGTAAAGAAAAAAAAGGAAGCGCCCCGGGAGGTCCTCTGCTGGGTCGCAGTCCTCCGGGAAAACGGGAAAATCCTTATGGAGTACCGGAAAAGCGAGACCCTTCTGGGTCAGCTGTGGGGACTCCCCATCGTAGAAAAAAGGGACGCCCTCCCCCCCGCAGAGCTGCTGAAGGAAAAATACGGGCTGCAGCTGGAAAAGCCGAAGAGGCTGGGGACGGCCACCCATGTTTTCTCCCATCAGGTCTGGAAAATGGATGTCTTCGCTTTTGCTTTGCCGGAACCTCAGCCTGACGGTGATGTCCTGCATTGGGCGGAAGAAGCCGAACTGGACAGTTACGCCATCCCGACGGCATTCCAGCGGGTCCTGAAGCTTCTGGACCGGGACGGCGGATGGGAGCAACTGGAGATTTCCATGGAATAACAGGTATTCATTTAAATCGTCGTAATATTAAGAGCTTGAAGCAGATCAAATAACGGCGACGACGCACGTTGTAAGCATTGGCAATCCAACAGGGCCGCGGAGCGGCCGGGTGGCTCCTTTCTAACCTTTTATGCCGGTTAAGGCCACCCCCTGCACAAAATACTTTTGCAGGCACAGGAAAAAAACAAGTACCGGGAGCAGTGCAACAACACTGGCTGCCATAATCATGCCATATTCGCTGGAATATTGGGCGATAAACATACGCAGGCCGATCTGGATGGTTTTAAGCTCGGTCCTGGTCAGATAAATCTGGGGGCCGAGAAAATCATTCCAGGTGTTTACAAAGGTAAAAATCGTGAGAGCGGATAATGCGGGTTTGGAGAGCGGCAGCATAATACGGGCCCATATGCCGTATTCGCTCATACCGTCGATGCGGGCGGCTTCACACAGCTCATCGGGAATACCCAGATAAAACTGGCGCATCAAAAACACGCCGAAGGCCGAGAACGCCTGCAGGCATATGATGGATAGATGGGTATTGTTAAGACCCATGGAACGCATCATGATAAACTGGGGAACCATGTAAGCCTGCCACGGCACTGCGATGGTGGCAATATATCCGAGAAACAACACGTTGCGTCCCTTAAAATGAAGCTTGGCAAAGGCATAAGCCGCAAAACTGGAGGTAAGCAGCTGTAAAAACGTGACAATGACCGAGAGCTTTGCCGTATTCAGTATAAAGATACCCAGCGGTATCTTCTTCCAGATATCCTGATAGTTCTGCCATCGGGGATTTTCCGGAATCCACTTCATGGGAAAGGTAAAAACGTCCTTGTTCAGCTTGAGCGAGGAAGACAGCATCCACACGAAGGGGATGAGCATCGCCAGCACAAGTAAAATCAGTATGAAATAAATAAGAAGCCTTGTGGCCCTGCTTGTTTGTTTTGCTCCTACCATTGTATTCTCCTCCTTTTTAACCGAATTTCTTTTCGCCGCGGAACTGGATCAGGGTCACGCACAGCACAAGCAGGAACAGCACCATTGCCTGTGCGCTGGCGTATCCGAAATTCAACGAGCGGAAAGCCGTATTGTAAATCTGGTAGACGAGGACTCTGGTAGCATCGCTGAGCTGGTTGTCTCCGCCTGCAAACAGGTTGATGAAGATGTCATATACCTTGAAGGAGTTGATAACCAGTATGATGGTTACAAAGAAGGTGGTTGGAGCAAGCTGTGGGACGGTCACATTCCGGAACCGCTGCCAGCCGTTGGCGCCGTCCAGCTCAGAAGCTTCGTAGAGCTCTGCATTTATTCCTTGAAGGCCTGCGAGGTAAATAACCATGTAATACCCCATATTCTTCCACACAGTGAAAAATATAGCGGTGAACAAGGCCCAGTCCTTGCTGGCACCCCAACCGGGAAGCTGCTCAAAGGGAATACCGGTTATGGCGTTGAGAAGATTGTTGACCGGACCCCTGGTGGGACTGAAAAGAAAATTCCATACCGCAGTCACTGCCACCAGGGAGGCTACATAGGGAAAAAAGGAAACGGTGCGGAAGAAGTTGCGCCCGGTAATTTTCTGATTGAGCAGGATGGAAAGAGCCAGTGCGCACACAATGGTAAGGGGCATGACTCCTGCCGTGTAAATTACGGTATTCAGCAATGCTTTGTGAAATTGCGTGTTCCGGATCAGCTGCCCGAAATTGTCAAGCCCGGCAAAGGACATGGGATTCGCTCCGTCCCAATTCAGGAATGCCAGGACAAAGGCAAAGATAAGGGGTACCAGCGTGAATACGGCAAACCCGATAAAATTGGGTGCGATAAAGCTATAGGCCACCAGGCTCTCCCTGTTCCTTTTCCCGGAAAGTCTGCGCTTTCCCGGTGGTATTCCTGTGGTTGCTGTGTTGTGAGACATAAATCCTCCCTCCGTATGCTCTGTAAAAAAGGACGGGCATATTGCCCGCCCCCATGAGCCCTGCTGTTTTTAATTCCCGATGATTTCGGCTATCCGTTTGTTTAAATCACTGATGCCCTGGTCAATTGTGACATTCTTCGTCATAATGTTTTCATGGCCCTCGTTCAACGCCACCTCAATGTCCGAGCCCTTGTCGTGCAACGGCATTTCAAGGTAGGTCTTGTAAGTATAGAGCGCCTCCTTGCTGTTCACATCCGCAGGGAAGCCTTCCATCGAAGAGATGGCGTTGATTACTTCTTCATTTTTGATGGCGGGAATGGTACCTGTCTTTGCAATAACCGCCGCTCCTTCCGGCCCGGTCATAAACCGCAGGAAGTCCAGAGCCGCATCCTTTTTAGCCGATTTGGCATTGACGGCAATACCGGTGATGGTGCCAAGGGTCGTACCCGCTTCCACACCCTTCGGATGCGGATATTTCACAATTCCCCAGTTGGTTGAGAGAGATTCGCCGGATTTGATCTTATCAATTTGTGTGGCGATAAACCAGGTGCCCATATTCATCATGGCAACCTGATTGTTGAAGAAAACGCCGGAATAGTGCGTGCTGGAGGTGCGCAGGGTGGCATAATCCTGTACGATGCCATCGTTCTGCAGCTTTAAAATGCGTTCATAGTAAGGCTTCAGGAAGTCATAGTTGCCGTCCACCACGGTATGCTTGCCGTCAAGAATCCCGAAGAGCGTCACTGCGCTGCGCCAGGTGTGGTAATGGGCTCCATAGATCTTGCTGGCGCCGCTGCCGCTGGTCAGCTTGCGGGAAAGCTCATCATACTGCTCTATGGTCATGTCGTTGGTGGGGTAGGCAATACCTGCCTTGTCAAACAGGTCTTTGTTGTAGTAAATAATCCAGAAATCGCTGCGGAACGGAAGCTGGTATATATTGCCGTCTACGGTGAGCTGTTCCACCGTTCCGCCATAGAGGGAGGTGTCGATTTTCTTCTCGGCGATATAGGTGTTCAGCGGTTCAAGATGCTTTTGCCTGATGAGGTTGGCATAGCCGGGAATATCCTTTATCGACAGGACGTCAAAGTCGGCGCCGCCGGAAAGCTGGGTGCTGAGCATGGGCATGAAATCCGCTCCGCCCAGGTCCACATATTCAATGGTGACATGGGGGTTTACCGCCGTATAGGCCTCGATCAACGCCTTATAGTAGGTAGTGAGATCCCAGTCCCACAGCACCCATTTTATGGTTACCGGCTCAGCCGGTTTTTGGGAAGGTTCCGTCTGGGAAGCAGGGGATTGGGATGTCTGCCCGGCTGGCGCGGATGCAGCGCCAGACGTCTGTGACGCGCCGGAACTGCCGCAGCCGGCCAGTATGCCCAGGGAAAACGCCAGGACCATTGCAAGTGCAAAAACCTTCTTTGTGTTCATTTTGTTACCTCCCGAAATATTTGTTTTCCGTCTCCCACCCAATGGGGCAGGCTTACATCCAGTGTATTTCACTTTGGGGATATAGTTAATGAAAAATCTTATCCATATTTTAAACGATTCACCTGAATTGTTCATTACGCATCCGGTATTTAAAAAATCTTAACAATTATTTGCAAAAATTATTTCTTATTCATTATACTACATTGTATAGTTTATTCCTTAGGTGTTATAATCTGTATATACCCGGATAGTACAAGCGAGGAGGAAGCTTTATGATAAGGCGGCTTCGCACGGTTAAAAGCCAGATTATCCTTTTGATGGTCTTGTTTGCAATGCTTGTCACGGCGCTGATATCGGCATTAAGCTATTATTTGATTTATACCTTTCACAGCAGGACAACGGTGCAGTCCACAGAGTTCAATCTGCAGCTGGTGGCCAATCTGATCGAACAGGATCTGAAGGATTTAACAGCCCTGGCGGTATGGTGCGGAAACAGCAGCCAGATCTCCGATTATTTCAACGCTCCCTACGAGGATTTCCGGGCATACAGCACAAGGGCCTACAACAGGTTGTATGAGGAATACACCAATAACAGGGCAAAAAACTATGTGCACAGGCTGATCGTGGTGGACGATGAAGTAAAACGTGTTCTTCAGGTCGGTAATTTCGCCAATTATTCTCAACCGGTCAACATTTACAATGTAGGAAGGATAAAGGAAGCGGAACCGGAGAGTGAAGCAGAATGGCACTCCATTGCATTCGACCCGTTTTATATCCATGAAATGCCGGTCATTCCATTTTTTTGCCCGGTGTACGATCCGCAGTACAATATCCGCATAGGCACCGTTTATCTTTCCGCATCCACCGCAATCATTACCGACAAGCTGAAGGGCTATAACCTTGCCGGAGATTCCAGCTTGATCCTGAACCTGGGAAACAGCCACTTTCTTATTGAAAGCGGCAGCTTCACGCCGGTACGGCCGGTATATGAAATTATCAGCGAAGGAAGCCCGGGTTACACCGGCAGCAGTACCTCCGTCGCCAATGCCCGTTTGCCCGGCGGGGAGAAAAGAACCCTTGTGAGTTATCCCGTCCGCAGCGGCATCTCCATTACCCAGGTCCTGTCCAACAAGCAGTTTGTCCCGCAGAAGGACGCATGGACGGGGCTGTTGGCCGGCATCTGTGTCCTGATCCTGTCTCTGGCGCTGATCGTCACCTACCTTCTTGACCGCAGTATCAGCCGGCCCATAGCGCGCTTGCATAAAAAAATCGATTTGATCGCCGAAGGGAATTTTTCCCGGGACGAAAGCCTTGAATCCGACAGTGAATTAGGCATGATGGGTAAAGGTATCAACCGGCTTTCCCGTGATGTGGTGGCGTTGATGAACAACCGTCTCGCCGCGGAGAAGCATAAAAGGGATTTGGAGTACAGGATGCTGCAAAGCCAGATCAACCCCCATTTCCTGTATAATACGCTGAATTCCATCAAATGGATGGCCACCATACAGGGGGCCAATGGCATCGCCGAGGTGATTACCGCCCTTTCCCGGCTTCTTGAAATGGTGGCCAAGGATATCCGGAAGGTGGTACCCATCAAGGAGGAACTCGACCTTCTTGATGATTATCTCCTGATCCAGAATTACCGGTACTGCGGGAATATTACCCTGACAAAGCGGATAGAAAACGAAAGCCTGCTCAATGTACCTATCCCGCGCTTTACGCTGCAGCCTATTGTGGAGAACGCCATTTTCCATGGTATTGAACCAAAGGGCAAAGGCCATATCCTGCTGAAAATCGAATGCAGAGATGAGAATGTTCTGGTATCCGTCACCGACGACGGCATCGGCATGAGCAGCCTCACCATCCGGAAGGTGCTTGACGCCAGGGCGGACAAGGATAGCATGTTCAGCAAGCTGGGGATGCGGAGCGTGGATGAAAGACTCCGCTATGCTTTTGGCAAGGAATACGGTTTGTTTGTTCAAAGCGAGGAGGGCCGTTATACAACGATAGCCATCCGCCTGCCGCTATACGGCGGCGCGGCTCCCGGAGGATGCGCGGAAATGGATTCCGGTATCCCCGCTGTCGGTGGAGGAGGGAGGGAGCAGGTTGATTAAACTCATGCTGGCCGATGATGAGCCTCTTGTATGCGTGGGCTTGAAGTCAATGCTGAAATGGGAAGAATACGGCATCGAGATCATCGGCACTTCCCGCAATGGTCAGGAAGCGGCGGAAATGATCGAACGGCTTAAGCCCGACATTGTTGTTGCGGATATTAAAATGCCCCTTAAAACCGGTCTGGAGCTGGCCGAAGAATGTGCCGAGAAGTATGGAAATATCCCGCTGTTTATCATACTGACAAGTTATTCGGATTTTGAGCTGATGCGCAAGGCTATCCGGGCTCATGTGGTGGATTATCTCGTCAAGCTGGAGCTTACCGCCGAGTCCCTTTCCGAATCTATCTCAAAGACGGTGTCCATATTGGCCAAATACCACAGGATGGATTCGCAGGACATATCGCCTGTCCGGGGCAGTATGCAGGTTTTATATGAAAAGTTTTTCCTGCGCCTGTACAACAATCTGTTTGAGAACGAGGAGCAATATCTTGCTCAAAAAGAAGAGCTGGGCATCAATTTTTCCGCTTCCGCCTATCTTGCGGCAGCCTGTAAGATTGAGCAGCCGGTTAACGGCGTCAGCGGCGAAAAGTTCCGGGAGCTCTGCGGCAACACCGTGCAGATCGTACGGGAAACTCTGGGAAAAACGTTCCGCTGCTATATAATGACACTGGACGCCAGCCATTTCAGTATTGCCTTCTGCCTCGAGGAAAATGATATTCATGCCGTCCGTGAAGCCCTTGAGGAGGATTTGCTGAAGACAATCACCTTTGTCCATAATTATTTCAACGTGCCGCTGAAGATTGCGGTAGGGCATCCGGTGGAGCATCCCCGCCGCCTTGATTCAAGCTATTCCACAGCAGGCCGTATATTGCGGTATGCCTCAGCGGACCGGCCTCTCCTGTTTTTCAGAAGCTATTCTTCTGAGAATCCGGATTCGGCCTTTGTGTTTTCCGAAATCCGCCTGTCCGTCAGAAAAGCCTTTGAGGAATTGGATGTGACGGCTCTTCGGGAGTCCCTCACAAAAATTATAAACCACTATATCGATCGGCACGATTTAAGGCTGGAGGCCATGGATACAGCCTGTAATGTGCTGTACATGGCCATTTCCCTCCTTCCTGATGGAGAAAATACCATGGAGCGGATATTCGGCGACGAGCACGGAGGCTATCGCTGTATCTACCATATGAACACCACAGACAGCATTGTGGACTGGCTTGTGCGGATGCGGGACGGCTGCTGCGCGCTTCTTTCCTCCCAGCGCCAGAGCTACACCCGGAAAATCGTCGGCGATGTCCAGGCGTATATCCGGGAAAACCTCGACAAACGACTCTCACTGAATGGTGTGGCGGCTATTTTCAATATCAGCCCCAATTATTTGTCTTCAATGTTTGCCCGGCACAGCGAAGGGTTTGTGGAATATACAACCTCGACGCGCATTGAAGCCGCAAAAACGATGCTGGCCAGGGGTGAAGGCCGGATCTATGAAATAGCGGAGCGCGTAGGGTTTGAAAGCATATATTATTTCAGCAAGGTATTCAAAAAGGTGGTAGGTATTCCTCCCCGCGAATATGTGCAGAAAATGAACGCCCAAAACGCTGATTCCAGCGGAGAAGTCCGGAGAGCTTCTCGCTGATTTCAATAC
Source organism: Bacillota bacterium (assembly GCA_023426125.1). GTDB lineage: Bacteria > Bacillota > Clostridia > Acetivibrionales > DTU013 > MnB-11. Next base: position 43,327 of record JAFABI010000053.1, read on the forward strand.
TCATTGTTCATTTTTCCGGAAGCCATGGCTGCTATTGTGGAAAGGGTAAATAAAACAAAGCAGCGACAATCCAATTCTGTCGCTGCTTTGTCTGATTTCTCAAACACGTTTATTTCGAAAGTAAATTATACAGTACCTGTGCCATTTGAGCCCTGTTGGACTTGCCATTCGGTTCGAGTTTCCTGCCGTTTCCCGACACGATGCCGCTTTCTACAAAGTTTTCCATGGCATCCGCCGCGTAGTCCGAAATCTCTCCTTCATCGCTATAATTCGAAAGCAGATTGCCCGTGTTTTCGGCCGGTAATTCACCAAGCAAATCAAGAGCGCGATACAATAGTGTGAACATATCCTGCCTGGTGATTTCGCTGTCGGGAGCAAAGTTGTTGTTGCCCACACCGCTTGATATCTTAAGCCGCTTTGCCGCCGCCAAATAGTTTGTATAATAGGTATTGCCCGCATCCGCAAAGTTATCGGCCGGTTTCTCCTCCGGTTCCATTCCATAGGCACGCATCAGCATGACGATGAATTGTCCCCTTGTCAGTGCGGCGTCCGGACTGAACCTGTTTTCTCCCGTGCCTGTTGTGATGCCGCGAGCCGCTATAAACGTCACCGCCTTATGATACCACGCATTTGTGCTGACATCGGTAAAGTTCACTTTATTGTAGGCAACGGCAAATTTGGAGAAATGGGTCGTTTTGAAGCCCACCGTTCCCGTTTCCGGGTTGTACGCACCGCGTACCGTTTGTATTTTACCGCTCGAATCATCAATATAGTAAACAACAATTGCGTTTGCATCCTCTCCGGGCTGCAAGATATAGGGTATGCTTATCTCCGCGCTTTCGCCCCCGAAGCTGGAAATCGGCCTGCCGCCGGCCAAAACCGAGAAATCATACACAGGCCGCTCCCCTACCATTTTCCGGGTTTCTTCATCCAGTGCGGATATGTCCACCTTTTGAATCCCTATACTGATATCTCCTGTTACTGTACTGCCGCTAATATTTTCCGTCACATCCGCATCGAAGGTTATTGAACCGATGTCCGTATTCACCTTGATCCTGGCATCCGTCTCCCCGGCCAGCCTGTCAAATATGTCTCTTGGAATCGTTACCTCGGCAGCTTGGGTTTGTGATGTGGATTTCACTATGATTTCCACAATCGCTTTTTTCCCCTCGTTCTCTGCAGCCTTTGCACTGTTGATCAGGTTTGCAGCAGCCTCGTTTGTAAGCGTTGCCGTCACCTTGCCGGTGGTTGGGTCGGTTATACCCGTCACTGTTACTTTTGCAGTTGTGGTGCCGCCCGTAGTATCGACCGTTGTTTTATCACCTTTTTCTTCACTATTGTTTTTATCACCGTTGTTGTTAGGATCTGAAGATGATCTGGCTGTCCACTTTGCATACAGTGTTATATCTGCTGCGCCCATGGTCAGGATCTCCCCTGATCTATAGACTGTACCGGTCCCATCCGGGTTTATAGTCCAGCCTGTAAATTCGTAACCTGCTTTAGCAAGACCATTCACGTTGCCAAGGACAGTTACCGTTTCATTTTCCGTATAACTGCCGTTGTCTACGGGAACAGACCCGCTTGTGTGTCCATTCCCATTGTAGGTCACTTTATAAACCTTTGTATCACCGCCATCTTCTTTAATGACTGTGTTATCCCGGGCAGCCAGCGAACCGTCCCGGTTATTTACATAGACCGCATAATCGGACAGCGTTCCCAATACTCCGGTGGTAATGGAAGCGGATATCTCTCCGCTTCCACCAGCCACGACTTGCGCCATTGCCGTAATTTCCGATTTCACTGTATTTACCACTCGAACCGTATAGCTGTCTCCGCTTGTGAAGCCGCTCCCGGTTACCGTTACCGTACCGGCGACGTAGGTTGCATCCACCGATACCGATGCCGCTGCAGCCACCGGGACCGGGAATACCGATAAACCTATCAGCAGGATAAGCACTATGGATAATATTCGTTTGCTCATGATTTTCCTCCTTTGCCCGGCTTAATTTGTGCTGCCATATGCATACACCTGAACATTCATGTCTTCGCCGGAAAGGTCTGGCATACCGCTAACGAGCCAAACATCGACTTTTGTCCCTGATGTCTGATAAGATACGGTAATGTCTGCGGTTGTAGCGGATATCATTACGACAGAAACCTTGGCGTTTGTTCCTGCTCCCTCGGTAAACTGTACGACGAGGAATTTTCCGGCTAAATCCTGAGTGGCGTCAATGTTGACAACTCTTGTATAACCTGCGCCGCCGGCGTTTTCCGCACCTATTGTCAGAGAGAAACCCGTATATTCCGGAACGACTACATCTGCCGACTCACTTGCATTGTATCCTTCTTTCGCCGCATACCTTACCTTATATGTTCCCGGCGCCAATCCGGTGATTTCGGTTCCTACTGCCATACTCCATTCCGTATCCGTTGACAGCCTGTATTCCATATCTGCCGTTGTTCCTGTGATTTTACCGTCACTGTTGGCGCTTGTCGTCGGCGCTATCCCTGCCAGGCCTGTCGGAGCATCCTGATCCTGGTTCCCTGATGATAGCGTATAGGTTATATGGAGGGCAGGCGCCATTGTCGGTTCGCCATCATAAGCTTCGGCAGTCCTGTTGCCGGTCCCGCTTAGAATAAAGCTAATGGAATTTCCCGCGATCCACGCGTCCTTATCCGCTATTTCCTGTACCAGGGATGCAAGATTGGGAGTTCGCTGTTTTTCACCGGCCTCATGTTCAACCGTCCACAAATTCGCATTATTCTCTTCATACCATTCCACAAAATTGCTTGTCCTGACGCGCGAAGAGATATTATACCGAACATTGGCAAAGGCAGTCGAATTGGCAGCATCCTCCGCATAAACAGCAATGTCGAACGGGTCCGTACTCTTGTTGGGCTCGTCAACGGTAAACTGAATATACGCGTTAAGGATGGTTGCCCCTTTGGGAATGCGAAGATCTGCAAATCGTATTCCCACAAGCTGTTCTTCCTTATCGGAAGAACTGGTCGGGCTTTCCCACCCTATTTCCAGGTCGGAACTGTTGTAATCCATATTTCCATCTGCAATCCACTCTTCCATATCATCAAAAGCTTCTTTAACCTGGGACACGATTGTTCCAACCATAACGTTTATGCTCACCGGATTGCTTGAAACGGTGTAGCCTCCGACGGTCACCTCAGCCCGGACCGTGACTGCGGTATCCGTTTCAGGCGGGTTCTGGAGAGTCACCGTTCCATCCGGAGTAATTGACAGTACGTCGGATGGTTCCGTCCTATAGATTACGGTTGCACCGGCAAGGTCAGCATCGTAACCCAGACCGTCTTTTGCCGTTAAGCCAAGTTTTATGCTTTCGCCAGGATTCGTAGTCAAAGTGTCTCCCGCTGCTGTAAGATCAACCCTGGAAAGTGCTGCAACATCTCCCTTATATAGGGTATAAGTATCTACCATTGCTCCGGTATCTACACGATAGGTGGATATGGTAAAGGTATTCTCCGTAACCTCTACATTGGAATAAGTCGGTGTTCTCAGCTGCTGGCGTACGGCCGCGTATACCTCGGCCGTAGCTTGCAGGTCGTAATACTTGCTGCCGCTTGCGGAGTTGGCGGTAATATACAAAGTACCGCTCGGATTTACGACCCTGCCTTCGGAATCGACGGTTTGATTTGTCTGTGCCTCGCCGCCTGACATCTGATACGACCTTGTGTAGGAATGGTCATGGCCTGCAAGCACCACATCAATAGCATTTTCATCAAAAACCGGATATAAGCTGTTCCTCAAGTTTATGATGGATTCCTCGGTGGAATGGCCGGCAGAGCTGTAAATGGAATGATGGAACATTACCACCTTCCACTTTATATCCTTATCACTGTTTGCCGAAATTGCTTCCTCTATAAAAGCCTGGTGGGATCCGGCACTTGAATTATTCGAGTTTAACACCATGTATAAGGTATTTCCATATGTAAACCAATAATCTCCGCCGGCTGCAGTAGCGCCATATTCGGCGGATTCATTCGGCGAGTTGAAAACATAGTGATACAGCTGATTATTATCATGGTTGCCTATGGTCGGTACAAGAGGCATGGCAGCCAGTTCAGCAGCATGAAAGAATCCCAGATACTGCTCTTCTGACTTTGCGTTATCTACCTGATCCCCCGCGCTTAAAATAAAACTTGTGTCGCCAAAGGAATCAAGTGCCTTTGTAACGGTATTTGCCCACGATAGCGCATCGTTGACAATGTTTCCGCTGGCACCTATTTGCGGGTCACCCACGAAAATAGCGTTGTAACTGCCGGGATCCTTCGTTTTGAATGTGTATACTTTTGTGTAATGGGTTCCGTTTCCGACACGGTAAGAATATTCCGTTAAAGGCTCAAGCCCTGTTACACCGGCTTTATTGGAAAATAAATCAGACGCTAAAGGTACAACAGTACCTGTAAAAACTTTTGCCGTATCAGGGAAAGTAAATTGGTTGATCATGTCAGATGTCCTGGCTATTTGTACGAGACAGGTTGAAGCTGCCTCACTTGTAGCCCAGCTGAAGTTCATCCGGGTTTCGTCGGTTCCCGGCTGCATTGTGATGAAATAAGGTTCGATATCGCCTGAATTCCGGTATACAAGTTCCGCTTTAGCCATAATAATTGCCAATCTCGCCGCATCGACTTCAGCCTGTGTCGCCGAGGTATTGGATTCCGTTTGTATTCCTGCCGCTATTGCAGCCGCATAATCGCTCCAGCTATCGGCAGTATAATCCGATTCATCTAATATGAAAACCGGATTTGCATGATCCTCTCCGATTTCCTCATCCAGGGTCCTTATGAGATAGGAATAGTTTGTTTCCGTTCCTCCGGAAAAATCTTTGTCTTTATAGATCGCATAAGTATCAATCAGTTCATCGTTATCTACACGGTAGGTCGATATGGTAAAGGTTTTTTCCGTAACCTCTATGTTCGAATATGTCGGCTTCTTTCCCTGCCAGCGTACAGCCCTGTATGTCGAGTCCACGTCTTTAAAATCATAATATTTGCTGCCGCTTCCGGAGTTGGCGGTAATGTACAAAGTACCGGCCGGGTTTACAACTCTGCCTTCGCTATCATAAAGCACACTCTGTATTTCCCCGCCTAACATTTGATACGACCTTGTATAGCAGTGGTCATGGCCTGCAAGCACTACATCAATCTTATATGCATCAAAAACCGGATACAAGCTGTTTCTTAAGTTTAAAATGGAACTATCCGTAGAGTGGCTGGCAGAACTGTAAATGGAATGATGGAACATTACTACCTTCCATTTTATATCCTTGTCAGCGTTGGCCAAAATTGCCTCCCCGATAAAGGCTTCATGGGATGTGGCACTTGAGTTATTTGAGTTTAATACCATGTACAGGGTATTTCCGTAAGTAAACCAGTAATCTCCGCCGGCTGAGGTAGTGCCGTAGGAATCGGACTCATTGGGTGAATTGTAATGATAGGAATACAGGATATTGTTATCGTGGTTTCCTATGGTTGAAACAAGAGGAATTGACGTGAGCTCCGGCGCACTGAAAAATCCGTCATACTGGCTCTCCGATGTCGAGGTCTCGACCTGGTCGCCCGCACTCAAAATAAAGCTGGTATCCGGGTATTTATAAACGGCTTCGGCAACCGTATTTACCCAGCCCGCCGTATCGCCGGCAACGTTTCCGCTGGACCCTATCTGCGGGTCGCCAACCAAAAGAGCGCTGTAGCTGCCGGCATCCCTTGTTGTAAAGCTGTATACCGGGCTAAAGTGAGTTCCATCACCGACACGGTATACATATTCCGTGGAAGCTTCAAGTCCCGTCACGGTTACTTCATTTGAATTATTTTGGGCGGAGGCAGCGGTTACCACGCCTTCAAAGTTTTCCGCAGAATCCGGGAAAACATTTCCCGTCCTATCGGACTTTTTTGCAATCTGAACAAAGCAGGAAGTATTCCCGGGATCCGAATACCAGCAAAAGTTCATCATGCTTTCATCCGAGCCTGGCTGCATAGTAAGATTGCGGATATCATCGGCAGGCTCGTCAGGCTGCTCCTCACCGGCTTCTTCCAGAAACAGTTCAAAGTCCATAATGGTGTCGGAGCTGGAACTGTTTGCATTTTTAACGATTGCGGTTATGACATTTTCCCCCGTCCGGAAAGCCGGCATTTTATCGGAAGGAATGGTAAAATCCTTCCATGCAGGGGTTCCAACGGTAGCGGATGACCAATTTGCATAAACTGCGTCAGCTACACTGGTGTTAAAAGCATAGACTGAAACGCCGTTCACATACAATAACACACCATCGTCAATAAGATGCTTTCCTGTTACTTTGTAACCGGAAAAATCCGTTACATCAGGAATCTGAATGGTAGTTTTGAAATAAGTCGAAGGGTAGCACCCCTCAGCCGGCTTGGTCAATCTGGTGGCAAGATTATTATATGTTTCTGTCCCGTTGGTTGCAAAGCCTATAGGAGCCGTCCCCGTCGGCCATAGGCTTGTATCATATGCCGCCGAAGGTGTTTGCCAGTCTTCCCCATCCAACTTAGTCCCGTCAACACAGTACGACCATGTTGATCCTCTTTCCAAAATCGGTACAGGAGTATGTTCCTCTATTGCATGCACGGTTACCGGAACAAAACTTGCCGGGCTTAATAGAATCAGCAGTGCCAACAGAAGTGAAAATATCCTTTTCAAGTTTATACATCCCCTTTCAGGCTAATAATGTATATAAGATACAGCGGTTACATGATCTGTTCCATCGTATTTTAGTAAAGTCATAGTTAACTGTATGTAAAGCAAGCATCGGTAAAAATATAACTTCCGCTATAAGTTTCTGCAAATACAGCTCTTTACGGCCGGGGCTGGTCGCAAATGCTTTGCTTTTGCAGAAAAACGGAAGTAATATTTTCAGTGCTCCTAACTTTGAATTCTGTTGTTGTATTGAAAAGCCCTGGATTTCTACTTTCTTTTTACGAATACTTCTGCAGTGATTGCAGCCGTCAAAGGAACTGTCAGTATTATACCCAGGCTTCCGGCCAACATCTGAGCAATTTCAATCGCTATCAGGTTCATGTTCAAAAGCTGGTTATACTGGACTGAATAGGAATACAATAAGATTATCATATTCAGCGCTGTTCCTGTAAAGGCTAAAATCAAAGTATTTGACATGGATCCTATCATGTCTTTTCCGACATTCATCCCCGCTTTAAACAGTTCTAAGCCGTTAAGCCCCGGCCTGTTGATATGGATTTCATTGATGGACGAAACAATCGATATGGCTGTGTCCATGATAGCGCCTAAAGAAGCGATTAATATTCCGGCAAACAATAAGTCTTTAACCATCAGACCTGTTGTCTGACTGATAAGAAGCAGGCTTTCAGCCTCCTCGGTGTTATATCCCGACAGATGCATTATTTTGCCGAATACAAACAGGATAACACCTGAAAGGACGACTCCGCAGGTTGTGCCCAGTATCGCGCAAAGGCTTTTTTGCCCAAGCCCGTTGATAAATATCATCGTTGCAGTTGTCACCATGACAACCAGCGCTATGGCCGCCCAAATCGGAGAAAAGCCTCTGACAACGAGGGGCAGAAAGACCAGGAACACGCAGATAAATGTATAAATCAGGCTGAATCCGGACATCATTCCTTTTTTACCGCCTACTAAAATCAACGCTATAAAAAAAACTAATCCCATCAAATAGATATACGGCGCCCGGTAATAGTTGTAAACCAGTACCTGGAATCGGCCCGAGTCCAGTGAATCCACAATAACAACCAGCTTTTGTCCTGATTTGGCCACAATGCTGTTGTATGTACTCAGTGAATTGGTAACGGTAACTGTTTCCCCTTTATGCTTTCCCGTCAAAAGCTCAAGCTTTAAGGTTTGTGTTCCAACCATTATGCCGGTTTGATGTATACTATCCGTTAAAGATTCCTGAACGACCGTTATAACCTTTCCTATTTCGTAATCGGTGGATGCACCTGTCATCCCTGTTGAATACTGATTGTATTTTAGACTATTGATTATGATGATAACGAACAACGTAATTAATAGAATTGCTAAAGCGGATGTTATACTATTGATTTTATACCCGTGTCTCGTTTGACTTTTCATTTGCATTTTCATTTTCTTCTTCACCATTGACATAAGCTTTATGGATTTTAGGAATTAATAATAATTGTATTCCTTTCCTAAGCAAAATCAACTGAAAAGCAAACAGTTTACATGAGTTTTACCCAAACATAACATTTTCTCGTTTCAACGAGGCTGGTCGCAGACTTTTTTATAACCATTATTCCTTGATCCCAGTTTTTTCTCCGACGACATCTTCTTAAAATACAGGGTTATGTCATCATCCAATCTTATCGTAGTTGTCAACTTTTTGGGAGTATAAAACCTGCCTCGTATACCTCCGGAAAACCGTATTCATCCTTAAGTTCAAATTCTTCATTCATTTCCTCTTCATTTTTATTCTCATCCCATGTAAACTTCAAATTTTCCTCCCGGTGCCAAGCAAGAAGTATGTAGCCTATATCCGTGCTATGAGCTTTTATACTATTATTATGCAGTAGGTTCATGTGTGTTAATACATCGTAGATACACACCCCTAGCACAGCAGGAATGCCCGGATTAATTGAACGCCAGCCAGAAGCTTCCGTCGGTCCTGATGATGTCCATTATCTCCGTGAAAGGAATCGTAAACGTAGGAAAGCCGACGGCATACGGGGCTATTTCATAAGGCTCGAAATAAAGGTTCAACGCCTTCTCTGTGATAAAGAACTGCTGGTCTGCCGCGATCCCTCTGTAGCTGTCGGGCCAGACGCCCATTTCGTCCCCGTGCTCCTTTATTTGCTTCCCTACGATATCGCTCAGCACCTTTACATAGTCGCTTCCGCTTTTGAACAAATCCTTCAGTTCGTAGAACCTGCCGCTGTCGGTATTGATATGCACATATTTCATAAAGGGCATTCCGTGTGCGGCTCCAAAAGGATAATTGTATGCCGTAAGCTCCAGAACCAGCAGCTTCTTCCTGTTAAAGCCGATGTCGAAGAACCCGTCATAGGAATAATCCAGCTCCGTCCCGGGAGTGATTCCGGTTTTCACCGACATCTCTCTGAGTTTCCTATTCACTTCCTTTTGAACCTCCGGGTCCGCTATTCCGCTTAACTCGGGATAATACACCAGATAATTCCGGTTTGGCCTGTACTTCACCTCACAGACCGTTACACCTATTTTCAGCTTTGTACAGTCGGAGGGCCTATATACGATCTTACCCTCCCTGTCGATATAATAAAGCCGTCTATCCACATCTGCTTTCACAATACCATTTAAAAGGGACAGTGTTCCTGAACCGTCGACAGAAGGCATATCTCCTGCTTTGCTGCCTGTCCTGTCAATGAAAAATGTGCTTCTGTCGTCAAAAGCAGAGGCAATACCTTTCTTGTATTCACTGACGCCATAATATACAAAGTCCGTCAGAGGTATGCCGTCTGCCCCCGCTACGGCATATCTGGAGCCCATGTAGGAAAACTCCTTATTGACGGGTATTCCCAGAGCAAGCATATCTTCGCCAAGAACAAGGATGTCATTGTATTGGGGCTGCACGATGAATTTTCCCTTTGTGTCGATAAGGCCGTATTTATTGACGGAAGGATCTTTGGACATGTTCACAACGGCGACGCCATCCTTGAAGTCCCTGGCCATCGTAAACTGCGGTTTTATGGCAATTCCCCCGTCTTGGTCTACATAGCCATATTTACCGTCCTGTTTTTCCTGGTAGGCCATGAGGCCATCGCTGTAAGTTCCGAGATAATTATAGTTAAAGGTGTGCACCTCTCTGCCTGCGACATCAAGCAGCGCGTATCCGCCGCCGGCAAGCCTTGCAACGGCAAAGCCCCCGTTAAAATCGCCTGCATATTCATATTTCGGCTCTACTACAATGTTTCCCGACGTGTCAATATAACCGTACAGCAGCTTGCCGTTCCCCGCCTGCCTGTAAAAAACCGCCCTTCCGTCGGAAAAATTGCCGATATAGCCTTCCGGGCCGAAAATTACTGCGCCTTTTTCGTCAATAGCCCTGAAGCCGTCCTCTTTCTGGGCTATTGCAAGACCATCACGGTAATTCTCGATATAGGAATATATAGGCTCAACCACAAACCTGCCTCCGGTATTAATTACCCCCGTCCTGCCTCCGCTGCCGGCAACAGCCAGCCCATTTCCCTGAAAATCGTAAGCTTCGGAATAAACCGGCTTTAATGCAAATTCTCCCCTGCCGTCAATATAACCCCATTTCGTATCGCCCACATAGCTGACCTGTGCCGGATATAAGCCGATGCTTTCCGGATCTCTTGCGGCATGGCCGTTTTCCCCCGGGTTATCCGCTCCCCGGTTTTCCATACCTGCATTTCCGCAGGCCGTCACCGATATAAGCAGCGCAACTGTTAAAACTGTTATAAATATGCGGAGATTGCCTTTCATGCGATTTGCTCCTTACCAAACAATTTCACTATTATTCTACTTGGCGTGCTTTGTGTATATTACAAAAAGGATCTCCCTATGCTATAATAAAAAACAATATGGAGGTCAAAATGAGACAGTTAAAATACGATATACATATACATACCAGCGAAGTCAGCTGCTGCGGGAAGGTCCCCGCCGGAGAAATGGTCCGTATGTACAGTGACGCCGGCTATCACGGCGTTGTTATTACCGACCACTATTGTGCAAATTTTTTCAGGCAATTCGTGTTCAAAAACTGGGCATTTAAGATAGAGCAATATCTCACCGGCTATTACAATGCTCTGGATGAGGGTATAAAGCTGGGGATCAAGGTTATTCCCGGTATGGAAATCACCTTCCAGGAGAATCCCAACGACTATCTGGTCTATGGCTTTGACGAAAATTTTCTGAGAGAGCACAAGGAGCTATACAAATTGGGCTTAAGGGATTTCAGAAAATACGTCGAGGGCAGGGGATTTATCATCGCTCAGGCGCATCCCTTCAGGCCGTTTATGACACAGGCGCCTCCGGAGCTGCTGGACGGCATTGAGGTGTTCAACGGGAATCCACGGCACAATTCCCGCAATGAACTGGCACTTGAATATGCGGAAAAAAACGGCCTGTTAAAGCTGTCCGGCTCCGATTTCCACCAGCGGCAGGATCTGGCCCGGGGCGGCATCCTTGTACCGGAAGAAATCAGCAATCCTTTGCAGCTTGTGGATAGCATGAAAAACGGAAAAATAACCGGATTGATCCGGAACGATTAGTATTACAGCGCAAACTTCATTTTTAATGAGCATTTATACGCCTTGCAGGAATAATCGCGAATGCCTTAACGCGTTATTTCTGCAAGGATAATTCGGTTGTTTACGCTGTAGTATTAGGAGTACTGCAAATATTACTTCCCGTTTTTCTGAAAGTGACGGCCGCAATGGACTGCATTTTCAGAAACTTATACGGGAAGTTATAACGACCTAATTCAAAAGGAAATTTTTCGGTTGTAGAAAAATTTCCTTACCGCAGCGGAGTTTCAACGAGACTGGTCGCAAGCTAAAGCTTGCTGCTCGCCTATGCATCCCAGGCGGGAGACATGCTCACCGCCTGCAAAGTTGTTCTGTCCCCGCCACCTATAGAGGTGGGGGACAGTTTGCCGCCTCGTTATATTTGCACCAGTACATTATTCACTTTTTTTCAGACATGAAAACACGTACTCCGTATTATTGAGTGTAAATCAAAAAAATAATAAGGAGTGACTTCAATGGATAGAAAAATATATTTGTCCGATACAAACAAGAAAATAGGCGGCGTCTGCGGAGGTGTGGGAGAATACTTCAATATCGACCCGACAATCGTAAGGCTTCTCTGGTTCCTGGCCATCTTCCTGCACGGTTTCGGGCTGCTGGCATACATCATTGCCTGGATCATCATGCCCAGGTACGGCCATTCGAGAAACAACTGGTAAGCATCGCTGCTCCTCAATAGCCTGAAAGGGTCTAGGGGCGCAAATTCGCCGGTATCCTCAATTGTAGGGGCGCGCAATGCGCGCCCGTATATTTTTAGACAGACCCTGTTCACTTAATACAGCTCTACGTGTATTCGTTACCAGATAATTTTGGCTTCAACCCATCTGTCATTGCGGGCAGAACGGCAGTGGGAGTATGGCATCCTTACTGGCATAATTCCGGTTAAGAGCTGAGGTTGCTTCGTCGCAAGCTCCTCGCAATGACACATGTGGGTAAACACCACCAAGTGGGTGTCAATGTACCTGTCCCCTTGACATGGTTACACATCACCAAGTGTGTGTCAGTGTACCTGTCCCCTTGACATAAGGATCACACATTGCGCCGTATCCGTACTTGTAGGGGCGCGCATTGCGCGTCCGCTCTTTTCTTTTTATTTAAGAAAAGAGCACCAGTGACTGGCACTGGTACTCTTTTAATGCAGCACGCCGGTATCCGCCGGCATCAGGTCAATATGCTTGATCTCCTGTGTCACGGGATCTCTTTGTACTTCCTTTATCATGGCTTTCAAAGGTACCCCGTTGAAATATGTATCAAGCACAAGGCCCGCATCATGCTTCCGGTCAAGAAGCCTTCTCAGGGGATCCAGCTCCAATGCAATGGACGTACTGCCTCCATGACTGTAAAGTACACCCGGGATAAAGCCCTCTCTGGCCAATCGCCTTATTTCTCCCCTGCCTGCTGCCCTTTCATGGACATTTACATTTACAGAATCCATACTATCCTCTCCTGCTCCTGCGTTTCACGCTAAGTGCAGATCCACATATATTTGTTACCGGATAAGTACGGCATCAACTCACCTGTCATTGCGAACGCAACGCAAGTGGAGCGAGGCAAACTCAACGATAATTCCGGCTAAAAGCTGAGATTGCTTCGTCACAGGCTCCTCGCAATAACCATGCCATCAAATGGCACACCTAATTATGAAAAGTGTAGGGGCGCGCATTGCGCGTCCGCAAATGCAATCTGTGATAAACAGCTACCTTGACGACCAATGGCCGCCCCTGCATCAAGCTTTTCATACCAATGACAGCGTGTTCTAATACTACAGCGTAAACAACCGATTCATCCTCACAGAAATAGTGCGTTGAAGCGTTCGCAATATTTCTGTGAGGCGCATAAATGCCGATAAATTAATGAAGTTTACGCTGTAGTACTAAGAGCCGTACAAAGATAGTATGTCCTTCCATGCCCTGTCTCATACCTGAATTATGTCTGGAACAGCAATTCTTCCTTTTCTGCCATGAACTGGTTCGTATACAGCCTGTAGTAGTAACCTTTCTGCTTTAACAGCCGGTTATGGTCTCCTTCCTCAATCAGCTTGCCTTTATGAATCACAAGGATCCTGTCGGCAGAGCGGATGGTGGACAGTCTGTGGGCGATGATAAAGCTGGTTCTCCCTTTGAGAAGCTTTTGTATCGCCTGCTGTATGATATGCTCGGTTTCGGTGTCAACCGACGACGTTGCTTCATCAAGCACAAAGATCCTGGGATCCGCCAGTATCGCCCGGGCCAGCGAAATAAGCTGCTTTTGCCCGGTGGACAGCCTGCCGCCGCCTTCGCCCGCTTCCGTGTCATAGCCCTTTTCCAGCCCCATAATGAAATCATGGGCATTTACCAGCTTTGCGGCTTCAATTACCTGTTCCTCGCTTGCATCCAGTCTTCCGTATTTGATATTGTCCCTTATGGTGCCGCTGAAAAGATGGGGTGTCTGCAGGACATACCCCAGGTTTGACTGCAGCCACAGCTGCGACCTTTCCCTGTAATCCGTCCCGTCGATGAGTATTTCTCCTCCGGTCGGCTCATAAAAGCGGCATGCCAGGTTTACAATGGTGCTTTTTCCCGAGCCGGTCTCACCCACAAGGGCAATGGTCTCCCCTGCCCGAATGTCAATGCTGAAGTCCGACAAAACCTCCTGCCCGTCCCCGTAAGCGAAGGAAACGTTCCTGAAGCTTATGTTTCCGGTAATGGGCGGCCAGTTTTCCCTGCGGGTATGAAACAAATCGCCGAATTTTTCTTCGATATCGCTGCCGTCCTTTATTTCAGGCTCAGCCTCCAGCAGGGAGACAACCCTTTCAATGGAAGCCTGCGCCGCGATCAGTTCCGACAGCACCCTGGCAAACTCCCTCACCGGCTCAAAGAACTGCACGGTATAAGAGATAAAAGCAACCAGCGTACCGTAGCTGATGACCTCCAGAGCAACATTCCTCCCGCCTGCCCAGATTGCAAGGGCTGTACCGACGCTCCCCAGCGAAATAACGATGGGCATGTAGACGGAAGAGAAAATTGCAGCCGATACTGACGATTTATACATGCTGTGTGTCAGTTCCTTGAATTCACCAAGATTTTTTCCGCCGGTATTCAGTATCTTTGTTGTTTTTGCGCCGGTAATGCCTTCATTGAAGGCGCCGGTAATTTGTGAATTGATCTTTCTGACCTTCCGGTAGGCTTCCAGTATTTTTTGCTGAAATTTAACGCTCAGCAGTGCCAGAACCGGTATCACCGTCATCACCAGCAAGGCAAGCTTCCAATTGAGGATCAGCATATACGCCAGAACTGCCATCATCATTGCAAGCCCCCACACAAAGTCGACGATCCCCCATGCCAGCGTATCGCCAAGCCTTTGAACGTCGGACATAAGCCTGGCCATGATCCAGCCTGCGGGCGTCCTGTCGAAATAGGAAAGCGTAAGCTCCTGAAGCCGCTTAAACCCCCGTTTCCTTATGTCGTAGCAGAGTCCGATATCAATTTTGCCCGCCAGGTTGATCATCGACCAGACATTGAACACTTGAAACACCACCAGCAGCAAATATACCAGGCCGAACCTCTCCAGACCGTCTACGGTATTCCTCCCGATGAAATTGTCAATGGCATACCGGGTCATCATCGGGAAAGTGGCTTCCACAATGCCGATAAGGACCATGAAGGTACCAAGCAGGATGAACTGCTTTTTAAACGGCCTGAAATATTTTAAAAGCTTCTTCCATAATTGGACGTCAAATTTCTTTTTATATTCCTGTTCCATAAATACATTCAAATAGATCACCTCTTGTAATAATGATTATGCAAAGCCTTCTGCCGTATTATCCGGCATTGCCATACCCCAGCTCGCTCTCCAGGTCGTTTTCCAGCGCATTCTGGATATCCCAGATCCTCCTGTACAAGCCGGGCTGTACGATCAGCTCTTCATGGGTGCCGGATTGCACCAGTTCACCCCTGTCCAGAACCAGGATAAGGTCGGATTCCGACACGGTGGCTATCCTGTGGGAAATGATAAAGGTGGTGACATCCCGGCTCCTTTCCTTTAAAGCCTTTCGGATCTGGGCATCCGTTTCGGTGTCAACGGCACTCAGGGAGTCGTCAAAAATCAATATGGAATAATCGTTGATCAGCGTTCTGGCGATGGTGACCCTTTGCTTCTGTCCGCCCGAAAGAGTAACTCCCCTTTCGCCGACAAGGGTATCGTAGCCTTTGTCAAACCCCTGTATAACATCATGCACGGCGGCAATGCCCGCTGCTTCAAATACTTCGGTCGCCTGTGCGTCGTCTCTTGCCAGGCTTATATTCTCCATAATGGTCCTGGAATAAAGGAAGGGTTCCTGCGCCACCATCCCTACATTTTTACGCAGCCAATCCTTGTTGATCCTGTTCAGTTCAATCCCGTCCACCTTTATGGAGCCTCCGTTATATTCGTAAAGCCGCAGCAGCAGGTTGACAAGGCTTGTTTTCCCTGATCCCGTAGGACCCATGACGGAAACCGTTTGCCCCCTATTCACATGGAAGGATATATTTTTTAAAAGCTCTCCTTCTCCCCCATAGCTGAAGGATACATTCCGGAACTCAACCTCTCCCTTGATGTGGGGTTTCAATCCCTCCTCATCCATATCCTCTTTTGGTATATCGAGGATTTCCTGAATACGTCCTGCGGAAACGAAGGACTTGCCCATATCGGTAAGAATCTGTCCCATCTGTCTCACCGGCCACAGAAGCATTCCTTCGTAGGTGGTAAAAACCATCAGGGTGCCGATGGAAATTTTCCCAAGTACGGCCCAATAGGAACCCAGCACCAGGATTGCGCCGATTTGCAGAAGACATAGCAGGTCGGAGGAAGACCAGTAAAAGGCAAAAAGCCTCATCATCTTCAAGCCGAGGTCCCGGAATTCAAAATTTTTTTCTTCAAACTTATCCACCTCGTAGGACTGCCGGGCAAAAGCCCTCACCACCCGGGCGCCGGTAAGGTTTTCCTGGAGTACGGTAGTTACCCTGCCTTCCGCTTCGTCAAACTTCTGAAATATATTTTTCATCTTGATGAAGAAAACCACCGCGAAGGTAAAGATGACGGGAATGATCGCCATTGATACCAGCGCCAGCCCGACATCCAGTGAAAACATGATCCAGCTTACCATGGATACCATGAACAGGGCTCTCCCGATTTCCACAAACTGAACGGCGAGAAATCTCCGAACGGTTTCCACATCCGAGGTGCATCTTTGTACCAGATCTCCGGTTTTTGCCTTCACATGCTCATTATAGCTCAACTCCTGAAGGTGCCCGAACAAATTGTTCCTGATATTTTTCGCGATGGACTCGGAAGCAACCGCCGACCATCTTCCCTTAAGATAAAGGAACAGCCCGTTTAAAACCGTCAGGACCACGATGGCAAGCCCGCATATCCACAGGTTCCTCACCAGCGTTTCCCTGCCCCCGATTTTTTCTATGTAGCCGATTGCCCATCCGGGGATCTCCATCGCCTTATCGCCGATAATCGAATCGATTACTGTACGTATAACAAGCGGAACTATGGTGGAAAACAGGGTTGCCAGTCCAATAGACGCCACAGCTCCAATGTAAAGCAGCCTGTAACCCTTCATAAATTTCCACAGTAATTTTAATTTACTCATTTTTGCATCCTCCCTGACATCGTTGTCGGTTTGCAAAACAATGCCAAAACAAAAAAGCCAAAGACCCTGGTCCATGGCTTTCACTTCGATTCGGCTATATCCGGATACACACTCTGCCGGCCGGCAAACGGGATTCCTTCCGTATCAAATAAATAAAAGCCAGGGGTCCTAAGTCAACCCATGGCTCTTTTCACATTGACACGCTGCCGGTATTTTCAGATATCCGGCACAGCAAACTTCGAGACACAGGCTGTGATCTTCAAGTATTCAGTTCCCGCCGCATCGCCGGGGACAAAACGCTTCGTTCTAAAGTCGATTAAGGATTTATTCACAAGACCACAACTCCTTTCTTTTGGTTTGCGTTTGCACTCACATTTACTAATATATCTGGAAATTGAAAAATATGCAATAAGTTTTTGCAATGTAATCTTCCTGTAACATTTGCCATATTTCCGGCATATGCTGATACCGGTCCTTAGGACTCGTCAAAATATAACTTACGATAATCTTTTTCGGGGAACTACGCTTGGTAGGTTGCATAGGCGAGCAGCAAATGCAAGGCATTTGCGGCCAGCCCGCTTCATTCCCCAAAAAAGAATCGTAAGTATTATTTTAGCCGATCCTTAACGGGTTATTTTTATCTTTCATATTTTGGTGAATACTGATAATATATAATAGTTGGTGTTACTGGCTTGTGGTTGACGGTCGGTGATTGGCGGTCACCCGCTTTTCCTAAGGGGTGACCGCTGATCTCCCGCCATATTGCCGGACCTGAAATGCTTGAGCGGTTTGCCTTGCTGTAACAGCCGCACCTCCACAGTATATACACCATTTGACTTTTGAGGAATGGAATCGGGGGTTTGCATCATAGAAGGAGGATGTGCGCTTGATCAAGGAATCTGCCTGGGTAATATCAGCCAACATGGGACTGGGGCACCAGAGAGCCACCTATCCACTGCGGGATATGGCGCATAACGACGTTCAGCTTTTTGGGGAAAATGTCACCAGCTCAAAAAGAGAGAAAAAGCTGTGGAAAATCTTTCAATATTCTTATGAATTTTTATCGAAAACAAGGCAGTTTCTTATCATAGGACCTTCCCTATACAACCTCCTTGAGAGACTGCAGAATATTTCGCCCTTTTATCCGTTCCGCGACCAGTCAAGGCCATCCCTCCAGGTGAAGTCGCTGTATTCCCTTATCCATAGGGGGCTTGGAAACGGCTTAAGCTCCATGCTGTCTACAAAAAAGCTTCCGGTCGTCACCTCCTTTTATGCGGCAGCCATTGCGGCGGAGGAAAGGACCAATCTGCCGGTGTACTGCATCATTTGCGACGCGGACATTAACCGGGTATGGGTGGCGGAAAATCCAAAGAAGAGCAGGATCATCTATTTCGCTCCCTGCGGGCACGCCATGCGGAGGCTGAAGCAATACGGCGTGCCGGACGAAAGGATCTTTCTGACAGGCTTTCCCCTTCCGCAGGAGAATATTGGCGGTCCCGACATGCCCATCCTCCGGGAGGACCTTGCAAAGCGGCTCATTCGCCTGGACCCCTCAAGAAGGTTCCGCACCATTCATGGCGAAGAGGCGAGGCACTATCTGGGCAAGTACTGGAATCCGGAATATTCCGACAATTCCCTTACGCTGACCTATGCCGTCGGCGGTGCGGGAGCACAGACGGAAATTGCAGAAGGCGTTCTAAACAGCCTGACCCCCAGAATCCTGGAGGGTAAAATCAAATTGAACCTTGTTGCCGCCCATCGCAGCGAAGTATGGCAATATTTCCTCAAACTCATTGAAAAACATGGGCTTACCCGGTGCGAAAATATCAAAGTGATCTATAACCCCGATAAGAATAAATATTTCAGCGATTTCAACAAGGTATTGCGGACCACCGATATCCTGTGGACCAAGCCCTCCGAACTTTCTTTCTACTGCGGCCTGGCCATCCCCATCATCATTGCGCCGCCCATCGGACCTCACGAGGTTTTCAATCAACGATGGCTGCGCGATCTGGGGTCCGGCTTCCACCAGGAGGAGCCAAAATACTGCGGCGAATGGCTGATGGAGTTTTTGTCCGACGGCCGTCTCGCCCAGGCCGCCTGGGACGGTTTTCTCTACGGGCGCAAGCTTGGCGCATATAAGATCGCCGAGGTCATAGCCGCCGGCAGCACGGAAAGGCATTATTCACCGCTGAGACGCTAGTTGGAAAGGCATGCCCGAATGGTGGACAAAGGGCTAAAATACATCAATAGGAGTATAAGATTTTGACAGGATCCTTCATTGACAAATTTCATGTCAGCCGCCCCAAGGCATTGCTTTTGCTGGTGGTGACAGCAATATTGTGGAGCTTCGGCGGCCTTCTCATCAAGCTGATCAATTGGAATCCGCTGGCGATTGCAGGCATGCGAAGCACCATAGCCGCTTTGCTTATACTGGCGCTTATAAAAAAGCCGGCATTCCGTTTTACATTTGCACAGATCGCCGGCGCAATCGCCTATGCAGGGACCGTCATTATGTTTGTCGCCGCTACCAAGCTGACGACGGCAGCCAACGCAATTCTGCTTCAATATACCGCGCCCGTGTATGTGGCATTTCTGGGAGCATGGTTCCTGAAGGAGCGGGTCCGGCCATCGGACTGGGCAACCATCGCCATGGTTTTAGGCGGTATGGTGCTGTTCTTTCTGGACGACCTGGAAACCGGAAACCTCACTGGAAACATACTTGCGGTTTTAAGCGGCCTGAGCTTTGCAATAACCATTTTATGCCTCCGCAGTCAGAAAGCCGCTACGCCCCTGCTCACCGTATTCTGGGGAAATGTGCTTACAGCGCTGATCGGCATCCCGTTTATGTTCGGCTCCATGCCGGATGTGTCAGGCTGGCTGGGACTCATGCTTCTGGGCGTCTTCCAGTTGGGATTGTCCTACATCTTCTATACCGTTGCCATCAAAAAGGTATCCGCCCTGGAAGCTGCCTTGATTCCCGTGCTGGAGCCGCTGCTGAACCCCGTATTCGTTTTGATCGGCATGGGCGAAATCCCCGGACCCTGGTCCCTTGCCGGAGGGGCGATCGTTTTGGTTTCCATTACGTTAAAATGCGTGTATGCCGTGCTCAAACCCCCGAAGTATGAACCGCCGGAGCAGGACACCGGACTTCCCGCATCCTGAGCGCGGGTGAAAATATAACGAGGCGACAAAAATATCCCCTGAATTAGTTCGTTATAACTTACGCTAAAATTTTCAGTGCTCCTAATACTACAGCGTAAACTTCATTTTTTATCGGCATTCATGCGCTTTGCAGAAATAATCGCGAATGCTCTAACGCGTTATTTCTGTAGGGATAATCCGGTTGTTTACGCTGTAGTACTGAATGAATATAAATTACCAGAGAAAGAAGGAGTTAGCAATGAAAAACGACAGGAAAATCGTTTTGGTTACCGGGGCCTCCTCCGGTTTGGGGCTGGCAACCGCAAGACATTTATCGGAAAAGGGCTGCATCGTTTACGCCGGGGCGCGTTCCTTTAAAACCGGAATTGCAGAGCAAAATGTACAGGAGGCTGGCGCCGCCCTCTACAATGTTTATCTGGATGTAACCGACGAGGAAAGCATTGAAAGCCTTACCCGGGAAATCATCCGGAGGGAGGGCCGGCTGGATGTACTGGTGAATTGCGCCGCCATCCTCATGCTGGGGTCTGTGGAGGATGTCAGTATGGAGGAATTCCATCGCGTAATGGATACCAATCTCTATGGAACCATGCGAATGTGCAGGCATGTGCTCCCTTTCATGCGGAAAAGAAAAAAAGGATTGATCATAAATTTCAGCTCCGGCGCCGGGCTGGTGGGACTTCCGTTTCAAAGCCCGTACAGTTCGTCGAAATTTGCCGTCGAAGGCTTTACCGAGGTGCTGCGGTGGGAAGTCAAGCCCTTCGGTATTGACGTGGTTGCATTGGAGCCCGGGGATGCAAAGTCCGGTTCCCATAGCTACAGGCTGCATGCAAAAAATGCAGATTCGAAGGAATCGCCCTATTTCTCCAATTTTAAAATCGTAACCGGAAAGTTTGCTTCCGACGAGGCAAACGGCGCCGAGCCCGCGCTGGCTGCCGAAAAAGTATATAAAATCATCTGCAAGGCAAAGCCCGGCATACGGTATAACGTTTTCCGGCTTGTTGAAAAATTACTGGTTGTAAAAATGAT
Source organism: Bacillota bacterium (assembly GCA_023426125.1). Lineage (GTDB taxonomy): Bacteria > Bacillota > Clostridia > Acetivibrionales > DTU013 > MnB-11. Next base: position 64,439 of record JAFABI010000053.1, read on the forward strand.
CCTTCCCTCGAAGATTGTTGAAGAAATATTTTTTAACTATTACAAGATGAAAATGGATAAATAAAATAAAGGAAACGGGGGTTTGTTATGAACATTGCCATTCGAAAAGCAAGCGGCGGATTTGAGGAATATGCCCGCGTAATCCGGAATTCCTTCATCACCGTAGCGGAGGAATTCAATATTACAAGGGAGTCTGCGCCGACAAACCCCGCCTTTGCCGGTGCGGATTCCCTTGAAAAAATGAAGGAAAAAGGAATAGAGCTGTATGGAGCCTTCAGGGACGACCTTTGCATAGGGTTTGTCGCAATAGAAAGGGCAAACGAAGAGGTTTACTATATGGAAAGGCTGGCGGTACTGCCCGAATACAGGCACAACGGCTACGGGAAAGAGCTGCTGGACTTTGTCTTTGAGCAGGTGAAAAAGTATGGCGGCAGGAAGGTGTCCATCGGTATCATTAACGGAAACAGGGTGCTGAAGGATTGGTACATAAAGTACGGTTTCACGGAAGCAGGCACAAAAAGGTTTGCGCATTTGCCCTTTGAAGTCTGCTTCATGGAGAAATCCGTATAGTTTTTCCGATATGCTGGCGATAACAAACAAAGGTTTGTTTGATTTCTTTCAGATGGAGTGAAGTGTATGCCAATGATCATTAAAGGGTTCCGTTTCGGTTTGCTGCTTCAGATAGCAATCGGACCGGTCTGCATTTATGTAATAAAGACCGCCGTCCAGTCGGGTATACCTGCAGCCGAAGCTGCAGTGGCGGCGGCAACTATCGTAGATGCGGTGTTTGTTGCACTGGCCATCCTGGGGATTGGCGCTTTGCTTGACAGGCCGCATGTCAAAGGCGTCTTGAAATACCTGGGGGCTTTGGTGCTGCTCTACTTCGGAGCCGGGATCATCCTTGGAAGCTTTGGCGTCAACATCATTCCCGGGCTGGGAGATTTAGGTTCATCCATCAAAACCTCAAGCGCATTTATAACATGTTTTGTATTGACAGCCTCCAGTCCCTTGACGATTCTGTTCTGGACAGGCGTTTTTGCATCAAAAATGACCAATGAGGGCTACAGCAAAAAAGACATGGCCTTGTTCGGAACCGGCTCCGTGCTGACGACTTTGACTTTTCTCGGAACAGCCGCTTTATTTGCCGGAATGCTGCAGCCGGTAATGACGCCAGCGGTTATCAACGTGATGAATGCAGCCGTTGGAGTCGTACTGATTCTGTTTGCCGCAAAAATGGGATTGAGCAGGGCGGCTCCGGTTGCTGAGAAGCCTGCGGAAAAGGATGCCATAAACCGCTAAAAAAGCATAAGTTGATTGTTATGCCCTTTTGAGTGCAGCGTTACGGTGGCGTCGATAGCCTTAAACACGATAAAATATGCTATCATGGAATAAAGGGCCTTGTCCCATCCGAATACCAGTCCGGACAGGCATATGATAAGTAAATTTACAAGAATGCATAATTTGCCCGTTCCGGAGGATTCAGGTTTTAACGGATACCTCCTGGAGGATTGTATTCCGTCAACGTACGCGCCATACCGGAGAATCAGACCCAGTCCCACTCCAAGGCATATTCCTCCAAAGATGGTGGACTGCAGAATATCCTGCTGTTCCAAAAACACCGGCCGGAAAACAGATATCCAGCACATCAGCGACACGACGGCAACAATCGTGGGCAGGATGATGTTTTTTCCCTGCCACCGGTAGCCTGATAGCGCGAGAGGAAAATTCAGGACGATTACGGCAACGCCAAGAGGTATTTCCGTCAGATAGCTTATGACGACCGCCGTACCTATAATTCCCCCTCCAATGAGATTGTGGGCGCTGAAGAAGATCTCCAGCCCTGCCGCAACCAGGAGAGAACCCAGAATGATAAACACATATTTTAACAGAATCATTAATACAACCTGCCGCTTCCATTTCATATGCAACCACCCCTTAAAAAACCAAGTGAACGACGGCAACTACGATTATCATAAATTGATTTTCATAAGCGCTTTAAATGCCTTCAGATTTTCCCGCTCTCCTGCCGCAATCACCATGGAACCGGCGGAAAATACATATTCCGGATGCGGATTCAAACAGATGCGGTGGTCCTTTTCGACCACGGCAATGATCAACGCCCCTGTCTTCCGGCGTACGTCCATAGCACCTATGGCTTTTCCGATACAGCTTGAACCGTCCTCAAGCTTATACCATTCAATTACCAGGTTATCCAGTACCATGTCGACAGTACCCGGCGTCTCCGGGCTGTATGCCATGCCCCCTATGATTCCCGCAACCACTCGGGCAACCTTATCATCCATTGCAATTCCGGACATGCTTTCGTCCGGCTGGTCGTGATAAAAATGGTATAGTTCCCGGCATCCGTCGTTGTGAAGGATGATCACCAGTTTGTCTCCGCCGCGGACCTCCACCTCAAATTTCTTTCCTATACATGGTAAATCAGACTCTCTAACCTTCATCGAAATACCTCCAATATTTTCAGGCTGCCATGAGCTTTTCCCCATTGTATACGGTTTAAAAAACTTTTTCCCTTTTCACCCGTTCCAGCATCATATCCTTTACTTTCATAAGCCTTGTGAGATTCCCCCGCTCATTCTCCTCCAGCTTCATGGTAATGTATTTGATGGTCTCTTCCAACTGGGGTATCAGCACATGCTCCAGGGCATTCACTCTGCGCCGGGTCTTTTCGATTTCATTGGACAGCAAATGAACAGACTTTTCAACCTGGGCCAGTTCTATCATCAAAGGAAGCATCCCTGAAAGGAAGTCTGCCGAGGTATCCAGCTCCGCCGAAGTAAAGGCAAAACCGTAGGAATGAATTTCCGCCGCTGCCGCATCCGGTTTTTCAAAGGCAAATTCGGGTACCTCCACACTCATCACATTCTTTGTGGAAATCGCCAGAAGTACCTCCTGCCGTGACAGCATCAGAGCCTCTTCCAGGAATTCGGGATCCATCGCCGAGCTCACCTTCAGGAAGCCCTGGTAATAGCTTTCAAGCATTCCTTCGACCTTCTCCCGTAGTTCCTTGTTTCTGGACGCCAGTTCCAGAAATTTTTTCATGAGCTCATCCCGTTTGTCCTTTAAAAGCTTATAGCCCCTTCTCGCCACCTGCATTTTCTTTTTGAGCCGCGTCAATTCCATTCTGGTCGGGTTTACACGCATTACAGCCATCGGGGTTGTTTTCTCCTTCCTGTAGGGGCGGCCCCTTGGCCGTCCGGTACTTGTTACCACAGATTGCATCTATTCGGACGCGCAATGCGCCCCTACGCTTTCCATATTCAGGTGTGCCGCTCTGTTGCATGAGCATTATCTGAAAAAGGTATTCCCTGTAGGGGCAGCCATTGGCCATCCGGTAGCTATTTGACGTAGATGGCATTCTGCGGACGCGCAATGCGCGCCCCTACACTTTTTCACACTCAGGTGTGCACACGCTCCTACGCTTTCAGGTATTTATCCAGATACTCATCCCGTATACGCTTCAGTTCTCTGCGCGGCAGCATGGACAAAAGCTTCCAGCCGGTATCCAGGGTCTCATTGATTTCCCGGTCTTCTTCCGTCCCCTGGGATACGTACAGCTCCTCAAAGGAATCGGCAAACTTCGCATACAATTTGTCAACCTCCGTCAAGGCTCCTTCCCCAAGAATTACTGCCAGCTCTTTGGCTTCCTTTCCCCTGGCATATGCCGAAAACAGCTGATTCATGGTATCGGCATGGTCTTCGCGGGTTTTTCCCCTTCCGATCCCCTTATCCTTCAGCCGCGACAGGGAGGGAAGCACGTCAATGGGCGGCATTACTCCCTTTCTGTACAATTCGCGGCTCAAAATGATCTGTCCTTCGGTGATATAGCCCGTCAAATCGGGAATGGGATGTGTCTTGTCATCCTCAGGCATTGAAAGGATCGGGATCAGGGTTATGCTTCCTTCGTGTCCTTTTTTCCTTCCTGCTCTTTCGTAGATGGTCGCCAAATCGGTATACAGGTAACCCGGATACCCTCTTCTTCCCGGTACCTCCTTGCGGGCTGCCGATACTTCCCTTAAAGCCTCGGCATAATTGGTGATGTCTGTGAGAATAACCAGTACGTGCATATCTTTGTCAAAGGCCAGGTACTCTGCTGCAGTCAGGGCCATTCTCGGCGTGGCGATACGCTCTACCGCCGGGTCGTTGGCAAGGTTGATGAAAAGCACCGACCTTTCAATGGCCCCCGTATTGTTCAGATCCGAAATAAAAAATTCCGCTTCCTCGAAGGTGATTCCGATCGCTGCAAAGACAACCGCAAAGTTTCCTCCGGTACCCCGTACCTTTGCCTGCCTGGCGATCTGTGAGGCCAGCTGGGCATGGGGAAGCCCCGAGCCTGAAAAAATGGGAAGCTTCTGGCCTCTTACCAGGGTATTGAGCCCATCGATGGCGGATATACCGGTCTGTACAAACTCCGAAGGATAATTTCTGGCGGCTGGGTTCATGGGAACACCGTTGATATCCAGCCTTTTGTCCGGGATGATCTCCGGGCCGCCGTCCACAGACCTTCCCATTCCGCTGAAAACCCGCCCCAGCATATCCATCGACACAGGGAGCTCTATGCCTTTTCCCATAAACCTGACCTTGCTTTCAGCCACATTGATTCCCGCAGAGCTCTCAAACAGCTGCAGCATCACTGTGTCTCCGTTTACCTCAAGGACACGGCAGCGCCGGATTTCTCCGCCGGGCAGCTCTATTTCGCCCAATTCTCCGTATTTTACTCCCTGGACCTGCTTTACCAGCATCAGGGGTCCTGCCACTTCGGATATCGTTTTATATTCCCTGATCATTCGGCGCCTCCTTCCGTCTCTTGTTTTTTCAGCGCTTCCATCTGGACGTCAAGGTCGGCGTCAATTGCATCGAAATACGTCCGGACGTCTGCTTCCTTGACATACTTGGCCCTTCCCATCCGCTCCCGGACAGGCAGCATAAAGATATCTTCCACACTGACTCCCCGCGAAATGGCTATGCACCCTTTATCGTAAAACTTCATCATCATTTTCAACATACGGTATTGCTTTGCAGGCGAGGTATAGGTGTCAATTTCATGAAAAGCGTTTTGATGCAGATAATCCTCCCGGACCGCTTTCGCTGTTTCCAGGGTAAGCCTGTCGTTGGAAGAAAGCGAATCCACGCCGACCAGCCGCACAATCTCATCCAGTTCGGCTTCCTTTTGCAGCAGGCGCATGACATCCGTCCTCAGCCTGCTCCAATCCTCCGATATTTTTTCGTTGTTCCACAGGTCCAGCCGGTCCAGATACAGAGAGTAACTGGTCAGCCAGTGAATCGCCGGAAAATGCCTCCGGTACGCCAGACTGGAATCAAGGGCCCAGAAAACCTTTACAATCCGCAGGGTAGCCTGCGATACAGGCTCGGAAATATCGCCTCCCGGGGGAGATACCGCGCCGATGGCCGTCAGGGTCCCTTCTCTGCCGTGGGCTCCCAGGCTTACCACCCTGCCCGCTCTTTCGTAGAATTGAGCCAGACGCGAGCCCAGATACGCCGGATAGCCTTCTTCTCCCGGCATTTCCTCCAGCCTGCCCGACATTTCCCTCAGCGCTTCGGCCCACCGCGAGGTGGAATCTGCCATAAGCGCTACATTGTAGCCCATATCCCTGAAGTATTCCGCAATGGTGATGCCTGTATAGATGGATGCTTCCCTGGCGGCCACCGGCATGTCGGAAGTGTTTGCTATGAGCACCGTCCTTTTCATAAGGGACTCTCCGGTACGCGGATCCTTCAATTCCGGAAATTCCATCAGCACATCCGTCATTTCATTTCCCCGCTCACCGCAGCCGATATAAACCACAATCTCGGCATCGGCCCATTTGGCCAGCTGATGCTGCACCACGGTTTTGCCGCTGCCGAAAGGCCCCGGAACAGCGGCTACCCCGCCCTTTACAATCGGGAAAAAGGTGTCGATCACCCTCTGCCCGGTAATCAAGGGTTGGCCGGGAGTAAGCTTTTCCCTGTACGGCCTTCCCTTTCTCACAGGCCATTTCTGCATCATTGTCACATGGACCAGTTCTCCGTTGTCCTTGCGGATGGTTGCCACCTGTTCCTCGATGGTATATTCGCCTGCCGTGATTTCTACAATAGTACCCTCCAGTCCCCAGGGTATCATAATGCGATGCTCTACCACAGGCGTCTCCTGCACCGTTCCGATAATGTCCCCGTTTTCCACACGGCGGTCTTTCTCAACGGCAGGCTCAAATTTCCACTTTTTCCTCCGGTCAAGGGAAGGAACCTCGGTTCCCCGGACAATATTGCTTCCCATGAGCTCCCTCATTACCTCCAGAGGTCTCTGGATCCCGTCAAAAATCTGCCCCACAAGTCCGGGGCCCAGCTCCACGCTTAAGGGAGCGCCCGTCGATACCACCGGCTCTCCCGGCCCAAGGCCCGAGGTCTCCTCATAAACCTGGATGGAAGCTTTGTCACCGTGCATTTCGATAATTTCGCCCGTCAAGCGATGTCCGCTTACACGGACCACATCAAACATATTTGAATTTCTCATGCCTTCTGCGACAATGAGAGGCCCCGAAACTTTTACAATTGTTCCCTGACTCATATTCATCCCCTTTCTTGGTACAGCTGCATGTAAATAAGTTACCAGATAGGAGCATGGCATTGCGAGGAGCTTGCAACGAAGCAATCTCAGCTTTTAGCCGGAATTATCCTTAAGATTGCCGCGCTCCGCTTCGTTTCGCTCACAATGACAAACGTAACTTGCGCTGTAGTATTCATGTCACTCATCCGTCCCGGAAAAGGATATCCGCCCCTACGGCTTTTTCCACAGCCCTTTTGATACCTTCCCGTCCAAGCCCCAGGGAGCCCTGGCTTCCCGGAATAGGTATGACGGCCGGATATTTGCAGGCGTCATACTTTTCAACGGCTGCCCCGATGCTTCGCGCAAACTGTTCGGTGATGTAAATCACCGCATATCCTTCCTCCGCCATTTTGTGCAGCGCACTCTCGGCCTCCCTGGCTTCGGCGGCCGGATAAACGGAGACACCCAGGGCTTTGAACCCGAGAACACTATACTTGTCACCTATGACGCCTATTTTATGCATAAACCGTCCTCAACCTTTCTCTAATTGCATCCCCGGATAAACGGTTGGTTTTTCCCGCCATAATCACCCGGAGATTGCGAAGCTCCGTTTCCTTTGCCAGAAGATATCCCACCAAAGGTTCCAGGCCTGAAATCATGTACCGGCTTGCCTGTATGAACATCATTCGAAAAACCGCAAGCATCCGCTCGGGTTCAATGGACATGCCTTCCCTCCTATGGCTCTCCAGCTCTTTTCCGGCTACGCCTCCCGCCGGAGTGTTCACCAACACACCAATCAGTTCCTCTGCAGGTTTGCCGAAGTTTTTAAGCAGTACTTCCGCCGGAACATTGCCTCCGGGCAGCAGTGCTTTTCCGGCAAACTCCATGTCTTTTTTCAGCCATTTCAGCCTGAGCAGGATATTTATATTCAACAGATCGGCTGTGCCCGACACCAGGTCCGTAAGGAAGCGGTGCCTGAAGGAAGCGGCCATCTGGCTCATTCTTGCGTAGCAGGCTCTGTCCAGTATCAGATCAACGGTTTGAGGATCCCTGGTATGATAGAAATCCGTGATGGCTTCTTCCACCGCCAGTCTCATGATTTCAGGCATTTCATTGAATTTTCTGTCCCTCATCATGGCTTCCAGCTTTGTGAGCCCTATGGAGCCCCGGTCAATCAGAAGTCCGGCAAAATCCTCAATTCCCGCAAATTCCGCTTTGAGCATCACTTTGATGTTATGAAAGTCATAAGGCTGCAAAAACAGCCGGAACACCTCAGGCTGCGGAGCGATTTCCTCCATCAGCCCATAAAGCTTTTTATGCTCCTGTCCCAGGAGTTTTTCATAGTCGTAAATTGCAGACGCGGGATGCTCCGTTTCACGGTAATCGTAACCCGCATCGGTCATCACCTTTAACGCGTCCTTGAAGGTTGCGGCATCGATCATTCGATCCAGCTGCTCCCAGTCCAGAAGACGGTTTTCAATTGCCCGGATCCTGGATACCGCAAAAATGTATTGTGAAGCTCTTATCCGGGACATCCTTCAATCCTCCTATCCCATGGTCATTTGAGGCCCAGCGCCGAATAGACCATCTCTTCCAGTTCTTCCCTTTCCGCACGCATCAGCGCTTCAATGGAATAATTCATTTCAATTCCGCCGGTTTTAAGGATAAATCCCCCGGATATGTCCTCCGTGTATTCCGCCAGCACCACCTCCGGCTTTTTGCCCTGGCATGGCGCCAATGCCTCAATCCTGGGCGGCAGAATTCCGCTCAGACGTTTTTTATCCTCAGCGGAAAGAACAACCTCCACCTTTTCCTCCCCGGCAGCGGTGATGATCATCCGGGCCAACACCTCACAATAGCGGTCCGCCGGCAAATTGCGCAGTTTATCCGCAGCCGTCCGCATCACGCCTCCCACAAGCTCCTGTTTCACCCTGAGCCGCTCTTTTCCGGCCTCCATGTCCGCCCTGGCAATCATACGCTTTGTCCGGCGGTCCGATTCCCGTTCCGCCTCTTCCGTCATGGCCTTCTTTTTCCTCTCGGCTTCCTGCCGGGCAGCTTCAAGTATTTTGTCCGCTTCCCCGGAAGCTTTTTTTACACAGGCCTCCGCGTAGGCGTGCGCCTCGTTCAGTATCCTTTCCTTGATCTTCTCTATCCCGTTCATACCGGCAGCTCCTCGCATCATCTACACTTTTCCTATGATAAGAATGGAAACAATCAAAGCAATGATCGCAAACATTTCCGCCATCAGGATAAGGGTCACGGCCCTTCCCATGGCATCTCCCCTTTTGGCCACCATCTGCATTCCCGCAACCGATATGCGCCCCTGATAGATGGCCGATATCAGACCCACAATTCCCGTTGGAATCGCTGCTGCAAAAAGTATCAGTCCTTTTTCCGCGCCAATGGGATCTCCACCGATTTTTGCCAGGATCAGGAACGCGACAACAAAGCCATAGATGGCCTGTGTGCTGTTTGTAGCCTGCAGCACCATGACCGCGCCGAATCTGCCCGGTTCTTCCGCCAGCACGCCTGCTCCCGCCTGTCCCGCCTGTCCCATGCCTATACAGGAGCCGGCGCCCGCAACAAAAAATGCGAAGACCGCTCCCAAAATAGCCCATATCTCGCCTGACATTCCCAATAACAATGTGTTCAAAATCTTTCCCTCCCTTTAAGAATTCAAATAAAAACCACTATGGCAGCTTTGCTGCCTGCACATAAGGAGCACCGGAAATATTACTTCCGATTCTTTTCCGGGGAATGGGGCTGGTCGCAAGCTAAAGCTTGCTGCTCGCCTATGCAACCTACCAAGCGTAGTTCCCCGGAAAAGACTATCAATACTACAACGAAGGTTACATTAAAGATAATTTTGAAACCTTCGTTGTAGTACCGGAAGTTATATTTTCGCCAGTGCTAAGCCGACCGGCTCCGGAAGACGCCCCGTTCCTTTCGGGATGCATCCCGGTCATACCGGTTTACTCTCATTCAATGACAGCGGGAAGCTTCTCTTTTGAAAGGCTGTTAAACGAATAAACTTCGTATTTGCCTTCAAAGGCTTGAAGGATACGCCTCCCCCCTTGTAGAACCTGCTGAAAAACTCAATATACTGCAGCCTGCTGGAATGCACATATGCGCTCAACAGACCGATGGCAAAATTCAGCGTATGTCCGACGAGCAATATCAATACAAAGGTGATGATCTTAACGGCGTTGTCCAATCCGTTCATCCCGGCGATATCATAGACAATGAAGCCGATAACCGAAGTGGCCAGACCCAACGCCATAAGCCTGGAATAGGAAAGGACATCGCTCATGAACTTGATCAGGTCATACAGCTTTACCAGGCCGGAGAAAAATTTCATCACAGGGTTTTTCCGGCTTCTTCCCTGGGTCAGTGTTACCATGACCGCTCCGGCTGCCAGCAGATACCGGCCTATAGGTACCAGATTTCCGAAGCTTTCCGCATCCGCATTGAAGACAAAGGGCAGGGCGAAAAGGACAAAGCCTGTAAAAAACACATACCACACCACGACATCAAAGAGAATGTCCAGATACTTTTTACTCCGGAACAGGTTAAACCCTTTGACACCCAGTCCCACATAAATATGAATCACCCCAAACAGCAGCGACCAGTGCAGAAACTCCTCCGGCCTCTCCACCGGATTCATCCACAGGGAGTACCTGGAAAGTGCCGGAATCCCCATCCATCCGCCGAACAAAGCGCCCCACAGCACGGTAGAAAAACCGCAGAACAGCATAAGCTTCATAAATCGATAGATATTTTCCTCCAACCTGACCTTCCATAAAATCAAAGCTGTGGCCACGATCATGATAATTCCGTATACGCCGTCTCCAAGCATGAGTCCGTAGAAGAAAATAAAAAACAGGGACGTTACGAAGTTAGGATCCGCTTCCCTGGGATGCGGCATGCTGTACATGGCCGTAATAGCCTCCACCGACTTTGCCATTTCACAATTTTTAAGAAGGACGGGATATTCCTCCTCCTGCTCCGGTTCCCGGACAGCTGCAAAGCAAGCCCACTTTTCCTCCAGCTTTTCAGCCACACACCCGCTTGCATGGGCGGGAATCCACCCCTCCAGCACAAAAGCGCTTCCCGTATCGACCATATTGGTCAAGGCTTTAATCCGGTCCAGCCTCATCCCGATATGATCATACAATATCTCAAGCTTTTCCATCTCCTCCGCATAGGCACCCATATTTTCGGAGGTCCGGATATACTCGTTTTCAATATCCTCAATGCTCTTTTCCGCATTTCTTATATTGTCCTCGGCAGTCCCTTCCATATCATTAAAGGTCACCCGGGTAAATCCACATTCCTTCAGCACTTCCCCCGCCTGTTCCGCCACGTCGTCGTGGCAGATCAAATACAGGTACGTATGGTCTTTATCACTGCTTAAAGCCTTCAGAAAAAATGCTCCCGCCTTTTCCTCCAGCCGGTTTTCCAGTTCTTCAACATTGATCCTCCGGGAAATATACCCCATCCATAAGACGGAAGTCTGCGTCGCCGTCATATCCAGGGGGATATCCAGAGTTCTCCACGGATAAAGGGATGCTATGAGATTGCTGTACCTGTTTTTTTCCGTGTGAAGGCGCACCAGATGCCGGTCACAGCAGATAACCGCATCCACAACAGCCCACAGCCTTTCCTGATGGTTTACGGCCGTTTCATAGCTCACCTGTGAGACCTCGCGCCGGGCTGCAAACCAACCTTTTTTCCGTTGGTCGTATGTTTCCAGATGTTTCAGCACCAGTGCGATTTTTTCCTTGCTTTCCTGCAGCTTCGAAGCCTCTATGTCCTCTGCTTCACCATGCATTCTACCTTTATACATATCTTCCGGTATCGTGGATGCAACATCAACCATGTGCACCATACCGAAATCCATCAGTCCCTTCAGTATGTCCTCCTTATCGCTGTTCAGTCCGACCAGCGACAGCTTGTTCATCTCAATGACCGACATATTTGTTCACAACCCTTTCCACGATGTCTTCTGCAACCTGATCCAACAATTTTACGGCATTTTCCTTAAAGCTCCGGCACTCTTCCCGCGCCTGCTCCCTGATCCTTTCCACCTGCAGCCCTGCCGCAATTTTTTTCTTTTCATCCATCACCTCCGCCTGCTTCTTTGCTTCCTCGACTGCCTTTTGTACCAGCTTCAGACCTTCAGCTCCGGCAGCGGCCAGTATCCGCTTTTCATCTTCATGCGCCTTTTTGCGGATTTCCGCCGCAAGATTCTCTGCTTCGGTTATACTTTTTATAAGGTCCAAAGACAAAATCCCACCTCCCTTTTCTTTCTATTTCCTTCCGTTGCTCTATTCCCGTGAAAACCTTTACCGGCTTTTTCCGGGTAGTAACGAAAAATGAGCATCATAAAATAAACCAATGGATTATGAATTGGCAACGGATTCATTATTTTTAATCATTGCCAGTTATAATTCCCGTTTTTTTGTACTGCTCCAATCCGGTCTTCACTAAGGAGTACTGCAAATATTGCTTACGCTTTTTCTGCAAGTGTAGGTTGCATAGGCGAGCAGTAAATGCAAGGCATTTGCGGCCAGCCCCGGCGCTCAAGACTGCGTTTGCGGAAAATTTCAGCGCAAGCTATATTTTCACCAGTGCTTAGGATTTCCGGCTTTGGAGCAGCCGGACCATAAGGCATATTGCTTTTTTCAGGCTCTTACGCCGCGTGCTTTCGCATACTCCGGGATTTCTTATACCGGACGCGGCCTTATGCCCTTCTGGTTATTCACAATAGTCAGCGTTTTTCATTTTTTGAGCTATCCACAATAAGTTCGTGCTGTTTCTTTTCTGCCGTACAGATAAGAATGACTGTTAAAAAGGATACCTGACGGACAATAATGCTTGCCGCACACCATCCATTTCCATGGTCAGGTTCAGGTTGCCGTATAATTTCAACTCCATTTTAACCTATTTCAGCATGTTTTTCAAGGTTTTATTTATTTTTTTTTAAATATTACCTGTTTTGTCGATGTAGCTTGATGAATCTCCCTTGATCTTCATCCTGCAAAAAATAATCCATGGAGATGTATTTATTAACATACATAATAAGGGTCAGATAGGATATAAAAGATTGAAAAAATGTTTTGCATCATTCTATGGATAATCCGCTTGCCGGAAAAACAACATAAAAAGGCGATCAATGATCGCCCCTATACTTTCAAAAAACAGTTTTAACCTTTTTGAATATCTGCCCGGGCTGCCTTCACGGAGATGAAACCAGCAGCTCCGTATCGCCGTCATGTTCCTGCAAATGCTTCCTGAAGCATTGGATGTGCTGGATAATTGCCGCTTCCAGCTTTTTGTTGTCGCGTTTTTCAATGGCCTTGATAATTGCCAGGTGCTCTTTATGGGAATTCCTCCTCACCTGGATGTCATTGGCAATGACGCTTCTGTCCGTTACATTGTTCAAGGTGGCCGTGATCAATTTAAGGGCGTTGTTCTTTGTGCAGTTTGCCAGTTGAAGATGAAATTGCGCATCCAGTTTCGCATAATGCTCGCTGTTGCCAAAATGGCCGTCCATTTCCTTATACAACGCTTTCAGCTTCTCAATGTCTTCCGTCTGTACACGGCTGATGACTCTCTGTGAAATAGCGATTTCTATAATCTCTCTCGCCTCAATAATATCCGCCTGGCTGATGCTGCTGTTGTCGATCACCGTTTCAAATTTATCGATCAGATCCGCTTCTTTGGGCAGCGTTATAAAATTTCCACGGCCTGTGACCATCTTGACGAAACCTTTTTCCTGCAGAATTTTTAAAGCTTCCCGCACAACCGTCCTGCTGACGCCATAGCTTTCAGCCATGAGGCGCTCAGAGGGAAGCCTTTCGTTTTCGGTAAGGATTCCTGCTTTGATTTTGGTTTCTATTTCATTCAAGACCGATGTATACAACAAATTTGACATCCGGATTCACCCTCCAAATAAAACCTATAAGTATAATATCTTTCCGCTGTTTCTTTGTCAACGGTTCCGGCATCAGGCTTCAAGCCGTCAGGGTAACCCAATGGATCAGAAATATGATCAGAGGCAGCGTCGCAATCATAAAAACCATTGTCTGTACCACGGTGCGTGTGGCATATTCCGGTTCACAGCCATATTGCTCTGCATAGATCGCGTTCAGCGAGCCGGAGGGAAGCGCGGTCATAACCGTAGCGGCTGCCACAATGTTCGGCGGCGCCTTTAAAAGCCTCAGCAGAAACAGCATGCAGACCGGAAAGATTAGCAGCCGCAGCGCAGATACCAGATAGGAATACCCGTCTTTAAGGATGTCAATGATTTTTATATCTGCAAGACTGCAGCCGATGATCAGCATGGAAACAGGGACGGTCATGGAGCCGACGGAGGAAAAGGCGCCCGCCACCGCCGTCGGAAAGCGGAAAGGCGACAGGAAGATGCCGATGGAGACAACGGAAGCAATCGTCACCGTGTTGGTATAAAGGGATTTAAGCCGGAAGCCGCCGATGCTTCCGCTTAACAGGTTTACGCCATAGGTGAAAAAAAACGCCTGGTAAAAGAGATTATAGATCACCGCATAGATCATCCCCTCGGAGCCAAAAAGCTCCATGGTCAGAGGAAATCCGACAAAGGCGGTGTTGGCGAATACCGACATGGTAACAAAGATGTATTTCGCACTTCTTTTTAAAGGAAGCAGCTTGCTTAAAACCGTCATCAGGAGCAACGCGCACACGTAATAGCCTGCTCCTATCGCCGTCATGTAGAGCATGTTTTCCGACGCCCCTTTGGTAAATTCCGCATTGGCGGAGGCCAGGATGCTAACGGGCAGGATCGCCTTCAACAGCAGGTTGGTAACGCCCTTCTGCAGTTCGGGAGTGATGACCTGCTTTTTCTTTAGCAAATAGCCGAAGGCAATCATCAGAAAGATCTTTATAAATAAATTGAATATGGTTTCAACAGGCATCGCTTGTTTGCTCCTTTTTCCCGGACAGATCCTTTATCAAATGAAACCGGCATACGGCTTCTGGCAAACGGACATATGCAGCCAGCGGATCAGTGTCGTAAAATCAAATACCGGCAAGCAGGTCGCTGCCTGGATTGCGTGTGCGTATGGCGGCATATCGCTGCATTCCAGCAGTATCGCGCCGGTATCGGGCTGCTCCTTCAGAATGCCAAGGGCCGCATTCACGACCTCCTGCTCCACAAGCCCGTTGTCGAATTCGCCTCTGCTTTCGAGAATGCAGGAAAACTCCGGGGCGTTTCTCAGATCTCTGATGACAAGCCGCCTTCTCAATTCCTCTGTCACGCCGCAATTTCGCAGCAGCGTTTCTGACAGCGAGGATTGATCCGCAGTCAGAACACCGATTTTAAGGCCGGGGCTTATTACCGAAGCTATCCACGGGAGCTGGACAAGGCTGGAAATCGCTACGGGAATATCCATCGCTTCCGCCACCTGCCTCTGATAGCTGCCGAAAAATCCGCAGGCCGCGCTTATGGCACGGACCCCTTCCCGCTGCAGGCTGTTGCAGGCTTTCAATATATGGGGAAGCACTTCACCGCCCGCGGCAAAAAGGTTGGGGATGTCCAGGCCCTCAACCGCCTTCAGCCGGACCGGGAAGTCAAAGGTGTACCCGTTTACGATATTTCCGGGAACCATGGGATACCACACATCATCAATATAAATGATACCGACGGGAAAGCCCGAAATGTTCTGCCCCTTCATCATGCGTATGGTTGTCCTGCTATTCTGCGGAGTAATATATCCAAATTGTCTGTTTTTCTGCATCGGCCATTGATCCTTTCTTGAAATAGAGCTGCCTGGGAAGCCGTTTCATCGACGCCCGAAGCAGCGGGATATTACCTTGCAAATCTTGCATAGTCAAGCCTGGCGATATCAAAATCGGTTTCTTCTCCGGTAACGATCTGCGCCATGAGTTTCCCCGTAATGGGCGAAAAACAGATTCCGTCGCCTTCATGCCCTGCCGCAATATAGAACCCGGGAATGTCATCCACATCGGATACGATGGGCAGATGGTCTTCGACAAAAGGCCGGACGCCTGCATAGCTGCGGATGCATTTTATATCCTTCAGGCAGGGGAAGAAGCGCAGGGCTCTTTCCGAAATAGCCTTCATCGCCTCGACCTCCGAGCGGATGTCAAAGCCTCTGAATCCTCTGTATCCGCCGATTAAAAGATTATTGGCCTTTGTATATTCAATGTTGAACGCAACATTATATTCTTCCACCAGTGGACTGACCTTCCTTTTAAAATTAATGCTGTCGAACTTGGACATCATATACCCGAACTCCAGTATTTTGTGCCTGCAGATTCTTTCCGTCTGCTCCGACACAAGGTTCATTCCTTTTCTTGGCTGTATCCGGATATCCAGCCCCACCATTGCTCCGATATCCGGGGCCCACGCTCCTGCGCAATTTATAATTTTATTTGCGCGGATAGTCCCTTGATCCGTTTCAATTGTTTTTACCGCATTGGTCTTTTCGTCCAGAACAATTTTTTTGATATTGCAGTAGGTATAAACCTTCAAATTCAATTTTTTTGCTTCTTCCACAAAAGCGAAGCATACTTTGTAAGGACTTACGGCAATGGCTCCCGAACCCGGGGTATAAATGCCGCCTTTCAAGTCTCCGGCAATAAAAGGCTCCATTTCGTAAAGCTCCTCGCTCCCGATCATGCGCATGTCGCAGCCGTTGGCTGCTTGTTCCGCCACATACTTTCCGGCCGCTTCGTATTCCGCATCCGTCTCACATACATACAGACAGCCTTTGGGGTCATACTCAAAGTCGTATTGGAACTGTTCCGCCAGTTCTTTATAAAGATCGATACTGGCCTGCCCCATAACGGTATCGATTCCGGGTTGTTTATCGCAGATCAATGCTACTGCGTCGCAGTGGCTGGACGAACCGCAGGCAATATCTCCCCTGTCGATCAGCGCGGTGGACAGACCCTTTTGGCACAGGTGGTAGGCAACGCTTGTTCCAATGGCTCCGGCGCCGATTACGGCAACGTCGTAAGTATCCGTCATTCCACCACCCCCTCAGCCAGCTCTCCGAAAGTGAGGGGTCTCACAGGCGGCCTGGCGGAAGAATGCCCGACAGCTGCCGGCGAAAGTCCCAGCTCTGCGCACAGGATCTGCTGCACCAGCTTTTCGCAGGTTTTTCCCTGGCACAGGCCCATTCCCGCCCGCACCCTGCGTTTAACCCCCGTCACATCCCTGGCGCCTTCCGCAATGGCCTTTTTGATTTCACCGGCGGTCACCTCTTCACATCTGCATACCAGCATGTCGTCGGAAAAATATTCACTCATTTCTTCGCCCCCTTTGTATCCCCCGGACTTCATCCGCCATACCCTTCGGTATTTCGACGGTTATTACCGGCGTACGGTCAAAGCTTTTGGGATTCATCACCTTCAGGACGACCGCATCGCAGACATACTCGCCCTTGCGGTTGACGGCCCTTACCGCCGCGCCTGCTTCAGGTATCGGAAAATATTCAAAGGGAAACGCAACCGTTGCGGTCGTCTCCGAATAGGCTTTGTTGACTAGAAAAATTGCAAGCCCCGGGCATCCGGATACGCAAACTCCGCAGCCCGTGCATTTGTCCGCCGTCAGGACAGGCAAATTGGTAATGGGCTCGCCGATTTTTATTGCACCGAATCTGCACACGGCCTCGCAAGGATTGCACGGTATTTCCTGCACGCACTCGATTACCGCGACAGGGCCCTTTGCAGACCGCTCCCGGTCAGGAAGCGTTTGAGCCGCCGCGAGTTCTTCGTACTCCATGTATCCTGTATTGATCAATGCCATATTCTCCTTCTCCTTTCTGCGGCTACCCCTTTGCAGGCGCCCCTATCTTTTCCCCGTATTCCTTCAGAATTTCTTCTTTCCCCAGTAGCCTTTTCTCGCCAAAGGGCCCCATTCTCAGCGACTCCAGCCTGCTCCGTATCTTTGCCTTCCGGTTCTCCGCCAGCCTGTCGGGAAGCAGGCCCAGACTCTGCGCGGCTGCAATCCCCGCGATTCTTCCCTCTTCCAATGCCGTGTTTGCTTCCTCTACCCCGGTTGTATCACCCGCTACATAAATATCTTCCACCGAGGTTTCCATGTTTTTGTCGTGCACCGGTATCCAGCCGCCAAACACGCCGCTATAGGTGAAGCTGCAGTTCATCAGTCTGGCCAGCTCCGCGGAAGGCTTAAGGCCTGCCGCAATTGCGACGGTATCGGCCTCCAATGTTTTTTCGGTGCCTGCAATGGGGATGAATTTCCCATCCACCTGCGCGATGACAACTTCCTTTACGCAGCCATCCTCTCCCGGCACCGCTTCTACAATGGTATGCCGCATGTACAGAGGCACTCCCGCGCGGCATATCTTCGCCGCATGCACCGCGTAGCCGCCGATCCTTTCCGCCGCTTCCACCAGGGCAACCACGTCGCAGCCTGCCTGCATCAGCTGATAAGAGACAATCAAGCCTACGTTTCCGCTGCCCAGCATGACGATTTTTTTCCCCGGCCTGACATGATTTACGTTCACCATGGTCTGTGCCGCACCCGCGCCCATTACCCCCGGAATCGTCCATCCCTTGAAACGCACCACATTTTCGGAGGCTCCGGTTGCAATGATGATCTTTTGTGCCAGCACCGTAACCATTTCCTTTCGGCCGTCGCCCGGGTCCTTTTGAATTGCCACCTTGTTTCCGGGAAAGATGCCGATCACCGTGCTCTTCAGCCATATTTCAACGCCGGCGGCTTCAGCCTCTTTCAGAAGCCGGCTCCCGATATCCGTTCCCCTTGTCCCGGAGTGGTGTTCACTGGAGCCGAAAAACTTGTGAATCTGCTTGAACAACTGCCCGCCGGGCTTCATGTTCAGATCCACCACCAGAACCCCGGCTCCTGTCCTTCCGGCTTCAATCGAGGCCGCAAGGCCTGCAGGCCCCGCCCCTACGATCACGATTTCCTTCGAGATCATTTTCCTATCCTCCCTTTGCCAGTCCGTCCTGCGTCCTGACGGACATTCCCGCCCGGACAGGAGTGATACAGGTCCTGACATTGGGCTGTCCGTCCACCGTCATCGCACAGTCGGTGCATTGTCCGATGCCGCAGAACAGCCCCCTGGGTTCATGCCTTTTTATGGTATAGCGGCTTATTTTAATGCCGTTTGCCAGCAGGGCCGCCAGGATCGGCTCCCCTTCCCAGGCCTTTATCGTCCGTCCGTCGACGCTGATTTCCACCGGCTCCGCAGCCTTTTTAACGTCGATTACCACATGATTTTCTACCCTCATCTCCGTGCGATCGCCCCTTTCATACGCAAGTGGGGGACGGTTCTTTACTTTTGCATATTTGGAAAGACAGCAGAACCGTCCCCTTGTCTGCAGCTAACCTGATGCCATTGCTGTGAGATTCCTATCCTGTAGGGACGCGTATTGCGCATCCGCAATGCAATCCACGTCAAACAGCTACCAGAAGGCCAATGGCCGTCCCTACAACCGGGTTCCACACTGGTGACGCAATAGATTGCATCCAGCCCCCAAGTGGGGGACGGTTCTTCACTTTTACACATTTGGAAAGAAAGACAGCAGAACCGTCCCCTTGTCTGCTTGAGTTTCCACACTGGCGGCGCAATAGATTGCATCCAGCCGGGCACGCATTGCGTGCTCCTGCACTTTCATGCTCAGTCGCACCGCTATACGGCACTGGCATGCAGCCCCTACAGGACCGCTGTAAACTCCATCTCCACCAGGCAGCCTTCCACCATCCCGGAGCATTGCGTACAGCACCGCGCGGGGAAATTGCCCTGCTCGAAGTATGTTTTGTATACTTCATTCATTTCAGGCACCACCGCCATATCCAGCACATAGATCGTCACCTTTGCAACATTGTCTATAGAGGCTCCGGCGGCTTCCAGCACATTCTTTGCATTTTCCATGATGGCTTTTGTCTGTTCCCTGACGCCGCCCTGTACCAGTTCACCGGTCGCATCCGATCCGATCTGGGTGGTAAAAACAAGATTGCCCATTTTTACCCCCAGGGCGTAAGGGCCATGGCATTCTCCGCATTTTTCCGTTACGATCTGTTCCCTCTTCATACGATCCATCCTTTCTTTTTGCCGTGCCCAAGGCACAATAGCATTTGAATCTGCCATAAGATTGCTGCCGCTCACAGTGACAGCTTATTGACAACATCCTTGTTGACCAGGTACTCCGGCGCCGCCTTTTCGCTCAAAAGCATCACCAGCTGCTTCAAAGCACGCCTTCTGGCATCATAAAAGGAATCCTCGGATACAAAAGCGGCATGGGGCGTGATGACGACATTTTCAAGGCCGAACAGGTCGCTGACCTCGTTTGCCTCATCTTCAATCACATCGATGCCCGCCCCTTTAATCCATCCTTCCTTTAGCGCCTTCACCAGCACAGGCTCATCCACAACGGAGCCTCTGGCCGTATTGATAAGATACGCGCTGTTCTTCATCAGCTTCAGCTGAGGCTCGGAAATCATGTGCCTGGTTTCCGGCGTCAAAGGCGTATGCAGCGAAACGAAATCGGAGGTTTTCAGGAGGCTCTCAAGGGTTTCCGCCTTTTCGCATCCGAAGCCCGCCAGATATTCCTTGGTCTTTGTCGGCGCATAGACCAGGATCTTCAAACCCAGAGCCTTCAGGATGGGGACCATCTTTTTGGGGATCTCGCCGAAAAATACCAGTCCGAAGGTCATCCCTGTCATACGGTAGGTTTTATACCCCAGCAGCGGATCCCATTTTCCCACTCTCACCGAACGGTCAAAAAAAGTGATTTTACGAACCAGGTCGATGGCCATGCCCACTGCGTGGACAGCCACCTCTTCCGCACAGAAGCCCGGTACGTTTGTTATGCATATGCCCAGCTCGGCTGCAGCCTTTGCATCCACATTATTATAGCCGATACTCTGGAGCGATACGATTTTCAACCGGGGAAGCTGTTCCATCACTTCCCTTGTGACCTGCTCGTATTCCACCACAAGACCCTCCGCTTCTTCCGCCTGCAAATGTCCGACAAAGGTTTTCTTTCCTTCCTTATCTTTGATTTCCACCAGTTCCAGGTCCGTTACGCCCCACTCCCTCAGCAGGGAATTTTCATAATCCAGGTTGTCGTCAATGTTGAAATATACTGCTTTCGGCATTTTTTCTCCCCCCTTGTCTTCGTACTCCTAAGATCGTAATAATATACCTAACCGTCAAGTCGAATCCTGAATCTAAAAGTTTCCCTGCGACAGGGGACGGTTCTTCACTGTCGCACAGAACGGAGAGCATACTTTCCCCCTAAGGTGTGCCGTCTTGCGGCATGGGCATTGGTGTGAAATCAGGCTTGACACCCTGCCTGCCCTAGATTGTTTGAATGGCTTTTTCAATAATTGCAAGGCCTTCGTCCAGCTCCCCGGAGGTTACATTCAAAGGCGTCGCAAACCGCATTCCGTTGCCGTTGACTCCGCAGTTCAGCGTCAGCATTTTTTGTTCCAGGCAGGACTGTTTCACTTTCGCCCAGATGTCCGGAGCCGGCGAGCCGTCTTCGTGTGAGAAATCGATGGCGACCATCAGGCCCAATCCCCGGACGTCGGAAATGCATGGGTATTTCTCCTTCAGCGCATACAGACGCTGCTTCAAATACGCTCCCATGGCATTGCAGTTGGCCAGAAGGCTGCCGTCTTCAAATTCGTCCAGAACCGCATTGGCCGCAGCCGCAGCCACAGGATTCCCTCCGAAAGTGGTCCCGTGCATACCTGCATGCCATTTTTCCATAATTTCAGGAGTGCTCACCACGGCGCTCATGGGAAGCCCGCCGGCAATTGCCTTTCCCAGCGTCATAATGTCGGGAACGACGCCGAAATTTTCACTGGCAAACATTTTTCCCGTTCTGCCGTATCCGGACTGTATTTCATCAAAGATCAACAGGATCCCATGCTTGTCACAAAGCGCCCTCACTCCTTGCAGGAATTCAGCCGAGGGCACCGTGTAGCCGCCCTCCCCCTGGACCGGCTCGATCAGGATGGCCGCTACCGTTTCAGGCGCAACGACATATTTGAACAGGCTCTCTATCTCATTCAGGCAATAGGCGGTCCTTTGCGTTTCGTTAAAGCCTGCCGGGCACTGGTCGATGCTGGGATAGCCGGTAAAATAGACGCCCCCCATCAGCGGTTCGTAATACTTCCTGTATTTGGCATTGCCGGTCACTGAAGTCGCGCCGATGGTCCTGCCATGGAAGGAGCCCTTAAAGGCGATGACCGACGTTCTTTTGGTATATGCCTTCGCCAGCTTGATCGCCCCATCGTTTGCTTCGGCCCCGCCGTTGGAAAAAAAGGTGCAGCCCAGCTTCCCGGGCGCTATTTCAGCGATCCTCCGGGCCAGGATAAGGGTAGGTTCAAAGTTGACCAGGTTAAAAGAACCGTTGATCAGCTTCTGCGCCTGCCGGCAAATTGCCTCCACCACACTTGGCGGGCAATGGCCCAGCGCGTTTACCGCGATGCCCTGGACAAAATCCAGGTATCTGTCGCCGTTCACATCGGTAAAATAGCAGCCTTTTCCGCTGACCATCACCAGATCCGTTGACTTTGCAAGGGCCGGGCTTAGGTATTCCTTGTAATCTTCAAATTTAACCATTTCTTATGACCTCCAGATTATTTTTACATTTTCAGCATACGTATATGAACGATTAGTGAAGAACCGTCCCCCATCATAGATTGTATTTATGCGGACGCGCAATGCGCGCCCCTACACTTGTCGCAATTGTGAAGAACCGTCCCCTGTCATTTGTGAAGAACCGTCCCTTCTCTCGATTGTGTTTATGAGGACGCGCAATGCGCGCCCCTACACTTGTCACAATTGTGCAGTACCGTCCCCTGTCACCCTGTCATTAAAAAGCTTTTTCCAGGATCTCGTATACGTCCTTCTCTCCGATGCGGACCGGGTTCACTGCCAGAAGCCTGTATTCCAGGGTCCCTTTTACAATGGCGGGGAACATTTCTCTGGCCACGTTTACTTCCCGGAGTCTTCCGGGAATCCGCAGATCCCGGGCAAGCTTTTCCACTGCTTTTACGGCCAGGTCCGCCTGTTCTCTTACGGACAGGCCTTCCGTTTTTTCTCCCAGGATTTCCGCGATTTTTGCAAATTTCCTTATGTTGCCCGCAACATTCTTTTCCATTACATAGGGAAGCATCAGTGCATTGGCCAGGCCGTGGGCGACGTGCGCCACTCCGCCCATCGCCTGGGATATGCCGTGCACGGCCCCCAGACCTCCATTTGCAAAGGCTACGGCAGCCATTACGCTGGCAACCGCCATGTTGCTCCTTGCCTCCATATTTTCCGGGTCAAAGGCAGCCGTCCGGATATTTTCCCCGATGACCGCCATCGCCTTTTCCGCATAGGCATCGCTTACCATGCCGGCGTTTAAGGATACATAAGCCTCCAGGGCATGGGTCAGCGCATCCATTCCCGTGGTGGCCGTAATAAACGGAGGCATCCCCTTCTGCATCAGAGGATCCACGACTGCGTAGCAAGGCATCAGATACTCGTGGGTTACCGACAGTTTTACGTCTTTTTCCGTGTCGGTGATAACGCAGGCCGCGGTAACCTCGCTTCCGCTTCCCGCCGTGGTGGGAACCGCAATCAAGGGCAAGGACGGCCTGGTTACCGTTTTGCTCCCGCCGAACAGATACTCCCTGACGGCTCCCGCATTGGTTGCCAACATGGCAACAGCCTTCGCCGTATCGATGGAGCTCCCGCCGCCTACCGCAATAACTCCGTCGCAGCCGCTGTCTTTTAGAATCCCTGCGGTCCTGTCCACCACGTCCACCGGCGGATCGACGACGGTGTCTGAATATGTCATACCGTCAATGCCGTTTGCCGCCAGCGCCTTCACAAAATCCTGAAAAGGAAGTGTCTGTTCGATGACCCTGTCGGTGACGATAAAAGGCCTTATTACCTGCAGTTGATTGCAAAGAATATTGACTTTTAATGCTTCGTTCACGCCAAATCGTATTTTTGTATTGGATCTGAATATGAAGTTCTTCATGCCGCTCATGCCCTTTCCGGTTATGGTTATCCTATGTTTATATGGCTGAATTTCAGCCTCGCACACGCTTTAATGGCTTCCACGCATTTGTCCCTGCCCAGCCTGGAGCTGTTAAGGCAAAGATCATAGTTTGCCGTATCCTTCCAATCCCTGCCGGTATAATATTTGTAAAAATCCGAACGGTATTTGTCAATTTTTTTTACCGCTTTTTCCGCTTCCTTCTCTTCCAGCATGGCCCTCAGAACAATGGAGCGGACACAATCCTCATAGGGAGCCTGGATGCTGACGCTCAATACGTTGGGAAAATCCTTCAGCACATAATCCGCAGCCCGCCCGATGACTACAAAAGACTCCCGGCTTGCTAAAAACACCAGGATCCGCGCCTGAAAGTTGAAAAGATTTTCGTCGGAAACAAACTCCTCGTCCTCCGGCCGTAAAATACTCCCGGTATATTTCCGGATGTTTCCGGCAAAGGATAAATTTTTTTTGTTCAGCTTTTCATCCGCCAGCGTAAAGAGCTCCTCGCTGATCCCGCTCTCAACGGACGCCATTTGCAGAAGCTCCCTGTCGATCATCCGGATGCCCAGGCTCTCCGCCAGTTTTTTTCCGATTTGCTTTCCGCCGCTGCCATATCCTCTGGCAATGGTAATCACATAATTGTCCATCCTGTTCACTCCCCGTACTTTACTGCGTAAGCACCGGTGAAAATATTTGCAGAAAATATTTTCCGTGCTCCTAAATTCCCAGATAGGCCTTCTGTATTTTGTCGTCGTTTTTCATCTCTTTTGAAACGCCTTCGTAGATGATTTTGCCGACTTCAATAATATATGCTCTTTTCGATACGGTCAGCGCCATCTGCGCATTTTGCTCCACCAATAAAATGGTGGCGTTGCTTTCCTTATTGATCTTTTTGATGACGCGGAAAATTTCTTCAACGATGATGGGCGCAAGCCCCATGGAGGGCTCATCCAGCAAAAGCAGCCTCGGCCTTCCCATCAGGGCCCGGGCGATGGCCAGCATTTGCTGTTCGCCGCCGGACAGGGTGCCTCCTACCTGGCCCGCGCGCTCATGCAGCCTGTGAAAGACCGTGAACACCCATTCCCTGTCCTTTTTTATTTCCCCCTTGTCCTTTCGCAAATATGCCCCCAGATTGATATTTTCCAGCACCGTCAGGTTAGGGAAAACGCCTCTGCCCTCAGGCACCTGTAAAATGCCCATTTTCACCAGCCGGTGGGCTTCTACCGTCGAAATATTGGCGCCTTCATAATAGATTGAATCCGGATTGCATTTCACAAGGCTGGAGATTGCGCGCAAGATGGTGCTCTTGCCTGCTCCGTTGGGCCCGATCAGTGCGACCACCTCGCCCTCGTCAACCGTAAAGGATATATTGCGAAGCGCAGGAACCACACCGTAATTTACACTTAATTCCTTCACCTCTAAAATGTGCCCCATCCTATCCACCTCTTTTCCGTTATCCTCTCGCCAGGGCCCAGGCCTCAAGCGGCATACCCGAGTATGAAAAAGTGCAAGCATTAATCCTCGTCCTCAAAGGTTCCGCTGCCCAGATACGCCTGGATGACTTTGCTGTCGGTCTGTATTTCCTTCGGTATCCCTTCCGCAATCTTCATCCCATGGTCAAGAACCACAATCCGGTCGGAGATATTCATCACAAATTTCATATCATGCTCGATAATCAACACGTCCCTGTCCATCTTTTCCGTGATGTGGCGGACCACCCGGGTCAATTCTTCCTTCTCCAGGTTATTCATACCGGCGCCCGGTTCATCCAGCAGCAGGAGCCGGGGGTTGGTGGCAAGCCCGCGGGCGATCTCCAGCAAACGCTGCTTTCCGTAAGGAAGATTTACCGCCAGCTCCTCTTCCATATCAGCCAGTCCCACTATTTCCAGCAGCTGCTGGCATTCCTCAATGATTTCCCTTCTTTTTTTGCGTATCCTTCCCGGGAATAACAGGGCGGAAAGCAGCTTTTCCTGATTGCAGCCGGTATGGGCGACCAAAATGTTTTCCAGGACCGTCATGCTTTTGAATAACCGGATATTCTGGAAAGTACGGGCAATCCCGAAGTTCGTCCGCTCATAGGCTTTCATTCTGGTAATATTCTCCCCCTGGAACACGATACTGCCTTCATTTGGCTGGTACACACCGGTGAGCAGGTTGAAAAAGGTGGTCTTTCCCGCTCCGTTGGGTCCGATCAGGGAAAGTATCTCTCCCCGGCTTTGCTCAAGGCTCACGCTATCCACCGCCGTGAGACCTCCAAAGCGGATGGTGACATTAAATACCTGCAGCACTTTTTCCATCTTTCACACCCCTTCCCGCCTCCAGCCTGTAAATATTCCTGACCCGCTTGTTCAGCCCCCAGATCCCGTTGGGCTTATAAATCATCATAATGATCATGGCCGCTCCATAGATGATCATGCGGTATTCGCTGAAGGAGCGCAGCACCTCCGGCAGGACGGTCAGTATGCAGGCTCCCAGAATGGGTCCCGCAATGCTTCCCATACCGCCGAGGATCACCATGGACACCATGGTAATTGACTCACCGTAGGCAAAGCTGCTGGGACTGATAAACGACATATAGACTGCATAAAAGCCGCCCATAATCCCCGCAATCACCGCGCCTGCTACAAACGCCCACAGTTTGTATGTTCTGGGGTATATTCCGATTGCCGACGCGGCTACATCGTCTTCCTTCACAGCCAGCATGGACATGCCGAAGCCGGAGATCATGAGCCTTCGCACAAAGGTGATGACCAGAATAAGAATGATCAGGGCCAGAAAGTAATATTCCTGTTTGCTGTTGATCACGAAGCCTCCGAGCCTTGGGGAAGGAATTCCCGGAAGCCCCATGGGCCCGCGGGTTATATCGATGGCATTTACCAGGAACAACCGGAATACTTCACCGAAGCCAAGGGTGACTACCGCAAGATAATCGCCCCTTAGGTTTATCACAGGAAGGGCCAGAAGGAATCCGAAGATGCCGACGCACACCGCACTGATCAAAAGGGCCGGCCAGAAAGGCATGCTTGCCTTCAGCATCAAAAGCGCCGTTGTATAGGCTCCTATTCCATAAAAGGTCACATGGCCAAGAGAAAACTGTCCTGTCAACCCGATAATCAGGTTCAGGCTCAAGGCAAGGCAGGAATAAATAAAGCAGGAAATGATGACATGTAGAACATATTTGTTTGTAATGACAAAAGGAACCGCAACCAATGCCGCCAGTAATGCGGCCAGCAAGATGAACTTCGTCCCTGCCGTCAATTTTATGGATTTCATTTTAAGCCTCCTGTCCCCCAAATGGCCGGAAAATTTCCCTAAACCTTATCGATATGCTTCGCGCCCAGAATGCCGGACGGACGGAATATCAAAATAACAATCATAATGATAAAAGCATAGGCGTCCCTGTACCCTGAAGAGATGTAACCCGCCCCCAGGCTTTCAATAATGCCGATGAGGAATCCGCCGGCCACCGCTCCCGGTATGGAGCCGATGCCGCCCAGAATGGCAGCCGAAAATGCTTTCATGCCAAGCATATACCCCATGGTGGGATAGACCGCATTATAGTAAGTACCTATGCAGATACCGGCAATGCCGGCCATAAAGGCTCCCAATCCGAAGGTCAGGGAAATAATGCCGTTGGTGTTGATCCCCATCAGCTTCGCATTGGGAATACTGACGGAGCATGCCCGCATTGCAATTCCTATCTTCGTTTTATAGACCACGACGTATAAAACGGCCAGCATTACAATCGTGGTAATCCCGATGATGATCTGTACATTGGTGAAGGATACCGACCCTACGGTATAAGGTATCTTTTTTATGGTAGGCATAGCCTTTGTCGAGCTTCCGAAAACCAATTGCGCCAGGTTTTGCAGGAACACCGACATTCCCAGGGCGCTGACCAGCACCGCCATTCTTCTGTTTTCCGACTGGATCGGGCGATATGCCGCTCTTTCCACCGTCATTCCGATGACTGCAGTGGCAGCTGCGGCTAGAATGACCATGGCCAGAATCGGCATATTCAATTGTGTAATCAGCACAAGGCCGATGAAGGTACCGATCATAAGCACGTCCGCATGGGCCCAGTTCACAATTTGCAGTACACCGTACACCATGGAATAGCCCAACGCAACAATGGCATATATGCCGCCCACGGTCAGCCCGTTTACCAACTGCTGTGGAAACATTCCGATTCATCCCCCTTTTTCACGCGGCTGCAGGATACTACAGCGAAAAACTTGATTTACCCATCTTGCAGAAATATGGATATAATCCCCCAACCCGTCTGTTATTGCGAACGGAACGGCAGTGAAGTGCGGCAATCTTAATGCTGCAAATCCCGGTCAAAAGCTGAGATTGCCGCGTCACTACGCTCCTGACGGTATGTGCTTAGCGCACTCTGCCGCCCGGATTATTTCTCATAGATTTCAAACTTTCCGTCTTTAACCACGAATTTCAGATATTCCTTCTCAACATCCCCGTTGACAAATTTGTTCAAACCTGTAACGCCAGTGTAGCTGATATTGGTCATGGCATTTTTGATGGATTCCCGGTCGAGGGTCTCGCAGGTCTTCATCGCCTCAAGGATTACGTTTGTGGCGTCATAAGCCAGTGCCGCCCAGTTGGAAGGCTCCTCGCCGTATTTCTCCTGATAGGCTTTTACAAACTTCTGAACCGCCTCATCCTGATTGTCGGGGGTGAAGGCACCCAGGGTATAGACACCTTCCACAGCGGCTCCGCCTTCGGTGATCAGGGCCGGAGAGTACAGACCGTCGGCTCCGCATATGGGTACGTCACCTACGCCCAGGGTATCCGCCTGATTGGCAATCAAGGCAGTCTCAGTGACAAGGCCGCAGACAAATATGCCGTCGACACCCGCGCTTTTGATGCTTGTCAAAACGGTGCTGAAATCTTTTGTCTCGCCGTATACGAAGGTTCCGGCGTATGGGATTTCCAGGCCCAGCGCCTTCGCTTCTTCTTCAAACTTCCTGGAGATGCCAAGGCCGTAATCGTCCTGCTCATAGAGCAAGGCCACCTTTTTCCATCCCAGATCCGCGCAATAACCGGCGCCAAGCTTTCCTACGTATGCGTCGGATGCGCAGGTGCGGAAGAAGTATTCGCTTGCCCCCGTCAGGTCGGGAGATGTAGATACCGGGCTTATCGCCGGGAGGCCGGCCTCTTTGTAAATGGGAACCTGGGCCAGTGCGCAGGAACTGTTGTAGGAGGTCACCACCGCCAGAATCTCATCATTTTCCGCAAATTTATTTGCGATGGCAGCCGCCGATGATGGATCCGCTTCATCGTCTTCGGGTACGACCTCAACCGTGCGTCCCTTAATGCCTCCCGCCTGGTTGCACTGCTCGACGGCAAACTTTATTGCATCGACGATATAGTTACCATCCGCCGCCACCGTGCCGGTCAAGGGAAAGGATGCGCCGATCTTTATCGTCCCCCCCGATGCCGCCGCCGACGTACCTGCGGTAGTCCCCGCAGAAGCATTTTCCGATCCGCATCCCGCCATTACTGCCATCATAAGAATCAACACACTTGCCAACAGACTCTTCATTAAACTTTTTCTTTTCATACCCATTCGCCTCTCTTCAATAAAATTTTTTATAAAAAAAAGTGCATTGAAATTTATCAATGCACCTTTACACTATGTCAATGCCGCAATAACAGATACCAGGTTATTGCAAAAGGCCTACTGAGACTGGAAGGAACTTTGATCCCCCACTGAAAACAGCTCCATAATCGGATTTCTGCTTTATTCCTGGTGGCCGGGGAGTTTCACTTCCATCATTCGGATAAGCCCACATATTTTTTAATTTTTCATCAAACAAAATTGGTATAACCGGTATAATCAATTTTTCTTATTGTACTAATTACCTTCGCAATTGTCAATACGTTTTTTTAAAAAAAGTTTTTCAAAATAAGATTTTTGTGACGATTCAGTTACTGTCATTGCGAGCGAAACGAAGTGGAGCGCGGCAATCGAATAAATGCTATCTCAGTCGGTAGCAGAGATTGCCGCGTCGCTTTGCTCCTCGCAATGACAACCAGGGTAACTGAATAGTCACAAATTTTGGCGTTTTGACGGGTTGTAGAAAAAATCAGGGTTGTAGAAAATGATGAAAAAGGTAAGAGTGACATAATCCTTATGGGAAATCCTCCAGAAGGATGGCCCTGGCGGGGCTCGCTTCCGCCCCCCTAATCTTTAGCGGCAGGGCGATCAAAACATATTCCCCTGCCTTTATGTCGGCCAGGCAAAGTCCTTCCAGTACTGTAATCTCAGCTCCAAGCAGCAGCTTGTGCGTGGGATGGCCGGATTGATTTCTTTCAATTCCCAGGGAATCAATCCCAACGCCGGCTATTTTCCTGCTCACCAGATACCTGGCTCCGCTTTCGGCCAGATATGCAAAATCATCCGCGAACCTATCTGTATAGGAATTCTTCGTCTTAAGCAGCAGGAAATCTTTCTCCGATATGTCCAATCCGGTCAAGTCCGACTTGGTAATAGCTCCGGACAATGCGGTCAGATCGAGCACCCTGCATTTTGTCACGAGTCTGTATAAATCAACAGCATCAACTGTTCTGGCATTTTCAATCACATGGAGCGGAGCATCAATATGCGTGCCGGTATGCATATCCATTTGGATCGCCGATTCATAAACGCCGCCTGTGGAGAAATCCCGCACTACTCTCAAAACAGGCCTTTTATCCGCTTTGTTTTTGTAAACCTGCATATCGTTGTGAATCCACATCGAAATATCATAAATTTTCATCTTAATTACCCCTATAGATTATTCCACCAGTGCCTTCCATCCTTCAGGAGCAGCTGGTCAGCTTCGTCCGGGCCCCAGCTGCCGGGCCTGTAGTTTGGAAACAGACAGGTCTTTCTCCCTTTGTATGCATTTATCCTTTCTACAATTTCCCACGATTTTTCCACCTCATCCCACCTGGTAAAGAGAGTTGTATCACCATTTATAATATCAATGATCAACTTCTCATATGCTTCCGGTGAATTGGTTTCAGCTTCACAAATTTTACACTTCTGACAGTAATTCATCTTTACAGGGCATATCGCTTCCTGGATTCCGGGCTTTTTTGTATTAAACCGGACAAACAGTTCTTCCTTCGGATGTATTTTAATTACCAGCAAATTTGGTTCCTGCACACTGTTATTGGCAGGACTCATTATGTTTGCAGAGGGCCTGAACTGGATAACGATCTCGGTTGTTTTGGCAGCGAGCCTTTTTCCTGTTCTGATATAAAAGGGTACGCCTTTCCATCTTGGATTGTCCAGCTGAACTTTTATGGCGGCAAAGGTTTCTGTTTCAGAATCCGGCGAAACTCTGCCTTCCTGCCGGTAGGCCGCTATCTTCCCTTCTCCCTGCTCCCCTTCCGAATACTGGCCAAAAACGGCGTCGCGCTCCACGGTTTCAGGAGTAAAATCTTTAATCGCCCGCAAAACCTTCACTTTTTCATCCCTCACGGATTTTGCATCAAAGCCTGCAGGAGGTTCCATTGCCAGAAGAGCAAGGATTTGAAGCATGTGATTTTGAACCATGTCACCCAGGGCGCCTGCTTTCTCGTAATATTCTCCCCTGTTCTCTATCCCGATGGTTTCGCAAGAGGATATCTGGATGTTGTCAATGAACCGGTTGCTCCATAAAGGCTCAAACAAGGTATTGAAAAAGCGTACTCCCATGATGCTTTGCACCATCTCCTTGCCAAGATAGTGATCGATCCTGTAGGTATTCCCCTCGTCGAAAACTTCAGCGATCTTCCCGTTTAACAGCCTTGCCGAATCCAGGCTGCTCCCGAAGGGCTTTTCAATGACGGCTCTTTGCCATGCACGCCCGGTGTTTTGAACCATACCGGTTGCTTTTAAGCTGCCGATGATACCCTCGAAATGCTCAGGAGCCACAGCCAGGTAAAACACCCGATTCCCCCCTGTAAAAAATCTGCTGTCCATCCCGGACAAATATCCATCGAGTTCTTTATAAGCCTCTGTGTCGGAGAAATCGGCTTTTTTATAAAAAAGCCTGCTTCTCATATCCTTCCACAAATACTCGCTTACCTCAAACCTTGCATATTTTTTAACCGAGTCATACGCCTCGCTCCGGTATTCATCCTCCGTTTTGTCTCTTCTTCCTAAAGCCACAACCGCAAAGCTTGCCGGGAGCCAATTCTGGTGCTTCAGATTGTATAGCGCGGGAAGCAGTTTCCGGTGAGTCAGGTCGCCGGTGCCTCCAAAAACCACCAAAATGCAGGGTGAAATATTTGTACCGTCCATATCCCATCACTCCCATTCCAATTTCTTTCCGTATGTGCGGCATACCCTCCGGCTTCAAAACTATTCAGAGGCCAAAAAGTTCTTTGGAAAGCGTGTTTACCTCTGAATAGTTACCCGGATTTATTGCCTGATGCCGCATTTCCTAACACTACAACGATACTTAGCCTATCTGTGCCTGTCATTGCGAGAAGCTTGCGAAGAAGCAATCTCACAAAATGCTGCTTGCGAAGAGATCGCCACGCATTGCTTGCGATTACACAAAGTTATATCGTTGTAGTCTAAAAAAGGGCATATACTATTTTATAATATACCGGAGGAAAAATATGTGATTGCAATCAAAAATACAAAAAGCCGGGTAGCTTTTCTTCAGGTGCTGTCAAATAGAGCTTTCCAATGCCACTTCATCCAGGATCCGGATTTTTTTATTTCCGATGATTTCTATAATGCCTTCATCCCTCAGGGAAGTTATCTTTCTGCTGACGGTCTCCCTGGCGACGCCAATATAGTTCGCCATTTCCTCCCTGCTCATGGGAAGCTCGATAAGTATGCCCCCGCCATTTTTCCTGCCATACTTCCGGGACAGCTCCAGCAGGATCATGTTGACGCGCGAATCCACATCCTTCGGGCTGATTTTCCGGAACATCGCCTCCATCTTTTCAAGCCGGTCGCACAACACATCCATTATTTTTATGCTTATCCCCGGAAACTTTAGAAGCAGTTCCTGAAACCTTTCTCTTTGAATCATGCAAACCACCGTGTCCTCCATCGCTTGCGCGTTGAAATCAGCCTTTCTGTCATGGATCAGATTCCTTGCGCCGAAAAAATCACCCGGAGCAAGGATATACATGATCTGCTCCTTTCCGTCCTGGGAGTAGCCATAAATCTTTATTTTCCCCCTGCTGACAACCATAAAATTCTGCGGGACGCTTCCTTCCTCTACAATCAGGGCATTTCTTTCATAGGATCTCTGCACAATAAGCGCAACAACCTGTCTTAGTTCTGCTTGACTCAATGAAGAAAATATGGGAACATGTCCCGCACACATCATATGCTCTTCCACGGTACAATTACAAATTGCTTTTATCATAGCCGGCATCCTCATCCAAACCAAATCGGTAAAACGCTATTTTCCTTATTTTATTATATAGAATTTATTTCGCTCCCTCCGTGATTTTTATCACATGCATTACGATTCTTACGCCAGGGAAAACAACCGGATTACCCCCGCCATTGAAGCATTTGGGATGCTTTTTTTTTCAGACGAATGAAGGCCCTTTAAAAAAAGAAATTTTCCCCTGTGATCTTCGTCACATCCCTCGAAAAGTGATTGCAATCACATACATTTGATTGTCAACTTGTTAACATAGTATCAGTTCATTGGATTTTTTATTTTGGGAGGTACAATAACCATGACAGAATGTATTGGAGATTGCAGAACATGCACATCGACTCACGCTTCCATCCTGGAAATGCATGGGAGGGCGAAAGAGCTTGGAATAAGAACGACCTTTGACAGGTACCAGGACCAGCTGCCTCAATGCGGCTTCGGGATGGAAGGAGTTTGCTGCCAGCTTTGTTCTCACGGGCCTTGCAGGATCACTCCCAAAGCGCCGAGAGCGATTTGCGGCGCTACGGCGGATACCATTGCCGCGAGAAACATGTTAAGGCTTGAATGTCATGGCCTCTCCGCTTACTGCCACCAGCTGGAGGAGGCTATCGACACGTTGAGGGCTACCGCACAGGGCAAGACGCCCTACACCATTCATGAAGAGGGCAAGCTCAGGGAAGTGGCAGGACTCTTCGGACTTGATGCTAAGAAGGAAAAGAATGCGCTGGCGCTTGAACTGGCTGACGCCGTAACCTATGAGCTCAGGAAAGGGACAAGGGAACCCCTGAAATTCGTCCAGCTGCTTGCACCAAAAGGCAGGCTGGAGAAATGGGCCAGGCTTGGAATCATACCCGGTGGTCCGTTATCCGAGCTAAGAGACGCAATGACCATGACAATGTCAAATATCAATACAGACCCGGTAAATCTTCTGCTCACGACTATGAAGCTTTCCATCGCTACCGGCTACATGGGATTGATTGCAACCATCACCCTGCAGGATATTCTCCTGGGTAATCCGCAGATAGGCAAAACAGAGGCGGACCTTGGGGTCATCGACCCGGATACGGTAAATATCGTAGCCCACGGCCATGTCCCTTATGTGGCTGTCGCAGTGCTTCAGGAAATCGCAAACAACCGGGAACTTCAGGCACGGGCAAAAGCACTTGGGGCAAATGGCATAAAGCTTTACGGCTCCATGGACACAGGCCAGGAATTGCTGCAAAGGATGGGTACTGCCGGAAAGGGCTATGCGGGACAGCTTGGCAACTGGCTCACCCAAGAGCTTATGGTGTCCACAGGTGCAATCGACCTGGTAATGATGGACTTGAACTGCTCCATTCCGGGTATGAAGCTGGCAGCCGACAATTTCCATACCAGGGTTGCATCCGTATCCCATGTGCTCCGGATGGAAGGCGTGGATACAAACATTGACTACAAGCCCGAAAAAGTAAAGGAACAGGCCGTCGAATTAATCAAGCTTGCCCTGGAAGCTTATAAAAACAGAGGGAAAACGAATGCCGTCCACATTCCGAAATACAAGTCGGACGTCATTGCAGGGGTGGGCGTCGAGTCCCTGCTGGGCGTTCTTGGAGGAAGCCTCGATCCGCTGCTCAATGTGATTAAGGATGGTGCAATCAAAGGCATCGCCGCCGTTGTAGGGTGTACAAACAACAGAAACGGTCACGATTCAGCGTCCATTACTCTGATTAAGGAGCTTCTGAAACGGGATATTCTGGTGATAACCTCAGGCTGCGTTTCCAGCGGCGCCCAGATTGAAGGGCTGCAGACTTTGGAAGCATCCAAATATGCGGGAGAAAAGCTCCGGGGCATCTGCAAGGCCCTCGGAATCCCGCCCGTATTGAATTTCGGTTCCTGCATCGATATCGGCAGAATAGGTATCGCCGTTACGGCAATCGCCAATGCACTTGGGGTCGATACCAGCGACTTGCCGGTGGCGGCATCCGCACCCGAGTATCTGGAGCAGAAGGCTGTTGCCGACGGGTTCTTTGCCGTCACCTTCGGGCTTCTGACCCACCTTGGACCTGTACCGCCGGTGGCAGGAGCACCCGGCGTAGTGAAAATACTTACCCAGGATGTTGAAGCCCTGGTGGGCGGCAAGGTGTGTGTGGAGCAGGATATGGCAAAGGCAGCGGAGGCTATCGAAAGCCATATCCTTAGTAAGAGAAAAAATCTTGGCATTTAGCCGGTGCGGGAGGGCAGTTGTCATGAAAAGAATCTATGTGATCAAAGAAAAATGCAACGGCTGCATGAGCTGTGTGGTAGCCTGCCAGAAAACCCATGCCGGCTCAGAGTTTTATGCGCCGGTCAGAGACTCCGAACCTGCAAGAATTTATCTGCAGGTCGTAGAAAAAAGCCCGGTCCCTCTGGTATGCCGCCATTGTGAGGAGCCTGCCTGTGTAAAGGCCTGTATGACCGGAGCGATGCAAAAGGATGAGAAAACCGGGATTGTTTCAAACGAATCCAATCCCCGGAAATGTGTCGGCTGCTGGATGTGTGTCATGGCCTGCCCCTTTGGCGTAATTTCCCCCAAGCAGGACGGCAGCAGAAAAATTGCCGTCAAGTGCGATATGTGCATCAAAAGGGGCTTCCCTGCATGTGTGGACTCATGTCCCAAAGGCGCCGTCGTCTATATGGAGGAAGAGGAATTTGCAGAGCATAAAAGGCAATTCGCTGCCGAAAGCAGTTCAATGAGTCAGGACGGTGATCCGCAATGAAATACCTCATTATCGGAAATGGGGCAGCGGGCATCGCTGCCGCAGAAAAAATACGCAGCCTTGACAAAAAAGGAGACATCACCATCCTGACTGCTGAAAAATATGCCGTTTATTCCAAGTGCCTGCTGCCGGACTTTTTGTCCGGCGAAATTTCCGAGGACAGGATGTTCATCCGGGACAAGGATTTTTATGAAAAGAAAGATATTGGCATTTATTACAACCACAGGGTCATAGACGTTGATTTCACGCTTAAACATGTTGTGACCGACAATGTTGATAACTTCAGCGGATCCGGTTCGGTATTCACCTACGACAAGTTGCTGATTTCAACCGGCAGCGTACAGCTCCTTCCTCCCATCGAAGGGCTCGATTCCTCGAACGCTTATTTTTTAAACACCCTCGACGATGCAAAAAGGATGATTGACGCCTCCCGGGATGCAAGAAGAATTCTCATCATCGGCGGAGGCTTTGTTGGCCTTGAAGCAGCCTTCAACCTGTATAAGAAGGGCAAGGAGGTAACCGTCATTGAGAAAAACTCCAGAGTCCTTCAAGGACAGCTGGATGAAAAAGCCTCCGGTATAATCCGGAACTCTCTTGAAGAAGAAGGGATACGCCTGATACTGGACACCTCTGTTTCAGGAATATCCGGTACGGTATATTCAACGATAGCGAAGCTTTTTACCGGCAATCCGTCGAAGACAGTTACACTGGCGGGCGGAAGAAGGTTAAAGGCAGATATGATCATTGTTTCTACCGGCTCCAGGCCAAACCTGGACTTTGTAAAAAAGAGTGAATTGATTGTCCACAGGGGGATTGTAATAGATCAATCTATGCAAACTTCTGTAAAGGATGTTTACGCTGCAGGAGATGTCGTTGAAACAAGCGATGCCGTTACGGGAGAGACAACCTTAAGCCCTATATGGCCCAACGCGGTAATCCAGGGCGAAGCCGCAGGAAGTAACATGGCGGGGATAAGCCAGGAATTCGGCAGCTTGATCAGCATGCAGAATGCCTCGGAATTCCGCGAGATCCCAATGATCTCCATGGGGATTACAGCCCCCAATGGTCCGGGTTATGAGGAATACGTCGATTACAGGCCTGTAGAAACGGTTTACCGGAAGCTGGTCCTCAAGGAAGATATCATCGTAGGGATGATTTTTCTGGGAGATATAAAAAATGCCGGTGTGATAGGCGCTCTGATGAAGCAGAAAACAAACGTGGGCAAAATTAAGAACAATCTGCTAAACCCGAATTTCGGGTATAGCGAAGCGGGCATGAATACTGCATAAACCGCCGATATATAAATGACAGCAGGTGCATTGTACCTGAATTTTCAGGCAATTCATTCCCCAGCTTCGCTCTCACTTAGCGAGCAAGGCAGCTTAGAGAAGGTGGTCTTGCTGCTTAATGAAAATAAATTGGTTAACATCCGTATGAAGACCATGGCTGCAGGAAAAATCACAAGCACCGGTATAAAGTAAAGGTCAAAGCCCAGGATATAAGCCACAGCCAATGATGGCAGCGGTAATATGGCAGCAAGGGTCAGATGTTTCAAGTCATGCCCTGCTACCTTCGTTGACCCTATTATTATTGCCAATGTTCCCGACAGGATCATTGCCAGAAGCAATACCAGCGAAGGCAGCTCCATTCTCAAAACAGGCAGTGCCACTGCATTGGCCCAATCGGCTCCAAGACTGGAAACAAGCCTCCCCCAATGGCTGAAGTCCGACCACCTCGTAGGCAGCCAGCTTAACGGGAAAGCGGGTGAGAAGTCAACCAGCCTTAAAACGCCAAGGGCTAAAGCCATACCGAACACGATGACTGCAATACGCCTGCCAATATCAATGAGCCTTTGTTTTAGTGTTGAGTCATATTTACTCAGTAAGGAAGGCCTGCGAATATATCCGAATATGGCTTTCAACAACCGTGTTATGGCATTAAGGGCACACAGCCAAAACGGAAGTCAGCCGAATTGCTTGACAAACAAGGCCTTCAGGGCAATATCCTCAACATGGGAAGGGCTACCCAATTCAGAACAGATTATTTTTGCACGGGAACCTGTTTCATCCAGGGATGGAGTCAGCAGCAAGCCTGCAGCTTGTATTTTCATGTCATCAGGAGCATTGAGGACTGCCAGACCCGGATTTCCCGGAATTCCCCATGCAGCAAGCCCTTTAGGCATGGAAAAGACACCGCTGATTCTATAGGACCTGCCGGATAGTTTTAAGGGCATCCCCATTACATGAACACTACCGAATAACTCATACGCTGTATATTCATCCAATGCAATGGAGTCCGAGCTGTCCTCTGGCATAGAACCCGTTATCATTCTTTCAGAGAGGATATGTGTAGAATTACCGCGAAAATAGATCATATCCGCTTGCGCTGTATTTTCTTCGCTTTCAAGCAGTTCTGTATTTCCCTGTGCCCATACAGCTATTGAAATAATGTCTTCCCTTGACTTATAGTACTCACCGGACATGAAAAGGGTTGCCTGCCTGAAGCTTGGTGAATCGGAAGCATTATAGCGGAGTATTGCCGTATAGCCCTGTTGTTCCAGCCAAAGCCGGGAGGACAAAAGGCACACTGCTGCACATGTGAAAGCGCATAGCCAATGAATCACCGTTCTGGGCGTCATTCATCCACCACCCTTACCCTGTCGCCGGTTGCAATGGGTTTATTGCTTGCCTTTATACACAAGTCCATCATCCCGACCGCACCTTGAATTGATACATCATTTGCAGCCTGCTCCAGAACTCTTACATCAATCCGTTCGGCATAGGTTTTAATTCCCCAGCCTTCTTCCTTTCTGCGTACAACAAAAACAAAGTAGCCTTCACTATCCGATTTCAGTACTTCCTTCGGGATGACACAATCATAAAGCTTCGTTTTCTTTTCTGCCTCCAGCCTGGCTTGCATTCCGGCTTCAGCTTCACCTTTCCCCATTGCTACTGTCAAATTAACTGTTTCTGCATCCGCAGGAGAATCAACGACATTCTGTATCGGCGCCTGGACAGCTTCCTTTTCCGAGTCGGGAAAGCTGATGGTAGCCATGTCTCCAGGCTTGAAGTATTGGGAAACCTTTTTTGATACGCTGCAGGTCAGCGAGAGAATATCCGACCCCTGAACCACCTTTGCAGCAACCTCGGTGACCGGTAAACCGCTTTGTACGGATACTCCGCTTATGACGCCGGAATATTGAGATTTGACCGTCCCCCCCATATCCATGAGGCTTTGCAATTTTTCCACCTTTTCCTTCAGGGCCTTAAGCTCCATGTCCTGCAATTGTATCTCCAACTGCTTCTTTTTGGAGTCGGCAGCCTCCTGTTCCGACGTTATGCGTGCTTCGTCCTCCTGTCTCAGGCTGTCATATTGCTCCTGCCAGATTTCATCCTCAACCTCTGCTATGGCCTTTTCCCTATCCTGCTTTGCTTTATTAATTGCCGTTATGCAATCCGCCACTGCTTTTTCAGCCTGGCCGACCGATGCCTGGGCGGCTTCAACCACTGCAGCATCAAGGAACGGAGCAATACCCTTGTTCTTTATTTCAGCCAATTTGTTTTGTTCTGCGGTCAGATTTTTCTTAGCTTTCGCTATGGCATCCTCGTAGGAGACGGACGAATTCCTATAATCCTCTTCGGCACGTTGATAGGCCTTTTGGGCATCCTCCAGCGCATTTTTTTTGACAGGGTTCTCAGGATCGGCATCATAGGCTTCCTGTGCCGCGATCATTGCTTTTTCACAATCCTCAACAACACGCCTGAAAGGAAGCATGCCGGAGGAATAGCTGACCTGGGCCGACCTAAGCGCATCCTGCGCCTGGTCTACGGCTGTCTGTGCATCCGCCAGATTTGACTCATACGCCCTGGTTGCATTTTCGGCCGATTTCTGCTGTTGTATAGAAAGGTTGGACCTTGCCCTGTCAAAGGCTTCGATGGATCCGGATAAATTCCTTTCTGCAAGGGCAACGGCTTCATCTGCGGCTTGAAGTTTTTCCTCACGGCGCCGGTTGGCTGTTTCCTTTTTTTTCTTTTCTGCCGCTTCTTCCAGCGAAGGGTCCGGTTTAAAGGCATTTTGTATATTGGATAGCTGATTCGTTAACTGCTGTTTAGCCAGCGCATCTTTTGCATCCTCGAGCGCACGGCCCAGTTGCTCCATATTCAGTTGAAGCACCGGCCCGCCTTGGGATACTTTACCGCCTTCATGAACCGAAACAGAATCTACATAGATCCCCAGTTGCACAAAAAGTTCGTCCATAAATAATATAGTCTCTCCGCCCGCGCTGATCACACCTTGTGCATCCAGTTTGTGGGACAACGCCATTCGTTCAGGTGCCGCAGCATTGACCCGGGCTGCCGAGATATTGGCCAATGTGGTTGAAAGCAGTGTTAAAATGAGCATGACGACAAAAAAAGTTATCAAATAACCGAGTGCTTTTTTCCGTGGTTGTACTCCTTGCTGCATAGTTTACTCCTTTATGCCGATAGATTGGATTCCCTGCTCCAACCAGGTCTGCCCATATAGAAAGAGCAATAGAGGAGGGAGTAGCGTTATGACGGAAGAGGTAAAGGCGATATCCATATTGGCTTGAGTCACCTGCACCTGATAAAGTGAAAGCGGCCAAAGAGCCTGGTCCTTGAGAAATACCAACGGTGGCTCTACCAGATTCCATAATTCTATAAAACTCAAAACAAACAGGGACATGATGCCGGGAGCGCCGAGAGGAAGCGCAATATGACGAAAAGTATATATTTCTCCCGCGCCATCCATCCGGGCCGCCTCAATCATGGAAGCGGGAATCGAACAGAAAAAGCGGTATAACAAAAAGACTGAAAAAGCAGAAAAAGCCTGTGATAGTATTACTCCCGGCCTTGTATCAATAAGCTTCAAACGATCCAGCACAATATAGGCAGGTACCATGGTCACCTGAAACGGAAGCAGCATGAGTACGATATAGAGATTGAAAAACAGGCGTTTTGCCGGAAAACTGTATCTTGCAAAAGCCCATGCCGCCATAGTGCCTGTAACGATCTGGAGGAAAAGTGACGGAAGTGCGACTGCACAACTGTTCCAGAACATATAGAGATAATCCGGAGCGTCCAGCAATAGTTTTACATAGCCCTCAAGCGTGGCAATTTCAGGCCACAAAGGCACGGATGCAAAGCCTTCGCCTGTAAAAACCGGTTTGACATGTTCTACCAGTTCCGGCCGCTGCATGAGTGAACCTGCAAAAAGAAGGAAAAACGGAATAAGCATGCACAAGCCGGCCAGCCATAGCATGGTACGGTTTATATGGTTCAACAAACGGATTTTTATCATTTCATGCCTCCATTTTCCATTTGCGCTGCAAAAGGAGAATGAGAGCGCAGATAACTATAGAAGTAAGTACTGCCGCAGTACTTAATTTGTCAAGCTCAAGCTTTGTAAACCAGTTGTTGTAAAGGTGCTGGAGAAGATAAATGCTGTCATGCGGGTAATTGCCGGCAGCAAGATAGGCTTCCCTGTACACCTTGAAAGTATTGAGCATGGAAAGGACCGTAACCACATATAAAGAAGGTCCAAGCTGCGGCAGCGTTATACTGGCAAACTTTCTCACAGAGCTTGCGCCATCAACTTCGGATGCTTCGTATAATGATTGCGGTATATTGCTCAGTGCCGCAAGCAGCAGGACCATATCATAACCGATGTTTCGCCAAATATAGCTTCCGACCAGTACCCAGAAGGCGGAGCCGGTATTCATCCAGTCCTGTACGCCTGCATTCAAGGTGACAAGGATTCCGTTCAAAGCCCCGTTGTTACTAAAGAACAGTTGCCATAACAGCGCAACGGACGATACCGGAATTGCCATCGGCAACAGAAAACACGCACGCAAAGAAGGGTTTTGTCCGGCTTTTCCCTGTAAAAGCAATGCCAGCACAAGTGAAACAAGCAGTAATATCGGGACACATGCAGCCATGAATTTTGCCGTATTGAATGCAGCCATTCGGAAGGCTTCATTGCCAAGGACACTCCAATAGTTGAACAAGCCGCCAAAGCCGCCGCTGGGAGCTGTAAAAGAACGCCGTAAAGTATCCAGTGAAGGTAAAAGTATGAAAATTGTTGTTCC
Organism: Bacillota bacterium; assembly: GCA_023426125.1. Classification (GTDB taxonomy): domain Bacteria; phylum Bacillota; class Clostridia; order Acetivibrionales; family DTU013; genus MnB-11. Next base: position 106,298 of record JAFABI010000053.1, read on the forward strand.
CGCCAGGCTCGGAAGAAGAAAGGCATAAGCCCACAACGCTTCATTCCCGGCGTTAAACCTTATCTTCTTCCTGTATGCCGCCTTAATGCCGTTTCTCTTGCTATAAAATCTCATCGTTTAAAATGTCACTCTGCCAGGTATGCCTTTGTCCTGGCTGACAGTGAGCCGATTGTCTGTTCCAGGGATTTTTTATCCTTCATATAGGGCATTATTTCGTCAATCATCATTTTTGCAAGTACAAAATCCACCTGTGCGGGTGTGTCAAGCGTATAGATGATGTCCTTGAGACGACTTGACAGTGCGCTGTCCAGAGGAGCCGGCTTTATTTTAAGTTTTATAACACTATAATGGCCGGAGGATTTAGGATCGTTGTCCGGAGATTCTGCCGGCGCCAGCATTTTGTCAAGGCTGGTTTTGTCGATGGTAAAATAGCCGTAATTTTTCAGGGAATTCTGCAACCCTTCTTTCATAAGGAAATCAAGGAAAGCATAAGAAGCTTCTTTGCTTTTCGATCCTTTACAGACACCGATAATTTGACTTGTGTAGAAGACTTTTTTACCTGATTGACCCGGCAGCAGGCATACGCCTGTCGCCGGGCTCCTGTGCGCTGTCATGGAATTGCCCAAAACGACAGCGTCCTGGCTATCGAGCATAATGGAATAAAACGTCGACTTATTTGCCAGATAATCATCGATCGATCCTGATCCGTCAATATATTGTTTTCCGGTATTGTCTTCTACCATTTTGGGTGCCGGAATGGCTTTCTGTATGGTCTTCAGCTTCTCGAGAAAAGATTTGAAATCCGGGGTGGTAAAATCAATCCTGCCTTTTTCATTCATCCAGTCGGGAGCAGAAAGAGGATATAGCTGGACAAGCAGTTCGGAATCATATACCGCAAAAGGATACCGCCCCTTTGCCAGGGATTGGCTGAGGGCTGCCAGGTCGGAGAATGAATTTATACTTTCAACTTCGTTTTTATTGCCCCATAGGACCGGCACCGAAAAGTTGATCGGTATGCATGGCAGCTGTCCATCCTTCTGTTTGTATGCCCCTGCAATATTTTCCACCCATGTGCCGTCTGTCAGCCTTGAACCCACCCACTTGGACATATCGTCCAGAATACCTTTGTCAATGTAATTCTTCAGCGGAAGGCCGTCCAGAACAAGGACATCCGGTACGTTTCCCGAAAGCACCTCCGTATTGATTGCGCGGATTGCATCTTCAAGCTGTTGACAATTACATAAAATAAAACCCATAGCAAATAATCTGAAGTGGAGTTTACGATATGCGGATTTTATTGGTTGAAGACGATTTGGCTCTATGCGACGCGCTTGTCTATCATTTAAAATATGAAGGATATACTGTTGATACCTGCCACGACGATGAGGAGGCTCTTTACAGCATGCAGCAGCAGGCTCATGACCTGGTGATCCTTGACCGCATGCTTCCCGGTATGGATGGTATGCAGGTGCTGTCCGCTGCAAGGAAAAAAGGCTTTTTGGCGCCGGTATTGCTTCTCACTGCATTAGGAAGTTTGAACGATAGAGTAACCGGGCTTGATGCAGGTGCAGACGATTATATGGTGAAGCCTTTTGAAACAGAAGAGCTTCTTGCGCGAATCAGGGCAATGATACGCAGGCCTGTACAAATAAAGGACAATACGTATATCACCTTTTCCGATTTGAAACTGGATATTATGCGTCTTCAATTGATCGGCCCATCGGGTGTTTCAGAGCTTACGAAAAGGGAAGCACAGCTAATGGAAGCATTTATGCGCAACAGCGGCCGCACATTTCCCCGAGAAGTTTTATTTGCAAAAGTCTGGGGGACAGATGCAGCGGTTGAAGACGGAAATCTGGACAGCTACATCCATTTCCTGCGGAAAAGACTGAAATCCATCGACAGCAGTGTCAGGATAGCCACTGTACGAGGTATCGGTTTCTGTTTGGAGGTTTTATGAAGCTTCTGAAAAGGCACAGGGCAAGTCTGACAGTCATCAACGCGGTTGTCAGCGGAATCATATTGCTTGCAATGGCGCTGGGCGCCCTTCTTTTCACACAGAAATATTTTTCCGGGAGCAATGAGAATGCATTCGCCCATGCTGCCGACTCCGTCGCCTATTATGTCCAATATGAAGCAGTTGTCAGGCATAGCTACCTATCCCGGATTGAGCTTACCCAGGAGTTGATTATTCACATTGAAGACGGTGGAAACCCCTTTCAATGGCCTGGTGTAGTGAAAACCGGCACACCGCGGGAAATATTATTTGACAGGGCCTGGACGGAAGCGAAAAATCATGGCGTTGATATAAAAAAAAGAGCTTTTTCGCCGGAAAATTATACTACGCGAATTTACGGAAATTCAAATGATGAATACAGGGTATCCATCTGGCTGCTTCCGGGAGAAGATAGTTGGCATTCCATCACGATCCTGCGTGATATGCATGGCGAGACAAAAACGTTCCGTAACCTTGCCTTCATTTTTATGGGCTTTGCATTACTGGGACTTGCCATCCTTGGATTTTTCAGCTATGGTTTTGCGGGACGCGCGATTAAGCCGGTTGAAGCTGCCCAGAATCAACAAAACCAGTTTGTTCAGGCTGCATCCCATGAGCTTCGTACTCCTGTAGCGGTTATACAATCCAGTTCAGAGGCCTTATTGAAAGCGGACGCTCACGAAGCGGACAAATTTGCAAAAACGATTGTACAACAATGCAGACACCTTTCAAAGCTGGTCGAGGACTTACTGCTATTGGCCGGCAGCGATACAGGCGCTTTGAAAATGAACTTCGCACCGGTAGAGCTTCATACTGTCTTGCAGGAAGCTGCCGGAGATTTTTCCCTTTTGTTTGCAGAGAAGAATATTAAACTGTCTTTTCACATTGCAGAACCATTGCTGGTTTGGGGTGACCCGGTAAGGGTCCGGCAGGTCCTGCATATCCTTCTGGACAACGCCCTGGAACATACGCCGGGCGGCGGTGACGTCAGGCTTGAATTACAGAAATCAGGAAATGAAGCGACGATTAAGGTAAAGGATACGGGAACCGGAATACCCGACGAGCATAAGGCACATATCTTTGACAGGTTTTATAGAGCCGACAAATCAAGAAGCCGCGCAAAGGCCCATTATGGCCTGGGACTGAGCATAGCCAAAGAGATCATGCTGCAGCATGGCGGCAAAATCAGTCTTTCAGATAACGAAGGCGGAGGGGCGGTTTTAGTATTGCACTTTCCAATTGAATCTTCGGATTGATCCTTTCAACGCACCTTAATCAAGGTGAATGTTCCGGTTATTTAGGCTTAGCGTTCGGAAAAGCAGCCTGAAGGAACCGAAAACCCTTTGGGCTGTTCATATCAAGAAAATGCATTGACAACGTAAGATTCTACCAATACCTTCACAAACCAATATGTTTTTTAAATTTTTAAAATTTTATTTTTCAGACATCATTTTCACACCGGCGTATTATTGCGTGAGGAAAGAAATTCCTCGGGAAAGCAACAAATAAAACAACCCGGATAAGGTGCAAACATGGGAATCGTAGTCAAGTTCATTTTAAAAAACATATGGGAAAAGAAATTCCGTACCTTCCTCATGGTCTTCTCCATCATGCTGTCGGCAGCGCTATACTTTGCCTCGGGCGCACTTCAGAACACCATGATTAAAATGCAGGAAAACAGGCTGATGCAGTATTACGGCAATGCGGAGCTTTTGATCCAGGCCGATGAAAAATCCCCCTCCCGGTTCATAAGCATGACGGGAGCGGAAGGGATGGGCAATAAGCTGGAATATGCCATAGGCGCCATATTACTGTCGGCTTCCTATAAATACAGGGAAAACGAAACCTTTTATTTTACCCTGAACGGCATTGACCTGGAAGACCTGAAGCGATTCAATCCGGCAGCTTTTCATACCGAAGCGGGCCTCTATCCCTTTGAAGGCAAGAAAGTGGTCATCAGCAAATACGCTGCCGAAAAGTTCGGCTTGAAGACGGGAGATTACCTGGACCTCACTATAGACGGGAGTTTAAGCAAATACAGGATCTGTGCGCTGGCGGAATCTGCAGGCCCCTTCCTTGATGAGTCCCAATCCCTTTATGCCGTCGTGCCCAGGGAGACGCTGGCAGCCATGCTGGACGCCAGAGGCAGAGCAGGCATTATTTATGTCAAGTCTGCTGCAGGTCGGGATAAGGACGCTTTGACGGCGGAGCTGAAGGAAATATACAAAAGGTATGACGTCCGGGAACCTTTTTCGAAGGAGGAATTTGCACAGCAGTTATCGTCCATGACTACACCCTTCATGCTGATGTCCGTTATTGTTGCCTTAATGAGCATCTTCATCATCTATACGTCCTTTAAGGTTATAACCATGGAGCGGCTGCCCGTCATAGGCACCTTCAGGAGCATCGGCGCAACGCGCAGAACCACCAATTCCGTACTCCTTCTGGAAAGCCTTGCTTATGGTGTCATCGGCGGCGCCGCAGGCTGTGCGCTGGGTGTAGGAGTCTTGTACTGCCTGGCCTTCTTTACCGGGTCCGCAATGGCGCCGGGATTTAAAACGACAATCGACTTTGAGCCGTCCCAGATGGCTATGGCCTTTGTTCTGGCCGTTGTCCTGTCCCTGGTGAGCTGCCTCCTCCCCATTATCACCATCTCCCGCATACCGGTCAAGGATATCGTGCTGAATGTCATGCAGAAAGCCGTGAAGAAAAGCCCCTGGAAGCTGGCGGCGGGCATATTTCTGATCGCAGCCTCCCTGGCGGCCCCCGCGTATATACCTGACGGTTTGGCACTGCCCCTCAGCAGCGTCTGCATGGTAGCCGCCGTTGCCGGAGTTGTCCTTCTGGTTCCCTATATAACCTTGGCCTTCGTACTATTCCTTGAAAAGCTCTATGCAGTCCTTTTCGGCAATGTTGGAATACTGGCGGCAAAAAATCTTAAGGGGAACAAAAGCATTTTCACAAATATATCCCTGCTGGTCATCGGAATATCAAGCCTGCTTATGATTAATACCATCAGCAACAGCGTTGTCAAGGAAGTGGCGAATTTCTACAGGGACGCAAAATTTGACATCTGGATGAATTATGTCCAGCAGGGGGACCGGAACCTGGAGGGCATTATAAGGCAGGTCGGCGGTGTTTCCGGAACCTACGGCGCATACCAGGCAAGCAATGTGGAAGTGGTGAATGGAAACGGTTACCGCATCTCCGCTTTGCAAGGGATAAACCTTGAAAATTATATGGAATACTGGAACACCTCCTTTTCAGAGGACAGCAGCCGGCTTGCGGAGGATTTTAATAAGAATCGGAGCATCATCCTGTCCAACACCTTAAAAGAAAAGTTCAAGCTGGAAAAAGGAGATACCGTTACGCTGAAGCTTAAGGAAACGGAACGGGAATATAAAATCGCAGGCTTCGCCAATACGGTCTACTATAACGGCAGCATCGCTTTTATTTCCGAAGGGAATTTCAAAATCGATACCGGTACCCGGTTTTATTCGGAGGTTTATATCAAAACCGCGGGAAATCCGGAGGAGATAAAGGCGGAAATCCAGAAGCGCTTATCCCAGCGGCCCAATAGCACAATGACTGTAAATGAGATGTCGGAACTGAACCGAAAGAGCAATGACAGCGTGTTCAATTTGCTTAAAGCTTTTTCCGTCATGGCCCTGGTCATCGGCATCTTCGGCATCCTCAACAACCTGGTAATAAGCTTCATTCAGCGGCGCAGGGCCCTGGCGATGCTGCGCTCCGTCGGCATGAGCGCCCGTCAGGCGGTGCTGATGATTTTCATCGAGGCTCTGTCGGGCGGTGTCATTGGCGGAATCGCGGGAATTATCGCCGGATTCATCCAGATAATGGTGACCCCTTACGTGATGAAAGCGATCAACCTGTCCATTCCCATAAGCCTCCCATACGATTCCATTGCGGTTTATATCGCGGCAGGGGTGCTAATCACCGTCGCGGCATCCGTAAGCCCCGCCTTGAAAGCGTCAAAGCTGAACATCATCGAAGCGGTGAAATATGAATAGATTAAAGGAGACCATTCCCATGTCAACGGTAATTGAAGCGGTAAATCTGGGCAAGACCTATAAAACGGGCTCCGTAGAAGTTGAAGTCCTTAAAAACATAGACCTTAAGGTAAGCAAGGGAGAATTCGTTTCCATCATGGGACCCTCGGGTTCGGGGAAAAGTACGCTGCTTTACCTGATGGGAGGGCTGGATAAACCCACCTCGGGAGACATCCGCATCAACGGCCACAGGCTTTCGGCCCTTGGCGACAAAGAGGAAAGCAGGCTGCGCAGAAGGGAGATCGGCTTCATCTTCCAGTTCTACAACCTTATCCCCAACCTGAACATCGAAGAAAACATCCTGCTGCCGGTGCTGCTGGACGGTAAAAAGCTGAAGGATTACCGGAAACGCCTGGATGAAATCCTGCAAATTGTCGGCCTTTCAGACAGAAGGCGCCATACTCCCCGGGAGCTGTCCGGCGGGCAGCAGCAAAGGGTTGCCATTGCAAGAGCGCTGATCAACGAGCCCGACATTATTCTGGCCGACGAGCCTATCGGCAATCTGGACAGCAAAACCGGCACCGAAGTAATGGAGCTGCTGGCAAGGATAAATAAGGAAAAGGGAAAGACCATCATCCAGGTAACCCATTCCAGCGAAGCCGCCCAATACAGTCAAAGAATAATCAATGTAAAAGACGGAAAGGTAAGTGAGATCCAATGAAAAGAATCGTAGTAATTTTCACAGCATTCTGCATGGCAATTGCCACCGCTGCCTGCGGGTCACCGCCCCAGGCGGCGTCCGGGGAAACTCAGCCGGACGTTCAAAAGCAGTATGTAGAGGCATTTGGAATCATCAAAGCAGCGGAAGTGAAAAGCCTGACCCTGGATTTCCAGGCGCCCGTAACGGCAATCCATGTAACAGAAGGCCAAAAGGTCGCATACGGTGAAAAGCTGGTGTCCCTGGACCTGTCGGAAATGCAAAACCAGCTTGAAATAAAGGGACTGGAGCTTACGGCGGCTGAAAAGGCCATGGGCCGCAATCCTTCCGGCACGGATTTAAAAAAGCTGCAAAACGACCTTAAATCAGCACAGGCCATTCATGACGACAACCTGAAGGAGCTGGCTTCCAAAGAGAAGCTCTATGAAGCCGGCAGTATTTCACTCGCTGAGCTGGACAGCTTTAAGAAAACCGTCGAAGCCGGCAGAAAAGCCGTCGATGATATCAACTATGCCATTGAAGGCCTCAAAACCAGCAAAGGCTCCGAAGACGACCAAAAAAGCCTGAATGCTTCAATTCTGGAAGCCAATCTGACGCTTCTGGACAGCAGGCTGGACAAACCTTATTTCAGCGGAAGCGATGTTATTTCGGATATTGAAAAGGGTCTTGTCTATGAAATCGGCTATACACAGGGCGATATCGCCGGTCCCCAGAAGAAGCTGCTGAACCTTCTGGACCTTGACAGCCTGGTAGTTGAAGCCAATGTGCCCGAAGAATTCATAAAGGATGTGAAAGCCGGGGCCGGCGTTTTGATCGTCCCCGTCGCCGATAAAGCCAGAGAATACAAAGGCAGGGTCACGCATATCTCCGGCAAGGCCATGCATAATAACGGCGAGACACTGGTAAAAGTCCTTATCGCCATCGATGGCGCGGATGACTTCCTGCTTCCTGACTTCAACGTGGATGTAAAAATTCAAATCGATTGATATGTTTAGCTGCGACAGGGGACGGTTCTCTGTCGCAGTTTACGGCGCCACATTTTCATGCGTTAAAATTATGGTTGTACATATGCTTTTCATCGCAGGCTGGAGAAAAGGTAAACTGCACAGCCATCCGGCTGCACCGTTTACTATGACTTGTTTTTTTGTTGTGAGCCTGCCTACTCAGGCTACCGACATGTACAGCCTATGATGCATGGTGTACAGACGGCTTAGGGCATCGATCAGCCCAATTTGCAGGGATTTCCCATTGGGCAAACCGCTTTTTACGACGACATTCCCTTTTTATACAATGGCTGGCTCCTCTTACAGTGACTCAAACTGCTTCATAAGCTGTACACTGTCCAGTTTCTCCCCGATGAAGCTCACTTTGCCCTCCTGGACGCCTTTGTATTCCCGGATTGAAAAATCGCCGTCCGTATAACTGAATTCAATATAACCGGCCGGACTCCTCAAAAAACCTTTTCCGCGCAGGATATCACCAAATTTCCCCTCCCGGACTTTCGCCAGCAGGTCTTCCAGCCGGGCGGGCAAAAATACTTTGGAGGTCTTCATACCGAAGGTCTCAAACCCATGGCCGGCTTCCGAAGAATGGCCATGATCCCCCTCCGTATGCAAAGGAGCCGGATGAGCTTCAGAAGCATGCCCGCCGGAAATCACCTCTGAAGGTTGACAGCCGTCAGGTCTTGCTGAATCCTCCTGCCCATGGGAATGATGCCGGCAAAGCCCCGTACAACACTGCGGAATATCAACAGAGTATTCCAGCGTTTCCCCCAGGATGGCTTTCATGTCTGCTTCGGTTAACTCATCCCATCTTTTCGCCAATATATTCGCTTTGCTGTTTTTCCGTTTCAAATCGACGATGATCCGGTCCACATCTTCCTCCGAAACAAGCTGTGTCTTGCTCAGGACCAGCGTGGACACATTAGCGATCTGGTTCTCGAAAAAATAACCGAATCTGGAGCTCTGCTTGATGTAATTTACGCTGTCGATGATGGTCGTAAGGGAATTCACTTTGAACCTGGCCGCAACATCAGGTACTTTAAGTATCTCCAGCGCATCTGTCAGGACAAAAATACCGGAAGGCTCGAAGATGATCCTGTCAGGCTTAAGCTTATCCGCAATCTCCAGTAAAGTGTACATAAAATCGTCCTTCAGCGTGCAGCAGATACAGCCCTGGCTGATTTCATACACCTCGATGCCTTCCCTTTTGACCAGATCCCCGTCGATGCCTATCTTCCCGAATTCATTTTCGATCAGCACCATTTTTTCCTTCCAGGAGGAAACAGCTGCCATCAATTTCCTTATCATTGTGGTTTTGCCTGCGCCCAGAAAGCCTGAAATAATGTCCAGTTTAATCATACCATGTCACTGCTCCATCCTGAATCGCCTTTATTCCGGTTCCATCATACTTACCTACATATCGTACTTCTTCGGGTCGAATTTCTCATTCCGTGTCTCTTCAACCATTTCCGCCACAAACTTTTCCTCATCGTCGGGTATTTCGTTTAACTGGCTTTCCATCATATCCAGATAGGCCGTCTCTCTCTCTTCAATCACCAACCGGTCTTCGGCAAGGGCGTTGCGTAATTCATCCACTGCAGCCAGGGCCGCCGCTTTCGTACGCTTGAAGTGCCCTTCCTCTTTGAGCAGCTTTTCGGAAATTCTGAGTGCAACATCAGGTCTCAGGATATACGCCTGCGGATCAAACCTGCTGTCCGATTCCACCAGCAAATCCCTGAGAATTGCAGCATACTCTGCGCCTTTTTTCGAGGCCGTATTCATAAGCCTGCAGTCATAAGCCAGCTGCTCCATGGCCACCGTAGGAGCCATTCCGCCTAAGAGCTTGATGTTTTGAATCGACTCATTGCTCCACAGGTCGGCTACTGCTGCTGCAATATTTCCCACCGGGCTCAGATGAGCGCCTGCGCTTGACTTACCTTCCAGGGAAATCGGCGTTCCCGTGATCGCCTTGATATACACCCCTTCATAACCACAATCCTTATGCGGTCCCACCGCGCCTCTTTCAAGGGCTACAAGGCTTCTCACCACAGTGATTGCCCTGACTACCGCCGCAAATATTTTTGGAACATACCCTCTGTCTGCAAGCACCATGGCAGTATTTCCAAAACCGCAGGCAGTATCTCCCGAGGCAATGCTGCCGGTCCTGCCGGCGACGTCTACGATGCCGTCCCACAATTTCACCATATCTCTTGCACCAAGTACACCCAGGGCAAACAAGGATTTTGTGATCTCACAGAACATGACCGCATCGTCATGGACGTCCTTACCGCCGATGGACTCAATGGCCAGAAAATCCGCCCCTGCTCCGGCACAGCCTTCAAAGCTTTGCATCAGCGTTTCCCAGTGACGGCCCTTCCACATATGGACGGATTCCCTGTCCTCCCTGATATCGATGGGCGTCATTCTTAAGGCGCTTTTCAGACCATACTTGCTTTCATATTCATTCATGACCTCGCGGACTGTTTTTGTTATATCAACACCCCATTGCGGATTGTAGGTGGTGGGAGGAAGCAGCTCCACTTCCACGACAAAACCCGGCACATACAGTTCTTTTGCCCTTTTGCAGACCTCCTGCACGATGCCCTTGTATTGCGATAGAACCTCTGGCATGGTCTCGGATGTGATCAGCATCGGGGGAAGTGTAAAATTGATTTCAGGAAGTATCTCTCCTCCGCCGATTACCAGACCGTTTCTCGCGGTAACCGGCTTTTTTGCAGTGCCGTATACAAAATCCTGCATCCCGGTATAAGCCATTTGATTAAACATAATTTCCTTCATCGTTGTCACTCCTCCAAGTTTTGTTTTTCCTGCGGATACTACAGCGGATCATTTTATCCTTGTAGTACTAGTTATTTTTCACTTCTAACAGATATATACCTTAAAAACCTAATCAAAAACGCTGTAGGAACCAGGTCAACAAACAAGTCATAAAAATCAGGATTTTTTACTAATACTACAGTGAAAAAAACAAGAGAAAGATAAAAACAGAGGCGAGCCACACAATATATATACATATTTCTTCATATGTGGTAAAATAGCCTTGTTCGTGCACGTATTACCCTGGATAGCCGTGCACTTTCATCGGAATTTCAAGCACGGTGAAGATAGGACTTCCCGTGGAAGTTTCCAGGGAACGAGTCCATTACGGCCGGCATTTTTAAAAAGAACGGGAAATAATATTATTTTCAGTGTTCCCAAATGGCCGGTGGCAAGCTGATTAAAAATACCAAAAAGAGGAGAATCATTCAAATGGATATTTTCGAAAAATGCTTTAATTACAGTGATGCCAAGGAGGTCATCGCCGCAGGTCTATACCCTTATTTTCATGCCCTGGAAACAGGTCAGGATACCGAAGTGATTATTGAAGGAATTAAAACGGTTATGATCGGGTCCAACAATTATCTTGGCCTCACCTCCGACCCGAGGGTGAAGAAAGCCGCCATTGCCGCCATCGAACAATTCGGTTCGGGCTGTTCCGGTTCCAGGTTTTTAAACGGCACCCTGACCATTCACCTTGAGCTGGAAAAAAAGCTTGCCGCTTTTGTACATAAGGAAGCAGCGCTGACTTTCAGTACCGGTTTCCAGACGAACATCGGCATTATCTCTGCCATCGCAGGAAGAAACGATTATATCCTCTGCGACAGCGAAAATCATGCCAGCATTGTGGACGGCTGCAGGCTGAGCTTTGCAAAGACCCTTAAGTTCGATCACAATAGTATGGAGGATCTCGAAAGAATTCTTTCCAAAATAGATGATACGCACGGTAAATTGATCGTAGTAGACGGTATCTTCAGTATGGAAGGAGATATCATCGATTTACCCGCGCTGGTAAAGATCGCCAGGAAATACGGTGCCCGGATCATGGTTGACGACGCCCATTCCTTTGGAGTCATCGGCGAACGCGGCAGAGGGACGGCGGAATATTTCGGTCTGGAGGATGAAGTTGACATCATCATGAGCACTTTCAGCAAATCCCTTGCCAGTCTCGGCGGTTTTGTCGCGGCGAAACAGGATGTGATCGACTACATCAAGCACACATCCCGTCCCTTTATTTTCTCCGCATCCATTCCTCCGTCAAATGCGGCTGCCGCCACTGCGGCACTTGAGATCATCGAAACCGAGCCCCAAAGAATAAAAGCTTTGCGCGACATTTCCGTCTACATGCGGGAAGGCTTCAAAAAGCTTGGAATTCCCATATACGAATCCAACAGCGAAATTACGCCTATTGTACCCGTTATGACGTATACCAATGAAAGAACGCTGATTGTGACCAAGCTGCTCCGTGAGGAGGGCGTATATGTGAATCCGGTAGTATCGCCGGCGGTTAAACCCGGACAGTGCAGAATTCGTACAAGCTATACGGCAACACATACAAAAGCACAGCTTGATTATGCGCTGGAAGCCTTCAAGAGGGTCTTCGACAAACTGGGCAGCATGTAAAATAGGCAACAGACCAGTGTGTAGGGGCGTACATTGCGCCGTAATCTACGGTAGCAACTACCGGACGGCCCAATGGCCGCCCCTACAGATTTTATGTGCCATAATTCCTTGCAGTGCCGCGGCAGCCGGATGGATTGGCAGTCGTTAAAAAACGGCAGATCAAATTTTTCTATATTGGTGCGGCGTCGTACCTGTAATCTTTTTAAACACCAGATAAAAATGTTGGATGCTGTTAAAGCCGCATTCATAGCATATTTCCGCAATCCCCTTCCCGGAGGTGGCCAACAGCTTCCGCACTTCAACAACCCTGCGGTGCTGTATGTATTCCATGACCGAAAAGCCTGTAATTTCTTTGAAAATGCGGCTGATGTAAAATTTGCTGAGATAAAATTTGTCGGATAGCAGGTCAAGGCTTATTTCGCTCATATAACCGGAATCGATAAAACCAATGATATCCTTCACTTGTGTGTCTTTTTTCTTTCGATTTTCTTTTTCATTAACGCCGTTTGACATCATCAGCTCATAGTATTTGATAATGGCTGCGGCCAGCAGCGTTTTCCCCTCTGCCCGCACAATCGTTTCATCCGCGCCGGTGTTCCTTTTGCAGGCTTCGGCCAGGAACATGAGGAGATTCTCGATTTCATCCCTTTGCTTCAGATTCAGGTTTACCTTTTTATTCTCTTTTTTATTCAGGACGTCCATGAGGGAATCAAGCTCAAGAGCCCGGAGTACTCCAGCTACATATTCCTTTTTAAAATTGACAACGTACCTTTCATATTGGGTATGGGAAGAATAAATGATCCGGTGAATATCATATTCATCAATAAACAGAATATCCCCGTCACGAATTTCATAATTCACGTCCTTTATAAATATCCGGATATCCGCTTTCTTAAAATAGGCAATTTCACAAGTACCATGGTAATGTTCAAGAATCTCTTCCTTATCGAACCGGGATTGCTTGAACTCGATATCAAGATCCGGAGTATAGCTTTGCCCAACGGTTTTATCCTTATGCCCGACAGCCATGTTATCTACCTTCCTGTTTTACAAAGAGGACATTTCCCGGACCCGTATGGATTCTTCATAGTAAGACCCTTGAGGAATACCTCATGCGGGTGTGTCCCCTTACATTCAAAAGGGGACATTCCCTGACCCGTAACGGATTCTTCATAGTAAGACCCTTGAGGAATATCTCATGCAGGTGTGTCCCCTTACATTCAAAAGGGGACATTCCCTGACCCGTAACGGATTCTTCATGGTCAGACCTTGAGGAATACCTCATGCGGGTGTGTCCCCTTACATTCAAAAGGGGACATTCCCGGACCCGTAACGGATTCTTCATGGTCAGACCTTGAGGAATACCTCATGCGGGTGTGTCCCCTTACATTATACTGCCACAGATCACAAGGTGCAAGATATATGAATATTTGATGAACCGGGCAACATTCCTTAATACTTTTTTCCCTTTGTAGTGTAAGCTTTTTTTAGAAAGGATCTGCGTTTCCCAATTTATTAAAGAGATTACAAGGAGGTAACAAGCATGCTTTGCCGTGAAAGATTTATCAAGACCTTGACCTTTCAGCCTGTAGACCGGATTCCCCTGATGGAATGGCCCATCAGGCAGTCTACAATGGCCGCCTGGATCCTGCAGGGGTATCCTGAGGGGACAAGTTTCCAGGAGTATTTCAGCCTGGACACAAGCTATCTTTATGTTCCCATAAATACGGGAATGTACCCTTTTTTTGAGGAAAAGATTTTGGAGCAAACCGGAGACTACAAGATCTGGCAGGATATGCTGGGTGCTGTGAGGAAAGATTTCCTGAAGGATGCGACTCCCGGATTTGTTACACGTTCATGGCTGAGCTTTCCTGTGAACACAAGGGAAGATTTTCTCGAGATGAAAAAGCGGTATGATAGCTCGGAACCGTCGCGCTACCCTGAAAACTGGAAGCTGAGGGCGGAAATCCTGAATAAGGCCCATACGCCAAACCATTTAAGCATCCCCTACCTCTTCTGGACAGCCAGGGATTGGATGGGGTTCGAGGGTTTATGTCTTGCCTTCCATGACATGCCGGAGCTTGTTGAGGAAATGTTCGGCTTCATAACGGATATGGCCATCGAAACAATAAAACGCGGGATTGGCGATATCCGAATCGATATCGTGGAATTGAAAGAGGATATGGCCTATAAGGGAGCGCCGATGATTTCACCGGATATGTTCCGGAAAATCATGCTGCCGCATTATAAAAGGCTTGTCAGTTTTCTCAAAGGCAATGGAACAAAGCTTGTCTATTTGGACTGCGACGGATATCCCGGCGGCTTGATTCCATGCTGGATCGAAGCTGGCGTCGACGGAATGTCGCCCTGCGAAATTGCGGCAGGGAACGATATACTGAAATTGCGGAAGCAATATCCTGCGTTTGTGCTTTTCGGAGGCATTGATAAAAGGGCGCTGGCGGTTGACAAAAAGGCGATCTATGAGGAAGTGGTTTCAAAAGTCCCCCAGATGATTGAAAAAGGCGGCTACATCCCCCACATCGATCATGCAATTCCGCCGGACGTTCCCTTGCGGAATTATTTGTACTATCGGGAGCTACTGACCAGGCTGGCTTACGGAGAACCTGTAAGTGAGCCTTTCTAGAATTTTTTTGTTCAATTTCCAATGGGGCATGCCCCCATACCCCCTCGCTGCGGACGAAATGAATTCGCCCTACGCTACACTTCGTGCACCACGCCTAGACGTGGCGTTTGAACAACGTTAGTTGGGGATTGCAACCCACCACTGACAGCTTTTTCAATCGGTACCCCCACCTAAGAGGAGGGGGACTGTGACGTTGTTCATAATTTGTTTATAGAATTATAATATTATGTTAACACACAAACGGTGAAAAGGTGTTATACTTAGGTTGCAACATAAAATTCTTTTTCATTTAGAACCTCCTTTAATATATATGTCAAGGGGACGTCGCCAAAAGCGCCGTCCCCTTTGGCATCTATGGAGGTATGGAAGCTATTTCCCCAGATTGCTTTCCAGCTGCCGGGTTTTGGCTGCGATTTCCGGTTTTGCCTCCTCCATCAGTTCCTTGTAGAACCCATCATATTCATAGGTAAGATTTTCACCGTTGTCAATGCCTCGCATGTAGCTTTCCATAAGCTTGAAATCCTTCTCGTAGCAGTGGAAGGAATTGGCCCTGTGGGTGTATGTGCCTACCTGCACACCCAACTCGTCCGCGACTCTTTTTAAGAGCATTATGAAGGCAAACATGTTCATAAAGGTGGCTTCGGGAGCATCGTTGCTGCGCATCAGCACTTTCATGTGCATTTTGCCGTTTCTGATGAAAAACTGTATATGCTGCAGGCACGCCGGACTGGTATTCCCATGGCTGGTGTCCTTTTTCCAGTCCCTAATGTCGATTACAGCCCTTCTGCTGTCGGGATTCCTTTTCAATTCTTCATAGATGAAGGGCAGCTGCTGGGCTATCCGGTTATGGTATGTATAATCCCATCCATGGCCGATCTTAAAATCCAGGATGCCGTCAAGAACTTCCTGCACATACTGCTCCAGGTCGGTATGTCCTCCGATGAAAAGCTTGCTGATCATGGGCTCGCCGAAGGGCTCTTCAACCACAATGGTCATACTGCATTCCTTCTGCTTCTGGTTATAGTCGGGACACTCGGAAAGCTCTCCATAACGGTATAACGCTTCGATTGACTTATGGTATGCCTCCGACAGGGTTTTGCCTTTTACAAAAAGTTCCTCCATGGTATGAATTCCTCCTTGATTTAGGAGCACTGAAAATATTACTTACGCTTTTTCTGCAAATACCGGCGCTCCAAGACTGCATTTGCAGAAAATTTTAGCGTAAGTTATATTTTCACCAGTGCTTACAATACAACTATTTTATCGGATTGCAAGAAAAAAAGGAAGCCTGAAATACAGTAGGCTATATTCCCATGATGTTGTACCCTTTGTCCACATACATGATTTCTCCGGTGATCCCTCTTGACAGCCGGCTTAAGAGAAACAATGCGGCATCCCCCAGTTCATCCTGGTCAACGCCCTTTTTCATCGGAGCTTTTTGTTCGGTTACGTCCAGAATCGTTGAAAAATCCTTAACGCCCTTGGCCGAGATGGTTTTGACAGCGCCGGCCGATATGGCGTTTACCCGGATATCCGCCGGTCCGAGGTCGTTGGCCAGATACCTTACACTGGCCTCAAGAGCGGCTTTTGCAACACCCATTATATTGTAGCCGGGAAAAACCTTTTCCGAGCCCATGTACGTCAGGGTCACGATGCTTCCGCCTTCGGTCATAAGCTCCCTGGCCCTTCTGCTGACAGCGATGAGGGAATACGCGCTAACATTCAAGGCATGGGCAAATCCGTCCCTTGACGTATTGATAAAATCGTTGTGTATATCTTCACGTTTGGCATGTGCTATCCCGTGAACCAGGCCGTGTATAACGCCAAACTGTTCTTTAACGGTGGAGAAAAAACCCTCCAGGTCGCTGTCCGATCCTACATCGCATTGAAATACCGGCACGTTTCCAAGCTCGCCGGCCAGTTCCTCAACGCCTTCCTTTTCACGCTCGCCCTGATAGGAAAAAATGAGATTTGCTCCTTCCCGGCGGGCAGCTTTGGCAATGCCCCAGGCGATACTCCATTTATTCCTTACGCCCATAATAATTATATTTCTATTTTCCAATAAGTTTCCCAAAATCATACTTCCTTCCTTTGATAATGTGATATTCCATTCCTATAACTTCATTTATTTTACCATGTATACCAATATTGTCAACAGGTCATATTTCCTGGTCATAAATTTCTGCATGCGGACGCCAGCCGCTCAAGAGTGCTGCAATCAAGCATTGTGCTATGCCGGGAAAACTCCCCGATACCTTTTATTTTCGCCCAATCCCTTTCAGGGATGGGATTCAGCCAGAGAACTTTCTTCACCCGGGAGGCCAATTCTTCCAGATTCTCCATTGCCGTCCTGTTATCCAGAGTTTTTGCGTCGCTTACGACAACAAGGATTGTCGAAGAATTTAAATGGGCGCTCCTGTCCTTCAGTATATGCTGCAGCGCAGCCCCGATATTCGTCCCCCTGCCCCATATGCTTCCTGCTTTTACCTCATTTTCAAAGCGGGAAAGCCCGTCATAGGATTTTAGATTAATCTTCTCGGTATCTTCGGAAAATATGTAGCTTTCCACGGACAAAAAACCTCTGCTCATTCCGGCCATAAAGCTCAGCACAAAACCGGAAAATCTCAGCATGGAGGCAGAGATGTCACACAGCAGGAGCAGCTTGTTTTTGGAATGGGAGCGGCTCTTGTACCTGAGCTTGAACATGACCTGTCCTGTGCTCAGATTGCTCCGGATGGTTCTTTTCAAGTCCAGCCGCGTTATTTTTCCCGTCTTTTTGTACTTTCTCGCCAGCTCCTTTTTAAGCTTATCCACAAGCAATGAAATCAACCTTATGGCGGCGGGAACATCCTCGTCGCTTATGTCGCCGATATTCTTGCCGAGGAGGCTGTCGGCTTTATCGGCAGTTTCCGCCACCTCGCCCGCGAGTATTCCCGCCTCGGAAATGTCCTGTGCCAGCACTCCCCTGGTTTGTAGCAGCTGTTTTTCATATTTGTTCTGCAAATTGGCCAGCCTGCCTTTGACCATGCTTTCCGCAAGCTCCTTGAAATCCGGCCTTACGTTCTTTCCGGCAGAAGTGGTGTCCAGAAAGTCGCGAAGAGCTTTTTTCTCCTCTTCCGGCAAACCGGCGAAAACTTCTTTATACTCATCCGGCAATTGGATGGGATTATCCTGAAATTTGAGGCTCTGTGCGGCTTCCCGGATTTCCTGCTTTCTTTTCTCAAGCAGATCGGCCTTGCCGTCCACATATTCCTTCCTGACGTCATGGGGCACAAAGTACAGGTCGAAAGCCTGGGATAAACGGTCCCGGCCCTGCCGGTCTTTTGCCAGGCAAGCCATCAGCGCCGTCCTGACCTGCAGCCTGTTGGCAACGTCGATATGCTCAAGGGCTTCAACAGCCGCCAGGCAATCGGATATGCTTATGTTCATTCCGGCGGTTCTCAGCAACTGGAAAAAACCAGCCAGGTTCTCCGCGAGATAATTCATTAAAGGCTGTCCTTTCTTTTCTCCTGTATGAGGCATCATCATCCATAAAGCAGGTGGACGCTGTAAAAATCTGTGTTATTGCTGTGAAACTCCTATCCTGTAGGGGCGCGCATTGCGCGTCCGCTAAGCCATATACGCTGAACAGCTACGGACGGCCAATGGCCGCCCCTACAACGAGTTTCCACACTTGGTGGTGTGCTATCACGTGTGTCATTGCGGGGAGGGTAGTGACGCGGCAATCTCAGCTTCTAACCAGGATCGCATCATAAGATTGCCGCACTCCATTGCATTGCGCTCGCAATGACAAGCGAACCGGTGTATCTGCAACAGTAGAGACCCGTCCTTTGACTCACTGACTGCATTCAAGCGGGCGCACAATGTGGCCCTGCAGTATCAGCCGTTGTTTTCAGCCCCGGTATGCGGAGTGGATCCCGTCGCCTTCCTTCTGGACTTCCAGCAGGTCCTCCCTGTTCTTCAGGAGAAAGCCAAGGGTCTTTGACACCCCATCCTCATCCAGCCTGTTTTTTCCAAGGGCAAGCAGCGCAGTGACCCAATCCAGAGTTTCCGCGATGGAAGGCTTTTTATAAATCTTCTCGTTTTTTCTGAGCCAGGAAGCTGTGGCGGCCGCGTCACGGGCAAGTCTTTCGGGGACTCCCGGCAGCTTTGCATTGATGATCCGGACTTCCTTATCCACATCGGGGTAATCGATAAACAGATAAGCGCATCTTCTCTTCAATGCGTCGGACAACTGCCTTGTGTTGTTGCTGGTGAGCAGGATGACCGGACGGCTTTTTGCCTTGAGCGTTCCCAATTCCGGGATAGAAACCTGGAAATCGGACAGCAGCTCCAGGAGGAAGGCCTCAAACTCCTCATCCGTTTTATCGATCTCGTCGATAAGCAGCACGCTTCTTTTTTCGCTGTTCATTGCCTTGAGCAGGGGCCTCTCCAGGAGAAATTCCTCCGTAAAAAGGCCGCTGAGCTTTGATTCAACCGTAAGGCCCATTTGTATGGAGAGCAGCTGCTTCTGGTAATTCCATTCGTAAAGGGCCTTTGATTCGTCCAGGCCTTCGTAGCATTGCAGCCGGATGAGCTCAACGCCAAAGGCCGACGCCAGCACCTTTGCCACCTCGGTCTTCCCCACGCCCGCCGCGCCCTCCACCAGCAGCGGCTTTTCCAGCTTCAACGCGACATAGACCGTGATCAGAAATTCTTCGTCAAAAATATAGTTTTCAGCTTCCAGCGACTTTCTCAGTGTCATCAGATCCATATCGGCAGCTCCTGTGCAAAGGCGATCCCTTGATCGCCTGCGGGTAATTTATTTTATGAAGCATATATTACCTTTTTCATTGATTTTTAATCATAACCTTATGAATATACTTAAAGACCCCTTACCCGAAAATTTTCGCGGCGATCACTCCAAAGCCTTCAAACACAAATGACCTGACCATCTCCTGGCCTTTATACGTCATATTTTTGCTGATCTCGCCCTCTTCGAACAGAAAAACCTCCACATCCTTGTTTATGGGATTTACAATCCAATATTCCTTAACGCCTGTGGACATATATAACTCAAATTTCCCTATAAAATCCTTTTTTCTTGTGCCCTCCGAGATTATCTCCACGACCAGGACCGGCACACCCGTGTATTTGTTTTTTTCGTCCCTTTTTTCATTAAGATCACATATGACCATGAGATCGGGCTGAACGACATTGCGCCCCCCGTTTTGCCTTTTGAGCCTGACATCAAACGGAGCCAGCATGGGCCTGCACTTTTTACCCCGGAACCATTTGTAAAACATCATGTGCAATTCGCCGAGGACAACCTGATGCTCGACACTCGGCGATGCAAGCAGATAGATCTCCCCGTCGATATATTCAAGGCGCTGCTCGCTTTCCCCGCTGATTTCAAGAAATTCCTCGTAGGTCACCTTTCTTGGCGGCATTTCGTATCCCACCGAGCCTTCACGCACACACCAGCCGGCATCCTCCTTTTTGTAATCTTCGTCATACGCGGTAAGCCTCGCAACCTTTTTGCCGTTGCTGGTTATGATTACATCCTCCCTGAAGGACAGCTTCAGGTATTTGCCAAAATTATTCTTCACTTCGGTCGAATTAGCTATCATATGCCCAAATACCTCCAAATCTATTATCCCATTAACCATTTTAGCTATTTCAGCTAATTACAGTATAGGATTTCCAGATCAAAAAGTCAATCTTTTTTTGCTTCCCCGGCATCTGCAGCATGGCGGACAATTACTATTCCGCCTATATACATAGGCAGTTGAATCCTCCAAAAAGAAAGGGACGGCCGGCGGCCGTCCCTACTCTCTCCTGCATGGCCCTACATGGCGGCAAAAAACTCAAAGGTCTTGTCGTTAAAGCCCGGCAAGCCTTCGTGTCCAAAGTCGGGATAGATTACGGTTTCCTTGGGCGCGGTTATTTTATTGAAGGCCGCAAATTGGGTGGAAGGCGGGCATACGGTGTCCATAAGGCCGACCGCCATCATTACTTTTCCCTTGATCCGTTTTGTCAGGAATTGAACATCGATGTAGCCCAGCCTGGTGAAAATCTCTTCCTCGCGGGAATGCAGCGGGTCAAACTGCCTAAAGTAAGTCCGCAGTTCCTCAAATGCATCTTTGGCAAGGTCCATTTCCCACACTCTTTTATAGTCGCAAAGGAAAGGAAACGCCGGTGCAAGCCTGTTAATACGCGGTTCGAGGCTGGCACAGGCCAATGTCAGCGCTCCGCCCTGGGAGCCGCCCATTGCGCCCACACGCGTCTCGTCAACCTCCGGCATATCCATAATGATACCGGCCAGCTGTGCAGTATCCAGGAAAATACTCCTGAAAAGCAGTTTATCCGGCGAATCATCAAGACCCCTGATGATATGCCCTCTATATGTATTACCGGTTGTAATGCCCAAATCCTGTGAGGAGCCTCCCTGTCCGCGGCAATCCAGGGCAGCCACCGAAAAGCCAAGGGCCGCATAATTCAGTTTGTCGTTCCACTCCCCGGCGCCGCCGCTATATCCATGGAATTGCAATACAGCCGGATGCGGGGCTTCGCTGTTTTTGGGCCTGATATATTTTGCATGTACCCTGGAACCCCCTACTCCTGTAAAATAAAGGTCAAAACAGTCGGCAAAGGGCACCTGGAATTTACCGGGGACCAGTTCCACCCTGGGATCTACTGCCTTCATCTCGGCGACGGACCTGTCCCAGAATACGTCAAAATCCTCCGGGCGCGGGTTAATTCCCATATACTGCTGCAATCGCTCCAACGGCATGTCAATCAACGGCATAGTAATTTTCTCCTTAAATTGCATAATAATTTTTTGTAATTATTTTATACCTTTCGAGGCGATATTACCAGTATTTATGCTAAATTCAAACTAAAAGAATTATGGCACAGAAAATCTGTAATGGCAGCCATTGGCCGCCTGCCCAGGGTATCAAGAATTACTGGAGGGGCTGCATGGTATTTATGTCCATAGATTACGTTCATGTGGACACGCAATGCGCCCCTACAGGTCATTTTCACATGCTCTTCCTGTTGTGTGCTTCTTGAGGATGCGCAATGCGCGTCCCTACAGAAACTCCCGGATGAAAAAAATGGACCTTACTCGGTCCTGAGAGCGACGATGGGATTGAGCCTGGCCGCCTTATTGGCAGGAAACAAGCCGAATACCACCCCTACGACAAGGGAGATCCCAAAGGACAGGGTTATCCAGAAGGGTGAATACACCGGCGTCGTTATATTAAAGCCTCCGATGATAAACTTGATAACGGCAAGCCCGATCAGAACTCCCATAAGGCCTCCGGTCCCCGTAACCATGATTGCTTCGATAAGAAACTGGACAAGGATGTTCCTCCTTTTCGCGCCTATCGCTTTCCTGATACCGATTTCCCTGGTTCTTTCCGTTACGGATACAAGCATGATATTCATAATGCCTATGCCCCCCACAAGGAGCGATATGGCTGCGATGCCTCCAAGGATTACAGACAGCATTCCCGTTACATCGTTTAAAGTGGAAAGCATCTGTGCCTGGTTGAATACAAGGAACGCGTTGCTGTCCTTATATATTTTCGTCAGGAATACATTGAGCTTTTCCATTACATCGTCTACGATTTCGGGGCTTGAGGCTTGTACCGAAAAGCTGCGTATGATTGTGTTCCTGGTAAGCCTTTGCGCCACAGTCACCGGTATGATCACCTGATCATCATCGGACCTGTCCTGTCCGTCGGCTTTTTCCTCCAGCAACCCTACCACTTTGAAAATCTGCCCGTTGATCTTCATGGTTTTACCCACCGGGTCTTCGCCTTCAAAAACATCATTCGCCACTGCAGTGCCTATTATCGCTACCTTTTGCATGTAATCCATGTCAAAGGACAACAAATATCTGCCGGACTGCACATGCATATTCTTTATATGCTCATATTCCGGGCTGGTGCCGTTCAATGTAGTGCTCCGGCTTTTGTTTCCCACCTTTACCGTAGCGTTTCCGTTGATCTGAGGCGCTATGTAGGAAATACCGCTGCTGTTTTCATCGGCGAGTTCCTTTAACGCTTCATAGGAAAGGTTCCGGTTACTGTTTCTGCCGGTAATGGATATCTGGATCAGGTTTGTTCCCATGCTTTGAATGGAATCGGTGATGCTTTTTGTAGCACCCTGGGCAAACGCGACAGCCACGATGACCGAGCCTACTCCGATAATTACGCCCAACATGGTCAGAAAAGAACGGACCTTGTTGCCTACGATGCTTTTCAGCGCCATCTTATAAGCCTGCAGGAATCCCACTCGCATCACCTCCCCTGTCCTCGATGATCTCGCCGTCCTGGATCCTCACAACCCTCTCCGCCATTGCCGCTATGTTGATGTCATGCGTTATGAGGATAATGGTGTTTCCCTGTTTATGAAGCTCCTTCATGGTGTTCATGACCTCCATGCCCGACTTTGAATCAAGGTTTCCGGTGGGTTCATCCGCCAGTATCATCGGAGGGTCATTTACCAGCGCCCTTGCAATGGCGACTCTTTGCTGCTGCCCCCCGGAAAGCTCGTTGGGCTTGTGGTGGATCCGATCTCCGAGCCCCACGGTTTCAAGGGCTTTTACACTTCTTGCATGCCTTTCCTTTGAGCCAACTCCCTGATAAACCAGAGGCAGCTCCACATTTTCCAGTGCGTTCAGCTTCTGTATCAGGTTGAAGCCCTGAAAAATAAAGCCTATTTTTTTGTTTCTGATCTCGGCAAGCTGGTCGTCCGACAGCTTGCTTACTTCCTTGCCGTCAAGAATATAGGTGCCTGACGTAGGAGTATCAAGACAGCCCAGCATATTCATAAGGGTTGATTTGCCCGAACCGGAGGGACCTATGATTGCTACGAACTCATGCTTTCCAATAACAATCGATACATTGTTCAAAGCGTTGACAACGTTGTCACCCATCCGATAGGTCTTGCACATATTTGCTATTTTTATCATACAGTCCTATCTCCAACTTTCAGCCTGTTACCGCTTTATTCTCCCTGCCCGCCAGAAACACCGCGTACTTTCAGCGTCCTTGCATGACTCTTACGTTACCGCCTCCGGAAGGCGCGGCACCCATTGCGCCAAACATCCCCATGCCGCCTCCGATCTGCGTATTGCCCTGCCCCGAACCGCTGGCAAGTGTCGGCAGCACTACCTGCTCGCCTTCCTGCAAACCGCTGAGTATCTCTACATATTCATCGTTGTTTATACCCAGTTCAACCGGCCTCATCGCCGTACTGACAGCATTCCCGGTACCGGCCTGGTTCCTTGCGTTTCTCGCACCCCACGCATTCTGGGAATTTTGCGGATTCCGGTTGCTCTGTGAACCCTGGGCGTCCGGCGATCCCTGGGCATCCGGTGATCCCTGCTCATTCGGTGATCCCTGGGCGTTCTGCGGTCCCTGGGCATTTCCCGTATCTCCTGCATTCTGTGGGTTCCAACCGCCCTCACCGTTGGTTCTGCCGCTTCTCGGCCTGTTGGCGCTGCCTGCATTGCCCGGCTGGTCATTGCCGCCCGCCGTTCCTTCCGTTCCGCCCAAAGCCCCGGTGTTTGCAGTTTCCTGCTGACCGCCTGCCACAAGTACGAAATTCCTTCCGTTCACCTTCTGGATTGCTTCCAGGGGAACCAATAATATATCTGTTTTTTGGTTGATCATAATCTCGGCATTTGCATTCATGCCTGCCTTCAATTTGGAAGTCTCATTGACGCTGACGGTCACCGGATACGTCGTTACGCCGTTGGAAGATGTCCCTTCAACGGCAATCTTTGTAACCTGCCCTGTCAGCGGTTGGGTTGAAGTCTCGGGAAGAGCGTCAACGGATATGCTTGCCTTTTGGCCTGTTTGAATTTTCGCAATGTCCAGTTCGTCTATCGGTATTGAAAACTCCATATGGTCGGGATCGGATATGGTGGATAGCAGGCTTCCCCGCTCGGCGGCATCGCCGACGGCAGTATCCTGTTTTATGACGGTACCTGTGATGGGCGCAAAGATCTTATAGTTTTCCTGTTGTTTCTGGGCGGTATCCAATTGGTTTTGCAAATCCTGGATTTTCAGCGTGCTTGTATCCCTGCTGGAAATAAGCTCGTCATTGCTCAATTCCATCAGCAGGGTTCCTTTTTCTACGTATTGTTCCGCTTGAACGTATATTTTTTCAATTTTCCCGCCGCTCTCCGATTTTACCGATATGTTCTCTGCAAAAGCAAAGGCTGCATTTTCCACACTGGAATACGAATTTATCTCCGCTTTTGCCGTTTGCCCTTCCAGGGAGTACCCCGGATTGGGCACGGTTATCTCCACATTTCTCAAAACGCTGCCCTCGGATGTAGTTGTTGTCTTATCGCTTACAAGAGTTACCTTGCCTTTTAAGGATTGAAACGATCCGGGAAATATGATTTCGGCTTCCTGTCCGACCTTGATTTCCACGAAAGAATTAAAGGGAAGCGTCAGTTTAAATTCCGAACTTTCGGAGAGATTCAGTACGCTGGAGCCTTTGTTGACATTGTCGCCTTCGCGGACCGTCAGATCCGATATGTAGCCGCTTACAGGAGCCACCACCTTCAGCTTGCCGATGTTGGACTCGGTAGTGTTTTGTGAAATCTTTGCCTGCTGGATGCTGTTTTTGATGTTTTCTATATTGAGCCTGGCGTCCGAATCATCCATTTCATACATCAGGTCCCCTTGCTTCACCCTGTCGCCTTCCTCGAAATAGACCTTTGTTATGGTTGAATTAACACCGGGATATACATCAACACGGCTTGAGGATGAAACAGCTCCCGACCCCGCGACGGTTATACTTAAATCACCTTTTTCCGCCGTCGCAGTCCTCAACTGTTGTCCGGTAACGTTCCTGGCTCCCCAGAGACCTGCAGCGATGCTGTTCCGAAGGCCGAAAACATTATACCGGAGGATAATGCCGGCAGCCAGCAGGAAGACGATAATAATGGCCAGGACCTTAAAAGCTTTTTTTGCAAAAAGTCTTTTGATAAATCCGGTTTCGCCGTTGCTCATTTGTCACACTCCCAACAATGCGATTTTGTAAAAATATGAAAAAATACGCATCCCTTTTCTCTACATTTTATCGTGAATTTATGAATAACCCTTGGAAAAATTATTAACAAACTATGAATAATTGCTAAAAGATGTCTCCGTATGAACAAATACAAAAACTGTATTTTATGGTATAATGATTAGCATGCAAATGAATGCGCCAAACTGAAAAATTTATACACGAATACGGAACTTTTGTTTAAGACAATTCGTCCAATAAATTCGTATTATTTGCATAAGAATTTATTATAGAAAAGGTTCTATGGGAATTTTCCCGGACAAGGGGGGCAGCAGCATTGGCCATCATCGATATGAAAGGCATTACCCGGCAATATAAAAACGGCCAGCTCCGGGTAGAAGTGCTCAAAGGAGTAGATTTGAGTATTGAGCGCTCGGAATTTGTATCCATCATGGGTCCGTCGGGATCCGGCAAATCCACCCTGCTGAATATCATCGGATGTCTCGACAATCCGACATCCGGTACATATGTGCTTGACGGCAACAGTGTAGCAAGACTGGGTGACGGAACGCTCTGCGATATCAGAAATCAGTATATTGGGTTTGTATTTCAGCAATTTCATCTTTTACCAAAATTGAACGCCCTGGAAAATGTCCAGTTACCGCTTATCTACCGTGGGCTTTTCGGAAGGGAGCGCAGGCGTGCGGCAAAAGACGCCCTGGAAATCGTGGGGCTGGCGGACAGGATGAATCATCTTCCCTCGCAGCTGTCGGGAGGTGAACAGCAGCGAGTTGCCATCGCAAGAGCAATCAGCATGAAGCCGTCGGTAATACTGGCCGACGAGCCTACCGGTGCTCTTGATTCCAATTCCGGCGCCAATATCATGTCTATTTTCCATGAATTGAATAAAAAGCATGAAATGACTATCGTACAGGTCACACATGATATCAAGGTTGCCTACCATGGACACAAGATCTTCCATATACTGGACGGAATGATCGACCGTGTGGAAATCGTCAAAGAAGAGGCAATGATTTAGAAAGGTACATTATAGGGGGTTATAAAGAATGGCACAGCGTATAATAATAATTTTATTGATCCTGGTAATCGTTCTCGGCGGAGGGATGTATGCATACAAGGAGTTGATGCCTCAGCCTGAGCAGGAGACTTCCGGCCCGGTATACGCAACCAAAGCGGTTACGAAGGGAAATATTGCCGTGGGCGTTGAAACGGTAGGCAGACTGGATCCTTCGCAGTCAGGCGGACTTAGAGTGGCTGGAAACTACAGGGGCGATGCGGTACAATATACTATCCAGGAGTTTTTTGTCAAAGAAGGAGATGCCGTTAAAGCCGGACAGCTTGTAGCAAAGCTTGGTTCTTCCGGCCTTGATACCGGCCTTGCAACAAAACAGGAAGAGCTGGACAGCAAAAGCAAGGTGCTGGCAGACCTTTGTCAGATACCGGTTGAACAGATAAACAGTATCAATCCGTCAGGTGGGATCACCATTATGGCGCCAATCGACGGCAACGTAACCGACCTTAACGCAAAGGAAGGGGCGGAACTGGATCTGGGTCATATCATAGGCAGAGTGGTGGACAATACCAAATACAAAATGGAATTCAAGCTGTTTGTCGCCGAATTTTCAAAAGTCAAAGTAGGACAAAAAGTCATCCTGCGGTTTGAAAGTTTTGACAATCCTATGGAAGGCACCGTCAGCTACATCAACCCCAATGCGACTCCTTATAAATCCGGAGACGGCTTTGCAGAAGGCTATGCCCATAACGCTACCGTCGAGGGAACGAATCTGGGCCTCGTACAGCGTGATATGGAAGCGACAGTGGGAGTAAAGGATGATAAGGGCAATAATTTTTACTTCAATAATAAGGCAAAGGTTACAGGCTTCTCCCAGGATGAGAAAATGGTAAATACCATCAAAGCGGTTGTAACCAAAGTGCATGTGGACAATATGGATCTGGTCAAAAAAGGCGACCCGATTGTAACGATGTCAGGCAGCGACGTTCAGGAATCGATTCAGAAAAAGCTGGATGAGATCCGGAAATTAAGAAATGAGATACAGGAATTATTGACACAGAAAAGCCAGATGGACGTTACCGCTCCAATGGATGGGATCGTTGCCGGCTTATACAGGCAGGTGGGCGAGGCCATATCGCCGGGTGAATGGTTCGGAAGCATCTATACCGTTTCCGACATGAGCATGTATACTTATGTCGACGATATCGACATTGTCAATATCAGACAGGATGCACCGGCAAAGGTGACGGTTGATGCAATTCCCGGCAAAACCTTTACAGGCAAGGTTGAATATGTATCCACCATGGCCGAGCAGTCGGATGGCAAGACCTCCAAGTTCCAGGTAGGAATAAAAGTGCAGGGAGACGGAGATCTGAAGCCCGGTATGCAGGCAAAAGCTTATATTGATGCGGGAAGCGCCGAAAATGTCCTGCTTGTCCCCATTGAAGCAGTATTTGAGGAAAGCGGGAAAATGCAGGTAGAGGTTCTGAATGCGGATGGAACTACACGGATCGCCACCGTCACCCTGGGGTTGATGAACGACAAGGTAGCGGAAGTCAAGGAAGGATTGGCGGAAGGTGATCTGGCCATTACAGGCAGTACCTCCGATTTGCTGCCCAGCCAGCATATAAAATCCGAAGGCGGTCTGATGCCGGCATCGACCAGCAACCCCCAGACGACCCCGAAGCCGCAGAACTAGTGGGAATAAACGATGGAGATGTTTATTGATGATAAAAAAAAGTAAAAAACCATTTTATTCAATTTTCACAAGGTTCTGGTTTGCCGCAAGGATGGCTATGCAGGGCATCCTTGCAAATCCTCTCCGCTCCGGTCTGACCATCCTGGGAGTCGCCATCGGCGTGGCTTCAGTTGTCAGTCTCATGGGGATCGGCGAAGGTGCGAGAAAAGCTGTGGTAGAACAGTTTAAGAGCCTTGGGTCCAATGTTATAGCCATCCAGTCCCAGCATGAATCCGCAGATTTCGAACCGGATTATGCCTATGAGCTTATAGACCGTGTACAGGGACTGGAATCCTCAACCCCTGTTTCCTATGCCAAGACCATTATGAAATGGCGAAGGATCAGAGGCAATGTGGAAATCATGGGCGTAAACAGCAGCTATCCTGCCATCAGGGATCACGAAGTGCTGTCAGGCAAATTTTTCAATGAATTGCATGTGAAACAGCGTTCCCAGGTAGCCGTGATAGGATACAGCCTGGCAAAAAGCCTGTCAAACGGGCGCAACCTTGTGGGAAGCTCTCTTACCCTGGATAGCCAGACCTATTCCATCATCGGGATTATGTCGGAAAAAGGTTCGGGCAACGCGGAAGGTGTGGACGAAAAGATACTGGTTCCCTATACCTCCGCACTGAAAATATCCGGATCCAAAACAGTGAAGGATATCTGGGGAAAGGCCTCCTCTCAGGTTGATACCGACCTGGCGGTAGTGCAATTGAGCAGGATCATCAAAACCAAGCTGGGACTCCGCAAGAATGCGCCTACCTATAGTAGTGGGGCCGCCAACGGCGCTTCAGGCGAAGCTACCTCAGAAGAAGCGTTAAAAGCTGCGGCAGGAGGAGCTGCTGTGGCTGTTGCGTCATCCGACACCGTAGTTTCTGAGCCGGCTCCCGCTCCGGAAACCCCTGATGACGAAGGAGGGTCCACACCTGAAATCTCGGGACTGGGAGACGATCTGATAACGATAACAAGCCTTAACCAACTGGTGGAAGAAGCCGACAACACCAACAGGGTCATGACCCTGCTCCTTGGCGGAATAGCCGCCGTCTCTCTGCTTGTAGGCGGACTTGGCATCATGAACATCATGATGGTTTCCGTTAGTGAGAGGACTGAGGAAATCGGCGTGAGGAGGGCATTAGGGGCAAAGCAGGGGGACCTGTTGTTCCAGTTCATACTGGAAGCGCTGTATGTAAGCCTCTTCGGTTCCATTGCAGGAATCGCCGCCGGTATTTGGGGGCTGAGCCTTTTCAACAGTCTCGGATATGACACGGCAGTAAGCTTCCAGGCGATAAAAATCGCCTCTGTTGTGGCAATGGCATCCGGCTTGCTCTTTGGAGTATATCCGGCAGTGTCCGCTTCCGCCCTGCCGCCGGTAGAAGCTCTCAGGAGGCAGTAGCAGGTACGCAGGCGGCAATGGTTCCGCTTGTATTAGTACATTCAGGATAGGTGCTGTCATTCTGAAGGTCAGTGAAGAATCTTTTAAGTTCCTTCACCGGCGTTCAGGATGGCAGCTTTTATTTTAGGAGTACTGCAGCTTCCCTTTTTATGGACTGCATTTACCGAAACTTCTATGGTACTCATTACCCCTCTCCCGCCGCGCAAAATCCATGACGAAGAAGCCAAGGCCGGCCTGTCTCAAGGAATGTCCGTCCCGGAAACAAGTTGGCTCCCCGTCATGGATTCACCTTTTAAGTATGGGCAAATCCCCTGTGATTATACATATTCCCCAATGCCCTGGAAAATGGTAGAATATATTTACGCAACAGTACTAAAGGAGAGGTTAATGCAATTGGATCCGGTTAAAATCCGCATTCCCCTGAACATTAAAACGGCATTGGCGCAGCTGCATCAAGCCGGTTTTGAGGCATATGTCGTCGGCGGCTGCGTACGGGATACTTTCCTGGGAAAAGCTCCTCAAGACTGGGATATCGCAACTTCAGCCACTCCCCACGAGATACGGGGGGTATTTGGCGGCTATCGGCAAATCGATACCGGATTGAAACATGGAACGGTAATGGTTGTAATGGACAGCGGATTGGTAGAAATTACGACCTTCCGGGTTGACGGCAAATATTCCGACGGCAGGAGACCGGACAGTGTAGCTTTTACTGCAAGCATCACCGAAGACCTGGCCCGCAGGGACTTTACCATCAATGCCTGCGCTATTACGGGTACGCTCCTCATCGATCCTTTTGGAGGCCGGGAGGATACAAAGAATCGATTGATCCGCTGCGTGGGAGACCCTGTAAAAAGATTTACCGAGGATGCTTTACGGATTTTAAGAGGCATCCGCTTCGCGGCGGTATTGGATTTTAAAGTGGAAGAAAAAACAAAAACAGCCATGCTGGAGTGCAGGCATTTGCTTGAAAATGTATCCCAGGAGCGGATAACCGCCGAGTTTTGCAAAACCTTGCCGGGAACGAGTGTTAAAAATACCCTGCTGGAATTCAAGGACATCCTGGGTTTTCTATTGCCGGAAATCAAGGATATGATAGGATTCGACCAGCATAACCTCTACCATGTGTATGACGTTTTTGAACACTCTTTAAACGCTGTGGAATCAATCGAAAGCGACATTATCCTTAGAACCGCCATGTTTTTCCATGATGTAGGCAAACCTGCCTGCTACTCCCTGGATGAAAAGGCCGTGGGCCATTTTTACGGACATCCGGAAATATCCGCCGATATGGCCGGAAAAATACTTCAAAGGATGAGATTTTCAATAGCCCACAGCCATGCTATCACCGAATTAATTAAGTACCACGACCATCCGTTGGAATTAAACTCGAAAAGTGTAAAAAAACTGATGAACAAGCTGGGAGAGGTTCAATTCAGAAGGCTGCTGAAAGTAAAACGGGCCGACATTCTGGCCCAAAACCCCGCCTTTGCAAATGAAAGACTAAAAAAGCTGGATATCCTCGAAGGGATTCTTAATGGAATCCTGGCAACCAATGCCTGCATTACTCTCCGCGATCTGGCGGTCAACGGAGATGATCTGATTCTGCTGGGCATTCCCGAGGGAAAGCAGATAGGCGATGTCTTGAACCGGCTTCTGGAAACGGTGCTCAACGAAGAAACGGAGAACAGCAAGGATGCCTTGCTGGAAAAGGCCAGGGCTATGATTTGTTAGCAGGTGCATTTATTTCTGTATGCGATATACCTTAATCACATTTATGCGGACGCGCAATGCGCGCCCCTATACTGCATGTATCCTGCCATACTCATTATTACTGTAGGGCCTGCCCGCCTCTTTTCAATCCTTCTTCAACCGGGCCAGGGAGGCAAAAATACCCGCAAAGCACAAAATACTAAGAATAATAAATATAATCCTGCTGCTTTCAATGAATTTGCCGAAGTATTGGGGGGTTACGGTCACCTTCCCCATATGTACCGCAAAGACCAAGGTTGCCGTCCCCATGCTGAAGACCTGTCCAATCAGACGCATTGTGCCGACGATTCCCGAAGCCACCCCGTAAAACTTCTTTTCCACCGCGTTCATGATTGCGCTGGTATTGGGTGAGGAAAAAAAGGCAAAACCGACTCCCAGCAGTGCCAGCCCGATAGCAATATACCATATGCTTGTACCCTCCGAAATAAAAACCAGCGTGACCAACCCTGCCACCGTCAGCAGCATTCCGACGGAAGATATCTTGTGGGGGTTGGACCTGTCGGACAATCTCCCGGCATAGGGGGAAAGCAGTGCCTGGAAAACAGGCTGAATCACCAGAACAAGTCCTGCCATGCGAGGATCAAAACCCTTGATATATTGCAAATAAAGGCTTAACAGAAACCCCACTGCAAACGTCGCACTGTAGTTGATCAAAGCTGCCAGGTTGGAAAGGATGAATGTCGTGTTCCCCTTGAAAATGGTCATGTCCAGGATTGGGCTCTTCGTCCGGGCCTGCAGCAGGCCGAAGCCGACAAAACCCGCCAGGCCGACCATGATAAGGATCGCCCCGAGTATTCCGGGCAGCAGCAAAAAGCCATACATCACGCCAAACAAAGCCATGCCGTAAAAAAGGGAATCGGTGACTTTAAAGGTCTCGGTCTGAGCCTCGGCCCATTCATCCTTCAGCTTTGTCAAAACAGCGAGAATGATTGCCGCACCCAGAAGAACGCTTAGAAAGAATATGCTCCTCCATGTCAGATATTGCGTTAGAAAGCCGCCGATTACCGGTCCTGCGGACAGTCCCATATAAGTGAAGGCAACATTTATTCCGATGGCTTTCCCCCTTTTCTCCGGAGGAAAGACGGAGGTGAGGATTGCGATGCCCGTACTGAAGACCATTGAACTGCCAAAGCCTTGAAGCACCCTGAAGATCAGCAGCAAAGGCTCCGAACCCGATATGCCGCATAGCAGCGACGCGAGTGTGGTAATCAGCATCCCATACAAAAAAATCCGTTTCCTGCCGTGGATGTCGGCAATCCTTCCAAAAGGTACGAGGAAAACTCCCGCAGCAAGAAGGTAGGCCGTTGATACCCAGCCGATAGATACAGCATCCATGCCGAACTCGCTGCCAATCGCCGGAAGCGCAATGTTCACCGACGACCCCAAAAACGGTATGATGAATGAACTCAAAGCTATGATATATTGTACAATCGTTCTGTTGTCTTTTTTCTCCATATTCCCTCCAGGGCATTGGGCACTCCGGCGAAGCATTTTATTTATACTTCCGTAAACAGTATGCCGATGCGTCCGAGCTGTTTACAGAAGGCCAATAATGCCGACAGGTTTGTTTACTCGCTGGTGCCATTCTTTTAACATACCCATCTTTCGCTCTAAATAACATCAGACTCCTATCCGGGATAAGCATCCTTACCGTTTTCACGCTCCGGTCCTCTGTCCTTGACAGGCAGCCTCTTGAAAACACCCACTCTGGAAACCGAAAAAATAATGAGGCCGGCCCAGATCAGGCCGAAGCATACCATTTCGATTGCGGAGAACTTCTCCTTATAAAGGAAGATGCCGAGAATCAAGCTGATGGTAGGCGAAAGGTATTGCAAGAAACCCAGGGTCGACAGCTCGATTTTCTTGGCGCCCGCTCCGAAAAGCAGGAGCGGGGTCGCCGTTACCACTCCGGCGCAAAACAGCAGGAGAAGGAGCGGCAGCGGAAGGGTTCCAAAAACGCCGTTGCCGGCCAGCTCGTTCCAGAGGATATAAGCCGCCGCAGCCGGCAGCAAAATCACCGTCTCAAGAGTCAGCCCCGCAGTAGCATTTGCATTGACCAGCTTTTTCAAAAGGCCGTACAATCCGAAGGTTACCGCCAGCACCAGCGCTATCCAGGGTATTTTGCCATATTTGACGGTAATAAGGGCAATCCCGGCAGCAGCAAGGAAAAAGGCGATATATTTGTACCGATCCAATTTTTCCTTTAATACCAGAACCCCTAGCAGGATCGATACAAGCGGGTTCATGTAATAGCCCATGCTGGCTTCGATGATATGATCGGAATTGACAGCCCAGATATATGTATACCAGTTTATTGCAATAAGGATCGCACAACATGCAATAATAAGCATGTCCCTCTTATTTGAAAGCACAGCCCTCAAGCTGCCCAGACCGCCGGTTGCCAGCAGAAGCACGGCAAGAAACAGAACCGACCAGATGATCCTGTGTGCAATGATCTGGTCGGAAGGTACGCTTTTCAATGCTTTCCAGTATAAAGGCAGTACTCCCCACATCCCATAGGATAATGCGACCTTAAGTACTCCATCCGGTTGGTTTTTCCCTTTTATTTCATCCGCAATCACATTTGTCCGGCTCCTTTTGCATAAAACATAAAATCTGCAATCCTTCCCCCTGCTAGAACTTGATCATGGTAGCCTTAAGGACCCCATCCATGCCGCGTAAAACCTTCAGCACATCCTCATCCGCTTCCTGGTCCACGCTTACAAAGGAAACGGCTTTTTCGCCCTTCCGGTTTCTGCTCCACTGCATGGCGGCGATGTTGATATCCCTTTCCCCCAACGCAGAGCCGATACGGCCAATGATGCCGGGCTTGTCTATATTCTGGATGGCAATGACATAGGGAGTTGGCTCGAAATCCAGCTTATAGCCGAAGAAATCGACGATGCGCATCTCCTCTCTGGCAAAAATTGTGCCGGCAACGCTCAATTGCCTGCTCTTTGTAATAAACTTGACAGTGATGAGATTGGTGTATTTGTCCAGATGGCTGCGCTTGCTTTCAATCATTTCGATGCCCATGTTGTTCAGCATCAATTCGGCGTTGACATAATTGACTTTTTCCTTGATAACGGGATCCAGGAAGCCTTTCAGCGCGGAAAGGGAAAACATTCTTGTTTCCTTGTCCGCCAGATCTCCGCTGTAAATGATTTCAATCTTCTGAACCGTTTCCTTCTCCGCCTGGTAGTAGATCTTCCCCAGCATTTCCGCCAGCACGATATATGCCTTAAGGCCGTTCAAATCATCCGCCTGCATGGGAGGCATGTTCACCGCCGCAACCACTTCACCCTTCAATGCGTTGGCGACAAGGGTCGTAACTGCAGTGCCCACGTTATAATTCGCCTCCTCCGTGGAGGCTCCCAGATGGGGAGTTACAATGACGTTGTCGAAATCCAGCAGAGGATTTTTATAGTCCTGCTCCTCCGGCTTTTTATCGTAGTTTGGCTCGGGATCCAGCACGTCGATTCCGGCACCGGCTACATGGCCGCTCTTCAGCGCTTCATACAGCGCCTTTTCGTTAACAAGGCCGCCTCTTGCGGCATTAATAATCCTTACCCCTTTTTTGCAGAGCTTTAACTGTTCCGCCCCGATGATTCCATAAGTCTCAGAGGTCTTGGGAGTATGCAGGGTAATGAGGTCCGACTGCTTTAACAGCTCCTCCAGCGTTTCGCATTTCTCTACGCCGTACTTTTTGAACTTTTCATCGGTGATGTATGGGTCGTAGGCAACGAGCTTCATATTGCAGCCCTTCAGCTTGGTGGCGACAATGGAACCGATTCTGCCCAGCCCGATAATGCCGGCCGTCTTTTGATCCAGCTCGTTGCCAAGGAATCTGTTCCTTCGGAATTCACCGCGCCTTGCCGCCGCATTGGCCTGGGGAATGTTCCTGAATACGCTGAAGGCCAGCCCGACCGCCAGTTCCGCCGCGGCCATGATATTGCTCTCGGGGGTGTTTACCACCAGGATGCCTTTTCTTGTGCAGGCTTTCACATCGATGTTGTCGATCCCGTTGCCCGCTCTTCCCGCTACCTTAAGGTTTATCCCCTTTTCAACAAGCTCGGCGTTCACTTTGGTCACGCTTCTTACGATGATTGCATCATAGTCCGCGATAATTTCCAGCAGCTCATTATGGGATATACCGTACTTTGTATCTACCTCAAACCCGCATTCCTTCAGGTGGTCAATGCCTTCCTGCGCAATTCTCTCCGTTACAATTACCTTCATATAAGATCCTCCTGTCAATAAAAGTAAAAGCCAAATCCAATAAAGATTTGACCTCTAAAATGCATGCAGCCTGTACATGAATTTTCAACTCTGTCCTTTTGCCTGAGAGATTATGGCTTGTAAAAAGCCTTGCCCCTTCGGCGCCGTCACGGTCTCTCCAGAGGTCCGTCCCGATGAGGTCGTTCTTGTCTTCCCCACCGTTCATCCGCCTTTATGAATTTATTATACCTATTATAGAATATTAGTTAAAAATTTGTCAAGCTTTTTTTTAGGGACAGGTTCCTCGTCCCAATCCTGGGACAAGGAACCTGTCCTTCCGTCTGATTTTTACTCAAAATTGCGCATCAGGTCTTCAAACGTATCCCTTCTGCGGATAAGCCTCACGCTGCCGTCCATGTTGATCATGACTTCGGCGGGCCTCAGCCTGTTGTTGTAGTTGGAAGCCATGGAATACCCATAAGCGCCTGCATCCATCACTCCGATGATGTCTCCTTCCGCCACCTGGGGTATATGCCTGTCCTTTGCCATAATGTCGCCGCTTTCGCAGATGTTTCCCACCACCGTGACCGGGTCCTTGCTGCGCTCCTTCATCAATACTCCGTTCCTGTAGGTCTCAAGGTCATGGTGCGAATCATACATCATCGGCCTGGCAAGAACATTGAATCCAAGGTCGGTTCCCACATAAACCTTGCTATAGTTATGCTTCACCGCATGAACGGTTCCCAGCAGCACACAGCTTTCGGCAACGATGTAGCGGCCCGGCTCCATTTTTATCATGATCTTCTTGCCGTATTTATCGGTCCACTGATTCAAAAGCTCCGTCAATTTGGCCCCCGTATCGCCGATGGACAATCTCGGCTGTCCTTCCTGCTTGCGGTATGGAATGCCGAAGCCTCCGCCCATATCCACAAATTCAAGGTCCTCAAACTGCTCCGCAATGCCAAGCAGGGATTTCACGCCTTCGATGTACGGATCCACCTCCATGAAAAGCGAGCCGATATGCTGATTGATCCCTGCCAGCTTGAGGTTGTATTCCTTGAGGATGCTTTTCACCTCGCCGGCAAGATCCATGTTGATTCCGAATTTGGTGTTCTTTCCTCCGGTCACCACCTTTTCATGATGTCCCGCACCCACGCCCGGATTAAAACGTACCGCTACCTTCCCGCCCGGATTGATCCTGCCGAACTGCCTTAGCTGGGATATGGAATCACAGCTCACGGTCACCCCGCGCTCGATGGCATACTGCATTTCCTCGACGGAAACATTATTGCTTACATAAAATAATTCTTCCGGTTTAAAACCCGCTTTAAAGAGCACATAGATTTCGCCGGGGGACATGGCGTCGGCGTGCAGCCCTTCTTCCCTCACAATTTTCAAAATTTCCAGGTTTGAATTGGCCTTAATTGAATAGTTAGATTTGAAAAAAGGATAGGAAATGAGATTTGCCATATCACGGCATCTATTCCTCAAAATTGCTTCGTTGTAGACATACAGGGGACTTCCGAATTCCTTAAGCAGCCTGTCGGGGTTGGTTCCTTTGTAAAAATCCGTTTGTTCCGTAAAATAATTTCGCATGTTGTAGATCCTCCGTCATTGATTCCTTTTTATTTTCTAAGCCTGCCGGCCGTTAATCTTGATTAGCTTGATTTCGTTGGTCAGGGATTCCCTGATCAGCTGGATCAAATTCCTGTTTTTCGAATACAGGCAGGTGGACTCTCCGGTCCCTTTCAGCTCTCCGGTCAGAACATGGGCCGTGTCTGCAATCAGGCGTATCTGGCCGGGCTGTTTTTCATTCCGGTAAATCGTCACTCTTTCCAGCGTAAAGCCCTGCGCCGTTATGACGACTACCTTCAATCCCCTCTCCCTTGCATCCGCGAGCTCTCCGGCGATGAACTCCAGCTCTGCGGGGGAGGTTGAAATATAGACCCGCTTGGTTGCATGGCTGATGAGGTAGCTCATTTTATTAATGATATTTTCCCTGCCGGCGATGGTAAAATACGGTTCATTTGACGCTTCACGGACAGGCGCATTGTCGGCGATATAGCGGAAAACCTGCTCCAGCTTCTTCTGCAGGCTGAAAACCAGCTCCTCCGCCGGAACTGCCGCATATTTGGAAGAATCTCCGTCGATTCTGAAGGCTCCGCCTTTATCCACCAGCCCTGCAAGGGCCAGGTAAGCATTGGACCGGGATATGCCGGAGGTCTTCGCCGCTTCATAGCCGGTCAATTCGCCTTCCCGGCAGAGGGTGATATAGAGCATGGCTTCATGCCTTGTAAATCCGGCTTTCATCAAGCATTCCACAATATCCATCCCGATCCTCCCCCCTAGTGGTTTCAATTAGTACCACTATACAATACCCCTGAAAAAAAGTCAAGGCTAACATTTCAATGAAAGGTTACCGAGGGTTTATCTTACATTCTATAAATTTTTCGTTTTTTGAAAAGTTGTTTTCGTTTTTTATAATTAACTCCATTCCGCTTTTATAATAGAATGGTTTTAGCTGATAATCCAAAAAAGAAGGCAGGTAAACATGATGAATTCCAGAGAACGGGTAATGTCAAGCATCAATCACAGGGAGCCCGACAGAGTTCCCATCGATCTGGGCTCAACTCCCAGCTCGGGCATTTCGGCAATCGCATACAACAACCTGAAAAAACACATGGGAATAAACACCGGCAGCACCCGGGTGTACGATGTTGTGCAGCAGGTGGCGCAGCCTGAAGATGGCATCCTTCAGAGATTTGGCATAGATGTTGCGGATGTCGGCAGGATGTTTAATGACAAAGCCTCCGACTGGCACGAGGTTGTCCTGTCGGACGGGAGCACAGCGGAGTATCCGGCCTGGTTCAAACCGGTAGCTCAAAAAGACGGAGGCCTCCATGCCTACCTTGCGGACGGTACGCTCATCGGAAGGATGCCGGTAGGAGCCACTTTTTTCGATCAGACGGTTTTTCCTTACCAGGATGGCTATCCGCAGGATTACGAGGATTTGTCCGGCGCCATGGGGAAGGTAATATGGCAGGCACTTGCGCACAGTCCCTGGGATCATGCCGGCGAACCCGGTTTCTGGGAAAAGCTCAGAGAAAAGGCATTATACCTGAAGGCTCATTCCCACCGCGCGCTGATGATTATCTGCGGATGCAACCTGTTTGAATGGGGGACCTTTTTAAGAAGAATGGACAATTTCCTTATGGACATCTATTCCGAACCCGAAGAAGTGGAAAGGCTGCTGGACGCTCTGCTGCAAAAGCACCTGGCAACGCTGGAGAAGGTATGCGCGGCTGTAGGGGATGTAGTTGACATAGTAAGGTTTGGCGATGATCTGGGGATGGACAGCGGGCCTTTCATGTCCCCTGAGGTTTACAGGAAGCTTTTCAAGCCAAGGCATAAAATACTCTGCAGCTATGTGAAAAAGCACAGCGACATGAAAACCTTCCTTCACAGCTGCGGGTCCATTTACAGGCTGATACCCGACTTGATTGACGCAGGCTACGATATTTTGAATCCCGTACAAACCACCTGCAATGAAATGGAACCGGAAAGACTCAAAAAAGAATTTGGCGCCGATGTCACCTTCTGGGGCGGCGGCAGCGATACCCGCCATGTATTGAACAATGGGTCTATGGCAGACGTAAAAGAGGATATAAAAAGAAGGCTTGATATCTTCGCCCCCGGCGGAGGATTCATCTTCAACCCCATTCATAACATCATGCCCGATGTGCCTCCGCAGAATATCATCGCCATGTTTGAGGCCATCGATGAATTTTATGCATAAAAGTTCTTGCAGAACCCAATGGCAGCCGCCGCTGGATTGGAATTCCCTAGTAACGGAGTAATCTGTTGTGCACTATAGCAGATTACTCCCATCGTTTCGCACATTATAGAATTGCGACAAATAATGTAAAATGTAGCTATATCCTTATTAACACATTCTGTAATATCTCTTCCAAAAGGAAAATATATTACTATGTATGAAATCATGAAGGAAAAGAAATGCAAAATAGAAAAATATTCATCATAATACATAAAAGGCATATATTTGCCTATACAATCCTTTTGCTGTCAGCCGCCCTGCTAATTTTTCAATATTTTATAAACACGCCCAGGCTCAGTAAAGATGCAATTCATCCGAAAAATAGCGATTACTCCCTCCCTTCCGCCAGTAATGCCAAACAGCCAAAGCTTGCAATCATAATTGATGATTTTGGTTTAAACCGTAAAGGGGTCCGGGAAATGATGGCAATCAACCGGCATATGACCTTTGCTGTCATGCCTTATTTGAAGTACTCGAAACAAGATGCGGCAGCGGCGCATGGCAAAGGCTATGAAGTCATATTACATCTGCCTATGCAATCCCAAAAAGTTGACAACCCCGTATGGCTGGGTCCCAACCCTGTAAAAACCGGTATGAAGGAAACAGAAATACAAAGAATCGTATCCGATTCCCTTGCCTCCATACCGTATTCCGTAGGAGTGAATATCCATATGGGAGCTTTGTCCAGCGAAAACGCAAGAGTCGTTTCTTCCGTAATGCATACAGTAAAAAGCAAAGGACTCTATTTCGTTGACAGTGTAACCAGTTCAAAGACAGTATGTAAAACTGTTGCAAGGGATGTCGGGGTCAGATTTATCGCAAGAGACATTTTTTTGGAAGGACCCGACGAAAAAACCAAGCCATATATTAAGCAGCAACTTGAAAAGGCGGGAGATATGGCACTCAAATACGGGTATGCGGTTGTCACCGGCCATGTTGGCTCCGCAGGAGGAGTTGAAACTGCAAACGCTATAAAGGAAATGATCCCTGTATTGGAATCAAAAGGGATAAGATTTGTCTTTATCTCGGAATTAATCTAAAACATCAGCGTACATTCCATCCATACGCTGACAAGGCGTGAGTCAGGAAATGGAATGGGACATTTTTTAATGCCGGGTATAAAAGGCGCTATACATATCTTCCGCCGGTTAGATGCCAGGGGCCCTGTGGGCCCCATGGTCCGGTATGCATTCCGGTTGAACTGAAAACCTCTTTTAAAAGCAGTTGTCAAACTGGCATTCCAACGCGTATCACGGTTGAATTGTAACCCTGGTTCCGGCTTTGATGTAGCCATAGAAGTCCTGTACATCAGAATTACTCAAACCAACACACCCATAAGTCCAGTTTATTCCAAAAGCAGGTATACTGCCCCCGTGTATTCCCACTCCACCGCCAAGTGCGGTATTCTGCGGAGGCGTCTGGCCCTTGTTTATGGCGCTGACGATCGCATTATAAGTTGCCTTGTCTATAAGTCCGCTATTAAGGCCGCGCTGCGCATCCTCAATATTGGGATAACTTAACCGCATCCACCGGGTTCCGAGATATTCGTCTGCCGGATTGAGGACCAATGTCTGAGTAATATAGAAATTGCCCTCCGGTGTTTTATGGTCTCCGGAAACCGCTTTATCACCCGAGCCGCCGTCTCCCAGTTCAATATGATACGATTTCAGCGGCGTAGTGCCATGGTAAACCGTCAGAAGCTTATCCGATTTATCTACAAACAGACTTATCTGCAACTGGCTGGCCGCCAAACCCCTGCTGCCGATGATATCCTTCAGGCTCAGTTTTTGGGTGGAAGCCTGCGTGATCGGTATATTTAAGGATTTCCCCGCAAGGATTACATCCGAAGATAAATAATTTGCACTTTTAAGGCTTTCAATTGATATTCCATACGCTTTGGCTATTTTATAAAGCGAATCTCCCGGTTGTATGGCATATCTCACATAAGGCTGCGAAACACCGGCGGCAAACGCCGTATTCTTCTCCCCAGGTATAAGGCCTGCGGAAGAAGCTATGATTATGAATGCCAAAGCGGTAAATGCGCATACTGTCAATCTTTTTATCTTACCCAACATATCCATTACCCCCGTTTCTGTTTTCTTCTTTCTTCACAACCCGATTCCGGCCTGGTTTCCAACCGGACCGGACCCGTTATTATAGCACGTGCTTTTATATAAAAGCCAATGCAATTCATGGGAGGCATGTCATAAAAAAGAAATGCTCAAGGATGTTTGGGGTAACAGGAGTGAAAGATACACATTGATTCGGATGGAATGTTGGAGGTGAGTATCCTTCGTCCTATGGATCGCTGGTTGGAATCGCTTTCGGCGTGGGCGTCGGCGTTGCAGTTTTCGGCGCAGGCGTTTTTTTCGCCTTTGGCTTCGGGGTGGGGGTAGGTTTCTTGTATTTTATGGTCTTATAATCGTCTGCTTCCGTGCCTTTTACTTCCTTATCCGGGGCAGTTTCCTTGGATAAGACGGGCGCTTTCAATACCCTGGCGTCACTTATGAAGTTGACAGCAGAAAAAGACAGCATAAAAACCAATGCTATCGTTCCTGAAACATAGAGTACTTTGCCTAAAAAACTACTTTTGTTCTTGCTTTTTTTTCCGCTCATATCCTACCTTCTTCAATTCCATTAAAATCCAGTTGCGTGTTTCTATGGTATCGGTATGGAGCAGCCCGCCCTTGCCGACAATATAGTTGATGGTGCTGTCCACACCTGACAGAACCGCCCTGTCCAGGTCTTCAAAGGCTTCTTTTCTCATCGCCTCCGCCTCGGGGAATGTCCTTGCCGGCTCAATATAATCAGCGACAAAAATAATCCTGTCCAAAAGGTCCATATCCGGGCAGCCCATGGTATGGACTGCAATTGCTTTTAAAACCTGCGGATCATCGATCCCATACAGCTCGGCCGCCAGTTTTTCGCCCAGCCGTCCGTGCAATAACTCAGGCTGTATGCGTGAGACATTGTCAACGATTATCCCGTACTTTTCGCAAAGCCTTATCGCTTCATCGGCTTTGATATTCCTTGCGCAATCATGCAGCAAACCTGCCAGAGCAGCTTTACCGGCATCTTCTCCATACCTTTTTGCAAGGCTCACGGCTGTTTCCATAACATTCACCGAATGAATGTACCGTTTGGGCGAAAGCGCTTTTTCCAGTTGTTTCTTTATTTCCTCAACGGTCATACCGGTATCAAGTTCCTCATTCTTATCGTATAAAGGCATCACGGCATAGAATGCTTTTGCCGTTATACGCTCCGATTCTATCTTAATCTTTGTACAGCCCATTATCAAGTATATATTTTTCCACACAAGCAGGCACCAGGTATTTTATGGTTTTCCCGGCGGCGGCCCGTTCCCTGATACCGGTAGAGGAGATATCGATCAAGGGGGCCTCGGCAGTAAAAATATTCACCCGATAGTTTTTTTTCAATGCATCGGTCTGCCTTTTAAAAGCTTCCCTGTCGTTCCCCGGCCGGAACAATGCGATAAACGAACACATTTCAAAAATCCTGTCAAATTCCTTCCAGGTAACCAATTCCGGTACTACATCCGCTCCGATAATGAAATAGAATTCCGTTCCCTCTGCATACCGGGCTTTTAATGCCTTCAACGTATCGATGCTGTACGAATAGCCCGACCTGTCCGTCTCCACCTTTGAGGCTTCAAAAAAGGGATTGGAAGCAACCGCGCATTCTACCATGGCATAACGGTGGCTTGCGGCAATAACTTCCCTCATTGACTTGTGAGGCGGAATCCCGGTGGGTATGAATAAAACCCTGTCAAGCCGGAAGTCCTCCCTGACTGCTTCCGCAGCAATGAGATGTCCGTAATGTACAGGGTTGAAGGTTCCACCCAGAATACCTATTCTTTTACTAATGTCCTGCATCTTTCCTACATCGGCGCTGCTTTCCAATGAGCCGTATCCTTCCGGTAGTCTGTAACTCTTCGTTTTTATCCTATGATCCGAAGTATTCCAAGGCTACTGCCTTGCTTGCAGTCTGAATACCCTATAAAGCCGCGGTACAGATCATATCGGCTTGATTCCGATATCCTTCCTGTAATGTGCATCCTTAAAGCTAATCCTCCCAACGCCTTCATATGCTTTGGTCCTGGCAGCCTCCAGGGTTGACGCCACAGCCGTCACGCCAAGCACTCTTCCCCCGGAAGTCAAGAAACTGCCGCCGGAAAGCTTCGTGCCTGCATGAAATACGGTAACGCCGCATTCCTTCTCAGCCGCTTCTATTCCGGTTATTTCAAAGCCTGTGGCATACTTTTCGGGATAGCCGCCCGATGCCATAATAACACATACCGCAGCATTATTATCCCACTCAATTTGCAAAGATGCAAGCTTTTCATCAATTACCGCATCAAATATATCCACAAGGTCGTTTTTCAGCCTGGGAAGAACTACCTGCGTTTCGGGATCGCCGAACCTGGCATTGTATTCCAGCACCTTCGGTCCGTCCGGGGTGATGATCAGTCCGAAATACA
Source organism: Bacillota bacterium (assembly GCA_023426125.1). Classification (GTDB taxonomy): domain Bacteria; phylum Bacillota; class Clostridia; order Acetivibrionales; family DTU013; genus MnB-11. Next base: position 150,632 of record JAFABI010000053.1, read on the forward strand.
GTACGCCCTTGAATTTTCTGTTTTCCTTATTCATTGCCTCAATTGTAGGCTTGTATATTTTCTCCATGCAGTAATCGGCCATTTCCGGCGTATAGATCCTGCTGGGAGAAAAAGTGCCCATTCCGCCTGTGTTCAGCCCTTTGTCATTGTCATATACCCTTTTATGGTCCTGAGAGCTTACCATGGGCACAACGGTTTTACCATCGGTAAAGGCCAGAATGGAAACCTCGGGGCCATAAAGAAACTCTTCGATGACAAGCCTGTCCCCCGCTTTCCCAAAGACCTTGTCCGCCAGGATGCTGTCCACGGCTTCCTGCGCCTGGGCAACATCCTGGGCAATGATAACGCCCTTCCCCAGCGCAAGGCCGTCCGCCTTTACCACGATGGGATATATCTGATTTTCAAGATATTCCTTTGCCTGGGCACAGTCTTCAAAAACCTCATATTTCGCAGTAGGAATCCCGTATTTTTTCATCAGATCCTTGGAAAAGGCCTTGCTGCTTTCCAGGACAGCCGCATCCTTCCTCGGGCCAAAAGCCCTGATGCCCCTGGCCTCCAGAGCATCCACCATACCTGCGGCAAGCGGATCGTCGGGAGCAACCATGACCATATCGATCCCGCTGCCGAAGGCGAAAGCCGTTATGCCTTCGATATCCGTTGCTTTTACAGGTACGCATTCTGCAATTTTGGAAATCCCTCCATTGCCGGGCGCGCAATAAATCTTTTCAACCCTGGGACTCTGGGCCAGCTTCCGGCAAATTGCATGTTCCCGCCCTCCGCCGCCGACTACCAGTATTTTCATAAACCATTTCCTTTCCTGCGGGCGCGCAATGCGCGCCCCTACACGCTTTCATGCTCAGATGTGTGTCCTACGGCACGGTCATTGCAAGAAGGCTGTAACGTGGCAATCTCTAGTGTTTGAAGTGGCGCATGCCTGTGAATACCATGGCAATGCCGTGTTTGTTGCAGGCGTCGATGGATTCCTGGTCCCTCATGGCGCCGCCGGGCTGTATGATGGCTTTTATTCCTGCCGCCGCCGCCGCCTCTACGCAATCGCTGAAGGGGAAGAACGCATCGGAGGCCATAACCCCTCCCTTTGCCCTGTCTCCCGCATACTCGGCCGCGATCTTTGTGGCCATGACCCTGTTCAACTGTCCCGGGCCTATCCCTATGGTCTGCTTGCCTTTGGCCATGACGATGCCGTTGGATTTCGTATGCTTGACCACCTTCATGGCAAAGGTGAGATCCTCCATCAGTTCGGGCGGTACCTGGGCCTCGGTTACACACTTAAGCTCCTCGGCATTGACAAGCTCATTGTTATAGCTCTGTACAAGCAGGCCTCCGGCAACCTTTTTCATGTCATAGGTGCCCGCCGGGAGCTTGGCCGAGATGTTGTCCAGCTTCAGGACACGGATATTCTTCTTCTGGGTTAATACCTGCAGCGCTTCTTCCGTGTAGGAAGGAGCTATGACAATTTCAACAAATATCTTGTTTATCTCTCCCGCGGTTTTTCCGTCAATCTCCCTGTTGGCGGCAATAATTCCGCCGAAGATGGAAACAGGGTCCGCTTCATATGTTTTCACGTATGCGTCATATATGTTGGCAGCGCTGGCAACGCCGCAGGGATTTGCATGCTTTACCGCCACCACCGTGGGCTCGTCAAACTCCTTCAAAAGCTCAAGGGCCCCGTTGGCGTCATTTATGTTGTTATAGGAAAGCTCCTTGCCATGAAGCTGTTTGGCGTTTGTAAGGCACCCGATGTTTGCTCCCACTTCCTTGTAAAACACGGCTTTTTGGTGGGGATTCTCGCCGTAGCGCATCTCCTGCACTTTCTCAAAGGTAAGGGACAGGGTTTCCGGGAAGAATTCTTCCCCCAGCTTGTCCCTTAAATATTTGGCAATCAGCGTATCGTAATGGCTTGTATGCTCAAAAACCTTGTAAGCTAGCTTGAATTTGGTTTTCACCGAGATTTCCCGCGAATTCTTCAATTCCTCAAGAACCATGGAATAATCCGCCGGGTCGACGACCACCACCACGTCCTGGTAATTCTTCGCCGCCGCCCTGAGCATGGTAGGGCCGCCGATGTCGATGTTTTCTATCGCTTCCTCCAGCTCTATGTGGCCTTTGAGGATTGTCTGCTTGAAGGGGTAAAGATTGATGATGACAATGTCAATGGGCTCGATGCCAAGCTCCTTGATCTGCTTCATATGTTCGGGGTTGTTCCTGATGGCCAGCAGCCCTCCGTGAACTGCCGGATGCAGCGTTTTTACCCTGCCGTCCAGGCATTCGGGAAAACCGGTGACATCGGATATGTTGACCACCTTGATGCCCGCATTTGCCAGAGTTTTTGCAGTTCCTCCCGTTGAGATGATCTCGATTCCATAGCTTTCCAGTTCCGCCGCCAGTTCGACGATTCCCGTTTTGTCGGAAACACTGATCAATGCACGTTTCAGCATTTAGCTTCACTCTCCTTTATTATTCTTTATCCGTACCTTTCTGCCTTCCACCGCAAGCCTGCCTTCCGCATAGAGCTTGATTGCTTCGGGCAGGATCTCCCACTCTGCCTGCTCCATGACCCGCTTTTGCAGGATTTCCGCCGTATCGTCTTCCAATACGCCCACTGCCTTCTGCAGTATGATGGGCCCCGAATCATATTCCGGTTCAACAAAATGAACCGTCGCTCCTGTAACCTTTACGCCATACTCCAGCGCCTTCCGGTGCGGAAGGATGCCGTAAAAGCCTTTGCCGCAAAAAGACGGAATCAGGGCGGGGTGGATATTGATGATCCTGTTCCTATACCGGTTTATGAATCCTTCTCCGACCATGGACAGAAAGCCCGCCAGCACGATCAGCCCGGCATCATATTTACCAAAGTATTCAATTAAAGCTCTGTCATATTCTTCAGGCTTTTCATAATTCTTTTTCGAAATGCAGGTGGAAGGGATACCATACTTTCCGGCTCTTTCCAGGGCATAAACCCCCGGCTTGCTGGATACGACGGCAGCCACCCGGCAGCCTTCCAGATATCCGTTGTCTATTTTGTCAAGGATGGCCTGGAGGTTGGTACCGCCCCCTGAAACCATAACTCCCAGCTTCAGCATAAATCTACTCCCGCTTCACCTTTTACCACTTCGCCTATAATATAAGCCTTTTCAGACCTGCCGTTAAGGTAATCAACCACATCGCGGCTTGTTTCGGCCTCTACGGCCAGCACTATGCCGATACCCATGTTAAAGGTATTGTAGATATCCCGTTCCTTGATATCCCCAAGCTGCTGCAAAAGCGTAAAGACGGGCAGGACCGGCCAGGCGCCCTTGTTAATTTTGACTCTTAACCCGCCGGGGATCATTCTCGGTATGTTTTCAATGAATCCACCGCCGGTTATATGGGAAATGCCTTTGATTTCAAACTTTTCCTTCAGGTCGAGGATTGTTTTGACATAAAGCCTGGTAGGCGTAAGGAGTTCCTCCCCCAGCGTCTTACCCAGAGCTACCACCCTTTCCTGCAGCTTGGCCTCCGAAGGGTTTAAAAGCTTTCTCACCAGGGAAAACCCATTGCTGTGCAGGCCGGAAGAAGCCAGTCCGATGAGGGCGTCTCCCTCTTTGATATTTTTGCCGTCGATGATTTTCTTTTTATCCACGACACCTACGGCAAACCCTGCAATGTCATACTCGTTTTCAGGGTAAAACCCGGGCATCTCGGCAGTTTCACCGCCGATCAGAGAACAGCCCGACATGATGCACCCCTCGGCTACGCCTTTGACGATCTGGGCAACCTTTTCAGGCCTGTTTTTCCCGACAGCGATGTAGTCCAGAAAAAACAAGGGCTCTGCGCCGCCGCAGATGATATCGTTGACGCACATGGCCACACAGTCGATGCCGACGGTATCGTGCCTGTCCATCAGGAAAGCGATCTTCAGTTTTGTGCCGACGCCATCGGTCCCGGATACCAGAACCGGCTCTTCATATTTGCTTTTATCAAGGGCGAAAAGGCCCCCAAAACCGCCGATGTCCGTCAGCACCTCCGGACGGAAGGTCCTTGTCACATCCTTCCTCATGAGCTTTACCGCTTCATAACCGGCTTCCACATCTACGCCGGCATCTTTATACGTTGCCATTCTACCATACATCCCCTTCGCTGCGCTATAGTAATTGAATGAAAGTCTTTGGACAATTGTCTTTGCAAACATCAAAGAATCACTGCTGTTTGCTCGCCACTTGTCTCAAAACCTAGTTCATTCAATATAGAAACAAAATCTTATAAAATAATATCATCCCGGTCTATCATCCGCATTTAACATCAAATGCAATTTTATCTCCTTCTTCTGGTACATCCATGGGATAGTTGCAGTTGAAACAGGCCGTACAAAAGCCGCAGCGTGATCCCACAGGAGTTTTCAGCAATCCCTCCAGGCTGAGGTAACCCAGACTGTCGGCGCCGATCATTTTCCTTATCTCCTCAACGGTATACTTTGATGCAACCAACTGCTTGGAGGATGAAATATCGATTCCAAAATAGCAGGGATACTTGTAGGGCGGAGAGCTTACACGCATATGGACCTCCGTTGCGCCAGCATCCTTGAGCATCTGTACGATTCTCCGCGTGGTAGTACCCCTTACGATGGAATCATCCACCATGACCACTCTTTTCCCTGCTACTTCGTTTTTCATGGCGTTGAACTTGATACGGACGCCGGTTTCCCGCTGGCCCTGTTCGGGCTGTATGAAGGTCCTGCCCACATACCTGTTTTTCAATAGCCCCTGTCCGTATGGTATACCGCTTTCTCTCGAAAAGCCCAACGCAGCATTCAGTCCGCCATCGGGCGCGCCAATGACAACATCGGCCTCAACAGGATGCTCGATAGCCAGGCGCTTGCCCGCTTCAATCCTGGCCTGGTAAACGCTTGCGCCGTCAATGGTACTGTCCGGCCGGGCAAAATAAACAAATTCGAAAATACAAAGGCTTGGCCGCTCAGCTGCTTCCGTCTGAATTGAGGTAAGTCCTTCCTCCCCGATAAGTACGATTTCTCCAGGATTTACGTCCCGGATGAACTTCGCGCCGATGGAATCCAGCGCACAGGATTCCGAAGCCAGAATGTATGAATTCTCCAGGATACCGATGCACAGCGGCCGAAGGCCATGAGGATCCCGGATGCCGATGAGCCTTTTGGGCGTGACGATGACAAGGGCGTAGGAGCCCTTAATCTCCTTCATCACCTTTTCCAGGGTATCTTCAATATTGTCGCTGCCGACTCTATACCTGGATATGAGGTTTGCTACCACTTCAGTGTCGCTGGTCGTCTGGAAGATTGCTCCGTTTTCCTCCATCCGGGTCCTCAGCTCCGCGGCATTCACAAGGTTGCCGTTATGTGCAAGGGCAAGCTGCCCTATTTTATACTTGACCACCATAGGCTGGGCGTTTTCTCTCATACTCGCGCCGGTAGTGGAGTATCTCACATGCCCGATGGCTATTTTTCCCTTGAGATGGTTTAAAACCACTTCATTGAAGATTTCCGGAACCAAGCCCATATCCTTGTGCTGAAGAATGGTCCCTTCGTCATTTACGGCGATTCCCGCGCTTTCCTGGCCCCGGTGCTGCAGCGCATAAAGCCCGTGGTATGTCAGACGCGCCACATCCAGTTTGTCCTTGTTAAAAACACCGAACACGCCGCACTCTTCTTTTAATTTCCCGAATCCCACTTCATTTTCAAACATTTGACTTCCCCTCCGGCATTACTTCCCAAAAAGTCTGCCACTACAATATTTTCACGCCTTACAGGCTTACCTCTCCCATAGGCCTTCTTCTTCCATCCTTTGCTGCAGTTCCTTATTCTTTGCCTCAACCTTGGCCGCAAGGACCTTCCTATGCTCTTTCAATTTCAACCGCAGCCCGGCATTGGCAGCGGAAAGAATCTGGACAGCCAGCAAAGCCGCATTTTCCGCTCCGTCAATGGCCACTGTCGCCACCGGTATGCCCGAGGGCATCTGAACAATGGAAAAAAGGGAATCCAGGCCGTCCATTGTGGAGGATTTGATCGGAATCCCGATTACCGGCAAAACCGTATATGCAGCCAGCACTCCAGGCAAATGGGCCGCTTTTCCCGCTGCCGCAATAATTACGTCAACGCCGTTTTCCTCTGCCTTTCTTGCAAACTCCGCCGCTTTATCCGGCGTCCTGTGGGCGGAGCATACCATGACCTCCACCGCAACTCCGAATTCTTTCAAAGTCTTTATGCAGCCTTTCAAAACGGGAAAATCGGAATCGCTTCCCATGATTACAGCCACAACCGGATCCTTTGTATTGCACATAACAGCCTCCATTAATCCAATTCTATTTTTATGGGAATGTGACAGGGGACGGTTCTTGTCTGTCGCACTGTTCTCCATTCCATGGTTACGCTTACTGTCACAGGCGGACGGCCACTGGCCGCCCCTGCATTGTATGCCTTCCTGCCAATGCATGCATCGATACGTATCATCTGAGTAAAGTGTAGGGGCGCGCATTGCGCGTCCGCATTTATGCAATCTACGGTATCAACTACCGGACGGCCAATGACCGTCCATGCCTCCCCGCCGGCTTCCTGCTTTCAACGGCCAATGCGGCGTTTAGCTCCTGAAAGCAGGAAGTCCGCTGTTTAAGGCGGACTTTCGTTAGCTTAAAACAATTGCAGCGCGTCTATGACATACTTCAACAAAAACAAAAGGGTCACGATATACATAATGGGGTGGACTTCCTTTGCCTTTCTCTTCGCGATTTTAATCACAACATAGAAGATAAAGCCTGCAGCCACACCGGTCGCTATACTGTAAGCAAAAGGCATGACAACTGCCGTAAAGAACGCAGCAGCGGCGTCTTCAAACTGATCCCATTTAATCTTTGTCATGGATTCCATCATCAGGATACCTACCACAATCAGCGCCGGAGCTACTGCCGCGGTGGGCACCATCAAAGCGATGGGCGAGAAAAACAGGCAAAGCAGGAACAATATCCCCACAACGGCGGAAGTCATTCCCGTCTTGCCGCCGGCTTCGATCCCCGCGGCGCTTTCAACATAGGTGGTGGTATTGCTTGTCCCAAGGAGCGCCCCTACGGAAGTCGCGGTAGCGTCTGCAAACAACGCCCTGTCCAGCCTGGAAGAAAAGCCTTTTCCCTTGGTAAGGGCCTCTTCGTCCTTTGAATCAAATATTCCGGTCTTGCGGCCGGTGCCAAGGAAGGTACCAATGGTGTCAAAAGTATCTGCCAGGCTGAATGCCAGGATAAGTGCCAGGATTTTGAACAACTGGGACGGATCACTGAAAAGCCCCGCAATATCCAGTTTAAAAAACGTAGGGTCGAGATTTGGCGGAATGAAGGACGAAAAATCAGGCGGAGGGGTCACTCCCAGGGGAATACCGATAAGGGTAGCAGCCAGTACGCCGATGATGATCGCGCCCTTAACCTTTAAAAGCATCAGGACAACAATGATCACCAGGCCGATTAGAGCCAGGATGGAAGCGTTGTCCGTAAAATTGGTCAAAGCAGGCACCATGTTGGAGTAAGTGCCGGCTTCACTGATTGCGCTGTTGGGGGTAAAGTCAAGAAAATGCGCGTCCATAAACCCGATGTATGCGATAAATAGTCCGATACCGCCGCTGATAGCATATTGCAGCGATTGGGGAATAGCGTAGATGATCATTTTTCTTATTTTGGTTACCGTTATAATAATATTAATGATACCGCAGATAAAAACGATGCCAAGAGCTTGTTCCCAGGGGATTTGCATACCCAGACATACAGTAAAGGTAAAGAGTGCATTGAGGCCCATGCCGGGAGCTACCGCATAAGGTACGTTTGCAAAGAAAGCCATGATAAAGGTGGCAAGCGCCGTTGCCAGGATTGTAGCTACAAAAACCGCGCCCTTGTCCATTCCGGTATTTGAAAGGATGTTTGGGTTGATCAGCATTATGTAAGCCATCGTTACAAATGTGGTCAGTCCCGCCAGCACTTCCGTCCTGGCATTGGTACCGTGTTCCCTGAGTTTGAATAACCTGTCCATAAAACTACCCCTCCCATAAATAATTGATAATTACTTAAAACGTTCCGGCCTGCTAAGCCGGTTCGGTCAAGCCTTTGTCGGATTACGGGCATCGTTCGTACTTTCGCCGCTGAAAAGTACATTCTGGCGTCAATGAAATGCTGAACCAATTTTCCTCGGCGCAGATCGGCCCACCCGGGCACAATCTCCCAAAACGCCTTTGTTTTCAGCACTTCCAGGATATTCACCATTCCTATGGCTACATTTATAATACTATCAAATCCCTCGACGGTTTGTCAACCGGGAGATGTAATTTTCCGAACGTTTTTATTAAATATGCATAAATTATTCGTATATTTCAGGTGCTTTTTTAGACGATTAAATCCACCCTGTCCCTGATTTCCTCAAGCACGCTTCCGGAAACCAGGATATTTTCCAGTTCCAGGGTGTTTTTTATCCTTATGATGCGGGCAGTTTCCCCGCTGTTCAATGCACAGGTTTTCAAAGCAGTCTTAACGGCGGCATCCTCATCCTCGGCGATAAAAGGTATTTTTACCCTTTCGATAAAATTTGTCGCCAGCATATTGGCATAGGTCGGCTTATAATCGATCCTGTCCACCAGCTTTTTTGTCGTAAAATCGGCAAGCCCTATGCCATAGGCATTGCCGCCGGCCGCATCCGAAAGGTCAAGGACTGCAATACGCTTGATGACAGGAATTTCCGGCTCGGGCTCCCCCTCGATTTTCAACCGCCCGATGATGTTGGTATCCATACCGGTGCCGCTGAAATTTTTTCCCATCTGCTCCACAATGAGGAGATCCAGCCTGTCCACCGGCAGCCTGGGCATGTTTTGCCTGGCCAGGGTTAACAGCTCCTTTTCCCCCTCAACCAAATGCCCGGGCCGCAATCCCCTTACGCACAACAATTTATCGTAGGCATTCTCCACGATCCCCAGCCCTGCAATGATTTTCCCCGTCGACAGCATCCGCTGCGCCACCGGTGAGATCAGCCCCTTTAAGCCCTTTGTCCCGTAATTGTGGATATTTCCGGCCTGGACTGCCTTTCCGAGGCCGATGGCCATCATCTTTTGCAGGCCGCTCTCGACTTCGGCATGGAAGGAAGTGTGCGGCTTCACCCTGTTTACTACGAGGATACCGTCTGCCTCATAGGCCAGCCTGTCTATATGAACCGGCATGGAACCCGTATTTGAAGTACCTGCCACAAAACCGGCATCCAGTGATCCAATCACCACCGTATCCATTGATGCTTTTACCGGCGCTCCCAGATATTCCGGCAATATCCCCAGTCCCGCAAGGACTTTTAGCTGACCTTCCGCCGTTGCGCCTCCGTGGCTGCCCATTGCAGGTACAAAAAACGGTTCTGCGCCTGATTCTTTTAGAAAGGATGCAACCGTTCTGAGTACAAGAGGAATTTTGTCTATGCCCCTGCTGCCTGCGGTAATTGCAATTCTTGCTCCGCGTTCAAGCTTCAGCCCGAGCCTTTGCAGCTCACTCCTTACGGCGGCTTCCACGTCGCCGATACGGGTATTGTCAAAGCGCTGCCTGACTTTTATCAGTTCCGGTACAGCCATAACGATCAACCTCCAAAAACGTGCAGAAAATAAAGGACAACCGGCAGAGTTACCATTGAAAACAGTGTGGTGATGATGACATTGTCCGCCGCGAAGTTGTGATCCGAGCCGTATTGGGCCGCAAGGGCAGGAATGATGGTAGCGCAGGGCATTGCCAATTCCAGCACCACGATGACCCGTACAAAGGGGTCCAGTCCCCTGCCAAGGGTGAAAAGCAAAACAAACACGATACCAGGTATTACAAGCAGTTTAAAAAAAGTAAGAATAAAGGACGGATACTTTTTCTTCAAGGCTTCCAGGCTTCCCAGACTGCTTTCGGACAGCGTCAGTCCGATAAACAGCATAATCAGCGCAAGCGTGGTATTACCAAGCGGATTCAGCGTATTGAACAGAAGTTCGTAGATCGTTTTTACCACGGCGTTTTCATTTACATAATGCTGAAGGTTTATTGCTGCAAATAAGATTCCCAGGACAAAAGAGACCGTATTGGCATTGAAGAGATGCTTGAGGTTTTCCCTCCACCGGTTGCCTTTGTGCTTGTTCAGCAGATATACCCCCAGCGTCCAGACCAGCGTGTCATGTACGATTACGAAGAAAACCGCATAAACCAACCCCTTTTCACCAAAGATGGATTTAAAAAGGGGCAGCGCCAGATAGCCCACATTTCCGAACATCGAGTGCGTCTTGTAAATGTTGGCTGCAGTGTCTTTTAGCCTTAGCAGCCTGCTCATCGCGCTGCCGGCAGCATACGAAAACAAAATGAACACCAGTGCGCATACGCCTATCCAGATACCGTCGGTAACGGTTTTCGGAGTAAAATCGTAGGAAGCCATCGTGCTGACAATCAGTGCCGGCGCCGTAATCCTGATCACTATCCTGGAGACATACATGCCGGACTTCTCCGGCAAATAGCCGGTTTTCCCGGCCAGCCAGCCTATAAAGGCAAGAATCGTCATTACTGCTATTTGATTGATTATGATTGCCATCTGCTGCATTTTTCCTGTATCCTATTCCCACTCTGTTCAAAGTTTTTAGCCGTCAGTATTTTTAGTGGTTTTCAGCGTCATTATTAGCACAATTACCACCTTTTTAAGCTATTATTTTGATTTAAAAGCGATTTGTGTACTTTTCGTGTACCTCAAAATCATGTGTATTTTTATTCTCACGAGCCGCAAACATGTGCGCTTGACCCTACGCTGATATGAGTACATGGTTTTACCAAAAAATGATACCACACATCGCCTTTTATTTCAACCGTAGCAGTAGATTGAAATTTAAATTGTAATAACTATTTCATATGGTAAAATGAGTATAAAGATAAACGGAAATTAAAGTTCCGATTATTTATATAATATTTTATTGAATTCGCTGTTTATGGTAAAGACATAGAATACAGTACAGGTTATAGTATCCTTTAAGTTATTCATAATATCCTTACTCAGGGCAAAATCATGAAGCAAAATAATGGAAATTAGTTAGCCATGCTTTGGATAAAAGGTGAAAAGATTGCTGTGCAATTTTTTTTCTTTTTGAGTTAGGGTCATGGGCGGACATGACTACAGATTA
>JAFABI010000112.1 GCA_023426125.1 Bacillota bacterium
ATGATATCTTTATCAAGGCAAATTGTTGTCTACTTTCGGTGTGAATCTCTCTATGGTCGGATCATGATCTTCCAATACAGGAGTTGAGCCAGTCCCGGCTGTCAAAGTACTCCCCTCTATAGCAAAAGCACAATGCCCGAAGCTGAATTTCTACCCAACCCCCAGCAGCCTGTGGATCACCGGTACAACATAGGGCGTATAAACCAGGTTGGCAAACAGATAGATCAGTATTCCGGCGGAGGCGCCGACAATGGAACCGTTGATGCGGATCCACTGCAGGTCGTCGCCCACCTTTTCCTCGATAAATTGGTTCAAACGCTCATTGGTAAATGTGTCAAGGGTCTCCTTTACAATTTCGCCGATAAGATAGTGCTCGCTTCGTATGATTTTCTCCAGCATTTCCCTCAGAATGCCGTCGATCCATTCACGCATTTCGGCATCCTGCTTCAGGTCATTCCGGTACTGGTCCAGATGGCTTGCGACCCAGGCTGCGGCTTCGCCCCGGTTAAGCTGGGATTCAATTATCGTTGAAAGCATGAGTTCAAGGGCTTCCAGCAGGTCCAAACGCTCAAGTATGCCGTTTTTCCAGGTTTGGATGGTGAGGGAAAGGATCCCCGAATCGTCCAGCTCGGCGATCAATTCTCCGGAGTTTTCCATTACTTTTTTGAAGACAGGATGCTCCGGATTTTTAAGCTGCTCCAGTATATCGATCAATTCCTGCTGCAGCAGGCCGGAGATTGTGACGAGGTTTGTGTGCTGGCTGCTGTGGGCTGCGTTCAAGAGCATTTTTACGAAAAAAGTACCGGAGCCTGAAGCTTCCTGGTTGAATTTTTCCTGCTCCTTCAGGATTTTATATATTTTTTCCCTTGTCGTTGGTCTCCGGGCGATCTCGACCGCTTTTCCCAGGAGGAGCATGAGCCAGCTTCCGTGCTTTCCTTCATCGAAGGCTTTGACAAGGAGCTTTCTGATCTCATCGGAGACATTTTCCTTTTTCAGGTTCTCTTTGATCAGCGCATCGATGCCGCCGGTGATTTTGGCCCTGTCAAGGAGTTCTACGTTATCGGAGACAAGGTTTTGGACGTGGCCTTCCAGGGATGCTCTGTCCATACTGCCGGATAGCCTGTCAAGCAGGACGTCCGTTATATTCAGGCCCGACAGCTTGCTTTTTATGGAGTCCACGCCCAGCAGTTCATCGCCTACCATAAGGGTGATTTTTTCGATGATTCTGTCCCGGTTGTTGGGGATGATTGCCGTATGCCAGGAAAAGCCGAGGGGCTTACGGTAAAGGGCGGTCACGGCAAACCAGTCCGCAATGCCGCCCACAAGGGCGGCTTCAGCCGTAAAGGCCAGCAAGCCCGCGGCAAAGTTATCTTTAAAAGCAAGCCGAAGTGCGGTTGCCAGTACAAATAAGATAAATACAATGATAAGTAAACGGTTTGCCTTGCTTCTATTTTGCATTTTTTATATCAATTCCTTTCATCCGTGCTTAATGTACTGTCCGATACCATTCCCAACGAAGCGGAGAAGCCTCTTGCCGCTCTATTCCGCCGTGTACAAAGGGCATTCAGTGTATCCAGAAGGTCAGGAGAAAAATAAGCAGGCCGGTGAGGCCTCCCACCACCGAGCCGTTGATACGGATGATCTGCAGGTCGTTTCCGGCTTTTTCCTCAATCATTTCCACCAGCATTGCCGTTGTAAATTGCTCCAGCTTGTCCCTTACCATCTGGCCTATGACTTTGTGATTATCCTCAACAAGCTGTATGAGGGCGTTTTTGACATAGGCGTCAAGAGCAGCTTGATCCGCCGGGCTGTGTTTGAAATCCTCCGCCAGCTTTTCCACCAGCCCTTCGATAAAGGACTGCAGCTTTAAAAACTGCTCTTCACCCTTGAAATACGGATAGACATTGTTGGTGAATACCGAGCTTAAGCTTACGCCTTTGAGCAGCTCCACACCTTTTTGCTTCACTGTTTCCTGCAGTGCGGGATTGGACCGGAATTCCGCCACCGTTTTTTCGATCCATTTTTCTAAGCCTTTCCGCTGGTCGCTTTCCGGATCCTTCAGGCTGTTGAAATACTCCAGCGCCTCGGTCAAAAGCCTGGAAGACAGCTTGGAGGGGGACATGGCCGAATAATCCGCAAGGGTCAGCACAAGCTTGAAGAACAGTCTTTTGCCGGCGGTTTCCTTTTCCGCGTTGCTTTCAAGCTTATCAAAAATATCCTGCATGATTCTGTATATAAGGGTTCCGAAGGACGGATAAAGGATTAGGTCCTTTATCTTATCCACAGTCCGGGGAAGTACGTTTTCATCGGCCGCATTCCGGGAGAGCCATTCGGCGGCAGTCTGGAACAGTTTGAAAAAGTCCAGCTTTGACGAATTCTCATGGATCAGTTTTTCAAGGAAGGTACCGGCCTGGTTGGGATCGACCCTGTCAAGCATGTCGGCAATGATTTTATTGACCAACACGGAAAGGTCATGCTTTCCGCCCTGTTCTTCCAGATAGTGGATCAACCTGCCGGATACATTGAATTTGCCCAGCTTGTCAATCAGCGCTTCCTTCGTCAGCAGCTCGTTTTCCACCATATGCACCAGGGCGTCGTACAATTTCTGCCGCTTTCTCGGGATGATTTCCGTTCTGAAGGGGATGCCCAGGGGCTTTCTGAAAAGCGCCGTTATGCCGAACCAGTCGGCGATACCGCCGATCATGGATGCGCCGAACAGCGCAGACATCAGTTTTCCTGCAAAGGTATGGTTAAAAGCGGTGCTGATGAAAAAGCCCGCCGTAACCAGAAAAAGAATAATGGAAGCGATATATCTGTTGTTTTTTTTCAACGCCGTCACCCCGGAAACAATTATTTGCGTACCACATTATTATACCCTATTCACAGTTTACGGAAAATGACGAATTTTGTTTTGTACTATATCCGGATTGGCGACGACCATGCCATTCTTCCGTTGGCATCCGCAAGCTCTACCCGGATAAAGGTGTCCGAGGGCCTGATCCTGTAAACGGCTTCACGTATCTCGTTGCCTGTGACGACCCTGTCGTCCGCATAAACTGTGTCGGAAAAAAAGATAACTTCCGAAACCGGTGAGCAGCGAACATGGATTACATCATCAACGCGTGAAACATATAGTTCCGGTGACTGCGTCGCATAGAAATCTCCCCGGCGTATGGAGGACAGGATAGATTCTCTGGTAAGCGAATCCGCCCGTACCATAATATAGGATTTCATCTGGTCTCCGTTATAGAAATGGGCGTCATCCGAAGCAAAACACGGGACTTCCCTTCCATCCACCGCAAGAGCATCAACGAACCAGCCTGAATATGGACGGACATTCCAGGGCTTTCCCGATACGGTATTATAGATTTCCGTACCGGCCAGGCCTTCAAGCTGGAGTACGCTTTCAGGCCGGTTCATCGACCAGGCGGGGTGTGCCAGAATGGCAATACCGCCGGCTTCCTTTATTTTGTTTACTATTTCCTGCGGCGCAAGTCCCGGCTCCTTTTTCACACAGGGAGCCTCTTGCATGCCGATGCCGACGATATGGAAAATGCCGTCCTTTGCATTTTGGCCCGTATCGTATTCACAGCCCGATAACAGCAGAAAATCCTTGTCTTCTATTGTTTCAGACAGTTTCCAGTGGTCCGTCAGCGCCAGAAAGTCATAGCCGCCCCTCCGGTACATGCTTATAACCTCATCCGGAGAGAGGCGGCCGTCGGATAGGCTGGTGTGGGTATGCAGATTCCCTTTATACCACTTGTTCCCTTTTTCATCTGTCAGCATTACAGTGTCTCCTTCAGTTTTCATGTTGTTTCTCATTTTATTCCATATATTATCTCAATGTCAACGCTTTCAGGGTATACATTCGCATTTTTTACAGCGTCGGCGGTGAATTTCAGCGATGAATTTTATTTGAACATTTGATTGGAGATGTGATAATATGTTGTTAACATGATACAGGTACGGGAAAAAGAATTTCCAATAATGCCGCACCGGGGGTTGGAGGCGTAAGAAGTGCTGAGAGAAAATTTTTTGCGGTTTATATACGAAGCTGCCAGCATGCAGCGGTGGAATGACCACATCAGGCCCCACAAAGGCTTTACGGAGCTTGACAAACAGGCGCACAAGCTTTTTTACGCCTATGTCATCGGCAGATTTGAGGAAGACGAAGGCAAGCCCGTAGACTGGACAAAGCTCATTGAAGGAGCGATTTTTGAGTTCTTTCACCGCATTTTGCTGACGGATATAAAGCCGCCGGTTTTCCACAAGCTTATGGAAAAGCAGGGGGAGCAGATCAACAGACTGGTTCTTGCCATGCTTAAGGATAAGGGTGTCTACGAAATAGAACCGGAAATGAAACACAGGATCGAAAGGTATTTCCTTGAGGCCGGCTGGTGCTGCCATGAAAAGAGGATACTGAAAGCGTCCCACTTCCTTGCCACCAATTGGGAGTTTGATATTGTTTACAGGCTCAGCAGCAATTTCTACCGCCTGGAGGAAACCAAAAAAATCATCGACGGGCAGGTGGAAGAGCATTATGATATTTCCGGCGTGCAAAAGCTTCTGCTGCATAAGAATTCAAAGGACTTTTTAAACCTTGTAGGCCAGCTCAGGTTTCAGCAAAGATGGGCACAGACCCCCAGGGTGCCCGAAACTTCAGTGGCGGGACATATGCTCATCGTGGCGGTTCTGTCCTATATGCTGTCGCTTCAGGTCAATGCCTGCGGTAAAAGGAAATACAACAATTTTTTCGCCGGCCTGTTCCATGACATGCCTGAAGTGCTTACCAGGGACATCATTTCGCCTGTGAAGAATTCCATCG
The DNA here is from genome assembly GCA_023426125.1 of Bacillota bacterium. Taxonomy (GTDB): domain Bacteria; phylum Bacillota; class Clostridia; order Acetivibrionales; family DTU013; genus MnB-11. The sequence continues at coordinate 4,826 of JAFABI010000112.1, forward strand.
AAGGGCTGGGGGAACTGATCAAGGAAATAGAAGACAGGCAGATGGAGGAAGTCATTTATCCCTTGCTTCCCGGAAGCTGGCAGGAGGAGATAAGGTATTTCACCGAAAATGAATTCAAAAGCAAGATTAAAACGAAAAAGGGCCTGGAGCTCGTAACCTCGGAGGATATCAATTCCAGGTTCAATGAGGATGCCTTTACCCCCGTGGACGGAGAGATTATAGAATTTTGCGATAAATTTGCAGCCTATATGGAAGCCTATTTATCCATGAAGCACGGGATCACCTCGAATAACCTGAAGGAAGGCCACCGGCAGCTTTACCAGAAATACCGCAGCAGCACGGTTGCAGGGGTGGATGCGGGCATGATGTTTGACTATTTTATTGAATATTGACGATTGACAGATACTGCAGCGGAATAACCGGAAAACATCGGCATTAACGCGTTTTTGGCAATAGCGCCGGTGCCTTCTGCGCGCCCTTTACCGAAGAATGGATAAAATGCTCCGCTGCAGTACGGATGAGGTGTCCTTAGTGAACAAGTATCTTGGATTTTATCAATTGAAGGCGATAAATATACCGACTGTGCCGTGGAAGCAATTCACAACGGAGACGGAGCTGGATGAAAGGCTTCTCTGGTCCGTCCGCGTCGCTGTTCTCGACAGTAATGATTTGAACCTTCCCAGATTGATCGGCGCACGCTCCGAAGAGGCATGCCTGAAGGGCAGGGAGCTTCTTGACAGGTTTTCGGACAGGGGGCTTGTCATTTATTATCCGTATTTTATTGCGGAAAAGAGCGGCGTTCTGGAAATCAGCAGCTGCAGGACTGTCATTGAAGCGGTGGATAAGGATCTCTGGAATCTGGTGACCCATGGCAGAAAGGATGTCACCATCGTAATCGCTTCAGCCGGAAAAAGCGAAGCCTCCCAATACCACGGTGACCCGGACTTTCTCAGCCCGGAGGAGATGAGTGAAATAAAAAGGTATGCGGCTGTGATCAAAGGCAGGTTTCGGGAGGATTTGAGCGAAGGCAGGTCGGTACTGGCCGAATGGAGCTTTGCCTACAATACCGACATTGATAAAAAGCCCATTGGCGGCAGGTATCTGGTCTTTTACGAGCTCAGGACCGTCCGGTAGCAGCCGGAAGCTTGCCGCATTGCGGCAAGGAAGCCTTTGCGGTTATTATCCTATGCAGATATGGAAGCGGATTTCCCGCCGGTGCCTTTGAAGGCAAAGGGCAGGTAAAGGAGCAGAAAAAGAATGATTGCAACGGCTTCCAGCCACAGGATATACCACGGCCAGGGACCAAGGAGTCCCATGATGGAGCCGCCCTGGGGCTTGTACCTGAGAAACAGGTAGTTTCCTCCCGTAAAGGCATTGACAGGCAGGATGACGGCGGCATAAAGGTTGGTGATAATGAAAGTCCTTATAACGGATTGGAAGGTGGGCCTGAACCTGCAGACCAGGACCAGGAAAAGACAGGTCAGTACAATCAGCCCGTGGCCCAGAAAGAATTGGTAAAAAACAAAATGCGGGAAGGTATAACCTCCCATATCCGGTGTAAGTATCGCCTGGGTAGCACCCCCCAGGCCCCAGAAATAGAGAAGCTCAGAAAGGTATTTGTTTCTTGTTGCCAGCACCGGAACACAGAGAAATAGGGATATATCGCACAATTGTACCGGCAGCGTCCGGGAGAGGGACCATTCTCCGGAACAGGTATACCATGCATAGAGAAGCATTTGCTGGACAGAGATTATTACCGCCAGGATAATTCCGAAACGGTAACCGGTGGGTTCCTTTTGCAGCTTTTTCCGGAAAAGGAGCAAAGCCGCGCAAGATAGGAGAATAAGGGCTATGGCCGCAAGATGCGGCGTTGAAAATAATTCAAGGGGCTTGTCTTCTGGACCGAAGGTCATGGCAGATCACATCCGTTTTCTGCTTATCTTTCTTTAACATTTATCCTATGATGGAAAATTCCTGTTCATTCCGCTTGATCGCCCGATACTTAAGTTGAATCCGAAGCGCAGATCAGCTTATTCCTGCCGGCGATAGCTTTATTATAGCACATCGCTTCAATTTGACAAATATTCATGCGGTAGTCTAAATTTTTCTAACAAAGGGGCAGTATTCCATATCCATGAATATAATATAACTGGTTACTTTATTTCATGCCGGATGGATTGGAGCAGCTGTCGATGAGCAATGAGAAAAGACCGGATGAAGAATTTTCGGTTGTAGAAGGAAAGAAAAAAAAGAACAGACCGGGAATGGCCGGGTATTTAAAAAGACTGATACCTTCAAAAGCAATCATTGATTTTGTTTTTAAAGAGGATTTTGACGGAGACGGATTGGAGGAAGCGGTTGTCGGATATACCGAGCTGATACCCTTTCCGCCCGAGACCTCGGTTGTCTGGGTAAAATCCGAAGGGACGGAATTCAAACATGCCCTGCTGCTGCCGGAGCCTGACGGCCGGGAAGTCCATGCGGGCATATTTGACAATGCCGCTGCCGTAGACACGGATAATGACGGGCTTCCCGAGCTGGTGCTTTCACTGTCCGCAGGGAATGGACATTACATTTTTGTAAGTATTTATGACTGGATCAACGGTGAGCCGGTTTCCGTCTGGAAAAGTGAGGAGCCCTGCTATCACGGCAGCATGAATGTCCTGGACGTTGACAATGACGGAACCTTTGAAATAATCGCCGACAGCGGGACGATGGAAGGAAAGGAAATACTGGCCCTTGAAGAGGCCGGATATCATATGCGCAAAAGCTGCTGCTACAAATGGGACGGAAATTCCTACAAGGGCAGTGAATTTGGAGTCCGGATGCCCTATCTCAGCTATAACAACGCAGTTTTGTTCCTGCAGCATTTGTGGCGGCAGGATTACAAAAAGGCATATGAGATGGCGCTATTGCCCTGCTTTATGGGGCTGGACGGCCTGGACGACAGCAGCCTGAATGAATTTAAAAAGTATATCAACAGGAAAATAAGACCGGCGCTCCGGAGGAATCTGTCCAAGGGCAGGCTGGTACCATCCGAGCCCTATGACAGCTATTGCCTTTTCAACGGTTTTTATGATGACATATCCGTTGAATTAGTCAACAAAAGCGGTAAAATATTGGTTCAAAGCCTTAATATCCACAAAAAGGTATGAAATTATCTCCTAATGCAGTACTGGAGCGTCAGGGCTGGTCGCAAATGTTTTGCGTTTGCTGCTCGCCTATGTCAACCTGCATTGCAGAAAAAGCGTAAGTAATATTTTCAGGGTAATATTTTCAGTGCTTGGGGAACCTGGCTTTGCAAAAATACGTCTGTTGAATATATATGGTATTTATGGTATTATACAAGTGTCTTCATCACTGAAAAAACGGACATTTTATGGGTTGATTAACTAAGGATAAGGGGGGTATATATGGAAAATACTGTAATAATCAGCTGCTCCGCCGCTACCCACATTGGTTCGGATCGAGTAGTAAATGAGAACAGGATATACGCCAACGGAAAATTTCTGCAATCCCATCTTATGGATAATTCACAGCTTTCTCTGGAAACCGCCGGCCGTCTGTTCATCTTCGCCCTTTCAGACGGTATGGATTCGGATATGGATGCAGGCTCAAGAATATCCATTATCGATGAATTAAAAAAGTTTCACAGAAAAGCCGCAAACAGTACCAAGGATATTCAGGTAAAGCTGGATGAAATGGCTGAAAATGTCCAGCAGTCCAATAACCTTCTATACAGCATGTCCCTTGGAGAAGAAACCGACGTGCCCCGGAATACGGCCTTTGCCGGCCTGATTATAGACGGCGGCAGTGCAGCCGCTGTTAGTCTGGGTAATTACAGGATATACCGGGTGGAAGCCGATATGCTCAAGCCTGTGATCAATGATGGCAGGAAAACCGAAAGGCTCCTGAAAATGGGTATTATCAATAATGAGCAGGCGGAAATACTTTCGGGGCAGCAGAAGAATTCCGGCCTGGACAGCAGTCTGCAGGTCAAAAAATCCGAGGTTTTCCCGGCAAAGGAGGGAAGTGAGTATCTTCTTTGCAGCAAGGGACTGATTGACACCGTAAGCGAGGATGCCATCTTTGAAATCGTTGCCGGAACCAGGGAACTGGATGCTGCTGCAGGCCAGCTGGTAAGGGAAGCTGTGGAAAACGGATGTGAAGATAATGTTACGGCAATGCTTATAAGGATCGATCAGGCGGAAGAAGGGGCAGCGACGGTAAGCTCCGTCAGGAATACCGCAAATACCTCGGTCAGAAGAATCCGGACCACTCCCGCCAGGTATTCAAGAATGGTGCAAAAGAAGAGTGTGGACATGGCCAGACTTGTAGCCACCTTTGTTATTATCGCGGTGATTGCAGCCGTTCTTTTCGGAGCCTTTACCCTGTGGATGAATTGGAGAAACCCCGACGGCGACAAGGATGCTTTTGCACCGGATAGTACTACCCAGTCCCCGGATACCAGCGGCTCTACGGCGGATGATACAATACCGGACGAATCGGATGCCGTGGAAGGAACCGAAAGCAGTACGTCCACTGAAGGAACAGTTCCCGGCGACAATGAAGGCAATGGCGTAATTGTCGACAATACCACTTACACGGTAAAGTCGGGGGACAGCCTTATGAAAATCAGCAAGCAGTTTTATGGAGATGAGGGGAAATATAAGCTCATCATGGATGCCAACGGCATGACCGATCCGAACAAAATCCAGGTCGGCCAGGAAATAAAAATACCTCCGGAGAATTAGAAGCCCTTTGAGGGAGCATCTCCACTTGCAGTGGTGCTGCATTGCACTGGTATCCCCAGTTGCAGAGGTACATACATTGTACGGATATCTCCGCCTGAAGGGGCGCGCATTGCGCGTCCCTTCATTATGGTACGGCGCATTATGTTTTCTTATGCATTTTCCTGAATTCTACAGGCGTCATCCCCTCATGCTCTTTAAATATGGCGCAGAAATAGCTGACATCGTTAAAACCTGTCAGCGATGCTACTTTTGCCAGAAGAGGATTGTCCGGCCCGGCAAGTATTTCCTTTGCCTTTTGCAGCCTGAACCGGGTCAGGTATTCGAAAGGCCTCATATTGAAGGTTTTCCTGAAGAGGCGGCATAGATGCTGGGGGGTAACGCCGGTGAACTTCGACATGTCTTCCAATGCCAGCGGCGTGCGATAGTTGGTTTCGATAAAAGCCAGTAATGGCTGGAGCTTCTTATAATTCCCGGGCCTTTGCTCCCAATCCCACAGGTTTGTGCAATTCCTGAGTCCAAGGAGAAATTTGTACAGGCTGGAGGAGCATTCATAGCCTTTGGACGGATAATCCGAAGAGGCTGCGGCATAGATGTCCCGGTGCATTTTTTCCAATAGCTGCAGGTCGGTGATATTGAACACTTTGTGTTTGTCGATCTTCATCACATTTAAAAGCTTTTGTATCCCATGCCCGTCAAAGGTCAGCCAGCAGGTGCTCCAGGGAGCGGCCAGGGCATAATATTCATGGGGTACGCCCCGATAAAAGAAGAACCCCATGTTTTCGGAGATGACATAATCGCTGCCTCCGATGGTAAGCTTGCCTTTCCCGGAAATCGTATATAAAAAGTGATGGGAAGGGTAGCCCTCGGGACGCGAAACCGGCTCCTGGCTTTTGCCGGCGCCGATGCTGTCTACGTAGAAGGGCAGCTTGCTGATGTCCTCCGTAATGATCGGAAAAATCATGTTGCGCATGGAATCCTCCTGTCCGTTATTCAAATCAAGGCACGTGTCAAAGCAGGCTCCGCAGGGACCACCCTGGGACTCCTCCCGCACACATCCGAATATATTCATAGTAATCGAAAATTCTGTTTGTTGCAAGTCCGGGTCCGACAGAAGAGGCGCCCATACCGCCGAGTGACACACCTGAGTATGAAAAGTGTAGGGGCGCGCATTGCGCGTCCGCAAAAGCAACCTATGTCAAACAGCCGCCGGACGGGCAATGGCCGCCATACGTCAAGCTTTTTCATACCAATGCCCATGCCGTGTGGCGGCATCTGAAGGTGAAAGTATGCTCTCCATTTTGTGCGACAGTGAAGAACCGTCCCCTGTCGCACTTACCTGCCTTGCTGCTCGCCAATCCATGGTTTGCGCTTACCGTCACGGGCGGACGGCCAATGGCCGCCCCTACACTGTATGCCTTACGGTCAATGACCGCCATACATCAGGCTTTTTCATACGGATGACAGCGTGTTGCCAGGCTTAAAAGTGTCTTAATTAAAGAAAAGGTTCGTTTTATTAGTTACTCTATATTTTACCATTTGTAGCCTGTAAGTGTATGGTATAATGAAAAGTGCAGAATGTTAATGAAAAGTCCGTTTTGTTAGTATTGTTGGATAAAGATGGGTTCGACCATGCGTTTCAAAGATTTGCCGGTACCGGCCGGTTGCCTGGGGATGGCCGCCTGTTGCGCAGGATGGGGGAAGAGCATATGTTTAATGTTTTAATCGTGGATGACGACCGGATTGATGTGGAAGGCCTGAGTCAGTTTGTAAACTGGGAAGAGCTGGGGTATAAGGTTGCAGGCGTTGCGCATTCTGCAAAGGAAGCCGTGGGGATTATTGAAACGGAGTATGTGGACGTTGTGCTTACAGATATTGTAATGCCCGGTAAGAGCGGCCTGGAGCTGATTAAAGACGCCCTCGAAATCAACCCCTATATTAAGGCGGTAATCTTAAGCGGCTACGGTGAATTTGAGTTCGCCAAGGAGGCGCTAAGACTGGGCGCCTTTGATTATCTGATGAAGCCTGTGAAATTTGCCGAATTGAAAAACATATTCAACCGGTTAAAAACAGCGCTTAACCATGATATGCAGGAAAAGCGGAAGCAAGTGGAATTTCAGTCTATCCGGCGCATGCAGTTTCTAAATAACCTGGTGAACGGATTTTATCATAACATTGAAAGGATCGATGAAAAAGCTTTTGAAATCGGATTGGAAGTCGGCAAGGGAAGTTTCTGCCTGCTTCGGCTGCTGATCGACGAAACGGTGCCCAGCGACGACAAAGCCAGGGAAATTGCGTATACGGATTTCAAATCAAGCTTGTCGGACAGGGCAGATGCTTATTTTAACAGGTTTGGCAAGGCCTATGTCTTTGATAATAATTTAAGTGAGCTGTCTGTTCTTTTTTATCCTGATTGTAGCGAGGAATTGGAAAAAATACTTGAAAAATTTGCATCATTTATCAATGCCAATGAGATCAGGGGTATTTTTTTAGGCGTAGGGGGTACTTATGATACCGTTATCAAGTCGCCCGAATCCTATCTGGAAGCTGGCAAAGCCCTGGAATACAGATTTATGAAAAAGGATCGCGTGTTATATTACAAAGATATTCCGGGCTTTTTTAAGGGCAGGTCCATTATAACTGCCGATGTTGAGGCAAAGATAAAGGAATATTTCTTAGGCGGAGAGGTGAAATGCCTTGAGGAATATATCCTGAAGATGCTGGCTGATCTGTACAAAATGGACCTGAGCGATCAGGGGCTCCTGTATGATTCATGCGTCGAAATCCTGCTGATTGTTAATAAATGCCTTGCAAACTATGCGGACAAGGACAAATCCTTTACGCAGAACGATTACCATTCCATCCGGACACTATTGAAAAAGGATAATTATGAGGATGTTACCGGCTTCATTTCATTCTATTTAAAGGAAAGCATGGCGCGAATCAGCGAGAATAAGGAAAAACCCATGGGCTTTGTGATTGAGAATGTCATTCAATATATCAATAAATATTATAATGAGGACATCTCTTTGCATAAATTGTCGGAAGTGGCTTATATGCATCCTACCTACTTAAGCAAGCTGTTTAAGGAAAAGACCGGTGAAAATTTTATCGATTACCTTGTACGGATAAGGATAGACAAGGCGAAAAAGCTGCTGGGAAACCCCTCCCTGCGCATCTATGACGTGTGTGAGATGGTTGGCTACGAGAGTCCAAAGCACTTTTGCAAGGTATTTAAGGAGATAACCGGAAGTACCCCCAAGGATTACAGAAATCAATGCAAGCTGGTTTAGATACTACAAGGTTATCGTAAAAGAGCAGGTGAACATAATGAAAAAGACGGCTGTCAAATGCAGTATAAAGTTGGCTTTCAGGATGCTTTTAAACATCCTCAGACGGTTTAGCATATACAAAAGGCTCATCGTGTCCTTCTTGCTTATTATCCTTATCCCCAACATGATCATAGGGTACTATTCCTTTACGATGAGTTCAAATGAGATGGATAAAAACATCTCCAGCAGTTCAAGAAGGATTCTTAACAATATTGAGAACACAATTGATGAAAAACTGAAATTCTATGAAAAACTTGCCTATACGATTTACCTGGATCCTCAAATAAAGGACTTGCTTGCCAAATGCAGGTATTATAAGGAGACGGGTAAAACAAACCCGGACTCGCTTATAGAATACGAGAAATATAAAAAGGAAATTGGAGCTATCTTGTATCAAACTTCTCCGAGACAGGACATAAACAATCTGGAGATCGTAAGTGAATATGACCAGTTTGTTCAAATGGATACCAACGGGACAAAAAGGGGAGCCGCTATCAAAGATGTTCTTTCCTATGTTAAGGGCGAAAATTACCAAAAGGCGGTAAATGCGGCGGAATCTCCCGTTTGGTGCAACACCTCGAGAGAAAATGACGTATTTGTGGTCCAACCTACCAACAGTTCCTATCTGGGGGGATATATAACGCTTCTGCAATCAATTCCGGACCCGGCGCTGGACCGGAACAAGGAGCTCGGGGTAATCGTTATCAATGTGCCATGCACGATTTTCAGGAATATGATCGACTTGCAGAACATGTATGACGAAAACGAGATTGTTTTTTTGGCTGGGAGGAACGGAATCACCTCCATTATGAATGAAGTATACAGAATCAATAAAATCCCCGATACGAAGATATTGAATGAGATGGTTGAAAAGAAGGAAGGCAGTATTATAGAGAAAATATCCGATAAAGACTACATTCTGGTTTTCCATACTTCGAAAAGGACAGGGCTGGTTATCGTCTATATGGCCGAAAGGAAAAAGATCCTGGGCAGTGTTTACAATGTAAGGAATATTATCATTGAGGTCACCCTGCTATGCATCCTATGTGCGCTGCTGTTGTCATATCTGGTGACTTCAAGTATATCCCTTCCTCTTAGAAGCCTTAAGGAGACCATGGAAAAGGTGGGCGAAAATGATCTCGAGCTTCAATACGCAGATAACCAAAAGGATGAAATAGGGGTTCTGGGGCTGAAATTCAACGGGATGATCGCGAGGATCAGGAATTTGCTGGACAACCTGGTTGATTCCGAGGTATCCAGGAAGAATGAGGAGATACGAAGAAAGGAAGCGGAGCTGGATGCGCTCCAGATGCAGATCAAACCTCACTTTATGTATAATACTTTAAATTTGATCCGGTGGAACGCCATCTTTGCAGAAAACGGCGAAGGTACGATAAGCAATATGCTTGCCGCATTTTCAAGCTTATTGCGGTTTAATACGATAAAAACCAACCGGCTGGTTGACATAGAGGAGGAGCTCGAACATCTGCATGCCTATGAAAAGGTGGTAAAGTTAAAAAAAGAGATGAATTTCCGTGTAAGGATTGACATGGGCAAGGAGGAAGTACTGCACTATAAAATAACAAAGCTTACGTTTCAGCCCATCGTTGAAAATGCAATCAAATACGGGCTAACCGGTATGGAAGGGGATGGAGTGATCGATATCAGTGCCTACACTTCCGCGGACGGTTTGCTGATTGAGATCAGAGACAACGGCGCCGGAATTCCGGAAGAACGGGTGGAAATGATCAATGAAGGATTGTCAAAAGGAGTTGCCGCAGGCGGGAGTATCGGCTTGAGAAACGTGAATGAACGGATAAAGCTGCACTTCGGAGAAAAATACGGATTGAAGGTCGTGAGTGAAGAAGGACGCTATACGGCGGTGTTGATCCATATTCCCTGTGTATCGGACAAGGACAGGGAAACGACGATGATCCCGGTAAATTGATTTTCAATACCTTTTACTAATTTTAAGTACCTGCAATAAGGAACGGAAATATATACTACAGCGATACTTAGCCTATCTATGCTGTCATTGCTGTGAAACTCCTATCTTGTAGGGGCGCGCATTGCGCGTCCGCAGAATGCAATCTGCGTCAAACACTGCCGGACGGCCAATGGCCGCCCCTACAAACGAGTTTCCACACTTGGCGGTGTGCTATCACGTGTGTCATTGCGAGGAGCCTGCGACGAAGCAATCTCACAAAATACTGCTTGCGAAGAGATCGCCACGCTTTGCCCGCGATGACACAAAGTTATGTATCGCTGTAATATATAGAACCGCAGAACATTACAGGCAAGTAGTTGATTTTTCATACCTTTTACTAATATAGGGTCGTTCAAGGAACACGGGTGATTCAGTTATAATTGGTATTGTAAAAAGCCCTAAAAAATAAAAGGAGGAATTTATCAAATGATCAAACGACTGGTAAGCATAGCGATTGCCACGACACTTACGGCTGCACTGTTTGCAGGCTGCGCAAGCAAGACGGATCCAAATTCCGGCGCGACAGCGGCAACTACGCCGGCAGAATCTACCGCCGCACCTCAGAAGGATGTTACGATAACGATATGGCAGCAGGCTGCAAACGTGCCTGAGTCAAGATTGACCATGCAGGCGAATTTTCAAAAAGACAACCCGCACATCAAGCTTAACGTGGTTGAAACGCCGGATACCTCGACAGATGCTTTGATTGCCGCCATAGCATCCGGTAACGCTCCGGCGGCCATGGACATGGGATATCCTACGGCGATGTCCTATATCTACAGGAACGCCGTACTGCCTATTGATGAGTATATTGCAAAAACACCCGATTTCACTAATTTTGACAAAACACAGGTCGAGGCATTCGCGGTTAACGGAAAACATTATGCGGTGCCTTATGACAAATATGTCATGGGCTTCTTCTATAACAAGAAATTATTTGCCGAAGCAGGCGCAGCCATTCCTGCCACCTGGGACGAATTTCTGGCGACGGCCAAAAAACTTACAGTTCCTGAGAAACAACAGTATGGGTTCGGCCTGGATGCTATCCAATGGGGATGCTGGCATTTTGAAACCTGGGTATGGGGAGCGGGAGGAGATCTGACGAAAAAGAATCCGGATGGAACCCTGACCCTGACCTTTACGGATCCGGCTGCCATAAAAGCGGCGGAGTTCTACAGAACCCTGAAAAAAGAAAAATGCATACAGTCCGACGGTACCAAGAAGCTTGAGGAGCTGAGCAAGGATTTCGCATTGGGCAAATCTGCGATGCTCTATGACAGCATCAATGCCGGAACTCTCACGAAATTTGTCAATATGGGCGCGAAGGCTGAAGATATCGGATATTTCGTATTCCCCAAGGGACCGGGCGGCAACGCTTATACCCAGGACGGCGCCAACTGTTGGGTATTGCCGACCACCAAGGACAAAGACATCGCGGATGCAGGCTGGACATATATCATGTATGCAAACTCCAAAGAGGAACTGTCCAACACCTTAAAGGAACAGGCTTCCAAAGGCGCATTGGGGGCGGCGATCCTGTCGAGGACGGATGTCAAGGTTTCCGATTTCGGGTCCATTGACGCCGAGATGCAGGCGGTAATGGATGCTTCAAATACCATAAGCAAGCCTGAATTTTACGGCAAAGGTGCAGTAGGCTCCTTCGCAGACGATATGGTTGCGGCTATTTTCGGAGATACCGGCACAGACATAACAAAAGTGTTCCAGGAATACCAGGATAAAGCGGCGAAAGCTGTAGAAGATTTCAATAAAGCCGTTCTTGATGCGAAGTAGTAACATGTTTTCCTGAAAAGCAAAAGCAGACATAAGGGGCTGTCTCAATATACACATGGCTATCACGGAGTGGATTGCCCAATGGGCAATCCCTGCATATCGGCCGGTCGGTGACTGCGTCATCTGCTCGCCATGCGCCGCCTGTGCAGGGGTGTTGCACGTGCTGTACAACCCCTGTGGGGTACGCATTGCGGTTCGTGTACCGCCTGTGTAGAGGTGTTGCACATCCGGGTACCACCCTGTAGGGGCGCCATTGCGCGTCCGCCTTTGATACAGCCTCTTAACAAATCATGGAGGATTATGAATGAAAGCTTCAAGTGATATCCGGGCCGTCACGATAAATAAAAAAAGACCTCTGGAAACCTACAAAATAAAAAAAGCGATAACGCCGTGGCTGTTTTTGCTGCCTGGAATTACCATTACCTTTCTTTTGCGGTATTATACCATCTTCCAGGGCTTCAAACTGTCCTTCTTTCACTATGACGTAGCAAACCCGCCGGGGACGTTCGTAGGAATCGAAAACTTCACGGAGCTGTTCAAAAACTCCGATTACTGGCAGGCATGGAGGAATTCCCTGGTTTTTCTGGTGCTCATCATCGCTTTGAATTTTTTCGTGCCCATTCTCCAGGCGCTTCTCTTGGGAGAAATCATCAAGCTGAGGGGAATGTTTTCAACCTTCTATATACTGCCGGCTGTTATTCCGGCTACCGTAAACATCGTCCTGTGGAAATGGATATGGAACCCTGATTTTGGAGCTGCCAATTACGTATTGAAATTCTTTGGAGCCGACCCCAGGATGTGGTTGTCCGATGCAAGCTGGGTCAAATTCTGTATCGTTATTCCCGGCATTATCGGGGGCGGATTGGCAGTTCTGCTGTACCTGGCGGCGATCCTCGGAATATCCGGGGATGTACGGGAGGCTTCAAGATTGGACGGCTGTATAGGAATTAAACGTATGCTTTTTATAACCTTGCCGAATATAAAGTTTTTAGTTCTGATTCAGTTTATATTGTCGACAATGAGCGCGCTGCAATTGCTGGACGGACCCTTCCAGTTCACCGACGGTACCCCGGCGGGCGCATCAAGGCCGCTGCCGCTGTTGATCTATCACTTTTATTCGAAGAACTATGACTATGGTCAGGGCAGTGCCGCAGCAATGACGCTGATGCTGGTTATTTCCGTCATAACGGTTGTCCAGTTGAAGCTGAATAATCAGGAATCGGACTAAAGGGAGGATACCAATGGCTGGAGGCAATTCGGAAAAAAGGCTTAAAATTGTTGCTTATGTACTGAGTTTTCTATTTTTATTTATGATTGCATTTCCCTTAATCTATATCGTCAGCCTGTCCTTCCAGGATGACAACGAAATCTATTCCTATCCTCCCGGGATTGTTCCTGAGGCCGGCACCAGCATAGCGATTGTGCTGGATTATTCAAAATACGGGGATAGGACCGAAGAGGAATTAAAAGACTTGATTTTGAAGGATTCCACCCTGGCGATGTATTCGACGGTCTACGAGCTGGACAAAGAAAAAATCAGCGAAGTCAAGGTATATGGAACATTGGACGGCAGGACCGTGTATTATTCCCGTGCCCATGGATTGATGCTGAGGCTGCAGCTCCAATACGGGGTATATTTTCAGGCACGGGTATCCGCAAAGGTGCTGCTTGCCAATGAAAATTATAAAAAGTCGGCAGAGGTCCTCGGATATAAATTTGATCCGGATGGAATAGATGAAAACGTAGGTAGGCCACTGTTGAAAGAAGATAAATACAACGCCGCGGCAGGGGAGTATCTAAATTCAAAATATGAAATCAACGGAGCATATCAAGGCACGGTATCAAGGCAGAGCTATTTATTGTTATTGGAAAACTATAAATATTATTACCTGACGCCGACATACCTGTTTAAGAATATTCCCGCCATAAAAAAGTATAGCTTTCTCGCTTTTATGTTCAATACGGTTCTCACCTTTGTATGGGCTGTGATATGCCAGGTAGGCTTATGCTCGGTATCGGCATATCCCTTATCGAAACTGCTGCGCAAAAAGGTGGCGGACATGGTTCTGCTGTATTTCCTGGCGACCTTGATGATACCTTTTGTATGCATTATGATACCGCAGCTGTTATTGATGAAAGACATGGGAATGTACAACAATTACGCAGGTATGCTCTTTCCGTGGTTATTGCCTTCGCCTTTTTACATTTATCTTTTTAAGGGCTTTTTTGACAGGATACCTTCGGCCTATTTTGATGCGGCAAGAATTGACGGTGCAAGCGAACTATATACTTTTCTTAACATATGCATACCGATATCAAAGCCCATTATTGCGTTGATTGCCTTGCAGTCCTTCATAACCGGCTGGGGCGACTTCTTCTGGTATTTCCTCGTAGCCAACAAACAGGACCTGTGGACGCTGAATGTTGCAATCTACACCATCGCAAAATCGACCCAGGTAAGGCAGAACCTGCTGATGGGCCTTTCCATCGTTACGATCCTGCCGGTTTTGGCTGTCACAGCCGTTTTCTCGAAACAGATAAAGGCCAGCGTAATTTTTTCAGGTATAAAAGGATAATATCATAGGCATTAATGTACCTTGGAGTTACACAACAACGATACTCAGTCTATCGATGCCTGTCATTGCTGTGAAATCCTATCCTGCAGGAGGCGCGCACTGCGCGTCCTCAAATGCCATCTGCTCCAAACAGCTGCCGGACAGCCAATGGCGCAATTCTTTTAAGGACCTAGTGACTATTCAGGTATTGTCATTGCGAGCGAAACGAAGTGGAGCGCGGCAATCGAATAAATGCTATCTCAGTCAGAAGCGGAGATTGCCACGTTGTTTGCTCCTCGCATTGACAACCGGGGTACCTGAATAGTCACAGGACATAAGAATATTTTTGCGTTTTAATATGAAATTTTCTTGATTTTTTCCAGGAAAAGTGTATAATTTAAGCATAAGGTCAAAGAAAGTCAAAGTCAGCTAGAAATTAAAGGTTGACTAAGACCGGAGGCATTTTCATAAACTATAGTGTGTTATCTATGGTTGAACCGTGGCAAGCACCGGTGAAAATACAACTTCCGCTGAAATACTCTGCAAATGCGCTCCTGGAGCGCCGGGGCCGGTGGCAGATGCTTTGCATTTGCCGTACGCCTATGCAGCCTGCATTGGCAGAAAGAGCGCAAGCGATATTTTCCGTGCGCCTTAAGTACTGGCGCAAATATAGCTTCCCGTATAAGTTTCTGAAAATGCAGTCCATTGCGGTCGGCACTTTCAGAAAAAAGGGAAGTAATATTTGCAGTACTCCTAAGTGAAATAAGAGGTGGTTTTGAAATGCAGTTCAAGGATTATTATGAGATCCTGGGCGTGGATAAAAAAGCCGGACAGGACGAAATAAAAAAAGCATACAGGAAGCTGGCAAAGAAATATCATCCCGATGCCCATCCGGGGGACAAGAAGGCCGAAGACAAGTTTAAAGAGGCCAATGAAGCCTATGAAGTACTGGGTGATGCGGAAAAAAGGAAAAAATACGACCAATTCGGAATGGATCAGCAGTTCAGCAACGGCTACAACTTTGATCCGTCCCAATACGGCTTCGGAAATAATGTCCGGTATGAGTACAGGTCCGGCGGAAACAACGGTTTCAGCGATTTCTTCAACATGTTCTTCGGCGGCGGGGGTTTTGCTGCGGAGGACTTGTTTGGAGGGGCCGGAAGAGCCGCAGGAAGGAGCGGCGGATTCTCCCGGAATTATGCCGTCAACGGCGAGGACAGCGAAGCAGGGATTGAAATCACACCGGAAGAAGGTTTTTCCGGCATAGAGAAAAAGATCAGTCTCCGGACCCAGACCGGTGAAAGGACGATAACCTTCAAGATCCCTCCGGGGATAAAGCAGGGCGAAAGGATTAAGCTGGCCGGTCAGGGAAGCCCCGGCATCAATGGCGGAAAAAGCGGGGATCTTTATCTGAAGGTGAGTTTTAAGACCGGTACAGGCTTTGAAGTGGACGGGATGAACCTGCTGGCGACCTTGGAGCTCAATCCCTGGGAGGCGGCCCTGGGAGCGGAAGTGCAATTTACCACCATTGACGGGAAGATCGCAGTCAAAGTGCCTGAAGGCATACAGACGGACCACCGGATCAGGGTGGCGGGCAGAGGTTATAAAGACAGGCACGGCGCCAGAGGGGATTTGTATGTCAGGATTAAAATCGTCAATCCGCCGGTGCTGACGAAGGAACAGAAAGAGCTTTATGAGAAACTCAGGCTGGTTTCCATGGGAAAAACCGATAAAAAGGGAGTGAGGCATTAATGAATTTTGATAAATTGACGGAAAAAGCGCAGGAAGCTGTAGGCGCCGCACAGGAGACAGCTTTACGGATGAATCATCAGCAGGTGGACGGCGAGCACCTGCACATGGCGCTGCTTGTCCAGGAGGATGGCCTGATTCCCAGGCTGATAACCTTTATGGGCGGAAACCCGGAGCTTGTGGCAAAAGATCTGGAAAGGGAGCTGGAAAAGATTCCTTCGGTATATGGCGGAGGCGCATCCAGCCTTTATGCATCCAGAAGGCTGAATGAAATCATTATGCACGGAGAAGATGAAGCGAAGAAATTCAAGGATGAATATGTAAGCGTCGAGCACCTTTACCTTGCGCTTCTCCGGGAGAGAAACACCCCCTCCGACGGGATTTTCAAGCGCCATGGCATCAACAGGGAAAAATTCCTTGCGGCGCTGAGCAAGGTCAGAAGCAATCAGAGAATCACCTCCAAGAATCCCGAGGAAACCTATGAGGCTCTCGCAAGGTTTGGAAGGGATCTGGTGGATCTGGCGCGGAAAGGAAAGCTTGACCCGGTCATCGGCAGGGATTCGGAAATCAGACGCGTGATAAGGATCCTTTCCAGAAGGACAAAAAACAACCCGGTGCTTATCGGCGAGCCGGGCGTAGGTAAAACGGCAGTTGTGGAAGGCCTGGCGCAGAGAATACTGAAAGGCGACGTGCCGGAGGGATTAAAAGAGAAAACAATCTTTGCACTGGACATGGGCTCGCTCATCGCAGGCGCCAAGTACAGGGGTGAATTTGAAGAGCGCTTGAAAGCCGTACTTAAGGAAGTGGAAAAGTCTCAAGGAAAAATCGTCCTGTTCATCGACGAACTGCACAACATCGTAGGCGCAGGAAAAGCCGAAGGGGCAATGGACGCCGGCAACATATTGAAGCCGATGCTTGCCAGGGGCGAGCTGCATTGCATAGGCGCCACGACCCTTGACGAATACCGGAAATATATTGAGAAGGACGCGGCCCTTGAGCGCAGGTTCCAGCCGGTAATGGTGGAGCAGCCGACGGTAGAGGACACCATCTCCATCCTCCGGGGCTTGAAGGAAAAATTTGAAATCCATCACGGCGTCCGCATCACGGACAATGCCATTATTGCGTGCGCTGTGCTTTCCAACCGGTATATCAGCGACAGGTTCCTGCCCGACAAAGCCATCGACCTGATGGATGAGGCAGCCTCCATGATCAGGACGGAAATTGACAGTATGCCGACGGAACTGGATGAAACCAGCCGGAGGATCATGCAGCTGGAAATCGAAAAACAGGCTCTGCTGAAGGAAACGGACAGGAATTCCCGTGAAAGGCTGGAAATCCTGGAAAAGGATATTGCCGGCTTGAAAGAACAGTCCAATACAATGAAAGCACAGTGGGAGAATGAGAAGAAGAATATAGAGCGAGTGAAGGGGATCAAGCAGCAGATTGAAGACATCAAACGAAGCATAGAGGAAGCGGAACGCAGGTATGACCTGAACGAGCTTGCCGTTTTGAAGCATGGGAAGCTTCCTGAACTGGAACGGAGCCTGGAAGAGGAGAAACGGCTGCAGGATGCCCACAGCGGCAAACGGCTATTAAAGGAAGAGGTATCCGAGGATGAAATAGCGGAAATCGTCTCCAAATGGACGGGAATACCGGTTACCAGGCTGGTGGAAAATGAGCGTGAAAAGCTCCTGAACCTGGAGGAAATCCTCCACAACAGGGTCATAGGCCAGGACGAAGCGGTGACTGCTGTTGCCGACGCAGTTCTCAGGGCCAGGTCGGGCCTCAAGGACCCCCGGAAGCCTATCGGCTCCTTCATTTTCCTGGGCCCTACCGGCGTGGGGAAGACCGAGCTTGCAAAAGCTTTGTCGGAAGCCTTGTTTGACAGTGAAGAGAACATTGTCAGGATTGATATGAGCGAATATCAGGAGAAGCATACGGTTGCAAGGCTCATCGGCGCACCTCCGGGGTATGTGGGCTATGAGGAAGGCGGACAGCTTACGGAGGCAGTCAGGAGAAAACCTTACAGCGTGGTGTTGTTTGACGAAATAGAGAAAGCCCATTCCGAGGTTTTCAATGTCCTGCTGCAGCTTCTGGACGACGGCAGACTCACCGACAGCCAGGGGCGCACGGTGAACTTCAAGAATACCGTTGTCATTATGACGTCCAATGTGGGCAGCCAGTATCTGCTGGAAGGCATAGACCGGCAGGGGGATATCGCCGAAGAGACCAGGGAAACGGTGATGAACGAGCTGCGCCGCGGCTTCAAGCCCGAGTTTTTGAACAGGATCGATGAAATCGTGATGTTCAAGCCCCTGAGAAAAGAAGAAATTGTTAAGATCATCGAACTGTCCATAAAAGACATTCAGAAGCGTCTGGATGACAGAAACATCAAGCTGGTAGTAAGCGACAGCGCAAAGCAGTTCATCTCGGAGTCCACTTATTCGCCGGCATATGGCGCCAGACCGGTGAAACGCTTCCTGCAGAAGCACATCGAGACCGAAACCGGCAAACTGCTTATCAAGGGTGTGATCGGCGACAATTCACAGGTCTTTGTCGATTCCGACGGCCGTGAATTAAGTGTTAAGCCGTGACGGATGTGTGGGACAGGGACGCGCATTGCGCATCCGTATAGGTGCAATCCAAAGATATGTTTAGCTCAGCAAAATACACGGGAAAATACACGGGGACGGTTCTACTGTATGCTTTGGCATACAGTAGAACCGTCCCCGTGTATTTTTTCTTCCGCCTAGTTGAAACTCCGCTGCGGTAAGGGGATTTGTAAACAAATGACAGATTTCCTTTGGATTAGGTCGTTATAAAAAGCTTTTGAATGTCGAATACTATTAGAAAACTGACTTTGCTTTACAGAAGAGGAATCGATGATATTCATATACAATTGCTATGGCGGCACGCACACATCTTCGCTGGCGTCGGAGATACATTTAAAAAGGCTTCCTGAGGACAGGAAGCCTACAAGGGATGAGATTCTAAATGCAAAATACTTTAACAAGCTGGGTTATCAGGACATGCGAAAGCTGATATTCCGGGGCGTAGATGATGAAGGAAACAAAGTGTTTACCCTTGGACGCGGAATGACAAAGACCCTGGTACCCTTCCTTGAAAATTTTATTAACCTGATACACAACGAATACGGTTTTTCCGAGCGCTTCGTCCTTTCCAACATGTCGCCTACCGTACCGCCCTTCCTTACAGCCGGCGGCTTCCTTTCACGGGGCCTTGGCATTGACTTCCTGGGGGTGCCGCTGCTGGTGAAGGGCTCCAGGCAGGCGTACGACAGAATTGTCAGGATTGTCAAAAGGACCAGGGACCAGGCCCACAGCTTTGAAGGCCTGGTCCTGGTCATGGACAACAAGGACATGCAGATATGACCGGAGCTATTCCCCGGACTCCTGCAGCACATCCTGAACGGCTTCCGGTCGGCTTCCGCTTTCTTTGTTCATTGGTGGAAGGCCTGTCTTTCTGATTACCTCTTTTTTCCATCTTCCGCTGAAATAATAAAGAAGACTTATGATCATTGCAGTTAAGGAGCTGAAGACAATGCCCAGCCATATACCGTCAGTCCCCAGGGCGGTTCTCGACAGCAACCCGGAAACCGGTATGCGGACAAAACAAAGGGTAATAGCCGAAATCGCCAGGGTTACCATGGTATGCCCCGATCCGTTGATGATTCCGTTGCCGATAAACATGATTGCGAAGAAAATATAGGAAGCCCCCACGATCCTTAAATAGTGGATGCCGATTTCCAGTACGTCGGGTTCGTGTACGAACATGGTAAGCATGATTCTGGGAAAAGCGATGATTGCAGCAGACAGCGTAAGGGTGATGACAGAGGTGACAATGATTCCGGCCCGGAATATTTCCTTTACCCTCTCAGGCTTGCCGGCTCCCAGATTCTGTCCGGTAAGGGCGGAAACAGCCATGCTGAGCGACATTGCCGGCATAAAGGCCAGGTTTTCTATTCGCTGGGCAGAGCCAAAAGCCGCAATTGCCGCTGCTCCGAAGGAATTGACAAAGCCTGTGACGACAAAAGCACCGACGGAAATCAGGGATTGCTGGATCATGGAGGGGAAGCCCAGCTTAAACAGCAGCAGTGTCAGATGCCTGTCAAGGGACAGCTTGTTGAACTTGATTGCCACGATATGATTTTTGCGGTTCAGGTAGATCAAAGCCATAACCAGCGCCAGGAACTGTGCGATAAGCGAGGCATAGGCGGCTCCATCCAGCCCCATCCTTGGGAAGGGGCCGATCCCTATGATCATGAGGGGATCGAGAACGGCATTGACTACAAGGCCGATACCCATGAATATGAGCGGTGTTACGGTATCTCCTATTCCTCTTAGGATGGAGGAGATCAGAAAGGTCATGAAAAGCAGTATAAAACCCGCCAACGTGATCTTAAGATAGCTGGTCGCCATTGCAAAAACTTCTTCGGGGGTTCCCATCAATCTCAGCAGCCAATCGCTGGAGAGTATCCCTACGATGGTAAGCAGCAGGCCTCCGATAATGGAAATGGTGAAGGAATTGTTGATTACCTTTTCCACCATCCCGTAGTTTTTGGCGCCGTAAAACTGTGATACAAGTATTGTTGTAGCCAGTGTTGCCCCTGCCGCCAGCGCGATCAGTATGAAAACGATAGGAAAGCTTACGGCGGTTGCAGCCACTGCATCGGGGCCGACTTTGTTTCCCACCCATACGGTATTCACGATTCCATAACCGGTTTGAAGCAAATTTCCCAAAAGCATTGGAAGGGAAAAGGTGATCAGATGCTTTGGTATACTTCCTGTTGTCAGATCTTTTCCAAATTTGTTGCTCATTTTTTCTCCTGTTTCCTGTTATTTTTAAAATAATGAAGTTTTTGCTGTAGTCCTAGTGCTTCGTCAGTTCCCTTATGACCCCGGCCGTATAGGCAATATCCTCCGGCGAAGTCCAGTAATGTGTAACAAGCCTCATGATTCCGTTCTCCGGGGGATTGGCCCTGATCCCTTTTTCCGTAAGCCCTTTCATGAAGGCATCCGGGTTGACGCCCGTTTCCTTCAAATCAAGGAAAACCATGTTTATCTGGATATCCTCCATATTCACTTTAATCCCCGGGATTTTTGCAAGCTCTCTGCCCAGCAGCAGTGCATTCCGATGATCTTCCACAAGCCTGTCCGTCATTTTTTCCAATGCCACCAGTCCCGCGGCGGCAAGGACGCCTGCCTGCCGCATGCCTCCGCCCATCAGCTTGCGGCCTTTTCTGGCCTTGCCGATAAAAGGCCGGGAACCGGCAAGAATGGAGCCCACCGGTGCACATAAGCCCTTGGAAAGGCAAAACATGACGGAGTCGCACAAGGAAGTAAGCTCAGGCGCCTTGACACCAAGGCTTGCGGCGGCGTTGAACAGCCTTGCTCCGTCAAGGTGAACAGGGATATTGTGCCGGGCTGCGAGGGAATATATTTTTTCCATGTTTGCCAGGGGGATGACCCTGCCGTTGGAGTGGGCATTTTCCAGGCAAATCAAACCGGTCTCGGGAAAGTGGATATCCTTGCCCCTTATCCTGGATTCTACAGCCCCGGGGGGAAGGGCTCCTTTTTCCGAAGCCACCGGCCTCAGCTGGACCCCGGCAATTACCGAGGCAGCGCCTACTTCATGCTCCACGATATGGCAATCCTCGCCCAGGATCACTTCGGAGCCCCGCCTGCAATGGGTAAAGAGTGCAAGCTGGTTGCCGAAAGTTCCGCTGGGTACGAAAAGTGCAGCTTCCTTTCCCACCAGATCTGCAGCGTATTCTTCCAGCTTGTTGACGGTGGGGTCGTCGCCGTAGACGTCATCTCCGACCTCCGCTCTATACATCGCTTCCCGCATCTCCTGTGTGGGCTGCGTAACCGTGTCGCTTCTCATATCGATATGTCTCATTTGATTAACCTCCGTGTGCTATTTATATTATACAAAACATTTGTTCTTTTGCAATAGTTTTATGCAATTCATTCCCACTTTCGCTCTCACATTTGATAATTCCATTTTTTCCGCCGGCATGATATAATTTTACTGTGCCGGTTCTTTTTTGCCAAACTTTTTTTTCTAACAATCGCTTATCGGGAATGCTGCCGGGGCCGCCACTCTTTATTTCTGCGAAACAGGGACAAGGTCTGCCTGTCGACAGGATTTATTGTGGGGGATATATGCGTTTTTTTAGAGATCTAACCATACGGGTTCAGTTGATTATCAGTTACATACTCACCATTCTGGTGGTGATATTAATAATTTTCCTGTCCTATTCCAAATTTTCAGAGATCATGGTCAATAAAAACAGAAATTATACTTCGGAGATCACGACGAACATTAAAAACAATATCGCCCTGTATTTTAAAGAGATCGGCAGCATTCTCAGAAATATCGGCTATGACACAAGTACGCAGAAGTATGTTATGGAAAAGGATCCCATCAATATCTATGAAACCGGCAAGGAATTGAAAATTCTATCCATCAATACCGTCAACATAAAAAAGGATATCCTTGATATTGCCATTATCGGAGAAAACGGAAAATATTTTACCATGTCAGGTATGTACAACCCGGTAAGGAATCTGATGGATACAATACCGGACGACGGAAGCATATACAGCACAGGCTTTGAAAAAATAGACAGCCTATCGGGAAATACAGACGGCAATATGTTTATCATGTATGGCATGTATATCTATTCCGCATATAAGGAAGAAGCATTCGGGGACAAAATCGGGTTTGCCGCCGTTCTGGTCGACCTGGAGCCTATATTCAGGGAAATCAGCAGCTTTACCGCCAATACCGAAATAAAGTACTATCTGGTAGACAAGGACGGTCGGCTTTTTTCGGAAGGCGACCCCTTAAAGATAAATAATAATCCGGAGATCATAAAAAACATCCTTGCCGTAAGCAGCGATGACAGTAAAAACAACGTCATCACCATCAATGGCTATGAAAATATCGTGCAGGCATATGAAATCCCGGAAATCCAGGGAAGGATCATAAGTCTGGTTCCGAGGGAAGAACTGTTCATGGAAATCCATGAGGTGAGGAAAATTGTCCTCACCATATGCTTTGCCGCTCTGATCCTGTTATCTTCGCTATTCCTGTTTATTACGAACAATATTACACATCCCGTTGCAAAACTCATTTCTTTTATGGGGATGGTTAAAAACGGCGATATAAAGAGTTTGAAGAAAAAGATCAGGCTTGAAGGCTATTCGGAAATAAAGGTGTTATCCAACGAATTCAATAATATGCTGTTTGAGATCAATAACCTGACCCACCGGCTTCTGGACACAAGCTCGAAGCTGTATGAAGCGGAGATTGTTAAAGAAAAGGCTGAACTGGCCTATTTAAGAAGCCAGATCAATCCCCATTTTCTATATAATACGTTGGAGTGCTTGAAGGGGATAGCGTCGGATGAAGGGCAGGAAAAAATATATAAGATGACCCAGTCCCTTGCTCTGGTATTCAGGTACTGCGTAAATAATGCAAGCATGGTGGCAATGGAAGATGAGTTCAAAATCGTCAAGGCTTATGTGCAAATACATGAAATACGGTTTGGTGAAAGGCTTACGGCCAGCTATGATTTTGAGGAACGGGCATTGCATATGCAGATACCCAAGATGATATTGCAGCCTATTGTGGAAAATGCCATATACCATGGTTTTGAGCCTAAACGGGGAAAAGGGTCGGTGCATATCGGAAGCCGGCTGGAAAACAATAAGCTGCTTGTCCGGGTAAAGGACGACGGCGTAGGGATCGACGCCGAAAATCTGGAGGAGCTGAACAGGCGCCTGGCAGAACCTTTTGCTGCATTTGTGGACACAACCGGTACGGATAAAAAAACGGCCAGAATAGGGTTATATAATGTAAACAACAGAATAAGGCTGACTTATGGAAATGATTACGGTTTGAAGGTAACAAGCGAAAGGGATATCGGCACGGAGGTTCTGGTTACCATTCCTGTTAAGGAGGCGGAGCATGTATAAAGTATTTATTGCCGATGATGAGGAGTATGTGGTAAAGAGCCTGATAAAAAACGTGAACTGGGAGGCGTACGGCTTTGAAGTAATCGCCAGCTCCAACGATGGTATCGATGCCTGTGGGGATATTTTAAAACTCAAGCCTCATCTGGTTTTTACCGACATAAGAATGCCTGGAATGAACGGATTGGAGCTCATTAAAAAAGCAAAGGCGGAATTGCCCGGGACATTGTTTGTCGTGATCAGCGGATATGCCGAATTTGCATATGCGCAAAAAGCTATGAATTACGGCGCAATCGGCTTCTGCCTCAAACCCTTTGACGACGAGATCGATAACCTGCTGAAAAAAGCGAAAACTATGCTGAACAGCTCCAATCATGAGGAATTGGATATCATCACCGCCATAGAGGATCAGAGCCCCGGCAGCAAATTACAACTGGCAGCCTTGCTGAGGCAAAAAGGCATTGAGGTTGAAAAGGGCATGGCGGTAGCTGTTTCCCTGGGAGCGGAGCGCATCTGTTTCAGAGAATCCGCGGATTACTTAAATGTGAAGATAGGAAGCTCAAAGTATCTGTATTTTCTTTCTTGCAAAAACCAGGCCGATTACGGTTCCGCCGTCGATGAACGGCGCATGGAGGACATAAAGGGTATAGGAATAAGCGGGATATTCTTTTCCATGGATGCGCTGGAAAAGAATATTGACGAAGCCATGGTACAGGCTTATCAATTTTTTATCACCGGTGAAAGAGGAATCTACCATAGGAAGGACGATGGGCAAAAGCTTACCGAAAGCGTAATGAAAGAATTTGAAAAAACTATGTCCAGAATGGATTTCGAAGCTGTCGGCAAATTGCTGGATACCGCCCAAACATACTTCAAGCGGGGAAACTTGAATATCAAACATGCAATGAGCATCTACAACGTTTATATCACCTTCTCTTCGCACTTTTTTGAGATCGACAGGTATGACGATTATATATACGGCTTCGACCAGCTATGCAATGTATTCAGAAATGCAGACGACATGCTCAAGTCCATTAAGGAAGATATGCATAATTCCGTTATGAAACACGAGGGAATGGCGAGAAAGGAAATAAAAAACGAATATTTTAAGAAGGTCATTGATTATGTGGATCAAAACTTTTATAAGGATATATCCGTTCAGAGCCTGTCAAAGGAATTTGTCATCAATTCCAATTATATAAGCCAGCTTTTCAGGAAAAACACAAACATGACTTTCACGGACTATGTCACCCGGCTGAGAATCGAATATTCAAAAGAGTTGCTAAAAAAAACGGATATCTCCATCGAGGAGATCGCGGGCAAAAGCGGTTATACCGATTACTTCTACTTTATAAGGGTGTTTAAAAAGACTACGGGAAAGGCTCCCGGCCAATTCAGACACATGAAAAGCGATGAAAAATAAAGCGGAATAATATTTTTCCGGAGCCTCTTCCCGGCAGGAGCAAAGGAGTTGACGATCGATGAAAAAAAGAAAGCCCGTGATTGTATTTCTGGTTTTAATCCTTATTCCGGTTTTATGTTTTTCGGGGTACCGGTATATTGCCAATGACAGGAACAGCCTGGAAAAGGAAGGCAAAAACGCCGCGGACAGCGGAACAAAAAGCCCTGCGCAAGCCACGGACAGACTGGAAATATCCGTTGCACTGTGGAAACTTCAGGATGTGCTGACGGATACCGGCAAGGATCAATTTTACCGGCACCTGTCGGACAAATTCAATCTAACCATAAGATCCGTGCCCATTACCTGGGACGATTATATGGAAAAGATTCAAATATGGGCCGCTTCAAATCAACTGCCGGATATTTTCTCGGCAGATGCCATAGGAACCCGGAATTACTGGAACTGGATAAACAGAGAGCTGTTGAAAGCTTTGCCCGATGATCTTTCAACGTACCCCAGGCTTTCGGAATACCTGGAGCTGCATGAAGCCCGGTCCATGAAATACCGGGAGAAGCTCTATTGTATCCCCCGGGGCCTTTATGATTCCCTCAGGTATTGTGCCCATGACAGAAATGTATTCTACCGGTGGGATCTGGCGGAAAAGGCCGGTATCAGGGAAGAGCCCGAGACCTGGGAAGAATTCCGGTACATGCTGCGGGAAATTGTTTCAAAAGACCCGGAAAATACGGGCATAGCCGGGTTAACAACGGTTAACATCAAGCATATCGGCGGTTTCTTATGGATATATAGCAATCCCGCCGCTACAAGCGACGGAAGCGGAAACGACTACAAGTGGATAAAGGAAGACGGCAGGTATATACCCGCGGTATTTTCGAAAAACGCATTGCCTTCCTTGGTGAATGCCAGGAATATGTACCGAGAAGGTCTGATTGATAAGGATATCACCATGATCAAGGGCTCCCAGGCCTATGAAAAGTTTGCGGCAGGAAAGGCAGCGGCGGTACTGATGGTCGGGTATGGAAATCTGGATACGATGATCAACAGCTTGTGGAAGAACAACTACCCGGGTAAAAATCTTATGGATTGTGTGAAAAGAGCGAACTATTTTCCTTCAATCGATGGGATCAGGTATCAAAGTACGTTTAAAACTTATTGGTCCGAAAGCTATTTTAGCGCGCAGGTGGATGAAAACAAAATGGACAGGATATTGAGCCTGTATGAATACATGCTTACACCAGAGGCAAAGAAATTCTACAGGTTCGGAGCAGAAAATGCCGATTATACGGAAGAGGGGGATGAAATCACCCCGTTGACAAAACCGGAGGCTCTGGATAAAAAGCAGAGGTCGGCCAGTGTTTTGGGAAGCCTTGTGGAGTTTGACAACAAGTTTCAATACGATAAAAACAACTATAAGATGGACCCTGAAATTAAAAAGGCTGCGGTGGAGAATCTTGAGCGGGCCATAAGAACCACCCGGATCCCGGATTATGAGCCGGAGCTCACCTGCCTGTCGACTCCCGCCAAGGATATGTTCTCCATCTTTGATTATGAAGACCTGGTGAGGGTTATGCTGGGGACAGAGCCGGTAGAAAAAATGTGGCGGGAGATTCTGGAGGATTACGAAGAAAAAGGTTTAAGCAAAATGATTTCGGAGGTTAACAGGAAAGCGGAAGAAATGGGACTTGAATGATACCGCGGTAAATGGAAAAGGGACCATTGGACGGGCTTTCATACACCAACCCAATTTTCGAGTCCAAGGCCCTCAACCCGCTCAAATTCACGGACGTTATTCGTGACGATAATAAGTCCTTTAGCCTTTGCATGCGCTGCAATCAGCATATCCATACCTATGGTTCACATTCTATATAAAAGGAAAGCCGCTTATACGGGCGGTTTTTTATTGCCGCAAGGGATATAATCCCAGATAAGGGAAATATGGATTGAAATTATAAACGTTATAGACTCAAATTAGTTTTTTGGAAAAATCGTCAATACGGCTAATCCTTGAGACAACAATTCTGAATACATTATATAACTGTGGTCCATGGCAAATACCAGGATCAAAATGTATTATCTTACTAGAGAAGTCAATCAAAATCCTTTTCAAGCTACATTTCAAACTAAATTTGACGGGAGGAAAAGAAAATGGAAAAATTTCCAAGACTGATTTCGGCATGCCTGGCTATATTCCTGGTGTTGACCATGGGATTGGCAGGCTGCGGAGATGCGAAGGAAGCCGGCGGTGAGGCTGCGACGGGAACTGTTGCGGCGGTAACCGCTGCGACAGAAGCTCCAAAGGAACCTGTAACCATTCAATGGTGGCAATTCTGGGACATCGGCGACGAACCCACATCCATCAAGGCTACAGCCATCGACCAGTTCATGAAGGACAATCCCGATATCATCGTTGAAGCTACAAAGCTGGGATGGGGGGACGGATTCTCAAGGATCCAGACAGCCATAGGGGCGGGGACTGCTCCCGACGTATTGGAGCTGGGATCAACCTGGGTCGGCGCTTTCTCGGATGTAGGCGCTCTTTCCGACCTGTCGAAATTGATCACGCCGGAAATTAAGGATAAGTTTGTCAACTGGAATCTCGGAGAAAAAGACGGCAAAATCTACGCATTCCCGTGGGGAGTCGGTACTAGGGCCATGGCTGTCAACTACGACCTTGTCGCCCAGGCAGGGCTTGACATCGCAAATTTTAAAACCTGGAACGACTTGCTGGCTTTTGCAAAGGCAATAAAAGAAAAATGCGGTGTTCCCGGATTCAACATCAATACCGGCGACCCCACCGGCGACTATCAATTCTTCGGAAATTTCCTATACAGCGCCGGCGGTGCAATGATTGTCAAGAAGCAGGTAGATGGCAATGAAAAGGAAGTTGCAGGTGTAAACACCGACGAATCAAAGAAAGCTCTGAAATTCCTCATGGATATGAAGCCCTACAGTTCCATCGACAACAATGCAAATGCCGCGCTTGCATTTGAAAACAACAAGCTTGGCATGTACATTGTCGATGCAACCTTCACGGGAGCAATGAAAAAAGACGGTGCTGCCGTTAAGAACTGGGGGTACGAAATGATTCCGGCAAACCCGGAAACAGGAAAGACATATGCCTTCAGCGGCGCCGAAGTGCTTGTCATACCGGAACAGAGCAAGAATAAGGAGGCAGGCTTCAAATATTTGACATATCTTGCGGATGAGGCTACCGCCCTGGAAGTGTGCAAGCTCTGCAACTATGGGATACTGCCCTCCACAAAGACCGCCGGAGACCTGGACATTTTCAAGAATCCGGCGGACGACAGCGCAAAGAGAGTCGGCAAGTATATTGAGATCATGAAGACCAATTCTACCTGGGCGCCGCCTCTCAACAAATCGGTTGAAGATATCGGTATGCGCATATCCACCATGCTTCAGGAAATTTTCCTCAACAATACGCCTGTGGATAAAGCGACGGAGGATTGTGAAAAGGATGTCAGCAAACTCTGGCTGAAATAACGGCTTTCAGTTTTATGGGGTGGGACTGTCTCAAAAGCGGGGATTGCCCAATGGGCAATCCCCGCAAAGGTATTGATTCATGTTGGCAGCTCCACATGTGCAGAGGCGTATAGCTGCAGCCAGGATGCCTTGGCGGGCAATGGGACGGAGCGGAATGAACAGCCCTGCAGTCAGCATATGCCGGACTCATTCCGGCATATGCCTTTATCTTAATTTAAAAAAGGAGAGATCATCTTGGTAAAATGGAACCTCGGACAAGCGGCAGCTATGGGCATAAGGCCGCCACGGACCGGCCGCAGCAGTCTTTGGTACAGGATAAAAAGCAACAGGATTGCATATTTGTTTATTTCACCATGGATATTGCTGTTTTCGGTTTTTACCATTTATCCGTTATTTTACTCGCTGTACGTAAGCTTTACAAATTTTAATCCGCTGAAGAAAGGTTCCATCAATGAATTGGTCGGACTGGACAATTACAGGGAGCTTCTGACGGATACGAATTTTCATACGGCATTAAAAAACACCTTTGTTTTTGCCTTCGGCACCATACCTCTGACTACCGTATTTGCCCTGCTGCTGGCAGTTGCATTGAATCAGTCAGTGAAATTCAAAGCATTGTTCAGGGTAGGCTTTTTCTTTCCGACGGTCGTTTCGGTTACGGTAATTGCAACACTGTTCAGACTGCTGCTGTTCCGCGACGGTCTGCTCACCAGACTGGTTACGGCATTGGGCTTTGAAGGCAGGAACTGGCTGTTGGACAGTCAAACGGCGCTGCCTTGCATAATGGCTATGTGCGTGTGGTCCGCAACAGGCTATTACATGGTGATCTACTTGGCGGCGTTACAGACAATCCCTTTGGAGCTGTATGAATCATCTACCGTGGACGGGGCGGGAATAATCAGAAGGTTCGTTCATATCACGCTGCCGCATTTACGGCATGTGACTTTATATGTGATTGTCGTCAATACCATAAACTCCCTGCAGATTTTTACCGAACCGCAGATCATGACCCAGGGCGGGCCTGTCTATGCGACGACGACAGGAGTGCTGTACCTTTACAGGCAGGGCTTTTCATCCCAGAGGATGGGCTATGCGTCAGCCATCGGTTATGTACTTTTTCTCATAATACTGGCATTTGCACTCATACAAACAAAGGTACTGAGACTGGATAAAGGGGTGGGCGATTGATGAGCACTGTAAGAGGAAAAAATGAAAATCTGCTGGGGTGGCTGCTTGCCATACTGCTTCTTCCATTTCTGATCATCATGATCTATCCCTTTATCTATATGGTATCGGCTACCTTCAAGGGACAGATAAGCGTTTTGAACGACGGCTTCAATCTTATTCCCAGGCATTTCACACTGGATGCATACAAATATGTGTTCAGCGCCAGCAACTTTTTAAAATATTTTATAAACAGCAGTATTGTAGCGGTTATTGTCGTAGGCGGAAACATCGTGTTGGCGCCGATGGTGGCATATGCCTTCGCCAAAAAGGAATTTCCCGGAAAGAAGTTTTTCTTCATGCTTTTGCTTTCCACCATGATGATTCCCATGCACCTTACACTGATACCCTTATATAAATTTTTTACGGAGATTAGCTGGATGAACACCTACAAGGTGCTCATCATCCCGTTTTTAGCCGCTCCCCTCGGGATTTTCCTTTTAAGGCAGTATATCGCGGGACTGCCGGGAGAATTGATACAGGCGTCCAGGATTGACGGCTGCTCGGAGATGGGGATCTACTGGAGGATCATATTTCCGCTGACGGGACCGGCGCTGGCGGTAATGGTTATCAACACTTTTCTCAATATATGGAACAGCTACTTCTGGCCTTTTGTTTTTACTTCCAAACAAAGCATGTGGACACTGACCGTTGGAGTTGCCAACTATGGAAGTTACAAGCAGGCCGCATTCAATGAAACGATGGTGACCGCTGCTATTGCCGCACTGCCTACCGCCATTGTGTTTCTCATATTCCAGAAATATATTATATCCGGATTGACATCAGGCGCCATAAAGGAATAACGTTCTGAAAATATCAAATGCGATAGTGAAAACCATCTTCGCTTGCGTCTTCCTGACAGGGGGGCTTGAGCAAAATGGAGCAAGTGTGGTAAAATCAGGCATAGTAAAGGAGTGTGGGAGAACCTGGCCGGCAATATGCTGAAATACATTGCGGAAGCACCGGACAAAGGAATAAGATATATGATAAAAGGTGCTGCCGGCGCCGGGAAGACGGCGCTGCTGCAGGAACGCTGCCTTTATCTTGCCCAAAAGCCTGAAACCGCCGGACCTTCCGTGCTTGTCCTGCTTGCAGACAATGCGCAGCTTGGCTGCTGGAATTCCGCCCTGTCTGAAAAAATCTCCGGTAAAATCAGGTGCTGCACATTTTCTGCCTTTATAAGAGAGGAATTGACAGTCTATTATCCCCTGGCCACCGCCGGGTGTGATGAAATTGTTCAAAAAGATATAAGGCCCGTATTTCTTCCTGCGGAAGCATCCCTTCATTTGATTTCAAAGGTCATTCAGGCAAGAAGGGAAAAAGACGGATTATTTGCCGCTTTAACCTATTCGAATGAGCGTATCGCCTCTATTCTGGCAAACAACCTGAAAAGCGCCGCACTGGAGGGGATCGATGCGGGGGAGATAGGAAGCAGGCTTTATCATGCCCTGGATAGGAAAGATGCCGAGAAGGAACGCATTCTAAAAGACATGGATGAAATCGGTCTGGCATATCGAAAAAGGTGTCTGGAGCTGGGTGTGCTGGATAGCGGCATGGCAGTGGAGATTTACCGTAAATATCTTCTGCAGGACAATGATTACAGGCAAAGCCTGTTTAAACGCTACAGGCACTTGATCATTGATGATTTTCAGGAGACCTCATATGCAATGCTGGAATTAACCGACCTTTTCCTGGGCGGCTGCGGTACCGCATTTCTGGCGTATGACCCGGAATTCGGAAGCGCTGAGCTGCTGCGCGGCAACGGAAAATTAATCGAAAGCCGAATACAGAAAGCCTGTCAGGTAGTGGAGCTTGAGAAAGCCGGAAGATCAGCTTTCGCGCAGGCTCTTTATTCAGCCGTCATCCATGGTGAAGTAAAAGATACGGATTGCAGAAGCCCTATTGAAAGATTCCCCGCAGTTGAACTAAGGAGCGAGATGCTGGAGCAGCTGGCATATAAAGTGTGCAGCCTGGTCAAGGAAGATGGATACAAACCGTCCGACATTGTTATCTTATCCACCTACGCGGATATCGTTTCCGACCTGGTCATCCGCAACATTCTCAGTGAAAACGGGATTTCCCTGACAAACACCGGCGCCGGAAGCTATGCGGCCGACACTTCCTTGTGCTCCGGCCTGCTGGTTTTTGCACAGCTTTGCCATCCGGAATTCCGGCTGTTCCCCGACAGAGGGGCTGTCAAACGGCTGGTAGAACTGCTTTTCAAGTTTGATCCGGTCAGAAGCTCCAAAATTGCGCGAAAAACCTGCGGCGCTTTTCCGTTTCCCCGGCTTCCGGATCTGGTGGAGATCATGCCTGGAGACACTGCTGCCGGGCATATAAAGGAAAAGTACGAGTATGTAAGAAACTGGGTTGATCAGTACAAAAGGCAGGAGAAGCCAATGCAGGTCGGCACCTTTTTGCAGCTTTCGCTTCTGGAAATATTTCTTGATGGAGCAGACCCGGGGGAGGAAATTTTAAAAGCCAGGCAGCTGGTGGATCGTGCGGAAAGATTTTGCAGCGCCTCCGCTAAATTCGGAAGGAATACCGGCAGGGATTTTATCGAGATGGCGGGAAACGTTTTAAAAGCCGGCGAAGGCTTGTTTCAACCCGGAGAAGCCTTGAATGAAGGCTGTGTAGTGCTGACCACACCCGAAGCGCATATCTTAAGCCCGATTGACAATAAAGTGATGATTATTTCGGGCTTAAGCAGCAGGCACTGGTCCAGAGGCATGGCACGAGAGCTTTCCAATCCCCATGTGCTGGGCGCATCGTGGGAAAAGGGGATGAAATATACACAGGAAACGGAAGAAGGGAACAGCAGGAAATACATGGCCTCCATCCTTAGAGCCGTCCTGGAAAAAGGGACCGGCAGAATGATTGCCTTTGAATCACAGCTGTCGGAAAACGGTTTTGAAAACGACGGAGTTCTTCCCGGTATACTGGACAAAATTTAAAAATGTAGTTTACACTGCAGTATGGAATGTAAAGTAATTATGTAACCTTTTCCGGGAAACTGCATAATATGTAAAAGAAAGACATGAAAGCACTTAAACCAGGGAGTGTGCATTTATGCAGGACTATAACTGTTACAGACAACCTCAGCCTTTTTACGGCGGTATGCCGGGAGGCTTTTATGGTCAAATTTTTCCACAAACCTTGCCTTGTGGTCAGCCTGTAAGACCTCCCCTCGATCGACCAGACGGACCATTTGGCCTGCCCGGAGGATTTCCTTTCGGACCTCCCTTTGGTCAGCCCGGAGGTCCCCCATTCGGGCAACCAGGCGGAGGTCCCCCATTCGGGCAACCGGGTGGAGGTCCTCCCTTCGGCCCGCCTGGAGGAGGTGCCGGTCCGCCGTCAGGCCCGCCGCCGTCGTTTATTCCCTCTCAAGCGACTGCGCTGCAGGGGGCCAGCGTGTTTGCCATTAATCCGGGAGCCATAAGACCTTGCGTCTTCCGGTTTGTTTATCTATGGCTGGATAACGGACAGCAGTTCTGGGCGTGGCTTGTTTTTGTGGGATCAAGGTCGGTTGCCGGCTGGAGATGGCTGGGCTTCCGATGGGTATACTTTGGAGTCGACCTTGAAAGAATACAATCCTTTGTCTGTTCTTAATATCCCCTTCACATTTTGTGGGATGCATAGTTTTATGCATCTTTTTTTTTCGGTTGTCAACCTGGCCGGGAAAGGTAAAAAATATATATGCCGGAGCACAAAGTTTTCCGTCCGCCGGGCATGGCGGGACAAAGCGGGCTTATTTCCTGGCTCGTTTCTGGTATTCCCTGTACTTGGCATTAAAGTGTTCAATTTTATACGTTACTTTTTGTAAATGAATTTCCATTGTCCGGATTTGTTCCTCCACGCTTCTTTTGTGCTGGACAAGCATATCACACCGGGCTTTCAGCGTTTCATCCCCCTGCAGGCTCAGCTCGACGAATACCTTGATCTCCCTGATGGACATGCCGGTGTTTTTTAGACAGCAGATGAGGCCAAGCCATTCCAGATCGCTTTCGGAAAATTTTCGAATGCCGTTTTCGCTTCGGTTCAAAAAAGGGAGCAGGCCTTCCTTGTCGTAATAGCGGAGGGTATGCGGCGTCAGATTTGTTTTTTCAGCTACCTGCCGGATTGAGTAATTCAACTGGCAACAGTCCTTTCTAAAAAAATAATAAAAAAATAATACAAAAAAATAATGTATAGTTATTGACTTGGAGCAAACTCTAAGATTTATAATTCAAATAATACAGCTTTGAAGGCTATTTTACAAGAACTTTTTTACCGGGAAAAGGAGTGGTTTTTATATTGAATTTTGATTATCAAAATAAAACAAGGATTGTGTTCGGCAAGGATACTCATAAAGAGGTCGGCGCGATCATCAGGCCTTACGCCAAAAAAGTGCTGCTGCACTACGGGGGAGGCAGCATTAAAAAGAGCGGATTGTATGATACTGTGGTTGCTTCGCTGAAGGAAAACCGGATTGACTTCATCGAGTTGGGCGGTGTTGTTCCAAACCCGCGCCTGTCCCTGGTGCATGAAGGAATTGCGCTTTGCAAAAAGGAAAATCCGGAGCTGATCCTGGCGGTGGGAGGCGGCAGCGTCATCGATTCTGCCAAGGCAATTGCCATGGGCGTTTATTACCAGGGCGACGTGTGGGAGCTTTATGAGACCGGCAGGCAGCCCGAAGCTGCTTTGCCTGTTGCAGCCGTCCTGACATTTCCCGCGGCGGGCAGCGAATCCAGCCCGAATACGGTGATAACCAACGAAGAAAAACAGCAAAAACGGGGATATGGCAGTGATCTGCTTCGCCCGGTGGTGAGTGTGATGGATCCCGGACTTTACTTCACTTTGCCGCAGAATCAGATTGCCAACGGCGTTGCCGATATGATGAGCCATATTTTTGAGCGCTACTTTACCAATACTACGCACACCGACCTGACCGACGGCTTGTGTGAAGCCACTTTGAAGACCATTATGAAAAATGCCCTGCTTGTGATAAAGAATCCGCAGGATTATGAGGCCTGGTGTGAAGTCTCCTTCGGCGGCAACGTTGCCCACAACGGTCTGCTGGGGCTCGGACGCCAGCAGGATTGGGGCTGCCACGGCATGGAGCACGAACTGAGCGCTATCTATGACGTGGCGCACGGCGCGGGCCTTGCGGTGCTGACTCCGGCATGGATGAAATATGTTTATAAAACCAACATCCAGATGTTTGTGCAGTTCGCCGTTAATGTGATGGGGGTGGAAGGCAGCTACCGGGATCCGGACGCCATCGTTTCGGAAGGGATTGCAAGGCTGTCGGGCTTCTTTCAAAGTATCGGACTGCCTTCCACGCTTGGAGAGCTGGGTATCGACGAAAGCAAGCTGGAATTGATGGCAAAGAAGGCTACCGGCATGGCATATGGTGCGGAACGTCCCCTGGGCAGCCTCAGGAAGCTGTCCTGGCAGGATGTCCTGGCGATCTATAAGCTGGCAAGGTAAGGATAAAAGGAGGCAATCAGGACTGTCCCTGCCTGCCTCCCTGTAAAAATTGCGTTTTGCAGCCTTGATTTTTATAAACAACTATGTTACAATATCACTTGTCTAATTTTTGAGACGGCGAATATGGACAGTGACCATGCGGATTCAGCTTTATCCCGGTTTTTGTCTCTGTTTCCCGGACTCTGGTATGGGAGGTGCTTTTTTTGACTGTTTGGCAAATAATTGTTTCGGTGATTCATATATTGTTTGCGCTATCGATCATTGTCATTGTTCTTTTGCAATCGGGTAAATCCGCAGGACTTTCCGGTGCAATCGCCGGAGGCGCGGAAACTTTCTTCGGAAAGAACAAGGGCAGGACCATTGATGCCTTGCTCGGCAAATATACTTCATTTGCGGCAATCGCTTTTCTTGTTACATCCCTGGTATTATACCTATTGTTAAAGTAATTTTACAGTGAAACAGCGGACTATGTAGCGATACATGGTCTTTTTTCATAGCAGGGGATTTTTGCAGGACAGCGCCCGGAACCCTCAGCTATGCGCCTCTGAAGAAGTCAATGCCCATGCCGCCAAGTGCACACCTGAATATGAAAGTGTAGGGGCGTGCATTGTGCGTCCGCAGAATGCAATCTGAGGTAAAACACTATCCTGGGGATTATTCTTCTCTTCCGCACCGACCACCATTCCATGGTTTGGATTTACTGTCACGGGCAGACGGCCAATGGCCGCCCCTGCACTGTATGCCTTACGGCCAAATGGCACCCGTATATCGAATTGCATTAAGGTCAATGACCACCCATACATCAAGCTTCGTAATACCAACGACCAAAGAAAATTTCAAATTGAGAGTTGTTGCTCTACAATGAATATGGTTATGATTTGAAAAAAAAGGTATAATAAATATGATTATGCTAAGTACTGGTGCAAATATAACTTCCCGTATAGATTTCTGAAAATGCAGTCTTGGAGCGCCGGCATTTTCAGAAAAACGGGAAGTAATATTTGGAGTACTCCTAAATGCAAAACAGAATTACCTATAAAAAATTATTGCTGCCGTATGAGAGGAATTTATGGAAGATAGGAAAGAACGCATCGTAGCCTTTATGAAGGATGACGCCTACAAGCCTTTGAAATTCGACGAGCTTGTGATGGTGCTGGATGTTCAGAAGAAGGATTATCCGCTTTTTAAAACGGTGATGGACGAGCTGGAAGCCGATGGCTTGATCTATAAGACCCATAAGGACAGGTATGGGGTTCCTGAACGAATGAACCTTGTTGTAGGCCGGCTCCAGGGGCATGAGAGAGGCTTCGGCTTTGTAATCCCCGATGACGAATATATAAAGGACGTATTTATCCCGGCCGACAGTCTTGGCGGCGCGATGCACAACGACAGGGTGATCGCCCGGGTGATAAAAAAAGTCATCGGAGACAAACGGTCCGAGGGCGAAATCATCAAGGTCATAAAGAGGGCCAATGCCAATGTGGTAGGCATCTATGAGAGCAGCAGGTATTTCGGCTTTGTAATCCCCGACGACAGGAGAGTCCCAGGGGACATCTTCATACCGAAGGACGAAACCCTGGGTGCGAAGCCGGGGCAGAAAGTCATTGCGGAAATCGTCAAATGGCCTGAAAAACGGCGTAATGCGGAGGGGAGAATCGTGGAGGTCCTGGGCGACAGGGATGAGCCCGGAACGGATATCCTCTCCATTATCAGAGCCTACGACCTAAAGGAAGAATTCCCCGAAGAAGTTATCGAGCAAGCGGAAAAAATCCCCGGAGAGGTAAACAAAAAAATGCTGGCCGGCCGGCGTGATTTGCGCAAACTCCGGATGGTCACCATTGACGGCGAAGACGCAAAGGACCTGGATGACGCTGTTTCCGCCGAAAGGCTGCCTGACGGGAAATACAGGCTGGGAGTCCACATCGCCGATGTCAGCCATTATGTCACCGAAGGCTCGGCGCTGGACAG
Organism: Bacillota bacterium; assembly: GCA_023426125.1. GTDB lineage: Bacteria > Bacillota > Clostridia > Acetivibrionales > DTU013 > MnB-11. Next base: position 42,576 of record JAFABI010000112.1, read on the forward strand.
GGAAGCCTTCAAGCGGGGAACCAGCGTTTACCTGGTGGACAGGGTCATCCCCATGCTGCCCCAAAAGCTGTCCAACGGAATATGCAGCCTCAATCCCAGGATAGACAGGCTCGCTTTTACCGTTATGATGGATGTCGACGCCTCGGGCAGAGTTACAAACCATGAGATTTTTGAAAGTGTGATCAATATTGATGAGCGGATGACATATACCAATGTATACAAAATTCTTGAAAAAAATGACGGCGAGCTGCTGGAAAGATATGATTACCTCCTGGAGGATTTCAATACGATGGAGGAGCTTGCCCTGATACTCAGGAAAAAACGTATGGGCAGAGGCGCCATTGATTTTGACTTCGACGAGGCGAAAATAATCCTGGATGACAAGGGCAAGCCGGTAGAAGTCAAACGCTATGAAACCACCACGGCCAACAGAATCATAGAGGAATTCATGCTGGTGTGCAATGAAACGGTGGCGGAGCATTTCTTCTGGGCCGACTCGCCGTTTGTCTACAGGATCCATGAGGACCCGGACAGCGAAAAAATACAGGCTTTTGCAGAATTTACAAGCAATCTGGGTTTCCCTTTAAAGGGCATAAACAAAATACACCCCAGAGCTTTGCAGGAGATACTGGAAAAAGTCAGAGGCACAAAGGAAGAGGCTATTGTCAGCACGGTCATGCTAAGATCGCTGGCAAAAGCGCGGTATAGTCATCAAAATCTTGGCCATTTCGGCCTTGCGGCCAAATTTTACTGCCATTTTACATCACCGATCCGAAGATATCCCGATCTGATGATCCACAGGATCATGAAGGAGCAGTTGAAAGGCAAACTGGAAGGACAAAGTGAAGAGAGCCTGAAGGAAAAGCTGCCGGACATTGCGCGGCTGTGCTCCGAAAGGGAGCGCGCTGCGGAGGAGGCGGAAAGGGATACCGAAGACCTTAAGAAGGTAGAGTATATGAAGGCGCATGAAGGTGAATGCTTCCAGGGCATTATATCCAATGTGACCTCCTTCGGCATGTTTGTCGAACTGGAAAATACCATTGAAGGCCTTGTCAGGATGGGCAGCATGGATGACGACTATTACATCTTTGATGACAAGCATTATTGCCTTACCGGTGAAAGGACAAGGAAGAGGTACCGGGTCGGGGATAAAATCACCGTACGGCTTGCCAGGGCCGATGTGTCAGCCAGGCAGATTGACTTTGTATTGGAAGATCCGTGCGAGGAAAGGGAAGAAAGTGCTGGCGGGGATGGAATGCTTGAAAGAACAGTCTTTAAGGATAAAAAAAGGAGAAAGAAGACGGTTGACGGCAAAGTTGCGAAGAAGATTACGGGAAAAAGCAGCCGCAAGCATAAGGTAAAGGCCGGTTCAAAACCCAGGCGCCGGTAAACTGTTGTGCCGGCGGAGCAGCTTATAAACATGGCACGTCTGTATATGAAAAAGTAGGGGCGCGCATTGCGCGTCCGCAAATGCAATCCGGGTCAAACAGCTGCCGGACGGCCAATGGCCGCCCCTGTACTGAATGCTTCCAGCCAATGGCTGCCTATAAATCAAGCTTTTTTCTACTAATGCCATGGAGATCAATATACGAGGGGGGATTTTTGTGATTTTGATAAGTGCCTGTCTTGCAGGGGTGAATTGCAAGTACAACGGCAGGAACAACTACGTAGAGGAATTTGAAAAAATGGTTGCAAGGGGAGAGGCTATACCGGTATGCCCCGAGCAGCTGGGAGGATGCACGACGCCAAGGCCTCCGGTGGAAATTCCGGGAGGGACAGGCGCCGATGTACTGGACGGCAAGTGTGCCGCTATCCGGAATAATGGAGAGGATGTCAGCGGCGAATTGATAAAAGGTGCGGAAGAAACGCTGAGGATAGCGCAAATGTCCGGCGCCGGCAGGGCCGTGCTGAAAGCGAAGAGCCCTTCCTGCGGCTGCGGCATAATCTATGACGGGTCCTTCACAGGGAAGATGAAAAAAGGAAACGGTGTCACGGCGGAGCTTCTTCTAAGGAACGGTATCATGGTTACAACGGAAGAGGACGGGGCCTCGCAAGCAGGCAGAGGATAAAGGAAGCCGTGGAAGGCGGATTAAAAAGCCTGGCAGTACTTCCGCCAGGCTCTTCCGTTTTATCTTGAAAACTGCCGAAGCTTATTTTCCATACACCTTATACGACAAAGCTTTTTACTTCTTCACAGAAATTGCCGCAATCGTCTTCGTGAACCTCAACCCGGATAGGCCTGCTGAGATCAAGACTGAATATCCCCATAATTGATTTGGCGTCTACCACATAACGGCCCGAAGTCAGATCCACGTCAAAATCATATTTGTTTACGATATTGACAAAATCCTTTACATCGTTTATGGATTTGAGCATGATATTGAATGCTTTCATAGTTTATCCTCCATTCTATAAGGATTGTTCTTATTCCCTATGATATCCTGTTTATGGCAGCAAGTCAATTACGATCTTGTTAAAAATTTATGAATTAACTATAATGGAGAGGGGACACACCTCTCCGCCAATGAACAGGATGTTGCGGAAAGTTCCTTATGAAGGCGGAGGAGCACTTGCTTTTTAGCTTGACTGGCGTCGAGGAATTCCCCTTTTGACGTTAAAACAGGTTGAGGACAGGAAAAGCAGAGAGTGGAGACTGCAAAGAATAAACGGAGGCGGAATGAGCAAAGTTGCATTTTATACCCTGGGCTGCAAGGTTAACCAGTATGAGACGGAAGCAATGACGGAAATGTTTGAGAATTCCGGGTATGAAACGGTGGATTTCAATGAAAAAGCAGATGTGTATGTCATTAATACATGCACGGTCACAGGCTTGAGCGCCAGGAAATCAAGGCAGATGATCAGAAGGGCGAAAACGCTCAACCGGGAGGCATTGGTAGCTGTAGTAGGGTGTTATCCCCAGACCTCGCCGGAGGAAGTCGCAGGTATCCCGGATGTCGATATTGTTATAGGCACCAGGGAACGGGGCAGGATACTGGAATATGTAGAAAAGGCGCAAAATCGGGGAGAAAAGGTGAATGCCGTCTCAAACATAATGAAAAACAGCAGCTTTGAAGAACTCCGTATTGAAAGGTATAAAGAGAAAACCAGGGCTTTTATAAAGATTCAGGACGGATGCAGCCAGTTTTGCTCGTATTGCATCATACCGTATGCCAGAGGACCGGTCAGGAGCAGACCTCCCGGAGAGGTAACGGCAGAAGTCCTGAAGCTCAGGGATAACGGCTTTAAGGAGGTTGTGCTTACCGGGATTCATATCGCTTCCTATGGCAGGGACCTGGGGAATATCACTCTGCTGGAGCTAATAAAGAAAATACATGAAGTTGAAGGGATAAGGCGTATCAGGCTGGGCTCCATCGAACCGTCCACCATAACGGAGGAATTTGCCGCCGCCGCCGGAAGCCTGAAAAAATTGTGCCCTCATTACCATATCTCCCTTCAAAGCGGATGCAATGAGACATTAAAGCGGATGAACAGGAAGTATACCGTTGAAGAATATGGAAGGGTTGTCAGGCTGCTGAGAGATAATGTAAAGGATGTGGCCTTTACCACGGATGTCATGGTGGGTTTTCCCGGCGAAACCGGGGAGGAATTTGAGAAGACCTACAGATTTTTACAGGAAATCTTCTTCACGCAAATGCATGTCTTTAAGTTTTCTCCCAGAAAGGGGACTCCGGCGGCCTCGTTAACAGGACAGGTAGATCCTCGCATCAAGGATGAAAGAAGTGACAGGGTGTTGAGGCTTTCCGCCGGGAACACGCTGAAATTCAACCGGATGCATATCGGAAGAACGATGGAGGTTCTGTTCCAGCAGGAGGTTAAAAACAGGGAGGGCTTTTATGAAGGGTTGACTTCCAATTACATAAGAGTATTGTGCAAAGGGAATGATACTATAAAAGGAAGAATAGCGCAGACGCGCCTTATTGGCGCCGAAGACGATTATATGCTGGGGGAAATATCGGAAGGTGTTTTTTAGCGGTCTTGGAGGGTTCACTGATACTACAACAAGATTTCCAAATAATCCTTGAAGAATAACGCATTAAAGCATTTGCACTATTTCTTCAAGGCGCATAAATGCCGATATATCAATGTAATCTTCGTTGTAGTACTGGAGGATAATTCCGAAATCATATTGCATAAAACAACCGCATGTATTATGATATACGTATGGGTAAAATCCTGGGGGCATCAGGCTTCCTGGATTTCAGGGAGCTTCCGCTGCGGCGGAGAGCCCATGGAACGTCAAGGCTTGCGGGCAGGGGAGTGAAGGATATGGCAAACAGCGAAACAATGATGTTTAAGATGGATAAGGACAGGGAAAACGAAGCCAGGGATATACTTTTTTCAGTATACGAGGCCTTAAAGGAAAAAGGCTATAATCCCATTAACCAGATTGTCGGCTATGTATTGTCCGGAGATCCTACATACATTACAAGCCATATGAATGCCAGGAGTATCGTACGGAGGCTGGAAAGGGACGAGCTTCTTGAAGAGATTGTCCGGTTCTATCTGGAAAACAAGAAATAGGTCAACAGGCAGCCCCGAGAATTCGGGGCTTTTTTGAAGCATTTTGCCGGAGCGGGCTGGTCGCATACTGCGTATGCTGCTCGCCCATGCAGCCAGGGCGGAAGCAGGATGACCGCAAAAGCTGTCGGTGGAATGGCGTTTGGTAAATATTACCTTCGGGGGATGTGGCGGTGACGCTGCAAAAAGATTACGAAATGAGATATGTCGAACTGGGCAATACAGGATTGGAAGTATCGAGGCTTTGCTTTGGAGCGCTGATTATAGGACCGCTGCAATCGAATTTATCTGTTGATAAAGGGGCGGAGGTCATACTGGAGGCCTTCAGACTGGGTGTTAATTTTATTGACACGGCGGAATTATACGGCACCTACCCGCATATCCGAAAAGCGATTTCGCTGTTTGGCCAAAAGCCGGTCATCGCCTCCAAATCTTATGCCTATTCGGAAGCAGCGGCGAAAGAAAGCCTCGAACTGGCAAGGAAAAGCCTCGATGTGGATGTGATGGATATTTTCCTGCTCCACGAGCAGGAAAGCCGGCTGACTCTGCGGGGCCACAGGGAAGCCCTTGAGTATTATCTTGCCGAAAAGCAAAAGGGCAGGATAAGGGCGGTAGGCGTATCGACACATAACATTGAAGTGGTTGAAGCTTGCAGTGAAATGCCGGAGATCGATATCATCCATCCCATTGTAAACAGAACGGGGATAGGGATTGGGGACGGCTCCGTCGAAAGTATGCTGGCAGCCGTCAAAAAGGCTTATGAGAAGGGGAAAGGCATTTACAGCATGAAGCCCCTGGGCGGCGGGAACCTTCTGGGCTCTTATGCCGAAAGCATGAGCTTTGCACTTGGCCAGCCCCATGTGCATTCCATTGCGGTGGGAATGCAGTCGGTGGAGGAAGTAATCATGAATGTCCATTTGTTTGAAGGAAAGGATATACCGCGGGAAATACTTTCCGCAATCGGAAAAAAGGAGAAAGGGCTGCACATTGACTATTGGTGCAGTGCATGCGGAAGATGCGTTTCCAGATGCTCCCAGAAGGCTCTGGCCATTAAGAACGGCAAAGTCCGGGTGGACAGGAAAAAATGCGTGCTTTGCGGGTATTGCGGCAGTATTTGTCCGCAGTTTGCAATTAAGATCTGTTGATGAGGTGCATATGAGGATTTTAGGCATAGATTACGGCGACAGCAGGATAGGCGTTGCAGTCAGCGACCCGATGGGCTGGACCGCCCAGGGGGTTGAGACTCTTGAATGGCGGGGCAATATGGAAAAGCCTGTAGAGAGGATCGTAAAGCTTGCCGCCGATTATGGGGCTGAAAAAATTATTGTCGGTTTTCCGAAAAATATGAATGGAACCATCGGACCCCGGGGTGAGAAGACTCAGGAATTCATCGATTTGCTGGCAGCAAGGACCGGCGTTGGCATTATCAAATGGGATGAAAGGCTATCCACGGTTTCAGCAAACCGTACCATGCATGAAATAGGTATCAGGACTTCCAAAAAGAAAAAAGTGGTGGACCAGATCGCTGCGGTATTTATCCTTCAAGGATATCTGGATAGCATCAGCAAATGAGAAATTGGGAAGAATGCATGCAAATTATTTTTATAAATAATGGGAATTATATATTTACTATGATATAATAAGTAGTCGTGTACGGATCAATAGCATACAAGAACGTTTTAGAATATTCTAATTGAACTGGAGGTAACGATATGGAAGATGAAAGAGACGACATCGTCGTACTGGTGGATGAGAACGGAGAAGAAGTGGAATTTGAGCACATTGATACAATTGAAATGAATGATAACGAATACGTTGTTCTGGCGCCTTACCTGGAGGAGGAACCGGAGGAGGAAACCGACGAAGAGGAGATCATCATTTTGAAGGTTGAACATAATGAGGACGGCGAAGACTCCTTTGTCACCGTTGAAGACGAGGATGAACTGGACGCTGTCTTTGAGGAATTCCAGGCCCGGATGGAGGAAGAATTCGGTGCGGAGGAATAACTGCCCGAAAGCAAGGATAATCTAAGGATAATCTTATGAAAAAAAATCCCGGGGGTGAACCCCCTGGGATTTTTTTGACTACAATACTTTCTTTTTCAATAGGCGACGCTGCTCTTCAAATATGTATTTAATGATATAATCCTGGTCCTGGGCGGTAATATCGGTAAATTGCAGTCTTATCTCATAGCGTGAGATTTTTTCCGTTTCCAGGGGAGTACAGCGTATAACGCGGCAAACAGCTCCGATTTTCACTGTTTCACTAAAACTGATCCTCACGTCCAGGAGTGTATTTTTTGCAATATCTTCACGAACTACAATGCATGCACCGGAACCGCTTATGTTTTTTGTAAGGGCATGCTTATAGTGCGATTGGTCAGTCTCTTTTTCGGGATTATCGGAATAAATCCCGTATTCTGCGTCTAAAGTGCAATCAAGACGGTAGTGCGTTCTTCTTTGTATTTTGTCAGGCTCTGTTTCAGCCTGTACACAAAGGATAGACAGGTTCTCTTTTTGCTCTCTCGCGGTGACAACGGCGTTAAAACCCTGAAGACCATATCTGCTGTGAAAGAAGGTTATTCTGACTTTACCGTTCATGGGCACATAGATAAGCCTGGATTCATAGATGGGTGCGGAAATAATAAGAGTCCTGTCTTTGACAGGCTCCAGAACCTGACTTACATAGGTGTTTCCTATTTTCTTCCCGTCACCGTCCAGAATTTCCAATTCCAACCGGGTACCTATTTTCAAATCCCTGACTTCCATCCGGCCCTCCTGAAATAATTTTCTAGTTGCAATAATTATAATTATATAGAACTGATTGCTTTTGTCTACCTCAAAAAGGAAAATTTTCATTGGGACGCAAGTGGAGGACGGCGTGAGACTGCTGGAAAAGCACTTCTTTCTAAAATTTGATGGCTGGAAGGTATAGAATTCCGTTGAGATTTTTCAATAGCAGCACTTTTGAGTGACTTCGGAGGATTTGCTTGCATCCTTTCTGTGAAAATCCGGCAAGCAGGAATTTTGAAAGAAATATAGAATTAATAAACGGAATGTGAATTCAAAAGATTGCACTTGCCGACTATAGTGCATTAAAGCGGGGGGCTTGAATGGGTAGGAAATTACCGAGAGTTCAATTGATTTTATTCGGACTGATGCTTGTGATATTTTTATCCATAATTTCGTGTGGCGATGGAGATGACAGGGAAGTAATCCTGGAAGAGACACCGATGCAAACCGCATCACCTTCGGTGGAAGCTACACCGGAAGCGTCTCCGTCTCCGGCGCTGTCGCCAACACCGTCTCCGGAGGCCTTTAAACTGCCTGCCGAGGGACTTCGTCCAATAGCGGTCATGATTGATAATGAAGGTACGAAAAGTATGCCCCAGGGAGGACTGAACAGGGCGCAGCTGATTTATGAGATCATCGTGGAGGGCGGCGAGACCAGGCTTATGCCGGTTTTCTGGGATGTTGGGCCTGAAATGATAGGCTCGGTAAGAAGTTCACGGCATTATTTCCTAGACTACGCCATGGAAAACGACGCCATCTATGTCCATTTCGGATGGAGCTACATCGCCGAAAGGGATATAAAGAAGCTCAAGCTGAACAACATAAACGGAGTTGCAAACGGGGGCGAAATATTCTGGGACCTCACAAAGGATAAGGGAAACTGGCAGGACTCCTATACATCCATGCAAAAAATCCTGGATTACATAAAGAAGGTGAAATACAGGACCACCACGGATAAAAAGCAGGTATTCACCTTTAATCCGGCGGCCGTAGAGCCCGGTTCGGGGGATAAGGCCGAAAAAATCGGCATCAGGTATTCCAGCAGCTATACCTGCGGATTCGAATATGATCCGGTGTCAAAGACATACTTGCGCCTGAGAAAAGGACAGCCTCAGGTAGAGAGAACGACAGGAGCGCAGCTGACAGCGGAAAATATCGTCGTACAATTCGTGAAAAACCAAACCATCAAGGGAGATAAAGAGGGAAGGCAGGAGGTATATACCGTCGGCAGCGGCAGCGGTTATTACATTACGCATGGTAAGGCCGTCAAAATCAAATGGAGTAAAACGGAAAGAAGCGCTCCTACAAAGTATCTGGACGAAGCAGGAAATGCAATAAAATTGAATCCGGGCCAGACATGGGTTCAAATTGTGCCGACGACGGGCAAAGTTACATTGGAATGATGCGCATGCGCAAACCGGGGAGGTTCGAGACAGTTGAAAAAAATATTTCCCGGCCCTAAAAAAAACAGGAATAATGTTTGGCCGTCCCTTAGCCTGGGTATATTCATTAGCGTGTGAATATGCTTATTTGAAAGGGGATAAATCATTTATGAAAAAATTATGGAAGTGCAGCGTTTGCGGGTACATACATGAAGGTGAGGAGGCTCCCGGCGAATGTCCGAAATGCGGTGCCCCCAGGGAAAAATTTGTTTTGCTCGGCGATGAGGATGCCGCAAAGATTTATAATTCCGACAGAACCAACGATATCCACATGGAGCTGATTGGTCTGACGGCAAGGATCGTGGAGCTTTGCAAGGAAGGCATCCAGTTGAATCTCGACCCCCCGTGCGTCGCAGCCTTCACCATGGCAAAAAATGAAGCGTGGGTAATCAAGCAAAGGTCAAAAGCTGAGCTTGAAGGGCATATGAAAAAAGGAAAGTGGTAAGGAAAAACGTATCAGGAAGAATAAAGGGGCTGTCTCAAAATACGCGGATGTGCAATGCGTGTCCCTGCAAATGGGGAACCGACACAAAATGCGCTCCCGCACTGCAGGGGTACCGGCTGAGACAGCCCTTTTACCATTCTACGGGAATCATTCCCTCAAGGAAGCGGTAACGACAAGGGGATCCCCGGGATAGATCAAATTGGGATAGTCCAGGTAGTTGAAATCTACAAGGTTTTTCACATAGGTTCCATGTGCCCGGGCGATGGAATACAAAGTATCTCCCGGCCGGACAATGTAAATGATAGCTTCCGGCGGCGAGTAGGGGATGACAATCATCTGGCCGACCTTGATCATATCCGGGTTTGGTATATTGTTAAATTTTCTTAGAATCGGTATTGTCGTATTGAAATCGTGGGCGATCTTCCACAGCATATCCCCGCGTTTCACCGTATAGTTGAATGAACCAAGCTTTGCTTCGGGCATAAAAAACACTCCTTTATGTATACTATGTTTCTACTTAGGAAATTGGTATCTTTTTGTTTTTACCTATCCGTTATCGTTCAAAAAGCAGGATTTGTATCGTATAGATTTCGGATGAGTCAGGTTGAAGAACATCGTTTCATAACTTATAATTCTACTATAGTGCAAATTCTCAGTTCTTGCGCAAGGCTAAGGTTTTTGTCACAAATCGTACGAATTAAGGAGTGAGCGTATGAAAAGGAAATTCAGTCTGATGGTAGTTTTCACCGTTCTGGTCTTTGCTTTTACAGCATGTGGCGGCGGGATGACGGGCGATAATTCCTCCAACGGGCAGAGTGCACAAACAGGTAAGCAAGAAAATGCAACGGAGAGTGAAAAAATCGAATTAACTGTTTCGGAATCCACGCCCAATCTTTCTTTAAAGAACTTCTGGGATATGTGTGTCAACAAATTTAGGGAACAATATCCGAATTATAACCTTACGATGGATTGGGTCCCCACAAGCGGTCCGGAGGAGTACTATAAGACAAAAATAGCCGCAGGAGAGTTTTCGGACGTTGCAAGAGTATTCCAGCCTGCGATTCTTATCGATGGCAATATCGTGCAGGAATTGCCTCAAGAACTGCAGGATATGCTGATAGATCCTGGTTTTGTAAAGGTAAAGGGAAAGATCTATATGATGCCCAACCAGTTGGGAGCCCTTGGCATCTGGTACAATAAGGACATGTTTAAAACGGCAGGCATTGAAAAAGTCCCGGAAACCTGGAGTGAATATATCGATGCTTGCAAAAAGCTGAAAAACGCTGGATTTGAAGCAATGGGAATGGCTGTAAAAGAAGGCTGGTACATTGCAGGATATTTCGATATGCTGTGGTCTCCCGTTACGTATGGGGCAGATCCGGACTGGCCTAAAAACAGGACGGAAGGAAAAGTAAAATTTAACAACTCCGTAAGCAGGAGATCGCTTGAACAGCTGCAGGAAACAATCCCATACTGGCAGCAGGGTGCAATGAGCGCTACGTATGATCAGATCAAATCCCTGTTTTATACCGGAAAGGTAGCGATGATGTGCAACGGAGGCGTTTATAATGCTGCCGAACTGGACAGTGGAGAAGTGAATCCTGAATTTGAGATAGGCTATATGCTCCCGCCGCAGGATGATGCTTCCGCAAGAAGAGTCAATACCTTTAAGGATCAGCTCTGGACAATAAACAGCAATGCAAAAGATGAGAAGTTACAGGCTTGTGTTGATTTCCTGAAGTTCTTTTTCTCAAAAGGAGTATATGAAGAGTTCCTTACTGCAAACTGTGCGCTCCCTACCGTAAAGGGGTTTGAGTCCTTTGTGCCGAATGTGAAGGCTCCAAAAGCAAAAATCATGTTGGATGAAATAAATGCAGCGGTGCAGAAATTCCGCACTGTTGCTCATGCACATGCCGCACAGGGCGACAACATGTGGCCTGACGGATGCAGGGAGATGTCGGAGAAGATGGTGCAGGAGCTTGCAGCCGGAAACAGCGACTTTGATAAATTGCTGAATTTGATGGATGGGCAATGGGATAAGGGGATAGTCAAATAAAAGAAACCAATACCTCTGAAACAGGATGCCCCTGATGGGCATCTTGTTTCGAAAACGATGATTTAGCCTGAAACAATTAACCATGGGTGAAAAGTGCATTTGATGCAGGAAGGCCATTGCCGTCCAGTACTTTCGAGCAGGGGACGGTTCGATGCCACTGAAAAAGTGCTGTTTTGGGAAAAATGCCAGCGAAATAATGCGGCTTTCAGACATCGAATTAAAAAAAAGTAAACAAATATGGGAGGTATCGCATTGCTCAGGTCGATACAGAAAAACGGACGATTTAAGTATAATCTAATATCTTTTTCATTTTTTGGGCCTTCCTTTCTCATCTATTCCGCATTTTTCATAGTACCCTCGATTATGGGCTTTTTATATAGTTTTACCTCCTGGAACGGCATCAGCTCAAAAATGAAATTTGTTGGTTTGGACAATTATATAGAGATCTTTAAGGATGACAGGTTTTATCATACAATCGCAAACACATTAATAATTACAGTAATTCAAGTGATCTTTTTCAATTTCTTTGCACTCTTTCTCGCCGCTATATTGGAAAGGACAATTAATAAGACGGTTAAAAGCACATTGCGAAGCCTGTACTTCTTTCCGTATATCATCAGCTATGTGATCATCGCAGTGATATGGAACTACATGTTGAATTTCAGGGATGGCATTATCAACCAGATTTTAAGATCCGCAGGATTGGATTTTTTGGCAGCGGACTGGCTCGGTTCGCCAGGACTTGTAATATTTACCATATCAGCCATCAATATCTGGGCGTTTATCGGGTTTTATCTTGTTATTTATATGGCCAGCATACAGGCGATTCCGGACCATCTATTTGAATCCTGCCATATTGACGGGTGCGGATTTATAAAAGTTATGCGATATGTAATATTTCCCCTTGTTGCTCCCGCATTTACAGTAAATATGGTAATTTCGGTCGCCTGGGGATTGAGCACCTTCGAGCCTATCCTTATTCTGACAAAAGGCGGTCCGGGCTTTGCCTCCGAGACGATTTCCTATTATGTATACTGGTCCGGTTTTCTAGGCTCAAGGCAGGGCTATGGCACGGCAATTTCCTTTTTGCTTTTTGTTATTACCTTGATGATTTCTATATTCCAGGTAAAAGTACTTCAGAAAAAGGAGGTGGAGTTCTAATGAAGCTCATCCATAAAAAGCGGGTAACAAAAACGGAAATCGTCTTTCTTTTTCTTGGATTGTTATATGTTTTTCCCATCTATCTCCTGATCGTCAATTCCTTCAAGACGTATGGCGATATAATAAAGGATCCGTATTTTCTGCCTTCCAGCCTTTATTTCGGCAATTTTGGAAAAGTATTCGGCGAGACTTATTTTCTGGAGGGCCTTAAAAATACGCTGATATCAACAGTTGTTTCGGTTGCCGTCCTGGTTTTGCTTTCATCGATGTCCGGATACGCCTTGATCAGGAGAAAAGGGAAGATCAACAATTATGTCTACCTGTTTTTTGTAGCCGGTGTACTCATTCCCTTTCAAACCTATATGATTCCCATTGTCAAGGAATTCCAGATAATGGGATTGCTAAGAACGCCAATCTCGCTTATCATAACATATGTCGCCCAATACACGCCGCTGTCGATATTTATCTACGCCGGATTCATGAAAAGCATCCCCTATGAAATGGAAGAAGCTGCGGTAATTGATGGCTGCGGACCTTACAAAACTTTTTTTACCATCATATTTCCGCTTATCAAGGCGTGTACATCCACAATCATTATATTCTTCAGCATCAGCATATGGAATGCCTTTGTCCAGCCGATAACAATCCTGGGCACAGTCAAATGGAAAATTCTATTTGTCCAGATCTATTCCTTTATAAGTGATAAATACTTCCAGCAATGGAATCTCACTTTTACGGCATGCTTCATGTCATTGATACCTATACTTGTACTTTATGTTATAATGCAAAGTAGGATCATCAGCGGGATAACGAACGGGTCCGTAAAGGGATAACCTTGTAGTACTCAGCTGGTATATAGTGGGAGAAGCATATGAAAAAACCAGTCGTTAACAGCATAATTACCAAGTTGTTTATTGTATGTTTTACTTTTATTATAATTCCCATGATGAGTACGGTTTATTTTTCCTTTGTTTCCTATAAAAACAACGTGGAGGACGTCGCCAGGGACAATACGATTAAAATAATGAAAAATGTAAACGGCATACTGGATGAACTGGCCTTGAAAATGAGGGACGTAACCTTCATGCTTTACAAATCCCGCAGCAAATTCGGGTCTTTTAATGCAAATGCCTTCGACTATTTAGCCATGACTCCCGATTCCGAAATCGATCAAAGGAATAAGGAAAGCATCATCTATGATTTTCTTGATTCGCTTTTTGACTTTGAACCCAATTACATTTTCTGTTCGTTTATCATTGACAAAGCCGGGAAATGCTATTATGCCAGTAACAAAAAAATGCCCAGCAGCATAAAGTACGATTATGATTTTGCCGGCCAGTCATGGTATCAGGAGATTGTAGACAGCAATATCCGGTTAATCCAGATAAAAACCTGCGGAGATGTGCCCAGGGATTTCCTGTTCATGCCGAATTCCGATAATTTAATCATGATCGCCCGCAACATTTACAATGTGGATAGTATTTATTCCACCAATTGTATAGGCACGATTTTTATTTATGTAAACGCCAATTTTTTTGACAGGTATGTGAGGCTTGATGATTCCGTAGCACAAAAGATCTCTATTGTCGATAAGGACGGTTATGTGGTTTATAGTACCGATAAAAACAGTATTAATTTAAAGTCCGGTATGGAAGATGAAATCAGGGCTTTCGATTCTTCTGTCGGAACTTTTGAAGCAGCGGCGAATTCCAATAAATATATGATTTCCTATATGACAAATAAACAGACAGGGTGGCGCATCGAAGGTGAAACCGATAGAAAGCTGCTGACGAGAGAGATTGACGCTATAAGAGGAAATGCAATAGTCATCATGGTATTAACCATGTTTATTGCAGCACTGGTCTTTAAACTGCTTTATAATTTAACCGCCCATCCTGTGAAAGTTATCGCCCGCAATATGAAAAAGATAGAGGAAGGAAACTTTGAGCGCTTTGATACCGTAAAAAGCAAGGATGAATTCGAAAAAATCAACGCCGGACTTATGACGATGGCTGAAAATCTCAAGGAATATATTGATAAAGCCTATATTGCGGAAATAAAAAAGCATGAGGCAAACCTTTACGCTTTGCAAAGTCAAATTAAGCCCCACTTTATTCTAAATGTGCTTGAAACCGTCAGAATGAGGTTAATAAGCCAGAATGACAGAAATACGGCGGAAATAATCAAGCGCTTTGGAAAGGTTGTAAGAGTGCACCTTACAAACTTTAACGAAATTGTAACGGTTGAAAACGAACTGGAGCTTACAAGTAACTATTTTCAGGTAGAATTGTATAGATTTGGCGAAAAGCTGAGCATGGACATTGATATACCTGATTCCGTAAAGCACTATAGAATACCGCAGATGATCATTCAGCCCATCGTGGAAAATGCATTAAAGCATGGCCTCGGGAAAAAAGTCGGCAAAGGTATTATCAAAATTACTGCGTATTATGCCGAACGGTTTTTGAAAATCGCAATTATGGATAATGGGATGGGCATGTCCGCTGAAAGGCTGGCGGAAGTAAATGAATCCCTGCAAATAGACGACCTGGAGCTGAACGGAAAAAATATCGGGCTTAGAAACGTCCATTCCAAGGTTAAAAATTACTTCGGAAAGGAATACGGGATCAGCTTATCCAGTATTGAAGGAGAAGGCACCATCGTTGAGATCATGCTGCCATATCCTGAAAAGGAGGCTTTGCCCAATGAATATGCTTAAGGTTTTACTCGTCGACGATGACTGTAACATCAGAACAGGCATGAAAATGCTGCTGGATTGGGATAAGTACGGGTTTTGCCTGCAGGATGAAGTGGAAGACGGGATAAAGGCTCTGGAATACCTGGAGAAGCAGCCGGTGGATCTGATCATTACCGACATTAAAATGCCGTTTATTGATGGAATTGAGTTCATAAAAAAGGTCAGGCTGCTCAGCGACGTAGAAGTAATCATCTTAAGCGGATACAGTGATTTCAAGTATGCGCAGAAGGCTCTGGAGTATGGCGTGAAATATTATCTGGTTAAGCCCATTGAGGAAAGTGAGCTGATCCAATGTCTTATCTACATAAGAAAGAAAATAAGTGAAAAGGAAGAAGTTAAAAACATCCTGGGACATAGCTCATTGATTGTGAAAGAAAAAATTTTAGAAGACCTCCTGTTCAATCCGAATGACATTTCCCGGTATGGCATTGACATAAAAGACCTTGGCCTGGATTCCCGGTTTACCAGGTTTTGTGTCCTTGCAGTCAAAATCTATGGGGGATCGGTGAAGAAGGTTTTGAATAAGACAGATCCCTTTAACGGCATACAGGAAATACTCGGGAAAACACGCCAGGAGGGTGTCAGGGCTTATATTGCAATCAGGAACGGCACTCTTTATATTCTTTGCTGTTCCGACAGCAAGAATACCTCCTATTCAAAAGGAATCGCGGGAAGAATTCTGGAATTCTTAAAGCATGATGCGTGTGATTTTATTCTGGGCATAGGCGTCTCTGTCCAGAATTTGAAGCAGGCTATAGAATCCGCCAGATCTGCGGAGACTGCTGTTGATTATGGCTATTTTACAGGCTTAAACAGGATCATTGATGCGGAAAGTATCGATAGTAAAACGGGTCCTGCCTGCTTCATGTGGGAAGATTCCGAATTAATAAGCAGTATCAAAAGATTTGACCATCATGCAATGAATCAGGCAATTGACAGGTTATTCAAGAATTTGAAGGAGAACTGTACATCCTCAAGGATCGTCAAAACCATTATTATAAACCTCGTATTCAAGCTTAGCAGCTTATTAAGCCAGCAGGGCAGCGCCATGTCGGCAATTTACGGGGAGAAAACAGATCTGCAGGATCAGGTTTTTAACGAAAAGACAATTTTCACGGTTCAAAAATGGTTTGAAGCCATTTGCGGGGATATCCTTAATCACCTGGTGAAGATCAAATGCACAAAGAATTATGATATCGCTCGGAAAGCAAAGGATTTCATCGATGAGAATTTCCTCAATGACATCTATTTGCGGGATATTGCCAGGATGCTTTACTTTTCACCGGATTATATCGGCAAGGTCTTTAAGGATACAAGCGGGTTTTCCTTTAACGAGTATCTGACAAAAAAGCGTATTGACCATGCAAAGGAGCTGCTTGCGTATTCCAATGAAAGCATTGCCAATATTTCGGTTATTGTGAAATTCCGGTGCACCGATTATTTTACCCGGCTGTTTAAGAAGACGGAGGGGATGACCCCCAATGAATACAGGAAACACTTTTTGTCCGATATACAAACCAAAGAAACCAAATTTTCAAATTCTACCTAGCCCGTTTTCGGCAACAGGGGCGGCAGGGGACGGTTCTTCTTTATCAGCATACGGCATGGGCATCGCAAGCAAGATTTCCGCGTCGCTTCGCTCCTCGAATGATACGTGGAAAAGCTTATTTTTACAAAGAGGATTGAAGTTATTCATGCGGGCTCTGGCTGAAATTGACGGATTTGAGGAGAGATAGAAATGTATACCAGAAGTACAAAAAGCGATATCGGGAATATCTATGAGATTTTAAATGCTTTGCGCCGGCATCATCAAAGTGACTTGAATCAATATGGCGGAAGCGGGATTTTCGGTGAAAGATACCACAGCAGCGTCAGGGAACTTGTCTTCCGGCTGCTTAACTATAAACCGGTCGATACTCCGTTGAACCCTGTTTCCCGTTTTGCAGGCGACAGAGAAGGCTATTCGGAAGAAGAAATTGAATTTGACGTATCTAAAGGAATTCGTGCCAGAGGTACCTTGCTCATACCTCAAAAGGGCTCGCCGCCTTATCCGGCAATCGTGGCGATGCATGACCATAGTGGTTTGTATTACTATGGAAGGGAAAAGATAATCCAACAGCCAGATGAGAATCCCGTCTTAACAAGCTTTAAGGAGGCCTGCTACGGGGGCCGGTCCTGGGCAAGCGAACTGGCAAAAAGAGGGTATATACTATTCAGTATCGACGCCTTCTATTTTGGCTCCCGAAAAATAGACCTGCATGTCGTATCGGATGAAATAATCCAAAGGTGCCCTTATAAGCTTGAAGGCTTAAAGCCGGGATCAGCCGGTTATATAGACAGGTATAACAATATTTGCGCATTTCTTGAAGCCCTTGTGGTTAAACACATTTTTATTTCCGGCACCACATGGCCTGCAATCCTGTTGAATGATGACAAGAGAAGTGTTGACTATCTTTGCACGCGGGAGGAGGTCGACAGGACAAAAATCGGATGCTGCGGCCTGTCCATCGGGGGATTCAGGACGGCTATGCTGTCGGCCATGGATACGCGTATAAGCTGCGCCGTGGTAGCCGGTTGGGTATCTACCTTCGAGTCCATGCTGTATGACGGTTTGCGTGACCACACGTATATGCTCTATATACCTGGGTTAACCAGATGGATGGATTATCCTGATATTGTGGGCCTTATAGCTCCCCGTCCTTTGTTGGTCCAGCAGTGTGCGAAGGATGATTTATTCAGTATGGAGGGAATGGAAAAGGCTTGCAGAGTCATCGAGGACAAATTCGTCGGCATGCATGAGAAAAGCAAGTACAGGTATCATTTTTATGATAACGGCCATCAGTTTAACATAAAAATGCAGGAAGATGCGTTTTCCTGGTTTGACCGATGGCTTAAGGAACCTGGCTGCTCCGGTTAAAATATAGCTCAAACGAAAAAGTAGATTCTCTATTGCCCAAGTGGTAGAATTTATTTTTGCAATTGAGGTTTTTGCATTTGTTTTTTCAAAGGTTGATTGAAAAAGCAAAGTCCACTTTGTAAGATTAAAATCCATCCCTTTAGAAAATTTGAACAATTTTTTTAAGAGGAGTGGATTTTTTATACGGGGAATTTGCTGTTGTGAAGTATTTTTGGTACAATAATAGAGCAAAAAGCATGTTTTAACTGAATTTATGCGTATAGGAAATAAGCGTGTGAATTCTATCATTTTTTTTGCAAAGGTAAAATCCACCGTTTAGCCTTATGTGATATCTAGTTAAAGTAATGTCTTTCTGTCTTAGTTTTTTTATTTTTTTAAAAGACTGGGTTTCAAGCAAATATCATTAGAGGGGATAAGAGTTGAACCCAGTTTTTTTATTGCCTTTGCACCATACAAAAACTTAAAAGTATCATATGGGGTTCTATCATTCAGATTAGGTCTGCTGTAAGAATTAATATGATCCATCATAAGGGTTATATCCTTTTGTACTAAATTATCAAAAGATGTCCCTTGTGGAAGTACTTTCCGTATTTCTTCGTGGTTTTTTTCAGCTGAACCTTTTTGAAAAGAAGCACACGGGTCACAATAAAATACCTCTGTCCTTATTTCTCCTGTTGTACGGTCGCACTCAATGGCAACGGGATTTGAAAATTCACTACCATTATCGCCCAATAAAACCGGGAACAGCCTTTTGAACATATCGATTCCTAAAAGCTCATTAAGCCTATCAAAAATATCAATTACCGAGTGAGAGTCATTAGCATCTCGTAAGAAAGCGAGCATAAATTCTGCTTTAACAAAATGCAACGTAAGTAAGACTTTACCACCGATTCTGCCTATTACAGAATCCATTTGGACAACTAGAGGATGATTATTCTCTTCCATAAAGCTTTGAAAATCGTCATATGTACGACCAATCCGACATTTTCGATCAACTTTGTGAATCAATCCAGATTTTTTACGAGGACGGTATTTAACCTTCCTTGGGAGATCTATGTTGCAAGCAGTGAGAAGTCCCGAATCGATGTAATTATATAATGTTTTTTCACTATACATTATGTCGTCAGCATTATTTATGCATATATGATGTATAGATTGGCCTTTTTTGACGAGAGGCGTTATCATTTGATCCAAATGATTCAGTTCACTTTCAGTTATTGCTATGCCTGTACGTGCTTCGGAACGGATATATTCATACTCGTCTTGTGCATCTTTTGCAATGTAGAACTTTTTTCGCAGAGTACATTTTTTTAGTTTGTCACAACCATTGCACACATAGGGTGGTTTGTCCAGTTTTCTGCATATTTCTTCAATGAAGCTATCACAAAAATTATTGCAAATATTGCAAAAGCTACACTTTCGTATTTCACAATTCTGATTGCTGCACAACAGAGATTTCTTACAACCAAACCTAAGAATACAAGCGTTGTAGGCTTGTCCCCATGCACCACTTTTTCGTTCAGCTAAATGATAACGAATTTCTTTTGAAATCGTAGTACAATCTTTGCCTAAATTTCTTCCAATTTCTTTAAATGATTTGCCTTCTTTCAATGAAACTTCAATGTCCTTTCTTTCTGATAAGGTCATATGTTTTGACATACATATCTCTCCTGTTCTTTGCGACAGAAAGACATCACCTTATTTAAAATACATTAAAGAGTAAATAGTGCAAGTTTAAAAAGTAAAGGGCAAAAACTTTTTCAAGAATCCAGTTTACAACGAGCCTCCCCTATATGATGGACAGCCAGCGAGCCATGCCTCCATGCCCCCGAAGTATGCGCAAGGAGAGGGCTATGGGGCATAAATGGCTGGCTAGCCAACAGGCTATCATACAGGAACCACTCATTGTAAACCGCACTTAAAAAACTTTTTGCTCGGCTCTGTAGAAGGCTTTGGAGATAAAGGCTCTCGTTGTATATATACTTCTTTAGTTTCAGTTGTTTGCAAAGGTAAAATCCATCTTATCAGTTTTCTTGAATTTGTAAAGGTAAATTCCACTAGAGATGAAATTGGGGTGGATTTTAGTTTTTCAATTAAAG
>JAFABI010000020.1 GCA_023426125.1 Bacillota bacterium
TAAAAGAGTACCAGTTTTTTATTATTTCGATAAGGTGTCCGGATGTGCCGTTACGCTGTCCGGATAATTCCGAAATGCTGTCCGGATGTTGCCGGAATCAGTGTCCGGATGCGTCCGAAATATGCATATAAAAGAGTCGAAATTCCTATATATTCATATGGAGAGTATTTAAGATTAAAAAAATATCCAGATGCTATATGTAAAGTCGATGATATAAGGTGGCATTCAGATAGGTCTGAACCATTTTACACTCTTATTATAGATGGAAATAAGAAATCTAAACGTTATTATTCGGATGAATTTTTATTAGAATAGATTAATGATTGAGAATAAAGCAATTATCACTGTTTGTAACAATTCAGGGTAGTAATTTCAGAGATAATTTGATTAGGTAACTGGAACAAACTCATATTTGTAGGAAGGTGAAGGGAAAACCATTTTATGTACTTTTGGAATGACGATAATTATAATGGGTTGAAAGAAATTGGTGAAAAATATGCCTCGGATAGTCAATACGAGGCCTTTTCAAGATATTGCCTATCTAAAGAGAAGGGGTTAAAGAAAGAAGCAAAAACTGCGATAGAGCAATTTATTGTATCAAACCAAAGCAAGAGCAAAATGGAACAAAGAAATATTATTGAAGAACTTTCAGCCTTAAGTTATAGAAACAAAAAAGTTCATCAATTAATTCCCCATCCACTGCAACAATATATGATAGCGGTCTTGGAGAATTGGATAGAAGAAGAACCTGATAATGCTATCCCATATCGATGGTCGGGATTTATTAAGAGTGATTTACAAAGTTATAAAAGAGCCATTGAAATAAATTCCTTTGACATTATTTCGTTAATTGCGATTATTAACTTTAACCTTAACTATGTAGATTACCAAACGCACCATCTAAATGAATCATTGTTTATTGGAAAACTTGATGAAGTAAATGAATTACTTGATGAGGTTAATAAATTATTATGTAGAATTGAACAAATTGATATAAAGAATTATTTATTGAGTGAATATTATTACTATAGAAAATTATTGGATAGTTGGAAAGAGTACAAGGCTGAGAAAATGGATATTGGTTTTTCGGAATGGAGTGAGTTTAGAAAAGAGAATTTTAGATTTCACAAGGCGTACTACTATAATAAATGATTTTTTCTTCTTCATTTTTACTTTTCCAAGGATGCCTTTTTTAAATCCCCCTACCTCCTCTGAAAACCCTTTTAAACCCCAAACATCCAGCCTTTTTGCTCATTTCTTTTTCTTTGCTGCTAATCCTATTTGTATTTCAAGGACTTTATTATGTTTCCAAGGCTGTTTGATGAAAAAAAGGATAAATGGATATTGGTTTTCCGGAATGGAGTGAGTTTAGAAAAGAGAATTGTTTTCCAATATATCTACTCTGAATTAAAATTTGGATCTAGCAGAATCTAAAAACCTTACCCTTCGGTATGAAGGGTAAATTGCTTCTCTTGGGCATTAAAAATGCATGATCCCTGTGTATTCTCAAAGGTTCGCAATACCCATCCGTAATAATCAGAAATGGCCCATCTTTTGGGAAGTCCTCAGCCTTCTCCAGCAAATCAATACCGGGTTGGAGTATAGTACCGCCACGGCCTTTCACCTTTACACTTTCAGCAATTGCTTCAGGAGCCATATACCCCTGGTCATAAGTTGCGGCATCACAAAAAACCACCCGGACATAAGGTACATCCCTTGAAATGCTGTAGATGGCAATTGCACCTAATGCTTTTGCCAGCAAAGAGCGATCCATTGAACCTGAGGTATCCAGTATAACACCGTAAGTCCGGCCTTCCTCAGAACCGGCAGCAGGAATCCAGCGTGGGCGAGGTATATTTGGAGTCGATGATTGGCGTCGGCTTGGACGTGCGTAGGAGCGTACCTTCTCCAGTGGAGAAAAGTAATTATCAAACCACTGCGCAAGTTCAACATCCCAAGGTACAGGAGGTTGGCTTAAAGCACGGATTTCCTCAATGAGTCCGGCAGGTATATACCCGCGTCCTTGCTCCTCGTGGTAAGAAAGTCCCTGGCTCAGTGAGCGCCTGTAAAAATCATCAAGGGTGATTCCATCACCTGTGTTCCACCAATCAGGTGAACCTTTCTCAAGCATATCCCCAAGTCCGATACCTCTTAACGTAGCTAACTTCCTATAGGTTCGGATATCAAGTACAATTCTGTCATATATGCTTTCTGCGGAAAGTCCCTTAAGCTCTGGATCATACAGTGTGCCTATTTTGGGAAGTTCCCCAAGACCCATTTCTACAAGCCAACCGTTAATTACATAGTCACAGGCAACATTCCATAGATAAGGATCACGGCCCTGGCATCTTGCCTGATGCCTTAAACCAACATGCAGGAGTTCGTGAGCCATTACAAAACGGCACTCATATTCATCCAACCCGGCAGCAGGATTTATATAGATTTCTTTCATATATGCATTTACTGCTGCTACAGAGATGTCCATTCTTGTACATAGCAATGGGTCTTCTATAATGATAAAACCAGCAGCCAGTGCACCTAATAGAGGGTAGCTGCTGATAAACCAGTTCCTTGCCCGGATAGCCGGGGTGATGCATTCCTTGTCAGCCCCAAGAAAAGGTTCTAAACCTCCAGCAACATTTACTGCACTGGTTACAGCCATTGAAAGACCTTTGGCAAAACAGGAAACCCAGTCCATTTTCCGACCAGCCCAATCTGTTTTCTCGGCTGCCATAGCCATATCACCACAGGCTGGACCTGCAGTACCAAAACCGCTTAAGGCTCCTGGTATCCCTCTTTCGAGAAAATCTTTATAGAGCCTTTCTTCTGTCGGCGCAGAAAAGTCGATTGCATATTGCAAGTCTGAAGGAGCGCACCCCAGCTTCATATCTGCCAGGAACCTAGCGATAAAGCAATCACAGGCTGTGTTCCACTTAATATAATCATCTTTGTCCTGAAAGTGTCCTAAGCCTAAGTGGAGCAGACAATGAGCAATGATGTAAGCCCATTCCAACGGATCTCCGCGTCTTTTGGGATGAACATGGAGGTAGCCGTTTCTGGTAATTACTGCCCAGCCATTCTCTGGACATAAGTTGCCTTCCCTTCGTACATCATGGACATGGGAGAGAAGAGGGGAAAACATTGGATGCTGCTTTATGATGTTATTTCCTTTAACATAGTTTTCATATGCAATGTCATTTTGTTGAACATTCTTTTTCTTTCCCATAGTTTATGCCTCTTTCCTCTCTACAAGTCTTGGAAGGTCACGGACGATATCAACCATGAACCATCCAGGCAGCCCTTCATCTTCGCCCTGCTTTGATACCACCATTTGGGCCATTTCAAGACTGATGGATGCCAGTTCTTTAATTAAAGCTTTGGCTCTATGTGTAAGCTTTTTTTGCTTTTCATTCATTACGTCCTTTTCATTGGGCAGCTGCTTTATTAACTGTGCGCGGAAGGACTGAGAGAGAAAATACAATATATCTCTATCTTCAGGTTTGTAGGGCCATCTTTCTTCACCCTCCATGATTCCAGACAGCTGGTATCTGTTTTTTATTTGCTTGATAAATGCCTTGAACTGGCCTGCGTGATTTGGGGAAAGGCAGCTGTATGCCAGTATATCAAGGGCTTCATCAGTTATTCTTTCTCCATATTCATTCAGAGCATCACTAAGCATGTGCCATGAACGTGGGGTAGAGAAGGGTTCTTCATGCTTTGGCGGCTGTGTCCAGAGGTGATCCGGACGCAAATTGATGTATTCAATAACATAAGGATGAATCTCATTTGATGACGCCCATTCAAGCCAATCCTGGTGTGAGACCTTAAGCTGGACATGCATCATTCTGTTAATCAGAGCAGAGGACATGGGTTTAACAATGGCACTGTCCTGAGCTCTGTTACCGGCACCAATAACGATAGATCCTTTTGGTAGCTCGTATTCACCAATCCTGTGCTCATGAATGAGACTGTAAAATGCCTTCTGAACTTCCTGGCTGCAAGCATTCAATTCATCCAGGAAGAGACAGTAAGGTTCTTTCCTCGCGATTATCTTAGGAGGACAGAACTGACTTACACCATCAAGTATTTGTGGAACCCCTATTATATCCTCCGGTGCAAGCTGACTACCAAGCAGAGAAACGCAAGGAAGCCCCAATGATTCGGCAAATTGCTGTACCAGTGTTGATTTGCCGATGCCTGGAGGTCCCCAAATAAATACGGGTCGCGCTATCGCTATATTTAATAGCAGTTCAGATAATTGTTTTTGTGTAACTGTGACGGATATATTCATGTATTACCTTTTCCTTTCTTGAAGCTATAATTGCTTTAATCTAAACTCCTTACCTTCATAAACCTTGATAGGATTGCCCCTTTCGAGAGTATTATGCTGCACCCACATCTTCCTTTTATTGTTACATTACTCATGTATAATTTGTTCTCTCCTTCTATGTTCAACATGTTCCTTAATCCCTAAAAGGGCATAAAAATACCGTGATACAGTAACCACGGCTTTTTGGCAATAAAAAAACACGATAACCTATCGTGCATTCTGTAATAGTAAATTTGTTTACTAACAGGTGAAGGTTACTTTAAGGTTGACCACAAAAAGCATGCTACACAAAGAGACTAGTTTGTCTCATGCACTGCCTTTTTGGTCCGATATTCAATTATAAACTAAGCACCTCATAATTTGTTATTGCTGTCATTTCCAACACTCCTTTCACCTGATTGGTTAATATAAAACTTACCATAACATAATATACTTGGACAAAACTATAAGTCAATATCTGTAATTAAATTGAAATATGATTATAACACTAAAACAATATTTTGCCATAAATCTCTATCATTAATTCTTCGACACGATTGTAATCCGGTTCATCAGGAAGTGATGTATTTTCAGCTGCCGATTTGAACCTGCGGTCATACTCGTCAACCATCTTAAATACATCGTTATAGCTGTACTTTCCTTTACGTATATCAAGGAAAAAATTCACGTTCCTTTTCTCTGTATGTATTGACTCCTTTACCCTCAAGAATTTCCGTGCCAGTAACCAAGAGCCTGATTAAGTGCATGGCGTGCTTGTTAAGGTGAAGTTCATCCTTTTTGCTGTTCCTATGATTCAGTTTGGAGTAATCCTTCACAATATTATTCATATCTGAATTGATATTTTTAAGGTAGGGAATAGTTTTGGATAAGGCGAAGGAATTATTGGGTAGATGGCTCATTAGAGCTTCCAGTATTTATTTAAAGCCAGATGGAGCTACAAGGGAAAGAATTATTAACCTGTTTGATGTTGTCAGAAGGAAAGATATTGTGCCCACCAGTGCATTAAAAGAGTTAAGCTTTCTTATTGAAACAAGGAGATAGGGGGGAATATACATGAGAGTGGTTATAAATATGAATGGTAATAAATTTGAGCTAGAGGATGGAGCTATAATAGGGGCTAAAGACCCTGGTGGAGAGTTTGTTATCAAAGCCAATTCTTTAGGCTTGACTTCTTTGACCAAACATCTACTCATTCTGGCTTCCGAGAAATTTGAAGATG
This sequence comes from Bacillota bacterium, assembly GCA_023426125.1. GTDB lineage: Bacteria > Bacillota > Clostridia > Acetivibrionales > DTU013 > MnB-11. The sequence continues at coordinate 5,550 of JAFABI010000020.1, forward strand.
GAGACCATATTCATTATAAAGTGAGTATGATGCTGGAGAATGAGTCAGTTAATTTTGTTATGGAGAAAATTTTAGTCGGCAATGAGTTAGTTACAATAATATTACAGGAGTTATATTAGTTGACAGATAATAGAGGGTGTAATAAAATAAGCTTAACTTTATTAATACAACATGTTTGCTTTTAGGAAGGAGGATGAACAATGTATATAGCTCATTGCCAAGAACTAAGAAAAAATGGTATATCTCTTCAATTGATTCATAAACCAGGTATGAATATGTATATACAGTGGCTTAATCCTCTATTATTTAAACGTAAAAGCAGATAATACTTTCAGTATAGAAAGACATTACGTAAATAATAAATGAACGGTAGGGTGGTTAAGTCTAGCAAATAGATTTAGCCACTTTTTTATTAATATTTGAACTTGAGGTGAAGTAATGAGCGTCTACAATTGGAATCCTGTATTTAATTTGGTAATGCAAATTAAAAGCGATTATAGAGAGAAGTTTGGTTCGATAGATACTATCAAATTTGAAGACTGGCTATCAAGGCTGGCTAATAAGGAATACTATAAGATTTTTTGCCATTTAAAAGTAAAACAGCACAACAACTTTATTTTAATCCGATATGGTATGGATGAGATGCATGAAAGTATGTGGACAAATCCCGAGAGTGTTTACAGGGAATGCAGGAGTGTTGTTATTGACGTTGTAAATGAACAATTGGTTTTAGCTCCCTTTAGAAAGTTTTTTAATCTTAGCGAAGTTGAAGAAAACAAGCTTGAAAACATTTTAAATAAAATCGAAAGTGCTAAATCGATTGAGATTACCGATAAACTTGATGGATCAATGCAAAATGCAAGGTATTATGATGGGAATATTTTTATTTCAGGAAGTATGGCTCTTGATCGAAATAGCTCGTGGAGGCTGGAGGATGGCTATAGTAGACTAACCAAAAGCCATAAAAAGATGATTTCGGAGAACCCTGATTTTACCTTTGTTTTCGAGTACATTAGTATAAAGGATGCACATGTAGTTAATTATTTGCCTGAGCAAGAAGGCATGTATCTAATCGGGATGAGAAATGTTTTTACCGGAAAACAGCTATCTTACAAGGAGGTACAAAGCTACGCATCTATGTATGGAGTTCCTATGACTAAGATAGAAAACCGGTGCTTTGAGGAGATAATGCAGGATGTTAAAAGGTTAAAATCCAGCGAAAAGGAAGGATGGGTTTTAAATATTGACGGACACATGATAAAGCTTAAGTGTGATGATTATGTTGAACTGCATAGAGTTTTAAATAAATTCTCCTCAGTTAATATAATTATCAAAAGTATTGCAGATAGTATGTATGATGACTTAATCAGTAAGGTGCCCGATAACTATAAAGAGAAATTAAACCGAGTTGCAAAGGTTATTTACGAGTATATGCAAAGCATGAATGAGAAGATTGAGGATTATTACAGCAAAGCCCCCAAGGAAGATAGGAAGGAATATATGATTTGGGTCACTGAAAATTGTCCCAAAGAAATACAGGGATATTTGCGGCAGAAATACTTGAACGGCGAATACCATGTTTTAAAAACCTGCTATGTTAATAGTACTAAATACAGAAAAATAAACGAGATGGCGCTGGAACCAACATGTGCTGCTTTGTTTGCTGACTTGGAGGAAGTATAGATGAATAAGTTCATAATGATGGTTGGCCTACCAGGAAGCGGGAAAAGCACTATTGCAAAGGAATTATCTATTAAGGAAAATGCGGTTCTGCATTCTTCAGATGACTTGAGGGAAGAGCTGTTTGGAGATGCTGATAATCAAGGTAGTAATGAGTTGATTTTTCAAGAATTGCATAAAAGAATCAGTCGAGATTTGCTGGATGGCAAAAGTGTAGTTTACGATGCAACGAATCCAAGTTACAAAAAGAGAAAAGTCTTTATAGAAGGATTGAAGATAGGATGTTATAAAGAATGCTATATGGTTGCTACCCCATATGAAAAGTGTATGAGACAGAATAGCGGTAGGAACAGAAGAGTCCCTGAGAAAGTAATTGAGAATATGTATAAAGGAATTTTTATTCCTCAATATTTCGAAGGGTGGGATCACATTGAGATTGCGTTTAATGATGACGATAAATTTGATATAGCTGAACTTTTTGAGGAACTGGATACAATTTCCCAGGATAACCCTTATCATACATTAACGATAGGGGAGCATTGTAAAAAGTGTATGGAATATATCAAGGAGCATTACGATGATGATGTACTCGCAATTGCAGCATTAATGCATGATATAGGTAAAAAGTTTACGAAGAAGTTTGAGGATTCAAAGGGTAATCCCACGGATGTTGCACATTTCTATGGTCATCAAAATGTATCGGCATACATGGGCGTATTTTATTTGCGTCATCTGTCAAAGGAAAAAATGCTTGAAGTAACGAAATATATCCAATGGCACATGCACCCTATGAATATTTCTACAAAGAAGGCGAGATGCAAGACAATTAATCTATTAGGTGAAGAGTTCTACAATAATTTACTAGAGCTGCATGAGGCAGACATTAATGCTAAGTAACTAACATGAGATTTAGAATATTTATAAATGAAAGCTAAGAGGTGTAAACATGATACTTACAATTACTTATACCCAGTCACCGGCAACGGATTTAGGGTATCTATTATATAAGAACCCATCGAGACCGCAAACATTTGAGCTCAATCACGGAAAAGCT
>JAFABI010000024.1 GCA_023426125.1 Bacillota bacterium
TATGCTTTATAAGTTAAAATGGGTTTAAAGGTTGCAATTATGTTTATCAATCCGAACTCAATCAAGCTTTGAATAACTGTATCGATATTCTTATATGCCTCCGGGGCTTCTTCGTAAAGAAGGTTGACATCATTGCAAATGACCCTACCCTTAAGCCTGGTATGGCAAATGCATTGTATCCAGGCTGGATAGGATAGAAAGCGTTGAAATATTGGATGAAATATTTCAGAGAAGCGATTTTGATGAAGTGTATCAAAAGCAGATGTGCTGTAGCTGGTCCAGCGTATCCCTTGATGAAGCGAAAGTGCCTGAGAATGTAAAGCTTGAAGTCATTATTGATGAATCAACTGAAGGTTATATCATAGATAAGATTATGAATGAAATACCCGGTGGAACTCTGGAGAAAATTGATAATGGGCGTTATCATATATGCTTTCAGATCAATGACAGCGGCGAGCTTATTCCCTGGATCAGGGGGTATGCAGGCTATGTCAGGGTTCTGGAGAGCCCGCAGTTGGCAGAAAGACTTCTGAAGGACTGGAAGGAGATGCTTATTTCATATGGAATTGTTCAATGAAGTAAAAAACCGATACTTCCAGCTGATATTCAGGGTTATCAATGAGTGTGCGGATGGAAAGGTCAAAAGTGATATTGTAAGGATTATTGATGAAGGGGAATTTGAGCAAAAGGTTATAGGAAAGAATCAACAGTCTTTCGCGGACCTTATTTTGAATAGATGAGAGATGGCAGATTCAGAGTTTCTATGTATTCCATAGACGATAAACGTCCTATAATGGCCAATATTTTTACACTTTCAGATTTAAGGATCGTTGATGAGGAAGTTGGCATAGATAGAGAAACTGCGAAGCAGCTGCTGTTTGAACAAAAATATTCCGAGGAACCGGTAATTCTGGAGGTCACAGACAGAAAGGCAGCAATGGAAAGATGCTTTATGTGTTTTTCCGGAATGGAGAGGACTGCCAGAGAGCTGGGAGATTATAAATACGAAATACGGCTCAATTATTATCTTTTTGAGGAAGAAAACCTGATACGGAATATAATTTCACTCGGACCTTATGCGAAAGTAGTCTCTCCACAAAGAATTGCTGATGAGGTTATAAGAAGAGTGAAAAAGTCCATAGAAATGTATAATGAAAAGAATGGGTAGTGATTAAGATAAAGATACTATTTTTATGTAGTAGAAATCAATGGAGAAGTCTTACTGCTGAGAAGATTTTTAATGGGGTTAATGGTCACGAAGTAAGATCGGCCGGAACGGAAAACAACGCCAGAATTAAAGTGACAGGCGGGCATATCGGTTGGGCGGACATGATCTTTGTAATGGAGAAAAAACACTTGAGAAGAATTCAAGAAAAATTTGGAGATATTCTTAGAGATAAAAAAGTAATCATTCTGGGTATATCAGATGATTATACTTTTATGGATGAGGAATTGATTGAAATACTGAAGTCTCAAGTTTCTGAATATATTGATTTAATCTGAAATATTAAAAAGTTTGCGACATGACAAAGGTTGCAAACTTTTTGTCTGTAAACTGGTAATCCATTCCCGTATACTAAAATTGTTCCTCTTCCCAATGCAAAGATTTCTGAATGGTCTTGCGGTGCCTTTTACTTCGTCGTCAGAGGTATACCGGGAAAGCGGGACTCAAAGCCGAAGTTTGGAGGTTCGATTCCTCTGAGCTCAAAGGGATATGGGAGATTGCTATTAGTACTTAGTTAATATAATAGGTAACTTCCTGAGAGCATTCGGCAAGCGTATGGGGTTCGAATCCCCATCAGATGAAGGGTCTGATTGCTATGGTTAGCACTCGATTAAAATCGAAGTAATCCAAAGGGATCTTTGGAGAGAATCCTCAGGCTTTTGCAGATAGTTTTTCAAAAGCACCGGAGATTAAGCCCTGAAGTGCGCGGATACCGGATATGGCAAGCTGGTCATTGTATATGAAGTTCAGATTAAATTGTCAGGCAGAGCCTGAAGTTTAAATGGCGCATATGCAACGACTTGTAAGCAGTAGCCTAAAGCAGCACTCCGCCAATGCTGCGGGAGGATTCTTGAAAAGGATTCAAAAAGTAATTTTTATTGAAAGGACGGATCAGAATGAAGGTAATTATTAAAAAGGATGAAAGAGGTTTGTTATTCAGGGATGGTAACTACGTAAAGTGCTTAAAGCCCGGGAGACACTCACTTAATCCATTTGTTAAATATAGTGTTGTTATATCCGATGTTAACAGGGCCTTTGACGCGGCCGGGAAAAACATAAACCTGTTTCTTGGAGATGAGGAGCTGCTAAAAGAGCTTACAGTGCTGGATGTCCAGGATTATGAAATTGCCATTCACTTTGAAGACGACAAGCTGATGGATGTTTTAAAATCCGGCAAGTATGCATTCTGGAATGCCCTGAAGAAGCATAGCTTCAAAGTTGTTGATATCAGGAATCCTGAAGTGAGTCCCGATATCGATGCATCTACATATAACAGCCCCAAGCTCGCGGGCTTTGTCGGTTATTATGAGGTTGCAAACCATGAAAAAGGCATACTTTACTACAACAATGTGATACAAAAGACTATGGAACCCGGCAGGTATTTCTTCTGGAAGGGCCCTGTTCTTGTTGCAGTAAAGAATGTAGATCTGAGGCAGCAGCAGTTGGATATGGCCGGCCAGGAAATCATGACGGAGGACAAAATCACATTGAGGCTGAACTTCGTATGTCATTACAGGATAACAGAGCCTTTGAAGGTCGTTGAGGTAAAATCCTTTGAGGAACAGCTCTATATAGTTCTGCAGCTGATCCTGAGGGAATATGTCGGAGCTTTGAGGCTGGATGACCTTCTTTTGAAGAAACAGGAAATTGGGAGCTATGTTCTTGAAAAACTGAAGGATAAAAGCAGTAGTTACGGTGTAGAATTTCTATTCGCTGGTTTGAAGGACATCATATTGCCCGGAGATATAAAGGATATATTGAACACTGTACTGATTGCTGAAAAGAAAGCACAGGCAAATGTTATTACCAGGAGAGAAGAAATTGCCTCAACGAGGAGCCTTTTAAATACTGCAAAGCTAATGGAGGAAAACCAGACGCTTTACAGGCTGAAAGAGCTTGAGTTCCTGGAGAAAATTTGCGAAAAAATCGGCAATGTTTCGCTGACAGGCGGGGGCAGCCTGCTTGAACAGCTTAATACTCTGCTGTCTAATAAAGTCGGTGACAAAAAATGCGGAGTGTGAGATTATAAATGTAATGTTAGCGGTCTCCTTTGCTATTAATTTTTGGCAAGGGGGATTTGCTATATGAGAGGTGAGGCTATGATAGAAATCAAAGGAAAATATAATACAGCAAAAGTATTCACTGATAATGTGGAAGAAAAAGCAGCAGGTCAAATACTGGAGCTTTGCAGTCAGGGGTTTGTGAAAGACAGCCGGATCAGAATCATGCCCGATACTCATGCTGGCGCAGGATGTACGATTGGAACAACGATGACCATAAAAGACAAGATTGTTCCTAATCTGGTTGGCGTTGATATTGGCTGCGGGATGTTTGTCAGCATGCTCGAAAAAACAAAGGCTGATTCTGATAAACTTGATAAGGTTATAAGAAGCTATGTTCCAAGCGGATTTGATGTTCGTGAAACACCGCATGAATACAAGGAGTTTATAGACCTTGACAGCTTAAAATGCAAGGAGCACGTTGACCTGAAAAGGGCATCCTTAAGCATCGGTACCCTGGGAGGGGGGAATCACTTCATTGAAATGAATGAAGATGAGGATGGAAATATTTATTTGGTAGTTCATTCGGGCAGCCGACATTTAGGGAAACAAATTGCCGAGTATTATCAGGACAGAGCAGCGAAAGAGATTGTAAGGAAAAGCAATGACGCTATTATTGCTGAATTAAAGTCGAAAGGAAGAGCCAAGGAGATCCAGGCAGAAATAGAAAAGGAAAAAACAAAAATGAATAGTGCCCTGGCTTATGTCGAAGGCCAAAGCTTTGATGATTACATCCACGATATGCGTATAGCACAGAAATTTGCCGAATACAACAGAAAGGCTATAGCTGAGGTTATTATCCGTGAAATGGGCTTTAATGTGGCAGATAGTTTTACGACTATACATAACTATATTGATCTGGATGAAATGATCCTGAGAAAAGGTGCAATTTCTGCGAAAAAGCGTGAGGTTGTAATTATTCCGATAAATATGAGAGATGGAAGCATCATCGCCACAGGAAAAGGAAATGATGACTGGAATCAGTCGGCGCCTCATGGAGCCGGCAGGTTGACGAGCAGGAAGCAGGCAAAGCGCAGCCTGTCATTAGATGAGTTTAGGAAATCAATGAATGGTATTTATACGACCTCACTGTCCATGGATACGCTGGATGAGGCTCCGTTTGCTTATAAACCTATGGAGGAGATCATTGCTAATATTCAGGATGCTGTGGAAATCAGCAAGATAATTAGGCCTGTCTATAACTTTAAGGCATCTGATGAGTAATATTAAATTTGTTCTCGGTGAATTATAAGAGTAGGTGCGTGTAATGAATCAATTATTTAAGATTCTGCAAAAAAGCTTAATAAGAAGGAGAATAGAACGAAAAATGGGTATTGAAGCTACTAATTGCATATCAAGCATTGATAATTTTACAAGTTTTCATGAACATGCCATTAGTGAAGCAAATAAACACCTCGATATTCATCGAAGTAGATTCGAAATTATGCATGGGAAAGTTAATAGAATATCTCCTGATACGGGCATGTTCTTATACATATTGCCGCTAATTGAACAATTAAAAAACTACTATAATGATGAATTATGTATTTCAGCAGCTTTGTGTAAAGCAGCTTTTGAAAATGATAGCAGCTTAAAAGTCAGAGCATATTATTGTGAAAATGTAATCTTTAGATTGGAATCCATATGGGAGTATTTGTTTATTACTTTAAGTGAGTATTTACATACAGATTTAGTTGTAGGATATGATATTAAAGATGAAATGATTGAGGCGAAATGCCATGATATCAGATTTGTAAAGCATGAAGATGGGGGAATGAAACCTATAATTACTCCCTTAGAACCAAAAGCGAGAGAAAATATAAAAGAAAATTTAAAGCGTGAATTAAAAATATTTAAGATATCTCAAAAGAATAGAAGTAATTCAGTATATAGATCAATAAAGAGAAAATACTGCATAAATGATAGAATACAAGCTATTTTTGATTTATATAAATCACCTCCAGTGTTATAGCTGATATACATATTGAGAAATCAAAGGAAAGCGACCTTCCTTTAATTTGTCCTTGGTGCAAATCAGAGAAAATTAATATTCATGAACAGGAGAAAGTTAACGAAAGATTTTACTATTCAAACCTTAATGACTATTTAAAGATACTTATTAGTCACTGGTCTGAGTAACTTATTATGTAAGTGCAATATGATTATTGATGGTTGAAAGCAGGTGGATGAGGTTATGATGGATATTTCAACGTATTATTTTTGTTCAAGAATATCAAAAGGAGAAGCAGATGCAACGGAATATGTCGATTGGGCTATTGAGCAATTGGTAAAAGGCATTGAGACACCATCTGTAAAAATTTTAGCATCCTTTATGAAGCCTCTTTATAAGCCGGAATTAGAGGAGTACTTTTATAAATCATTGGATGAACTGGGATGGGGATTTCCACCCTTCATCGAAAATGCAAGAATATGCGTTAAGTATTTAGCAGAGAAAATTCTTGACGGTTCACTTGAGCCAATTAAAGGGGCGCATGAAATATATACTTATGTCAGGGATTTAAATTATCCCGAAGATTTGATTGTTTGGTTGGAAATAGACGATTATATTGACGAAAGAGTATATAACAGCATATACCAGATGCGTGATGAAGAACTAATAGAAAGAATAATTAGAGAGGCTAATAGGCTAAGAAGATTGTAGGCGATAATAGATTACAACAATATTACAGAAGTGAAAACTGTTGACAGGGAATAGCGGGTATATTAAAATGTCATTAACTTTAGTGAATGGAAGAAAGGAGGATGGACAATGTATAAGACTTGTTCCTTGGAACTGAGAAAAAACGGAATATCACTTGAATTGAATCACGAACCAGGTATTGGAAGAGTAATGCATTGGCTTAATCCTCTATTGTGTAAACGTATCCAGTTATAATTCAGTAAAGTTGAGTGTTACACAAATTTTTTAAAGAATAGAGTGGTTAAGTCCGGAAAATGGATTTAACCACTTTTTATTTATAATTTTTGTAAGAGGTAGATATGGAAGCTGTAATTTTTATCGGAATTCAGGCTACTGGCAAAAGTACGTTTTATAAAGAGAAGTTTTTCAGGACTCATATGAGGATAAATCTGGATATGCTGAAGACCAGGAACAGGGAGGATATATTTCTTGATGCCTGTATCAGAGCAAAGCAGCCTTTTGTTGTCGATAATACTAATTCGACGGCAGATGAAAGGAAGAAATACATAGAAATTGCAAAAAAAGCGGGATTAAAAGTAATCGGCTATTATTTTCAATCAGGCATAAATGAAGCAGTTCTCAGGAATAAAGAGCGAGAGGGAAAGGAACGGATTCCTCTGGCAGGGATTAAAAGTACACATGCCAGACTGCAACTGCCCGATATGAATGAAGGCTTCGATGAACTGTACTATGTCCATATTGAAGAAGAAAACAAGTTTGTTGTTGAGGAGTGGAAAAATGAAATTTGATGATCTTGATGTAAAGATGAGGGTATATGAGACAGCGCATGATTATTGTGTTGTCCCTGAAGTATATATGGTTGCACGAATAGATGGTAGAGGTTTCACCAGGCTAACAAAGGAAGTTCATCAATTTGAAAGTCCTTATGATGTCCGCTTCCGGGACTATATGATTACAACAACAGACCATCTTATGAATTGTGGTTTAAAGAATGAGCTTCTGTTTGAGAATGGAATTAATTTTAATGATATTCCAAATTGGCAGAAACGAGGCGTTGGTCTATATTGGGAAGTTTATCAAAAACCTTGTATTAATCCCCAGAACGATAGCGAAGTAATTGCTAATAGAAGAAGAATTAAGGTAGATTATGATTTACCGATGAAAGAGGAATACAGTAATTTTATATCGAATTTTTTATCAGATGGAGAAGTGTAGTTTATTGAAAAATAAAGCTAAGAGGTGTAAACATGATACTTACAATTACTTATACCCAGTCACCGGCAACGGATTTAGGGTATCTATTATATAAGAACCCATCGAGACCGCAAACATTTGAGCTCAATCACGGAAAAGCT
>JAFABI010000064.1 GCA_023426125.1 Bacillota bacterium
GCGGGCGAGGATAGCACAAAGAAAAGGCCCGGCGGAGCCGGGCCTTTTCTACTCGCCGTTGGCGGTTGGGCTGTGAAAATCACACCCCGATTGCCTGGGTGACCGCGAAGGGCTGGTAGATCACCGCGCCGAACGTGCCGCCCGACTTCTTCTGGCGGAAGTTCGACGAGTATCGCTCGATCGCATGGGCGCGCAGCTTCTCGGAGAACGCGACCTCGCCGGTCGGCTGGCCGTCCACCTCGGGCGCCCAGATCTGCACCAGCCGGCCAGCCGCGGTGTCGAACTCCGGCACCGCCACGAACTCGATCAGCGGGTAGGTCTGCTTGATCTTCGCGGCGGCCGACAGGCCGAAGCTGTTGGTGCGGTTAATGTCGTTCAGGGCCGACGGCGGCAGGGCCACCACCAAGCGCTCGGAGCCGTCGATCAGGCCGGCGGACTGAGCGACCAGACGGCCGACCATGGTCACGACGGAGTTGGCGATGACCTCCGGCTCGGCGGTGGACCAGTCCACACCCGCGGCAACCGGGGCCGGGATGCGCGGGTCGTTCATGAGGCCGTAGTTCGGCAGACCCGCCACGCCCAGCAGGTACGAGCGGTTGAGGAACTTGGCCATTACCAAGGCCGACGCGCGGTCGATCTCGGCGGCCAGGTCCACATACCCCTCGCCGGCCAGCGCCAGCTCGCGCTCGCCCCACTCGGTCCAGGTCTGGAACAGGTAGTTCTGGCGGCTCGGGTAGTTGATGTTGGCGTTGGCCTTGCCGTTGGGCGACCAGTCGCCGTAGGTGGCGACCTGGCCGGCCGACTCGGCCACCACGAACACCTGGGTGCTGGTGGTCCAGTCGCCCTTCTTGACCTCGGGCAGGATCTTGGCCGCCGCCATCGGTGCAACCAGCACGCGGATGACGCGCGGGTCGACGCGGGTGGTCAGGAAGGCCGGGATACCGCCGCTGGCCGTGGTGACCAGGGTGGGCGCCAGGCTTACGGCGTCCATGGCGTAGTCGGATGCCTCCTGGGTCACGTGCTGGACGGTGTCCGGCAGCACGATGCCATGGCGGCGCAGGTTGGAAATTTCGGCGCGTTCGTTCACGGTTCTGGTTCCTCTGGTTGGTGGCCGCTTACGCGCCGTTCTTTCCGATCATGACGATCTGTCCGGCGACTGCCGTCTCGGACAGCAGAATGAACCCGGTGTCCACGGTGGCCGCGCCGGCGGTCGCGCCGATGTTGATGAGGCCGGTAGCCGGGTCCCAGATCACCGCTGCGCCGCGGGTCGGCGTGCCGGTGATCGCGTCGGCGACCGCGAAGAAGTCGCCGAGGGCGAACAGCTCCACGCCCTGGCCAGGCTGGATCACCGAACCGGCCTCGGCGAGCCAGGTGGTAATCAGCGCCGAGCCAAGCGCACGGTGCACGAAGCCCAGACGCGACGGGGTCACGTCGGCGAAGGCCGGCAGGCTGGTGACGGTGCCGTCGGCGTTGAGGATGGCGAAGTGCGCGATGGTCACGCCATCGGCATCGGCGACCATGAACTGGTCGGCAGTGCCGGAAACGAGATGCTGGCGCGGGTTGGTCGAGGCGAAGTCTCCGGGGATACCGATCGCCGGAGTTACGGCCACCTGATTCTGAAACATGCTTGTAGCTCCTGGTTGAGGGCGATCAGCCCTTGATGCGGATGTGCGACAGGTCGAACGCCGGCTTGCCGGCCGCCTTGCTGTCGTTGGCCAGCGCCGCCTCGCGGCGCGGCGCGGCGACGGACTGGATCGCGGTCCAGGCCGCCTGTTCGGCGCCAGCCGGGATGGCCGACACGTCCACGCCACGCTCCTTGAGCGCTGCGCGGTAGATGTCGCTCGCGCTGTCCATGGCGATCATGTCGCCCAGCACGACGCGGGTGGCCTGCTTGGCACGTGCGACCGCATCGGCGCGGGCGCGCTCGGCCTTGACGGCCGCATCGACCACGGCGCGCACGCTCTTGGCGTCCATTGCGACCGGGGGCTTGTCCTTGTCGTCGTCCTTGTCGCCCCGCTTGGCCTCGCCGTCCTCGTCAGTGGCGACAATCTCGGCCTCGCCGTCCTCGTCGGTGTCGGTCAGTTCGAGTGCCGGGGTGGTGTCCTTCGTCTCGACGGCGGCGAGCCGCGATTCGATGTCAGCCAGCTTCTGCGTCAGCAGGAGCAGCGCCTGGGCCACGTCGGGCGTGTCGTTCGGTTGGGTGTTGTCAGTCGGGTCCACGGTAGAGGCTCCAGGTTGGAATAACAGGGCACTGTCGGCGACGTGTGCACCAGTGGCGCGCCCGTCCTCGACGAGCGCAACGTGATTGCCGGCAATGTCGATCATGCGGCCGTCATACTTGCGGCCATCGACTTCGCCGGGCGTCATGTCGGGTGTGTAGCGATACGAGCTGGACAGGTCGGCCAGCTCGCCCGACTCGATGTACTGGATGGCCTTGGCGTCGGATACCAGCAAATCGGCGCGCAGCTTGCCGTCTTCAAATCGCGTGTTGTACACGCTGCCGGCCTGGTATTCCTTGCGCGGTTCGTCGGCCGTCTGCGCCACGTGGCGGATCATCAGCGGCAGGCCATTGAACGAGTCGGCCGCCGCCGACAGCGCACCGGGGTCGCGGTAGAGGTCATATACCCGATTCGGCGCGAGCTGCAGGGCCTGCGCGTTCGGGATCTCCCGCCCGTAGTACGGGTTGATCTCGGCCACCGAGATGATGCAGTCGCGCACCCGCATCCGGCCGTCCGCGTCGAAGCTGCGCGCGGACTGTCGGTCGAATGCAAACGTGGCCGTTGTCACCGTCATGACCGCGAGAATAACAGGGTTTCCACGCCGCGCAACCGGGGGCGGTGGGCGTAACGCAAGAAATGTGCTAGGGTTTCGCGCATGTCAAATATATTTCCCACTCTTATCGTGCCGTCGCGTGGCGTACCGCCCCGCGTCCTCGCTGAAATTGTCAAGTGGCGCTGCATGGCGGCGGGCGGCGTGTGGGCGGTCAGCGTAGTGGACGATGCGCTGGTGGTGCAGTCCGCGACCGTGCGGCCGATGGGCGAGCGGGTCGGTACGTACACGCGGCGCGCGCCGGTGGGGGACATCATCGACGATGTGCGCTGGACGCTGGGTCACTTGCGCGTAAACGCACCGGGGAAGCCCGGCACCTGAACCAGATCGTCAGGACCTAGCGGGCCATCGATCGCCGGGACGATACTGCGCGACCCGCACCGGCAGTTGATCGCGACACCCGGCAATACGAAACCGAACTGGTCGCCGAAGTCGATGCCGACCTGCGTGTCGTAGATCCAATGCTCGCGGCTGGCCCGAATGTGCGTCTTGCGCGGTTCTTTGCCGGCCGAACTGTGCTTCCAGTACGCGTAGCGAATGCCCAGCTCGTTCTGGCGCGCGCTGTTCATCTGCGCGGTAAGCTTGTTGGACTGGTCGCGGGCGATCAGCGCGGCGCGCTTGACGGTCGCCTCGCCCGTGTCACGCAACTTGTGCGCGATGGTGTCCAGGTCACGCCCGGCCAGAAAACTGCGCGACACGTCGCCCTCGATCCGGGTGAAATACTGTTCCGGGATCGACTTGATGAGCGACACGTTGTCGGCCACCTTCACGTCCATGATGGTGCGCTGCGCGCGCGTCAGCTGCATCGGGATGTCGAAGCCCTCGCGGCGCACGCGCTGTTGCCACGCCTGCCGGTTGGCCTGGTAGGCCGCTTCGACCACATCCAGCGACAGCTTGCGGGCCATGCTGTCGAAGTAACGCATCCAGCGCTTGCGCAGGTTCTCCAGCTCGCGACGCAGCTCGCGCTGGTCGGCAAACGGACTGGCGTCCTGCGCCCGCTCAGTCTGCGGGTCCGGGATGGCCTGCGCGGCCTGATTGGCCGCCAAAGCCTTGCGGTACTTGGCCTTGGTCCAGTATTCGACCGACTTGGCCATGGCCCGGACGGCAATTGCCAGGGCGCGCCGGTACTTCTGCTCAGCGGCCAATGCCGGCCGCACCTCCGGCAGCTGTTTGTCCTGGCGGCCTTTGGCGGTCAGGGTGGGCACGGTCAGTCCTGCAGGCCGTCGTCGGCCGGGTTGGTGGCCGCCTGCTGCGCGACGGCGCCCGGATCGTCTGCGGGCTCGTCTTCGGTAGCCAGGTTGGGCGCGGCCGCTTCAGCCAACATGCGCTGGGCGATGTCCTCGACTTCGTCCAGCGTGTCGCGTTCGGCCATCAGGCCGGTGTAGCCAGACTGCGGGTCAGCGGCCAAACGCTCCTGCACCTGTTCGCCGCTGACCACGCCAGCCTCCATGTAGGCCAGATCGGTGCGCGCGTTGCGTTCGCGCATGTCTGCCAGCTCCAGGTCGGTCAGCTCGTACAGCGGATTCCACTCCCAGCTCAGGCCCGGGTCTATTTCGCCAAACTCGGACAGCTGCACCAGCTCCAGGATGCGGCGCATCAGCGGCGACAGGTTGTGCGCCTGGTAGCCGGCCACGTAGTCGTACCAAACCCGGATCTCGCCGTCGCTGTTGGCGTTCAGCCCGGCCGGGGTGATCCCCAGGAGCTTCACGAGCGGGATGTGCGACACGGCGGCCAGCTGCTCCTGGGCCTGGGCCTGCAACGCGTCCAGGCCCGACAGCGGCGTGTTGATCTGCGCCAGGTCCTCTTGGTTCATGTCCACCAGGCCGAGGTTGCGATTGTCTCGGTACAGGTTGAACAGCTGGGCGCGCTCCATGAGCGAGAGCGTCCCGCCCGGCTGCAGCATCTGCGACAAATCGGCTTTGAGGTAGGTGATCGAGAACTGTTTGACCGTGTCCGACACGCTTTGCCGGGTGCGCAACCAGTTGTCCACGTAGGCCATGGCCAGCTGCGAGAGCGACACGCCGCGGAACGAATAGGCCGCCTTGAGCATGTCTGGCACCGGGCGCGAGATGACCGTGAACAGGCGCGAAGCGTGCACCTGCTTGGCCAGCATGTACCATGACTCGGGCTGATAGAAATTCGGCTTCGTCGGATCGGTCGCGTTGTAGGCGTTGGGCGTCACCCAGTACGGCTCAATCGCAGCGAAGCCGGCCAGACACCCCTTCGCGACGAACTCCGGGCGCATCAGCAGGGGCGCATCACACGGCAAGTCGTCCGCGGCTGCGCGCAGCTGCGGGAACACGTGCGCGCCGCCGAATGCCTGGTCGTGGATGACCACGGTACGCACCAGCGCGCGTACTCCGTAGCGGTCCAGGGCCTGCATCAGCTTGGGCAGCTTGGCGGCCGCGGCCGCGTCGTCGGACGTGCACGTAACCTGCCCCCACGTGCGCACGGCCTCATCGGCCAGCGTCTCGTGCATCGTACGGTACTCGGGCAGCTGGGCCAGCAGGGCCAGCGTCGGGAAGCCGGGCCAGCTGGTCGAATCCACGAACGTGAGCGCATCGCGGGCCCCGAGGCTGTAGTCCATCGCATGCGTCGCAGCGTCGCGTTCGCGCACCGTGTAGCGCTCCGCGTCCGTCGGGATCGCGGTGGCCATGGCCAGAGACGAGGCGGCCGGGCGGTCGGTCGTGGCCGCATCGGCCAGCACGGCCGGCGAGACCCTTGCCGGCCGCATCGGTGCGGGCGGGGCGCTGCCGGCCGTGCTGGTCGTTTGGGGCTTGGTGCGATGTCCGGTCATGGTCGGTTCCTGAATTTGGGGACGATGTTACACCAGCGTGGCTACCGGCGGCCTACCGGCGGCCTACCGGCGGCCTACCGGCGGCCTACCGGCGGCCTACCGGCGGCCTACCGGCGGCCTACCGGCTAGACGCAACACGTCGGCGGTAATCATGCTGCTGATCGGATCGCGTAGGCATAGATCCTGCAGGGCCAGGACCATGCAGTCCACGGCGTCGTCGTTACGTGTGTCGGGGAACCCGATGATCTCGGAGACGATGGGCTTGATCGCCGGCATGTCGTCCGGGTGCGGCAGCATGACCTGGCCGTTCTCCCAGACCCACGATACGGCCGAGGCGCGCGATTCTTTCGAGCCCGAGGGTGGCACGCCGACAATGCCGGGGATGTGCGCCGATAGCTGATCGATCAACGCCGGGCCGTTGGCCGCGTCCTCGATGAGAACGCGGCCCACCTGCTTGTGGGCCCGCTTGAGATCCACGATCGCCGCGGCCGTGCGGGTGAAACTGAGCTTCTCGCGGCGCATGGCCAGCAGCCACACGCGACCGTCGACGGTCTTGCCCCACACGCCGGCCGCCACGTAGTCGCTCGACTTCTTGTCCTTGAATGCGGCGTCGACCGACAGCACGACCTTGATGAAGTGCGGCGGCAGGTCGGCGCGTCGGTAGTAGCGCACCCCATCCGGGTTGAAGATCGCGCCAAGGGCTGCGAGCGGAGCCTGCTGGTACATGGCCGCCCACCACGAGGCCGCCATGGTGGCCATGATCTCGCGCAGCTTTTCCTCGGTATGCAGCGCCGGGACCAGCGGGCCAACCGGCTGGTCCGGGTTGTAGCCCACCTCGTCGGGATAGTTGAGCGCGACGAACTGCAGGCGCCGGTAGCTGGCTTTTCCGACATGCTTGTCGTGGACGCGGGCGATCAAGTCGTGCGCCGACCATGGCGTGCCCATGATGACCTGACCGGACCGCTGCTGCAGCCGGGTCGTGAAAACCGCGTCGTACCAGGATTCCAGGCCGTCCTGGGTGGTCTGGCTGAGCGCTTCCAGGGCGTCCTTGGTCGGGTCGTCTATCAGGCCCACGTGCACGGACTTGCCGGTCAGCGGTCCGCCCACGCCGACCGCGTACAGCTCGCCGGCCGGAGTGGTGAACTCGTCCGCGCGCTGCACGCCGGTGCGGAAGCCCAGCATCGAGGCGTGCGGGAATATCTCCCGGAAGATCGGTTCGGCCATGATCGCCTTGGCATCGCGGGCGTTCGCGGCAGCGCGCGACAGCGCGTAGGACGCGCAGGCGATGTTGGCTTGGCCAAGCTGCGGACCAAGCCGGCCGAATAGGTACGGCGGCAGGCATCGGGAAATCAACGAGGAATTGTGCGTCGGGACAAGCTTGTCGCCGACCAGGTACATGCCGTCGGGGTGCGCCACCTGGATGCAGCGGCCCGGCCCGAAGGACCCGCGCTCAATGCTCACGACCGATCGACGGCGCTTTTGCGTCGCAGGCTTGAACGCGGCCCGATAGCGGTCCACAGCGCAGGGCACCACTATGTCGGGCTGGAAGCAAACTTGCGCCACGCGCTTCACGCCTTGAATGCCCGAAGTCGTGAGATGCGGGTCGAACCACGTAGTTGTCACGCGCCAGCCGAAGGTAGCAACCAGCCGTTCCACCGACCGCACCAGCTCCGGCTCGGTATTCGAGAACGTGACGCGCCCGTTGGCTGGATAGACGTAGCCATCCGAGTCAATCAGCCCTGCCAGCAGCTCCAACCGTTGCTGATAGCTTGCCGTGAAATAGGCATCCGGGATTCGCTTCGGGTCCGCCATCCCGTTGCACAGCATGCCAGCCTGGCGGAGCGCGTCGCGCAGGCCCGGAAAATTTGCGTGCACGTCGTTTTCGTTGCACCGCCACGTCGCGCCTAGCGGGTATCCGCACGCTTCCACAGCGTCCAGCATGGCCGCATCGCCGCGGGCCACTGTGACGCGACCCGATGTACGCTCACCATCGCCGAGCCAAACGCCAAGCGCATAGGGAGCCACGGGCAAGGCCGCGGTCTCATTGCGCAACGGCGCGACCGGTGGTAGCTGAAACTGAGCTCGCGAGCCGCGGCGGCCACGTTCACCGTGCCACAACCCTGCGGCCAGCATCTCCTGCGTTTCCATGACGCGTATCCGCTTGCGTCCGTGCCGCACCTGCCACTCGTGGCGGCTGTGCGTGTCGATGACCGATCCGTCCGCCAGCGTTACGCGCATGTCTGACTCGCAGTCGGGGGACAGCGCCACGACTGGCGTGTTGGTGCCATCGGGTCGGTACACCCGATCACCGACCCGCAAATCGCCGTGCGTGATCCACCCGCGATTCTGCGTGAGAACCGGGACGTGGTGGGCTATTTCCTTGCCATGCTGCGGGGGGCCGGTCAGCACCAGCACCGGCCGCTTGCCGGCTATAACGTCCTCGACGAACTGGTCTACGGCCCGGCAGACCTCCAGCGAAAAGTAGCTGTGAACGAACCTAGGCCGGTGTACCGCCGTGACAAAGGCCGCAAAATTCGTTCGGGCCGCCAGGATAAGCGCCAGGACCGTATCGGGTTGGGCGAGCGTGCGAATCACAGCGCCCCCGCGACTGCCAGCTCGCGGACCTGCTCGATGAGCTGCTGGCGCTGCTCGTCCGACAGCGAGTCGGCGAACGAGACCGTATTCGACACCTCCAGCACAGCCTTGTCGAACCCGAGGATCTTGGTCAGCTGCGCAAACGCCTGGGTCTTGCCGCGAAAGCGCGGGACCAGCTGGCCCTGTTTGTAGTCCCAGCCCTCGATGAGCCGGCCGACGCGCGGCGTCTGCAGGGCCGCCATGTCGAAGACGAACGACTCGATTGCCCCGACCCCGCCGCACTGCGCGCACGTAGCGTCGGTGCCGTCCTCCGCGTCGCCGACGATGCCGACGCCCTTGCACACCGGGCAGCCGACCGCCGCCGCCTTCACGACGCGCGACAAGTCGGCGTTTACCAGGTCCACCAGATCGGCGACGAGGGACGCCTTGACCGGCTGGAGGTCGATGGCAGGAAGCGCACACATGCCCGCAGCATACCGTTCGCGCCCGCCCCCGCGCTACCTGCACGCTTGCGTCACGCAAACGTAATGAACAGAGGACAGAGGACAGAGGAAGAAAGATTTTAGATGACTGAAATCAAAATCTTTTGGAACTGATCTTTTTTTAGTTATATATAGTATTTGAACTTCATGTTCTGCCCTTTGCCTCTGCCGTTGC
>JAFABI010000105.1 GCA_023426125.1 Bacillota bacterium
AATATTTTGGCTTCCTCTAAAAAATGAAAATTATGCTATGTTTTATGGCAAACAACAAAGCCCGCAAACCGTCTAATCAAAGGCGGTTTACGGGCTATTTTCTTTTTTAGCTGTCAAACTGAGGATATTATACCATAACTCAGCCAATTCCTTCATGTTATAACGACCTAATTCAGAGGAAATTTGTCGTTTGTGGGGGACAGGGGGACAGTTTTTTTATCCCCCTGTCCCAACCCAACAACCTCTTTGATCCACCCATTTTCCTATGCCGGTTTATCCTCCTCCCTTTTACGGACCGGCAAAAGAAATGCGGGCAGGATTGCGACCGCAGTAAAGGCCGCAGCCCACCAAAACGCCGTGTTGTATGCACCCGTAACCACCCGGATGCCGGCTTCAGTTTGGCCGGAAAGCTGATGGGAGACGATGGTTGCAAGGATGGCCGTACCAAATGCGCCTCCGATGGTCTGCAGGATCCTCGTGGCAATGGTTGCTTCAGGGATCCGGGCTTTCTCCAATCCAACATAGGCCGAAGCCATAATGGGAATCAGCAAACCGCCGAGGCCCGCTCCCCGGATCAGCAGTGCAGCCGCCAGCAATACATGGCTTGTACCGGGACCTGCGAAAGCGAAGGGCAGCGTCCCGAGGGCCGTAACAGCCAGACTTGCTACAACAATCACCCTCGAACCGATTTGGTCCACCAGCCTTCCGATCCAGCTTCTTGTAAGCAGCATACCGACCCCCTGTGGGATCAGAAGGAGTCCCGCGAGCAAAACAGTTTCTCCTTGCACTTGCTGGTAGTACAAGGGAAGGAGAAGCATTACGCCATTTGTAATAAATCCGGTCAAAAAGAGCAATGCATTGGAAATGGAGAAGTTACGTGACCGGAACAGGTACAAACCGATGACCGGCTTATTTTTGGTTTTTGAAGCGTAAGTAATAAACGCCGCCATCAGGAGCAGCCCGATTGCCAGAGGGATAAGCACCCCACCGCTATTCAACCCGCCCTGTGATTTTATTTTTGAAATTCCCAGAATAAGCAGGGCGAAGGCGGGGGACAGCAGCAAAATGCCGATCCAGTCCAGGAACTGCTTTTCCTCCGAAAGCTTATCGGCCGGTAATCCATGCCATGAAAGCAGTAATGCAATCACGCAGATGGGGATATTGATGTAAAAGATCCATCGCCAGCTCAAACTGCTGACAAGAATGCCTCCGAGGACAGGTCCGAAAATCGGTCCCAGCAATGTGGGAATGCTGACAATGGACATCATGCGTCCCAGGTTTCTGTTTCCGGCAATCCGGACCAGCATCGTCTGTATCGTCGGCATCATCAGACCCGCTCCAGCCCCTTGCAGGACCGTAAAGCAAATCAGGCTCTCAATGTTCCATGCCCTGGAGGCGAAGATGGAACCTGTCAGAAATATTCCCAGTGAAAACATATACAGGCGCTTGCCGCCGAAGCGGTTGATCGCCCAACCGGAAACAGGCACGGCGATCCCCATTGCCAGGACATAACCTGTGGAAATCCACTGGACGACGGCAATCGTGCTTTTCAGATCTCCGGTAATTGTTTTGATGGCCACGTTAACCATCGTAGTATCTAATAAGGGTGCAAGCATACCGATCAGAAGGATGGCCGCCACCTTTAAAACCAACGGATCCAGTTTCTCCTCCGGATGACCCGGAATATTTGTCTCATTGTTTCCCATGCAGGAGACTCCTTTCATATACAAATAAGAAACGTTGGCGTTTCTTATTTGTATATGATATAATAATCCTGGAAAAATTGCAAGACGATATTTACAATTGGACGCTGTAAAAGAATTATGGCATAGAAGATCTGTAGGGAGGCATTGGCCGTCCGCCCAGGGTATGAAAAATCACTGGAGGCTGCATTGTATTTATGTCCATTGATTACATTCATGCGGTCGCGCAATGCCCGCCCCTACAGAACATTTCGCCATAAAAATTTTACAGCATTAAAATTTGAGAAAGCTGGGAATTGTTGAAGATGGGTGAAGAAAATATGGGTAAAAAGAACAATGAACAACTTATTCCGCCCGGCAGGTCCGCAAGCGGCAAAAGCTGTCCCGCAGGAAACCGGCGCCGCGGTGATGCACTGGAAGCCGCAATACTAAAAGCTGCCTGGGATGAGCTTTCTGACACGGGCTATTCAGGGTTGACCATGGAGGGGGTCGCCGCCCGGGCCGGTACAAACAAAGCCGTGCTGTACCGCCGCTGGCCAAACAAGACCGGTCTGGTAATTGCCGCGCTGAAGAAGTATTTACCCAAACGCACCAATGATATCCCGGATACCGGTGAACTGCGCAGCGATGTTTTCGCATATCTTCAGGGATTAGTACAGCCCTTGCATACAATCGGCACCAAAACCATCCGCGGTCTCCTGTCGGAATACTTCAGCAAGGACGGCAGGCAGCTGATCGCTTTAATCCCGCAAATAATGCACCCCAGGGCTGAAAGCAGGTCGGCTCAGGCCATGGCCGCGATTCTGAAAAACGCAGGTACCCGGGGGGAAGTCTGCCCGGAAAAACTTACTACCCGCATCATTTCACTTCCCCTGGACTTATTGAAGTATGAAATTCTTACTACCCAGGAGCCGGTATCCGATGAAACCATCGCAGAGATTGTCGACGATATTTTTATGCCGCTTGTCCGGTGCGATATTCCGCCAATTTGACCCGGCATGCTCCGGTATTTCACCCTTTTACGGCTCCTGCAGTAATGCCTTCAATGATCCTGTCGTTCAAAAACATATACACCAGAATGCTTGGCACCACCATGATCACTGTGGCGGCAAGCTGAACCGTCCAGTTGGTGGAATACTGTCCGGTAAAGCGTGTGAGGCTCACAGGCAGGGTCATTTTATCCGCATCGGACATAAATACCAGTGCGAACATCAATTCATTCCAGATGCTCACGAAGCTGAAAATCGCTATGGTTGCAATCGCCGATTTCATCAAAGGGAGGAGGATTCTTAAGAATATGCCTCCCATATGGCAGCCATCCATCACCGCAGCTTCTTCGATCTCTCTCGGAAAGGAACCCATGAAGCCTGTAAGGACCAATATCGAAGTTGGCAGCGCAAAGGCTATATACGGAAGGATAAGAGACAGATACGTATTGGTGATGTCCAGCCTGGTAAACGCAATAAATAGCGGTATCAAGGTGGAGTGCATCGGAATCATGATCCCCAGGAGCATGACCCCAAGCACCAGGCCCGAAAGCTTCCACTTAAGTCTTTTGATGGCAAATGCCGCCATAGAGCTGATGATTATGTTGATACCGACGGAAACAGCAGTGACAAAGATGGAATTCATAAAGCTGACGCCTATCTTGCCATTCACCCAGGCAGTCTCAAAGTTCTTGAACTGAAATGTACCGCCCAGGTTCCACGGATTGCCGAACATCTCGGTATTTGTCTTGAGAGAGTTCATCAGAAGCCATAGAAAGGGATATACGCAGGTTACCGAAAGCACTCCCAGCAGGAACACCAGTATGATTTTATTTATCGACGACTTTCTTACCATGATCAATGCTCTCCTTTGGAAGTTATCAGTACTCCAGGTCCTGTGTGTCGAAGGTTTTTCTGAGCAGCCAGGAAATCCCCAGGCAGAAGGCCAGCAATATCACCGAAATAGCGCTTCCATAGCCGTATTGGAGGTTTCTGAAGGATTTGACATACATATAGGAGGCCAGTACTTCACTGGCATGGTTCGGGCCGCCGTTGGACATTACATAGATCAGGTCGAAAAAGCGCAGGGAGCCTGTGGCGATGAATATCAGGTCGATACCCATGATGGGCTTTATCAGCGGCAGGGTTATATGCCAGAACATGCTCCGTGAATTTGCTCCGTCGATCAAAGCGGCTTCCTTCAGGCTTGACGGTACATTTTCCAGGGCTGCCAGATACAAGATCATATGATAGCCTATAAACTGCCAGCATATTGTCACAAGAATGGACGGAAGCACCGTGGCTTCTTCTGCGAGCCATAGCCTGGTCAAGTTTTCAAGGCCTATGGCCGTAAGGAGCTTGTTGACGATTCCGAATTCCGGGTTGTAGATGAAAACCCAGAGAAGCCCGACGGCAACGCTGGACATGATATTCGGCATGAAGAAGACCGTCTTGAAATACCTTTTGCCCGGCAGCCTGCCGGTGAGGGAAAGCGCGAGTAAAATGGCCAGGGGCGTCTGTACGGCCATGGATACCGTCATGAGCAAAAAAGTGTTCTTCAGGCTTAGTTTGAAGATGTCGTCCATCGTGAACAGCTGGATGAAGTTCTTCAAGCCGATGTATTTCTTGTCACCGACGATATTCCAGCTGAAGAAGCTGTAAAACAATGAATTGATGATGGGCGCCAGAACGATTGCAAGATAGACCGTCAGCGCAGGCAGTATGAAAATCAGTATCGTCCTTTTATTTTTCAGCATTGCATCCATAAATGAATCTCCTGGCATGTCTTTTATAACGAGGCTCAAAAATGTCCCCCACCTCTGTAGGTGGCAGGTACCGAATTGGTTTTCAGGCGGTAAGTATATCTCCCGCCCGGGATGCATGGGCGAGCAGCAAGCTTTAGTTTGCGACCAGCCTCGTTGAAACTCCGCTGCGGTAAGGAAATTTTTCTACAACCGAAAAATTTCCTTTGAAATAGGTCGTTATAACAACGGCCAGGAAAGCTTTTCCCGACCGTTGTTATTACCTGCTGCTATGCATCCTGCTATTCCCTGTTGGTCTCGGTGAACTTCTGGAGCTTTTTGAATTCATCCTCCGGCGCTTTGCCCGCGGTGATCGACTGGATGGTGTTATTATACTCATTGCCGATGGTTGCGCCAAGTCCCACATCATAGAATATGAACAATTCCTTCATATCCTTCTGGAGTTCCATCACCTTTACGGAAACAGGGTTCAGCTTTGATTTGTCCAATTCCGTATTGGTTGCTATCAGGTTTCCCGCCTCGGCAAATTTCTTCTGCGTATCGGCCGAAGAAATGGCCTTCAGGAATTCGACCCCGCCCTCTTTATTTTTACACCCGGCGCTGATCAGGAAGCTCTGGTCGGGCTGTCCGAGCCAGTTGTCCACACTTCCCTTGCCATTTTCCATTGCCGGGAATTTGCAGACGTCGACCTGATCCTTGTTGGGGTTGTCGTCATTATAGACCTGCTGGATTGCCCAACTGCCCATGACATGCATTGCGGCTTTCCCCGTCTTGAAGAGTTCCCTTGACGGGTCGTTGTCCAGCGCGTTGAAGCCCTTGGGGAATGCGTTCATCGCTGCCAGCTCCGCCATGATTTTACCGGCTTGGATAAAGGACGGATCCTCCCATGTCCCCGTACCGTCAGCCACCTTGTTGAAGGGCTCGCTGCCGCCGATGCGGTTTGCAACAAGCTCGCTGAACATCGCTGCCACCCATGGCCCCTTGTTTCCGAGGGCGAAGGGCGTGATGCCGTTTTTATTCAGCGTCTCAACGATGTTTTTCAAATCGGGATAGGTTTGAGGTTCAGACAATCCGTACTTCTCGAAGATGGCCTTGTTGTAGAACAGCAGCACAACCGTCTGTGTGGTGGGAGCGCCGTAGACTTTGCCGTCAAAGGAGAGCGGTGAAAAAATTCCGCCGACATAACGGTTTTTCCACTCCGGATCCTTTGCAAGGTCATTGTCAAGGCAATAGATCTTACCTGCTTTGACATAGGGCTTCATAAACCCGGCAGCCCAGGAGTTGAATACGTCCGGCAGCTCATTTGCAGCGGCCTGGGCGGCGATTTTTGTTTTGTATTGTTCCTGTTCGGTAAATTCCAGGGTTGCTGCCGTGTTTGTCGTGTTATTTTCATTAAAAAGATCGACTGTTTCTTTGATAATCTTGGAATTCAGATCTTCCTCCAGACCCCAGCAGGAAATTTTCAAAGGAACCTTTTCAGCGCTTTTGGTCGTTACCGCAGCCGTGGTTCCCGTCCCGGCGGTTTCCCCTGCAGGCCCGTTCGTGCTTGGCGTCCCGACCGCGGCTTTGCCACAGCCTGCCAATACCATGGTCAAACAAAAACATAGACAGAGCAATAGGCAGAGAATCTTTTTCATTTCAACACTTCCTCCCAAAGAATTGTTACAGCACGTGACTGTCTATTCATAATTATAGGCTGCATTCGTCACCAGGGCATTAGAGAAAATTAACTTCGTTATTGAAAAATTTAACTTATTATATTGCTGTTTTGTGAAAGCGAGACCTTTACATTCGTCCCCAGCTCCGGAAAGCTTTCTATGCTGATTCCGTAATCCTGGCCGTAATACATCTTGATTCTCCGGTTCACGTTGCGAAGACCGATATGCGTATGATTTTCCATGCCGGACAGGACTTTCCCCTCATTCTCAAGCAATGACGCCGCAGTTTCTTCCTCCATCCCGATTCCGTCATCCTTGACCTGCAGCAGGATCCTGCCGTTTTCCGTTTTCCCGGAAATCAATATCCTGCCGTTCCCAATCCTGTTTTCAAAGCCATGAACGATGGCATTTTCAACAATGGGCTGCAAAATCAGCTTGGGAATTTTTACATTCATGATTTCCGGATTGATCTCGATACTGACCTCAAACTTGTCGCCATACCGGAACATCTGGATCATCAGGTAGTTTTTAATGTTTTTGATCTCTTCCTCGATCGTTATGAAGTCATCGCCGCTGATGCTTGCCCGCATAAGATCGCCCATCGCCTTCACCATCCTGCCCACTTCCGGCACACCCTTGATCCTGGCCATCCAATTGATGGATTCAAGCGTATTGTACAAAAAGTGAGGGTTGATTTGCATCCGCAAGGATTTCAACTCGGCTTTCTGCTTCAGGAGCTGCTCCTGGTATACTTCCTGGATCAACTGCTGGACCTGTGAAACCATTTTGTTGAATTGACCGCTCAGGACGCCGATCTCATCCTTCGACTCATAGGTGCTGGAAACATTGAAATCCCCGCCTCCCACCTTTGTCATCATCGTTGAGAGCCTTCTTACCGGCTTCGAAATGCCGCCGGAAATGACGGCGGCGAAGCTCAAAGCCAGCACGCAGCAGGAAGCGCAAATCAAAACCGTCCAGTTCCGCAGCCAG
This sequence comes from Bacillota bacterium, assembly GCA_023426125.1. Taxonomy (GTDB): domain Bacteria; phylum Bacillota; class Clostridia; order Acetivibrionales; family DTU013; genus MnB-11. The sequence continues at coordinate 7,101 of JAFABI010000105.1, forward strand.
AGGATATCCCTTTCATATTCAATCGCCGGTATGAAGCTGAATATCCTCCAGGGAGTCCCGGCGATATCCCTGAATGTGATATAATAATTGCGTCCGTTTATTTTGGAAGTGGTAAAATCCTTTCCAAGCTCGGAAAGCTCCTTGCCCTCAACCGTAATGCCGATATTGCTTCCAAGCCTGTTTTTTTCCTTAAACGACACGATATTCCCTCTGCGGTTCACGACAAAAAAATCTCCGTTCTTGAATAGCTCGGTATTTTTATACAGATTGAAAATGCTGCTCTCCCTGAGATACATAAAAAGATAGCCGGCCTTTTCCTGGCTTTCAAGGTCGTTGATCACCCTCCCGATGGCAATGGTCTGGTTCCCCGGATCGGTATCAAACCATACGACGCTGCCGTTTCGTTCCTCCAGCCTTTTCATGTCCTCGCTGCTGCTGTAAAAGGAAAAAGGCACGGAAGCAGGATTGATATAGTAGGTAGTATCTTTCAGGGCAATAATCTGAATGGCCGCGATATCCGTATCGGAAGAAATATAACCTCTCAAAAGCAAATCAACGGTCCTCTCCCAGGAAACCCTGTCATATTCGTATTCAAAGTTTTTATTGGCCTGCTTCAAAGCCTTCTGGATCTCAGGATTGGTAATGATCTGAAAGGAAAGCCTCTCCACCTCCCTCAATTTCACCTCAATGTTGTTACCTGTTTCCATCAGGATATCCTTTGTGTATTGCCGGGTCTTTTCCCTGATCAGCGAGCTGGACCTGTAAAAGGAAAAGAGGCCGATCAGCAGCACGGGAAGAATGATCAGTATCAGATAGGAAAGGCCCAGCTTCTGTCGAATGGGCATATCACGCAGGCTATTTTTCAGGCGGTGCACAATGCCCGTACTCATGGCATATCCTCTTCTGCGGCCTTATATTTGGCCAGCAGGCTTTCCCTGTATTCCGAGGGCGTCATTCCGCAATACTTTTTGAAAACCTGGCTGAAGTAGCCCGGATCCTTGATCCCTACCCTGAATGAAATCTCATAGCTTTTGAAATCCTGGTTGGCAAGAAGCTCGCAGGCTTTTTTCATTCTGGTCTTCGTCAGGATATCGAGGAAGGTCTCCCCTGTTTCCTTTTTGATCAGGCGGCTGAGATAGATATAGTTCATATGGACATGTTCGGAAACACTGATCAGCGAAATCTCGTCGGTATAATTCTTTTCGATATAGCTGAGGATGTCGTTGATGACCTTTTTGTTCTGCAGCCCTTCTTTAAAGTCCCCGACATGCAGGATGTTCCCCTTCCCGCATGCCGGCCCCATCCTGAGGCAGTTCACAGCCTGATTGAACATCCTGTGCAAATCGGTGATACGCTTGCAGAGCCTGCTTATTCCAATTGCAACGGACATGCCGTATTTATTCCTTAGGATATTCTCCATCGCAAGCGCCAGGACAAGCATCTTTTCCTTCGCATCCTCTTCAGTCCCGGCTACTTCATGGATGGCGCAGTAAGACGAAGGATGGATATCCAGGATGATGCTCCTATAGTCGGGAAATGCCGCACTGGCTATTTCTCCCTTGATTTTGACCAAAAGCTCCGGGGTTATGTCCCCGGGCTCCGCCTTAAGCTCAATGACCATCACAACGCAATCACCCGGCGTATAGCCCATTTCCCGGCATTCCTCCAGGATGGTTTCAGACTCCTGCACCCTTCCGAACAGAAGATCCTGCAGGTAAGAATTTAAAACGACAGATCTGGCATTGCTTACTTTCTGCAGCATTTGTGCCTTCTCCGCCCTGTCCCTGCTTTCGTCCTCAATCTGTTGCTTTGCCTTGAGGACCATCGCAACGATTTCATCCGGATCCGAGGGTTTGAGCACATAGCCTGTGGCGCCCAATTGAATGGCTGAATGGGCATATTGAAAATCCTGATATCCTGTCAGTAAAATAGCCTTGACGTCCGGCATCTTCTTTCTGACGTTCTCAATGAACCTGAGTCCGTCCATGCCGGGCATTTTGATGTCCGTGAGAAGGATCTGGGGGTTTGCAGAAATTGACATGCCATAGGCTTCTTCTCCGTTTGATGCGACTCCGACCACCTCTATGCCGTAATTGTTCCAGGGGATCGTCATCAAACCCTGCCGAATTATCAACTCATCATCTGCAATGATCATGTTTATCATTTTGACCTCCAAATGCGCCAAGCCGATAATCCGATTATATAGTTTGCAGAAGTGGCAGTCAACAAGAAAATCAGGTAATGTTGGTATAACAATACCTTATCTCCTACATAAAAATTAAGAATTTTACTTATAAGGATTATCTCGTTATAATAAAAGCCATAAACAACAAACGGAGGTAATCCTACATGCTGCCAAAAGCCATAATGCTGGATCTGGATGATACCATCCTGTCCTATGACGCAGGAAATGAAATTGCCTGGATCAATGTCTGCAATGAATTCTGTAAAAGAAAAAATTTCCCGGATCCCGACCGGATTTTTGAGGCAATCAACGAATACAGAAAATGGTACTGGAGCGACAGGGAGAGGCACCGGATCGGTCGTAACAACATGAACGCCGCAAGAAGAGATATCGTTACGGGAGCATTCGAAAAGCTGGGGATTGCAAACCGGCAATATGCTTTTGAAATTGCGGACAACTACTCAAAAACACGTCTCGAAAACCTTGAGCTTTTCCCGGAAGCCTTAGAGACCCTGGAAAAGCTCAAGGAAAGAGACATAAAACTTGCCTTGATTACAAACGGCGATTCTTATACCCAGAGATACAAAATCAATAAGTTCATGCTCGAAGGCTACTTTGACATCATTCTTGTTGAAGGCGAGCTTGGTTTTGGAAAACCGGACGGCAGAGTCTATGAAAAAGCTCTGGCAGCACTTGCCGTCACTCCGGAAGACGCCTGGATGGCAGGCGACAACCTGGAATGGGATGTTAAAGCGCCCCAAGAGCTTGGAATCCATGCCATCTGGGTGGATTTTAAAAGACAAGGGCTGCCTGCACAGTCTGCTGTAATACCCGATAGAATTATCTTCAGCATCTCCGAGCTGATATAGGCACTGTAAAAAATAACGGTACATAAATCTGTAGGAGCGCTCATTGGCCGTCTGTATTTATTGCCATAAACTCTATTTATGCGGACGCGCAATGCGCGCCCCTACACACTACTTTTATCGAAAAATTTTACAGTGTCACCAATTGGTCTTTAACTAAAATAACATGTTAAGCGTTTTTCCCCTAAGGCACATAAATATCCCTGGATACCGTACAAATTAATTTGCTCACTGGATATGGTCGCAAGCTTGCAAGCCTGTTTGCAATCACTCGACGACCACTGCAGTGCCGGATGCGGTAACCATAAGCATATTATTGCCCTGGCCCAAAACCTCGTAGTCTATATCAACACCGACAATCGCATTTGCCCCCACGCTTTCCGCTCTTTTCACCATTTCCGAGATCGCATTTTGCCTGGCATCAATCAGCTCACCCTCGTAGGAGCCGGACCTGCCGCCAAAGAAATTCGAAAGCCCTGCCGCAAAATCCTTAATGAAATCCACACCCGAAATTACCTCGCCAAAAATAATACCTCTGTACTCACGTACCTTTTTACCCTCTATGGAGGGAGTTGTTGTTATGATCATATTTAAGACCTCCTATGCTTTTATCCTATTATACGTATGGTTTGAGATTTTTACTTCGGAGCAATGAAAAAATAATTCCGTTTTTTGCGGGATGCCGCTACATTTCCAGAAATCCAGTGTAAGGGCGGTCATTGGCCGTCTTTTCCATGACCATAAAAATGCCTTTGGGAGTGAACCTGTTATACGCGGACGCGCAATGCGCGCCCCTACGCCTAATGGACCGCCCTGCAGCATGGAACCTGTATTTCAAGCCTTTTCAATCCTCACTCTGCTGCCGTCGCCCTGCATAGAAGGCGGATCGACGATCAGCCTTCTTGCCATCCTGCCTTTCAGTTCAGGTACATGGCTGATCAATCCAATGACCCTTTCCTTGCTGCTCAGACGTTCGAGAGAATCGATCACCGTATCCAGAAGCCCTGCATCCAGAGTGCCGAAGCCCTCGTCCAGGAAGAAAAACTCCAGGGGGCTCTGGCCTTTCAGCTGGATCTGCTCGGAAAGGGCAAGGGCGAGGGAGAGAGAAGTCAGGAAGGTCTCGCCTCCGGAGAGGGAATTGACCATTCTGTGCACTCCTCCATTGGCGTTGTCCCTGATGATGAACCCTGCATCGGTATCCAATTCGAGGGCATATTTGTACCCGGTGATCGCCCCCAGTGTCTCCGATGCTTTCGCTGCCACATACGCAAGCCTTTCTTCTGCGATATAATCAATAAAGCTGTTGTCTTTTCCTCGGTCGGCCCTTAGCAATTTCCCTATGGTGTCCAGCAGGCCGTATTTTTTGGTAAGCTCCGTATGCCTTCCATTTAATTCAATCCATTTCTCATGCTTGCCTTTGATATGCTTCAAATTGCTTTTTGCCACCTCGCAGCGGGATACGCACTCCTCTTTAAGAGCGGCCTGCTGTTGAAACCCGCTGCTTATACTGTTCCATTCCTCGTCGGTAATATTCCGGGAATTCAATTTCTTCAGCAATAGATCCTTTTGAGCCTGAAGATTCGTCCAGGCCCTTTCTTTTTCTTTTATCTCCTCCGCCAATGACTTCCGGGCTTCCTCTGAAAGGATTGCTTTTTCCACTGCCTCAATACAAGCAAACCCTTTTTCCAGAAGATCGGCATTTAATTTTGCCTCTTCATTATGGTAAGCGTTGGAATAAATATCATGCTGGTTTTCCAGCGTTGATTTACGGTTCAGCAATTCATTATGCTGCTTTTCAAGAATCTCCAGTTCTTCCCGGTATTGCTTTTCCAGAAGGACATACCCTTCCAGCTTCTGTCCGATATTCTTTATTTCAGCTTCAATATCCGCATCCCCGACCATTTCCTTTAGTTTCAGAGCTTTGCCGTTTCTCTGCTCCGCCAGGTTTTTAGCATCCGCTTCCGCTGATATAAGGCTATTCCTCAATGCACTCAATTCTTCTTTGCTTTTTTCAAGCCTCTTTCTCTTTTCTGCGACCGATTCCCTGATGCCTGCGGCCTCCTTTTGCAACAGATCGATTTTCCGGTCGTTTTCCATGATTCTGTTTAGCTCGGCGACAGCACTGCCGATTTTGTATTGCTGCAAAAACCCGGAATAGCCCTGCTGCTTATTGCCGAATGCACGGTTCTGTTCTGCCAGGACTGTTTCTGCCTGATCCAGATTCGCCGTATTTACCTTCAATTCGGTATGCAAACCTTTCTCCGTCAGTCTTTCTTCGGCCAGTTTGTTTTTAAGCATCTGCACCCGGGATTTATATTCCTCCAGCTTTTTCTCCCATGCGTCCAGAGCTGTAAACCTGGCGGCGTTAAGGTCATCCAGCTCCTCAAGCTCCCTATCCAGTTGGTCCGGTTCAAGGCCGCTCAGATTTTCAGGGAGGCTTGATTTTTGATGCTCATATTCCCCTAGCTTCTTTTCCAGATCCTTTTGCACCAGCTCCATCTGATCCGCTGCCGACTTAACCTGCTCTTCGGCAGCCAGTGCCGCCCGTTCAACCTCTTTCAATGCCTTTTCCGCATTTGCAAGCTGTGTCCTGGCTTCTTTGATCTGAAGCTCAAGTTCCGAAATACTTACAGTATTTTCCCCGGAGGCCGGGTGGGGATGATGTGCAGAACCGCATACCGGGCAGGGCTCGCCCTCAACCAGGTTCATGGAAAGCAGGTAGGCCGTATTCCTGTCCATTTCCCGGTTTTTTTGTTCAAGCAGATCCCTGCACCTTTCAAACACCTCCAGTGCCCCGGCTTTCACCTCTTCCAGGTTTTCGGCCACTTGCGCCAGACTTTTGTGTTTCGACTGCTGCATTTCCATCCTGGAAATCAAGCTGTCCGCTTCCTCTTTCCTGAATCTCAAAATGTCGGCAGCAGACTTTAATTTGTTCATTTCTTCTCTATCTTTTTGTATCTCTTCCCTGTTTTCCGGTTTTACGGCCCCATGCTTTTGCATTTCCGCTTCTGCTTCGTCCAGCACGCTTTGTGATGAGGCCAGGTGATTTTTAACCTCATTTGCTTTTTCCTCAAGCCTGCGTACAATCCCACGCAATTCCTCCGCTTTATTCCGGGATTCTTCCATACTCCTCACGGCAGACTCCACTTCCATCTCCAGCTTTGAACCTTCCTGAAGCTTCTGCCTGTAGTCCGGCGGAGTTTTTAAGGCTTCTGTATCCAGGTGCAGACGGTCCAGCTTCTGCTCCAATGCTTTCAAATCATTTTCTTCCTTCAGGACAATGCCGTTCCTGGAATGAATCTCACTTTTCAGTTTGCCGCTCAAGGTCTGGGAATCCATAAACCTGCTTTGAATTACCGCCAATTCGGCTTTAATTCCCAGGGCTTCGGAAAATCTTGCGCGCTGTTCCATCAAATCCGGCTGTCTGGCGGCAGCTTCCGTTTTTACGGCTTCATATTTCTGCCGTATACCGGAAAGTCTCTCGCCAATATCAGGAAGCGAATCCAGGACCACTTTCAGTTGCTTCTCGGTATCTTCAAGCTTTGATGCCGTTTCTCTGCTTTTATGGATAATATCAAGTGTCCCCTCGGCTTTTATGGCTCCTTCCAGCATTTTCCGCTTTCCAGCGGCCTCCTCCTGGTGCGTCGTCTGTTCTTTTTCGCGGCCTTCAACAACATCCAGCTCCCTTACCAGCTGCCAGACCTCCCTGGACTCATTATGCCTGGTTTCCAGAAGCTTAAGCTCCCTTTCTGCCGCTTCCCTTTCGGAAGCAGCAGTTCCAAATGCTCCCTGCGCCTCCGCCAGAGCATCGGCGGTCGCATCCGAGTACGCCGTCAGTTCGCCTGACAAAATATCGATTTTGTATTTAAGGGCAGTGATTTTCCTGTTAAGCTTGTCCCACAGATTTTTACCATAGTCGTCAAGATAAAAAATCCGCTCCAGCATGTCCCGTTTTTTCGCGCTGTCCAGCACGAGGAATTCCTGAAAGCTGTTCTGCGGCAGCACTACCGCACGGGTAAAATCATCATGGCTCAAGCCGATGAGGTCCTCGATGCTGGCGCTTACCTCCGAAGCTTTGTCGCAGACCGGGATCTCCCCGTCTTCCGTAATCTCGATGAGGCGTGCGACCTTGGGCTCGCAGGAATTATCCGAGCCTTTTTTTCTCTGATAGGTACGTTCTACCCGGTAGTTTTTCCGGAAGCCGTCTTTCAAAAGCTCAAAAGCAAAGGACACCTTTGCCGTTTCCATGCCTGTATTAATAATGCCCTGGGTTCCCCGCTCAGCTCTCTTGACCTTGCCGTACAGCGCAAATGTGATGGCGTCAAGCACCGTTGACTTTCCGCTTCCGGTCGGCCCGAATATACCGAACAGGCCTGTTTCTCCCAGGCTGTTAAAATCTATTTTCTGCCGTTCCCGGAAGCTTTGCAAACCTTCGATTTCCAAAAGTCTAGGCCTCATTTGCTTCACCTCCGGCTATTTCCTCCGGCATCCGGCCATCTTCGTCATTCAAGACCTCCAGGAATGTCTCCAAAAGCTCTTCGGGGATTTCTGCGCCCATCCGGCTTTTATAGTGGTCCGAAAACAGTTGGTCGATTTTTTTACCTTCTCTGCTGTCCGGGCAGATTGCCGCCGACAATTCCATCTTTAACCTGGGTCTGATATTGACAATGCCCGGATGTAAAGTCCTGAGGCGCTTTTGCTCTTCAAGCGCCAGGACCCTGTCGGTAATGATTTCAAGATCAATCCATGCATTCGGATCCCTGCCCTCTTCACACCATTGAAGCGCCTGGTTTATCCCCTCTGCCGCCGTCCACTTTCTTAAGGGCCTGCCGCAGTCCAGATAGATGGGCTTTATTTCGGCTTTCCGCCCCGGGACGGCATCAACGATAAATACAGCCTTGCTGTAATCCGCCTCTGAAAAACTGTACGCAAGGGGTGACCCCGAATAAAGGACAGGGCAGGCCGCACCCTTGATTTCCTGAGGCCGGTGCAAATGGCCAAGTGCGATGAAATGGGCGTTGGCCGGTAAAACGCCAGGATCAACCGTCAATGCCCCGCCTACCTGCAAGGTCCTTTCAGACTCCGATTCCCTGCCGCCTCTGAGAAAAATATGGCCTACAGCCAGGTTTACCGTATCGTCCCTGAATTTCCTGCCCAGCGCTGAAAAAACACTGCCGATCTTTTCGGAATATGCCTTTTGCAGATCCGTCTCATCCGCGTGCCGGGTCAATAGCTCTTCCAGGCGTGATTCCGAAGGATAAGGCAGCGTAATTATGACAGCGGAATGCGGACAGCCGGATATGGCTAATTCGAGCCATCCTGACCCGGAATCCACCAGCCGGATGTCCTCGGTACCGATTTTAAATTCACCGGCATCACTGCCGGGGTATCCCAAAAGGAATATTCCGTTTCGATAAGCCAATGGGCTTGCCGCACACAGCCGTTCCGGATTGTCGTGGTTTCCGGCGATTACGATTACGGGCCTCCTGCCTTTATCGTTGAGTCTGTCCATCGCTTCATAAAAAAGCTCCTCGGCTGCGGCGGAGGGATTGTAGGTATCAAAGATGTCACCGGCTACCAGAACCAGGTCGATCTTTTGCTCTTCCACCATCCTGCACAGGCAATCGATAAACTCCCTCTGCTCGTCTATGCGACTTATATGCTCCAGGCTCCTTCCAAGATGCCAGTCCGATGAATGCAGTATTCTCATGGCAAAAACCCCTTAAATCGTTCATTCCTTCTAATACTTCTACTTCAATGCTCCGGATTATTCTAACACGGAATCCGAACACGCGTTCTGTTATTATTATAATTTATTGTAGCGTCAAATGCAATCAAATCTTACATTTTTATTGATTAAAAAATAAATAAATTACCGTCAGGTTTACTCAAGCAGCTTTAAAATGCCTGTTAAAATATACATATACACTGAGGGCAAACAGCAACACCCCGGAGCCTATCAGCAAAAGCTCCACCTTCACAATATCCGCTGCCGGTCCGAAGATCACCATACCCAAAGGCATTGCCGTCGTCGAAACGATTTGAAGCAAGCCGAATACCCGGCCATGCATATCCTTATCCACTCTTTCCTGGAAAAAGACCGTAGCCGGCGTGCTGAAAACGGGAAGCGTTATTCCGGTAACCCCCATGATCACCAGGTATATGGGGAAAAAAGCCGTGAATCCCAGTGCGCATGTCAACACGCCAAAGGCAGAACAGGCTAAGGCAATGGTATGGGTCTTGTTTTTAAAGCCCCCCCAGATTGCGATCAATACGCCGCCTAGAATGGAGCCGGCGCTGAACGCCACTTCGATTGCGGTCAGTCGCCACACCTCGTCTCCGAAGGTTCTCGCAACCATGAGCGGAGTCAGGTATGCTGCAGGAACAATGAGAAAGAAAAATACCGCATAAAATATGAAAAATGCCTTGATCAAATTGGATTCCAGCACATAGCGCAAGCCTGCCTTCAGATCTTCAATATAACTTGTAGTCTGCGCTTGCGCGGCTTTTGCATGAATGGGCAGTTTTAGTGAAAGCATGATCAGAACCGCTATTGCCGCCGTAAAAACATCAACAAAGAAAGCGGATTCAATGTTGGATATGCTCAGCAGCAACCCGCTTACCGCCGGAGAAATCAGCAAGATCAAAGACTGTATACTGCCGTTGAAGCCATTGACCTTTGTTAATTTTTCCATGGGCACGATTTGAGGTATCATCGCCGTTACCGCAGGAGACTGTATTCCGGAGCCGATGGAGCGTATCCCTGAAACCAGGAACAAAAGCCACATTTCCCTATAGCCAAAGAAGAAAAACAATGCAAGGATCAGCGTGGATACGGCAGTCAGGACATCCGACGCGATTATCAATATCTTACGGTTATATCTGTCCGCCCAGACACCGGCAAAAAAGGAAACGGCAATCATCGGCAGGAAGGTACACAGTGCGGAAATGGTCATCATGATCCCGGATTGCGTCGTCAGGGTTATGTACCAGATGATTGCGTACTGTGTCAAAGACGAGCCGAAAATCGAAACCGACTGACCCGCCAGGAACAACACGATTTTTTTCTGCCAGTCCTTATGCTCTTCATTTGCAGAAACTCCGGCATTGCCAAGGCTGTCGGTATTTCCATTTAAATTCCTATCTTCCATAAATCCTCCATAATGAAATATTGTGTGTGCTATACCTGTTTCAGGATTACCTTTTTTACTTCCTCCGGAGCCCTGATAATGCCATAGACTTTTACACAATCCAGCGTCTCTGCGGCCAATTCCGGCGTAACGTCATTGGTTATTACCAGCATTCCGACAAGCTTGATCTCATATTTTTTCCCTTCGGCCTTCATTCTTTCGAGTTCTTTTTTGCCGATCCCAATAACACCCATTGCATACAATTTCTCGCTAGTGATCTTTTTGATTTCCGTTGAATGAACCGAAATCTGATTTCTTATGGCTGTCCGTATAAAATCCGTCCGGTTGGAATAAAATCCCTGGTCCACCAACAGATCAATCTGCCCCAGGTCAACAGCGCCAAGGTTTATTGTTATCTTTTCCGTATCCATGCAGCAGCATCTCCTTACCATCTATCAATCATCTGCACACCATCCATATACCATCCATATGGAGTATAATACAATAATCCTTTTGAAATGTCAATAGCACTGCAGAGAAACTTCAATTCGTAATTTGTCTTAATTTGTCATTGCGAGCAGGGCGAAGCAATCTTGCAAACCTTAAAAATGAGATTCCCACGTCGCTAAGGCTCCTTGGAATGACAAGATCAATCTCAAATTACGAAATGAAGCAGAGAAAAAACATGTGAATTCATAGGCATTTATGCGTCTTGAAGAATGCTTTAAGCGATCCCGGCAAATAAAAAGATCCTTCTCCGATTTTATTCTAAAGCCCGCAGAAAGACCGGAATTGCTATAGAGAATGAAGCCGGCGATCTTAACCCATTTGCTACCGCACCGGCATCCTTTCGATAATTTTATCTTCCGGCCTTGGTTCGCCACATAAAAGCGGAGAGTATACATCATAGCAGGAACGATTTCTGTCAACCGCTGCGGTGCTGTAATTTGCATAGCAGTAAAGGCATCCGTGCGCACAAGTGTTATAGGCTCCAATATCCACCGCCGGAACACATCCGCATGCCTTCCTCTGGTTTCCGTCCTTTTTGTAATTGGCAGCTGTGCCCGAAATTTCTTCAATCAATTCCGGATCAATACACCGGGCATGACCAATTCCATACTCCGCCAGATCTATCTGCTCGGCACAGGTTTCAATTTTCAAACCGTATGCGCCTGCAGCCGCACTGATTCTTTTCGCCGTTTCTCTTATCATTTCGGGATGAAGCTCCTGAATACCGTAAGCTTTAAAGGTCTTGTCCGTTTTTTTATATTCGTCGACAAAGCTTATAATGCATTTTGATGTATAGTTATGCAGCCTGGCCGCCAATCGGTTGAAATATTTTTCATGCTTTTCCATACTGCAGGCATCATTTACGATGATGGGGTCATACCGCCATATTACCCGTTTGGAACCAATTTTGTCCGAAAGCCTCATAAAGGTATCAATGACTTTTGCTTTATCCGGAAGGTTCCTTTCGAATTCACTGCCGTATGGATTAAGCGTAAATTGAAAGTAGTAAGGATAATCCTTGATTAAATCCAGGCGGTGCAGCATCGGCTCCGGATTCTTTGTCCAGAAGACAAAGCATTCCACCGCATCCCTTTTCAAGGATATCCTGCTGACCTGGCTCACATTAAAAGGATTGCGCACAAGGACAAAGCCCTCCCGGAGCCTGTTAAAAAACCATTCGCTGTAAAAAGCCGGTATATCGGTCCTTCGGCTGGCGCTTACGATCATCTTCCGTTCCTCCGTTCCCTTGCCTGCTGAAAGGCACATATACTATTCTATCATAAACAGGAAGGTTTGCTTAGCCATTAATGTTGCACAGACGCTGTAAAAAATTATGGCATATCAATCCGGAGGGGCGGCCATTGGTCGTCCGCCCAGGGTATCCGAAATCACCGGAGGATCGCATAGCATTTATGTGGACGCGCTATGCGCACCCCTACTAGTCAGAAGGAAACCCGATGAACAGATTCGTAAAATTATGACTGAGTACTCAAATATATCAAATTATAGTTTCGTGGTCATAAGAGAAAGGGATCCTCGTCGATCAGGAATGCAATTGCCTCATCCCTGAAACTGCTGTTCCGGACCCATTCCCTGATATCTTTAAGCTTATCATAATCGTCCTTGCCGAACTTTTTTATATAATGCTCCTCAAAGCGCTGCCTGGTCATTTCCCTTTTCAGCTTCTGCTGCCACGGGGCTGTAAAAAAATCATTCAGCTGCTGGTGGGAATCATTTTTTATCAACGCCTCCCATTCGTTTTTATCCAGCCACACACCGTTACAGCTGCCGCAGTGGTCAACCCGGAAAGACAGACCCGGCAATACATTATACTTGATAAGGATCTTGCCGCAGTCAGGACAAAGGTTGGCCATTTTCGAATCATATTCCGGCACATAATCATGGGTTGGGTCAAAGGCAGCCTCTTCCAGACTGCTCCTGTTCTTCCAGCTCAGATAATCTTCAAACCTGACCCAGTCGCCGCCGCAGCTGCTGCAGCTATAGCACCTGAGACCCAGGTCCTCCTCGGTATACTGCAAATCCACCGTTTTGCAAACAGGGCATTTTGTCATACGTTACCCTCCTCTTAAGATGATGATGGAATATCATGGGGGATATTTTGGTCGCTTCGTTATAATTTGCAATATCCCGCGTTGCTATACTTCTATTTTCACTTAACTACGATCTTCTCAAAATATATTTCACAAAATCCTTTGCCAGATTTTTATTCTCAAACGCCCGGATAGCCTTGCTCTTTGTAAGGATAAGCAAGACCAGCAACGCCATGAATACGTTGACATAGACATCCTTCAAGTCAAACGTGAAAAATCCTTTAACCTGAATGTAATCCAGACTGCCATCCCAAAAAACCTTATCGATCAGGGAACATATGGCGCAGGAAAAAACGAAGGCAAACAGGATATCGATGCTTTTGTTGCAACCCTTTTTACGGCATATGAAATCATAAAACAGGTAGATGAGTATGCTCAAAACAGCTACCAGCGCAATATGCACCCATTTGCCTATGCCCAATTGCAGCATGGAGTTAAACCAGGAATAATCCCTGTTGAACATGGGTCTGAAATATAGCAAAGGCGGAAGGATGGGAATATTCCTATCCAGATAATTGTTGTTGATTATTATTTTGATTCCCTGCTCCAATGCGACTAAAAAAACCACACCCAGCCATGCCAATTTCCGCATAAACACCTCCCATTTATGTTTTTCTTGTTTCTATCCTTCAAACTCGGACTATTTCAATTGCTTAATACCCGCCAGCATAAATTACCGCTCGCATGGCGATCAACCGCGATTGCGGAATTTTGCTTGCTATTATTCTCCGTGAAGCACAAAAATTCCTCTTTTTTTGCTTTTGCATAAAATAACAAAAAACATACCCCGATGGGCCGTAATAATTGATTGATTTTCACGAGGCTTTTATTACCATAATATAAAAACGGCATTTGCTCCATATTAAATGATGGATTAAATCCAAAAGGGAGGCATTGGATTGTATAGAGTAAAAATGTGCCTTATTACAGTACTGGTGGGTATTCTCGCTTTTTATTTCACCGGTATGCTGCAAAATGAGGTCGAACGCTTTCCGGACAAGTCAAAAACCGGAATACTATTGTCCTATTCTACGGAGCTGCCTATTTCTTTTGCTGTTCTTGGAGACATTCATTGCAATACCTATAAATTCGAAAGAGCCCTTAAGGATCTGCACAATATAAATCCTGCAGAAGATGCGCTTGTGTTGAATGGCGATACAGTAGACCAGGGATTGGACAAGCAGTACTCCAGATTTCTTGCTTCGATTGACAAAAATAAAGCTCTCCTTCCGGCTATGCTGATAATCAATATAGGTAATCACGAGTATTTCGATTACTCGAAAGGGCTAAATTCCCCATCGATGATAGACGGGTACATCTCAAAATACCTGACGTTCTCAAGCAATAAAAAGGTTTATCATGATACCTGGCTCAAAGGATACCATTTTATATCTCTTGGGTCCGAGCAATGCAACACACGGGAATTGGGCAATACACAGGCATTCATATCAGAGGCCCAGCAAATATGGCTGAAAGAAAAGCTTGCTGAAAACTATAAACCCGGAAGACCCATTTTTGTTTTTTTGCATCAGAATCTTAGCGGCAACACAAAGGAAGAAGACTTAAAAAAAACCAACGTCAGACAGGACCATAAAATCAAGGCAATTTTATCGAAATATCCCGAAGCCGTTATCTTTACCTCCCATACCCATAACTTTCTGACCGGGGATAATATGCTATACATCAAAGAGCCTTTTGCAGCCATCCATACCGGTTCGGTAAACAACCCTCTGATACAGGACGTTAACGGCAAAAAATTTGACCCTGATAAAAGCCAGGGATTATATGTTGAAGCGGAAAAAGGCAGAATAACGGTAAGGGGTAGAAATTTCGACAGCAGCACATGGGTTCAAGGCGCAACATATTCAAAAAACTTTAACGTGCGGCATAAGTCCCCCGCCTCTTAGGCGGGGAGTTCCTGTTCACATTCTGCCAGGTAATGCGGCGAAGCTACCGAATCGATTAAACAACGAAGTTGGCGCTGTAGTATTAATCATCCAGTTCAGATACAAAAACAAGCTGAACATTGTCCCGGTCAAACTCCGGCAGCATTTCCTGTATGGCTTCTGCCGTAGCCTTGCCGCCCTCGGTTCCGACATGTCCGACGGCAATGGCTTGTTTCTTTTTCAGGGCAATCTCCGCGGCCTTCCGCAATTGCACTTTAATGGCTTCCTTCGGCCTTTTCTCATCAATAAAGATATCCCTGTCATAACACCTGATCCCCATTTTGTCGGACAGCTTCTTGCCAATGGGATGATCCGCCGTCCTGCTGTCGACAAAATACAGGTTTTTCTCCTTGACAACGTCCAGTATCGCGGTTACTATGTCTTCAACGCTGCTTGCTTTAGAGCCCATATGGATATTTGCACCCACACTGTAGGGCACGTCATCAAAAGCGTCATTTACCAACTGCTTTACATCTTCTTTTTTCATTCCGGCCATGATGGGTCTGGGGCCTAGCCATTCAAGCCTGCCGTAATTGGCTTCCATCGGCAGATGCACGATGACCTCATAGCCTTTTTCATAGGCGGCTTGCGCATCAGACCTGGAAAACTCCAGGAAAGGCATTACCGCAAAGGTCAGGTGCCTTTGAATAGCCATCATTTCCTTAATTCCCGCCCTGCTCTGGCCGAAATCGTCCAGAATAATCGCAAGCTTCGCCTTATCGCTTTCATCCGTCCCGGCACCGGTTGATGCCGCTGCTGTATAAATTGAAGAGATATTACCTTCTGCCGCTATTTCATCCATGTATTTGGATACCCCGTTTGCGATGGCTTCCGCTATCCCGTCTTTGAATTCCTCCGTCCCCAGCAGCCTTTGCTCCTCGGCATTGGACAGGAATGCCGTTTCAATGATGGCTCCAGGTACGTTGGTATATTTCAGCAGATAGAATTCTCCTGTTTGAGGGTCGTGAACAGTACGCTTCCTTCCGTCTACCACCATATTGTTCAAGGCTCTTTGCAGGCAATAAGCCAGGGTTTCGCTCTGCGGGTATTTTGTACCGTAAAAGACAATGGAGCCGTCGGCATTGACATTTCTCCAATGACAGTTTCCATGGATGCTTAAGAACAACCCCGCCTTGCTGGCGTTTATGATGTCAACGCGCGCTCTCAGATCCCTCTGATGACGGCTGTCCCCGCTGCTGCTCAGGCTGTCCAGGGAGATGTCTTCCTCCCTTGTCAGTACCACCTTATAGCCTTTTTCCTCCAGATGGGTTTTCAGCTTCATGGAGATATCAAGATTTATATCTTTTTCCAACAGCTCGCCCCTTGATGTGCCGCCGTCAATTCCTCCATGCCCCGGGTCTATAACGATTACGCTGCTGCCCCGGTCCGGCAGGCTGTTTCCATAGGACTTAAGATACTGATTGTATATAAAAAAAGAAAAAAGCAATAAAGTAATTATTGCCACTGCCGATATTCGCAGTATTTTTTTTCTTAAGATGACGATTCTCGATTTTCCCATACCACCCGTACCCTGATTGTCGATACTTAATTTGTATTATCCGGCGTTTATTTATATTCCACTTTCAGGATATTTCAGGTGAAAATAGAAACAGATGTCAACCAAAGGATTTCAATTCACGGTCGTCCAGTGCATCTACAAAACAATTCCTCATTTCCGTCTCGGCTGAACAGCTTGTTTTGTAATACCAGTCAAAGACTTCCTTTTTCACTTCCATCGGATTGCCTGTCACTTTTTCTGGATAAACGGCAATTAATTTGCCTGTTTCCCTGTTTCTCAAACCCACTCTGGAATCTTCAAATCGCAAAGCCATACCGGACCGCCTTTCACATATTTTAGTGTTTTAAGGTTATAATTTCAGGCCTTTTGTCTCATCAGCCTGCATTATTGGCAATCGTCACAACCATGTTGACTTCTCCGCCGGTCTTTTCGGCTTCGGTAAACATGGTTGCCAGGCACTGGAACACATCATTGCTGCTGCCTGTTAACCTGGTATTCATAGAATTGACAGTATAGCTCACGTTCCTGTCCTTCAAAGCGTCGATGGACATGTTGATTACCTTTGTCGCATCGCCGGTTTTCAACGGATATACTGCTACTTCAGCTGTTATCATGTTATCACCTTCTTCAGAAATTTTTGGTTCCATTGCTAGTATGGACTTTCTGAAGAATAATATTCCCGGTCCTCCGCTTTAATAAATAAGTACCGGAGTATCCAGCGCTATCATGTCATACAGCTCCGCCGCATCCTTGCTGTACATCCTGACACAGCCGTGGGATACGGCCTGGCCGATGGACCATGGTTTGTCGGTTCCATGGATGCCGTAAATTCCCCAGGCTAAATGCCAAGAAGAACACAAATAAGAAATGAAGTTAACACTGCCTGTTATTACTACCACCTTTATGAAAGTTCAACACTAATGCATTGAGAACATCGATAACTGTATCCATTTCATTGTCATTCAAATTCCTAACTATAGATATTACTTCCTTCACCCTAGTTTCAGAGGAAACAGATAAAGAGTCTGCAAGCAAGTAATCAACACTTACTCCCAAAGAGTTGGAGATTCTAACCAATGTTTCTATACTCGGCTTTTTATGGCCGCCTTCCAACACACTGACATATTTTGACGATATATTGCTAAGTTCTGAAAGTCTTTCTTGTGTCAATCCTTTCTTAAGTCGTACTTGCTTAACTCTTGAACCTATCAGTTTGTAGTCAACCATATAATCACTCCCATTTTAGAGTAATGGTTGCCAGTACATGATTAAACTATCTTGAATTAGGTAATCGCCTAATTATAGATTGACTACGATTAGCAGCAATGGTATATTTATGCTAAGTTAAAGCACATAACAATAATATAAGTGAGGTGTAAATAAATGGAACCAAAAAAATGTACTTCATGCGGAGTAGATAATTCTTCCTCAGCACGATTTTGCAGTAATTGTGCCAACCCTTTTGAGGAAACAAGAGGGCCAATTAATACAAACGATGGCTCTGTAAATATTAGTACAAGACTTGGTAGCGAAGGCAACGGGCTTAAACAAAAGGAGAACTGGTTTTCAAGTCATAAGATAATCTCGGGGATACTGGCGGTCATTGTTCTCATTATATTCATTTCAGCTTTGGGAGGCGGTAAACATAAGGAATACTATGAAGGCGGTGCTTTGATGTATGAAGGTGGATGGTCAAACGGCCACCCAAATGGTCAGGGTACATACTATTCGCAGGCAGGGAATATCCTTTACAAAGGTGGCTTCAATTATGGACTGTACGAAGGTCAAGGTAAATCATATACAGAGGGCACTGGAAACCTTGCGGACGGCTATATGTACACATCTAACGTTATCTATTATCTGGAATATGAAGGAACCTTCAGGAATAACCTGCAAGATGGTGAGGGAACAGCATATTATCCAGATGGTAGCATATTGTATAAAGGCGGATGGAAGGGCGGTAAATACCATGGCAAAGGCATATTGTACCAATATGTGGAACACGGTCACCCAACTGTGTACCACGGAGAATTTGCAGATGGTAATTATGAAGGTGAAGGAACTCTGACTTTCATTGACCCAGTTGATGGTGTTATTTATGAAACTACAGGTACATTCAGCCATGGTTTAACCTACGATACCACTGCCACAAAGAAACCAGCTATACGCAGTGAGTACACAGAATGGATTGTCAAGATGTATGATAAGGCGAATGAAAGCTACGAAAGTAATAGCCAAAATGTCCCATCGGAAGGCTCAAAGGATACAGCAACCGATGAATATGGGAATGAGTTTGGTTTAGACTGACAGACTCCTAGCAGATTTACATAATTTACCAATAAGTGGAGCTGTGCAAAGGTTGTTCGTCTATTACTGCAAAAAATAATAAGAGTAGAGAGGTGTCAATGTATGTCGCAGTGTAGAATATGTGGCAAGGAGATTGGAATCCTTAAAAATGCATCTTATGTTGATGGTAAGAAGGCATGTTACGACTGTTGGATACGGAGCATGAAAAGTGAGATTGCCAAAGAGCACGGTTCTTACGAAGAAAGCAATGCACCCAAAAATCAGGTAGTTATAGAAGCAACGACCGAATACTGTGAAAGTACTCTTGAGGACAAGCAACCTCAGTCAAACCAACAAACCAGCAGCAAGAAAGGTGTATTTGTAGGGATTGGTGTAGCTGTAGTACTAATCTTCTCTTTAGTTTTTTATGCGCAATCAACATCCCCATCAGGGGTTGCAAGGAGATTCTTTAAAGCATCTATGAATGGAGATTACAAGGCAGCTGCTAGCTTATGTACCCCCAGAATTGCAGCGGGAATCAATAGTTACGGAAGTTCAGAGAAGCAATCTGGGCTGAAGATTACCTCTGTAGATGAAACCCTGGACTCGTATTCTGATATGATTCAAGTTACCATACATTTTGAAGATAGGAATAGAGGTGGAGCGACCTATAGAAAGATAATCTTTGTAGAGAAGATTGATGGGCTTTGGAAAGTGGTTGGTTTTGGTGGATAAGCATCCAGTTAATTTAAGCTCTGTGTGGAAACGTGCAGGGCTTTCTTTATGCCCGTAATTATGGTGCCGAAACAAACGGAAATTTCTATCCCCAACTATCAATAAGAAACTGGTCAATATTTGAAGGGGAAATATGTGACTTATGCGAGTTCCCAATAATCTTTCGACGCTCACCCCCTCTTTACAGAGGAGATTCCAGCGGTGAGATAAACAAAGAAAGGATGGTGACATGTCGTCCTGAGCCATGACGTTAAACTGGCTCTATTTGTGCGCACAGAAGGAGGTGAGAACATGCAAGTGTGTTTATTCTTTGGAAAAATGCCGGAGAACAATAGTCTTTGTACTGGATGCAGTGATCAGTATGAGCTCTGCAACGGCGTTTGCTCAAGAGATGGAGCGGCTTTATCTGTTGAGTGTGCCATTGAGTACTTCTGTCCGGGATGCCCGGCTGAATGTAGCAACAAAGAACTTATTAATGAGTAAGGGGGTATTATACAAATGGTTATCAAGAAATACGGATTTAAGAATTGGGCACTGTATGATAACAACGGTGAACTTGTCTGTGTCACCGTCTATAAGAAGGGTGCTCTGGAGGTTGCCCGGAGGTTAGGGAATGATGTAATTATCAAGAAATCATCCATAAGAACAATGCAACCAATAAACAAGGAGGGATTTTATTATGTCTAAGAAAGAACAAAAGCGTAGAAGCGTTGCCCGTGTAGTATTTTTGGAAGCATGGAGATACCATAGGCGGACTATACTATTCACTATATCGCTGGCTACAAGCCTCAAGATTGCCTGGCAGACGGTACGGAGCCTTGTGCGGGTACATTATTCAAAGGTCTATGGGGTCAAACGCTGGCAGGCTATCCTGTGGCGGCTTAAGGAATATAGGCCAGAAGACATAATTCTGTACTTCAAACGAGAGATGGATAACTCGCATGACTCTAATGCAATTCAGATTATAGCTGCAGTCAAAGGCAAAGGTTCGGCGGTATTGGGATATCTACGGCAGGAGTTGGCGGCAACTATTGGCCCAGCCTTGGATTCGGGTATGGTGGAAGCCTTGGTTATATTTGACAGAATTACAGGCACAGGCTCAAAAGGACTTTTGGGCTGTAATTTCTCCTATTTATTAATATGAAAAGCCACTTGCATAGGCAAATGGCTCATACGACCGACAGGACTGGCATCCGTATCCGGTCAACTGGTAAATATATTCTATCACTCAATCGGCAATTTGTGAAGTGTTTTATCTGATAGTAACTCTTGTCAGGCTGATTGAGCAATTTACGTTCTGTCAGCCTGATATTTCTTAATACCAAAGAAATCTGCCACTTTGCACAAGTCCAATAGAAATTTCTTTCACACCTATTGATACAGGTAGCTTTCAATCGAAGTGCAGGACGTTACCTATAGATTCGGTAACACCTGCCTTTGAAGTGTGGGTAATAGGTCTTATATCACAAATTTAACAAAGATAACTTTGATAAATATTTCTTGACTGTTAAACTCGATAGTGGTATCATATTCTTAAATCAAGGAGGATAATGCAGATGAAGAGTAACGAAAGCAAACCACATTTCGGTACGCGACTTGACGCTATAAGAATTAAGCTTGATATATCGGTTCGTGAATTTGCTGAGAGATGCGGCCTGGGGTATACGTACATGACCCTGCTAATAAGCGGCAAGCGGCGTCCAACCTTAGAAACCCTTTGCAAGATTGCATACGGTCTCAAGATGGAGTTTATTGACATAGTGATGCTGCTGCCTTCGGAAATATATACGGATGAGAGCGGTAAGCAGTGTATGTCCTCATTGTTCCCTGACAATGGCCGGGGTCCCCACTCCAAAAACGTGAAGGGCAAGCTTGTCATGGTGAATGAAACATTCTTGAGGCAGAGATATACAGACTTCAAGCCAGATAAGTTCAAGGAGTTTTTCAGAAGGTATGTGCAGGATGCAGTCTACTGTAAGGGCGAATATGAGGAGTTTGTTGCAAAGAGAAATGCCGAGGTTGTCATATCTCATGCCGAGGTTGAAAGGCCTGATGAGAGAGCCATATTGAGAGAAATTGTAGTCAAGCTTTCAGCCATGGATGATTCTGACCTGGAGTATTTTAATGACATGGTTGAGATTTACAGTAAGCACTGTAAGAATAAGCGCTGAGCCAGCTTATACATATAGGCATGCTGGAAACAGTAATCTGGTGCCGGAAAGGTGTTGACGAAGATATATGATTGAAGGTAGCAGACCCACTGCAGCGATACAGATACTGCAGTATTACAGCGGAGAAGCGCATAAATGTGAGGTTTAGATGGAAGATAGAAACAAGATATTTAACGACCTGCTGGAAGGTAACTGGCAGGCGCACTTTACTACGAAATCAGATGCAGATATTGCATTCTGCCTGATGGTGGCGAAGGATGGGAGCGATGCTGACCATATTGATGGGGTGTTCAGGTTTTCGAAATTATATGATGAGACAAGGGATACCGAGGTATACAGAAAGGTACTGGTAGAGAAGGCGATCGCAGAGAGCATGAAGGCTGGAACCGATAGCATCAACGGAGAAAAGCCATGGTACACGAAGACACGGATAGGATACAAATTCTACGCAGGAGTCCTGGCGCGGCACCTCAAGGAGAATGTGAAGGCCATATTCACCATGGATTCCTTCCACATCTATGACAACGGCGTATACCGTAGTATTGATAATGCGGAAGCTTCCCGTATTGTGAAGTCATTTATGGATGACGAATGTTGCACGATGACGCAAATCAACGATACAAGAGAGCAGTGGAAGTTGCTGATAAAAAAAGACGATAAGCAGCTCAATCCCACCCCGAACATTATCAACCTAAAGAATGGCCTGCTGGACGTAAGCGCAGGAGAATTCAGACCTCATGACCCGGACTTCCTGAGTACGGTTCAGTTGAATGTTAACTTCAACCCAAAGGCCAAATGCGACCAGTTCCTGAACTTCATGAAGGAAATGCTGCCAGAGGAAAGTATCGCCCTGATGCAGGAAATCATGGGGTACTTGTTGATACCTGAAACAAAGGCGCAGAAATGCTTTGTCCTGATAGGGCCACCCCGTACCGGTAAATCTACTGTGATATGGGTTATTGAAAGCATTCTGCTGGGAAAGGAAAACTGCTCAAACATTCCATGGCAGGAACTGGGTGACAGGTTCAAGACGGCAGAACTATGTGGAAAGCTTTGTAACCTGTTTGCAGACCTGCCCTCGAAGGCGATAGAGGACTCTGGTCTGTTCAAAAGTATCACAGGTGAGGACACAATAATCGGAGAGCGGAAGTTTGGGCATCCTTTCTCCTTCAAGCCGACTGCTCGTCTACTTTTCAGCTGTAACAAGCTGCCCTGGAGTGAAGACCAGTCAGGAGCTTTCTACCGCAGAATCATTACTATCCCGTTTGAAAGACAGGTATCGGAAGACAAAATAGACCCCGAACTCAGGGGCGAAAAGCTTACGAAGGAAACTGATGGGATATTCATGTGGGCTCTGGAAGGGCTGCGAAGGCTTATCAGGAATAACTTTGCATTCACTGAGAATGAGTATACCAGAAAGCGGCTGGAGCAGTACAGGCAGGAATGCAGCAGTGTATTAAGCTTTGTCAGCGAACGATGTGTATTCAATGATGGCCTGCATATCGGAAAAGACCTTTTGTATGGTAAATACAGTGAGTATTGCTACAATAGCGGGCTAAAGGCGGTATCACGTATAAGGTTTAACAACGAGCTTGAGAATAATTTCAAAGGCATCCAACTGGGTACTATTGGAGGCCGGGACAGCAGAAAGAAGGCATGGCTTGGGATAGGACTGGCTGTGGAGGATTGACGCCCCTACTCTATTACATTTGGTAGATGCATCCGGTACTGTGCTGCAGGCTGGAATCCAGTCACCGCAGGGTGTGTACCGGGTGCACCAAGTGTGTGCCGACTTGCGCGCCCGCAAATCCAGTACCCATACGGGGTGTACCGAGTGTACTGACTTTTTCTATTAATAAGAAGAAAAATGAATGTATATGTATATATCCATGAATATAATAGAGAAAATCGGTTACATCGGTACATCTGCTGATACATGGGGGGTTCAAGGTGTCAAAGCCGGTACGCATAGGAAAGGTGCAATGCCATACCACAACTACAGTGGTTGATACTGCACTGGTTGCAGCTTTCACCATAAATCCATCAGCAAAAGCACTGATAGGCATGCTGCGATACGCAGCAATCCATATGCCGGAAAGGAAGATGATGCAAGCTATGAAAACACAATGGAGATACGGTTCAGGTTTACAACAGTATGGTTGTAAATTATTCAGCAAAACTCACACGTTAAAGCCTCGTGCCGAACCGGAGGGCAGATACTAATAAACATTTAACAAAACCCAATAACATGCGAGGCTTTTCTTCGCAGTTTTGTGCATGGTACATGCTACCACGCACATATGAATTACTGTATCGCTTAACTGCGGAGGGAGCATTATGTCTAAAGCAAGTATCACTGTAACCCGTAGGTTTACGGGAGATAAATCTCTTGATGAGATAATCAAAGAGTATGTAAAACAAGCTATTAACAGGCAGTGTTAGCTTCTTGAAGAAAACAGAGAGGAGTTAACACATATGAAAATCTATAATGCAGGTCTATACACAAGGCTTTCCCGCGAGGACGAAAGTAATTCTTCGCAGTCGGAAAGCATAAAGAACCAGATTGATTTCCTTACAAAGTATGCCCTTGACCAAGGCTGTAATATTGTAGACATTTACGTTGATGACGGATTTTCTGGAACAAACTTTGAAAGGCCGGACTTCATGCGAATGCTGGAAGATATCGAGGCAGGGAAAGTGAATCTTGTTATCACTAAAGACCTGTCAAGACTCGGAAGAGACTATATTGGTACTGGTTATTACCTCGAAAAATATTTCCCTGAGCATAACATACGATACATTGCAGTTAATGATGGGATAGACACTTTCAGCGACTCAGGAAACAATGATATGAGTCCCTTTAAATCAGTAATCAACGATATGTATGCAAAGGATATATCTAAAAAGGTAAAAAGCGTATTTAGAAGCAAAGCTGCTTCTGGCAAGTTCATTGGTGCATTTGCTCCTTACGGCTACAAGAAAGACCCTCGCGATAACAGCAAGCTCGTTGTTGACGAAGTTGCCGCTGCTACTGTCCGAAAAATATACAAGCTGTATATTGAGGGTAAAGGTCTGAGTCATATAGCTCATACCTTGAACTCCGATGGAGTCCCTAACCCTAGCAGATATAAAGCTGTGGAAACCAATTACAGGAACGGACTGACAAAAAATCTGCTTTGGGAACACAATACAGTAAAGGCGATACTTGCCAGTCCTACGTATGCGGGGAATATGGCGCAGGGCAAGTTCAAAAAGGTTAACTACAAGAGCAAAAAACTGCTAAGGGTAGACAAAGGCGGTTGGATGATTGTGGAAAATACTCACGAACCTATTGTATCCATGGAGGACTTCCAGCTTGTTCAAAAAATGATTTATAGAAAAAGCAGCTTGAATGTGATGAGCAAGAAGGTTACCAAGCTCCTATCCGGCTTTATCTTTTGTGGAGATTGCGGTCAGTACATGACTTTCACCAGGACACAAAAAGGCGAGGAATATGTAGTTTGCAGCAAATACAAACGGCATACTGCCAAGTACTGCACACGGCATTCAATGAAGGTCAGCGAGCTTGAAGCAGCGGTACTGGAGGACATCAGGACAATGCTCAAAGCTGTCATCAACTGCGAAGACATTGCCAGAGAAACCCAGAAGCAACCTGGAAATAGCCGCAAGAGTAGCATCACTCAGGAGATAGCCGGTATCGAACGCAAATTGGAAGAAATCAACAATACCATCAGGAACCTGTACAAAGATAAGGTCAAAGGCATATTGAGCGAGCCGGAGTTTATTGATTTAAACAAGGGCTTTAACAAGGAAAAGGAAATCCTTGTGTACAAGTACAACGAGCTTCAAGGCTTGTTGAACCAGCAGACAAAGCGAGACAGTGAGGTTGAGAGCGTGCTTGCCACAGTAAAATCACTGGTTGAGGTACAAAGTCTCAGCCGGGAGCTACTGGAGAAGCTGGTTGATAAGATTGAGGTTTACGAGGACAACAGCATAAGGATAACCTACAAGTTCCAGAACCCCTTCGAGTAAGGGGTATTACATATGTTCTTGATGGAATGTACCCCAGGGTACGCTTAGCTGCATAAAATGCCCGCCGAATTGCTCTCCCCATAGCGCCTTTTTGATTATCCTCCAATTGCCGGAGGGAGTTGGGGTAGAAGCCTTGCCTACGGCTACGGGATATTCCTTGACAACCTTGCCGTTTTCTAACAGCTTCAGTATTCTTTTTTCCCTGTCGATTTCAATCGTATACACCGAAAACACCTCCATTCATTCTATTCCAAAAGAGCAAACAAGGTGTCTCCGGTGATAAACCCTCCTGTGTCTATTCCTTCAGATAGGTGCTGACCCTGTTCTGTATCAGTCCGGCCGCTTCCTCAACCGGTTTCCGGCCTCTAAAGAAGGACTCCGCTTCTTCCAGTATGATTTTAAGGATTGACGGTCCGCGCCGTCATAGCGGTTGACTTGTTCAAGCATTTTTTCCATGGCTGCCACATCTTCTTCGGTAGCAGGCTTTATATCGATTTCGCCGCCGGGACCCATGGCTTTTATCGCACCCTTTCCGGGGATTACTACCGCCCGGGCGGCAGCTGTCTTCACCGTTTCCTTGTTTACGGGGAAACCGATAAGCTCCATTCCCGACTGTACTTCCCCGAAATCTGGCGGAGGGTGCGGACAAAGAGCGCTATATTAACGTGATCTCCAATGAAACGCTGGAAATGGGGAATCTGGTAAACGACATGCTGGATCTGTTTTTTTATGACCCGGTCGACTTGTAATGACCTACTCCGATTCTCCAGATGATAAGACAGGGAATGATGAACAGCACGCCGTAAAGCGGCGCCAGCATGTACTGGATTTCACTTTCCTTCACCCTGTCCAGAATATATAGCAGCGGCAGATAATTGATGCATCCGAAAGGGATTACAAAGGTAAAAAAGCGTGTGATCCACTTCTTATAAATGTTCAGCGGATACTGGGATATTTCCCTTCCCCCGTCGGTGAAAATATTGGCCACTTCAATTCCCTGGATGGTCCAGAAGCATAAGGTTGCGGCAAGAATAAAAATGCCTGTGAATACAAAGACGCCGCCTATTACCATTAGCAGCAATGTAATTAGCTTAAATACATTCCATTGGATTTGCAGGTTGGATACCGCTAGTATGAAAACCACCACGCTTTGAAAAAGCCTGCCGACCCTGGTGAACTCAAACTTTGATCCAAGTACCTGCAGAAAAGTGCTTCTGGGGCGCACCAAAACCCTGTCGAACTCCCCGTTGACCACCATTCCGGAAAAGGCGTCAAAGCCTCTGGCGCAGCACTCGCTTATGGAAAATGCCATATGGATCACCGAAAAGCACAAAGCCACCTCATAAAAGCTCCATCCCCGGATGGAGCCGAAGCGCTCAAAGAGAAAATACAATCCGGCAAAGACGGAAAAGGGGACAAGAAACTGTCCGAGGGAAAGCAGCCAGAAGGAAATCCGGTATTGCATCTGGGCCTTCAACAAAATTTTTACATAGCGGAAATATAAACTCATGACTCTACCCTCCCTGTACGATAACACGCCTTAATACCCTGTCCATGGCCAATTTCCCGAGGAATACCAGCGCTGCCAGCCATGCGATCTGCGTGAATATACCAATAACAGCTTCACTCACCGGTATATTGCCGCTGTAAACCCTGAAGGGCAGATCCGCCGCCAGCCGGAAGGGCAGCGCATAGGTTATCCTTTGAAGCCATCCGGGCATCAGCGGAACCGGTATGATGCCGCCTGCAAGGAAATCACCCGCAACGCCGATCATCAGGAGAGACCCTACCGGGGACATTGTAATAAACACTGAGATATAAATAAACATGGATATTGACACCAATACAAGCAGCCCCAGGATAAGGGTGATCAGGAACAACCCCAATGCGGCTAAATCCGGCGGCAGCGACAGTCCGTACGGCTCCGGCATGAAAAAAGCGATCATGAGAATGTGAAAGCACCGGAGAAGCGCTCCCGAAAGCCTCTGCGCCAGAAGCTTCACATACCAGAATTCATAAAGCCTGAAGGGCCGGCACAGCTCGTAAGCAATATTGCCGCCGGTAATCAGACCGAATAGTTCTCCGTCCCTGTACCACAGCACGATAAACACAAGAAACGCCTGCTGCAGCCATATATAGCTGACCAGCTGCTCCAGCGCCATTGGCTGGGTCCTAACCGAGCTCTGGTAAAATGCCTCGTATACCATGATAAACATGAAGCCCCAGAAAAATTGTGTCGCCACACCGGCCATCGCCGCCACCCTGTATTGCATTCCGTTTATCAACCGCATTCTGAATAACGAAAAATACGCTTTCATATTTCGTACTCCTTGTATAATTGCACAATGATTTCTTCAATCGGCGGATTTTCAACCGTTACATCCAGTAGATCCAGCTGCTCCGAAAGTAAGGAGATGACTTCCGAGACATCGGCTTTTTTCGTATCTACAAGCAGACATGCCCTCTCCGGCGACCAGGATTGAATTACAGTTCCCGGTATTTCGGGCGGCGTCTTGTTTTCGGAAAAATCCACCGTTATGGCCTTGTTTGTCCCGAACCGGCTTCTTAGACTATTCAGGCTGCCGTCATACAGGATCCTTCCCTTACCGATCAGGAGGATGCGCTCCGCCAGTGCTTCAATGTCATTCATGTCATGGGTGGTTAATATGACCGTCACCTTTTTTTCTGCGTTGATGCTTTTTATAAACTTCCGGACAGCGATCTTGGAGACAGCGTCCAGACCGATGGTAGGTTCGTCGAGGAAAAGTATTTTAGGGCTGTGCAGCAGGGATGCGGCGATTTCGCAGCGCATTCTTTGTCCAAGACTCAGCTGGCGTACAGGATTGCCTAAAATACCGCTGATGTCCAGTGTTTCAACCAGCATATCCAGATTCTTGTTATATTCTTCCTGCGGCACCTTATAAATGTCCTTGAGAAGCTGAAAGGAATCGATGACCGGCACATCCCACCAGAGCTGCGACCGCTGCCCGAAAACTACTCCGATGTTTTTCACATGGGCAATCCGGTCCTTCCAGGGAGTCCGGTCCATGATCCGGCACTGCCCGCTGTCAGGTACAAGAACTCCGCTCATTACTTTAATGGTCGTTGACTTTCCTGCTCCATTGGGCCCGATATAGCCAACAATTTCCCCTTCCCTGATATGGAAGGATACGTCCCGGAGGGCTTCAACCCGGGTGTATTCCCTTTTAATCAGCGCTTTTGCCGCGGCTTTGAAACCGGCAGACCGCTTTGCAATCTTGAATGTTTTGCACACTCCCTCAACGGCTATCATTTTGCACCTCCTTATTTTTTGTGACTATTCAGTTACCTCGGTTGTCATTGCGAGGAGCAAAGCGACGTGGCAATCTCTGCTTCTGACTGAGATAGCATTTATGAGATTGCCGCTCTCCGCTTCGTTTCGCTCGCAATGACAGTAACTGAATAGTCACTATTTCTCTCTGCAGGAATTCCATTTTATCTTATCGGGGAGAAAATGAAAAACTCCGGAAAGGACCGGATTGCTTGCTTCAATACATACAAAGACAGTCTTTTGCGGGAGAGTGGTTTTTTCTCATTTTTACAAATTTTTTCTTGACAATCCGGTATTTCTAGCATATAGTATATTTAATGAATTTGAGTTGAACATTCGTTAAGCGATGCATTAGTAAAAAAGGTGTTTATACCGGTTGGAAACAACCGGTTTTTTTATGTCAACCTTCCGGAGGGTACTTTGTAAGATTCTGTAATATTTTTATGTAAAAACATTCTCTTCCATACTTATCACCCTTGGTGTAAAATAATCTAAAGTCTTTTTATTAAATAAGCTCAAGCGAAAGGAAACATATGGAAATCGCCAACAACCAGTCGTATTCCGGAATGACTTTTAACGAATTAGACTTTGAGGGTACTGAAATCATCGGATGCAAGTTCGATCACTGCAGTTTTCAAAACGCCGGAATGGAAAGCATTATAACCCGCAGATGTTGTTTTTCAGACTGCAATTTCAAGGCAGCCCGCTTAAACACTTCATTTCACGAGGCTTCAGCATTCACGAATTGCCAGTTTCAATATGCCAATCTCTTTTGCTCACAATTTTCGGAATGCAAAATGATGGGCTCGAGCTTCGGAGAAGTTAATATGATTGGTCTTGAGATTACCGGAGGGGATTGGTCCTATACCAGCTTAAGGTCACAGAATCTAAAAGGGCTGAATTTGCAAAATATCCGGCTGGTAAATGCCGATATGTCCATGTGCAATCTGGAAAAAGCGGATTTTCGGAACGCGGATCTCAGCCATGCAGTTTTATCCCAGGCAAATTTAAACGGTGCCAATTTAAGAGACGCAAAAACAGAGGGTTTAGATTTCAAGAGTTTTAACCTGAAGGGTGTTCTAATGGACGTAGGTCAGGCCATAAGCGTAGCCCGGGCATTTGGCGCTGTAATCGGGTAAAACGGACCGCCTCTGCCGGCTCAGGAATGAAAAACAGCATAGCCATACATATTCCTAAAACCGCAGCAAGTAAAGGATAAAGTCAGTGAAACGATAAAGATCATGCGCGTTAACGGAGGCTATATCGCCGCGCCTACCCATTCCGTTCCCGGTGATGTGCCGCCGGAAAACATCATTGCCATGCTGGAGGCATTCCGGGAAAAGGCAGGGTAGCACTATCTCATATTGGCGCCGAACTCAGTATCTTCCGTATTTATCAACGGCCCACATATAAATTTTCAAATTTTCCAGCGGCGTTCCCGCTGCCACGCTTCCTGCCGGACACTCCAGCAGACCGCCGTCCTGCCCTACGGCTTCTATGTCCCTCCGCACATAGTTGATGATGTCCTCCGGCGACCCGTTGCGCAGGACAAAAGGCGGAATCTGCCCATGTATCAAGGCCCCCGGCATGGCCTTCCTGATTTCCAGCGGGTGAATATCCGGCCCGAAATTGACCTCATTGACTCCCAGATCGTTTAGGATTCCCATCAAATGCCCCATGCTGCTGTCGCTGTGCTGATGCCTTGCATGCTGCCTTTCAGGTGCAAATTCCTTAAACAGCCGTTCCAGCACCGGAGCACAAAACTTTTCATATTGGGCCGGCGGAAACAGATAGCAGTTGTCATCGGCAAGGGAATAGCCGTTCCTGCTGTCATTCCCCGTCAAATCCATCAAGGCGCTGTGGTATTCCACCAGCTTGGCGGCCAGCATTTCAAAAAACTCTTTCATTACTTCGGGCTCATCCATGATGAACATACAGGTGTTGGTCGTTCCCAGAATACTCGTTGCCATGGTTGCCGGGCCTCTTGAGCCTCCGCCCCCCAGCCTCAGCGCCCTTCCGGTCTCTTTTTCATATACGGCTTTCTTTTCCCTCCAGTCATCAGGCAAGACCGCCGTTTTCATATCCAGCCGTACGGCATGATCAATAAGCTTTTTCACATCCTCAATACCTTCTACGGAGGATTCCCAGCCAGGGCGTCCCCCCTTCGGTCAGTTCCCAGCGGGCACCCACAAGAACCTCAAAGCGGTTTGGCATTGGCTTGCCCTCCTCCCTGGGGTCTTCATTGTAGAATTTTTTAGCAATCGCCTTTTCTGTCCGCATATTGCACTGTCTGTTTACCTCCAGCCGGTATTCCACGTCATTGTAATACTTCAATGTAGACGGAACTGCCATTTCCTCCAGCAGAAAATGATCATCCAACCAGAATCCCAAGGGTACCCTGGGCTTATCCGTTGAAAAAGGCTTGACGCATTTTTCATTTTCCTTCCAGAATTCAATACAATCCAGCGTATAGTTCATCCTATCCACCCCTGTAATAATTAATTGTCAATCAGCTTTATATTACATCGCAAATGCAGTATAATACATAGAGCAACAAAAGATTACATGTAATTATTAAAGATTTGGAAGACCTGCCGGCAGTATTTCCATCCTGCTGAGCTAAGTCAAGGATCCTGCATGGATTCCTTAAATCCGCTTTTTGCCTTTGCAAGCGACAGCGATGCAATCACATATTTGTATGCCTAACTTTCGGATCCCTCAGGAAAAGCGGCGGAGCTGCCCTTGCCCACGATGTTCCGGATTTCCGACGACAGCAGTTTTATAAGCCTGTACAGGGAATTTAACGGCTGCTGGCTGGAAAAAAACGAAGGGTTCCAGCTGCAATGCACTGCCTTGTTTATGCTGCTTTTGCATCACATTTTTAGAATAACGTCAAAAGAAGATACTTCCCTCCCGGATCCAAGGCTGACCAGGGTAAGAAATCACATCCTGGCCCACTTCCATGAAAAGCTGAAGGTCTCCGAGCTGGCGGACATAGCCGGTCTCACCCCGGTATATTTCGGCTCCTGGTTCCACAAAAACACCGGACAGTCCATTCATGCATATATCAACCGCATCCGCATCAATAAAGCCCGGGACCTGCTGTCGTCAGGAGGCTGCACCGTCAGCGACGCGGCCTACCGCTGCGGCTTCGAAGATCCGTTTTATTTCAGCAATGTGTTTAAAAAGCTGACAGGCAGGAGCCCGTCACTTTTCAAGTGACAAATTGTATTTCCGGTATGCTTTCGGGGTCTGGCCTACCGCCTTCTTAAACATGCTGCAGAACTGGGAGTCGGTGGCAAAGCCGCATTCCTGCGAGATGTGGGATATGGGCAGGCTGGTGCATTTCAAAAGGTACCGGGCGTTTTCAATGCGCCTTTCGATGACATAGTTCACCGGCGACAGTCCGGTATGCCTTTTGATTATCCGCCGGAACTGGTTATAGCTGTATCCTGCTCTTTCGGCAAGGGCTTTCAAGTCGATTCTGTCAATATAGTTTTCATTCAGGCATTTGATGGCCAGGGAAAGATTGTCGGAAGAGTGCTTTTTTTCTGCAATCCTTGCCAGTTCGATTAACAGCTGCTGTGTTAACAGATCCAGCTTCAGCTTGTAATGGCTGGATTGGGTGTAGTACTCCTTTTTCATTTCCTCAAGGATATGCCTGACGGTGTTTCCGGCATTGTCATAGGAAATTCCGTCTGTGAGTTCCGTGATATCTCCGTTGTGGGTAAAAACGACATAAATGACGTATGTATCCTCACAATGATACTCGTCATGCTTATGATTCGGTTCGGTTATGGCAAAGCTGCCGGGGAAGTATTCGTATTTCACACCATGAATGGTGGTACTGCCGCTGCCTTTCAGGTAATATACCAGTTCATATGCCTGATGGCTGTGGAAATCAAAATAAGTGCCCCGCTCCCTGTCTCCGCCGCTTAAAAACTCAAAACTGCATTGAAGCATCCGGTTTCCCTGTCTCCTTGATCAACGGATGATAGTTTTTGTCCTTTCAATTATATAACAAACGGCTTTAAAATGCTATTATTTCTGATAAGCTGGCTCAATTGCACAGCAATGAATGATATTATCTCAAGGAGGTTTCCTTATGAATTACCCCAAAATTCCGGACTTTAGCAGACTATCGGGCAGCATTTGTCATTACGCCCAATTAATGCATGAGTATGGCGCTCAAAATATCCAGGAGCTGTTGGATGAAGCGGAACAATCGATGAACTCCGTGGCAGAACGCCTTACAAAGCTGCCCATAAACCGGGAGCTGGCCGCGGCGGAACCGGATGATCTGGAAAAGATCCGGCTTCTGAGACCCGATGGCCCTAGAAAACTATGGACATCAATGGATGAAGCCCTATACGTTGAAAAGCTTGAAGGCGCTATGCTGGCACGTTTTGCAGGCTGCACCCTCGGCGCCATTGTGGAAGGCTGGCCGATTGCCGAAATGGAGGATTGGGCAGGGCATACAGGAGATGCTTTTCCGCCTCAGGATTACTGGACACAGGCAAAAAGTCCCCTCAGCCTCCGCTATGGAAAGAACACCTGCGATGCGTACACCCGGAATGGCATGGATGGAGTGCCTGTTGACGATGATATAACCTATACTCTGCTGGGCCTCTTGATCGCAGAGGACTATGGCCCGGATTTTACAGTGGACGACGTAGGAAAGGCATGGTTAAAGTATCTCCCCTGTGCATGCACTGCCGAGGACGTCGCATTAAAGAATCTGAAAATCGGAATCCCGGCGTCCAGGGCTGCGGAAATCGGCAATCCATACTGCCAGTGGATCGGCGCCGATATCCGTTCCGACCCCTGGGCATACATGGCGCCGGCTTATCCCGAAAAAGCAGCCGAATTGGCATACAGGGACGCCTATCTATCCCACAGGAGAAATGGAATTTACGGCGAAATGTTTTTCAGCGCTGCTCAGGCCGCCGCCTTTGCTGTTGATAATCCCGTAGACGCCCTGAAAATCGGCCTGACGGAGATCCCCAGGGATTGCCTCCTTGCCGGAGATTTACGCTGGGCCCTGGCAGAAGGCGGAAACATTAAAAACTTCAAGGATGCACGGCAGGCGGTGGATGAGAAGTTCAAGGGAATGCACCCCGTACATACCAATAATAACGCCTGCTTAACCATCTTTGGCCTGATGATTGGAGGCCATGATGTGACAAAGGTAATCGCCGAAACCGTAGCCATGGGTCTTGACAACGATTGTACGGCGGCAACCGCAGGGAGCATTGCAGGCGCCATCGTGGGCAAGAAAGGCATCCCCGTGCACTGGTATAAGAATTTCAACAACAAGGTGCTGACCTATATGATCGATCGGGAGGAATTTGAGATAAGCGACCTGATCCGGAGATTTACCAGCCAAGCAAATAAGATTTATGCGGTATAGCAGCATAGATAAAAATTTCGTGAAAGAACGAATAGAATGGGAAAGTTGGATAAAGGACCCATTACTTCTGTTATTATATGAAAATACGGATACAATAGTCCTATTGACATACTATTGACATAAAAACCGGTTGCATGTCAATACTAAGGACAACTGCACGCAAGTTAGCTACCAGATAGGAATGAAAAATAGATCCAATGCAGGTGCGGCCATTGGCCGTCCGGGAGCTGTTTATCACAGATTGCATTTGCGGACGCGCAATGCGCGCCTCTGCACTTTTCATTATTAGGTGTGTCGCCTTGCGGCATGGACATTCCGAGGAGCAAAGCGACGTGGGAATCCATGGGTAGCTGACTGTATGTGGAGCTGTACTAAGGAGTAATGGATTGGAAAACAACAGGGCAAAAAGAGAAGGCTTTTCCTCGGGACTGGCAGTGTTTTTTGCAACATTGGGCTCGGCAGTGGGCCTGGGCAACATATGGAAATTCCCTTACCTGACAGGAAAATACGGCGGCGGGGCTTTTCTGCTGGTCTATTTATTGTGTATTCTCCTTATCGGCCTTCCGGTAATGATCAGCGAATTTTTCATTGGCCGGAGCACAAGGAAAAATGCCGTCGGCGCCTATAAAAAATTGAAAGGTCCGAAAACCGGCTGGAAATTTATCGGCTTTGCAGGAATCCTCTCCTCCTATTTGATCATGTTCTTCTACAGCTGTGTAGCAGGCTGGGTCTATTCCTATGTATTCAAGACGGTCCTGGGGGGGTTCTCGGGAATAACTGCCGAAACGGCGGAAGCAAAGTTTAAAGCGACCCTGCTTCAACCCCTGCCCCCCATTCTCTGGCAGCTCGTCGTCATGGCGGTAGTATCGGCCATCCTTATCGCCGGCGTCAAAAAAGGGATCGAGAAAATCACCAAGATCCTCATGCCCGTCCTGTTTGTTTTAATCCTTGTATGCGACATAAGGGCACTGACGCTTCCAGGTGCCTTTAAAGGCCTGGATTTCCTGCTTCACGTCGATTTCTCACAATTAACGGGAACCGCCATCCTGACGGCACTTGGGCTGGCTTTCTTCAAGCTGTCCCTTGGAATGGGCACAATGATTACCTATGGAAGCTATTTTACCGAAGATAACAATATGGTCGGAACTTCTCTGCGGGTTGCATTATCGGATACGCTGGTTTCCCTTCTGGCCGGCCTGGCAATTTTCCCGGCTGTTTTCTCCTTCGGAATGGAGCCGGGAGCCGGCCCTGGCCTGCTGTTCATGACTATCCCCATGGTTTTTTCCCGGATGCCCCTCGGCGGCATCCTCCTGGCAGCCTTTTTCATTCTGACAGCCATCGCGGCAACTTGCGCCATGATATCCCTGGTTGAGGTACCTGTTGCCTATTTTACGGAAGAAAAAGGGCTTTCCAGGACAAAATCCGTTCTATTGAACGCAGCGATTATCGTTGCGGTGGGATCCCTTGCGGCTCTTTCCGCAGACGGCAAAAGCCTTCTTGGCGGAACAACGGTCCTGGGCAAAACCTTCTTTGACCTGTTCGACTTCGCATCCTCCAATATCCTTCTCCCGCTGGGAGGACTTTTCATCGCGCTTTTCACCGGATACTTCCTTAAGAGGGACGAGGTAAAAAAGGAACTTGTCAATCAAGGCAAACTAAAAACAGGAGGTATCGTTGACGTATTTTTCTTTATCCTGCGGTACGTTACGCCTATTTTACTTATCATCGTCTTCTTATATTCCACAGGCTTGACGAAATTGCTTTTTAAGCACGGATGAAAATTTCTTCTCACTCCGCAACAATCCTATCAATCACGCCATTAAGCAAAATATCCGTGACGGCTGTTTGAATATCCCTGTCTTTATCCTGCAAATATATCCAGCTATGATAGAGAGCTTGAAATGCGCAAGAGGCTGTTTTTATGTCACAGGAGAATTTTACGCCATGATCGGCCAGCGATTGGGCTGCATCTACATTTTGCCGTACATAAGCCGCCAACCTTTCTTTGGATACCTTGCGCGAAATAAGGTCAAGGGTTGAAGTATCCATCTGTGAAAGGACGGGGTAGTGCATCATAAGCTGTGCCATCATGTCAAATACCTGCTTCACACGTTCTTTGCCAGTCAAACCTGCACTTTCCTCCAAAAGCGTTTCAAGCTCCGTAAAAATCTTCTTTTGAATGCCCTCCACAATATCCATGTAGAGATATTCCTTGCTTTCGTAGAAGGTATAAAACGTAGCCTTTGCAATGTTGGCGGCCCCGATCAGGTCATCAATCGTGACTTTCCTTAATCCATGGGCGGCAAACAGCCTTTCGCCCCCGGTCAAAAGCTTCTGCCGGATATTCTCCTTTTCCGTTTCGCTAAAGCGCGGCATTCCTTCACCTTCTTTACAAGAAATCCTTCATCCTGCACAACAAATCTCCGCAGCGCATGGCTTCCAGCTTTGCACCAGGCAAAGCTGTTCAAGAGCCCGCCGCTTTTGCCGGCAGTGTATAAATGCCGATACCATTCAGTATAGCATACATTGCTCATTTCGTCCCGGCTTCAAACTGAATCTTCAATTCGCAATTTGTCTTGACATGAATCCGAATAAGTGTAGGGGCGCGCATTGCGCGTCCGCAAATGTAATCCTGAGTCAAACAGCTACCCGGACGGCCAATGGCCGCCCCTACACTGAATGCTTTACGGCCAAATGGCCCTCGTACATCGAATTGCCTTATGACAATGCCCCATGCATCAAGCTTTTTCACACCAATGACGGATAAATTTCATATTGCGAATTGAAGAACTGAATGTGCAGTATCTGGCTTCTGTTTCTTGTCGAGGGTATGACATTCATTATCCGGAAGAAAAGAGATTGGCGGTCTTTGAGCAAATCCCCCGTACTCCATGAGCGTACCAACCGGATGCCGGGATTCAGGCTTTCAATGTCCCTTGCTTTGTCCAGCCCCCACAGAAACGTACTGCTAATGCCTTTGCCGGCAAAAAAGCTGTGGACGGCGTCAAAGTACATATGCGCTCCTGGAAAATGGCCGGACAGCAGGTGAAATATCCGTCTGACATCCTCTTCCGGAAAGTACATGAGCAATCCTTCCGCAACGATTACGGTGCTGCCGCCGTCAATCCCGCCAAGCTCCCCCGTCCAGGTATTGTCCAGTACTGATTTGGAAATAAAACGGATACGCTCATTTTCCGTAAAGAATTTTCTTCTGAGGGCTATAACTTCCGGCAAGTCAAGCTCGAAGCACTTTAACCGGCCGTTGTCGATTCTGCATATCCGTGTGTCCAGCCCGGCCCCTAAATTAATGATGGTAGTGTCAGGGTTCTTCGAGAGCAGCCTTCTGATTTCATCATCAATCACCTTTGTTCGCGCCAGAATACCCAGCGTGGCGATTTCACCGCCATCCACGGTTACACCGCCGGTTTCTACCTGTGCCATAATCTCAGCCGCTTTTTCATCACGAATCACGGGATTGCTTTGTTTCATCTCCATAGCCCGCGCCGCCAGCGGGATAAAAAGCGTTTTAGAGACAGACGCCTGCATGTTCTCAATATTCATCCCCGGTCGCCCCTTTCCGTTTTGAACCGTGTCCCGCAGATACCGCAGCTTTTCTCGGTGCCGGTAACTTGCCTGCTTCCACAGGACTGGCACTCATATCGTCCGCTTTCAAGCGCCAGTTTCTTTTTCCTTCCGGTGGCATATCGCCGGTGGATTTTTTTATCCTGATAAAATTCAACAGCAAGCAACCCGGCTAAAAACACCAGGATAAGAAAACCGGCTCCAACCGATGTATACATTAATGCTGAGAAGAATGCTGCCTGAAGGATCCGATCAAAAAAATAGCAGCAAAACGGAATCACCGTAAGGAACAACATTGCCAGTCCCCAAATTTTGTGACCGTATCCAATGGAGTTAATCTTTTTCATGATACAGCCTCCGTATACGAACTAAAAATATTAATTAGTATGTATAGTATACATTATTTATATGACCCTGTCAATTTGAAATTCGTGAAACTGGATAGGCCTTTGCACCATATTTATTGCAGAGCAAAGAGACAAAATCATCCTATACGCAACACGTATATTTTCATTTGAACATTTTAACACGGAATTACGTCTATAACATCAATTGTATCTTGAAAAAATTGTCTACATATGCAAAACTATAGAAGTGTAAAATGAAAATACGAATTAAAAAGAAGAAAGGGAGTCCGCCTTGAAGTTTGCAGCTGAAGTTAAAAGACAGTCCGTCTTGTTTATACGAAAGAATCACGTAATCCTCCTGTCGTTTTTTTTACCGGCATTTATCCTGGAGCTTGCTTATGCGGTTCATGGCATTTTCCCTTTTGCAAAATGGGACGTGCTTATCATAGATCTTTACCATCAATACGCTCCGTTTATCTCGGATCTGCAGGACAAGATCCGCTCGCTGTCGAGCCTTCTGTATTCCTGGGAAGGCGGCCTCGGAACGAATTACCTTCCTTTGTTCGGGTACTACCTGGCCAGCCCGCTCAATTTGCTGGCAGTTCTGTTTCCCAAAAACCTGCTCACGGAGGCCGTGCTCTTTTTAACACTATTGAAGGTGGGTCTGGCCGGAGCCTGCTTTTCCGTTTACCTTAAGGGTGTGCACCGTAAACAGAGCATTATTACGTCCGCTTTCTCCCTGCTCTATGCCCTCTCCGGCTATGTGCTGGTATTTTCCTGGAATATCATGTGGATGGACTCCATTTATCTCCTGCCTTTGATCATGCTGGGTCTGGTAAAGCTGGTCCGGGACGGACGAGGCCTTTTCTACTGCATTACGTTGGCCATAGCCCTGTTTTCCAATTTCTACATGGGTTTCTTTATCTGCTTTTTCACTTTGCTGTATTATCCGGTATGCCTCTTTCAGTATAATGACATTGGAAAACGGGGTACAAAATTAAAAAAGACAGGGATGTTTGCTGGCTATTCCCTCCTGTCTGCCGGATTATCTGCCATACTGCTGCTTCCGACGTATTTCGACCTACAGACGACATCGGCGGCCAATAATATATTTCCAAAAACCTTGACCCACTATTTCGATATGTTCGATTTTGTCACCCGGCATTTCACCTTCGCCACGCCTTCCATCCGCGAAGGCATGCCCAACCTATATAGTGGAATTGTCGTACTGATCCTTCTGCCCGTTTACTTTTTCAGCAAAAGCATCCGCATGAAGGAAAAATTTCTGCATCTGTCCCTCCTTCTGGTGCTGATCCTGAGCTTCAACATGGATATTCTGAATTTGATATGGCATGGCATGCATTTTCCAAACCAGATTCCCTACCGGTTTTCCTTTGTCTATATTTTTCTGGTCCTGTCCATGTGCTACAAGGCATTTGACAGCCTGAAGGAATTTACCGGCAAACAGATAGGCGCCATCTGTTTAACCATTCTGGGCCTGGTGTTTATCGCGCAAAAATTTGACGATCTGAAGCTGGATTATCTCACCATGTATGCAAGCATGGCCTTTCTTATTGCGTACGCCGCCGCCTTTACCGTTGACCGTGCAAAGAATATCCTGCCGTCCTCCAGGCTTTTGATCATCCTGCTGGTGATCATGTCCGAAGTGGTAGCAAATACAATTCTTACCATCAACAAGATTGATTGGGTTGAAGGCTATTCCGTGCGGGAGGGGTATGCAAGCGGCAAGGAAGTGGCGGAAATCCGTGCCCGCATTGCCGGTATCGCAGCGGAGGATAAAGACTTTTACCGTATGGAAATAATGCCTCCTAAAACCACCAACGACCCATACCTGTACAATTACCGCGGACTTTCCTATTTTTCTTCAACCTCCTCCAAGCAGCCGGTGAAGATGCTGGAAAATCTGGGCTACCACAGCAACGGCATCAACAGCTGCGTATATGAAGGGTCCACACCGGTACTGGATTCACTTTTCGGCATAAAATATTTGATTTACCGTTCCATGAACATCGAGGAAAATCTATATAAGAAGACCTCCTCCACCGATGAGATCACGGTCTTTACAAATCCCTACGCCCTGTCCCCGGGCTTCCTGGCGCCCGCCGGCATGAAAAACTTCCACAGTTCCTCCTCCAATGCTTTGGACGCTCAGAACAGTCTCATAAACAGCATCTGCGGCGTAAAGGATATTTTCACCCCAATCGACCAGAAGCCGGGAACCAACTATAACCTGACGTACAGCGGCACCGGCACGAAATACTATAGCTTCACCCGCACCAATAAGGACGCAGGCTCTACGGCAAAGGTCCAGATCAAGGTGGAAAAGGACCAGCAGGTCTACCTTTACTATGAGTCGCCCTCAAATATGAAAGGCAGTGCCTTCGTAATGGTAAACGGCAAAAAGGTGGATTTTAATCCCAGGCATTCCACCCTTATCAACCTGGGCTTCTGCAAGGCGGGGACCCTCCCCGAAATGGAAATCACCTTCGACAAGGCCGCTCCCGAGTCCGGCAGGTTTGAGGTGTATGCCTGCGGCCTGGACATTCCCGCCTTTGAAAAGGCGATGTCCCTTATACGGGAAAAGGAAATGACCGTTGAAAAATTTACGGATACCGGCATGCGCGGCAGCATAAAGGCGGAGGATGCAGGCTTCATGGTGATGTCGGTGCTCTATGACAAGGGCTGGCATGTAAAAGTAGACGGCAAGGAAGTGGAAACAACTGCAATTGACGGATGCCTGCTGGGTTTTGAACTGGCCAAGGGACAGCACGAGATTGAAATGTGGTTTATTCCTGACAAATTTATGATGGGTCTGGCGATTTCTTCCGTTTCCCTCCTGATACTTATTTTGCTTGTGGTGCTCAGTAAGAAAAAGAGATACCGGTATGGCGCTTAATGATGCCGCTGCATTTTTTCATCCCCAGCCGCGCATGTCAAGGGGACAGGTACATTGACACTCAAGTGTCAATGTACCTGTCCCCTTGACATGCAACCTGTGTCATTGCTGTGAAACTCATATCCTGTAGGGGCGTGCGCATTGCACGCCCCTACACTTTTTTCATCCTGCCTTTATGGAGCAGATGAAATACTTCTTATTGTTTATAATCATTCTGTGATTTCTTTTGTTTATTTCAGTTACAGTCAAAGCCTTCTGTTTCCTGTCGGAAATGTCGAACACTTCTATCATTGCACCATCCCCGACAACCTTGCTGAAAAACATATCCGGCTTGTCGCTTCTCAGGCAGTGTTTGCCGATCAGCACATTTCGTACCGGTGTAACCATTAAAATAACCATACCCTACCACCTCTTAACCAACCTTGATCTTCTTGCTGTGTCTGCTTGGACAGCCGCTTGCCGCAAAGGCGTCAGGCCTGATTTTTGCATCATCCCCACCCGCGCCCCTGGATTGCCCGGCCATTTTTCTGATAAG
Source organism: Bacillota bacterium (assembly GCA_023426125.1). Taxonomy (GTDB): domain Bacteria; phylum Bacillota; class Clostridia; order Acetivibrionales; family DTU013; genus MnB-11. The sequence continues at coordinate 48,693 of JAFABI010000105.1, forward strand.
CTTTCTCATTTCTCCCTTTGTCCCCATGTCTATCTGTGCTTCAAGCCTGCAATCAAAGTTTTCATATTTTACAGTAAAATCGCATAATGCATCGATCAGGGATTCTTTCAATGCATTAACCATTTCCTGGGTAATCTCGGTCTCTCTCGAGATCTTGTCTTTAAGGCTTTCATACAGCTTGTTGTCTATCCGCCGGCTGATACAGCACCATGCGCCCTGGCCTACCCTGTGAACATGAATTCCTGTGGCAAAACAGGTGTAACTTCCTTTCACCTGGGAGTCCGTTCCGACCGCGATCCGGTATGCGCCGTCCGGATTGGTTTTTATAAAATATTTGATGCACGCTACCACATCTGCGAAGCTCAAATCCTTTTGCAATGAATTAAAAAAACTCATACTATCACCCGCTTTATTTTATGTAGGATCAGATCCATCCTTTGGGCAATACCGCAAATAAAAAGCGGCTAAATCCAATCTACCGGACTTAACCACTCTGTTTGGGTAAATGCTTTATTACAATCCCTTTTATAAAATCTCATCCGGGCATAATCGTTTCACGCATCTGTACAGTTGAGGATCAAGTCCATGTGCACATAAACCGGAAGCTTTTTTATGTGGCAGTCCCATTGCCGTATTCAATTGTTGTTCAAGCCGTGTGTTTTTATGTAGATACATTGATAATCCTCCCTTCAAGGTATTTTCCAGCTGAACCAATGTACTTTTTGTCTGCAGTTCTTCTTCACGCCCTTGCAACTCTTAAAATGTCACTTTTTTTCAAGCGTATTGCTATGTATTTTACCAGATCGCGCCACCAGTGTCAATATTTTTCCAATTTTGTAATTGTATTGTAATATATGTCCCATCAAAGGAAAATGTTAATATCCCTCTACCCATTTATCTGTGAAAAGTGATTTGCGGAAAAAAAATGAATAGAAACATATACAATGAAAGAAAGTATAAGAGCTATATCCTGAGAAATACAGCTCTCTTTGCCATTATCGCTTCAAAGCCTTCCTTACAGCCATTACCACAGGTATTACGACAATGGCTGCGATAGCTGCCTCCGGCACGCCATTGGTCACGGCAATGCCATAAATAACTGTCGCTGCCGTATCTGCACTGATTCCCCTTGTTTCTGCAAACTGAACGGCATATAGCAGATAAATGGCGCTCAAAACGCCGAAGGTATTGGTCAGGGAGCCTGCAATCGCTCCAACGCCCAGCTTGACCAATTGATTTTTTATAAAAGGTAAATTGTAGCAATAATAAGCCGTTACGCCGATAAGTATTCTTGGAATAACCGATACAACCGGGTTCAGGAATGCAAAAGACAGAATGTTCGGGCTCATGATATTCTGAAAGATGCTGAAAAGCCCAAAAATAAGCCCGATAGCCATTCCGACAACAGGTCCTTCCAATATTGCTCCGATAATAACGGGAATTTGCATGATGGTGGCCTTTGCCATAGGGAGGGGAATAAACCCGACCCCGGTAGAGCCTAAGACAATTGTGATGGCAGATAACATTCCGATGATTGCTATCTGTCTTGTGCCAAACTTTGGTACTGCTCCGGTATTTTTATTCATGATAACCTCCGCTCTTATTCCATACGGATATAAGTCGTTAACCCCTATAATCTATTTTCAGTTCGGTTTCTCAGGAATACCGACTGTGAATTTATATTACCATATTTTTATTGCAGTGGCTATAAGAAATTCCGCTATGAGCGCCTCATGCCATAAAACCGTGGCAAAAGTGAAGCAGTTTGCCCGGGAATGTGAAATATTTTTCTGTACATGGTAAAATAGAGTCAGAGGCAATTTACCGGAATATGCGGGGACCTGGAGAATAAAATGGCGGAAAAAAAATTGATTTATATTGCGGATGATGAAATAAATATATGCAATATCATTAAATCCTTTCTTGTCAGGGAAGGCTATGACGTAGAAACCTTCAACGACGGACGTTCAGTGCTGGACGCCTTTAAACGGAGGCCTGCGGACATGCTGGTCATCGATATCATGATGCCCGAATTGGATGGCTTCTCCCTTTGTTCATCCATCCGGCAGTTAAGCTCCGTACCCATTATCATTGTATCTGCCAAAGATACCGAAACGGATAAAATCGCCGGGCTTACCCTGGGCAGCGACGATTACATGACCAAGCCCTTCAGTCCGATGGAGCTTATCGCACGGATAAAAAGCATCTTCCGTAGAATCGAACTGGACAATATGAAGCAAAACAACGGCTGTGAAATCAATATCTCAGACCTGGTAATCAATATAAATACAAAGCAGGCCGAAGTAAATGGAAAAAATATCGGGTTAACCGGCATGGAGCTTTCGCTGCTTTGTTATCTTGCGGCAAACAAAAGCAAGGCTGTAAGCCGCAGCGAGCTGCTGGACAAGGTCTGGGGATTCGAAAACGAAGTGGAAACCAGGGCCACCGACGATATGATCAAAAGAATCCGGAAAAAGCTTGCAGACAGCGGTTCGGCATTGAAAATCGAAACCATATGGGGCTATGGCTTCAAAATCGCCGATAAGGAATAACCGATCGAAGCCCTGTTACCTCAAGCAAATCCTCTACTATCCAAGCGTGAAATGCGGAAAGCTTTTTGGGATAAAATCCTCTATTTTGGGACATCACTTATATAGAGGTGATTTTTTTGCGCGTAAGAAGAAGGAATACTCCGGATATCGGTATTGCAAGGAACGATAATGAAAGCCTGGCGATCGCTGAGGCGTTGAATCTGATCAGTGGTAATAACCCCCAACTGGGTACAGCAGCAAACTCCTCAGACGGGGGTGGTTGTGGGGACAAACCGTCCGGGTGTACGATTACTACTTGTGCCATTCGCTTCGAAGCTTTAACTGAAGCTGTTAAAGGCTTTTGTCTTCATCCGTTGACCAGAAGGTCTTTTTTCTTTTGCTCCAGCTGTTTCAGCCGGTTCTGAATCTCCGAGACATTGTTGTCCAGCTTATATACGATTCCGCTGATTTTGTCCCGCAGCCCGGACACCTGTTCGTTGTCTTCCCGTATCCGCCCGCGGACGTTCAAATCGGTAAAAATATTATCAAACCAGAAATCAACGGCTCTTGTGGTTGAATCAATACCGTCCAGGCTCGTTACACCGGACAGGCTCAAATCCTTCAGTTCCTTTTGCAAATCCTCTATTTGGGAATTCAGGGTGTTGAGGTCGTCCGCCGCATTATCGATATGGCTGTATTTGGCAATGTGACTGATGATTCCGCCCCTGGACCAGACGTCAAAGGTAGCCCAGCCTTCTGCGCTGTCCAGATGGTCCAAGACACACCGCGCGGTGGACATTGCCCGTTTGCCTGCCCTTATTGCTTCTTCCGCTTCGACAAGCTGTTTTGACAGAGCGTCCTGTTCTGCCTCCAGTTCCCTGTATTTCATCGAGACCTCGCTGCTATTGTCAGCTCTAATCAATTCCTCACGCTTTTTTAACTCCTCTTCGTACCGTCTGCTCTCCTGCTGCAAAAAAGACAGCCGCTTTTCCGATTCTTCCTTTTCTTTTCTCAGCTCTCTGACCCTGACGCTTGCCTTGTCATATTCCAATTTCGCCGCCAGCATTTCCCGGGTTTCCTTCTCCATTTTGTCTTCGTATCTGCCGAAGTTCTTTAATAATATGGCTGACAGGGAATTCTTCTGCAAATTTTCCACATCAAGGGATTCTTCCTTATATTCGTCCAGCAGCTTGTTTACATTTTCCTCTGCTTCCCTGATTTTGCCGTCCAGGATCCGCACTTTTTCCTTCAACGTCGGCAGGAATGCCAGGTTTTTTCTTATTTCCAGCAAATCTTCATTTTCCATATCCGCTTCCCTCCAAAGTGATTCATTCCTTTCTATTATACCGGGTATAATGGAAAAAGGTCTGTGGCAATTTTTGCGACAGGGTGCGAGAGGGGACGGTCCTTTGTCGCATTTCCCTTGGGCGGGGCTGAACCCGTCAATTCAGAACGTTCTGCTGATCCCAGAAGGTAAAGTCGGCCATGATGGATGAATTCTTTTCCGGAATAAAATACAGCGAATCACCTGCAGCTACACTTATCGTAATGTCACGGCTCTGAGGACTTCCATAGGAAACTGTCCCCGGATTCCAAACAGGGCTTGCGTTCAGCAATATCCTGGGGATCACGCCATCCCCTCCGCCAGACGGCATAAGTCCGGGTTAATATCCCCTGGAGCGGTCGACGGCATTGGGAGGGGTCCTGCCGCTTAAAAACGCCTCCAGATTGTCGGCACATATCCTCACAACCCGGTCATGGGTTTCCTGCAAGCTGTACCCTCCGGAAATATGCGGGGTGATTACGGCATTTCTGAGCTTCCACAATCTGTGTTCCTTCGGCAGCGGTTCGGGGTCCGTCACATCCAGGGCCGCACCCAAAAGATGCCCGTTCTCCAGGACGTCACACAAAGCCTCTGTGTCAACGGCACTCCCCCGTCCCACATTAATCAATACGGCATCCTGTTTCATCAGCTTTAAGGTTTCCCGGTTGATCACCCTGTTGGTAAGCCTGGTCGCCGGCAGACTCAAAGCCACGATATCCGCCCTGGGCAGCAGGGCTTCCAGCTTGTCCATAAGGTGGAGCTCATCCAGATACTCGGGTTTGCCGGTATCCGTACGCCTTATTCCTATCGTATAAGCGCCAAGCGCTTTTAATCTTCTGGCAAATTCGCCGCCGATATCCCCCGCTCCGACCACCAGTGCCGTAGCGTTATAAATCGACTTAACCGGTCCGCGGTATGACCAGTTTGCTTCCGCCTGATTGTCCCTGTACAAATGAAGATTCTTAAAAAGCTCCAGCAAAACCCCCAGCATATACTCGGATATGGCAAGTCCGTATGCTCCTGTTGCGTTTACCAGCAAAGCCCCCTCAGGCAGTACATTTTCCTCTGCATACCGGTTCACACCGGCGCTTTGAAGCTGAAGCAGTTCAAGCTTTGTCGACCCTTTCAGCAGATCAATGGGCGGACTTCCGATAATGATATTGGCATTCCGCACCTGCTCTGCATCAACAGAATTGTTATCTTCATAGATAAAACTTGCAGAAGGCGCTTTTTCTTGTAGAAGCCGTTTGTGATCTTCATTGACCGGAATCAGAACAAGTATGTTTTTCTTCAAAATATTTCACTCCATGATCCATTGATGTTTGATGCAATCATACTATCAATAATACCATCTTTATTTCCCGCTTTCAATTTAGACCGGAATAAAAACCATGGAAACAATAAATATTTTTCAAAAATTCTGCTGAAAATATAATCTGTGCAATGATCTGTGAAAAGGAGAATTCAGGCAATGAAAGAGCAAAAGAGAGACAAAAAAATCGTTAAGGAAGCCATTGGCGATCCGGCCTTTTACAACGACCAGACCGATGTGAACAAAGAGCCTGTCAAAAAAACAATGGAAAAGAAAAAAGACGGCAGCTGCAAGAACGGTCTCTAATACTATAGCGCAATGCGACAGGGGAATAGTTCCCTGTCGCAGTAAATTAAGGATTCCCGACCGCCCTTGATAACCTCCGCAGCATTATCACCTCTCAGGTGCGTTTCCCGCAGCCTAGGTATTTGTAAAATATACAATGCTTGCGGTCATTTCATCTTCCAGATTGATTATGCCGACGGACGGATATTTCTGTCTTTTTTTCACCGTAGGAGAACCGGGATTAAAATACAATGTATTGCCTATTTTCCGGTTAAACGGAATATGGCTGTGGCCGAAGATTATACAATCAAGGACCTCACCCTTGAAAAAATCGGGCAACCTGTCCATGGTTGTTCCTTTATCGCCATGTCCATGCAGGATTCCTATTCGATAGCCCTTTAGTTCCACGATTCTACTTTCGGGAAGCAATAGCTTCAGCTTGTCGGAATCACGGTTTCCGTATACCGCAATTACAGGCGCCACAGCTACCAGTTGTTCAATTGCAGATTCTTCCACCAGGTCTCCGGCATGCAGGATCAGTTCAACTCCTGCAAATATTTCAAACACCTTTCCAGGTATTGCTTTGGCTGCCCTCGGAATGTGCGTATCGGCTATAACTCCAATCTTCAGATCCTCACCTGCTTTTAAGCTGCTATTTTCATTGCATTACTATTATAGCAAATCATCCCCGGAAGTATGAGACGCTGTGAAAAATTATGGCACATGAATCTGTAGAGAATGCCATTGGCCGTCCGGTGTTTGTCAATAGAATATATTGTCCGGACGCGCAATGCGCGCCCCTGTACAGACCATTTTGCCAAAAAAATTATACAGCGTCGAAATATAAGAACGATTCTCTGTGAAAGATTTGGAAATTGTAGTAATTCTTATACTTCATGAATATGATTAATGGGGGGTGAATTCTATGGCAATAACAATTAAGAAGATCGAAAAATGGTCGGCAAAAAAGAAAACGGCCAAACTGTTGAAAGCCTTATCCGTCGACAGCCTGGACGTCCGGATTTCTATCATTCAGGCCCTGGGAAAAGTCCAGGACGAAAATGTGATGCATACCTTGATCACGCTTCTAAAAGACCCTGATGCATCTATACGAGGATGCGCCGCCGAAGCTTTAGGCAATTTGGCCAATGGAAGGTCCCTGGAATTTGTCAGGCAAATGTGGATGAACGAGCCGGAAGAGGAAGCACGGGAGAAAGCAAAACAGGCCATTGCCAAAATAAAAGCCAACGCTGGCCAAACAGAAAAGGTATGACCTCACGATGCAGCCTGAATATAGGACGAGGCGACAAAAAATATCCCCCACCTTTATTAAGGAGAAGGGACATACCTCTGCAAGTAGCGAGGCTCCGGGGGGATGAGGAATGTCCCCTTTTGCTATTGCTATGAAAAAAGAATGCTGGAATATCGGTCAATGATCGCCGCTACACTTTTCATGCAGAGAGGCCACTGGACGTTCGGTATCTGTTACCATGGATTGCATTCTGTGGACGCGCTAATAGCGTACGCCTGCTTTGTCTTACTCAGGAGCGCCGTCCAGCGTAGCGATTGAGCCGGTACAGGCTACCTCCGCTCTGCTCCGAATACAGCTACCATCTGGTCGAACGGAACAAAACCCTGATTATCCCATTTCAAGGATGTCAGTACATACCCAAGGGAGTCCGCATTGTACCGCCCGGCGATCTTCTGGTAGCCAAGCAGTTCATATACGCCGTTGCCGTCAAAGTCGACCGGATACAGTCCGCTCAATCCGTTTACCCAGCCATTGATCGGCGCTTTCAATTTTCCGTTGTCGTCGTATACCTCGGACAGATACTGCCTGTCTCTATTGCTTATGTCGATGACAAAGACGGTTTTTGCCGTCTTATTGATAACATCCACCTTGTAATAATCCCTGTAAATGACATCATATTTGTAATACTCATTGAATACATTAAAGTCAAATATCATGCGGGGCACATTGTTAAAGTCGGAATAGATATAGTAATACATGAACCCCCCGCTTCCGCCGGAGTTAATTCCTACAAGGATATCATCCACCCTGTCGCCTGTAAAATCCCCCAGAAACAACGTTGGATTATACCCTGCATTTTCTTTCATGCCTACATTTGTAATCGCCCCGGTTCTTCCGTCCTGTATGACCAGCGTAATATTTTGGATGAATGGGCTGTCCGGGTTTTTTGTCCCCGTCAGGAATACATTGTCGGGAATCCTGTCTCCGTTGACGTCCCCTCGTTTAAAAGCTACAACCATAAATACCCCCCACAAACGATAAAAATCTATATTATCATATGCGTCAGGGTTTAGTCCTGTGCCGGGGCAGCCCAAAGTGGGCGCCAGGGAGCGGGCAAGGAACGGTTTTTGGGCCGGAGTCGCCCTATCCGGCGGGCGATTTCTAAAATCCTCCGGATTGTAGGGGCGCGCATTGCGCGTCCGCATAAATGTAGACTACGATGACAAATACCATGCGACAGAGAACTGTCCCCTGTCGCATTTGCAGAACAGGATTGTACTATTTTATGTCGGAAATTTGTATCAAACCTTTTAAGGCTTCCTGGTAGAATAAAAGCGATAAAAGCACTGGATAATTTTATTCCGGGAGGTATGTTCATGACTTCAAAAGAGAGAGTACGGCAGGCTGTAAACCATAAACAGCCCGACAGGGTCCCGGCAAATTTCGAATGCACGGGAGCCGTAATGGAAAGCCTTGTGAAACATTTCGGCTACAGTGACCCCGAACAGGTCTATGAAAGGTTTGATATCGATATAAGGGGAGTCTCGCCGGTCTACACCGGGCCTGAATTGAAAAGCTGGTATGAAGGCGGCGACCTGGTGGAGGAATCCTTTTGGGGCTGGAGGACCAGACGCCACTGGACGGGAAGGGAATACAACGGTATTACCTGCCATTTTCCCCTCGACAGCCTGGAAACCGTTGAAGAGCTGGAAAATTACCGGTGGCCTTCCGCCGACTGGTTTGACTATGAAAGCATCAAGTACCAGTGTGAAAAATATAAGGACAAAGCTATCATCATCGGCCATGAAGGCCCCTTCCAAATTGCCACTTTTCTAAGAAGCATGGACAATTTGTTTGTGGATATGAAGCTGGACCCGGAATTTGCGCATAAACTCTATGACAGGATGGTTGAATTCGAACTGGAGTTTTACGAAAGGATTTTTCAGGCAGCGGACGGTCAGATCGATATCTTAAGGCCCCATGACGATTACGGGACGCAGATAAGCCTTTTATTCAGCATCGATATGTGGAGGGAATATTTCAGGGAGAATACCCGGCGCCTTGTGGACCTGGCGCACAGTTACGGCTCATTTTACCAGCAGCATTCCTGCGGAGCTGTCAGACCCATCATTCCTGAACTGGTAGAGTGCGGCGTCGATATCCTTGAGCCGATTCAGAAGGTTGGCGGCATGGAGCCGGAAGGACTGAAAAGGGAATTCGGCCACCGGCTGACCTTCCATGGCGGCATCGACACCCAGAGCGTCCTGCCCTTCGGCAGAAAGGAAGACGTCATTCGAGAAACCGAGTACTTCATCAACACTTTGAATGTAAATGGGGGATACATTTTAATGGCCAGCCAGAGTTTCGAAGGCGACGTTCCCCTGGAAAACATCAAAGCCCTATACAGCGTCAGAGACTAAAATCATTTTGACCGGTAAAGCATGGTATGCGCTCTGTAATCAGCCGGGGTCAAGCCCTCGGCTTTTTTAAACGCCCGGATGAAATGGCTGGTATTGCAAAAGCCCAGCTTTTCTGCAATGGCTTCGACGGGAGCCGCAGTCGTACCCAGGGATTCCCTGGCCCTGTTCAGCTTCCTTTCCATGATGTATTTGCCGGGCGTAATCCCTTGAATCCTTTTAAAAGCTTTGGCAAAATAAGTGGGATCATACTTTTCCATTTTCGAAAGTCTTTCCACCGTAAGGGCTTCGCCAAGATGGCCGTCAATATACTGCGCCGCGTGTTTTACGGCGGATATGACGGAAGAATCCATTACTTTCAATTTGTCCCGTTTCCCCGTATCCAGCAGCGCCAGGGAGATAGAAAATATGATTTTGGCAATGAGCGGCGCATTCTCCGCCGGATTTTTTTCCAGCAGCCGGAGGATTTTCAGCAAATATTTGTAGATGACGGCACTGTCCCGGGCGTAGACCACAGGGGGCCGGCCTTCGAAGACCGAGTCGATGAGCCGGCTACAGGTGGAAACGGTAAACTCTATCCACACCAGGCCGAAGGGACTATTTTCGTCGGCCATATATTGATGCGCCTCAAAAGCATTCAGAATAAAGGCCTGGCCTTCCCTTACCGGATATCTTCTGCCGCGGAAAAAAACGCTTCCCGAACCTTTTTTTACATAATGAATGACGCAATAAGGGTAGGAATCCCCTCTTTCAATGTTGAACGGCGCTTTAACATCGCCTGCCCCTGCGCGGTTGATATAAAAAGGCAATAAGCTGTCCATGTTTATTTCCCGGTTTACATATAGAAAACTGCCCATTTTCACCTTCCCCCTCTCCCGCCGTGCCGGGCAAAAAAAATCCTGCCGGATAATTTGAATTATATTCATTTATTGCATTGATTGCAACCATTGCTTTAAGACCTTCAATTCGTAATTTATCTTAATTTGTCATTGCAGCCCTCTTTTCCTTTCCGGCGCCGGAATACATGTTGCGCTTCAGCACAGAGTCTGGATGTATCCGAAATAATCACAGAACCTTATGTGTTTACATAAAATACAACAGGTACATAGTTACATAACCATGGGGCACTATATATAATGGGAAGGCGGAAAGCATATGTCAGCAAAAGCATCGATAACCATGGAAGAACTTATGTATACTCTTGATATTCTGAATAAAATCTATGATTCGGTACGGATTATCCGACCCCTGGAGAAAAAAGTAATCACCCTGACGGAAGGAATTTTGTGTGAAACCAACAATCACTGTTATGATTTCTGGTCAACTGAGAAAATCTGCGGTAATTGTATTTCCATGCGGGCTTTTAACGAAAAGGCTTCGTTTTCCAAATTAAGCTGGACAGATAACCGGATCTATATGGTCATTGCCGTACCGGTGCAGGATTCAGCGGGAACAGTCATCCTGGAATTGTTGAAGGATGTTACCGGCAGCATGACGGTAGACCTTCCAAAAACCATGAAAAGCAATTTACTGCTGCAAACCTTGAATGAACTCGGACAGTTGCAAATAAAAGATGGTTTGACGGGCATATATAACCGGAGATTTATTAATGAAAGGCTTCCGGTGGATCTTATCAACAGCAGTATCGGCAAAACACCGTATACAATCATTTTCGCAGACATTGACCGCTTCAAGGTGGTTAACGATACCTACGGCCATGTTGCAGGCGACCATGTGCTGAAGGAATTTGCCGGAGCGCTGCAAAACAGTGTGACAGGTAAAGACGACTGGGCAGCCCGCTATGGCGGCGAAGAGTTCCTCATCTATGTGGGAAACAGAAGTATGGCTTTGGCCGTTGAGTTTGCCGAAAGCATCCGGAAAAAGGTGGAAAAGACCCTGTTTGTTTATGAAGGAAGCACGATAAGAATAACCTCCAGCTTTGGCGTTTGTTCCGTTAGTGAAAACTGGAACATGAAAATGGACGAATTGCTGGAGCAGGCGGATAAAAACCTGTACGCGGCCAAATCAGGCGGCCGCAACAAGGTTGTGGCATCCGAACTGTGAGAACACAAAGGGACGGTTCCTGTGTGCTCGGATATCCCGGTATGGGAAAGGGTTTGTGTAGGGGCGGCCATTGGCCGTCCGCCCACGACAGTAAGCGCAAACCAGGAAATAGCGAATGGTGCGGAAGATAGGAATAATCCCCTGGTGCAAAAGGATCGTGTTGTCACAGATTGCTCTTGCGGACGCGCGATGCGTGCCCCTACACTGTCATATGTCCCTTGTCGTATGGGCATTGATATGAAAAAAGCTTAATGCATGGCGGTATTGGCGTAAAGAAATTCGATGTACAGAAGCCATTTGGCCAACGCAAACGGGGACGGCTGCTTGCTAATTCCGTTAGCAAATAGTCGTCCCCCCTTTATTGTGTAATACGTTGACCAGGTATGTCCCTCAAAACCCGCAGCTTTCGCCCCGGCTATTCGCTTATCCCGCCTGTATAACGGTACTGGCGGCTGGAATGCCGTCTGCGGCAGCCGTCAATACAATTTCGCCGGCTTCCCCCTTTGCGCTCACTACTACCATGGCACGGCCTTCATGCGCCTTGCGCCGGTTGCCGGCATAGGGCTCTTCCGATACCGGATTGCCGTTCCCCACTGCCAGGAGCGTTCCAGCCCCGCATACGGTAAAGTAAATATCATTGCATGCATTATGGACAATATTCCCTTCAGCGTCGAGCACCTCAACGGTGACAAAGGAAAGGTCGCGGAATTCCGCCTTGATTGCGGTACGGTCGGGAGTCAGGCGGATAGACGCCGGCGCCCCGGCAGTCCTGAGCGTGGTACGTGAAACCTCTGCTCCGCCTTCCAGGCTGACTGCCACCAGTTCCCCGGGCTCGTAAGCAATTTCAAAAGACGCCCTGTGGCAGTTTTCGATTCCGGCCGGTTTGCGCCCATGGCTTTTCCCATTGAGATAAATCTCGACTTCACTGCCGGTGCAGTATACATCCACCACCGCCGGTTTGTTTTCAAAACCCGGCCAGGTCCAGGAGGACACCACATCGGGCCAGCTCCAATCCGTCATTGCAGGGGTCTTTCCATGGTTCTCCGGCCTGTACACGGCAATATAGGGAGCTTTCGAAATCCCCCATACGCAATCCCGGTAATAGGATTGAGGCCGTTTGAAGCCGCAGATGTCAATATCTCCGCAGAATGCCTGGTGCCAGGGATAGTCTCCGATACAGCCGTTGGGCTTGTCGTACAGGACATGCCCGATTCCGGCTTCTCCCAGATAGTCCAGACTGGTCCATACAAAGTCGCCGATGACATAAGGAAGCCGCCGGGCTGCATCCCAGTTGCCAAAAGCTTCTTTTGGAAAAGTTTCCGTTCCGCAGATGATGCGCTGGGGGAATTTTTCCCCGTCCGTCTCGTAGCGCCCCAGCAAATAGTTGTAGCCCACGACATCCAGCGGTTCAGCGAATCGGGACGTTAATTCACCCCAGTAATCATAATCTCCGGGAACAGACGTAAGGTTTACTGCCACCCCGGCGACCAGGGGGTCCGGGCTAATGCTGCATAATGCGTTGGTTATGGCCCTCGTATTATCCAGGCTTCTTGCATAATCCGCCAGCTTGCGGGAGTATTCATACCCGCTGGAACGGCCATCCCTTTCCACAATTTCATTTCCCGTCGACCACATGATTATGGAGGGATGATTGCGATCGCGGAGGATCATTGAAGCCATGTCCCTCTCCCACCAATCCTCAAAAGAGCTGCCATAGTCGTTGGGGTTCTTTGACTCGCGCCAGCAGTCAAAAGCTTCGTCGATCACCAGCATGCCCAGCCGGTCGCAGGCGTCGAGAAAAGCGGGAGAGGGCGGATTGTGAGCGCACCGTACGGCATTAAAGCCGCTGGCCTTCAGCAGCTCCACCTTCCGTTCCTCAGCCCGCTCATAGGCTGCCGATCCCAGGAGGCCGCAATCATGATGCACGCAGCCCCCTTTGAGCTTTACGGAAATCCCATTCAGCCGGAAGCCGTTCCTGGCATCAAAAGAAATGGAACGGATGCCTATTTGGGTATAAGCACTGTCAATGACGGCGCCATTTTCAATAATCTCACTGTGAAGCGTATAAAGATAAGGATTTTCAACCGACCACAATTTCACTGCGGAAATGTTCAAAGTCTGGTTCGCTTCTGCTGTAGACCCGGCAGCAAGCATTAATTCCGTTTCGTCTGAAGCAGCCTTCTGCCCGCAGGATGTAAGAAGCGTAGACCGGACGACGACTTTTGCCGGCATTTCACCGCTATTCTCAACGGTTGTCCTGGCGGCGACCACCGAGGAATCGGCAGACACCTCAGGAGTTACGGCATATACCCCCCATGGAACTATATGTACACTCTCCCCCATCATCAACCACACATTGCGATATATACCCGATCCGCTGTACCAGCGGGTATTGGGCAGTGCGCCGTTGTTGACGGTAACCCGGATGATATTTTCCCTGTCATAAAGCAAATAGGGAGACAGATCGCAGTGAAAGCTGGTATAACCATAGGGATGCTGTGCAATAATCTGATGATTTAGCCTTACCACGGCATTCATATATACTCCCTCAAATTCGAGGATGACCTTTTTATTCTTCCAGCCGGCAGGCACATAGACTGTTTTCTCATAATCGGCAACTCCTCCCGGGAAATAGCCGTTGGCAGCGCCTGCCAGGGTTTTGGGATCCCGCTGGCATAAAATACTGAAATCATGCGGCAAATCCACCGTCATACCTTCAGGTCCGGTGCGGTTATCGGCCGTACGTACCGGTTTAAAGCGCCACTGCCGGTTCAAGCTCTGTCTTTGCATAATGAAACCTCCTTATAAAATTCATCTTTACTTGAAACTTTACGATTGTTATAATATTGTTATATTCATATGATATATGACTTTACAGCAGGTATCAATAAGAGTATTTTTAGAGTTATATGAAGATATTAAGGTGAACTATGGGCAGCGCGATTTTTCCTCTCATTACCGAATATGAATTAAAACTGCCGTACTATGTTGTGGGCATCGGATGCTTCCACAATCAGGAGCATGTTATACGTCCGCAGGGTTATCCCTATTTCCAATGGATCCAGTGCCACCACGGCAAAGGCGAGCTTTTGACCGGCGGATCGGCATACAGCGTCGGCGAAGGCCAGGGAATGATGCTCTACCCTGACCAATATCATGAATACTATGCTGCAGGCGCTACCTGGCAAGTGGACTGGATAATTTTCGGAGGATTGCATATAGGGGACTTTTTCAAAAGAACCGCAGAAATGGACAGTTCAGCCGTATATTACGTATCGAAACCGGAAATCATACTGTCCAAAATACGCAAAGCGCTGGAAATAGAGCTGTCGAACCAGCCCATGAAAAGCCTGGAATGCTCCCGGATTGCTTATGACATCCTGCTGGACATCATGAAATCCTCCTCACTAAAGTATGACAGCAGCCTGGATCATAAGTATAACAGGCTGAAGCCGCTATTGGACTTTATTGACAAAAATTACGGCAAAAGCCTTTCCCTTGCCGGCCTGTCCGATATTGCCGGAGTTACTCCCCAGCATTTTTGCAGCATGTTTAAAAAGGCGACAAATCTCAGGGTTTTTGAATATATTAACCTTGTCCGGATCAAAAAAAGCAAGGAATACCTCCTGCAGCACAAAAACATGCAGATAAAAGAGATTGCAGGACTCTCAGGCTATACCGACATCAGCTACTTCTGCTCCGAATTCAGGAAGGTAGAAAAAATGAGCCCCAGTGATTTCAGGAAGTTGCATACATATGATTAGCGCACTGAAAAGCATTTTCCCCATCCTATAAGTGGCTGTTAGATGGAAGTGTATTGCATAAAATGAAAAGAAGGGAAGTAACTCAATAATAAATTGGAATTTATTCAAACTGTAACGAAACTTCAAATGCAGGGTCCCATCCCTGTCACATTGAGTTTTCTTGCTGAAGTTCTCCGCCACAGGGTTCGACGACAGGTTTTCCGGCTGGCAACAATGCCCGGAGGAGCGAATGCATCTCGTTGAACTTCTTTGCGCGGATTTGTATGCGTTTCCCAAGACGAGACGCGAGATTGAAAGCAAAATCCATGCAGGCGTCCTTATCGTACAGTTGAATGGTGCTCAAACGCATGACTTCAACTCCCTGTCTGTCGAGGATTGCAGATCGCATCACATCTTTACCTTGCTCCGATGGACTGTTGTGAAAAGCAAAGCTTTCATATTCGACAGCCAGCTTTGCTGGCTTATAATACAAATCCGTAAAGCAGCGTTTCTGGCCAAGTCGTTTGCCGGCTTCGTCTTTGAGCTTGATCTCATGGTTGAAAACGGCGCCGCCAAGCCCGTAACCCCCTAGGGCATGCGGCAGAGTCAGAATCATATAGGCCATCGATTCCATGACGGATGCGGAACCATCTTCTATGTATTTTATCGCCCGTAAGGCTTTGATGTGTCCACGGTGACCCGAGGTTTTCGCGAGAAAAGTCTTGAGTTTTTGCTTTGTCGTGATTGCCCCGGAAGGGTTGCCCGGCGGATACGAACAAAGCTGCAAGCCAAGCAAGATAAGCCTGTGGATATTCAATTTGCACGCAAGCTCGAGAAACATCAATTCCGGCGACGCAACCATTTTGCCATTTCTTGATACCACTGCACCGGCAGGCAGAGCAAGTTCACACAAGTGGATCACTCGGCCTTTCTTTTGGGATCTCGCACTGCGTTCGGAAACTGTAAAATCGACCGGGTCTGTTTCAGCGATTTCAGAACCGAGCACGGCTTCAATATATGGGATATTCCAAAAGGCAGCAGCCGAAAAATAACTCAAATACTCTTTCATATAAGAATTATACTGTGAGGCGTGCAAAATTTCAAGTAGTGTGCTAATATATTGGACTAAAAACCAATTTTCCGGTTATATCTGTGCAAATTTTTAATTAATGAACAGATATCTGGAATATATTTACTATATTTCGAACATTACTTCGGATTTTGCACACTTGGCTACAAAAATTCCGATATGGCAGGATATTCTCACAGACTGATCGATTCTCCGACAGCATCTTTTCCTAAAAGCCCCTGTATTCATCCGAAGGTTATTTTCTTCAAGAAATTCCTGTTTATAACGATCTAATTAAAAAGGAAATTTTTCGGTGTAAAATAATTCCTTACAGCATCCATAAGCAAAACCACAGCTCTAGGATTCAAAACATTTTTAAAAACGTTTCGAAAATTACGTACATCATAAAAAATGACGGTCAATAAGCGAATCCCGGGCTTTTTTAGCCATCTTACCGCCTTTTCTCTTCCTTCTGCCAGATTTTTATTTTTTTACCTTTTAAAGAGGCCGTCCGGAAAAAATATTCTTCAACGCCTCTATAAGCATGGTATTGCTGTTTCTGTCCTTAATGGCAACCCTGATGAACCTGTCGTTTAAAAATTTGAAATTGCTTGCATCCCGAATCAATATCCCCCTTGATATCAGCATTTCCTTCATTGAACCCGAAGTAAGGCTGCTGTCCAGTATTTTTAACAGGATAAAATTCGAATCAGGCTGGAACACTTTTAATTCCGGTATTTTGGTCAGCTCACAGGATAGCCGTTCCTTTTCCTCCGCCAGCCAGACCTTTGTCGCATCCAAATATTCGCGTATGCCTTCCGGAAAAATGTTTCCCACGCTGCAGGCAAATTCGTTCACCGACCATGGTATTTTTTTCTCCCACATTTTTTTAATCACAGAACCGCAGCCTAAGGCATAGCCCAGCCTCAGGCCAGGAATTGCAAGAATTTTCGTCAGCGCCCTCAGGATAAAAAGGTTTTTGTAACGCTGCAGATACTCTACGGCGGAATTCTCTGCACTGCCGACAGTCAGCTCGATAAATGCCTCGTCCAGTATTACCTTTATGTTCTTCTTCTCGGCATATGCAATAATTTTCAACAAATTTTCCTTATTGGTTAAAACGGATGTGGGGTTATTGGGGTTGCAAATCAAAACCGCATCCATCTCCTCCGCCATATGGTCAAGAAAATCATTGACCTCCAGCTTGAAGCCCTCCTGCTCCTTTAGTTCATAATAGCATATTTCGGTTCCATACCTTTCCGCCGCCGCTCCATATTCGGCAAAGCACGGAGCCGGCAGCAGCAGCCTGCGGGGCCGGAGGACCTCCATAAGAAGATAAATCAATTCGGAAGCGCCATTGCCGGGTATGATGCCCTCCTTCGGCACACCCGTATAGAATGCCAGTTTTTCTCTTAACAGGTTGCACTGGGGATCCGGATAATGAACAAGCCCGTCAATCCCGGCAATCAACATTTCCCTCAATTGCTGTGAAATTCCCAGAGGGTTGATATTAGCACTGAAATCAAGAATGCGTTCCTTGCCGACCTTATATTTTTGGGCGGTATTATACAAATCTCCGCCATGTTCATTTTGATACATATTATCCTCCGTGCTTATGAAAAAATCATTCCCAATGCCCATGCCTCATGGCGGCACACCTGAGGGTGAAACTATGTTCTATCTGTGCGACAGTGAAGAACCGTCCCCTGTCGCACGATACTGGAGAACCGTAGGTCATTCTATCGTATCAGGGGCGGCCGTTGGCGTAAGGCAATTTAATGTACGGAGCCATTTGGCCGTAAAGCATTCAATGTAGGGGCGGCCATTGGCCGTCCGCCCGTGACAATAAGCACAAGCCATGGGATGGCGAGCAGTGCAGCAGGCAAGAATGTCCCTGGTGCATGGGATTGCGTTATCACAGATCGCGTCCAGCGGACGCGCAATGCGCGCCCCTACAGGACGGGTATGCTACTCGTGCGACAGCGGACGGACGATGACTGCCTCTACAGCAATACCAGGAAAACAACAACCGCCACCCCGGTAAACAGCAGCAGCGATACAAAGGAAGATGTATACATGAGCCTGACCGATTTTATGATGTCCTCCGTCGCCGCTTCCTTATCGGGGTCGCCAATCGTAGGTTTCTCCACAGGCCTGCCGAAATAAATATTTGTCCCTCCCAGCCTTATCCCAAGCGCACCTGCAAAGGCGGCTTCCGGATATGCACAGTTTGGGCTTTTATGATTTCGCCTGTCCCTTTTCATGATTGCAAAGCTCTTTTTCATATTTAACCCGCAAAGCAAAGCCGAAAATGGTATCAATAGGCCGGAAAGCCTTGCCGGTATAAAGTTTGCCGCATCGTCGGTCCTGGCGGATACCCTGCCGAAATCCACATATTTATCGTTCATATAGCCCACCATGGAGTCCAGTGTGCTTATTGCCTTAAAGGCATAAGCCAGAGGCGCCCCCAGACCGAAAAATGTACCTATGGTTGCATAGAAAAGCGGCGAAACAATACCATCCACGGTGTTTTCCGCCGTCGTTTCAATGACGGCTCTTGTGATTTCCCCTTCATTCAGGTGTTCCGTTTCACGGCCCACCAGCATGCCCACGCGTTTCCTTGCTTCTGCCAGATCGCTTGTTGCAAGGGCTTCATGTACTTTTCCGGCTTCTACTGCCAGACATTTTGTGGCAAGGGCGGTGTAGATCAAATAAATATTGACAATGTGGTATGCGATGGGATGAATCAGCCAGGCAATTTTCAAAATCAGAAATGCCGCGAGAAACGTTGTGGCTGTTACGGCAAGCATCAATATTCCCCCGGCGATTCTCCTTCTCCCGGCGATTTTTTCGAATGCTTCCTTAAAACCAGTTGTTTCAGCGGTTTTACTCATTTCCGCCCCATTTATGGACCTTGTGCCCACCTTTGCTGATGGATTATCCGAATGAGTCATCGGGAACCGTCCCCCTTGACTCACTGCCGCCGGCCTGTCGCCAATCATCCATCTTAACAAGCCTTCGTATTTCTTTACAAGCCACCCGATGAAACGTACGGGATGCGGAAGCCAGTACGGATCTCCCGCCACAAGATCAATGAAATATGCAATAATTACATCCATGAATATTGCCATAGCCTTACCCCATCAATCCGCTCTTTCCAGTATTTTGTATATCCTGTCCATATCAAGATTATTTCTCAGCATTTCCGCCAGTCCGTCATACTGCTGCTCCTTGAATTCCCTGAAATCCGGAATGCCGCCTGAGCCGCCGACTTCTTCCATCCCTTTCGATTTTCGCAGATTGTTGATGAATCTTCCGGTAAATTGGGAATTGTCAAAGATGCCATGCAAATAGGTGCCGTATACGGTGCCTTCCCTGTTTGATGCGCCGACTGCTTCCTGCCGGCTCCCGGCAGCGCCGTGCCTGATTACGTACGGTATGCAGTCCTCCCCAAGCCGGGTTTCCCCCATGTGGATCTCATATCCTTTGATTGCCGCGTTCCGAAGCCCTGAAAGCAGGCCGGCGTCCCTGGAAATAAAAGCCTCTGCCTGTGTGGTCACCTTACTTTCCATAAATACGGTATAGGCATCCAGAAGTCCCATTCCCTCTATTTTCAGCAAGTCCGATTCCGTCCGCTGCGGGTCTGAAATCTCAGCCCCCAGCATCTGGTAGCCGCCGCAAATTCCAAAGATAACCGTACCTTTCTCATTCAAGCGTTTAATGGCTGCCTCCATCCCGTTTCTGCGTATATACTTTAGATCCTCCATCGTGTTCTTTGAGCCCGGCAGCAGGATCAGATCCGGCTCCTTAAGCTCTTCCGGCCTTTCCACATAGCGCACCCTCACGCCTTCAAACTGCTCAAGAGCGTTGAAATCGGTGAAATTGGAGATATGGGGAAGCCTTACCACAGCGGCATCCAGTTCATCCCTGGTATTCCCCGCCGCACTTTTGAATTTCTCCGCAAGGCTGTCTTCATCGTCGATTTCCAGCTTTGTATAGGGCAATACGCCCAGGACAGGCACATGGATAATATCTTCCAGCATCTGTAGCCCAGGCTTTAGAATAGTAACATCCCCTCTGAATTTGTTGATGATGACGCCCTTCACCCGCTTACGCTCATCTTCCGCAAGCAGCAGCATGGTACCGGCCAATGCCGCAAATACGCCGCCCTTGTCGATATCTCCTACAAGAATTACAGGGGCGTCGGCGATTTCCGCCATCCCCATATTGACAATGTCCTTATCCCTTAAATTAATTTCCGCAGGGCTTCCCGCACCTTCGATAACGATGATATCATTCTTTGAAGCCAGGCTTTCGTAAGTGTCCCTTACCATTCCCGCCAGTTCTGGCTTGAATTCATGATATTCCACTGCGGACATGTTCCTGTAAACCTTGCCGTTGATGATCACCTGTGCCTTTTTATCCGTCGTAGGCTTCAAAAGGATGGGATTCATCTCCACGGAAGGCTCAAGCCCTGCCGCCTCCGCCTGTACTACCTGAGCTCTGCCCATTTCCCCGCCGTCCCGCGTGATATAGGAATTGAGCGCCATGTTCTGCGACTTGAAGGGCGCGACCCGGTAGCCATCCTGCCTGAAAACCCTGCAAAGGCCTGCCGCAATGACACTCTTGCCTACCGAAGAAGCCGTTCCCTGAACCATGATGCACTTTGTCCTCATATTGACCCGTATCCTTTCCGTTAAAACACGTCCCCTTTTTTCATATGAAACCTGCTGCAGGCTTCCACAAAGCCCCGGGCAAAATCCGGGTTTGCCCAGAAATGCATATGGGGATATCCCGCCAGCAGATTGCGGATTTTATATCCGCAGCTCCAGGATTTCGTAATGACGCCGTCTTTGCGCTTTGATACCTCGAAGCAGGCTTTCACGCCTTCCTCCATGCCGGTTTCGGAATAGTGGAATTCATGGGCGCGTATTTCAGAGCCTTTTGGGGCCAATATGGTATCCTCCGCCATTTTTACAAATACATAGCCGAATCTCTTTAATGAGGACGTCATATAGCTTCTTCCCGGAATCAGCCCGGCCATTTCAAAATCCCTGCCCTCTTTTGTGCGGATGCTGTCGGTTAGGTACATCAGGCCGCCGCACTCCGCATAAGCGGGCAAGCCGCTTTCAATATAGCTTTTTATCGCCTTTTTCATGGCCTGGTTCGCTTGCAGTTCTTCGGCCCAAACCTCGGGATAGCCTCCGCCCAAATAGATCCCGTCGATATCCCCGGGCAGCGAGGAATCCCTCAACGGGCTGAAATACACCAACTCTGCGCCCAGCCGTTCCAGAAGCTCCAGACTGTCTTTATAGTAAAAGCAGAAGGCCTTGTCCTTCGCCACGGCAAGCCTGACCCTGGGCGGGACAATTTCCGGCACCATGAATGCCTCCTGTTGCAGAAGGGGAAAGCCCTTCACATTTTCCTCGGAGTCCTTTGCCATAAGGCGTTGCGCTGAAATATACGGACATATCCTGTACTCATCGGGAAAATCAAAGGAATCTGTCCTGCGCTTTTGTGCCATACGGATATCCGCCGTATCCCGGGCAAGTTTGACCAGCAGCTCCAGATCCACCGTCTCCCGTATCTGCCTTGAAAGCATTGCCGTCTTTTCCTTCAACCCGCTGATTTCATGGCTGGTGACAAGCCCCAGATGCCTGCTTCCGATGGCAAGCTCCTCCGAACGCTTCAGATATCCCAGCACCCTGATTCCGGTATGTCCTTCAATGGCTTCCTTCAGAAGCCTGTAATGCATTTCGCCGGAAATATTGTTAATAATGACGCCTTTTACATTGACACAGGGGTCAAAATCCGCAAAACCCTTGACCAGGGCAGCAGCGCTCAGTGACATTGCTTCGCCGTTTATCACAAGTACCACGGGAGCTCCGATGATTTTGGACACCTCCGCCGTACTTCCTTCCGCCGAGCTTCCCCCAAAGCCGTCATAAAAGCCCATAACACCCTCAACAATTGCAATATCCGCTCCTTCGGCGTTTTTTGCATAAAGGTGTTGTACAGTATCCCGGTTTAGAATCCAGCTGTCAAGATTTCTGCATTCCCTTCCGGTAATAAAAGTATGGAACATGGGGTCGATATAGTCGGGCCCCACCTTATAGGGCTGGACCCGCAAACCCTTTTCAGCCAGCGCGGCCATGATTCCCATGGATACGGTCGTCTTTCCGCAGCCGCTGTTTGTGCCTGCTATCACCACTGCCGGAATACTCATCTACATCACCTCAAGAGAGCTTATTCTGTCCGCAATGATGTCCGCGATTCTGTCGTCGTCCCCCAGATGCTTGCTCATTTGAATTTCTACCCCGGGATGCTTTGCCATGATCGCATGCAGTTCCTCCGGGATATCCTGGGTCACATGGATTCCATCGAACAGGAACATGGGTATGACTTTTATCCTGTCGGCTCCCTTTTCGATCAGCTTTTCAACGCCCACCTCCAGGCTCTGTTCCGAAAACTGCAGGTATGCCGGCATGATCAGGCTTTCACCTGTCTTTTGCTTCACCTTTTCCGTTAATGAGTTCAAAATGGCGTCTGTTTCCTGTCTTCTGCTGCCATGGGCAAGTATCAGTATCCCCTTCATTTTATCCTCCTTCCATTATATCAGGCATTCTGCCAGCGCTTTCCCGATTGCTTCCGAAGTATTTTCAATATCCTCCGCGCTGTGGGCTGCCGATACAAACAGAGCCTCATACTGGGAAGGAGCTATGTAAATCCCCTGCTCCAGCATGGCTGCAAAATACCTTGCGAATTGCACGGTATCGGAGCTTACGGCCGTATGGTAATCAACGACCTTTTTGTCTGTAAAAAACGCGGTCATCAGCGAACCCATCCGGTTCACCGACAGCGGGACCCCTTGCTTTTCCGCCGACGACTGAAAGGCCTTTTCCAATTTTTCAGCTTTTTCATCCAGCCCGGCATAAATGGAGGGGTTTCTTTTCAGTATCTCCAACGTCTTTATTCCCGCAGCCATGGCCACAGGATTTCCCGAAAGGGTGCCGGCCTGATATACCGGCCCCACCGGCGAAATCATGGACAGGATGTCTCTTCTCCCGCCATAGGCTCCAACGGGCATGCCGCCTCCGATGATCTTCCCGAAGACCGAAATGTCCGGCGAAATCTCCAGAAGCCCCTGGGCGCCATGGTAGGCGACCCGGAATCCGGTAATCACCTCGTCAAAAATAAGAATGCACCCATGCTTCAATGTCAACTTCCGCAAGAGCCTGAGAAACTCTCCATCGGGAAGGACAACGCCCATATTTCCGGCCACCGGCTCAATGATTGCTGCAGCAAGGCTGTCCCCATGGACCTTGAATATCTGTTCCAACTCATCGCAGTTATTATACGCTACCGTCAAGGTATTCCTGGCGTAATCCGCCGGAACTCCCGCGCTGTCCGGCACTCCGGTGGTCAAAGCTCCGGAGCCGGCCTTTACCAGCAGTCCGTCGCTGTGTCCGTGATAACAGCCTTCGAATTTAAGTATCCTGTCTCTCCCTGTAAAGCCTCTGGCGAGGCGGATGGCGCTCATAACGGCTTCCGTCCCGGAACTGACCATTCTGACCATTTCAACGGAGGCGACAGCCTCACAGATCATCTCCGCCAGCTGAACCTCCCTTTCGGTAGGAGCGCCAAAGCTTGTCCCATCCCCTGCAGCCTCCCTTATGGCTTCCACCACGTCAGGGTGCGCATGTCCCAGGAGCATCGGGCCCCAGGAGCCTATATAGTCGATATACTCATTGCCGTCAATATCGGCTATTTTTGAGCCATATGCCTTTTTTATGAAAGGAGGGGTCAAGCCGACAGATTTGAATGCCCTTACCGGACTGTTCACCCCACCCGGGATCACCTGCTGCGCCTTTTCAAATAAGCGGGCCGAATTGCTTCTATCCATTTCACTGATCCTCCCTGATCCATTTTGCAGCCTGTTTTGCAAAATAGGTGATAATAATTTTTGCGCCGGCCCTTTTGATTGCCGTCAGGGATTCCAGCACGGCGCCCTTTTCGTCGATCCAGCCGTTTTGTGCGGCCGCCTTCACCATGGAATATTCCCCGCTGACATTGTAAGCCGCAACCGGAATGTCAAATCGTTCCGCCACCTGATTTACAATATCCAGGTATGCAAGGGCGGGCTTCACCATGATAATGTCCGCCCCCTCCTCAATATCCAGTTCCACTTCCCGCATGGCCTCCCTGGCATTTGCATAGTCCATCTGGTAGGTTTTCCTGTCCCCGAATGCCGGCGCCGAACCGGCCGCATCCCTGAAAGGTCCGTAAAACGAGGAGGAATATTTGGCGCTGTAAGCCATGATGATCTTTTCGTCCAGCCCTTCCATTTCAAGCGCTTTCCTTATGGCTCCAATGCGGCCGTCCATCATATCCGATGGCGCCAGTATCTCCGCACCCGCCGCCGCATAGCTTAAAGCCGTCCTGCAAATGAGCTCCACCGAGCTGTCGTTCAGTATCCGACCATCCTTTACCAGCCCGCAATGTCCATGGCTTGTGTATTCGCAAAGGCATATGTCGGCCGCCGTCAGAAGCTCAGGAAACTCCTGCTTTACGGCTCTTAATGCCCGCTGGATGATCCCGTCTTCGGCATAGGCCTGCGTACCTGTTTCGTCCTTGCTGTCCGGCACACCGAAAAGCATTATGCCGGGAATGCCTGCCCGCACTACCTCCTCCAGCTCTTTCAGCAGCATATCCGTGGAAAAATGACAGACATCCGGCATGGATGGAATCTCTCTTTTGATTCCATGACCTTCCACTACAAAAAGCGGAAGGATAAAGTCATCTGCCGACAGCGATGTCTCCCTTACCAGCTTCCGTATCCCTCCACAGCTTCTCAGCCTTCTGGGCCTCCTTGCCAATTCCATCTGATTTCTCCTTTCACGGTAGGGGCGGCCATTGGCCGTCCGGTATTCGTCACTATAGATTCCTTTGATGCGGACGCGCAATGCGCGCCCCTACACCTTTATGCTCAGCATAACAAATCGCTCTCTTGCTTTCCGGATTTTCCACCTCATAGATTACCTTCTTGCGGACGCGCAATGCGCGCCCCTACACCTTCACGCTCAGCATAACAAACCGCTCTCTTGCCTTCCGGATTTTCTACCTCATAAATTACCTTCGTGCGGACGCGCAATGCGCGCCCCTACACTTTCATGCTCAGCATAACAAACCGCTCTCTTGCTTTCCGGCTTTTCCACCTCATAGATTACTTCTTGCGGACGCGCAATGCGCGCCCCTACACCTTCATACTCAGCATAGCAAACCACTCTCTTGCCTTCCGGATTTTCCGCCTCATAGATTACCTTCGTGCGGACGCGCAATGCGCGCCCCTACACTTTCATGCTAAACATAAAAAGCTGGCCTCTGACTTACAACGTGGCCAATGTATCCACCAGACCGTTTATGGTATGCTCTGCGGCTGTTGCGGCAACAGTCATGCCTGCGTTTTCCGCAGTCCTGGCGGTCACCGGTCCGATGCACGCAATCCGTATTTTCGCCAGTTCCTTCAGGTTTTCGGCTCCTATGGCGGACATGAAGCTTGTCACGGCAGAAGAACTGGTAAAGGTCAAATAATCGGCCTTTCCTTCTTTTATGGTATCCAAAAGCTCTTCCGCCGCAGTACATTCATATACCGTCCGGTAAGCAACGGCTTCTTCAAAACCAATCCCCTTGTTTTGAAAAACCTCCCGGAGCTCGCTGCCTGCTTCCTCCGCCCGCACCACAAGGACCTTTTCACCACAGGGGATTATCTTCGCCAGGCCTTCCGCCAGGTCTTCCGCCGTGTACTTTTCCGGGACATAATCGGCGAGGATGCCATAACCGAAAAGCGCTTCCGCCGTCGCTTCACCCACAACGGCATGCTTTATGCCGGACAGCACCCGGATGTCCGTCCTCCCGGCTTTCATCCGGCTGAAAAATGCATCCACCCCGTTAACGCTTGTAAAAACGAGCCATTGAAAGCTTTTAATACGCTCAAGGGCCGCATCCAGCTGCCGGAAGGACGGAGGCTCCGCAATTCCCACAACCGGGAATTCCAACGCCTCTCCCCCCAGCTCTTCAATTCTTTTTGCCAGCTTGCTTGCCTGTCCCTTTGGCCTGGTCACGATCACCCGTTTTCCGGCAAGCCTTCCTTTCGGAAACCAGTGGATTTTCTCCCTTAAGGCCACAACCTTTCCTATAACGGTAACGGCAGGAGACTCTATCCCGGCCTCCGCCACCCTGCCTGCAATGTCTTCCAGCGTCCCGGCCACAATACGCTGCCGGGCTGTCGTTCCCTTTTCTATGACTGCCGCAGGAGTCCTTCCGTCCTTTCCGGAATCCATAAGCCTGCGGGTTATCTCGGGAAGACTCTTTACCCCCATGAGAAATATAAGCGTCCCCTCAACCTGTGCCAGCAGCTTATAGTCGATTGCACTGTCACTTTTACCGGGCCTTTCATGTCCCGTTATAATATGAAGTGACGAGCAGAAATCCCGGTGCGTTACAGGGATGCCGGCATAAGCGGGCACAGCAATGGCAGAGGTCACACCCGGAATGATTTCAAACTCAATCCCCTTTGCCCAAAGGGCTTCCGCTTCTTCTCCGCCTCTCCCGAAAACAAAGGGATCTCCCCCCTTGACCCTTGCAACCGTCTTCCCCTCCAACGCCTTCTTTACCAGAATTTCATTTATTTCCTCCTGGGGGACCGCATGGCAGTCGGGCAGCTTGCCCACATAGACAAGCTCCGCCTCCGGTCTGGCATAGCTTACTATTTTGTTGTTGATCAACCTGTCATAGACGATCACATCGGCTTCCCTGATGCAGTCGGCTGCCTTAAGGGTCATCAGCCTGTAATCGCCCGGTCCCACTCCCATGATGTATACCTTGCCGTAATCAGCCATTGCGAACCCTCCCGGCTGCCAGCCTGTCCGCTATCCTATCCGCCAGCTTTTTACCCAATAATGCGGCATCTTCCGGAGCACCCTCTACAGTATCCCTGAAAGCCATGGATTTATCCTCCGCGGCATAAAAGCCATACAATGTCATCCTTCCGCCCTCAATGACGGCATGGGCTCCCATAGGCGTGCTGCAGTTCCCATTCAGCCTTGACATATACACCCTCTCGGCAGTTACCGCCAGAGCAGTCTCATCATCATGGACACTATCCAGCAGGTAGGCTGTGTCCTCTCCCTTTCTTGTCTCAACTCCAAGAGCGCCCTGCCCCACTGCAGGGATCATTTGTTCCACGGTGAAGCACTGTGTGCTCCGGGCTTCCAGCCCAAGTCGCTTTAATCCGGCCATAGCCAGCACGATGGCATCATATTCACCGTTTTCCAGCTTGTTTATCCGGGTAGGCACATTGCCTCTGAGGGTCTTTGTGATAATATCCGGCCTCAACTGCAGAAGCTGAAGCTCTCTTCTCAGGCTGCTGGTTCCTACCACCGCACCTTCGGCCAATTCCCCGAAAGTCTTCCCATTCCTTGTTATGAGAACGTCCCTGGGATCCTCTCTTTTTGAAACAGCTGCAATCATAAGCCCTTCCGGCAATTGGGCAGGCATATCCTTCATGCTGTGGACGGCAATATCGATGGAATGCTCCATGAGGGCAATTTCAAGCTCCCGGGTAAAAAGCCCTTTTCCCCCTATTTTATCCAGTTTCTGATCCAGAATCATATCACCCCGGGTCTTGAAGGTAACCATTTCAAATTCAAAAAACGGGAACTTCCTTTTTATTTCATCGGCAACCCATTGGCTCTGGATCTGCGCAAGCCTGCTCTCCCTGGTTCCGATGCGTATCAGCCTTTTCATCGATCTTAATCCTTTCCGTTACAAAATCCAAAACCCCGGCAACGGTACTGACTTTTTTGCCATAGACCAGTTCGGGGCGTTCCACCAGGATTACCGGTATCCCCAGCTTTTCAGCGGCCCTGAGCTTTTCATACGTTCCGCCCGTCTCGCCGCTTTCCTTGGCTACCAGAACCGCAGCCTGGCAATATTTCAGGATTTCGATGTTCAATTCCTCCGAGAAGGGTCCCTTCATGGCAATAATGTTTCCCGGGGTCAGACCGGCTTTTTCACATTTCACCACGACCCGGCTGTCGGGTAAAACTCTTGCAAACAGCCTTTTTTTGTAGTTGACAACCTTTTTCGCAAACAGATTGATGTTGTTACTGCCGGTGGTAAGCAGGATATTGCCCTTGATCCCGTTTGCCGCTTCGGCGGCCTCTTCAAAGGTTTTTACCCTGATCACGCCGCTTTCCTCCACAACGGTATTTTGCCGTTCAAACCTCAAATACAAAGCGCCTGTCTCATTGCTTGCAAGGATGGCGTTCATGGAAGCCTCCTTTGCAAAAGGATGGGATGCGTCAATAATGCAAGCAATGCCGTTTTCCCTTATGAGGCAGGCCATCTCCGCCGCGCCCAGCCTTCCCTCATTTATCCTGATGCCATGGCATGACTCCAGCAGCTCTCTTCCAAAGCTGGTGGTGACGGTCGCCAGTACCTCGATCCCACTGCCCGCCAGCTTTTCGATAATATCCCTGGCATCCCTTGTCCCTGCCAGAACCATAATGCGGTTCAATAAACTCACCTCTCTTATGCGGACGCGCAATGCGCGCCCCTACATTCTCGTGCTGCCGTGCGACAGTGCGACAGGGGACGGTTCTTGTCTGTCGCATATGATGAAGAGCATACGTTCACATTCAGGTGTGCCGCCATACGGCACGGGTATTTGTATGAATGCAGGAGCGACCACCGTCCATCCGATATTTGATACCATAGATACCTTTTTGCGGACGCGCAATGCGCACCCCTGCACTCTCGTGTGCCGCCGTGCGGAACAATGCTATCGTCCGGGCTGACATGGAACTGTGTCCAACTCATATCCTCTTGGGGTGATCATCCTTCCGTCTTCCACATACGTTTTCGAATTTCCCACAATAACGACGGTAAACATATCAATCTCAAAATCCAGCATGCAGGTAAGATCCGTAATCGTATAGCCTTCGTTCTCCCTGCCGGCATTCCGCACAATCCCCACCGGCGTTGAGGGAGCCCTGTGTTCCAGAATGATATCCCTTGCCCTTGCGATATACTCCGTCCTGCTGTTGCTTTTCGGATTATACAGGCAAATGACAAAATCCCCCTGGGCGGCGCACTTTACCCTTGTATATATCAGGTCCAGCGGGGTCAGGCGGTCGCTTAAGCTGATGACCGCAAAATCATGCATAATCGGAGCCCCCAGGATGGCTGCTGCCGCACTTGCCGCTGTTATGCCGGGTATTACCTCCACCGGTATGGGGCAGCAGTATTTGTTCGCCATCTGGAGCATCAGTCCCGCCATGCCGTAAATGCCGCTGTCTCCGCTGCTGATCAAGGCAACCTTCTTCCCTTCCCGCGCCTTTTCCAGCGCAAGGCCGCACCGTTCAACCTCCCTTGTCATCCCGGAGCTTATGAACGCTTTCCCGGGAAAATGCCTGCCGACAAGTTCTACATAAGCGCTATACCCGATGACCAGGTCTGCTTCCTCTATAGCGTTTATGGCCCTTTGCGTCATATCCTCAATGCCTCCCGGTCCTATCCCTACTACTGCGATTTTTGACATATCTCAAGAATTCTCCTTTAAAATATCCTTCACATATCTGAAATACTCCCTTATATCTTCTTTACTGCCATTTTCCTTAATGCCGTAGATGAATTTATTCATAATCTCATTTACCGTACTTGTAATGGAGATTTTCACGGTCTCCCTGTCTTCGTCGCTGGCGCTTTTCAATTTGCGAAGCGTGGCCTCCACAGCCTCGCTCACCAGCTCTTCCGTATATTTCTGCATGTCTTTGACAACCGGCAGCGCTATTCTGAATTCATAGGATTTCTCAAAGTCCATGACAAAGCCGTCGATCATTTTCTCGGCCTTCACGGCCTCCAGGGCCCTCCTGTCGAGATTTTCATCCATCTCCCGCTTCAGGTTGTCAATGTTCAAATACCTCACCCCGGGAATCTCACGGATGTCCTCATCCATATCCCGCGGCAGGGCCAGGTCCACGAATACCCGCTCCTTCGTTTCTTCCAGGGAGGCTTCCAGCATATCCTTTGTGATTGTGTAATGGGGACATGCCGTAGAACTGATGACGATATCACACGCGTCCATGACGGAATACCTCCTGTCATAGCCGATCCGGCAAGCTTCGGGATAATCCCCGGACAGGTCGTCCATTCTGCCGTGGGTTCTGTTGGTGATATAGAGCTTGCCGATCCCGGCGGCCTGGAGGTTTTTCAAAACGATGGAGCCGATTTTCCCTGTCCCTATCACCATTGCGGAAAGCTTTCCCAGATCGCCGCCCAACATGTCCGCCACATGCTTCACAGCCAGAGAGCCTACGGAAATTGAATTCTTCGACAAGTCGGTTGCAGTCTTAACCTTCTTGGCGCCTGTGATTGCATCCCTGAAAAGCGTATTCAGTATGCTTCCGCACGTCCCGGCATCCAATGCGTTTTGATAAGCCGCCTTTACCTGTCCCAGGATCTGATCCTCGCCCAGAACCATGGAATCAAGTCCGCATGCTACCTTGAAAAGGTGCCTGGCTGCTTTTGCCCCCTCAAAGGTATAGAAGTGCTTTTTCATGGTATAAAGCTTCAGACCCTTTATACTGCAAAGGATATCTTCCAATGCCGAATTTTCAAAGCCTTTTCCCTCATAATAGACATAGGCCTCCGTCCGGTTGCAGGTAGAAAGCAGGATGCATTCCCTGGCATTGAAGAGCTTTTGCATGCTTTGAATCGCTTTTTTTTGCTCCTCCGTATTAAAACTCAGCCTTTCGCGTATTTCTACAGGTGCCGTTCTAAAGCTAATGCCCGAAACGATGATATTCATAGGGTAAAAACCTTCTCCTCCTCCGCCAGGGCAAGTGTTATCCCGTCATAGACCGTTTTACCGCAAATGACCGTTGAATTTGTGCAGGCAAGTACTGCGCAGGCCTCGGCTACACTTCCTGCTCCCGTGGTCTTTTTAACGAACTCCGACTGCTGGAACCGGTGTTCAATCCTTCTTATTTCCTCTGCGGAATAAGTTTTAAAGGGAATTCCCCTCTCGCTGCAAAAATCCAGTATGCCTTTTTCGGAAGCTTTCAGATCAATGGATGCGATACAGCCTATGGAGAGCATGCTTTTGTTGTTTTCATCAAGAAATTCCTCAATGGCTTCCTGAATTTCCTGTTTTGATTTGCCTTTTTTGCAGCCGATGCCCAAAACAAGGTTCTTGGGCCTTATATATAGGATTCTGTCGCCCTCTACCGGTATGCGCGCACAATTTGACAACGCAACCACCAGCTTGCAGGGGCTCTCATGGTTATACGGCAAAATATTGGCGGGCAGCATCCCATTAAGCTTGCTGTCATAAAAAAGGGAAACCTTTCCCCCGTTCACTAGCTCCGCACTGATATATTTCAAATTGCCGATGTTTTCAATTGCGCAATGATTGTCCGCTGCCAGCTCGTCAAAGGCAATCACTCCGTTTATATCGGTCGCTGTCGTAATCACGGGTATTCCTCCAAGGATGGAGGCAACCCTTCCCGTCAGGCGGTTTGCACCGCCGATATGCCCGGACAGAAGGCTTATTGAAAACCTGCCCAATTCATCCACCACCACGACCGCAGGGTCTGTCTTTTTATTCTTAATATACGGCGCAATACTTCTGACCGCAATTCCACAGGCCATAATAAATATCAGCGCGTCATATTCAAAAAATATTTTTTTTATCAGCCCTTTAAAATCCGCAGAAAAGGGATGGATCATCACCAGTTCCCCATTCATGATGACTTTGTCCATGTATTCGTTTTTTACGTAGATATCGGCTTCCAGCGCCCGGCCTATCCTGGCTGCAAGCTCGATCCCGTTTTTTGTAAGGGCGATGGCGGCAATCTTCATATTCTTTCACTCCTGAATCCATGCGAAAAGTTTTTATCATAAAGCTTCGACAATTCATATCCGTCCCCGAGAAAATCCCCCACAACCACCAGGGCCGTCTTGTTTATGCCTTCCTGTCCCACCTTCCCGGCAATATCCTCAAGGGTCCCCCGGACTATTTTCTGCTCAGGCCAGGAGGCTTTGTAAACCACTGCCACGGGAGTGTTACCGTCGTAACCGGTTTTAAGCTCTATCACAAGCTTCTCCAGCATTCCGACGCTCAAGAAAACAACCATTGTAGCCTTGTGCGCCGCAAGAGCCGCTATTTTTTCCCTCGCAGGTACTTCCGTCCTTCCTTCCATTCGGGTAAGGATTACTGTTTGCGAAACCCCGGGCAACGTATATTCCTTTTTCAGCGCAGCTGCAGCCGCCAGGAACGAACTGACGCCGGGTATGACCTCATACGCGATATCAAGCCTGTCCAGCGCGTCCATCTGTTCCCGTATTGCCCCAAAAACGGAAGGATCTCCGGTGTGAACCCTGGCAATGCTTTTTCCTGAAGCAGCTCCCTTTTCTATAATAGCAAGAACTTCGTCCAGTGTCATCCCCGCACTGTCAAATATTTCAGCACCGGGCCCGGCGTACTTCAACAGTTCCCTGTTTACCAGAGAACCGGCATAGATTATAATGTCCGCCTCCTCAATACACCTTTTGCCTTTGACGGTAATCAACTCCGGATCGCCCGGACCCGCTCCGATAAAATACACCATTTACTACACCCCCGCTTTTCTTTCTATCGCTATAAAGCAATCTCAATTCATATTATCCTGAAAAGGCGGCTGTGGGCAGCCACCCCTGCATCTCACACCATTCTATCTTTCCGCGCTTATGATATAAACCGGATTCAAGGCCTGCAGCATATGCCTGCCTCCAACCGGGCGTCCTCTCGATACCGCTATATTGACAATGTCTATGTCGCGGAAGCCTTTCGCCCTCAGGAGCTCCATCGCCTCACACGCATTTTCCAGCACCACTGCATTGATTACCACCCTGAGCCCCGTGCCTTCTGCCCGGGATATCCGGTCCAATATTCCCTCCATGGAGCCTCCGGAGCCGCCGATAAAAACCCTGTCCGGCTGCGGAAGTCCTTCCAATACTTCCGGCGCCTCCCCTTCGACCACAGTCACGTTCCTCAATCCGAATCTCTCAATGTTCCGTTTGATAAGCTCAACGGCGTCCTGCTCCTTTTCCACAGCATAGACACGGCCGCTTTTCGCCTTTAGCCCGCACTCTACCGAAACCGACCCGGTACCCGCGCCAATATCGTAAATTACCGAATCCTCCCTCAGACGAAGCCTGGCCAGGGTTACGGCCCTTACTTCCTCCTTCGTCATGGGGACTTCCCCACGGATAAACATTTCGTCAGGAATCCCCCCGGTCTCATAATCCCAGGCCGGGACCGGCCTGACCGTATTTCCGGCGCTTTCCAGCAGCATTATGGAAAGTGTGTCAAACTCCAGCCTGCAAATATCCTCCGGCAGTCCTTCGACAATTCTCTCTTCCGGATAGGACAGCTTTTCCCCTACTGTAACCCTTACATGCCCCATCCCTCTCGCTAACAGCTCTCTGCATACGCCGACGGGAGAAGAGGCCCCGCCGGTAAAAACAGCAACCTTCCGGTATTTTTCCACAGCATCGGCGATATCCGCCCCTTCCCTTCCATGAAGACTTAGAATGCGGCTGTCCTCCCAGCTCTTATTTATTTTAGCACATAAATACTGAAGTGAGCTTATTCCCGGGAAAACCTCCATTTCAATATTTCCAAGCCTGCTTTTTAAAAAGCCCGTGATGCTGAAAATGCCGGGATCTCCCGACGCAAGCACCGTCATGGCTTTTTTCCCGATATTCTCCAGAATATACCGCTCAATCTCCTGGAGCCTGCTGCCGATGACCAGCTCTTCCTTGTTCAAATGCCTGAAAAGCTCCAGATTCCGCCTTCCTCCCATCAGCACGTCGCTGGCGTCAATGACCCTCTGTGCGGCAGGGTAAACATATTCTGGATTGCCCGGTCCGATCCCTACGATAAAAAGCTTGTTACACATAGCTGCCCCCTGCCTCCTTGATCAATTCCATTGCGTTTTTATCTATTGCAAGGATTGTATTGTCCTCATAAAAAAGAACGCTTCCCACCTTCAACTTGCCAAAGGCATACGCCATGCACCTGCCTGAAGCATTTTCCACGATCCTGGTAAAAACCGCCGAAAGTCCTTGTTGCTTGATAATCTCCACTGCAGCTTCCGTTGTATGGCACTGATATATCCTGGAAACAGTGTCGGCAGCAGCCCCTTCAAGGGCGGCATAGGCCGTAAGCGTTTCCATCCTCCCGTCGGCAACTCTGCTATGCGTATGGAATATCCCGGCGGCCACCTTTACCAGCTTGCCTATATGGCCCACGATCAAAAGCTTTTCCAGGCCGTACTCCACAGCCTTATCCAGCATATATCCGATAAAATTGCTGATCTTAATCATATGGCTTTTATCCAGTCCAAGTCTTTCCTCAATAAAGCTTTCGCCATAGTTTCCAAAAACATACACTGCAAATCCGGCGCCTTTTGCAGCCATCACCTTCAATTCCACCGCCAGGGCTTCCTTCCACGCCTCTTCGGACATCGGGTTGACAATGCCGGAGGTCCCTATGATGGAGATTCCCCCGACGATCCCCAGCTTGGGGTTATAGGTCTTTAGCGCCGCTTCCGCCCCTCCCGGCACAAAAAGGGTGATGATAACACCCTCCTTTTGCGGCAGGACCTCCTCCACCTCCTTGAGGATCATCTGCATGGGCACAGGGTTGATGGCCGGCTTTCCCACTTCCACCTTCAAACCCGGCAAAGTGACAATCCCAATCCCCTCGCCGGTGCGCACCTCAATTCCCGGAGAAGCTTTTCTTTCCGCTTCCGCATATATTTTCAGCCCTGTAGTCACATCCGGGTCGTCGCCTCCGTCTTTTACCACGGAACACCCGGCCTTATCCGGCAGGACAGCTACGTCTGTTACAGGCAGGGTAAGCCTTACTCCTGCAGGAGTATCGATTGCCGCACTCTCGACGGCTTTCTGCGAAAACAGCATCAACGCTGAGGCCTTTGATGCAGCTGCTGCACACGACCCGGTAGTATACCCTTTTCTAAACCGCCTGCCATTCACAACCACATATTCGTCCAGGATCGTATCCATCTCAGGTCTCCCCTATCATCCTCACCAACGCGTTCACAATAGCCGCCGCTATATTGCTCCCGCCCTTCCTGCCTTCCGAAACAATATACGGCACCCCGGCCGCTTTCAGTAATTCCTTGGATTCCACCACATTCACAAAGCCCACCGGAACTCCTATAACCAGCGCAGGACTCACGGCTCCCTCATTGATAAGTTCCACAAGCCTTATCAGCGCA
This sequence comes from Bacillota bacterium, assembly GCA_023426125.1. GTDB lineage: Bacteria > Bacillota > Clostridia > Acetivibrionales > DTU013 > MnB-11. The sequence continues at coordinate 84,036 of JAFABI010000105.1, forward strand.
GTTGGGGCATTTCCGATTGCAAATATCCTGTTGTTTGGGTCCTTCACAGCCTTTTCCATACATACGGCAGACCTTGTGATATTTCTCTCCAATGCAGCTTGCGCCACATCCTCGTCGTCTATATAACAGGCGATACTGCCTCCGTGCTTCAAGAAGCCTTTTTTATTGATGCCGGCGGCTGCCATTTTCGTATCCGTCACGAGGCCGGCGCTCGATTTTATAGCCTCAAATGCCTTTGTCACAGCGTCTTCGCTTATTTTTATACTATCTGCAAAATCAAAATCGGCGGTTGTGTGTATCACCCTTTTTATAATGCTTTCATGAAAAGGGGGAAAACATTTTTCACCCAGCAGCTGGGAAATGATCTCGAAGCTCCTCTTTTCAATGTCCTGCGGTTTAATAATCTCAATCCCCTTCAGCATCCCTTCACCTCTTTAAGCGGACGCGCTAATAGCGCGCCCCTACACTTTTCTCTCGAATGAATTCGTAAACTCAAATCCTGCGTCATTGGCTTGATAAAAACTTGAAAATTCACATATAAAAAAGCTTCCGGACAATTATCAGGAAGCTATTTGAATCCACTGGAAAAATCCTATGCATTCAAGCCACCCTCCATCTCTCGTAGAGTTAACAGTGCAACCAAACAGGCAGGTCTTCTGGCTCTAGCCTCATTGCACCTTCTGCCTTCCCGGTTGGATAAACCAGTGGCATTCCTGAAGATACTCAGCTATCACAGCGGCGGGACCGCGTGGGATTCAAACCCACTTCCCTTTTCACCGGCCCGTCCCCCATACAGAGGTTTGGCCGGCACCTGTTTCAACAATATTTAATTCTATATACAGACTACTTTAATTTTAAATGCTTGTCAATGCACTTTTCCATTATTTCTATTAATTATCCACCATGCTTTGCAACCTTCAAAGACGTACTTTTTGAAGGACGCAGGCAAAACCGTCGCCCACTTGCACCCCTTGGAATACTTTCCTTTTAAGCCTTTTTTCATAAATTAATAAAGAAGCCTTTGCCGCTGATTTGCTCAACATTGATTTTAAATACTTTGCTGATCGTCTCAGCGGTCATTACCGCTTCTGGCCTGTCATAGCCCACAATCTTTCCCTGGTCCAGGATACAGACCTTGTCGCTGTAACGGTAGGCATCGTTCAGATCGTGCATGATGGCCACAACGAGAATTCCTTTCTTCCTTACCCGCTCCTTCAAAAGTCTGATCATATTGGCTTTGTGGCAAATATCCAGCGCCGAAAACGCTTCATCCAGATAGATGACCGACGTATCCTGGGCAAGTGCGGCTGCAAGGATCACCCGCTGCTGCTCACCGCCGCTGATATCGGTAATCATTTTGTCTTTAAACCCGAGCACCTCCGTTTCCCGCATGGCGTCGATAATGATTTGATAATCCTCTTGACTCAAATCGTTCAAATCCCTCTTATAGGGATAGCGGCCCAGAGAAATCAATTCCAGGCAGGTAAAAGGAAACGGGAATACTTGCTTCTGGTTGATCACGGTGAATAGCCTGGCCCGCTGGTTTGGGGGAATGCGATTGAGGTCCCGGCCGCATATTTTTACGGTGTCTTCAGGCAGCGGCAGCAGACCCGTGATCAATTTGACCAGGGTCGTCTTCCCCGAACCGTTGGGACCGATGATGGAAACAAATCCGTCCTCCATATCGAGACTGATATTTTCAAACAGCATTTTTTGACCATAGCTGAAAGAGAGGTTTTTGATTCCAACCCGGCAATCACAACTGTTCATACGTTTATCCTCCCTCTTTTTGCTCTCCGGATAAACAGATAAATAAAGAAAGGTCCCCCAATCAGCGTCGTCAATACGCCTACCGGTATTTCACTGGTGAATACCACGCGGGAGAAATTGTCGGCCAATACCAGAAGCAGGGCGCCGGCCAGGGAGGACAAAGGCAAAAGATACCGGTTGTTTGAGGTAACCGCAAAGCGTAACAAATGGGGTACCACCAGACCGACGAAGCCTATAATCCCGCTGACCGATACGCAGGCAGCCGTTAAAAGCGAAGCCGAAAGGATGAGTATCCAACGGACCCGTTTGACATTCACCCCTAAAATGCGGGCATTCTCCTCGCCGGTACATAAAATATTCAGTTCATTGGCGTAATAAAAGCAGATGAAGCTGCAAAGCAGGACAATCGGCACCAGGATCAGCACATGTCCCCAGTTTCTGGCTGCCAGGCTTCCCATAATCCAGAAAATAATCGCGCCGACTTCCTCCCCGGCCGCATTTTTCAGGATACTGATACCCGCAGACAGGATGGAGCTGACAATAATCCCCGCAATAATCAGATTACTGGAATTTAGCCCGTTACTCCGGTTGGCAATCGCCGTTACCAAAAACAGCGTAGCCAGCGCCCCCGCCAATGCTGCCGGCAAAACCGGGATTGAGGCCAGGGCCATGATGCCGGATACATAGATGGCAATGGAAGCCCCCAGTGCCGCTCCGGTGGATATCCCAAGCGTGTAGGGATCGGCCAGGGGATTCATCAGCAAGGACTGGAAGACTGCCCCGGATACCGAGAGCCCGGCCCCAACAAAGACGGCGCACAGGATCCTTGGCAGCCGGATATCCCAGACAATCGCCGTTATGCCCGCCGAAATGCCATCGTACCATTGGGGCTGCCAGAATAATTTTCCGGTGACGATTCGGATAATTTGCACTAATGAAACCTTCGCTTCGCCTAAATTGGCGCAAACAATAACAGCCGCAATAATTGACACAGCAAAAGCGAGCATCAGCAAAGTGCAGGTTCGTCTTCTTGTTTTCAGGTTGTTCGCTTCCTCCGGAATTCTGCTTCTACTCATAGGCTCACCTGTCCTGCCGGTTTTTTCTGGCATGGACCACCGTCAAATATTCTTTGTTTTCCTCCAATGCTTTAATGGTGTCCAGTTTCACTTCAGCATCTTCAAAACCGCACCGTATTGCAAAAAAGGAGTCGCCGGCCATGTCCTGTTCTTTCAGAATATCGATGAGCCTTCCTTCCCGCCTGTAAACCTTCATAAATAGAAGCGAATCCGAGCAGGCAACTACTTTCTTGATCTGCTCATCCGGTGCATTCATGGGAACAATGGACAATATTTCATCTTTTTCCACCAGCGGTTTATTGGCCAGGGCTGCAGCCGCGCAAAACGAAGGAATCCCGGGGATGGTTTCGATATCCACTTTTCCTTTCGCCGCCTTCACGATATAGCCATAGGTACTGTACACACCCGGATCGCCCAGAGTAATAAAGCCGACATTCTTTCCCTGCCCTGCGTAATGTTCAATAAGGGCGGCCGCTTTTTCCCCTGCCCGGTTAAAGACTTCTTCCTCCGTCACCATTGGAAAATGAATGTATTCGATGATCAAATCCTTTTTTAAGTATTTACCGGCTATTTTCCGGGCTACCCCTTCCTTTCCCTTTTGAGTTTCCGGAATTAACAGCACATCCAGTTTTCCCAGCACTTCAACTGCTTTGATGGTTAATAGCTTTTCATCTCCGGGTCCGACCCCGATTCCGTAAAATTTGCCCACGCGGACTTCCTCCTGATCTTTTTTATTGATTAAAAGCATTTTTATTCAGAAACTTTATAACACCTCCATAAGGATAAGACGAAAAACAGCACCAGGTAAACCACCACAATGATAATGCTTCTCAAATAAAACGGCTGATAGGTTGCGATGGCTCTGAGCATGATTGAAACATGCGTCAGCGGCAGGATATAAATGAATTCCCTTAAAACAACAGGAAGCTGGTCAACGGAAAAAAAGGTACCGCAGAGAAACGTCATCGGCACCATCACAAAGGTCCCAAATCTGGTCATATCGGCGTGGGATTTCACTACCAGCGCACCCAGCATCCCCAGGCAGGCAAAGGTCAGTCCGGACAAAAGCATGATCAGGACAAAGCCCGGGGTTACATTCAAGCTGACCTGAAAAAGCCTTGCGATGCCTAAAACAATGACTCCGCAGAATACCCCGCGGAAGCCGCCCGCCATCGCCTTGCCCAGGCAGAAATTAAACAGGGACACAGGCGCTATCATCACCTGCTCAAAGGTCTTATCATAAAGCCTGCTGGTATTCAACGTAATCGATATGGCGCGATAGCTTGTATTCATGGTCGTCAAGGCAATGACCCCCGGTATCAGGAATTTGATATAGGTGACCCCCTTCAGCGAAAAGGACGCGCCCATCCCAAAGCCAAAGGCTACAATATAAAGGACAGGCAATATCAAAGCCCCGGCGATGATCTGGATAAAACTCCTTTTAAAAACGATCCACTCTTCCCAGAGGATCGGAATCAGTTCTTTCATCATAACGTTTACCGGCCTTCCTCTCTTCCTGTGTTTGTCCGCGTGGCGGCGCTGTACTCAACGCGTCATTTTTTTATTGGTATACCTGACATAAACATCTTCCAGATTTGTTTCCCTGATCAACGCATTGGCCTGGCATCCGGCTACAAACCCTGCAGCCTGCTGCCTGTCTGTAAAGTACTTGTAGCTTGTCCTGCTGCCCTCAAAAACTTCCACGACATAGGGCTCTATCGTTTTCATGAAGTCCTGGGGTGAATCCTGGGCGATGATCCTGCCTTCGGCCATCATGCTGATGGTATCGCACAAGGTTCCGGCTTCTTCAATGTAATGGGTCGTCAGGACCGTGGTCATTCCGTCGTTTTTCAGTTTCTTCAGCAAATCCCAGATGGACCGGCGGATAGAAGGGTCCAGACCGACCGTAGGCTCATCCAGAAACAAGATCTTCGGCTCATGCATCACCGCGCGGATAATCATCAATTTCCGCTTGTTGCCGCCCGATAGATGGTTGACCAGCTTGCCGGCATCCTTTTCCAGATCGGCAAAGTGAAGCAGCCGGCTGATTTTGTCCCGGACCTCCGCAGCCTTGAGCTTATGCAGCATTCCATGCAGCTTCAGCACCTCCACAGGCGTCATTTCCTTCTGCAGGCTGAAATGCTGGGAAACCATGCCCATGTCCTTTTTGATGCTTTTGTTGTTTCTGTTCATCAGTTCCCCGTTGATAAAAACCTGTCCGCTGGTCGGGGCCAGCAGGGAAGACAGCATTTTCAGCGTTGTCGTCTTTCCGGCCCCGTTGGGCCCCAAAAGGGCAAAGGATACCCCCCGGGCAACTTCAAGGTTTAAGCTGTCCACAGCTTTCTGCTGTCCGTATTTTTTGGTCAGATCCACAGTTTTAATCATTACGTTCATTTTGACAGACTCTCCAAAAATGCAATAAATTCCTGGTTGGTGTAAGTTGCTTCCGGCCGGAAATACCCGTTATCCGCCGTCATGAGCCCATTGTCGACGACCTTTTGAATGACCGCACTGTGCGCGTCATTTCCGATATCGACGATCTTTGCCTGCTGCTCTTTGTGTTTCAAATCATAGAGTATATTTAAAAAGCCGGCAACCTCCGACCTGGTAACCGGAGCTTCCGGCCGGAAATACGTCTTGCCGCTTTTGTCCTGATCACCGGTAAGATAGCTCCTCATCACAATGGTTTCAATAAAATCAAAATCAGGTTCCTGCCAGCTTACATCAACAAAAGAACCGTAGGTATGATTGAATTTTTTGTAATCATAATAGGTGGAGCTGGCGTTTACATAAAGGGGAAGATGAAAATATTTGACAACAATTCCGGCAAAGGTTCTTCTCGTCAGGTGCTTTTCATTTCGCAAGGGACTTAAATCATCGAATATCTCCGGATAAAGAAACCGGGCAATTTCATTTACGCCGGTGGTATACCGAAAGGTATACGCATTGGCAAAGATATTCTCCAGCTCATAAAGCCTGCCTTCCTTGATGGCTTTTATCTGCTTGAATTCCGGCTTCTGCTTGATGGATACGCTGGGTGAACCCGCAGCTTCCCCTCCCTGCAAGGTTACATAGACATCAATATCGCCGGCCTTCTGCAAAATACGCTCCAGGCCGAACGGAGCCCTGCTATCCGCCGGATTAAGCGGCCGGGGCTCTCCGGCAATATTGATCCCTCCCGCATATTTGACGGCCAAATAAGGCAGCGAACCGACAGCCGGCGTAAGATACCCCTCCTCCGAGCTCTCAATAAAAATGGTATTCTTTTGCGGAGCGTGAGCGGCCTTCGCCGCGATCTCATCCAATTCATGGTAAAGATCGGCCAGTTTCTCCTGATATACTGCTTGCATGCCGGTCAGCATCGCCAGCTTTTCAATATAAATATCAAATTGTTCAAAGCTCTCCGGTCTCAGGGATACTACTTTTAAACCTGCCGTTTCCAGCCTGGTAACTGGCCCCGGGTATTTTCTGTTTTGCTCGGGGGCAATCAGGACCAGGTCCGGTTTGGCCGCAATGATCCGTCCGATATCATATTCCCTGTTGACGGCATACCTGGGCAGTTCGGCAACCTCAGGCGGAAATACCGATGACGTGTTGACCCCGATCACCTTTCCGCCGGCCCCGAGGGAAAACAGGTTTTCCGTATGTTCCTCATAAAGGCTGATAATTCGGCCGTAAGGCCCTGCCACCTCAATCAGGTTCCCCGCATCATCAATAAAAGTGCCGTCGTCAAGAATGGAAGTACCGGTTTTTGTTTTCCCCATCTCCAGGTCGCCCAAAAATACAATACCTGCCAATAATGCCGCGATTAATCCAATCAGGAACCATCCTTGATGCCTTTGCATGTTTTTGCTCCCATTTGACCAATGATCAATGATCTTATTTATTATCCTTTTTCAAGCTCTCCAATACCATAATCGCTTCATGTGCGCTGACTGTTTTTTGTGGGTTGAACCGCTGGTTCCCATCCACTGTCATGATCCCGCTGTCGACGATTTTCTGGACGATTTCCTTGTTATTCTTGCATTCATTGAGGTCAGCAATCGGCTTATGCTGCCCGCCGGTCGTAAAATCGCCCATGATGTTCAGGGTAAACGCCAGATCTTCTCTGGTCACATAGCCCTCTTTCTCAAAGTACTCCGTTCCGTCCTCTCTTTTGTATCCTTTTATGAAGGAATGCATCACGGCAGTTTCAATAAAATCAAAAGAAGGATCGGTCCAGGCAACATCTTCAAACAACCCATACGTATGGTTATAATACTTCGTTTCATAATAGTGTGAAGAGGAAGGGATAAAAACCGGCACATGGGAAAACATCACCGTGATTGCCGCATAGGCTTCCCTTGTCAGCTGCTGTCCGGAGTCATAAACCGAATAATCATCCATAATGTCCGGATACAGCATCCGGGCAATTTCCTGAACCCCCTTATAATACCGGAAATTCGGTGAAGAAATGATTTTTTCGTTCAACTCCAGGATACGCCCTTCCTTTACCGCTTTAATGGCTTTAAAGCCCTGCCTTTGATTGATGGAAATAATGCTCCCGCCGCTGTTCATCGCTCCCCGCTGGGTCATATAAACATCGATGTTCTCCGCATTCTGCATGATCTTTTCGATCCCGTATTCGGCAATCGTACTGCCCTTTTCCATTGGCACCGCATCATCGGCAATATTTATCCCCCCGGCCAGTTCAATGGCTCTGGCCGGATTGGAATCGACCGTAACCGTCCGGTAGTTTTTCTCTGTTGCTTCAAAAAAGACGGTGGGTTTTTCCTTACTATGGGAAACCTTTTCTTGAATTTCCGCAATCCGCTGCTTCAATTGATCAAGTTCAACCTGCGCTTGCTCTTCCGTTCCGGTCAGCATAGCCAATATCCTGATGTATTTTTCAAAATCATCACTGGTTGCCGGGTATAGGGCTATGACCTTCAGGCCGGCATTTTTCAGTGCATGCACAAAGTCAGGGTAATTTCTGGCGATGAAAGGCCTGATAATCACCAGATCGGGCTGTGCGGCAATCACCGGCTCCGGGTCGCCCTTGTAGTCATACCTGGGCAGAAAGGCCGCCGGAGGCGGGTAGGTTGACGAAGTATCAACCCCAATTACCTTGTCCTCGGCTCCCAGAGTAAATAAATTTTCCGCATGGGCCGAATATAAGGTGATAATTTTTTTATAAGAAGCATCCACCTCTACTTTCTGTCCCATATCATCAATAAACGTATGCCCGTCAATGATTTGACTCAGGTCGTCTTTGCTATTCAGCACTGCACACCCGCCAAGCAGCAGGAGCAAACAAAAACAAATGATAACACAAAATCCGGTTCTTCCTTTTGGGTTCATAGCCACACTCACCTTAAACACGGAAAGATTCGACCAATTCGAATCTTTCCATCTACTTTATCCTACCCGGCCGATATACTTTTTACCTGTTACTACAGCGTTAATTACCCAATTATTCTTGCAGAAAAAATGAAATTAACGCTGTAGTACTCTTGAAACCGCAAATTTCCGATTGAACAAACTCCTGTAAATACGGCAGGCTATTGCGCAGCCAGGGCCTGTTTGGCGTGTTCGATAAACAAATTCTGAATCGCGCTTAGTTCTCCAAGACCTTTCAAGATGTAGTCCACATCATACCCCTGGGCCTTCAACAGGTTTTTCCAGCTGTCTTCCTCATCCCCGGCCATATCATTATGGGCATGGTCTCCGGCTACGATCATGGCAGGCATCAGCGTAACCTTCTTGTATCCGCCTTGTTTCAAATTTTTCAAGACCGTGTCAAAGGTCGGGAAACCTTCAACCGTTCCCACATAGACATCTTTAAACCCTTCATCCTTAAAGATGTAATCCAGCGTACCGTAGGCGCTGTTGCCGGAATGAGGAGTCCCGTGGCCCATCAGCACCACTGCCTCTCCCCCTGCTGTTTTGGGCATTTCCTGCTCCATGGCTTTGACCAGTGTGACATAATCTTCATAGGTTGTCAGCAAAGGGGTGCTGACGGTAAACTTTGTAAACTTATCCATGAACGGATCCAGCTGTTCCATCATTTCATCTTTTTCTTCACCGTTGATCACCAGCGTCGGTACGACCAGGATCTCTCCGTATTTGCCTTTGTAAATCTTCTCCATGGCCTCCTGGACATTCATAATCTCCACCTTGTCACGTTCGGCATAAATATCGATAATTGTTTGTGATGTGAATGCCCTGTAGAAATCATATTCCGGAAAAGCATCCGCGAGAGCTTTTTCGGTGGCATCGATGGCCGCTTCCCTGTTTTCGATAAAGCTGGAACCGAAACTAACTACCAATAGCGCTTTCTTGCCAGTATTGCCATTCTTGCCGGAACATGCGGCTACACCCATTACTACCGGAAAAACGAGAAGCAATGTAAGAAATTTTTTGATTACTGTCTTCATTAATAATCCTCCCTGACTGTTTTTTTTTAATCCAAAAATCAAACAAAATACCTGACCATAATACAAAGCCTCTTAATCATATCCGATTAAGAGGCTTTTAAGTGAAAGACAGTATACGCTTTCAACCAAGACACCCCCTATCGCTCGTAGAGTTCATCAGTGCATTGCAACAGGCAGGTCTTCTGGCTCTAACCTCATTGTACCTTCTGCCTTCCCGGTTCGTAAACCAGTGGCATTCCTGAAGATACTCGGCTATCACAGCGGCGGGACCGCGTGGGATTTAAACCCACTTCCCTTTTCACCGGCCCAACCCCCATGCAGGGATCAGGCCGACACCTGTTCCTCAAATATTCAATTATACATACAGACTACTTTAATTTTTTATGCTTGTCAATGTACTTTCATTCTTTTTCTATGAATTATTTGTTTATTACCTATCTGTTACCATGGGACGCAAGCAAAACCGTCCCCACTGTGTTTTGCCGGTAAAAACACACTATACTGACTCCGGCTTATTTCAACAAGTAACAGCTTGTATAGGTGATGGTTGATTTCCCGTTATTGTACGGGACTCCCGACAGCTCGCACACCTTGCTTACCCACAAACCGTATGCCTCCATTGAAGAGATGGACTTGTCGGGAAAGCGGCAGGGCTCGTCGGGAAAGGTGCATTTTTCACATAGGCTGCAGGTTCCCGCTCCCATGGGAAGGATATCGGGGTATCTTTCCTTCAGTTTTTCAACAAGGGAGGCAAAATTCCCTTTATGCTTTTCACTTGTTTCCTGGATGGTTTCGTAATCGAAATCGTCCTCCATGTGGCCGATGGTTTGAACGATGAGCCCGTAGGAATATTTTGAAGCTCTCTCCGCCGCCTCTTCAATGCTGCCGCAGCCGGGAGGACATCGCCAGTTCCTGTTGTATTGGTTACAGCGGTCGGCGCTGCACATTTCTCTAACTTCAGGCATAAATACCAGCGCGCCTACATTCAATTCCCCTGCCTGCGAAAAACCTTCGTCCAGCGCTTCCTGTATGAGCGCTTCTGTGTCGTACCGCATGTATAGCACCTCCATATGACCTTTTTTATTGCTACGCCGTCTGAACCGCTATCCCCGGAATCCGTTCAGCAGCATAACCGGACCTGTCTTCGATAATGGTTCCAAGCCCAATATACCGCATTAAAAATTTTTTGTCATGTGAAATATTTATATTTTTATGAATTTTTTGATTATCCCAGCGGATTTATAGAAAAATTTCAGGTTTACTTTTAAAGGATTTGTAGTAAAATAAAGGTAATCGGTACCGTAAGATGCGGTTGCCACAAGAAGGCTAAGTTACCATAATCATCCTGTTGGCGGCAGGGTGATTATTTTTTTCTCCTGAAGCTCAAGATAGCCACGATGAGCATACCAAAAGCCAGCATCAAAGACAATGTTACTACAAAATGGAATAAATGACCCGCTCCAACTGTTCAATGTTAGAACACTGGAAAGCGCCCGTGCACCTGCCCGTATAGGCAGGCATGACACAGTCCTCCCTGTCCCAGGCTTCTTTGTCCATGGGGTTCAGCCAGTAAAGGGCGGAAGCCTTTTTCCGGATATCGTCCAGAACTTCGCGGCCGTCGGTTTTATTCCAATTGTTCCTGGCATCCCCCAGCAAAATCACCGTGGTGTTGCGGTTCAACTGTGGGAGGTGGCTGAAGGCAAACTGGTACAATACGCTTCCGTAATGGGAATAGCCCGTCAGGTTATATCCTTTGAGATCTCCGACGGCAGACAGCGCCCGGCTCCAGTCGCTCCCCTTAAGAAACCCTGTCACTTCCAGAAGCCTGTCCACAAAAACAAAGGAGCGTATATCCGAATAGCGTTTTTGGAGAGTATAGACCAGAAGCAGCATAAAATAGCTGAAGGTTTTTACGGAATTGGACAAATCGCATAAGAGCCATAAATCAGGTTTGACAGGCTTTTTGTCTTTTTTCATCAAGGCCAGCGGCACCCCGCCGGTAGAGCGGGAATGCGCAAAGGTTCTGCGCAGGTCGATCTGTCCCTTTCGTGCAGGCCTTCTCCGCCTCCCTTTTTTTACCGCCAGCTTTTTCGCAAGCTTTTCCACCTCTACGGCCATCAGCGGCAGCATGCTCTCGTCCGCCTTGCTGAACTCCACACGCCTGGGATTGTATTTTTGCAACACATCAATCAAACATTCTTCCCCATATGCATGCACCGCCAGTTTTTCAAGTTCTTTTTCCAACAGCTTCTGCCAGTATGCAAGGGCATTGGCAGCGGCAGCATGTTCGTCCCGTGACAGCCGCCCCTCCCGGAAGGCTGCCTTCAGTCTGTTGGATACTTCAAACCAGCCGCTTTCTCTTTTTATCATGACAACGGCATCTTCACCCAGGGCATCCGGGGGCAGAATGTCATAAGGCTGCGTAAGGGAAATCAGCTGTCCAAGCTGTTCAATATCCCCCTTAAAAACCGCATCGGTCAAAAGGTCCACCGGCGCGCCTTTGCCAGCCCGTCCCATCCCTGTACCCATGGTGGAGGAAACCGGCCCGGCAATGCCGCTTCCGGGTTCTGTGCCGGAAGCGCCGTTCATTTCAAAATACAGTTCAAGGAGCCTTTCGATATATTCTTCACCCCATTGGGCTTTTACAAGGCATGCATTTACAATGGTCCGGAAGCTGCGGCTGTCGACAGGAGCCTGAAGCTTCAGTGCCTCAATGCAGTCCAGGACTTCCGGAGTGCTTGTTGGAACGCCGGATTTCCGAAGGATTGCAGCCAGGTCAGGAATGAGGTATTCCATAAGGCAGGTCCTTTCGGTAGAGTTTTTCCAGGATCGTGTCACAGTCCTCGCGGTATTTCAGAAGTACGCTGAGCGTATCGACGACAACACTGTCGTCCAGTTTCTCAACGCCCATATACGCCAGCGTATTGACCCAATCGATGACCTCGCTTACGCTGGGGCGCTTCCTCAGCTTTTCAAGCCGGAGCTGCCGGATAAAGGCCACCACCGTCTTTCCCAGCTCTTCCTTCAGTCCGGGCTGATGGAGCCTTAGAATGTCCAATTCCTTTTTTTCCTCCGGGTAATCCAGGTAAAGGTAAAGGCATCTCCTTCTCAGCGCATGGCTGAGTTCACGGGTATTGTTGCTGGTCAGAATGACGGAGGGGATGCTGCTGGCTTTGAGGGTGCCCATCTCGGGGATGGTGACCTGCCAGTCGGACAATACCTCCAGGAGGAAGCTTTCAAATTCCTGGTCGCTTTTATCCACTTCGTCAATGAGCAGCACCGACGGCCTCTCGCTGCGGATGGATTGCAGGAGGGGGCGCTCCAGGAGGAATTCTCCCGAAAAGATATCCTTTTGTGCTTTTGCACGGCTGTTTTCGTCCGGATTCGCCGACTGTATATAGAGCAGCTGTTTCTGATAGTTCCATTCATAAAGCGCTTTGCCTTCGTCGATCCCTTCATAGCACTGGAGGCGGATCAGGCTCCGCTCAAGCACACGGCTCCAGGCTTTTGCAAGCTCGGTTTTCCCTGCCCCTGCCGGGCCTTCAATCAGCACAGGCTTGCCCAATACCGAAGACAGCTGCAAAACAAGGACTGTCCTGTCGTCCGCTATATAGCCGTGATCCCTCATCCCCTGCTGCAAATCGCCTGCGCTGTTGAAAGTATTATGTTCCATGATGTTTTTGCTCCTATTCCATTCTCCGGGCGTTATATATACTTTATCCTTTATTATATACAACATTGTCTGTTTTCTCAAACAATGTTGTATATTAAAATAACGCCCCTTCCCAGTATTTTTCTGCCAGCGCATCGGTACGCCGGCCTATTGACCTCAGGAGTTCGCCTGCATTTTCGTCACCGCACGCATAAGCCTTCATCAAACGGCCCTCTTCGAAGCAAAGCTCATCGTGCAGCGGCATATACTCTGTCACGAGGAACAATACAAAATCCGCCGCACGCTGTTCACCGTAAATGCGAGGCAGCAGCTCGCCATGGTACTGCTCCAGCGCAACGGCCCGGCGCTCTTTTACTGCCTTAATCAGTTCGTCCCGCTCACAGGTCCTGGCCAGTACGATCATTTTTGAGATGTTGAACCAGCTGGAATTAACGGTACCGTGGGAATCACTGCTTCCTACAAGCGGGACGGCATACCCCTCCTCACGCATTTGCTGCCATGCGATGACCTGCATCTGGTTTTCCTCAAGGGACTGTCCGCATGTGAGCTCCAGCGCATCAAAGGGCTTTGTTTTGATCAAATACCGGTACATATCGCGCCGTATGTGATAGGCATTGTCCTGGATCCAGCACGGATGAGCCATGATGGACATCCCGTTTGCTTCCCGTATGGCACGGTAGACCCATAAAAGGGATGCATACTCCCGTTGGTTGAGGCCTTCCGGGATCGAAAGCGTCTTTTCGATCTCGTCGACCTCACGCTCATAGCGGGCCGGATCGTTCCTGATGCGTCCGTTTACGCTGTAATCTCCACCGAAATGGACAGTGTGGCAGTTGTTTTCCGGCGGATGGACTTCCTCACCCGGAAACAGGCAGAAGGATAAGTCCAGATTTCCGTAGGTCCTGATTGCCTCGACAGACGGCTCATAGCAGTGATGGTCTGTTATCGATAAAAAATCAAAACCCGCCTTACGGTAGTTTGCAGCCACAATGTCAGGTGATTCCACACCGTCTGAGTGACAGGTATGGCAGTGCATATCTCCTCGATAGGGGCGCAGCAGGAAAAAATCGTGTTCAAGCGCATAAACACGCAGATCGCAGCGTTCATGCCACCTGCCGTCCTTCTCTTCGCGTACAAGGATTACATACTGCTGCTCGGATGTGAAATGGAAGGTAAACCGCAAAGCTCCATTGACTGTTTTTGCCGGAACCGTGGGAGAGTCCTCTTCTTTCACGTCAAGAAGGGTCTCGTTCATAGCAATGATTTTAACCTCGTAGTTCACATGCTCATTGAAGGCCACATGCTTGCTGAGCGGTTTGATGGTTATATGTACAGGGTTCTTTGTACACAGGACCTTCGGATAGATATCGTAATATTCGAGTGCTGTTTTCATATGGATAATCCTTTCTTAATTTAATGCGTTGTGTTAGCTGCTGTAACTGCTTTGTTTGTCATTGCTGTGAAAAAGCTTGATGAATGGGGCCATTTGGACGTAAGGCATTCAGTGTAGGGGCGGCCATTGGCCGTCCGGATAGCTGTTTGACGTAGATAGCATTTGCGGACGCGCAATGCGCGCCCCTACACTTTTTCATACTTAAGTGTGCCGTATGCGGCAATCTCCTATTGATTTAAAGTAATGCTTCTGAATCAGGTTGAGATTGCCGCGCTCCACTCCGTTACGCTCGCAATGACACAGACCAACCAGCACAACGGGTTGCTTCAAAGTTAATCTTTATAGATATCGCTGCGAAACGCGCCCCATCTGCGTACCGCAAACATGCAGCACACCGCGCCGAGAGCGGCAATGGCCAACCAACTGCCGCGTACGCCATTCCAGCTGAGTACCTCCGCTGTTCTGCCGAATAAAACACTGGCTAGTGCACTGCCTACGTATGTCGTGGCATTGAGTACGCCAGATACCGTCGAGACAGATCCGGATCTTTGAAAATGAATGGGAACAAGGCTGATGAAGGCAGTATTCACTGCTGTCATTGCTGAGGTAACTGCGGCAAAGATCAGTATCGAGCCAAACACGGACCAATCACCAAAAAGGATCATGCATAGGATCGCCGCAAGTGCAGCCGCAAAAAAGCATAGGGCGATTTTAGCCTCGTTGCGGAACAGCAGCCTGTTCCAGCGGTTTGCAAGGTACACACCCGTCAGATTAACAACAGGCAGGGCCGTAGTGAGGGCGACGGAAATGAAAGGTTCAATAGAAAACCTTTCGACGAGGTAGGTAGGAATCCATGTAATGAGACCGTCCTTCAGTATTCCATGCAGGCACGCGGCGACAATCAGCCATCCAAGTCCGGACGCAGCCAGCAAGCGCAAACGGAAGGGATCACGATGTGTACGGCTGTCCGGAGCCTGCCCGTTTGACACTTCCAACTCGCCATGCTGATCGGCGTAACGTTCAAGGGAACGGATGCCGGCATACCACAGAATGGCTATGGCCAGCAGCCACACAGCCGCACCCCAGAAGCACGGCTTCCAGCCGCCGATACGGATCATCACCGCACTTGACACATAGGCGCAAAGCATTCCAACCGGGCCTGTTGTTGACAAAAGCACGATGATCCTCACACACTGGACGCCGGTAGTACGGTCGGCAATCAGGCGCGCCATTGGCGACCAGATGAAGGACTGCGCAACACCGTTAAAAAACCACAAAACTGTCATCATGCTTGTATTCGGCGCCAAAGGAAACAGCAGGTTCGCCGCTGCTGAGCCTGCAAGTCCGCCAAGAACCAGTAAAGACGGAGAAAAACGGTCGCCAAGGATGCCGCTGACAATCTGCCCCAGCCCATAAGACAGGAAAAACGCTGCTGCAACGCCGCCCAGCTCTGTCTTGCCGAAGCCCTCGTTCGTTATCATCTCGCTCATACTGGCCGAAAAGTTCAACCGTCCAAGATAGATGGAAAAATAGGTGATCCATGTGATGAAGAATAACAGCCGTACACTATGTTCGCCGGGCAGCTTACGAATTTGTTTCATGATGTTTGGACCTTTCCAGGTTCGGACGATGTTAGCGCGGCAGCATATCCAGCCGCAATCAAAAGTTCAGGGCATCAAGCCCCTTTCGCTTTTCGCCAGCTTCGGCTTTGGCCGAATGATTCTAAAAAGCCGATGACAGGTTGTCATCGGCTTTCGTGAAACCTATTTCCGGTGCTGGTTTTACAGAAAAAGGATGCCGGTTATTCCGCACTGTCGCCGCCATTCGCCCAGTATTCATCGAGTGCGGCCTGTGCGATTTCCTTCGCTTTATGCAGCGCTTCAGCGGCAGGTTTGTTTTCAATCTCGATCAGATCGCATGCGTCTCCAAGGGCCTGCTCAACCTTGCCGGTAGGATCATACCATTTCTTGCGGCCGATCTCGGCTTGTTGAATGGGCACAAGCGCCTGCGGGTGGGTATTGAGATATTCGCGGAATTTGGGGTCTTCCTTGACTGAACTGCGTACGGGAACGTAACCGGTCTTCATGGCAAACTCTTTGGTCGCCGTCTGGTTCAGATAGGTAATCCACCGGAACGCAGCAGATTTTTGCTCAGCCGGAGCTTTTGACACAATTGCAACGGTAATGGGATCAACATAAGGACGGGGCGGATTACTGCCAAAACCAGGTTGAATATGCGCCGCAATAATGCTGAAATCCAGGTCTCCCTGGTCGCCGCTGGAGCCGACATAACCGCCGGCGCGTCCCTGCATCACGTCGTCTATGGTTTTGTACCAGTACTCCCAGCCTTCACCGCCGAAATGGATACCCATGATCTTTTCCTCATTGATCCACTTGCGTGCGGATTCCATTGCCTCGATGGCAGCATCGCTGTCAAAGGTAACCGTCTTTGAGTCGGCACTTACAATATCAGCGCCGTTGCTGCACGCCATGTCAAGCAGACAGTCCATGCCGTACATGGGCTCGAAGCCATAATAGCCTTCGACGTCTTTATATATTTCTTTTAGCTTGCGGGCTGCATCGGCTACATTCTGCCAGGTAGAAAACACCTGGTCCGGATCGAGTCCGGCTTTCTCGAACATGTCCTTCCGGTAGTAAATTACTTGCGTAGTGCCCCATACGGGCAGGCTGTATACATCTCCTTTGTCGTTCCTGCAGTACTCATAGAACGATTTGATGATGTCGGCTTCATTAAAGCCGGCATCCGCTGCGATATAGTCGTTCAACCGCTCTATCACACTTTTTTTATAAAAAGTCGTAGGCAGCTGATGGGCGGACAAAAAGCTGGCCGGAACCTCGCCGGAAGCAACGGCAGCCTGCAGCATCTTGCCGGTCTCATCATAATTAGCCTGTCTGACGCCCTTTACAGCAACTTCATTCTGTGAGGCGTTGAATTCTTCAATGGTGGCCTCCATCGTCTCACCGAGTGAACCGCCGAGTCCATACCAGAACTCGATATCTACTTTTTTAGCTTCAGCTTTTGTGCTTGGTTCAACAGCTGTCCGGGATTCGCCCGGCGGACTCGATTTGCCGGAGCATGCAGCTGTACTCAGAGCTGTAAGGGCTGCCATGACAATTAATACGATTCTTCTTTTCAACATTGTCTGTTTTCCTCCTTGTTTTTTAATGAATTTATTATCTTATTCCTTCACGGCCGTGTCGTTGGTAATTCCGTTCAAAATCCAACGCTCGCCCATCAGGAACAATAATAACAATGGAAATACGGTAACACAGCATGCCGCCATGATGGCACCCCATTTCAATCCGTAAGCGCCCTCCCCGGTGAAGAATGACTGCAAGCCCATGCTGATAAGGAATTTTGCCTTATCGCGCAGCAGTAATGAAGGCCACAGGTAACTGTTATAACCTCCCAGGAAGGACAGCAGGCCCAGCGTAACGACAGAAGAAGACGACATCGGTGTAACGATCTTCCACAGGGTCTTCCAGTGACCCGCGCCGTCGATGCGCGCCGCCTCCAGAATGCCGGAATTGATCTGTAAAAACGCTGTGCGAAAGAAAAATATATTGAAAATACTGGCGCAGCAAGACAGAATATAGCCGGCGTGTGTGTCGATCAAGCCCATTTTTGAGATGATGACGTATGCGGGGACATAGGTAGTGGTGGCCGGCATTATGTATGTGACCATGACAAGTATGAACAGCGCATTCTTACCTTTTATCCGAATGTTCGTAAGCGCATAGGCAAACATCATGGAATTGACAAGAATGATTACCGTTATAATCAACGCCGTGTAGGAGCTGTTCCACATATAGCGGAAGAACATTCCGTTTACAAGGGCATCCGCATAATTTTGCCACTGTGCGACGGCCGGTAAAATCCTGGGCGGTATCTGCCAGATTTCATCTTTTGTTTTCATGGAGTTAGTGATCATCCACAGAAACGGGAATGCTACGATAAAACTTGCAAAAATCAAGGGAAGATGGACAAGGTCTTGATAGAAATTCAAAAGTTTATTACGTTTTATCATCATCATTCCTCCTCAGTTGTAATGAACAATCTTCTTCGCCGCAGCTGTTTCGATAACAGAGAGGATCACTGTGATTATAACCAGCACGACTGCGACTGCGGATGCCTTCCCTGTATTAAAGTTCTGAAAGGATTCCTGATAGTAATAGTACAGCAATGTACGCGTAGCACCGGCAGGGCCTCCCTGTGTAAGAACTCTGATCTGGTCGTACGCCTGAAGGGAACCGATGGTGGACATGATGACAAGGAAGAACGTCGTTGGAGAAATCATGGGGATCGTGATCTTCATGAAGCGGTTCACACCGCTGGCACCATCAATTGTCGCTGCCTCAAGCAGACTCTGGGGAACCTTGTTAATGGCGTCCATGTAGAAGACCATGGTCCATCCGATGGATTTCCATACAGTCACAATAATAACCGAAAGCATCGCCGTACGGGTGCTTTGGGTCCATTGCAGCCCGGGCAGGCCAAACAGGCCCAGCAGATAGTTAAGAATACCGACGCGGGGCTCGAAAATCCAGGACCATACAACGCTCACCGCAACCATCGGCGTTACATACGGGGCAAAAATGATCGTACGATAGAAGCTGACTCCGCGGCGCGCAGAGTTCATTGCCATGGCAATAAGCAAACCCAGGACGATAGAAGGCACGGTGCTGCCCACTGCAAAAACCAGCGTATGCATTAATACAAGGTGAAAGTTCGGCGCATTAAGCAGGCTGATATAGTTTCTGACTCCAACGAATTTGATAACCGGAGACATCATATCCCAACTGGTAAAGCTGATTATTCCCGAACACAGGACGGGGATTATCCAAAAAACAGCGATGGGAACGAGTGCAGGCAGAACGAAAAAAATACCGGTCAGGTTCTCCTTCAGCATGTACTTGTTTTTTATTGTCACGTTATAACCGCCTTTCTTCAGCGCTATGGGCGAAGGACTTTCTATTTTGCAGATTTAATTATAGCATTGGGCATTCTGTGAAAACATATCATGATTTGTTCGTATATATCATAGTTTGAGCTTTTAGTGAAAATGGGGCATAAACAATTCCCTATCCTTTCTTTCTATATTATAATTATATCAATGATGCAAACAACCTTTGGTTGATTCTTATTCTGTTTGGAGTTGTACTTATGAAAAGCTCTAGGAACTTAAGCCTTGTGCAGAAAGTATTTCTGCTTTCTCTAATCCTGCTGACACTGCCCACGTTGATTATAGCTTTTTATTTATACGAAAAACAGACAACACAATTCTATGACCAACTAATGGAAGAAAGAAAGGTTGCAATTGAACAGCTGGCCGGAAATGTCCGTACTACCATCACTTCCGCCTCAGAGCTGTCAAAGGATCTGTCATACCGCAGCCCGCTGATTGATCTGTTGAAGCGGCAAAACCTGTCTCAGTATCCCATCTGGTCGAAGCGTTATATCGACGAAATTGTTTCGTCGGTAAAATATTCTTTAAAATATCAAAACCTTGGTATCGACGCAGTGAGGATTTACTCGCTTAATCCTGAAATCGGCAAAGAGATAACCGCCGGCGGCTATTTCTACCCAGCCGAGCATATTAAATCACTCGCATTTTTCAAGGATTTTATCTCTTCAAATAAGATAGTGGCGCTGTATTATCTTTCGGGTGACGAGGAGACCATCTACTCAAAACTGCTCAATACCTCGTCATACTTAAAACACAGCAATGGTATTCTGCTGATGATTCGAAGAATTCTGGGATCGTCGGAGAATGGTGATCTTGGATATATGGTGTTTGAGATGTCGCCCCGGAAAGTCTTTCCAAAACTAACAGACGATTCGAATGAAGAAGACGGCTATTTCGCCTGTTTCACCAATCTCGGCAATTTCTACGGCACGCAGCCTCCGGAGTTTCTGGTACAATCAATGAAAAACAGTTCGCCTCAAGCCGGTGTCTTTACCATCAATGGACAGAAATACCTGTGCAACACCATCAGCGGATTCGATATCCTTATTGCCGGCGCCAAGCCCGTGAGCAGAACCCCGTTCGTACATTCCGCACTCAACCTGTCGCTCTTGCTTATATGGCTGTCGCTGGCACAGTTGTTCATCCTGACACTGTTCATCAAACATGCCTTTGCCCGACTGCACAATGACCTCAACCAGATGGATAACATCGTGGCTCACGAATTCAAGGGGCGCATCCCCATCCACAACGAGGACGAGATGGGCCAAATTGCCAGGCGCTACAATATACTGCTGGATCGCATCGATACCCTTGTGGACGGCCTTGTGCAGAAAGAAACAGCGAACACCGCCGCACAGCTCAAATCGCTGCAGTATCAGATCAACCCGCACTTCATTTACAACACCCTGAACATCTTCTCAGGCTGTGCCGAGCAGAACGGCAGCAGCGAGCTCGCAGAAGCCATCGCTTCGTTCGGACACCTTCTGCGGTATAACCTCAAAAACGACAGCCTGTATTCAACCGTAGAGCAGGAACTGCAAAATGCCTCTTCCCTCATCGGCGTCTATTCCATCCGGTATTTTAACAGGTTACGTCTGGAGATCCATGCTGACCCCGGTGTGTGCAGGCTGCGTCTTATCAAATTTTTGCTGCAGCCTCTTCTGGAGAACTCGATCCTGCATGGACTCGTGGCGCCGCACACATCGATGCTTATCCAAATCTCTATCGATGCATGCGATAAATTTCTTACCATCCGTGTGGTAGATGATGGCATAGGTATGTCTTCCGCACATTTGCAGCAAGTATGCGAGGGAGTGTTCAACGAAAATCCCATCGAAAAACCGCCGACAAGCGGGTCCTTTATCGGCCTGCGCAACATCTGGGAACGCTTGCACCTGTTTTATGGCAGTGAAGCCTCGATGGAAATAAACAGCGTGGAAAATGCCGGTATGAGCGTTTCAATCCGAATCCCGCTTGAACTGGCACAAGAGGTGTACACATGTATTCAGTTTTAATCGCCGACGATGAATACTTTATCTGTGAGGGAATCCGCACCAAGATTCATCGGTTGAAGATACCTGATATCGGTGAGGTGCGCACTTGCCTGAGTGGTGAGGAGGCGCTGAAGATTTGCCGGAGCTTCCGTCCGCAAATCGTTCTGACCGATATAAAGATGGGTAGCATCAGCGGTATCGATATGATCAGGGAACTGGGAAAAATGTTATATCCCGTGCAATTTTTAGTCGTGAGCGGCTATGACGACTTTTCCTATGTAAAGGGTGCATTCCAGAGCGGAGCCATCGACTACCTGCTTAAGCCCGTACTTACGGACGACCTTAAACGCGTATTGGAAAATGCCTGTGCCAATTTAAAGCAGCTTCCCCTCCGCAAAGAAGCGCATCGCGGCGATTTGTTCCATCTCTCGCATCACACGTTAAGCTTGTTGTATGCACAGTCGCAAAGTGAAACGGCTTCTCCCGGGCTATGTGCAAATTTGGACGCATGCGGGATCGGTGAAAAGTGTTGTATCGCACTGGTCGCTTTCGAAGCCCCGCAGCCCCGCGCTGAGATGGAGCGCCGCATCAACGAGCTGTATGACCGCTTTGGCCGTGATGGCAAGCTTCTGTGCAATGCCATATCCGAACAAAAACTATGCCTTCTGGCAGACAGTTCACTGGAGGAAACATTGTCCGGGCAGCTTAAGGAGCTTATCCGGACAGCTTCCTTCTGCGGCTCTTGCATGGCTGCCGCAAGTCTCAGCCGGATAAGCATGCGCAAAGAAATTCCGCTTTTACGCCACGAAGCTGAAAAACAGCTTTGCAACAGGCTGACTCAGGGTTACGGCAGATTGTACAAAGCTGTCGATTTCCCTGCGGTAAAAAACGGCATGCAGCCCAAAATCAAGCACTTAATGTCACAATACATCCAGACCCCGTCTCTGATTGTTTCTGAAGCGATGCGCCTGGATTTTTATAAAGAGCTGCACGCTATGGCACTGGCAGATCTGTGTAATTTTTACCATTATTTTAATGAAATCCTGAATCTTGAATTAGTAAGCAACGAACTGGCTGAGAGTCCGGTACGCCCACGATCCTTTTTCGACTTTTGCAATTACGAAGAACTGGAGACGTTTCTGTACAGCCGCCTGTCCGAGTACGCACAACAGGTCTCGGCACAGCCCAAGCTAACCGACGTGACCTATGCGGTCCGTAAATATATCGACGACCACTTCACAGAGAACCTGACGCTCTCCGATCTCGCCGACCGCTTTTTTGTCAGCTATTCACATCTGAGCAAGACCTTCCACAAAACCTTCCGTATGCCGTTCCAGGAGTATGTGTATATGCTGCGCATGGAACACGCAATGAAGCTGCTGCATCGGCCGGAGCTGTCCATACAGGACATTGCCGTGCAGATTGGGTACGAAAACCTGTTCAACTTTTCCCGTGCATTTAAGACATATTACGGGATGGCACCCAGCTATTTCAGAAAGAACAATGAAACGCATTGACCCGCGGTGCAAGTACCTCAGCCTGCATTTTACCATTCCCGGTGAGCGGCGGCGTTTTTTTATGAAGTAAAAAAGGCTATTCCTTTCGGAAATAGCCTTTTTTCGACGCGTCTTCAATCATTCTGCCCACATACTCCGCGATGACCCGGGGAGCTCTTTCAAAAACCAACCGGTTTCTATTGTAAACCTGTTCAACGGTGATGCCGTATTCCTTCCACATCTTCCCCTGCGAAGAGGAATTCAGGAGCAGCGGCTCCACCCTGTCCACCGTCGCCGCACATAAAGCCTCTGCGGATTCCGCCCGTTCAAATTCCTGCCACAAGGACCGGTATTCCTCCGCCTGGTCTTCCGGCAGCAGGGAAAAAAGCTTCTCCGCCGCTCTGGTTTCCCTTTCCTCCTTGTCGCCATGGGCCTGCTCATCATAAGCAAAGGTATCCCCTGCATATATTTCTACCAGGTCATGGATCAGAACCATTTTGATGGTTTTGAGCAGGTCGGCCCCTTTAAAGTACTCCGAAAGCACCATGACCATCATGGCAAGGTGCCACGAATGCTCCGTATCGTTTTCCCTCCGGGAGCCGTCGGACAGGTAGTTGCGGCGAAGCACGGCCTTCAGCCTGTCAATTTCCAGAATAAACTGCATTTGCCGTTCCAGACGGTCCTGTTCCATAAACACCTCTTTCAAACTTGGGGTATAATGGTCTGAATTCTTTTCAGCCTGGGCGCCAGCAGAAGGACGACAAAAGGCGTCAGGGCGATGGGCACCACGTCGGCGATACCGATCCAGACAACGCAATACCAGTAGTCAAGGCCTGTGAAGAAGGACAGTGACAGGCTTGTGGTCAGTATCATGAGACATCCGAAGAGCACCGACCAGAACATGGACGTCCAGATGAATCTGCCCTTATTGGCGGTCAATTCATCCAAAGTTTTTCCGCGAAGCATGATAAAGGCGGGAAGCGCTGCGCTCAAAGCAACAGTGATTCCGTCCGTCAGCAATGTGTGAGGCGCAATAAAATAGCCTCCCAGAAGGGACCATACGAGGGTGCCTATGTAGCCTGCAAAAAATCCGGTCACCGGACCGAACAGGAATGCGATGGCTACGATCATAAATGCAAAGGTTCTAAAATGCACTGCTCCCGGTATCAACGGGATCGGGCTGCCATATGCCCACAGTACGCCGGTCAACACTCCGAAAATAACAAAGAAGATGATGTTGACAAAGGTAAATTTCTTTTTGGTTTGAACCGCCGACATGCTTCATACCTCCTAATAATTGGTTTTTGCAAAAGCAGATAGTATATCCTTAAGCTCTTTGACCGCATAGTCAAACAGCCTTTTGCCTTTTTCAGCCGTGGCAAAGGTAGGTGCGCCGATTACGCCGCTTTTGGTGACATCGCTGGTTTTCCAGCCTGCATTGTACGGACCGAATACGGTGACAAAATCATTGTCCCGCAGGCTTTCCACCGGATCCTCATCCACCGCCAGCTCCATATGCACTGTCTCGGGACGGGCATGGAGCATCAGCGACGTCTCCAGCTCGCAGGCATGGAATACGCCGTAGGTCCCCGACTCCTTCAGCCCCTCAAGCCCTTTGTTCCAAAAAGGCGTAAACCACCAGTCGAAAACAAAGACCTTCATGTCGAAATCAATTCTCAGATCCCGGCTGATCATGTTCAGCATGTCGGTATTGCCGCCGTGGCTGTTGAACAGCACCAGCTTTCTGAAGCCGCTGCGGGAAATGGCTTCCGCAATGTCATGAAGCATGGCGTAGTAGGTTTGTGTTCCAAAGGTCAGCGTCCCGGCAAAGCCCATGTGCTCGTTGCTTTTTCCGATGCAGAGCTGCGGAGCGAAAATAAGGCTCCCGCCGTCAAATTGCTGTGTTTCCACGATCCGGTCCACCAACGCCGACAGGATAATGGCGTCGGTGCCTACAGGCAGGTGCGCTCCATGCTGCTCCGTAGCAGCCGTCGGCAGCAGAACCACCGCCGTGTCCTTGTCGATGGCTGCGATTTCATCCCTGGTCAGGTTTTCCCATTTTGCAATCATTCTTTTATCCCCCCAAATCCCATTTACAATTTACAGCGGAATATACAGCAAGACCTGAAGAATTGCCGTTACCGCCGTAGCCGCCACCGTAACCGTGACAAAAACCGTATCCAGCCAGGTTGCCTTTATGGCCTTATACGAGGTGCGCTTTACCTTGAAATTCAGCTTATAGTAATGCATGGCCAGCGAAATGGAATGGCCCTTGCCCAGTACGCGGAAAAGAAGAGGCAGAGAAACAATCACATAATTCTTCAATTTTGCCACGGCGCCGCACTTGTCCACCTCAAGGCCGCGGGAGCTTTGCGCTTCCATGATGGTATAAAACTCCTTGATGATCATGGGGATGATCTGAAAAACAAGTCCGATGCCAAAGGCTACGGCATAAGGAACCCTCCATGAACGGAGGCCCAGAATGATCTGGCTGAAGTTGGTGGACAGGATGACGGTGTAAAAGGCGGAAATCATCAGGAAAATCCTCAGGGCAAACACTCCGCCCTTGTAAAAATCAAACCACTCCAGGCTGAAGACCTGGCTGCTCTGCAAGATATCCACCGACGTCCGGTAAATCACGGGGCCGTCGTTTAGCTTAAACATCCCAAGCACCAGCCACAGCAGAAAAATAAACAGCAGCAGCACCTTCACCTTTCCCGCCAGGATCAGGATATATTTACCTATATGGCTTGTCGCCCAGATGACCGTGAACACGGCAAACAGGAATAACAGGGCCACACCGCTTTTAACGAAGGAGGTCAGTACCGACATGACGATAAAGAACACAAATTTTGTCCGTGGATCCAACCTGTGCAAGAAAGAATTCATTTCAACATATTGTAAAAAATCACCCATTTTATCCCCTCCGGTTATTCAAGAGTCGTCAAAGCATTGCGGCCGCCTGATGACGCCAGCCGATCTACCACCTGCGCCACAAAGGCGTTTACGTCGCAGCAGAGCCCGGAAAGCCCGAAATGCTTTGACAGGCTTACAACGGGCGGCAAAGCAATGCTGATCCGGTCGAAGAGCTCCTCCCGGCAGGCCAGGGAATGCTTTTCATCCTGAGCCAGCTTGACTCCTTCATTGAGAATAATAATTTCATCGGATATCTTAAATACCAAAGGAATGTCATGACTGATGATAACCACCGTTTTTCCCTTTTTGACCAGATGCTTGACGATCTCCTCCAGCCTGTTCTTCAAATGCAGGTCCATCCCCAGCGTCGGTTCATCAAAAATAATCACCTCGGCGCTGGAAAAGAATACCGACAGAATGGTCAGCAGGTGCTTTTTCCCCATGGACAGGTTGACGGGCAGCTCATCCTTGTGCTGCAGCAGGCCGTAGCAGTCAAGAAGCTCCAGGGCCTCCTCCTCGCTGTAGGGAACGCCCTGGGCGGTGGCGCAGAAAATCAGTTCACGGTAAACGGTTTCCTCAAAGAGCATATGCTCGGGATGCTGGAATACCAGAATAATGTCCCTGCTGATCTGCGCAACGGACTTTCCAGTGGTTTCCATGCCGTTGTACCGGACGGTCCCCCCGGTAGGCCGGTACAAACCGTTGAGGTGCTTGACAAAGGTCGTCTTGCCGGAGCCGTTCTGCCCCAGGATGGAAACCACCTTTCCTTTTTGAAAGCCGGCATCTACCTCCATTAATGCATGGAAGCCGTCGGCAAAAGTCTTGCAGATGCCCTCGGCCACCAGGACCTCCTCCGTTTTTTCGCCGGAACGGGCTGCCGGAGGGCTGAAGCTCTTCCGCCCGATAAATTTTTCGATTTCATCCCTGGCTTCCTGCAGAGTATGAAAAGCCTTCATGCCCTGAACTTTTTTAGAAAGCTCCCGGTAGATCTCCACCTCCTGGGGAATGGTCACCCCCAGTCTTTCCTGTATCTCAAAATTGCCGTAAAATTCGTCCTTTCCGCCGTCAAAGACGATTTCCCCGTCAATGAGGCCGATGACATGGTCCACGATATCGGAGAACCAGTCCATATTGTTATCCACGATGACGGTAGACTGTCCGGTGGCCTTCAGTTGGTTCAGGACAAACTGGATCAGCTTCTTGCCGTTGGGATCCAGCGAGCTGACAGGCTCGTCCATGATCAGAAGCTCCGGCTGCATGGCCAGTACCGAAGCAATGCAGACAGCCTGGCGCTGGCCTCCCGAAAGAGTGGCCACCGAACGCTTCCGGAGGTGCTGGATATTTAAAAGGTCCAGGACATATTCCACCCGTTCGGCAATAATCCCGCTCTCCAGCCCCATGTTCTCGATCCCGAAGGAAAGGGCGTCCTCCACGCCGTAGCCAAACAGCTGGTTTTCCGGCGTCTGGCTCACCACGGAGATGTTAACGCTCTCGTCCACATCAAAGGAACCTTCGAATGCACCCATGGGCATCAAAGCGGGAATTACGCCGCTCAATATGCTGACAAGGGTGGATTTTCCACAACCGCTGGGGCCAACAATCGCCGTAACCTTGCCTTCCTCGATGTCAAAGCTGACATTTTTCAGAACCGGCCGGGCATCGGCGCTATATTTGTAACTGATATTTTCTGCACGGAAACTCAAAACCCTATCTCCTAACGTAAATAAAATGAACCTTTTCCGGAATCCTCAGCGCTGCGGCTTGACGGCAAACACCGGAAGCTTCTCGAGATAAATGATGTCCTTGCGGTCCGCGGAATCTCCCTCTGCCAGAATAGCAGCCTTGCCGGCCACAATTCCGCCGGCCTTCCTTATGAGCGACTCCATCGCCTTAATGGATTCCCCCGTACTGATGACGTCGTCGACGATCAGGATCCGTTTTCCTTTGATCATCTCGCTCTCCTCTTTTTCCAGACACAGAATCTGCTTCGCCTGGGTCGTGATGGAATAAACCTCCGTTACAAAGGGATCCGTCATGTACGGCTTGATGCTTTTTCTGGCGACAAAATACCTTTTCATTTCCAGCAGGCGGGAAAGCTCCTGAACCAGCGGTATCCCCTTGGCCTCCGCCGTAATCATATAGTCTACGGCTGGAATCCTTTCCTTCAACTCCAGGGCCGCGTTGATGACAAGCTCCGAATCCCCCAGGATCACAAAGCTTGCAATCTCCATGGAATCCGAAATCCGGATGATGGGCAGCTTTCTTTCAAGGTTGGCTACTTTCAGATCATAGTATTTCATACGCATCTCCCCCTCGGCAAATAAAAATAAAACAGACCGGGACAGTGTCTCCGATCTGCTGCATATGCTCCGTGCCGGACTGCGGCCAGGCATCCCCGACCGACCCGGCCGGACTTCACCTCACTTGCATCCCGACAGATAAACAAACGCCATAGCGTAGGCAATTTACGGCTGCCACGTAGAGACCCCCACACCATATCTGTGGTTTTATATAGCTTATCCATGTATTCTACATTTTTCGATTAATTGTGCTAAATTATATCACGCCGTGAAGCGAATAGCAATAACCGATTGTCTCCTGAAACGGCGAACGCATGAATTAATTTAAAGGTAAAAGATTGTCGAGGCAATCTTTTACCTTTTTTAATAAGAAGTGTCACTTCATCGAATTCTTCGCAGAGCTTCAGCAGTTGTTCCTTGTAGTAATTCTCAGGTGTAACATCAGTGCCAGCTTGAACCCCCAGCAGCAAGATCGCCACAAATGCCCGCCGCTCCGGCCAGGCCTTTTCTTCTACTATTTTACGCTGCTGAAGGACATTTCCTTGACATAATCCCCCGGTTTCCTTTCTTCATATCGATAAAATGCGCGTTTGAAGGAATACTCGCTTTCGTAGCCCACCATGGAGGCGATTGTCCTCATATCATAGCATTTCGCCTGCAGCAGGACCTTGGCCTTCTCGATCCGGAGCCGGGTGACATAATCCATGAATTTTATGCCGGTGCACTCCTTAAACGCTTTGGAAATCGCCGGAAGCGACATGCCGAACCGGTCGCTGAGCGCCTGCAGGGACAAATCGCTATAATGGAAGTGGGCGTCCACATAACAAACCATTTCGTTATTCCTTGCCTGCTCCGTGCCCGGGATGCCTTCCGAGGCCTTTTTCCGGCAAATGCGCACCCCCAGCTCCAGAATGTCCCTCCACTTGATCGATGGCTCCTGCCGTGAGAGGATGGTGTCCAGCTCGTTCCGGAATACGTCCGCATCGATATTCGACTCATACAAAACCCGCAGCATTGTCTCTTCCAGAAGGGAGGACAATTTATCCGCCCATTTGGTCCGCAACTCCCGTTTCTCGTTTTCCAGAATGAGCTCCTCCAGAATCTTCCGGACCGTCTCCTCGTTTCCCAGCTTGAGATTGGTGATCAGCTGGATTTCCCAATCGGTGGGGTAATAATAGATGACCTCCTCCGGCCCGGTGTGCTTCCCGCCGGGCGCGCCCGGCCATGCCGGCCTGTCCGCCCCTTCCCGGGCGGCGCAATAGGACTTGCTGATGCCGATGAAACCCTGGTAGAGCTCTCCGGCGGAAACCAGAAATCCGGCTCCGGCGACTGCGCCCACATGGTCCCGCAGACCGGAGATAATTTGATCGAGCCTGTCCGGGCCGGGCATTTCTTCTTCAAAAGAAAGGATGGCCACCAGTTCGTCGTTGATTGCCTCATACAGGTTGCAGCTTTGGCGGATCCTCCCCATATACTGCTCGATCCCGCCCAGCAGCTGGACAATTTGATGGTTTTTGTCATTCGGCAGTTCCTTCTGCATTTTTCCGCCCGCGGCATTATGAACGATACAAACACAGAAATAATGCTCCTCCCGGTATGCAATGCCGCACGCATGGAAGCTTTCCAGCAGGCTGGCCGTGGTGCTCTGGCCTTCAAAATATCCTTTGATCAGCCGCATCAGAATATTGTTTTTCAACGCCTGCCGGTGCCTTTCCGCATTTTCCCGGAACCGGTCGTTCTCTGCCCGGATGCTGTCAAAGGACATCTCAATCAATTGATACTCCCTGATTTTTCTCTGGCGCAGGGCCTCCCGGGGCCCGTTCTGTATTTTGGTCAGGAGATTGTACAGGGGTTTGTAGCTCAGCAGGGAAAATAAATATGCCATGGCGGTTCCGGAAAGGAAAGAACAGGCGGTAATCAGGAGCAGGGTGTTCAGGTCGCTTACATACGCGTCGGAATAGGTGAACCGGAAGACGAATTCATAACTCCAGCCCGGCAGGATGGAGTTTTTGACGATTTTATGCATCTCCGTGTCCGCTATTTTCATTCTGTTTTTCGCACTCAGGACCCGGGTTCCGTCCGCCAGCATGTTTACACCGACCGTATCGAATCCGATCATCTGCTCGATGCTGCCCTGGAACGACTGCCGGTTCCAGTAGAACATCGCATAGACCCGCGGCGCCTTTGCAATTTCAAGGCTTTTTACAATGACAATGTAATTCTCCAGCACGAGAACATCCTCGGCAGCTTTCTCATAGTCCGCGTCCCCTCCGTGCTCCATCCGCTCCAGGATGCCGGAAAAGTCCACGGCGTAGTTCAGCCTGTTCCAATTGAGAAAGGCCTCCGTCGTGTACCAGTTGTTCGCGCTTACCACCGCGTTCCGGTAGGGATACAGGATGGAGATATTTCCGGCTGCCCCGGCATATCCGTATCGCTGCAGGTCGTTGCAGTACTCCACCTTGTCCAGTATGGTAAACTCATCGGCAAATACGTCGGTATCGGCGACATATTTGTAGATCCAGTTCAGATTCCTCAATTCATTGAGCCGTTCATCGATCTCCATGAATTTCCTGTCGATCTGGCCGGCGGTCTTCTGGGCCTCCAGATTATGTATGTTTGCCATTTGCCGGATATTGTCGTCTTTCAGGGTTTTGGCAAACCCCAAAGAAAAAATAGTGATCGGAATCAGTAATATGATCCAGAAAAACAAAAATGTCTTTTGGAACACCTTGCTCGATATATAACCTCTTCTCATAATATCACCCTATCTTTACTCAACGCTGTTCCGGGTCGACGTTCGTGACAGTGCCTCGCAAACCCGATCCCGCCGGCAGGCACAACCCGGCAGGCCGTCTTGTGCCCGTACCTGCAAATGGAAAAAACGCCTTGAAGTATTTCAAGACGCAAATCCCATTTTCTCCTACTCTATTTTTTGAGCAGCTCCTGGTACTTGTCGACCCGGGCCTGGCTGACGGACAGCAATTCATCCAGTCCCAGCTGCTTGAACTTGCTGAGGTAGCTGTCCCAATCCTCCAGGGAGGACTGTCCCAGAATGAGCTTTGTCGACAATTCCTGCGAATAGGTCGTCAGATTGTTCAAAATCTTGCTCAGCGTCTCCAACTGCTGGTCGTCCGGCATTGCCATATACGAGCTGTTGGAATTGCTGTACCACGGCGTATATTTCATGATCTGAAGCTGGTAATCCTTTTTGAAATCCGGAACGGAAGCCAGTTCATACTCCAGGTTTGCCTCCTGGATAATCGGAAATACGGTGCCGCCATACAGCCGATTGCCCCGCGCCCTTCTTTCTTTGGCGGCCTCTTCGTCGCTGACGATGTTCTTAAAGAACTTTGTACCGTTTTCATCCACATAGTACGTGCTGTCCTTGATGCCCCAGCTCAGCAATTCGATGTAGCGGTCCGAATGTACTACATCAAAAAACCTGATCGCGCCCTCAATATCCTTGCAATCCTTTGTAATCGCATATTTGTCCCAGTACAGGGTGTTCGGCTCCATAACGGAATACGGCGTAATCCCGTCCACGGCCTTCAGCGGCATGATCGGCATATAGGCCGCGTCCTTCACCGGGGTCATCCCTTCATCCCAGGTTTGTATGCCGTAGCTGTAGTCGGCGGACAGCTTATTTTCGGCACGCTTTTGCGTCAGGGTCTCCCCCGGATTGGCAAGGCCTGTCGAATCCAGAACTCCCGCCTTGATCAGGGACTGCATGTATTTGAAATACTCCTTGATGCCATCCTGGTACCAGGGGGTCACCACCTTCAGACTGGTGGCATCCACGCTGACCAGGTCCACGCCCAGGCCAAACCACTGGGCAATACCATTGTTGAAGACTTTCGGATCCAGGACCAGCACCTCATCCGCTTTCCCTGAGCCATTGGCATCCGAGTCGCGGAAAGCCTTCACCACATCAAAGAATTCTTCCTTCGTGGTCGGTACCGCTAGGCCCAGCCGATCCATCCAGTCCTTTCTCAGGAGCATAGTGGTCCCGACCGGAGCCGTCTCCGTCTTGTTGTAGTGCTTGTAATGGAGATTGGTGAACCAGTATTTCTTGCCGTCGGGAGCTGTTGTCAGTCCGTCCGAATTGGCGTAATACTTCTCAATGGTGCTGCGGATTGTCCCGTCGCTGTATTGGCCAATCAGGGAACCGATTTCCTTCAAAATGCCCTGTTTGGCCAGCGTAAGGGCTGTGGCGTCGTCCAACGGAGATATATTCACAATATCCGGCAGATTCGTCCCGGCCGCCATTCTGGTCTGGACCACCACCTTGTACTGCTCATTGGGCACCAGTTCATAATCCAGCTGCAGACCTGCGCCGTCCAGCAGCTTTTGCACCTCCTGCCAGACCGGATATTCCTCCCGCTCCGCAAATTTCAAGAACTGATTGTTTCCTTGCTGGCCAAGCAATTTGAGCTTGTGGGTTTTTGGGGTGTCGCTGCCTGCAGTTTTTTCCGTACCGTTCCTGGCCGCGCCGACGGTTCCATCGGAGCTCCCGCCGGTACTGCCGCAGCCTCCAAGCACGGAAAGGGAGAGGGCCGCGCTCAGGCACAACGCCATCGGCTTTTTCCATAGGTTCATTTTGCTTCCTCCTTGTTTTCAGCTAGGCTGGTTTATTTATAGCTAACTGTGGGCCCACAGATTAACTCAAGGCTATCCTTTGAGGGAACCGATCATAACCCCTTTGATAAAATACTTCTGGAAAAAGGGGTAGGTAAAAATAATGGGCAGGGTGGTGAAAACAATGATCGAATACTTCAGCTGCATGCTGGAATACATCCTGCGCATCGCCTCCTCCATATCGGTGGAATTCAGCTTGGACAGATCCACCGACTGCTGGACCAGAACCCGCTGCAAGTACATCTGCAGCGGATGCAGGGAGGAGTCGGGCAGATAGACCATGGCCGAAAACCAGCTGTTCCACATTCCGACGATGGTATAGATGGCGATTACCGCGAGAATCGGTTTTGACAGGGGGAAATAGATCCGGAACAGCACCTGAAGGTTGCTCGCGCCGTCGATGAAGGCCGACTCCCGCAGTGCAGGGGGAAGGGAGGAAAAATAGGTGCGGACCAGAATGATGTTCCATATGCTGACCATGGCCGGAATGATGATGGCCAGCCGGTTGTTGTACAGGCCGATCCTGGACATCAGCAAAAAGGTCGGGATCAGGCCGCCGTTAAAGTACATCGGTACCAGCAAATACCGCACCACCCATTTCCGCCCCCACAGGGTGCCCACTGTCAGCGGATAGGCCCCCAGGGTGCAGGTGAGAAGCATGGCCGCCGTCGTAGCGGTTACATAGATGATAGTATTCAAATAGGCCATCCACATCTCATTGTTCCGGAACAATAGCCCATAGTTGTCCAGCTGGAATCCCGACGGAACCAGAAATACGCTTTTTGCCATTACATCCTGGGCATTGCTTACGGACTGGATAAATACGTAATACATCGGATATACGGTGGCAATACAAACCAACAAGGTAACGATGTAAAACAAGATGTCAATTGTTCTGGAACCTTCCCGAATCGTGTTCTTTCTTGTCATTGCAGTTTCCATCAGCCTCTCCTTCTCTACCAGAGCGAATAGTCACTTGTTTTTCTGGCTACAAAATTTGCACCGAAAACCAGTGTAAAATTAATGATTGCAGTAAAGATATCCACCGAGGTACCGTAGCTGAACCTGCCGGTAAGAAGGGCATCCCGGTATATATACGTGCCCACCACATCCGCAGTTTGATAGGTCGCAGGGTTGTACAGCAGGAGGATCATCTCCGTATTGGCGCTCAGCAGGCCGCCTACGGCAAAGATCAGCATAATGGTGATCGTCGGCCGGATCATGGGAAGCGTCACGTGCCACATCTGTTTCAAGCGGTTGGCGCCGTCCAGTCTGGCCGCTTCATATAAACTAATATCAATTGCTGACATAGAAGACAAATATAATATGCTTCCGAAGCCGAAAGTTTTCCAGATATTTGTAAAGGTATAGATCCACGGGAACGCCTCCGGCGAGTTGTTGTACGCCACCGGCGTCAGTCCCGCCAACGCCCGGACCTGGTTCAGGATGCCGTCGGAATTGGTGAAGGAAATGACCATTCCCGCCACGACAACCGCAGAAACAAAGTGGGGAAGATAGCTCACCGTTTGAACAAACTTCCGGTAGAAGGGGGCCCTGACCTCATTGAGCAGGAGAGCAAACAGGATCGGCGTCCAGAATACCAGCCCGAGGTTCAGCACGCTGAGTACAACGGTATTCTTTATCAGCCTCCAGAAATACATATTGGTGATGAATTCGGAAAAGTGCTGCAAGCCCACCCATTTTGTGCTTCCGTCAAGGGAAATGAAGCTGCTGCCGGGCAGGTAATCCTGAAATGCAATGACGATTCCGTACATGGGCAGGTAGCAAAAAATGAAAATATGTACCAGCACCGGCAGCATAATAAGATACAGTTCTACGTTCTCTTTCAGATTTCTGAGCTTTCTCTTCTTTCTTACAGCAGATCCGGTATTTGCAATGATTGTACCATCCGTCATTCCGCAACCTCCACAACAAATGTTCCGCAATTCCGCCCCTCCGTTTCATTGGCTGAAAATACCCGGGGAACGTCGTGCGGTTTGCCTACGGGCGTATGGTTTGCCGCCCGTTTGTTATAAGTATAGTTGAAAGTTAACAGAAAAACAACAAACATAAATTTCAGAAGACGAACATTTTTTATCCCCTGCCGCCGGCCTGGCCGGCATCCTGCAAAAATGCCTTCCATACTGCCTTCGGAGGTTTCCGCCCTTCGGCCGCAGCGGCCGGGGAGGCCTGAATTATACCTTCAGCCGGGAAACGCTGTCCGCCAGTTCTCCGGCTTTTTTCTCGCCTGCTCCTCCAGCCGGATGACCGTATTGGAGAGCTGTACGGTGTGCCGTCCTGAGGCATGGGCATTGCGAGGAGCTTGCGGTATAGCTGGTTACCCATGCGGCCCGGGAATCTTGTTTTTTCTTGCGGTCTGAGATGCTGTAAGCGACCCTCGCAATGACAATCTACGCACTGAAGTATCTCTTTGCAGACACAAAAGCAGAAAGTGGTGGAACACCTGACAAACAAGTTGTTTACACCACTTTACCATAAAATATCTAACCTGATTTACATTTTAATCGTATTCCACCACATCTGCCCAGCTGAGCAGCAGCTTGCTCTCCTCCGGCCTGCCCATTACCGACTGCTCCGCAGCCACGATGGGGATCCACTTCTGGATGTACTGCTTTGCGGTATCGCTCTTTTTACAGAACAGGTTCATATATTGCTCTGCAATCCCGGCATATTCCGAAAGCATAAACAGGAGATACGTCCTTGCCACGTCCGCCGAGGCATTTCCCTGGGTCGCATGGGCCCAATCCAGGATAAACGGCGTGCCGTCGTCCCGCACGATGATATTGCTGGGAATGAAATCGCCGTGGCAGACCTTTGTATGCCTGGGCATCGATTCCAGCCGTGTATGCAGCTCGTAGCGCGTCGTAGCGTCCAGAGCCGAAGCGGATATCTTCCGGTTCATTTTGTCCTTCAGCTTGGTCAGCAGCGGCGCCTTCCGGGAATGAACCTCCATCTGAAGGTCTACGAAGAATTCGAGATACGCCTCCAGCTTTTCCGGATTTTCCAGCATCAGCTGGGACAGCGTTTTTCCTTCGATAAACTCCGATATGATGGCCCATTTACCGTCAATTGTGGTTACCTCGATGATTTTGGGAATGTTCAGCCCGGTTTCCTCCACACGGGCCTGGTTAAGCGCCTCGTTCAGAACGTCCGCCTTGCTGTAATTGCTGTCAAACAGCTTGATTTTTCTGTCCCCGTCCCGGTAAATGGTCTTTGAGGTCCGAACAGCCAGAACATGATCAAGTTTCATTACCCTTCCCTCCTATTCTTTTTCGGAATCGTTAAAATATAACTTCCGATAATCTTTTCCGGGGAACTACGCTTGGCGCTCCATTCCCCAGAAAAGAATCGGAACTAATATTTTAGCGATCCTTAGTTGTGCCGTAATAGGCATTCAGATACATCTGCCGTATCTCACTCATCAGGGGATATCGTGGATTTGCGCCTGTGCACTGGTCGTCAAAGGCCTGCTCCACCATTTCGTCCAGACGGCTGAGAAAATCCTTTTCGTCTATACCATAGTCACGGATGGTCTTCTTTATTCCTACTTTTTCCTTCAGCTCACCCAGCGCACGGATAAAATTATCCAGCTTGTCGCCGGCAGTCTTTCCGCCGATTCCCAGATAGTCCGCAATCTCTGCATACCTTGCCAGCGTATGGGGATGGTCGTACTGCGAGAAAGTGCCCATCTTTACGGGGACCTCGCTGGAATTGAAGCGGAGGACCTCGTCGATCATCAGGGCATTGGCGACGCCATGGGGCAGATGATGGAAGGAGCCAAGCTTGTGGGCCATGGAATGGCATACGCCCAGGAAGGCGTTGGCAAAGGCCATACCGGCAATGGTAGCCGCGTTGGCCATCTTCTCACGGGCCACAGGATCCCTGGGGCCGTTGTCATACGCCCGGGGTAAAAATTCAAAGATCATTTTCAGGGAACGCAGCGCCAGTCCGTCGGTATAGTCCGTCGCCAGCATGGAAGCATAGGCTTCTACGGCATGGGTCACGGCATCGATCCCCGACGCGGCGGTCAATCCTTTGGGCGCGTTCATCATCATATCCGCATCCACAATGGCCATATCCGGCATCAGCTCGTAGTCCGCCAGGGGGTATTTGACACCGGTGGTTTCATCGGTAATGACCGCAAAGGGCGTTACCTCGCTGCCTGTCCCAGCAGTCGTGGGAACGGCGATAAAATAGGCTTTCTCACCCATTTTCGGAAAGGTGTAAACGCGTTTGCGGATATCGGCGAAGCGCATGGCCATATCCATAAAATCCGCCTCAGGGTGCTCATACATGACCCACATAATCTTTGCCGCGTCCATGGCGGAGCCGCCGCCAAGAGCGATGATGGTGTCGGGAGTGAAGGATAGCATCTGTGCCGCGCCTTCCTTTGCGCAGGCCAGGGACGGATCCGGCTCCACATTGTAGAAGGTGGCGTGCTGTATTCCCATTTCGTCCAGCTTGTCTGTAACCGCTCTGGTATAGCCATTGCTGTAAAGGAAGCTGTCGGTGACGATGAAAACCTTCCTGGATGCTCTTACGGTTTTAAGCTCGTCGAGAGCAACAGGCAGGCACCCCTTTTTAATATATACCTTTTCAGGTGTACGGAACCACAGCATGTTCTCTCTCCTTTCTGCTACCGTTTTTATATTGAGAAGGTGCTTGACACCTACGTTGTCGGATACGGAGTTGCCGCCCCACGAGCCGCAGCCGAGGGTCAGGGAGGGAGCCAGCTTGAAATTGTACAGGTCGCCGATACCGCCATGGGATGAAGGCGTATTCACAAGAATACGGCAGGTTTTCATCCTTTCGGCAAACAGATCCAGCTTTTCTTTTTCCGCGACGGCATCCAGGTATACCGATGCCGTATGCCCATATCCTCCGTCGGCAATGAGATGCTCCGCCTTTTCTATGGCGTCGGCAAAATCCTTTGCCTTGTACATGGCCAGTACGGGAGAAAGCTTCTCATGGGCAAACTCTTCCGAGAGCTCAACGCTTTCCACCTCACCGATGAGGATCTTGGCTGCTTCCGGCACCGTTACGCCCGCCAGGGAAGCGATTTTATATGCCGGCTGCCCGACAATTTTCGCATTGAGAGCGCCGTTAATGATAATGGTCTTCCTTACCTTTTCGGTTTCCTCCTTATTGAGGAAGTAACAGCCGCGGCTGCCAAACTCCTTTTTAACCTTTGCATAGACCTTATCCAGGACGATGACAGACTGCTCCGACGCACAAATCATGCCATTGTCAAAAGTCTTGGAATGAATGATGGAGCTGACCGCCAGCAGAATATCGGCACTGTCGTCAATGATGGCGGGCGTGTTGCCCGGCCCCACGCCGATGGCAGGCTTGCCGCTGGAATAGGCGCTCTTCACCATTCCGGGACCGCCTGTGGCCAGGATGATGTCGGCCTCCTTCATAACAAGGTTGGTCAATTCAAGGCTGGGTACGTCGATCCAGTCGATGATGCCTTCAGGCGCCCCCGCCGCCACAGCGGCCTCCAGTACGATTTTGGCGGCTTCCATGGTACAGCCCTTCGCCCGCGGATGGGGACTGATAATAATCCCGTTACGGGTCTTTAACGCCAGCAGCGTTTTGAAAATCGTCGTAGAAGTCGGGTTTGTCGTAGGAATAACCGCCGCAATTACGCCGATAGGCTCGGCAATTTTCTTCAGGCCGTAAGCCTTATCCTCCTCCACTACGCCGCAGGTCCGGGTATCCTTATATGCATTATAAATATATTCCGAGGCATAGTGATTTTTAATGACTTTGTCTTCCACAACTCCCATGCCGGTTTCTTTCACTGCCATTTTTGCCAGGGGTATCCTGGCCTTGTTTGCCGCCGCAGCCGCAGCCAGAAATATTTTGTCCACCTGTTCCTGGGTATAGGTTGAAAATATCTGCTGGGCGGACCTTACCCGCACTACGGCCTCCTGCAGTTTTTCCACGCTGTCAACTGTTGTACGCAAATATTCCTTCTTCATAATTCATCCCTCTTTTCGTCATCCCTGTTGTTTGTTAAAAATTTATCAATCCTCTTGTTAAAATATTAACAAATAATATTGTTTTTGTGAAATGCGAAAAAGATATACCGGTATGTGTTTTTCGATATATCCGTTTCCTTCTTTCGCCTTATTCCTTTACAGTCTCCCCTGTTATGTCCCTTCACCGCAGCCGGTTCCGCTACAGCTCTTCCTTCGCCCGATAAACCTCTGCAATAAACTGCTTTTCAATCTCCGTCAGGTGATAACCCTTCCGGTAAATCAGCACATCTTTGTACTTTTTCCTGCTGGAAATGCATTCCCTTTCCACCAGGCCGAATTGGGCCAGTATCCTTTGAGGAATGGGCGATACCCACATAAAGGTGTTGGCGACATTGGAAAGCAGGTCGAACTGGCTGCTCCTCTCAAAAACCAGGATGCGCTTGTTCACAAACTCCGACAGCTCCGCCTTCTTAACGTCGATGACAGGAAGCGACGGCACATACGGGTCTCCATGGGCAATCTCGATGTATTCGCTGAGATCGGAAAGCTGAATGCTGTCTTTTACGGCAAGGGGATTCTTCGCGGACATCACCAGATGGTACGAAAACTCGCAGATCACCTCCGAGGAAAGTCCCTTTTCCTGCAGCAGGGCCTTGAAATACTGCTCGAAGGTCGTCTGATAACGGATGATCCCCAGCTTGTAGTCAGCCTGCAGCACATTGCTGATGGCCTTCATGGAATTGGTCTCCTTATAGAAGATTTCCAGATGCCTTGCCGTATCAATTTTCTTTACAAACTCCGTAAAAGCGCATCCGATATAGCTGGCGCGCGGGACCGAAATCAAAAGCTTTTGCTTGTCGCTGCTGCGGTTCTGGTACATGGCTTCCACTTCATCCACCTGGGCCAGGATCTTCTTTGCGTATTGCAAAAACTCTATCCCCTGCGGCGTCGGCGAAATCCCTTTGGAAGTCCGTTTAAAAATGGTAATTCCAAGAGTGCTCTCCAGCTCTTTGATGGCGCGGCTTAAATTGGGCTGCCCCATGAACAGATCGTCCGCCGCCTTGCTGATGGACCGGCTTTTTTCCACCTCTACCGCATATTTTAAATGTAACAGATTCATATCCTTGCTCCTTGCGTTCATCTTCTTTGATTATAACCCTTGTGAATTTTATGTCAATAAACAAGCCGGTATTGAAGGAAAAAATATTTTAAAATTGATTCTGCTTTGGCATAATCTTTGGTGTGGGAAAGAAGAGGGTGTCGAATAAGAAGACACTCTCTTCTTTTGCATTGCAAATAAAAATCTTCCGCCTTGAGGTTGCCCTTACGGAAAACTCCATAAATTCCAATTCCTTATTCCTCAGACAACCCGCACTTTCTTTTGGCCGCTCTTATCACATGGGCGGCCAGCACCGAAGTCGTGACGGCGCCGACGCCTCCCGGCACCGGAGTGATATATCCGGCCTTCTTTACCGCGCTGTTAAAGTCCACATCGCCGCATATATTGCCCGCTCCGTCAAAGTTTATACCCACATCCAGCACAACAGCCCTGTCGCCCACATGGGAGCCTTTGATCACTCCGGCTTTTCCGGCGGCGGCAACCAGTATTTCCGCATTCCTGCATATTTGCTCCAGTCCATAGGTCTTGGTATGGCATATGGTCACTGTGGCATGTCTGTTTAACAGAAGCATTGAAAGCGGTTTCCCGACAACCATGCTCCTGCCGACAACAACAATATTCCTTCCCTGGATTTCTATATTGTAATGATCCAGTATTTCTACCACCGCCTCGGGGGTACAGGGTGCAAACCCGCTTTTGTCTCCGGCAAAAACCTTTGCCGTGTTTTCCGGATTCTGGCCGTCCACGTCTTTTTCTGCCAAAATCGCATGCTTTACCGCATCTTCGTTTATATGCCGCGGGAGCGGCCTGAACAAAAGAATCCCATGGATTCTGTCGTCCCTGTTGATTTTGTCCATTTCGGATAAAAAATCTTCCTGCCCTGTGTTTTCGGGATAATCAAACACCTGTACCTCTATTCCTATTTCCCCGAAACGCTTTTTCACGCCCCGCTCATAGGCAATGTCGTCCGGCCTTGCCCCGAGCCTTACGATTGCAAGCGTCGGAATCCTGCCGCAGCGGTTCAGCTCTTCCGCCTGGGGTATCAGCTTTTCCTTCATCGCGCCGGCCACCTGGGCGCCTTTCATTAAAACAGCCACTTTCTCCGCCCTCCTTTCATTTCAACTGTTCCTCCACATTCCGGTATACCCTGTCAGCCCTTGCAATACATTGGCTGATCAGCATTTCCGCTTTTTTATTGATTGCTTCGGCATATTTCCTGTCCTTCATCAGCTTCGTATTAATGAAAACGTTCAAGCTTGCGCCTAAAAGTGCGGATTTACAGAACAAAACCCCCACGCCTGCATCGCTTATGGCGATCCTTGTGCCTTTAACAGCCATTTCCTCATGCAAAGCCACCGCTTCCATGGATTTTTCCATCAACTCCACGGGAACACTGCAGGCAAGCCTTAAAGCTTCTTCCATCACTGCTTCCCTGTGCTTCTTCTCCTCGTCGGTATTTTTTGGAAGCCCGTAAGCTCTTGAAAGGGGCTCAAAGACCTCGGCATCCTTCACGACCAGTGAAAGCAGCTCGCTTTGAAGCTTCCCCGCCCTGTCCAGGAGCGCCTTTATATCTTCCTGCACGCTCTCATACTTTTTCTTGCCCAATGTCAGGTTTCCCACCATGCCCCCCAGCGCGGCCCCAAGGGCGCCAACCATCGCCGACGCCCCTCCGCCGCCCGGTATGGGCTCGGCAGAGGCAAGCATATTTAAAAACTCCCTGCAGCTTTTATCCGTCATCATAAATCCCTCCTTTAAAAGAGCCCGGATATTTTTCCGGCGGAATCAACGTCTATCTTCTCCGCGGCAGGTATTTTG
This sequence comes from Bacillota bacterium, assembly GCA_023426125.1. Classification (GTDB taxonomy): domain Bacteria; phylum Bacillota; class Clostridia; order Acetivibrionales; family DTU013; genus MnB-11. Next base: position 125,632 of record JAFABI010000105.1, read on the forward strand.
GGAAGTCCCGGCATGGTCATGATCTCGCCGGTCAGTATCACCAGGAAGCCTGCACCTGCCGAAACTTTGACTTCCTTGACAGTAACAGTAAAACCCTCAGGCCTGCCCAACAGGGAAGGGTCGTCTGACAGTGAATACTGGGTCTTTGCCATACATATGGGCAGCCTGCCGTATCCCAGGGTTTCGAGCCTTGCAATGGCTTTTTCGGCTGATGGTGAGTATGCCACACCCTGGCCGCCATAGATCCTGGTGACAATTTCGTTAATTTTGAATTTTATGGGCTGTTTTTCATCATATAGGAATTTGAAGCCTGAAGCTCCGCCATCGATAGCCCTTATAACCTTTCCGGCAAGATCGGTGGCGCCTTTCCCTCCCTCGGAGAATCCACTTGAAAGTGCACATTCAACACCCTGCTTGCCGCAGTAATCCTTTATAAACTCCAATTCAGCCAATGATGTCGTATCCACATGATTTATCGCAACCACAACCGGCACTCCAAAGCTTTTCATGTTTTCAATATGCTTGCTCAGGTTTACAATACCTTTGGACAATGCTTCCAGATTCTCTGTTTTCAGCTCCGCTTTAGGTACTCCGCCATTGTACTTCAAGGCCCTTGCCGTTGCTACGATCACAATTGCATCCGGCTTCAGATTTGCAAGCCTGCATTTGATATCCATGAATTTCTCCGCACCCAGGTCTGCGCCAAAACCGGCTTCTGTCACAACATAATCGGCCAGCTTTAAGGCCATTCTGGTAGCCACGATGCTGTTGCAGCCATGAGCGATGTTGGCAAACGGGCCGCCGTGAATGAAGGCAGGGGTATGTTCCAACGTCTGGACAAGATTCGGCTTCAACGCATCCTTGAGAAGTGCTGCCATGGCTCCCTCGGCTTTCAGCTGACCGGCAGTCACCGGCTTATCCTCATAAGTATAGCCTACCACTATGCTCCTGAGCTTTTCCTTCAAATCGGCCAGATCCATGGACAGGCAAAGGATTGCCATGACTTCGGACGCAACTGTGATATCAAACCCGTCTTCCCGGGGCGTTCCGTTTGCTTTTCCGTTCAACCCGTCGACAATGAACCTGAGCTGCCTGTCATTCATATCCACACATCTTTTCCAGGTAATCCTCCTTGGGTCGATTCCCAATGCATTCCCCTGGTAAATATGGTTGTCCACCAAGGCGGCCAGAAGATTGTTTGCGGCGCCGATGGCATGCATGTCCCCTGTGAAATGGAGGTTGATATCCTCCATAGGCACTACCTGCGCATATCCTCCCCCTGCCGCACCGCCTTTGACTCCGAATACCGGCCCCAGGGAAGGCTCCCTTAAAGCAATGACCACTTTTTTCCCCAGCCTGTTCAACGCATCTCCAAGGCCTACCGAGGTGGTCGTCTTGCCTTCGCCCGCAGGGGTGGGGTTGATGGCGGTGACCAGGATCAGTTTTCCGTCCTTCCGCGAAGCGTAATCCTGCAGTAAATTGTAATTGACCTTTGCCTTGTAATTGCCATACAGCTCTATGTCCTTTTTCTCAATCCCCAGCCTGGCGGCGATTTCCTCCACCGGCTTCATTTCAACGCTTTGCGCAATCTCAATATCGCTTTTCATACCCTTTTGCGAACCCTCCTGTAATAGTTTAGTTTTTTAACGATGTGCCGCACTGATGAAAATATAACTTACGCCAAAATATCACTTCTCCTAAATACTCTTGTCCTTACAACCTGCTGCGACAGCTTCCCTTTTCGTCCTGGGTTTATAGAGGTATACCGTCCAGTACAGGATACCGACAAAAAAGCTGCCTCCGATGATGTTTCCGAGGGTGACAGGCAAGAGGTTCCCTATAAGAAATTTCCCCCAGCCAAGTCCGGCAAGCTTTTCCGGCACAACCCCCAATGCAATTGCAGCCTCAGCCCAAACGGGATTGCCCTTTGCCAGAATCCCCGCCGGGATATAGAACATATTTGCGACGCTGTGTTCAAAGCCGGAGGTGATAAACAGCCATATGGGGAAAAATATTGCCAAAAGCTTTCCCGCTATATCCTTTGCGGCAAAGGACATCCATACGGCCAGGCATACCAGCCAGTTGCACAGGATCCCCATGGCAAGCGCCTTTGGAAAAGTAAGGCCCGTCTTGTACACCGCCGTCTTGATGGTGAAACCGCCCAGCATTCCATTGGAGAAATCAAATTGACCCGAGCACAGGATCAGCAGCACGATGATCATCGAACCTGCAAAATTCCCCGTATAGACAAAAAACCAGTTCCGCAGGAGCCCCCGCCAGCGGGACTTTCCTTCGGAACAGGCGATCACCATCAGCGTATTTCCGGTAAAAAGCTCGCCTCCCGCTACCACAACCAGCATCAGCCCTGTTGCGAACAGCGCTCCGGCAAGGGCCTTGGCAATCCCCGCCGAGGTTATGGTGTGGACCGCCATATTGGACCCTTCCGCCGCAAACGCAATGTATGCGCCCGCCAGTATCCCCAGCAAAAAAAGCCTGGCAGACGGCAGGCTTGCCTTCTTGCAGCCTGTTTCAACAAAAGCCTCCGTTATTTCCGCCGGATTGAAAAATGACTTTTCCATTCCTTTCCTCCTTTCCTCATGTTTTTTAATATTCGTCCGGCATTTCCGACAGCTGGGCCAGCGTGAATACCGGACCGTCGATGCAGACATATTGATGCCCGATGTTGCACTTCCCGCACTTGCCCAGACCGCAGGTCATCCGCATTTCAAGCGTTGTTACGATCCTCTCCGGCGGCACCTTCATTTTTTCAAGCTCCCTTGTGACAGCTTTGATCATTACAGGGGGACCGCAGGTGACTACATAGGTGTCCGCCTGTTTTAACAGCCGCAGCCTGTCCAGCAGGGTATGCGGGAATCCCACGGTATGGGGCCAGCCTTCGGAAGGCCTGTCGATGGTGTATAGAATCTCCACACCCGGACTTCTCTCCCAATCGCCGAAGTTCCATCCGTACACCACATCCTCCGGCGCCCTGAACGCCAGCAGCATTTCAATCTTTCCGTAGTTTTTCCGGTTGTCCCCGTCAAGCACATAATTGATGAGCGACCTTAAAGGTGCAAGTCCGATTCCGCCCGCCACAAAAACAAGATCCTTTCCCCTGAAGCTCTCATAGGGAAAAGAATTGCCGAAGGGGCCCCTTATCCCGATCAGGTCACCCTTGTCAAGGTTGTGTGCCGCACTGGTCACCAGCCCCGTTTCCTTTATGGAAAACTCCAGATACTCCTTTTGGGTGGGTGAGGAGGCAATACAAAAGGGAGCCTCCCCGGTGCCGAAAACAGTGACCTCCGCAAACTGCCCGGGTTTGAAGGCAAATTCGTCCTCCAGAAGCTTTACGCGGAAGGTCTTGATATTCAGGTTTGACTTTGTCTCCTGAATAATGTCAATGATCCTGGCTTTCCTGGGAATATAACAGTTATCCATCCGTCTTCATCCCGCTTTCCTTGCCGTATTCCCCTATCGTCTCCAGGGCTTCTCTCAAGTCGAAGGCCACGGGACATTTCCGCAAACACCTGCCGCAGCCCACGCAAGCCACCACCCCGTAGTTTTGCGGGTAGTATGAAAACTTGTGCATGATCCTTTGTCTGATCCTCTCCTTCTGTGTATTTCTCGGGTTATGCCCCGAAGCATGCTCGGTAAACAATGCATACTGGCATGAATCCCAGCATCTGATCCGCTGGACGCCTGCGGCGCTTTTCCTGTTGCAAAGCTCAAAGCAGTGGCAGGTAGGACAGAGATACGTGCAGGTCCCGCAGCCGATGCATTTTTGGTATAGCTTCTCCCAGACGGGCGCATGAAACAGCTGTTTCGGGTCCAGGGGAAACCCGATTCCCACAGCGGCTTCCCACCCCTGCCTATGACTGCCTGCAGGCAAGCCGGTGCCGGCATCCGAGAGCGCCGGATCCTCTATAATATACGAAGCCTTTTCATGATTCAGCTGGAAATAATAATTTTCCTCATCCTCAAACATCGACAGGTCGGATGAACCGCTGTCTTCGGGGTCGATACCGAAACTGCGGCAAAAGCAGCCCGGCTCGTCTTTCGGGCAAGCATACCCGATAATGATGGCGTTATCCCTTCTTTTTTTGTAATAGGCATCAATAAACCTTTCATCGAGGAATACCCTGTCCAGGACCTCGACAGACCGGATATCGCAGGGCCTGACGCCAAAAATGATCACTTTTTCCCCCTCGGTGCTTTCAGCAACTTCTCCGTCCTTATAGACGAAGAGCTCTTCGTTTTGGGGAAAGAAAAATTCTTTCACCGGATTGATGCCGTTGTCTTCAAGGCTCAGCTGCCGAAAATCCTTTGTACATTTGAATTCCGTATGGCCTTTTCCGCTTTTTACGGGGGCAATGACGGCGTATTCCTTTGAAAGCCGGTCAAGGAAGCCTGCAAGCATGTCTTTTTTCAGCTTTTTCATTCTTCATCCCCCCTGCTCCATGAAGCTGTCCTGAGCGTCGTCGGGCTTATAGTCGGTCAGTGCCGGTTTTTCTCCCGTGTCCATCCCTGCTTCATACCCATAAAGCTCCTTTACATCATAGTAGAGCCTGGAGGTAAGAAGCCTGGTTTTTATACCCATGGGACATACGCTCTCGCAGACGCCGCAGTTGATGCACCTTCCGGCCGTATGCATCGCCCTCGTCAGATGATATGCCAGGATGTCGCCGGATGTCGTCCCCTTTCCCGTCCATTCAGGCTGATTCCTGTCTGTAAAACACTTGCTGCAATAACACAGATAGCAGGCCTGTCGGCAGGCATAGCATTTTATGCATTTCGAAAATTCTCCGGCAATATAGTCCCATCTGTCGCCGGGGGACATTTTTTCAACCGTTTCAATGAAGGGTTCCCCGGTATCGGGCTGTGAGACCCCGGCATCCTCTCCCGCCCTGTAGTCAAAAATCACAGGATTTCTTACGCTGCATTCGCTGCAGGCTGGGTTGCCCGACATTCCCCCACAGCTGACGCCGATAATTTTTACGTCTTCCCGGCTCAGCCTCCTTTCAACGATATATCCCGTAATCGCACGGGTATCGCAGGGTTTTGCCACCACGCCGACTTTTTTCCCCTTATATCTTAGTAGATATTTGGCCAGCAGGAGGTTGCACGTAGGGTCAAAGATGAGCTTGCCGGCCTCCTCTGCCGTCGTCGCAAAAACAGGAGTGGCTTTGCCGGGAAGCGCCGAAGCCCCATAGCCGACGACCAGCTCCACTTCGCCGCTCTCCAGCATTTTTGCCGCAATATTTCTCAATTCACTATTCAGTTCCAGATGCCTTCACCTCATTTCTGAACCTGGTACAGGGTCCGACTTCTTTTACGTTTTCCACCATTTTCCTGACGATATCCGCAAACCGCTGCCCTTCGGATGCCGAAACCCAGGTGAATTGCACCCTTTGCTCCTCGATGCCCGCATAGTCCAGCAAACGCTTCAGAAGCGCAAACTTCCGCCTTGCATGCAGATTGCCGCTGATATAGTGGCAATCCCCGGGATGGCAGCCCGATACCAGTACGCCGTCGGCTCCCGATTGAAGGGCTTTTATGATAAATTGGGGATTGATCCTTCCCGAGCATGGCACGCGGATAATCCTGATGTTGGCGGGATACTGCAGCCTGCTGGTTCCTGCCAGGTCCGCGCCGGCATAGCTGCACCAGTTGCATAAAAATGCCACGATCTTCGGCTCAAATCCGGTTTCGTATTCCATCCTTCACCAGCCCCCTTCCGCAAATAACGCTTCGATTTCCCGGACGATCTGCCTGTCGCTGAAGCCCTTCAGGTCCGCCGCGCCCGACCTGCAGCCGGCGGCACAGGTACCGCAGCCCTTGCATAATACGGGATTTACCTCGGCTTTATCCTTCTCATTCATGGTGATCGCCTTATACGCACATAGCTTTTCACAAGTACCGCAGCCTGCACAATAGCCGGCGGTCACCTCCGCCACCATCGCCTCCGTTTCAAGGTATTCCTTCGACAGTACGGCGGCCGCCCTTGCCGCTGCAGCCTTTGCCTGGCTGATGGACTCACTGAGGTTTTTAGGCCCGTGGGCAAGCCCGCATACATACACGCCCTCTGTGGCAAAATCAACAGGTCTGAGCTTTACATGGGCTTCCAGAAAAAATCCGTCGCCATTCAACGGCACCTTTAAAAACCGGGATATCCTGCCGTTGTTCTCCCTGTCGGCGACGATGGCGGACGCCAGCACCACCATATCGGCAGTATCCGTCAGCTCCCTGTCCAGCAAAGGCTCATGGAATTTCACGGTTATTTTGTCTGATTCGGTTCCTATGACGGGCTTTTGGCCGGGTTCATACCTTATAAAGTTAACGCCCAGCTTTCTCGCTTCACGATACAGCTTTTCATAGTAACCGTAGGTCCTCATATCCCTGTACAGAATACTTATATTGATATCCCCATATTTCTTTTTCAGGTAGATTGCGTTTTTTACAGCCTGGGTACAGCATACCCTGCTGCAATATTGCCTGCCTTCTTCCCTGGATCCGGCGCACTGTATCATGTATACGCTGCCCATAGGGCCCAGGCTTCCTTCCTTGATCCTTCGTTCCAGTTCAAGCTGGCTTATGGTGTTTTCACCCGGACTGCAGCCAAATCCGCCGGGCCTCAGTTCACCGGCGCCGGTAGCAATGATCACGGCTCCCGCGGTGATCTCTTCTCCATGGGACAGCCGCAGCCTGTAATTTCCCACATAGCCTTCCATTTCAACAATTTCACTGTTCTTGTATACTGTTATGGCAGGGTTTTGGCCGATATCCTCCTTCAGCTTCTCCACAAACCCGACAGCCCTCCTCCCATCAGGCGTATGGGCCAATTCAGCCGCATGACCGCCAAGCTCGCTTTCCTTCTCGATAATGGACACCGGGAACCCGAGCTCCGCCAATTGCCTGGCCGCCGTCATGCCGGCCGCGCCGCCGCCGATGACCACGCCCGCATTGCTTTTTTCCAGCTTTCGCCTGTAGAGAGGTCTTGCGGGCAGGGCTTTTGCGACTGCCATTTTAACAAGATCCATGGCCTTTTCCGTCGCTTTTTCGGGCTGTTCCATATGCACCCAGGAGCATTGGTCCCTGATGTTTGTCATCATAAGCAGATAAGGGTTCAGCCCGGCCCTGACAAGAGCGCTCCTGAAAAGCGGCTCATGGGTCCTTGGGCTGCAGGATGCCACTACCACCCTGTTCAGGCCTTTTTCCCTGATGCGGTCGATGATCAGCCGCTGGCTGTCGGCTGAGCACAGGTATGTGACGTCCTCCGCATGCCGCACAAACGGCAGCTTTGACGAATAATCCCTTACGGAGGGCACATTGACGATTCCGCCGATATTGGTGCCGCAGTGACAGACAAAGACGCCCACTTTCACCCCCTCATTGACTACATCCCTCTGGCTTACATATTCCGGCCGGGGGAATCCCTCCCCGTCCAGTTTTTTGGCTGCCCCTGCGGCTAAAGCCGCCGCAGCGCTTGCCTGCACCACCGTTTCAGGGATATCCCTGGGGCCGGTTGCCGCGCCGCAGGCATAAATACCTTCTCTGCTTGTGTTTAAGGGATGCAGCTCCGCAGCCGCAATAAACCCTTCCTTATTGACCCTTACTTTCAGCTTTTTCATCAGTCCGGTGACTTCCGGCCTGGGTTTGATCCCCACGGAAAGAACCGCCAGGTCATACCGGCTTGTCTGCGTGCTCCCGTCTTCGGCAACCGATTTTATATACAAATCCCCTGTTTCCCGGTCTTCTTCGATATCCGCCGCCCGCGACCGCTTGAAAGCCACTCCGTACTTGTCCTCGGCCAGCCTGTGGTATTTGTCGAAGTCCTTGCCGAAAGCCCTCAGGTCAATATAATAGATATCAAGCTCCCGTACGCTTTTTATATGCTCCTTCGTAATGATTGCTTCCTTGATGGCATACATGCAGCATACGGAGGAGCAATACTCCGCGTCGCACTTATAGTCCCTGGAACCGACGCATTGCAAAAAGGCCACCCTTTCCGGCTCCTTATTGTCGGAAGGCCTTGCTATGTGCCCTCCCAGGGGACCTGACGCACTCATCATGCGCTCGTAGTCAAGGCTGGATACCACATTTTTAAACCTGTTGTATCCGTACTCTTCTTTTAAATTGCCATCAAATACGTCGAAGCCCGGGGCAAACACAATCGAAGCAACCTCCAGGTCAAATACTTCTTCCTTCTGGTCATACCTGACGGCCTTCGCCTGACATACCTTTGCGCACATGCCGCATTTCCCTTTTTGGAGCATGAGGCACTGGCCGGGATCAATGGTGACAACATTGGGTATGCCCTGGGCAAACTCTTTATAGATTGCCTTCCGGTACTTCAAGCCCTGATCGAACCTGTCCGGCACCTTTTTTTGCGGACATTTTTCAATGCAGGCCCCACAGCCTGTACAAAGCTCTTCGTCAATATATCTGGGCTTCTTTTTTACTTTTACATGGAAATTGCCGATGCTGCCTTCGACAGCTTCAATCTCGCTGTAGGTACAGGTCCTGATATTTTCATGGTTGAAGCAATCACTCATTTTAGGCGCCAGAATGCAGGCGGAACAATCATTGGTGGGAAATGTCTTGTCAAGCTGCGCCATTCTTCCTCCGATGGACGGAGCGCTTTCCACAAGATATACGGGTATGCCGTTATCCGCGAGATCCGTCGCAGCCTGGATGCCCGCGATACCTCCGCCTATTACCATGACCGGCTTTGGCATTGCTCCACCTCCTTCCTTTAATGTAAGGGGACACTCCTCTGCAGCCAGTATTCCTCTACAGCGGAGGAATGTCCCCTTTTGATCATTACAGTCCCCTCAGGCAGATGCCGTTAAGGTCCTCTATCCTTTGGCCGCCGCATAAATACTTTTCCGCCGCTTGCGTCCGGTATCTTATGATTGCGTCATCCAGCCTTTCCATATCCGGGATGGTATCGGGCTGAAAAAAGCCTTCCTCCACGGCCAATTCCCTGACAACCCGCAAAACGTCGGCAAATTTCACGTTTTGCGGGCAGTGGGCCACACACCGGTGGCACTGGATGCACAGCCAGATGTTTTTATCGGACAGCACCTCCTCCTTCAAGCCCAGCAATATCTTGCGGATATAGGCCCTGGGATTGAAATCCTTGTTTATCTCACTGACGGGACACCCCGCAGTGCATGTGCCGCAGCTGTAGCAAAGCTTTACATTTTCGCCGCCCGGCCTTTCCGCCACCTTCTGCTTAAAAGAATGATCCATGATTATTCCACCTCCGGCCTGGGATACAGTCCCGCTTCCCGGACTACCGTCGGGGTGATCTGCTCCCAGCCTACAGGCATCAGATGTATTCCCCTGACGCCTTCTATCCTTCTTATCCGGTCGATGATCTCCACCGCCATTTTCACACCCTCTTTCGACGGGTCGGCACACTTCTCCATCCGTTCCACGATTTCATCGGGCACATCCATGCCCGCCACCTCTTTTTGCATCATCCGGAGGGCTTTTGGTGATTTGGTCGGCAATATTCCCGCAAGAATATGCACTTTTTTATGAAGGCCCAGGCTCCTGACTTTTTTCATCCATTCTTCGAAGGCCTCGACATTGTATACGGCCTGTGTTTGTACAAACCTCATTCCCGCCTCCACCTTTTTCAAAAGCTTTGCCATTTGCATTTCCTGGGGATCTGCAAAAGGATTGTATGCCCCGCCCACAAACAATGAAGGAGGACACTTGATTTCCTTTCCGCCCAGGAACCTGCCGTTGACCATCCCGGCCACGCATTGGATCAGCTGGACCGAATCCATGTCAAATACGTTTTTGGAGCCCGGTTCGCTGCCGAAGGTCTGATGATCCCCCGTCAGGCACAGGACGTTTTTTATGCCCAGGCCGCTTGCTCCCAGTATATCGCTCTGTATGGCTATCCTGTTCCTGTCCCTGCAGGTCACCTGTATTACCGGCTCCATTCCCGCCCTCTTTCCAATGACAGCGGCGGCCATGGACGACATGCGCACCACCGCTGTCTGATTGTCGGTGATATTGACCGCATCCACGTATCCCGACAGTTTTTCCGCCTTCTCCCATATAAGCTTCCAGTCGGCGCTCATGGGAGGACCCATTTCACTGCAAACCGCAAAATACCCTGCTTCCAGAATTTTTTCAAGATTGCCGGCATTCTCAGTCATTGGCAAACTCCTCTCTGACGGTTTTTCTTGGACCGCCATCCCTGCCTGTCGACCAGTCCTTCGGGCCTTCGATCTCCATCAGCCTGTCCAGCTGGCCTATTCTTTTGGCCCTGTCGTATATCAGCTGCCAGCCGCATTCAATCTCCCCGCCAACCTCGCACTTTCCCGCCCTGGACCCTCCACAGGGACCGTTAAGCAGGCTTTTGGAGCATCTTGCAACGGGACATACGCCGCAGAATTTATCAAGGACGCATTCTCCGCAGCCGGCGCATCTTTCCGCCCATATGCCCCTATCCACCGTCATTCCGAAAAACTGCGTATTCAAGCCCGGTATCACGATCTTATCCGGGTATCTTTCAGCAATGCCCTGGACCCCAACCCCACAGCCCATGGACAATATCATATCCGCCCTTTTGGCCGGTCCCTCCAGCTCATCCAAAAACTCCCTGTCGCACTGTCTTTCGATGGTCTTCACCTCAATACCGACAGACATATTTTCATTTTTAAAATAGGTATTCAGCAGTTCTGCAAGGGCTTCAGCCTCTCTTGTCCCTCCGGCCATGCACACTGTCACACAGGTGCCGCAGCCTGCGATCAGAAGCTTCTCCGCCCTGCCTATTTTCCCGGTGATCTCTTCAATTGGTTTTTGACGGGCTACAATCATCCTTCTCCACCCCCATAAACTGATCGATTATTTCCTTCAAACGGTCCTTCATCCGGAGCGATACCCTCTCAAACCGTACTCTGTCCGGGTCAAGGCCAATCCCTGAAAGATTCTTCCTTGCCTCCCTGACCACCCTTTCAAAATTTCTGTTTCCATCAATATGCCTGCACGCGTCATTGATGCAGCCCAGCACCAGCAGCTTGCCGCCCCTGCCGGACAACGCCCTGTAAATGTCCGATTTGCGGACGCTGTTGCTGCAGGGGATCGTTCCGATCTCCGCACTTTCGCCCAGCATTTCCCCCAGTTCCCGGTAGGCGGTTTCGGCTGAATTTTCACACAGGAGGATTTTATAGGGCTTGCCTTCCGGGCTTTTTCCGATATCTTTTTCCCGGCCATCCTTTTCCCCGGCAATTGAAATCGCCTGGGCGGGGCACGCCGATATGCAGGTATTGCAGCCGTAGCAGGCGTATTCGTTGATTTTCATGCAATCCCGGCTCTCTTCCCTTTCGACGGCGCCGTGGGGGCAGCTTCGAAAACATGTGTAGCAAAGGGCGCACAGCTGTTCATCCACTTCTCTCCGGTCTGCCGTCAGCGGGCGGAGGAGATTTGTCTCACGCTTTATATCCGACAGTGTGAAGGCAATGTCACCATCCAATGAACTCATGCCGCTGCGCCCTTTTGCAAAGCCTATTGTGTAGATCCCTCTCCGGTTTGTCCTGGTAGGCTGGAGATATACATTGTCCGTCTGTAAAAAGCCCTCCTCGCTTTCTCTGATATGCAGGATACCCGCAATTCTTTCGTATGACCTGCCGGGCTTTATAAGCGGGGCCAGGTACAGAGACCGGGTATGGATGGAAAAGGTGAAAAAGGCATTGCCGAAATCGATTTGAAAGCCGTTCCTGCGGGTTATTTGCAGATCCTCTCCGGCATACTTTTCAAAAACGATTCCCAGCCTCTTTGCACTTTTATACAAAGAGCCGTCGCCGTCAGGGAACCGCATGGAACGGTAAAAATACACCACTTCCTTCCCGAACCGCTCTTTTATCCTTATGGCGTTAAGCAATCCGGTTTTGTTGTAGTAAGCAGGCGTCAGAGACAGATAATCCTGTATAAACACCGCTGTGCCCTCCGGTTCCCCGGCATCCGCCCCAAAGCTTTCCGCTCCGTCTACAGGCAGTGTTTCCTCCGGTTCCATATTGACCACAATGGTCTTTGCACAAATGGCGCCGATAACCCCGGATTCTTCTGCCGACAGTTCAAAACAGCCGATCTGTCCGCTGACACGTACGAGCTTCTCCGGATCCACCACTGTCCCATTGCACTTTGCTTCTATGCCGTTTCCGATAAATGCGACGTCATACATGCAATCACCCCTTTGAAGCGGACAGGATCCTATCCGCCGCAATTTTTGCTTCATTGATGGATTCGGCGATTTCCCTGGGGCCTTTCACCGTCCCGGCAAGGTAAATGCCGGATGCCGCCTCGTCCTCCACACTGCTCAGAAACCCTTTTTCATCTATCTGCAAATTGAATATTTCCGCAATTTTTTCATTGTCCTCTCCGGGATGCATACCTTCTGACAATATGACCAGGTCGGCCGCAAGTTTTTTTACTTCGCCGTCTTCCCTGTCTTCATAGGAAATGGCGATGACATCGTCTCTCTTCTTAATGCTTACCGGTCTGCAAAGGATCGGATGCATTTCATATCGTTCCAGGACTTCAAAGCTGAGCTCCTGCATATAACCGGCTTCCTGGGGGTCCATATAAAGCATGTCGATATGGATCCCGGGGTGCAGATATCTGGCCGCCCTTGCCATCCGGTAGGAATAGCCGCAGCACGCCCGGGAGCAATAGTCCGCCTTCTCCGTAGCGGTCCGGGAGCCCTGGCATTGAATGAAAACCATGCTCCTGACCCCCTCAAGGATGCCGATGCGGGACTTTCGCCGGTAAAGCGCTTCTTCCAGTTCACTGGCCCAGAGGATGCGCCTGTCCTTTTCCCACTGCAGCGCGCCTGTCTCCTTTTCGGAAAACTTTACATAACCCGTCGCGATAATAATCGCCTCAAGCTCTTCCAACAGCGTATAGTTTCCGTTGCTTCCGACCTTGAGGGAATAATTCCCCGCATTGCCGGAAAGACTATCCACCTGGCTGTTGTAAAGGATTTCAATGTTCTTTTTGTTTTTTATTTTGTCAAATACACCCTCGACAAGGCATAAGTTATCCATTACGCAGCGATCATCCGCCTTACAGCCGAATTTCCTTATGTTTCCGCCCAGCTGGTCCGACTTTTCCAGCAGCACTACCCGCTTTCCTGCTTCAGACAATCCGTATGCCGCGCTGCACCCCGCAATGCCGCCGCCTATCACAGCTATCCTGCTCATTTTCCAATCCACTCCATCGGCTAAAATTTGGGCAACACAAAAAGAAACGTAGTTTTTTCATGCTCGCTTAAATGAATCTTCCCGGTTTTTTAATTAACAGTTGGATTCTTCAGATTGAAATATCCACGGTTTGACGCCTGTAAAGCTTATACCTCAAGCATCCCTTCGCGGAATTTCATCAGATAGTTCATGCAAAAATCGTCTTTGCCGGCCAGGGCCTCGGCAGCATATACAAATGTCATAAGCTTCCTGTCCAGCGGGTCAAGGATCGCTCCGTCCATGCCGGCTGCCGTTGCGGCAACAAGGAAGGCCTGATTCATGATCTTGCGGGCAGGTATGCCGAAAGAGACATTGCTCAGTCCGCAGGTAATATGGACGTCAGGGTACTCGGCTTTGATTTTGCGGATGGTTTCAATGGCAACCACTCCGTAATGGGAGCCGGTTCCGATAGGCCGCACCATAGGATCGATATAAATATCGTCCAGACCGATGCCCAGCCTGGTCATTTTCTTGATCAGCCGGTCGCCTATTTTCACTCTGTCTTCAACCGTTTCGGGCATTCCCGTGTCGTCCATGCAAAGGGCTACGATGCCGGTATTGTATTCCAGGATCAACGGGAGTACGGTTTCATACCTTTCTGTTTCATCCGTAATTGAGTTGATGACGGGTTTTCCTTTTTTGTTCGCCTTCAAACCGGCCAGAAGGGCTTTCGGATTGGGAGAGTCGATGGCAAGAGGTGCGTCGACCACCTCCTGGACGGTCCTGACCAGCCACTCAAGGCGCTCCGGTTCATCGTTGATGAACATTCCGGCGTTCAGGTCGATATAATTTGCTCCGGCTTCATACTGTCTTTTGGCAAGATCCTGGATTACTGCCGCATCATAGTTCTCCATGGCGGGTCTGACTGCTTTCAGGGTACTGTTGATTTTTTCTCCGATAATAATCATTTGATAAGCCTCCATTTTTTCACATTATTTGATTCAACCCAATACAAAAGACCAAAAAATAAAACCTCCTAACACAAGCGTTAAGAGGTCATTTGCATTTGCATATCATAAGCATAAGCATAAGCATAAGGACAACAGGTTCATTATCCCTTGACACCCTCTATCGCTCGTAGAGTTAATAGTGCAGCAAAACAGGCAGGTCTTCTGGCTCAAGCATCATCACCCTTACAGCCTTCCCGGTTTCCCAGTGGCATTCTGCAAGGACTCCTCTTTCACAGCGGCGGGACCGCGTGGGCTTCTTACCCACTTCCCTTTTCACCAATTCATGCTTTTGTTCTTCAAAAGCATAATTGGCACCTGTTTAATATTCACTTTGTAATAAGTTTATACCAACCCAAACTGTCTTGCCATAAATTTTTTTATATTTATTGTAAAAAATTATGCAGACTTATTACCATTCCTTTTGCAAGATCATCCTGTATTCCACCATCCGTTTCTCCCGTGCCCTTCCGAAACGGACGGCCGCAAGGAATCCCGCTTCACCGCCGATGGTATAATGGAAAGCATTGACATCTGTTTTACCTTAGAGTAATATAAAACCAGGAAAACAAAATATCGTTTCGAGTGTCCCCTCCGGCGTTCAGCCGCTGGGGAAGGATAGGGAATCGGGTGAGAATCCCGAGCGGAACCGCCGCTGTATGCGCCGAAGCCGCGCTCGTCGACGAAAGTCGGTCACTGGGAAACTGGGAAGGCAGAGCGCGCCGCAGGAGGAAACTCCGCAAGCGTAAGTCAGAAGACCTGCTTGGAATTTGCTCTATCCGCCTTCAGATGTGCGGCAGGGCTGTTTGAATAGCACAGGAATACGGCTGCGGCAACCATTTTGGTTTGTCGTAGCCGTTTTATTTCGTCCTTTTTGTCCCTGCAAGAAGCTGATAGCTTATTTAAAAAGGAATCCTGCAAATCGGAGGTGGACAGGCCCAGAGGAGCCAGGCGGGTATGGACCGCGGAATTACGGAACCGGGTGAAAATCCCGGACGGACCGGCCACTGTGAATGCGGAGCGATTTTAAATATGTCCTATGTAAAGGGGGATACAACATTAATGAAGACAGAGCGTGAAACGCATATCGAGTCTGAGCAGTGCCCTATGGCACCCAATGATCATCCGGAAGGCATGAAATCGCCGAAAGAGTTGCACAGAGCATATATCTTGCGCTATCGCAAGGAAACCGATGAACAACTTTATCAGCATATCCGTGATATTGCCGCAAAACTGGGGCGCCCGCCCATGAAATCGGAGGTTCCCGCAGTTGATTATATAAAAAACCGGCTTGGAAGCTGGCCGAGAATCCTGCAGCAGGCAGGGCTGAAGCCGGCCAATGAAAGATGCCGGCGTGGCACTGAGCAAAAAGAGCAGGTAAAAAAAAGAACATCAACAAAAGAAGCCCGGTTCCCGTAAAAGCTGCCGTGGATAGCGGTAGAATACGGGACAGGGCCCGTCGCCACGGCAGAAGTTGTGAAAAAGGACAATCGTATTGATGCATATGAATAAATTTATAGGAGGTAAAAGAATTATGGCGAAAAAACTCAACGGACTGCACTACAACAACATTCTCCTGTATGGAGAAAAGCAGAAGCACGTGGCATGGCCGAAGGCCAGGGCTATGTCGGCCGACGCAACCGTCAATGTATACTTCCAGGCGCTTGACAGGATGACGGCGACTCCCCAGCCGTCAGAAATTGTAGCGCCTCTCACCGGCATTTCAGTACCTGGAAATTATACAGTGAAGGACCTGCTGGATAATATTTCAGATTACAGGCCGTCGCTGAATTTAACAATCGATTACACAGAAGGCACTGAGACAGGCCCTATCTTTATCGAGGGTATCACTATCGCTGATGGAGACGTATATGAAGAATGCAATAATAACGGCAGCGGCGAGTACGACCCGGACACTGGTCTATACACATGGACAGGCACTGACTGGATGTATGCATTTGCCGCCGGCGGCATACCCAACTGGGACCCCGACGACGACACGCAGTATGACCCCAGCGATCCGGCAAATACAGGCAAAGACGATTATCCCGAGGCGGCTGTCAATCAGGTGACGATTGCGCAGATAGCAGCCAAAAAAGGTGCGTGCAATATTACCTTCGGCTTCGAGACGCATCAGTTCGAGTACGTTCTTGAAGAGCAAACGGTCAATGGCGTCAGGATGATGACCGCCTCTCTCGTACGCTAAGGAGCACTGGTGAAAATATAACTTCCGCCAACATTTTCTGCAGATGCAGTCCTGGAGCGCCGGGGACCGGTCGCAGGCTTTGCCTGCTGCTTGCCCATGCAGCCTGCATTTGCAGAAAAAGCGGAAGTAAATTTTTGTGCTCCTGAGTCAATGGAGTTCTGACCGGCGAGGCGCCTGCCTGGGCAGGTGTCGATATAATCAATTTGCAAGGAGTGATATATATGGGTAAAAGGGGACCTCACGTATGGGCGATAATCTTTGCTTTGCTTTTTGCCCTACTGATTCAGCCTTTTTCGGCAATCCCCGCTTTCGCGGATGAAGAAAGCCAGGAATTCTATGAATCCGGACAGCAGACCGTCGAGCCGGGTGACGAGCAGCAACCGGCAAATGAAGAGGATTCGAATTCCGAAACCGGTCATGAGGCAGAGCAGGATCCGCTCGAAACAGCGCCCCAAGTCTCGGAGGCGCCGATTGACGTATCGAGTTTGGAATCAGAGTTCACCGTAAATGCCAGTGGCACAATTACGGCGTATACCGGTCCCGCCGCTGCCGACAACGGCGTCGTCGTCATACCTGAAAGCGTGAATGGGACAACAGTGACGGGCATCGGCAGCAACGCTTTTAGGAATAACACGGATATAAAAAAAATAACAATACCCGCTGCCGTAAAAACAGTCGCCGGGACATCGTCGTCAAACGGCGCATTCACACGTTGCAGCAACCTGGAAGAAGTTGTATTTTTGCCCGCGGCGCCAGGCGACGATGTTGCGCCTAACTTAGGCCAATATACATTCTATGGATTAACAAAGCTGACGTCCGTAACCTTGCCGACAAATCTTACGGTTTTGGACAATTATGTGTTTGACGGCTGTACATCCCTTGCGGCAATAACACTGCCGGATACACTTACGACTTTAGGTCAAAGAGCGTTTAATCTCTGCACATCCCTTACAACAATGACACTGCCGGACTCACTCACAACTATAGGTAACAGAGCGTTTTGGAGCTGCACCAGCCTCCGGAATATTACGATCCCGGGGGGAATTACATCTCTCAATACTGAAGTGTTTCGAGATTGTACATCACTCAGCAGCGTGACGTTTCAGGATACGCTAACGACTATAGGCGGTACTATGTTTATGGGCTGCATATCCCTTACGGCAATAGATTTGCCCAATAATCTCAGCACGATTGGAGGCGGCGCATTCCAGGACTGCACGAAACTTCAGAGTATTACGATCCCGGCGAAAGTTACGTCTATCGGAGGTAGTGTATTTGTTAATTGTATATCCCTCAACAGCGTGACATTTCAGGGTCCGCTGGAGACGATAGATATGAATCTGTTTAGTGGCTGCACATCCCTTACGGCAATAGCTTTACCCAGCGGCCTCAAAACCATTGGTTCTTCCGCATTCTCCGGCTGCACAGGATTGACAGCGATAACCTCATGGCCGACGACACCGCTGACGTCCATCGGAACTAAAGCTTTTGCGGGTACCCGTTTGACAGGCCTTACAATCCCAAAAGAGACTGCCGTGGGGTTCGACGCCTTTGAAAATATTGAGGGCTTCACGCTTTCGTGTTATGGTCCCTCGGATGCTTTTAGCAGTGCTGCGATAAGCAACAGACGATGCACAGACGACAGCAAACGAATCACCGTCACTCTTTTGAACAATGACGGCGTGAAAAGGGATGACGGGTTTTGGATTACCGATGGCGTCCTCTTTTATTATGACGGACCGGGAGGTGCAGTGACTGTCCCTGAAGGCGTGACGAAAATAAATAAATTTGTTTTTGATACGAACGCCAGCACGACTGATCCCACCAATCGCGGTATGTACATGGGAACCAACCCGCTGGCGGACATTATACTACCAACGACCCTTACAGAGATCGGCGATTATGCTTTTTACGGCAGCGGACTTAGTACAGTAACCATCCCGAAAAATGTTACAACAGTCGGAATATATGCTTTTTCATCTTGCGCCGATTTGGCAACGGTTACGACGAACGCGGAAAATATCAGCTTCGGCGACGGCGCCTTCAGAAATTGCGGAAATTTAAAAAAATTTACCTCCTATGCGAATCAGCTTACTTTCGGAACAACAACATTCCAGAATTGTGTTAAACTCACAGATGTCGATCTTACCGGTCTTACTACTCTGGGAGGTTCCACATTCTCTGGCTGCACCTCGCTGAGTACTATTATGCTCCCTGAGGGCGTTACATCAATTGGTGCTAATGCGTTCAATGGCTGCACCTCACTGGGTACGATCACGATTCCTGAAAGTGTTACATCAATTGGCGCTAATGTGTTCTACGGCTGCACTTTGCTGAGTAAGGTTACGATCCCTGAAGGTGTCACATCAATTGGCAATACTGTGTTCAGGAACTGCTCCAGCCTGAAGGGAGTCACTTTTTTAACGTCCGATGCGGCATTTACGTCTACAACATTAAACAACTTTCCTGTCACCGCAACGATATTCTGCAAGTACGGATCTACAGCCGCGACAGCCGCAGGGGAAAAAAGCATCTCCTATGAATACCTGTCCTCGACGGTTTCGCTTACAGCGAACACAGACGCATACACAAAAACAGGCCTGAAAGCTTATTCCGGGTTTGCCGAACGCTATGGTTTTGAGGTCTCCGGCGCGTCCAGAGCCGGAGAGACTGCCGTGCTCGACGTTCTGCTGGCCGCGCACTTAGACGTATATACTACATCATTTACTGCTGAAAATTACACGCAGTATTTCGACGTGACGGAGGACGGAGAAGTCGTAAAAGTCTTCGGTACGCCGGTCTGTAATTTCTCCGTTACAATCAATGGCAATCCAATAACAGGCTCTGTTTTTGAGACAGCCGTAAACGATAATGATGTAATCGCTGTTACATATGAACAGACTGAGCCAACGTATAGCTTTACATACAAAAATCACAGAATATATGTATTAACAGCGCGTCCGGATATCGATTACACAATCAAGCTGGTTGACGGAACAGTTCCGCTGGAAGGTATGGATGTTTACGTCACTGCCGCGGGTAATGTGTCTAATATCTTTGACGAGTCGAATAAGGCCGGCGTTACAAACGCCGACGGCATAATTCCATTAAAGTTTAAGGCGGAAGGCGCTTACAAGGTCGCCGCGAAGGATGCCGACGGTACCTACGCGGCAAGCTACCTGGACGTTACGGTCGAAAGCCCGGATCTGGGGCTCGGTTCGCTGTCCTTGAGCGGCGGTGTGTCGGACGATTTGACCGAGCTGGTGAGCGGCTACCGCCCTGGTTCCCTCGTGAAGAAAGATGTGCAGGAGGCCGCCGAGGGATTCGACCCGTCCCATTATGCCTACGAATATCATGTCAACAGCGACGCGGCGGCAGTAGCGCTCGACCTTGAGGTGTCGGCCGGTTACGACGGCGTCGCGGTCGGAATGCAAATCGACAGCAACAGCAGGACCCCCCTGGAGAGTTATTCCGGGATCCCGGTCCCGCTTACCGGCGATACGACGACCATCAAGCTCTATGTGACCTACACTGAGGATGCGGTGCCGTATGAGCGGCAGTATACGGTGGAGGTCATAAAAAGCGATGCTACGCCCTACAGCTGGCTGCTGGACTTTGAGGCGACCGGCAGATCGCTCAATTATTATATGGCGCCGCCTCCTATCATAAGCACGTCGGCCAAGAGAGTTTTACACTACCAGAGCGACGAGTACGCTACAATAAGAATAAAGGTTGAAGCGGGAAATGAGGTATATCTCTCGGGTGAAAAACTCACACCCGCATTGACAGGCCAAACGCTGGATTTTACCGCAAGGCTTGCCGACGTTTATGATATACGGATGCGTACACGCGGCACAGCGGCGGCACAGTATACGCTGACCGTCAAAAATGGCATTAAAGAAGTGTCGGGTGATGTCATTCTGCAGCCGAGATCGCTCAGCGAAGGCGTCTATACGCCCGACAGAGTAGTGGAATACAAGCCCGCGGAAGGTCAGTTTGTCACCGATAACAGCAGCCTGCTTGTAAACACGACGCTTTGGGCGCGCGCCAGCTATCTGGATTACCTGTCGCTGGGCGGGCACGGCGGATATGTTACTTTCGAATATGACGAACCCATCGTAAACGACCCCAGGAACTCCTACGGCATTGACTTTATCATATACGGCAACGCTTTTGCGGGAGGAGGGGCGATTGAGCCCGGAGGGGTACAGGTTTCCAGCGACGGTATTGCCTGGTATGACCTGGCGGGCTCCAACCACTATGAGCTGGAAATGCTCAAGGACCAGCCGGTTACATTGAAGGACGGATCACAGACGACATCCCTGAAGCTGGATTCCGATACCTTTTACCCGCGGGTGTATTTCGGCTACGCGGACGTCTCCGCCTGCTCCATCTACGCAAACGCCGATGTCGAGTATTACCCCGATGCCAAGCCCGCCAATCCCTATGACAACGCGGCTTACAAGAACATCGGCGACGGCTTTGACCTGAGCTGGGCTGTGGACGGAAACGGCAGGCCGGTACGGGTGGACTCCATCCGATATATCCGCGTTCAAAACATTATGGATAAGTCCAGCGGGTCCTTGGGCGAGAATTCCACCGAGATCTGCGCCGTCACAAGAGTAAACCCCAGGTATGTGGCGCAGGCGCCCGCAGGCGTGACGGGCGAACCGGAAATCCTTGTGATGAATAAAGCGCTCCCCATGCCGACCGAGACCTTAAATGACGGTCAGATCAAGTATTACGAGCTTAACCTGGGCGGCGGCTTCCCGGTTGTCGAGGTCAACGGCGCGGAAAACGACAACATCTTTATCAACACCGAAAGGTTTGTCGGCCAGGGTGAGTATGTCGGGCTGCCGGACGCGAGCTTCAGCCGCACCGTCCGCGTCATTGTCCAGAATGGTGCCAAAGAGCCGCGTATCTATGTCATAAAATGCACCAACTGCAGCGACCCGGCCGAAAACGCCGACCTTGTCTCCATTATGCTCACCCCTGGGGACACGAAGCTTTCCCGGGATACCGAAGGTAATTACACCGCGACGGTGGAAAACAATGTACAGTATGTCACTTTCAAGGTGAGAGCGCTGAATCCCGGGGCCGCGATCAAGCTGGACGGCACGGCGATCATGCACGGTGAGGCGACCGTCCCGCTTCCGGTCAATGTCGGCGCGAACAGCTTCGAGCTGATGATCACCTCCACCGACGGCGACAACACGCAGACCTATCCGATCGCCATCACAAGAAAACCGGCGGGTACGCAGTCAAACAGCATCACTGTCAGCTTTACCTTTACCGGGACCACCAAACATTACATCATGAACCCGGAGGACAAATATCTGCCGGGTACGCCTACCGGTCCGTATGTCATTCTGACCTGGATACCGGAAACCAGGGTAACGGTTCCCGTAGGCTCCACCGTCAAATACGTCACAGACATGATGCTTATGAATGCGGGGATCAACTTTCACTCGGAAGGCGGGACCTACATTGACAAGGTCCGGATTCCCGGAACGAACGAGTATCTAGGAGAATTTGACAACGGCCCGAATTCCGGCTGGATGTACAGGCACAACGGTCTCATCGCAAATGTGGGTTACGCCACCCGTGTGCTCAAAAACGAAGATACGGTGCTGTGGTTCTATACGGACGATTACACGAAGGAGACGGACTACGAAGGCCCCTGGAATCCTTCCACGCCTTCCGCTCCAGCCTCCGGCAGTTCACCCGCCACCTTAGCCCCCAAGGTGACGGCATCAAACGGCGCAGCAGCTGTAGCAATCAGTACGTCGAATATGACAGCGGCGATTGCGGAGGCCAGGAAGAACAACAGCGCAGCCATCGTCATCGCGCCTGAAATCACCGGCATGGCAAAAAAAGTAAGCGTCGAACTGCCAAAAGCATCCGTATCCTCCATAGCTTCAGAAACAAAGGCAGCACTGACGGTGGAAACGCCCGTTGGCAGCATCACCATCCCCAACAGTGCACTGGCGTCTATCGCCTCCCAGGTAACGGGCGGCACGGTCACCCTGAGCCTGGAATCTGTGGACCATTCGGCTCTGACACCGGCGCAGCAGTCTGCTGTTGGCAGTAATCCTGTTTACGACATCTCCATCATGAGCGGCAGCAGCCATATCGGCAGCTTCGGGGGCGGCAGCATCACGATCTCCCTGCCCTATGCGCTGAAGGAAGACGAAACCGCCGCTAACGTCAAGGTGTGGTATTTAAACGATGCAGGAGAGCTTGAACGGATTACCTGCACCTATGATGCGGCAACCGGCAAAGCGATCTTTACGACCTCGCACCTGTCCTACTATATCGTTGGCATGGAAAAAACCGAAGAAGATTTTACCATCAGCTTCACCGATGTCAAGGCTGGCGATTGGTTCTATGAATATGTTAAATATGTGGTAAAGAAAGGCTTGTTCATGGGCACCAGCACCACCACCTTCAGTCCCGACTCACCCATGACCCGCGCGATGCTGGTGACGGTACTGCACCGTCTGGAAGGCTTACCTGCAGTCACCGGGACCAATGGCTTCACCGATGTGGAGAACGGCCAGTGGTACACAAACGCGGTGATCTGGGCAAATGCCGGCAGTATCGTCGGGGGTTACGGCAGCGGGCTGTTCGGCACAAACGATAATGTGACCCGTGAACAGATGGTAGCCATCCTGTACCGTTATGCAAGCTACAAGGGATATGATGTGACAGCGGCAGCAGACCTGAGCGCCTATACCGATGCGTCGGACACCAGCGCTTGGGCGCAGGCCGCGATGAAGTGGGCAACGGCGAAAGGTCTTATCACCGGACGCACAACCGCAACACTTGCTCCGGGCGGCAGTGCGACCCGTGCGGAGGTTGCAGCGGTCCTTCAACGGTTTGTAGAAGCCTTTGTAAAAGAATAAGTCTAAATCCCGCATCCCGGATAAGAGGCTCCCTTTAAACAGAGAGGGAGCCTTTTAGGTTGGCTCCATCGGCGGAGGAGAGGTGATCGGGCTTGACCGGAGCTACATTAGAGTAACTACAAGCACTGCTATATCATTATTTCCCTTCAAATATATTTCTACGGCCATATCCTTATATAAATCATTTTTTGTAAGCATTCTTACATCCCTTCCTCCACCACCGCCCTCATCATATACGATGATAGTGCTATCGGTGAAGTAATAGCAATTACCATGGACCTTAACATTGATGGAGTTAACATCAAGAATGGTATTGCCTCCGTCATTGGCTTCCGGTATACCGGTGATTTGAATTTTTCCGTCAGCATTAACGGTATAGGTTATGACATTACCGGGGTCGGCATATACAGAATCTGCAGTCGTAAAGGTGTTAAAGCCGGATTTGCTGATCAAATCCATGATATACTTGTTATCCGCTATGGCGATCCTGTCAATGGCATATGCAAAGTTAACATTATCAGCGTCTTCGCTGTAATCTTTGATCTCACAAAACACAATATCGGATTCGCCTTCATTCTCTCCACCTGTCACAACCACCTTGAATTCGTAGGTAGCGTCCGGCGACAGCCCTTTTACCAGAGCCCAGGTTGCTGATTTACCTTCCACCAAGCCTGTTTCGTAATCTTGCCTGTTAACCAGTTCCACCCAGCTTTGCCCGCCTTTTATCCGGTATTGCAATAATACATTATCCGGTTCTTCGGGCGTTGTCCATTCCATGTAAACAATGCTGTTTTCCGAAATTATCTGATAACAGGCCAGGATGGTAACATGGTCAACTACCTGCAGCGTACCTGATTCCATCCCTATACCTGAACTTGGCAGAATGGCGCTTTCACTTCCGTCACTATCATATGAGGCACTAAATGTAAACACGCCTGGAGCAGGTATGTACAGATTCCATCTCCACTTATTGTCATAATGAAAATATGAGCAGGACGGTTTAACGCTGTCCTGCCCACACTCATATCAAAAATTACACCTTGCTGTACTCCAATTTTGTATTCTTTTTCCTAAGCTTGATTTCCAAGCCCAAGCTATCTACATATTTTATAAAAGTTGCCCATCTCTGACGATTACACACCCCAGTACTGCCGCGCAATCCTCCGGCCCTGGTCGATTTTGGCCCACTGCTCTTCTTCGGTCAGCTCATTGCCGCCGTCACAGGACGCGAAACCACACTGATGAGAGAGAAGCAGCCTGTCTTTGGGGATAATCCTGGATGCTTCGTCAAGCAGTCTGATGACACGGGCCTCATCGTCAAGTGTGTTTGTTTTGGATGACAACAACCCAAGCACAATCCCGGTATCCGGCTTATCCTGAAAAACGCTGAGTGCTTCCAGCGACCCCGCCCGTTCGTCGTCCCATTCAAGGAAAAAGCGATCGTATTTCAGTTGCTTTAAAAACAGGTTTGCAATCTTAACATACGAGCCGCCGCCCATATTACGGGAATCATAGTTACCGCGGCAGTTGTGCGTCCACATTTTCAGCCCCAAGCCATGACCGAAGTCAATCAGCGTATTGTTGATACCGATAAATTCGGCAGCAAGAGCTTTGACTTCTTCCTGATTGATATTCTTGCCTGTGTATGGGGAGTTGGGGTTATCCTCCGCGAAAAGCTCCCAGAGACAATCATCAAACTGCAGGATTTTCCCGCCGGCAGCAGCGTATTCTTCCACAAATTCTTTGTATGCTTGCGTCAGCCCCGCTTTCAATTCCTGCGGACTTTTGTAAACCGAGCCTTTGTCGCCGATGTTATCAGACCACGACAATTCCCCAAAGATATGTGACGGCGACGGAACGCATAATTTCGTTTCACGATCGCCTGCGATAGACTTCAGCCTTTTAAACACTTTAATAAAGTGATGGTCTTTTCCGCTGAGTTCACCGGTGATTCGCAAACCAATGTCTTTTCGCGTTTCGTATTTCGAGCATCCGTCCTTGTCACGGAAGAAGTAGCCGTGTTCAGCAATGTAACGGCTGATACCGCCAAGCCCCCAAACAAAGTCCAAATGCCACATCGACTTGGAATATTCGCCATCGGTAATGACCGTTAAACCGTGCTCGATTTCTTTTGCGACGACAGCCTTGGTCGCCTCCGCTTCGCACTGCTCATAGCCCTCAAAGTCTTCGTAGAACGGGTAGATGATGTCATCGCGGTGTTCAATTTGCTCTTTGTATTTCAGCAAAGCTGACGGGCGCAGCAAACTTCCTACTGTTTGAAATTTCTCGCTCATTGTGAAACCCTCCTTGATCTGGAATTTATATGGATTTGGTACAAATTGATCGTACCATGCCAGGAGGGGATATGGGTAACACGAATAAAATATGTCGAGCTATAGCCACATGCTATAACTCATTTTCAATATCAACGCCATATTCGGCTACAACGGCTTTTAATTCCTCAAGGTACATTGCCGCTTGCCATGTCAGTCGGATATCTTTGTGCGAAATCCAGCCAACTTCGATCGCATCGTCAACGCGGAGCGGTACTGCCGTGATATTGTCGCCGTTTAAGTCCGCACTCACAATCCCTGTTGAAATTGTATAACCGTTCAGCCCTATCATCAGGTTAAAAATGGTTGCTCTGTCACCGACGCGAATGTCTTTCCTCGCATATTCGGTGCTGAGTATTTCCTCCGAAAAATAGAAGGAGTTGTAATCACCCTGTTCAAATGACAAACGCGGGTAATCAGCCAAGTCTTCAAGGGTCACATATTCTTTCCTGGCAAGCGGATTTGCAGTGCTTATAAAAACGTGAGGTTTGGCGGTAAACAGCGGATGAAATGTGAGGTTGTTTTCTCGCAGCAGCTTTTCTATCACCTGTCGGTTAAAACCATTCATATAAAGTATGCCAAGTTCGCTGCGCAGATTTTTAACATCTTCGACAATCTCAAAAGTCCTTGCTTCGCGCAAAGTGTACTCATATTCTTCCGCATCGGTTTTCTTTACCATATTCACAAACGCATTCACAGCGAAAGCATAGTGCTGGGTTGATATGGAGCACAACCGCCGCGACGGTTTCCTGTTAAGCCATCGCTGCTCCAAAAGGCTCGTCTGTTCAACGACCTGGCGGGCGTAACTTAAAAACTCCGCGCCATCGGTGGTCAGCGATATGCCTCTCGGCGTCCGGGTAAAAAGTTCATGGCCGATTTCCGTCTCTAAATCACGAAGGGCGTTTGATAGGCTGGGTTGAGCAATAAAAAGGCGTTCAGCGGCTTTGTTGATGGAGCCGCAGTTCACGGTCTCAATAAAATATTTAAGCTGTTGTAAGGTCATCGGACTTTCCCTCCTCGTTTAATCTGACATCTCAATTAATTTTCTAAAATAAAGGAAGGGGTAGGCACGATCCAGTATGTTCTATGATACGAACCGGTATTTCAAAGGTGTGATGCCAACCACTTTCCTGAATTCCCTGATGAAATGACTGTAGTCGTTAAAACCTGCCAGAGTACATATCTCGCCGATAGAATATTCGGTGGTTTTAAGAAGCTCTTTGGCTTTGTTGATTCTGTAATTAATAAGGAAATCATAGGGGCTTACCCCTATATGGCTCTTGAAAAGCCTTATGAAATAGTATTTGGACATGCAGGCTATCTGGGCCAATTCTTCCATATCCAATTTACTTTTGTAGTGACACTGGATATGCCGGATGACATTTTCAATATCCTTGTGGTGTTCCGTACGCTTTTTATTTTTTGCGGGGGTAAACCTGCTGATGAACAAATGAGAAATAATATTCGTTGTGATCATTGAAATTTTTACGTTTGCGGAGATATCATTCATCGTAAAGGAGGAGAACAAGTCATCCAGCATATTTCGAAACCGCAGCGGATCACTGACTGTAATGATGTTCAGCGAATCCTGGTTCAGTAAGCTGAAATGTTCTTTTGCCGAGGTGCCGTTAAAATGGAACCACAGGAAGTCCCAAATATCCCCCTGGATGGTTTTGTACATGTGGTAGGTGTCGCAATAGATCATCACGGCCTGGTTGGCTCCCAAAACATATTCTCTGCCGCAATGGTTCAGGTACCCCTTCCCTGAAAGCGTATAGATCAGAAGATAATTTTTTTGTTCTTGTCTTTCTGTAAAATAAGTAGAACCCGCGATATAATGACCGTATTCGTTAATATAAAAAGGGAGCCTTCTTGCGATATCGTTCGGCGTATTGACAAACCAGGTAGATTTCTCACTGATGTCCAGGGTATATTTCAACTTCATATCCAGCCTCCAATCTTCCTTTATCTTGGCAGCATATGCATGTTTTTTGACAATCTACAACAGTGCAACTGCTTACAGCGCATATTATAATTATATATGTAACGAGTAAATATTTCAACGAACAGGTACGGATTGTCCTTACGTAGCTTGATACGGTATATGGCATGAAGTACCTTGAGTCTATAAGGAAAGTGTAAAAGGAGGCTGATTGATATGCGAGCGACCTGGAAAATCATACTGAAGCCGGGAATGAAGGCAGAGTATAAGAAAAGGCATGATGAAATATGGCCCGAGATGACTGCTGCCCTTAATGAGGCGGGTATTAGCAATTACTCTATCTGGAACACGGGCAATGACCTTTTCGGCTATTATGAAGCGGATGACATCGGCCACTGCAATAAGGTGCTGGGCAGCAGTCCGGTAGTTGCAAGGTGGAATGAATACATGAAGGATGTAATTGATTTTGAAATTGATCCTGAAACAGGGACTGTACCTGCACTTGAACTGATGTTTCTATATGAATGATGTGTATAATCGGAGGAAATATCCATGGTGACTTTAAAACCTATTAAAGAAATAAAGCGTCCAAGGGTGGGGCTTTATTCATCGGGCTTGAAAGCATATTGGCCGCAGTTCCCCGGCATGAGGGAGCGCATGATCGAGTACGGGCAGTTCATAGAGAAAAAAATGAGCCGGTTTGCCGACGTTAAAAACTTCGGACTTGTAGATACCGAGTATGAGGCCAGGAAGTCCGGAGAATGGTTCAACGCCCAAAACGCGGACCTGATTTTCTGTCACTGTGCAACCTACGCAACAAGCGCAACCATACTCCCTGTACACCAGATATGTAAAGCTCCGGTAATCGTGCTGAACCTTCAGCCCACTGCCCGCATCAATTATGAAAAGACTACAACGGGCGAATGGCTTGCACACTGTGGCGCGTGTGTAGCCCCTGAAATTTCAAACGCTTTTAACCGTGCGAGTATAAAATATAAAGTAATCAACGGGCTGCTGGGGCTTGACTATACCCCTTCCATTTCGCTTACAGATGAGAACACTGCCGGCAGGCTGGAAGCCATAAGAGCATGGGCACAAATACAAGAGTGGGTCAGAGCGGCATCCGTGTCCCGAACCCTGAAGCACAGCCGTTTTGGCTTTCTGGGTAACACATACAGCGGTATGCTCGACATGTACAGCGACTTTACAATGCTGCAGGCTCAGACAGGTATGCACGTGGAAATCCTTGAAATGTGCGACCTCGACAGGCTTTTGAAAACGGTTTCCCCTGCCGAAACCAGGCAAAAGCTTGATGAAATAAAGGAAATGTTTGAAATCAGCGGAGACTCACCTTCCGACCCGCTTGTAAAGAAACCCTCCGATAAACAGCTTGAATGGTCTGCAAAGGTTTCGGCCGCCCAGGAGAAAATGGTGCTTGAGTACGACCTCGATGCGCTTTCCTACTACTACCACAGCACAGACGGAAATCCATACGAAAAGCTTCAGGGCGGGTTCATCGTCGGACATTCGCTTCTGACGGCACAGGGTATCCCCTGTGCGGGCGAAGGAGATTTGAAAACAGCTCTTGCCATGAAAATCTGTGACATCCTTGGAATCGGTGGAAGTTTCTGTGAGATTGTTGTAACCGACTACATAGACAATACAATACTGGTTGGGCACGACGGGCCGTTCCATATCGGCATTTCAGACCGCAAGCCTATACTCCGCGGCATGGGCGTATATCACGGCAAGAAGGGTACGGGTGTATCGGTTGAGGCCAAGGTAAAACCAGGTCCCATTACCACCCTGAATGTAACGCAGACCATTGAGGGAAGGCTGAAGTTCATAATAAGCGAAGCTGAAGCCACAAACGGTACCATAATGACCATCGGAAATACGCAAACTCCTGCTAAATTCAAGATGCATCCCGACGAGTATATGGACAGGTGGTTCAGCGAAGCACCTACCCACCATTTTGCGCTTGCCACCGGACACAATGCTTCTTTGCTGCAAAAAACGGGTTATCTGATGGAGATAAATACAGTCATAATATAAATGATCCTGGAGAAACCGGAAAACGCAAAAAAGATGAAAGAATAAAGAGTATTGAAGGGAGAAAGAAAAATGGACCAACTGAGAGAAGCCTTTCAGAATCCGCCCGCATCCTATCGCGGCGCGCCGCTTTGGGTGTGGAACGACCTGATGTGTGAAGATCAGATATCTTTTCAACTTACTGAACTTAAAATGCACGGCTTCGGTGGCGCTTTCGTGCATCCCCGGCCTGGCCTGATCACCGAATACCTTTCGGAGGAGTGGTTCCGGCTGTGGGATTTTGCGCTTCAAACCGTCAAAAAGCTGGATATGAAGCTGTACATTTATGACGAAAATTCCTATCCGTCAGGCTTTGCCGGCGGACATGTCTCCAGCCGATTGCCTGACTGTCTGGCGTCCGGCATGACCTATAGGGTGCTTACCGACCCCCGGCAAATGGACGGCAAGCCGATCATTAAAGCCTTCAACTGTACAAAAAAAGGAGAAGGGCTGGTCATACGGGAGGACATCACTTTGTGCCCCTGTAGCGGATGGTCTGCCCATGGAGATACGTTCTTTGTAATCATGCCGGTAAAACCGCAGACCACCGGCTGGCTCGCCGGCTTTGCCTATGTGGATCTCATGCGTCCCGAGGTGACGGAAGCATTTCTGCAGACAACCCATGAGGCATATTACAAACGCTTTGGCGGTGATTTCGGAGACAGCATTCCCGCCATTTTCACCGACGAGCCCTATCTCGGCAGCGGCGACGTCTATGGCGACGGCGCTCCGGCGCTGCCCTTCAGCTACTGGCTGGCAAATGAATTTGCGGTGCAGCATGGATACAGCCTGCTTGCAAACCTCCCTTGCATCTTCAAAAACGTGGAAGGCGCGCAGTTTGACTACCCCGCTGAAAAGGTGCGCTATGACTATTATACCACGCTGCATACGCTGTGGACAAAGAACGCCGTCGAGCCCATAGGCAAATGGTGCGCAGAACACAACATTGCATGGACGGGGCACTATATGGAGCATCAATGGCCTTTTGCCTATGCCGCCTGCACCTCTCCCGCTCTGCAATCCCATTATGAGTACCACCAGTGGCCTGCCATCGATATGCTGCTGTCCAATTATTTACGCGACACGGAATCCCATGCACTCACGCTTACCATTCAGGAAATCCGCTCCGCCGCCAACCAGTTCAAGAAGGAGCGTACGCTATGCGAGCTGTACGGCGCAGGCGGATGGGATTCCACCTTTGAGGATTACAAACGTATGGGTGACTGGGTGCTTGTCAACGGCATCAACTTTATCAACCAGCACCTGACGTATTGCACCATCGCAGGCGCACGCAAGCGCGACCATCCACAGTCCTTCGACTGGCGCGAGCCCTGGTGGAATGAATACACGCAGATGAACGATTATCTGGGACGTGTCTCCTATCTCCTCTCACAGGGCGTGATGCAGCAGCGCATTCTGGTGCTGAATCCTAACACTACCGGCTATTTGATACCTTACGAGGAAGAAAAGGGTTCCATCTTTTCCAATGCAGGTACAGATGCCATCCGCAACCCGGATATGCATCTTTTCCTTGAGACTCTTCAAAGTCTTGCCGATCATCAGTGGGATTACGACCTGGGAGACGAATACACCCTGCAGCGCCATGCCGCCGTTGAAAACAGGAAGCTCCGGGTAGGCGCGCAGCACTATGAAGCGGTGGTTGTGCCGGGGGATATGAAGAATATGCTCAAGAGCACCGCAAGCTTGCTCAACCAGCTGATGAAATCAGGAGGCTGCGTCATTGCCTGCGGAAATCCCGGCAGCTATATCGATGGTCTCCGGGATGCGGCTGCTTATGACGTACTGCGCAGCATGTGGACGGCAGTTGAATCCGCAGAGGCGTTGAATACACAGTTGCAGACGCTGCTGCCACCGCGTATGGCAAGCAGTGTGCCATGGGTAACAGGCGTTACACACATGCGCCGTGTGCTGGATGATGGCCGTGAAATATATTTTTTTGTGAACCATCACATGGGTGCTTTCGAAACATCCCTTACCCTGCCGGGTACCTGCGTAGTGCAATGGAACCTGTTTAACGGCAAGGCGGAGCCTTTGCGTTATGATGTGAAGGATGGGATGGTGAGCTTTGGCCTATCGCTCCAACGCAATCAATCGGTCATGCTTGTGGTGGGGGGAAATGCTGAAGGAATTCCGGAGCCTGTCTCGCTTCCAAGCAGGGAAGTACCGTTGTCCCTTGCCTCCATTCGGGCGGAGACACCCAATATGCTTCCTGTCTCCTACTGTAATCTCAAGATGAACGGCCAGGCGTATGAGGATATCCATGTGATCAAGGCAGCCGATCTGATTTTTGCCGTTCGGGGATTTGATGGCAATCCATGGGATAACAAGGTCCAGTACCGGAACAATTTGATGGACCGGAATCATTTTGGCCCGTCCAGCGGATTTGAAGCGGTGTACGTCTTCACGGCTGCGGAGGATTTCACACCCCGCGTGTTATATGCCGTAGCCGAACAGCCTGAATTATGCCGGCTGCTGATCAACAGGCATCCGGTAGAATGGATGGCGGACCGGCACTACCTGGATCACCATTTTGGAAGGGCTGATATTGCGGCATGGGTCATGCCGGGTGAAAACAGAGTTTCCGTGATTGCAGACCGGTTTGATGTTCGTATGGAACTGGAAACGCTGTATTTGAGCGGCGACTTCTCGGTAAGTGCTGTGGACGGAAAATGGGTGCTGGCGGCGTCCGGATCGCTGCAATATGGCGCGTGGAAATCGCAAGGCAGCCCGTTCTATTCCGGTGCGATGGTATACCGCTATGAGGCGGTTCTGGATGAAAAGCCGAAGGTCGCGCTGCTTGATGTGCAGAAGTATATGGCCACTGCATTGTCTTTTACAGTGAATGGCCAATATGCGGGCCTGATCGGTGCGGACGGCACAAAGCCGGTTGAAATCGCCCCTTTGCTGCATGCAGGCAAAAATGAAATCGCAATCCGCGTATGCGGCAGCCTGAAAAATCTGCTGGGCCCGCATTTTATGAAAGAACCCGTACGGGGCAGCGCATGGCCGGCCATGTGGAAAGCTGCACCCGCATTCCGCCAGCCCGGACCGGATACTTATGACCTGCTGGACTTCGGTTTGATGGAAGGTCCGTCGCTGACCGTCGGCTAAATGATAAAAATGATCATCAATCAGCATGACGTCCGCCGGCAGTTCTTCCGCATACCTGTCAGCCTGTCTTCACACCAGTTAAAATATTACAAAATAAGAGTAGCTCTAAAATTGTACAGGAAAGCGGCTGTAGTAATCAATTATTTGATTATTGCAGCCTTTTTTTATGTAAAAAATGATTGACATATCTTTCATCAGTGGAAATCCGAACGGGAAGGAGGTCATGCTCTCTCCGAAGGAGCAACGGTACAAACATGGAGCATCCAATTATTTTATAGAGGGAGCATTCCTGTAAGTAAGAAATTTGATCTTTGAAAAATTAAGTACCCTCACGTAAAATATGAAATGTGCTGAAACACCACAAATGAAGGCACAAATCAAATATACGGAGGGTGACTAATATGAATTGTACACAAAACAACAAGCTTATGCAAATCACACCTGAAACAATGGTTGTCGGAGTAGATATCGGTAGCGAGGTTCACTTCGCCAGGGCTTTTGATTTCAGAGGATTTGAATTCT
>JAFABI010000066.1 GCA_023426125.1 Bacillota bacterium
TGCGGGGGCATTGATCGGTCGACCCGTTGAAGCCTAAAACATTCAATTTACCTCCGGACACATAAGTTGTACCATCGCCGTTTAAGTCATAGCTTCCAGATGAAGTAAAATCATTGTTCACGGTCGGAATGGCAATAAAAGGTACTACTTGGGCATTTGCTGTACCGGATATCAGCATTACGGACAATGCTATTGATAAAAATAGTGCCAAGATTCTTTTTACCTTTTTCATCTTTATACACTCCTTTTCTTAAATTTACAATATGGTATTCTTGTTGATCAACTCAGTTGAAGGTTTTTTCCTAACTTCTGAAATATTCATACCAGTCGTTATGCTTTTTATCACCTCCTTTCCCGCAGAAATGGTAGCTAATGCAGATGTTCTTTCTCACCTTCCTCTCATTACTCTACAATACTGTTAATGACAGGCGTTTGACCAAGGGATAAGAAATCCTTGATAAATGTCCTTATTCATCGTTAACGGTTCATAATAATGTTATCTTCGGTAATGGTCACTTCAAGCCACACCGGTCGTTCTAACGGTTCCTTATTAGGAACATGCAAAGCAAGGTAAGGCTTGCCTCCCAAAGAATAAAACAGCATACT
Organism: Bacillota bacterium; assembly: GCA_023426125.1. Taxonomy (GTDB): domain Bacteria; phylum Bacillota; class Clostridia; order Acetivibrionales; family DTU013; genus MnB-11. Next base: position 607 of record JAFABI010000066.1, read on the forward strand.
GTGCCCCCCGTCCATAGAAAACAAGGGGTTATCATCCTGAATCCATGGACCTAAAATACTGCCGGAAACCGAACGGGCGATAGCTGTACAATATCCGGTATCACAGCAGGATGACCATAACATGAGCAGTTTCCCGGATTTTGTTCTGACCATAAACGGACCGTCAGTAATGGCATTTCCGTCAAAGATTTTACACCATTTCGCATCCGAACCATGAAACAGTATGATGGGATTTTCAATCGCGGACGTCAGATCCTCCGATAACCGAATTGCACAAATAGTTCCGTCTTTGATCTGGATCCATTCATGGCAAAAGACCATCCACGGATTGCCGCCCTCATCAACATAAAGGGTTCCGTCAAGGCAAGACCAGTCTCGGGGCGTCACCGGGCCATCGCTGATCGGAGCAAATGGACCGAGAGGAGAATCTGCTTTAAAAACTTGCGTTCCACGCTTCCGGTTCTCTGAGCTTAAGGTAGCAAACATATAAAATGCATCACGGTATTGATGAACCTCCGGCGCCCAGTAATCAAGTGAAGACCAAAACCCTGGATAAGGCGTAAAAACCGTTTGGGGCCCTCTCCAGTTCTCCATATCCGTACTGTCATAGACTTCAAATGCTCGTTCCGGATCTCGCATTTTTGTCCCGTATAAATAATACCGTCTGTCATGAACCAGAATGAACGGATCTCGAATATATATGTCTTTTCGCTTTATCATGTTTAATAACTCCTTCCTTTATTGAGAACTATAAATACGACAAATATGGCGCAGGCTAACGTTATGGAAAGTAAGAAGTAAGCGATTCCATCATCTCCGATATCGGGATTGTCAACGTTTTTTGGCGCGGAAGATATATCCGAGCTGTTATCATCGTCTTCTTCAGGCTGTGCATCAAGATTCTGAATGCTCATATTCGACTGAACCATTATACCTGCTTCGCAGAATAGGTAATAATATTCTCCTCAATTATGACACGGTTAAGCCATAAAGCAATATTGCATAAGGTGCTTCAGTTTTGATATACAGGGCAGATATCGGCGCCTGTTTGGATGCCTTTATATGCAATATCTGAATCTTGTACTTTTCATGCGTTTCATCCCATGTTACTTCCATGGCAGGATATAACGCCGCTCCTTTCGGGTCTATGTGGGTAGCGCTTAAAAAGCAATGGACGTTGGCGATTTCAATGCCGTTCCGGAGCGGTATTGTCTGCACTTCTCCGTCCCCATACACAATTTCATAACAGCCAGCTAAATCCCCCATGGCTCCTGAAACAGGATAACCGTGCGTCATTGCCGCCTGGCCGATAAAATATAAATCTTCAGAGGCAGGGAGAGAAAGATCCAGCTTTACTGTTCCGGTCATGTGATTTACCAGAATTGGACGACCTTGTTTAAGCTTTACCGGCATACACCCCAGTTCGTGGATATCCTCATAAAGGACCGGGCCGTAATCCATGCGCCAGCGCTTGTCGCAATAATCAATCAGCGTATCGACATAGCGCTGTACTTCATATTGATATGCCTCGTCCTGCATATATAAAGATCTGGGATCGGGAAGCACAACAGGAGTATACCTTGTTCCCTGCTGACCGTATCCGAAGATTTTTATCGTAGGCTTATGCTGTTCACCTGTGGTATTGTGCTTTGTTATTTCTTCTCTCATGATATGCAGGCCAATACGTGGGTTACGCTTCATATCCGTAAGGCCCTCAACCGTCACGCCATCTACACACCCTACATCCTTGCGCCGGTTGCGCTCGTAATAATCAGACCACACCCAGTAGCAGGCACCTGCAAGCGCCGCCACATTGTCAGGGTTATCTCCCAAGCGAAAGATTTCCTTTAAAAACCGTCTGAGAAGGGCTGGATTGTCAAGAGTATAGGTACCACCCCATTCAGTAAATAGAACCGGCTTATCTCCCAGGTATTCGCAGATTCCCTGTAACGATTGAAATGGAACTACATATTGCCTTCCGGGGCTTACCCCTCCGGTAACCAAGTCATAATCTGTGCCATAAGGATGGTATGTATAGAAATCACAGTTAGCTTTATCGAACAGCGTCTTGGTTTGGAATTTATCCATGCAGTTGGCGCCTGAAACAAAGTGTGTGCTGTCAATTTTGCGGATTTCGTCTACAAAGGTACAGATAAAATCTTCGGTCAATTCACATTCGTTAAAGGTCAGCCAAAAAGCAACCGATACATGACTGCGATCACGCATGACAACCTTTTTCATAACCTCCAGACCGCGGGCAACCAGATTGACATTGTCCAGTTTTGACCACCAAAAGCCAGGCTCACAACTGACGAGCAGCCCCAGTTTATCGGCATACTCAACAACACGGCGGTCATGGGGATAATGCACAAGGCGTACATAATTGAAACCAGCATTCTTCATCATATGCATATCCTTTTCAATCTGCCGGTCTGTTTGCGTATGTCCATCGACATCCTCTTGAATGTCGTGCCTGCAAGCCCCCATTAGGAAAATCGGTTTGCCATTTAAGTAAAAACGCTTTCCCACAATTGTAAAATCTTTGAACCCAACCACCTGAACGGATTTATGCTCGCCGCAAGACACGTACAGCTCATAAAGCAACGGGGTTTCTGTGCTCCAAAGCACTGGCTCATGCACAGTAAAGGCTATCGTTTCCCTGTCGCCGGAAACAATTACCGTTTGCTCAGCTACAGTCATCTGGTTATATTTCAGCTGAACGAGTACCCTCGCGGGAAAGGATTGGCCCGACATCCTGTTCAGTGCACACTCTACCTGACAGAAAGCAGCCTTATAGCCCTCATCCAGGGTATAATGAAAAAATATATTTTCCATAAACACCTGCGGAACAATTTGGAGGTAAACATCGCGTACTATCCCGCTGTAGTTGCACCAACCATTCATGGGACCAAAAACCGCATTAATATCCTTTAACTTTACCTCCAGCGTGTTTTCTCCATTACGAATATATTCGGTTATGTCATATGAATAATAGGAATACGGCTCCATCTCAGAAAGTTCATGGCCGTTGATTACCGCTATTCCTTCATAGCATATCCCCTCAAAGCACAACAAAATACGATGACCCTCGTCCTTGAGACAGGAAAAATCAGTTTTATAGATCGAATCTCCAACCGGACGGTACGAACCGGGTACCTTTCGTTTCTCAAGCATCCCGCCTGGAATTAAAAAATCCCATATTCCATTTAGAGAAAGCCTTTTTTCGTTTAACACTTGCGTAACCTCCAAAATGATATTATGGCTGAGGCTGTCAGTCAATTGCTATAATTTCCTTAACCTTGCTGGCAGAAAAAACAATTTTTGCCTTACCAGGCAAATTGGGATCGGTGATATTTTTCATTGCATAGAGGTACTCTCCATCCTTTGAGAAGGTAAAGCCAGAACTGTATCCCAAGTGATCAAATTCTCTGGTGTAGGGTATCGTGTTGGGAATCGTCGACCACGTCTTCCCATAATCATGGCTAATAAAGTAATCGGTTCCAGTTTCACTTGTACCCGATCTCATAAATGTTCCGCTCACAATTAATGTACCGTTGGCGGAACCGACAGGCATCCAAGCGCAATAGGGAGCAGAGCCTAATGATTTACCATCGGTACTTTCAATAATTTTACCCAGGTTCTTCGGATCCCCCCAATTTAATCCATCAGTGGAGGTGCGATACATGATGGGATTCCCGTCCCTCCCCACCACTTCATAGACCATAAAGTAGCTTTGGTCTCCAAGCCGTGTAACCACAGGCATCCCGGGACGATCTGTCTGTATGGGAGAGGAGATAATATCTATTGCATCGCTCCACTCAACGCCATCCCTAGAGGTTTTCAGCACCACTTTCTGACTATGGTTGACGGCGTCGGTGGAATCAGAATAATAACAAACCAGTGTCCCGTCATCCAACATTTCCAATTCCGGCTCCCATACCCCGGTTTCCAGACCGCCCCCGGTGGCTATGGTAGTGGGTTCGGACCATGTCACGCCACCGTCTGTACTGGCATATAGCTTGAGGTTAGAACGAATCTTATGAGAAGGGTCTACGGAACAAGCCGCCAATAAAATTGTCCCTGCTTCCCATTTTCCCAGCCTTTTCGGAAGCTCGTACAAAGAAGGTTGCCACTCGGCATTCATCCCGAACACATTATCGCTCACAAAAGTAAGTTTTTCCCAGCTGATTCCCTCATCACGGCTCCGCCATATGGGGTATCCAGGTTTAATAACCAATCCAGCGTTACCTTCTTCAAAGCTAGCTAGCAAATAACCATTTTGATCCATCTGAGAGAATTGAACCTGAATAATCCTAGGGTACCCCACGCCGATGTCCCACCAATTCGGCTGAGCGTAAGACACATCTATTATCTCATACTTCAATTCTGCAGCTTCCGACGCCACACCATCCGATAAAGAACAGCTTACTAGTATTAAGGCAGCTAATGTTAAAGAAGCTATCTTTGCAATCATACTGAATGGTCCAACAATCTTATTCATTTTATAAACACATCCTTACATGCATAATAGGTTTGCGCTATTTTATCCCTTCAGACCACCGGCCATTATGCCGGTTAACAACCTTTCTTTAAACGCAATAAACAAAATAATCATGGGAAGGGCACTCAAGAATGAACCTGCCATAACAACCCCGAAATCCATTTGGTTATATGCGCCCCGTAAGCTCTTGAGGATAATTGTGACCACATACAGCTCAGGATTGTTGATAATGATCAGCGGCCACAAAAAGTCGTTCCAGCTTCCCATAAACAAAATAATCCCATAAACAATTAACCCTGATTGAACCATGGGCAGAGCAATGGAAATATAAGTTCTGAAATCGCCGCAACCGTCAATGCGCGCTGAATAGATAATTTCGTCCGGCACTGCCGACATATATTGCTTCATGATAAATACACCGAATGCTCCCACCATTCCGGGTACAATGAGAGGTAAATATGTGTCTATCCAGTGAAATTTAGCCATCATTACATACAAGGGGATAATGGTAACCGTGCCCGGTATCATCATTGTCCCCAAAAGAAAATAAAACAGCTGCTTTTTTCCCACGAAGTACATCTTTTGAAACGCATATCCAGCCAGAGAAGCCAAAAATAGATTTGCCCCAGTGCGCACAGCAGCCAAAAATGCAGTATTGATGAGTGATCTCAAATAATAGGTTTTTGCAAACAGACCATAGAAATTCTTTAAGTACGTAAAACCGTATTCGGGTAAAAGCGTGAACTGAAGACTGTGGATCTGCGGGGTTGTTCTAAAACCCCCAATAAACATAAACCAGAATGGAAAAAGCATAATAAACGCGAGCGCAAACAAGAGAGAATAAAATATTAATAATTTAATAAAGCTTATTGCCTTATTCATTGTTTTCATAGTCGATGCCCCCAAACACGTTAATATTGAAACAAATCAAGAATCTCTAAAGGCTCTACGAATTTGTGGTAAACTGAAAATAAAAATTATAAAGAATATCACAAATGAAGTGGCCGCACCAACCGGCAAGCGCATATTGTAGAAGCTTTGATTATATAAATAGAGATTCAAGGTAATTGCCGCATTGTCTGCACCGCCCATTCCACCCACAAAAATATAGGGTTCATTAAAAATACCAAAGGTTCCGATGGTACTCGTAATGAGTATAAAATATATTACCGGTCTGAGCAGGGGAATAGTTATTTTAAGAAAGCATACCAAGGAACTCGCACCATCTACGATAGCTGCTTCATATAGCTCTTGGCCTATGTTCTGAATCCCACCCAAAACAATAAGCATATTATATCCTGTCCATGCCCAAATTAACACAAGGTTAATCGTGATTTTTGTCCAATCCGGACTGGTAAGCCACGGTATAGGAACAATCCCGAATTTACCGAGAAATCCGTTTATGAGGCCAAAGTGTGTATCAAAAAGAATCGCAAAAACTATGGTGTAGGCTATCGATGAAGTGACATACGGTAAGAGCAGAGATAATTGAAAGAATTTTCTTCCCTTTACATTATTGTTGTTCAGAATAGCGGCAACCACCAGAGCGCAAAACAGCAGGAACGGAATGTTGAACACCACAAACCACAATGTATTCCAAAGAGCCCGCCAAAAAATCGGGTCTGAAAATACAGTAGCATAATTTTTCAGACCTACATATTTATTAAAGCCTTTTGTTGTTGAATAGTTGGAAAAACTCATAACCGCCGAAAAAAGTATTGGATATATTCCAAAAATGGCATACAAAATATAAAAAGGAGATATGTACAAATATGCCATAATATTATTTTTATCGCGGTATAAAAATCTTTTTGCTTCCATCATCATACCTCCAGCATATACTTACTATTTACAATAGAGTGACAGCAATAACTCCTTGTGTATCCAAACAGGCTATTGCGTTTCACAGAATTGATAGATGCGCAAACCATGCGCTGGGAGTAGCAAATGCAAGTTATCAATTCCATGCTTAATATAGAAATAATTGATTTGGGCCAAGCAGAAACCTTCTTTACATGTTACATGTATGATGAAATCAAACATAATGCTCAAAGGTTTCTGCATGGCTTTGGTTTCTAAATTTTATTTATATTTTTCCATGGCTTGTTCCGCCTGCTTTTGTGTATCTGCAAGAACCTTATCGACTGTAGCTTCACCAGAAATTGCGGGTGCAATATTAGCAACTATCATATCGACCATTTCGTTAAATGCTGGCGGCTGATAGAAGTTGGCCGGCACCTTCTGCAATTCGTCAAAGAAAAATTTGTAGACCTGCTGATCGCCAAAAAATTTCTTAGTTCCGCCATTGATACGTTCATTTTCAAATGAAGGATAGTAGCAGGGAAATTCCCCCAATCCCTCTGTTTCGGCAATTCTGCCATCTGTTGTCAAAGTATAGAAACTGACAAATGCCCAGGCAACATCCTTGTTTTTGCCCTGATCGGGAATGACGAAGTTGGAGCCACCCTGATTAGCAGATGCTGAAGGGTAGCCGTCAAAGTAAGGCATGGGGGCAATGCGCCATTGATCCGATGCATTCGGCCACTGGCTCATGAAAACATTCATATACCAAGCCGCGCCAACGTGAGACGCCAGCTCATTTCCCTGCATTGCCACGTCATAAGCCGGAGACCAGTTGGCTACCTCCATAAATTTTCCAGACTTCGCCACATCAACTTCAAATTGCAAGGCTTTTTTCATTTCAGGAGTATTGATGGTAACCTTCCCATCTTTATCAAAGAATCCGCTTCCCATCTGTTGTAAAAGCATACGAAGAAGCTCAACATCGCCGTTAGGGGCTGTTGTACGGTGCAAATACAGGCCGGCCTCTCTGAATTTCACAGCATCATTAAACCACTCTTCCCATGTTTTCGGAACGCTAACGCCAGCCTTCTCAAACAGATCCTGTCTGTAGAAGAGTGCGCAAGGACCAGCGTCCATGGGTACTCCATAAATCTTGCCATCTGCAGCGGTTAAAAGATCCATTTTGTACTTCGGAAAATCATTTATATGAGACTGAATTTTCTCCGTAAGATCAAATAGTCCGCCGTTTTCAATATACTGCTTGATTTCATTATCCTGCACTGCACTGACATCGGGGGCGCCTGAGCCTGCGGCCACTGCTGACATGAACTTCGTTTTGAACTCGTTGCCGGGAACGTTTATACTGTTGACTTTAATATTGGGATACATTTTATTAAATTCTGGAACAATACTTTGCGTGATCTGATCTCCGAACCAAGTCCATACGGTAACTTCCCCAGACATGGAGGTATCTTCGCCCATTTGCTCTGACGAGGAAACGGTTTGCTCTGATGAGGCAGCATTAACCGCAGAACTCGTGTCTTGCTGTGTAGAAGTAGATTTTCCCGCATTATTGGTAGCGCAACCTGCCATAATAACAATAATCATGGCAATAACCAATAGAACTGTCAATATTCCTCTTGATTTTTTCATTCTTTTTCCTCCTTAATATAATTGTTTCATTTACTTCAGTTTTCTTGCAATTTTAGATTTTCACCTTTATTAAAAGGAGCCCCTCTTGGATATAATGCGTTTTTACGATTTGTTGCTGTGATTTTTGGGAAAAGGGTAACCTTAATAAGCTGCGCCCTCCTTTAATGTATTTCTACCGACTATCGGCTCTCATCGTCAAGGTGCAATCCAAAACGTGCGTAAAACTGCTTTTATCTTAAACACTTGCATTCGCCCTCGCCTCATGCCGGAAGTCCGCCTGGCGGAGACGCGTCCGCTGCCTGCACTCACCAATAGCTTCTTGCAACTGTTTAGACCAACCACACTTTGAAACGCTTTATATTTCAATCCATCAACCCGGTAGGATTGATTTACTTTCTAAAACCCATGTCGTCTGCGAGAGTATACTTCATAAATGCCATGATATACTGCACAGCCCATATGCTCAATAAAAGTACCATATAGGCGTTTATCTATTCTTCCAATTGCAGAATGTGGACGTATGATCATTTGTGCTTTCCTAGAATATTTCCGCTCCTTGATTCAGTCTTTATAATCCAGTACCCCTTTTATCTTTGCACATTATATCATAATATTATATAATGTGCAATACTTTTTGCGTGCCATTATTTTATATGTAGATCCATAACTATTACCGTACTTAGTTCCTCATTCATAAACCATTTGCCAGTCTGCAATGCGACAAAAGGATTGTCTGATACTC
>JAFABI010000074.1 GCA_023426125.1 Bacillota bacterium
GGAGCTCCCAAGACCGTGAAGGAAAACGTATCCAAGGAAGAAGCCGCTTCCATTGAAGTAAAATTCAAAGAAGTTGGCGCTTCGGTAGAAATCAAGTAATACGACAGGCATGAAAAAACTCGCTGATGATTCAGCGAGTTTTTTTTACAAATAGATCGTAACAAACTGCAGGGAAATCGGCGCTTTTTTTATAGGCGCGTCTTCCGTTTTTAAAACAAGCAGGCCTTTTTGTATCAAATAGTTTATATCAGGCTGGATAACTCCATTCACAAAAAGGCTCTGGCAGGAAGTCCGTTTGGGATCAAGAATTCCCTGCTTCCCATACATGGTCAGTTCATTTTTGTCCGTATAAAAATTTTTCTCATCGGAAAGAGCGTTGTACTGGTATGTTTCTGCCTTAAAGAGCCGGTTGCATGCATCCTTTATCGTTAAAAATTCGAGGGTGACCGGCGCTCCTTTTTGAGGAAGATCCACGGTTGTCAATTTAAGAAGCCCTTTTTTTACCCGGTAGTTTGTTTTTGGCTGCAATACGGAATTAATATAAAGATTATAGTAAGAAACTTCATCCGGATCAAGGATACCTGTATTCCCGTACATTTTTATTTCATCATCATTTGTAAATACTCTTTTTACCCCATCCGAATACGTAGTATATTGATAGTTTTCTGTATGAATAATTTCATTGGACAGGCCCCTGTATGTAACAAAGGTTATGATAACCGGAGCACCTGTGATGGGAATATCCCTTGTCTCCAATAAGAGCAATCCTTTTTCCAGCTTGTAATTGGCGTCAGGCTGCAATACCCCGTTAATAAACAGATTAAAATAAGAAACGCCGCCGGGGTCAAGGATGCCTTTATCCCCATATTCCGTCAACTCATCGCTGCTGGTATAGATCCTTTTTATTCCGTTGGACAGTGCGTTATATTGGTAGACCTCTGCTTTTAACAGTGTCCGCTTATAGATAACCATGATTTCACTGCCAAAACGGAGGGAGTCAAAAATCTTATCCGCATTGATGCATGTCTGGTTTACATTAATGTAGATTTTGTTTTGAGTAGAGGCCGGAGATATACTGGCTTCCGGAACGATGAGATCCACTCTGGCCGTAGCGCGGACGATGGTGTCAATGTTGATAAATATTTCCAGAGGATTCATTGGCGCTTCTTCTCCGGTTTCGGTAAAAATCGGAACGGTACAGCAGCTGAAATCTTTTACGGAGAAATTCAAAGTGGTGCCTGGCGGAGCATAGAGACAAAGCTGTTTGATTTTCCGGAAGGGGATGGGGGCGGACAGATGGATGCCATTGGTCGAGACAGCGATGTATCCTTGAATTGAGATGGTTACTTTATTGAGAAAAACCACTTTTCCCGATGAAACCATGACGGGCTTTTGCGGATGGAGCCTGCGGCAGGATATCTCAGCATAATGAACCGCGCCCGCCTTATAGGGGTTTAGTATCTTTCCGTCTTTGTCCGTTAAATAGCAAAAGTGGCATCCGCTTGCAGCCATAACCATCACTCCAAAAAATTTCAAACGGTAAAAGCGGGCATGGTTTACCATATTCCCGGCTGGATTGTTTTATTGGTAACTATTATTATATATGTTTGTGTATATGGATATGTTCTTTTTTAAAAGTAACCGAATAAGATTAACTAATACTACAGCGAAACAAACATCGTAAAAGCAAAGCATCATCCTGCCCGGAGGTATAAAATGGACTTGAAAGGGAAAAAACTGCTGGTTACCGGCGCCGATGGCTTTATCGGGTCCCATTTGACAGAGGAATTGATCAGAAGAGGCTATGTCGTCCGTGCTTTTGTCCATTACAATTCATTTAATTCGTGGGGCTGGCTTGACTATTCTCCGGCAGAGCTGAAAAAAGGTATGGAAATATTCCAAGGCGACATCCGGGACCCGGATAGAGTGAAGGAGGCAACGAAAGAGTGCGATGTTGTCTTTCATCTGGCTGCCCTGGTTGCGATTCCCTATTCCTATCATTCGCCCCGAATGTATATTGATACAAATATAATGGGGACGCTAAACATTTTACAGGCAGCACGGGAATGGGAAGCGGAAAAAATCATACATACATCCACCAGTGAGGTTTATGGAACAGCTCAATATATCCCTATACCGGAAGAACATCCCTTGCAGGGACAATCGCCTTATGCGGCGTCAAAAATCGGAGCGGACCAATTGGCCCTTTCTTTTTACTACTCCTTTTCTACGCCGGTTTCCATCATTCGTCCGTTTAATACCTATGGACCACGACAATCCGCCAGAGCGGTCATTCCAACCATTATTACGCAAATTGCCCAGGGGGAACGGAAAATCAGGTTAGGCTCCCTGACTCCCACCAGAGATTTCAACTACATTAAAGATACTGTCCGGGGATTTATTGAGGTTGCCGGGTCCGATGCAACAACGGGCGAGGTGGTGAACATAGGAAGCGATTTTGAGGTTTCCGTCGGAGAGACGGTCCGGCTTCTCGCAGAAGTGACGGGAGTCGAAATTGAGGCCGAAACCGAGATGCAGCGCCTCCGGCCTGATAAAAGCGAGGTGAGGCGCCTCCGGGCGGATATTTCCAAAGCCGTAAGGTTGTTCAACTGGAAACCTGCTTATGGAGGGCAAGCAGGGTTTAAGAAGGGATTGAAAGAAACCGTGGAGTGGTTCGGCGATGCCGATAACCTTAAAATGTATAAAGCAGACAGGTATAACCTATGAGTGCGAAGCTTGAACCTTCTACCATCATTTCCCTGTTAAAAAGTGTCCTGGGCGCGGAAAATTTGCCGGTTGCCTTGCATGAGCCTTCGTTTGCAGGGAAGGAATGGGAATATGTCAAGAATTGTCTGGATACAGGGTGGGTTTCTTCCGCCGGTAAGTTTGTCGATGAATTTGAATCCCGGTTGGCGCAGTATACAGGGGTACAATATGCCATCGCCGTAATCAACGGCACGGCTGCTCTGCATATTTGCCTGATGCTTTCCGGAGTCGGGCGGGAGGATGAGGTGCTTCTTCCCGCCCTTACCTTTGTTGCCACAGCCAATGCGGTACACTACTGCGGAGCCGTCCCTCACTTTATCGATAGCGATACCCGAAGTCTCGGAGTTGACCCTTATAAGCTCCGGGACTACCTGGAGGAAAAAGCCGTCGTAAAGAACGGCCTTTGCTATAATAAAGAGACAGGGCGGCCTATCAAGGCGGTAGTTGCAATGCATACCTTCGGCCATCCCGTAGACCTCGACCCTCTCCTGGAGGTGTGCGGAAGGTATAAACTGGCACTGGTTGAGGATGCGGCGGAAGCTCTAGGCTCTTACTATAAAAACAGGCATGTGGGAGGTCATGGGAAGCTTTCCTCACTTAGCTTCAACGGAAATAAAATCGTCACGACCGGCGGTGGTGGAGCGGTCCTCACCAACGACACGGACCTGGCAAAACAGGCCAGGCATTTGAGCACAACGGCAAAATTGCCCCATCGCTGGGCTTTTGTCCACGACCGGGTAGGCTATAATTACCGGTTGCCCAACCTGAATGCGGCATTAGGATGCGCCCAAATGGAGCAAATCGATAAATTCGTACAAAACAAGCGGGCGCTGGCAGCGAAATACCGGCAGGTCTTTGCCGGGATACCGGGAATTGCTTTCTTTCAGGAGCCTACTTATGCGCAAAGCAATTATTGGTTGAATGCGCTGCTGTTTGACGAAGAGTTTGCGGCAATGCGCGACCGGCTTATTCCGGCAGCCGATCAACAGGGGATATGCACCCGTCCGCCATGGGTCTTGATGAATAAGCTGGCAATGTTTCAAAGCTGTCCGCGTATGGAGCTGTCTACGACGGAAAGCCTGGAACGGCGTATCGTGAATATACCAAGCAGCGCCCGCCTGGGGGAGGATTATGGCTAAACGTAAAATTTGTGTAGTTACCGGGACCCGCGCAGAATACGGATTGCTCCATCCATTGATGAAAGAAATCGGGAAGGATCAGGATTTACAGCTGCAGGTGGCTGTTACGGGAATGCACTTATCCCCTGAGTTTGGGCTGACCTTCCGGGAAATAGAGGAAGACGGATTTGTCATTGACTGCAAGGTGGAGATGCTCCTATCCAGTGACACACCCACAGGAATTGCCAAATCAGTGGGACTGGGGATCATCGGCTTTGCGGACGCTTTCCGGCAGCTGACACCGGACCTTCTGGTGCTCCCGGGCGACAGGTATGAGATCCTGGCGGCCGCACAGGCCGCGCTGATTGCCAGAATACCAATAGCGCACATTGCCGGAGGGGATACGACGGAAGGAGCCTTTGACGAAGCCATCCGGCATAGCATAACAAAAATGTCGCACCTTCATTTTGTTACGAATGAGCAGTCCATGCAAAGAGTGAGACAGCTGGGAGAGAATCCCGCCCATATTTATGATGCGGGAAGTCCCGGAATTGACCGTATTCTGAGCCTGCCCCCCATAGAGCGGTCCCTTCTGGAAAAGTCCCTGGGCTTCATATTGAAGAAAAGGAATCTGCTGATCACCTTCCATCCCGTTACCCTTGATCTTCAATCCTCCGGACAGCAGTTTGGCGAGATGCTGGACGCGCTGGATACCCTGGGGCCTGAAACAGGTCTGTTATTCACCAGGCCCAATGCCGATCCGGAGGGGAGGGAAATCATCCGCTTGCTGGATCATTTTGTTTCCCTGCATCCCAATGCGGTCTCCTTTTCTTCCCTGGGGCAGCGGCACTATTTCAGCCTGATGCGGCAGGTGGATGCGGTGGTGGGGAATTCATCCAGCGGCTTGTACGAGGCCCCGTCCTTCAAAAAGCCTGCCGTAAACATAGGCGACCGGCAAAAAGGCAGGCTGGCGCCGGCCTCGGTAATCAACTGCGAGCCACGGAAGGCGGATATTGAAAAAGCAATCCGGGAGGCTTTTGTGAAGGACTGCTCAACGGTAACGAATCCATATGGAGAAGGAAACAGTTCGGTAAAAATTCTGAAGGCCATCAAGGCAATTCCAGACCTGAAAGCTCTGCTGAAGAAGCATTTTCATGCGATTGACGAGGAATGCTAAATTTGAAAGGAGATGCGGTGGAAGATGAAGCATGGGAAAAAGGTTTTCATCATCGCCGAGGCGGGAGTAAACCACAACGGCTCTCCGAAAATGGCGGAGCGCTTGATTGACGCGGCTTGTGAAGCAGGCGCCGACGCAGTGAAATTCCAGACCTTCCAGACGGAAAAAATCATGCTTCCCGGTTCCCCGAAGGCTGTTTATCAGCTGAAAAATACGTCGGCAAATGAAACAAGCCGGGAAATGATCAAAAAACTTGAACTGGACCAGGAAATGCACGTCCATTTGATGCAATATGCCGCAAACAGGGATATCCGGTTCCTGTCCACACCTTTTGACGAGGACAGCCTGGATTTCCTCGATAAAATCTTGAAGCTGCCTTTTCTGAAAATTGCCTCCGGTGAAATTACCAACGCTCCCTTGCTGCTGAAAGCAGCCCTTTCCCGGAGGAAAATCATCTTGTCGACGGGGATGTCGTCTTTAGGTGAAATAGAAGAAGCGCTGGGCGTACTGGCCTATGGCTATGAAACGGGAAAGGAGAATAACGGCGGCCCATCCCGCGGTGCTTTTGAAGCGGCATATTGCTCCGAAGCGGGACAGAGGTCCTTGCGGGAAAATGTCAGCCTGCTGCACTGTACCACAGAGTATCCGGCGCCATTTGAAGAAGCGAATCTTCGCGTACTGGGCACGCTGCAGCAATGCTTCGGCCTGCCTGTCGGATATTCCGACCATACGCCGGGCACCGCTGTATCGCTTGCTGCTGCTGCGCTGGGGGCCGTTATTGTCGAAAAACACTTGACCCTGGACAGGAACCTGCCCGGTCCCGATCACAAGGCTTCCCTTGAGCCCGGAGAATTTTCCGCCCTGGTCCGGGAAATCCGACGGGTCGAGCTGGCGCTGGGAAGTCCTTTGAAAAAACCTGCAGCCTCGGAGGTTGAGAACCGGACGATTGTCCGGAAAAGCATTGTGGCTGCATGCGGCATCCGGAAGGGTGAGCTGTTTACCGGGAAAAACCTGGCCGTGAAGCGGCCGGGAGAAGGAATATCACCCATGCGGTTTTGGGACTTGCTGGGTAAGGAAGCCTCCAGAGATTTTGAAAAAGACGAGGTCATCGTATGAAGCTGGCCATTTTCGGCGCCTCGGGATTTGCAAGGGAGGTTTGCGATATTGCGTTGCTATCCGGTTATCAGGAAATTGTTTTTGTCGATCAATGTGGGACAGGCAGCATTGACGCCTTTCCCGTGGTTGACGAGGATAGGGTTGCTTCCCTGGCGGAAGCCGGCTGCAGGTTTGCTATCGGTATCGGCGGTACATCTATCCGCAGGGCTGTGAGAGAAAGGTATAGGGAACTGAACTATGTCAATCTTATTGACCCCGGTGCAACCTTTGGTTACAAACAGCTGGAAGAGGTGGGAAGGAATACAGGCAATATTGTTTTTGCGGGAGCAAGGCTGACAAATCATATTCAAACGGGAAATTTCGGAGTCTATTACCTCAATTGCACCGTCGCCCATGACTGCATCGTCGAAGATTTTGTCACGATATGTCCGGGCGCCAACATTTCCGGTAATGTAAAATTATCGGCGGGCTGCTTCATCGGTGCAAACGCATGCATCCTGCAGGGGAAGTCCCGGGGTGAAAAACTGGTTGTCGGCAGGAATGCAACGGTCGGAGCGGGTGCCGTTGTCACCAAAAATGTCCCGGATAATATAATAGTAAAGGGAATTCCGGCGAAAGAGCAGCAAAGAATCCGGGGGTATAGACGCGGCATGAAGGAATGGAAAAAAGTACTGGTGTTGCCTTATACGAAGATTCAGGAAGTGATCCTCCTTGTCGAGATGAATGCGTCACAAATCGCTCTTGTCGTTGACGATGAGAATAAACTGCTGGGTACCGTTACGGACGGGGACGTCCGCCGCGGGATACTGAAGGGAATACCGCTGGATAGTCCTGTAGAGCGTATCATGAATGCAAGTCCTGTCACGATTCCGGAAATCAAGGATAAGAAAAGCGTATTCCACATTCTGAAAATGAATAAGCTCCGGCACCTTCCTGTCGTAGATGATTCCGGACGTGTCACAGGCCTGGAAAGGCTGGATGACCTGATCCAATCCCCCAAAAATGAAAATTGGGTTGTGATCATGGCGGGAGGCCCGGGAAACAGGCTCAGGCCATTGACGGACAATTGCCCGAAGCCCATGCTGCCGGTTGGGGATAAACCGGTATTGGAAACGATATTGGACAATTTTATTGAACAGGGCTTCTGCAGGTTTTGCTTTTCCCTCCACTACAAAGCGGAGCAGATTGAAGCTTATTTCGGGAACGGCTCCCGGTGGGGAGTGGAAATCCGCTACATTCGTGAGGAAAGCATGATGGGAACGGCCGGCTCCTTAAGCTTGTTCCCGGAAAGGACGGAGAAACCGGTCATCGTCATGAACGGAGACATTCTGACAACACTGAGCTTTGAACAGCTGTTAAACTTTCATCTGGACCATCACGCCAGGGCTACGGTCGCCGTAAGCACCTACGATTTCCAAATCCCCTTCGGCGTGGTGAAAGTCAATAAAGACAGGCTTGTGGGCTTTGAGGAAAAGCCCGTATACACAAATTTTGTAAATGCCGGAATCTATGTCCTTGCTCCGGAGGTGCTGGACGAGATTCCCAGAGGCGTTTATTTTGATATGAATGATTTACTGGAAAGCATGCTGGGAAATGGTGAGAACATCGCCATTTTCCCAATCCGGGAATACTGGATCGACATTGGAACAAAGGAAAATTTGTGTCAGGCCGGGCTGGATTTTCATGAGGTGTTTAAAGGATAGGGGACACACCCGCACGAAGAAGGGATCTCAAGCGCGAGCACGAGGTATTCCTCACGGGTCTAAGGGAATGTCCCCTTTTGAAAGGACAGGGGACACAACTGCGCGAAGAAGGGGCCACGAGAGCGAGCACGAGGTATTCCTCACGGGTTTGGGGAATGTCCCCTTTTGAAAGGTGAGCTGAAGGAAATGGGTGGAAAGATAGAAAGATTGTGTACCATTTGTGCCCGGGCCGGTTCAAAAGGAGTGGCCGGCAAAAATATCCGGGAACTTGCAGGAAAACCGCTTCTGGCACATAGCATCCTGCAGGCCGGGGCATCAGGCTTGTTCCAGGCGATTGCAGCAAGCAGTGACAGTGATGCTATTTTAGCGGTTGCAAAGCAGTGGGGGGCGGATTTTCTGATAGAGAGGCCTCCTCATCTTGCTACTGACCAGGCGCCAAAGATACCTGTTATCCGGCATTGCTTAAGGAAGGCGGAAGAATTGGCCCGGCAGACCTTTGACGTTATTGTCGATCTGGATGTCACATCCCCGCTTCGCCGCATTTCCGATATCATTGCCGTTGTGGAACTTCTTGAGGCAAAACAGGTGTCCAATGTGATTACAGGTACGCCTGCCCGCAGGTCCCCGTATTTTAATCTGGTAGAACTGAGTGACCGGGGAGTGGTCCAGCTCTCCAAGCCCATGCCCGAACCGGTTTTCCGCAGGCAGGATGCGCCGCAGTGCTATGATATGAACGCTTCCGTCTATGCCTGGCAAAGGGAGGCGTTATTAGAAAGCCCGACGGTTTTTAACCATGATACATTGCTGCATATCATGCCGCAGGAACGTTCCGTCGATATCGATTCGGAGCTGGATTTTCAATTTGTACGGCTGTTAATGGAGGAAAGGGAGGGAAATGATGCTTCAAACATCCTATAAGGACCTTTTCAGTCTTGAAGGCAAAACGGCTGTGGTTACAGGGGGGCTGGGAATACTGGGGAAACGTTTTTGCGCCGGATTGGCGGAATTTGGCGCCAATGTGGCGGTGATCGACCTGGATGCAACGGAAACAGAGGCGTTTGCCGGTAAGCTGACGGAGCGGTATGGGAAAAAGTGCCTGGGTATTGTCTGCGACGTTTCTTCCCCCGGGGATGTAAAGGCCATGGTTGCCGGAGTAAAAGAGGAATTTGGCGAAATTCATATCTTACATAATAATGCCGCATGCAAGTCAGCGGATCTAAACGCGTTTTTTGCTCCTTTTGAGGAGTATTCTCCGGACGAATGGCGCAGGATCATGTCCGTCAACCTGGACGGGATGTTTCTTGTCGCCCGGGCCGTCGGCGCTGAAATGGTCCGGCAGCAGAAAGGCGGAAGTATTGTTCAGACCTCTTCCATCTATGGAATGCTGGCGCCGGACCATCGGATCTATGAAGGGTCCCTTTATCTGGGAAGGAAAATCAATACCCCGGCCGTTTATGCCGCTTCAAAGGCAGCAGTGATCGGATTGAGCAAATACCTGGCAACCTACTGGGCAGACAAAAACATCCGGGTAAATACATTGATTCCGGGCGGAAATGAAAGCGGGCAGAACGATACCTTCCGGAAAAATTATTCAGACAGGATACCCATGGGCAGGATGGGGCAGCCGGATGAGATGGTAGCGGCCCTGATCTATCTGGCTTCGGAAGCATCCAGCTATGTTACGGGGCAGAGTATTGTCGTAGATGGAGGATTAAGCGCCTGGTAAGACGAGGAGAAGATCGATGCGAATAAAAGAAAACTTCCACGAGGATTTTGAGTCCTATTCCTGTGAGATACGGCAGCGGGTGGTTGAGGTATTCCATTATACCTCCCGGACTGCGGAAATGAAGAGGCTGCTGTCCGAAATCAGAAATGAAGCGGCCGGCCTGCGAAGGCTTTTCCCGACAGAGGAGGAGAGGAAGGAAAGACAGGAAGCCGTAAGCTTTTTTGACGCAAGAATGCAGGCAACGGTATTTTATACTTTGAAGAATCTGGAAGGGTATCAAAAATGCGGCTGGAGGAAACTGATTTATGAAGGAGATAGCAGGGATGAAAGCGCAAGTCCGGTTTAAAAAAGCCTGCGGGAGATTTTGCAGCTCTTTGCTTTCCTCCGTGGAGTATTTCAGAACAGGCAAGGATCCTCATGGACTGGATAGCTTCCTTAACAGCCTGGACGATCTGGAACTTCTTCTGGAGCTTGATCAATTTCTTGAAACGCCGAAGCTGGAAACCGGCCGAATCCTGCCGGTAGTCAAAAAGCTCCGGGAGTGCATGCAAAATCAGGATATTACCGGTATGACGGATCTGTTGGAGTTTGAGCTTTACCCTGTGGCAAAAGAATTGGTTGAGGGGGAGGGTAAGGAATGATTGTCGCAGGACCGAAGGAAACAAAGGAAATGTTCCGGAAAAACCTGCAGCTTTTGACTCCCTGGCTGAGGGAATCCGTGCTGCAAATCGGCGAAACGGAATTATGGGAGAGAGTCGAAGTAACTTATAACGAGGATGGTTATCCCCTGTGCCGGTATCATGAAGACGGTAAAAGCTTTTGGATCACCAGCCGGCAGCCTCTGCGGGAAGCGGAGCAATGGTGCGGGAGCATCTCCGCAAAAGGGGCGGGGGCCATTTTCATGTACGGCTCCGGTTTTGGCTACCCTTTGTTCCGCATATTCGAGCTAAAGCAGCCCCATACCCTGGTGGTCCTTTTTGAGCAGAATATTTACCTGTTTGCAGCGATGCTTTACTATTTTGATTTTGAGCCTGTTGTCCGGACGCAAAAAATTGCCTTCCTTGTGGGTGACGCCGAACATTTCACCAGGGCTTTCGACCAGCTGTTTTTCAGTATTGCTTTTGCCTACTGCACCTCTCCCGCCATTGCTTTTACGCCTGCGGCGCAGCGGAATTTCAAGGCGAAATACGGCAGGATCCACCAATATGTATTTTCGCAATTGGGATTATTCGTATTTTACATTGGCAACGACCATCTGGATAATCTGATAGGATTGAACAATTTAATGGCCAACATTAAGGAAATCGTGCAGAATCCCTATATCAGCTGCTTAAAAGACAAATTCAGGGATGTTCCTGCATTCATTATCGCCAACGGACCGTCCCTGGATAAAAATATACGGCAGTTGAAGGAGATCGGGAACAAGGGACTGGTAATCTGTGAAGAGTCGGCCATCCTTCCCATGATGAAAAACAATATCCTTCCGGATATATTAACCATTATAGAGCGCACGGAATATACCTATACGTATCATTTTGAAAATATTGATTATCCCAAAGACATGGCCTTGCTCTGCCTGGGGCTCGTCGACAGAAAGGTGTACCCCTCCTTTCCCGGAGCAAAAATCCCCATATTCCGCAAAATGGAAGCAATCAACCAATGGGTGAACAAGCATCTGGGGGATGGAAGCGCCCTTGATGCGGGCGCCAATGTCTCTCATCTCGCCCTGGAACTGGCCGTATACCTGGGAGCAAACCCCATCGTTTTTGTAGGACAGGATTTTGCCTATGGACCCGAAGGGGTCACCCATAGCAAGGACGCAGTTTATTCGGGGGAGAAAGGCCGGCGGGCAAGAGAAATTATGGCTTCAAAGCCTGTTGTCTATGTGGAGGGCAATGACGGGACAAGGATACCGTCAAACCAATTGTGGACGGATTTCAAGCAGGGACTGGAACGGAAAATTGCCGGCCACCCGGAAAAAACAATCCTCAACGCCACGGAAGGCGGAGCCAGAATTAAAGGAACCCGGTGTGAAAAACTGGCCCGGGTTATTGAAGAATATTGCATCAGGCCCATACCCTGCCGTGTCCATGAAATCATTGCCGAAAACAGGGCAAAGCTCAACAGGACAGAAAGAAAAAAGGGTTTGAACGGATTCATAAAAAGTGTGGAGGAATACGCCTGTTCGTTTCATAAGCTCAGCCGGGAGGCTGCCGCAGGGAAGCTGGCATGCATGGAAATGATCCGCCTGTCGCAGGAAAAGGACAGCGCGGAATACCGGAGCATACTGGATGAAACGTACCGGAAGCATATCAACACCTATCAGCTTTTTATCGCAGACGACCTGTACCGCTGCTTTTCGCAGCAGGTTATCTTTACCTATTTTTATCTCATGAACCGTCTTGGGTTCATTGATACCCCGGAGAAGATTACGGAGATTTTCCGGATACAGCATGACTTTTTTCACCACCTGAATCTTGTCTGCCAAAGCGTAGCGATTCATCTGGAGAATACGGCGGAACTGCTGGAGGATACGGTAAAGGAACTGGAAAATACACAGCCGGGGGAGGGGAGTGAAGCCTGTGAACAGCATTGCTGACCTGGAAGGAAAATTGGATCAGTTGTTGCGGGAGCCCTGCAATTTTCAGCTCCTGAACGGGATCGGAGTGCTTCTTTATCAAATGAAGGACTGGGACAATGCCGGAATGTATTTTCAAAGAGCGTATGAGCTGAACCCGGAAGATCGGGATATTCTGTATAATTATGCCTCGCTGCTGCATTTGCAGTCGCAATGGGATAAGGCAATACCTGTTTATGAAGCCTATCTGGGGCTTGAGCCGGGTGACAGGGCGGTCATGGAAAAGGCGGGGGATGCCTATTATCAATTGGGCGAATATGAATTGGCGGCTAAGAAGTATGAGCAACTGCGAAAAGGGTAGAAAGGCGGATAAGGGTCCATGGCGGGGAGAAAACGGTTAAGCGTGTGCATGGTCACGCAAAATGACGAAAAGTATATTGCCGGCTGTTTGCAGGCTATAAAGGAGCTTGCGGATGAAATCATCCTGGCGGATACGGGATCGACGGATAAAACCGTTGCTGTGGCCGGACAGGCCGGCGCCCGTGTTTATCCGGTGAAATGGAACAATAGCCGCAGTGAAGCCAAAAACCTTTGCCTGGATCAGGCGCAGGGAAGATGGGTTTTATTTCTCCAGGCAAATGAGACCATCCCCGCGGAACAATTGAAGGAAGTCAAACCTCTCCTGGATAATCCCAACGCGGAGGGATACCTGTTCTACATCGACCGCTATTCGGAAAACTACCGGATATCTTCCCCGGTGCAGTCATTACGCCTGTTCCGGAACCGTAAGGAATACCGCTATAAATACAGGGCCTGTGAGCGGATACCGGAGGAACTCCTGGCCAATGTGAAAGACTCCGGCATCCGCATCTTTCAGCAAGAAGGCCCAAACCTGTCGTCCGGTGACGCCGATCAGCTTTCCCTGCTGCTGAAGGAGGACCTCAAGGAATACCCGGAGGATGGGTATCTGCAATACGTGTATGGCATCGAGCTTTTAAACCGGAAGCGGTACGAGGAAAGCATTGAATATTTTCAAAGAGCACGCAAAAGCGTAAACCATGACGATCTCTATGCGCCCCATCTGTATAAATGCCTGGGTTGGTCTTTTATCTCCCTTCGACGGCAGAAGGATGCCCTTGACGTACTGGAAGAGGGAATAAGCTATTTTCCCTTTTACACCGATCTTCTTGTTCTGCGGGGAGAGCTGCGGAAACATTTCCGGCAGTATGAAGAAGCCATCCGGGACATGGAAAGGTGTCTGAAAATAAGAGAAGCGTCCAATACTGCAATCCCTGTACCGGACATCAATACACCGGTTATTCTGGAATCCCTGGGAGAAATTCATGAAGAGGTATTTAATTACCGGCTGGCCCTTGCATGCTATCGGCAGTCTTATGAACTAAGGAGCACCGGAAATATTACTTCCGATTCTTTTCTGGGGAATGGAGCGGGCTGGTCGCAAGCTAAAGCTTGCTGCTCGCCTATGCACCTACCAAGCGTAGTTCCCCGGAAAAGATTATCGGAAGTTA
>JAFABI010000075.1 GCA_023426125.1 Bacillota bacterium
CCTTCAGGCCCAGGCCTGTCAATTCCCTGACAACCTTGATAACCTTGATCTTTTCTGCGCCGACATCCTTCAGGATAACGTTGAATTCCGTCTTTTCTTCAGCTGCGGGTGCTGCTGCGCCGCCTGCATGCTCAAAGGAGACGGTTCTTTCTGACTCATTCCGCTCTAACTCTCTGAACTACATTTCTATTGAGATCAAGCAAATTTGCTACCTGACGGACTGAGTACTCCTTCTCAAATTTTAGATGTCTGATAATACCTTCACGAATAGTCTTATTCGCTTTGATGTCCTCCAAGTTGATTT
The DNA here is from genome assembly GCA_023426125.1 of Bacillota bacterium. Lineage (GTDB taxonomy): Bacteria > Bacillota > Clostridia > Acetivibrionales > DTU013 > MnB-11. The sequence continues at coordinate 305 of JAFABI010000075.1, forward strand.
TCGATTGATTTGTCTTGGCATAAGATATAATTCCCTCAACATTTTCTGCAGGTAAATTATATCAAAGGTACAGTAATGAGTCAATGAGAACCGTCCCCTTTGACTCTTTACTTGTGTCCACCAAATCAGAGTCAGGTTAATAATTAGTTTTTTCTCCTATACTTTATTGTTTTTTAACAAACCTGCCAAAGAGACACTTAAACCTGTGAAAACTGCAGATATTTCAACAATATCACTTCCAACAAAATTTATACTTTTACTTATTAAAAGTATACCGCCAATTATTGTTATTTCCATTCCTAGTAAAATTATATCCGTAGAGTTCCTATTCTTAAGTAACATTTTTAAAAAATATGCCAGTAACACTATTCCAGCTAAAGTAATCGGTAAAATTACAAAAAGTCCAATACTCATTTTATTTTTTCTCCTTTCAATATCTAATTATATTTTTAGTTAATTGCCAAACCCCAAAAGCCGCTAGTATTCAGCATCTTCAAGGTTAGCTATCTATATAACTCCTCACTTAATTGTGGTAAAATGTAGTTACTAAGTTACATAATTACAAAAAGTAAGGAGTTATAAGCTAATGATTAAACCGAAACAGCTATCATTCAATGATATTTACGCAGGCTGCCTCGAATCCTTTGAAAACGAAAAACCAAATTTCTTTCTATGTTGGAAAAACACCTTGATATTGATGCCCTTATCCCATTGGGTTTTAAAATGCATTTCAGAAATCATACTGGAAGACCCCTATCCAAAAAAAAAATCTTCGTACCTTCCTAGGAACCGTTCGTGGAACCGAAGAATGGGACGATACCTACAAAATACGCGTGACTGTCGAGAAATCCATCAACCACTTTAAAGACAGTTTCTGCGTCGTAGGACGAAAAACAAGAAATGCTTTTACCTCGGAAGCTGATTTGTATTTAGCAGGCATTACTCAACTTGTTACTGTGCTTCTTGCTGATAGCATATACCAACATAAATACATACGAAGCCTCAAACCTTTGATTTCAGCATAGCAGTATTTAAATACGTTATACAGACTTCTGCATGCCCCTTTAATATGGGTTTATTTCTACATGCATTCATGCTGAATTAGGATAGTTATCCACAGTTTTTGTTTGTCGTTATTCTCTTTTCAATGTTCACTGCTGCGTCTGCGTTCACAGTTTTCCTGAAATTTGGTATATATGGTTCTCTTTTTTTCAAGAGTTTCGCAATTACCTTTCTAATTATATATTCATGATATACTTTTTATTAACTCAACTTTCCCAGCCTAAAAGGCTGAACTGGACCTTGACAAATTAATACATTCAAGCGCTTAACTTTAGTTTATGCCTCCAAACTGCGGGTAGAGCAAGAATAAATGCATCCATAGTTTGATGGGCAATTTGGTCACTAATCATCGGATTATCATTAAGAATCTTCCTCAAAAGCTCTATCACCAGCATTAAGGATGTTGAAAACTTGATGTCTTCTACTTCATCGCACATATTGAAAAATAAGTCGCCAATCGTTCTGGGATCATTGGAATTCCTGGATTCCAGAGCGAGCATTGCATATCGCATGAAAACGATGGTTGTGTGTGCAAGCATCATGTCATAGCTGCGACCCTGAAACTCTTTTGCCAGAGCCAGGTAAGATTTCACTACCTTGAAGAAAACCTCTATGTTCCAGCGCTTGCCGTAGATCCTGATGATCTCCTCATTGCTGATGTCGATGTTGGTGGACAAAACTGCAAGCCAGTTCTTTGAGTGTCGATCCTTTACAAAAACGATCTTTACCTCTATGAGTTCAGGGATTTTCTTCGATTCTCTGATGCTTGCAGTTACATATCCGATGATATCGCCTTTGGCAGCAGGGGTGATCCGCTTGTATATCTCCTTAAGACTCATCCATTCACCCTGATACAGGTAGTGGATCTTCGAACTGATTTTCAGCATGCAGATGACGTCAAGCTTGCGTTTTACAACACTTGCAATAGTTTTAGGAAAAGCGAACCAGCTGTCAAAAAGTAGGTACTTTGCCGGTAAACCTTTTACAGAATCCAGGAGTTTCGTGAGTGTTTCAGTAGAGTTTGCTGTTGCCTCGGCCCTTTTCTTGTAACCGGCAGAACGCTTGTCGACTTTGCTGTCAGTAGAACATAGCACCTTTTTCTCGTGTCTTGAACTCAAGAGTGAAAAGGCAATGGGGAGAAATGTAGTTCCGTCTGACCAGCCAATGGTAAGCATTTTGAAACCTTTAACAAACTTACGGGTTGTGTGGTCAAAGACACGAGATAAGAGTTCCACTTTCTTGCTCCGACTACGGTCATACAAGGAATCATCCGCGATGAGCACACTTACCCTATCCTCGGAGGTTAACGGGTTGATACCTTTTATAATGAGTGTATCCAGCAACAGCAGTAATCTTGACCAGTTGAAAGTGCTGGAGTTAAGGAATCTGTATGCGGTGTTTTTCTTGAATGAGATATCATCAGGGTTCATTTTTAAGGTACGAAACAGGTTTTTACCCGAAAAAACCAATCCGAAGATCTCTTTAAGAACTACAACGCACTGGATACCGCCTTCTTTGTAGAAATTTGATTTCTTCATGAGTCTGCTAATTGAAAAATCAACAAAAAAGGTATCAATTTTGGAAGAAATAGCATGTTCAGCGTTTGAATTATCTGTTATAATAGAATCCATAAAAGTTCCTCTTTTCATTGGTATTATTAGATTTGTCGATATTTCTATTATACCAAAAAAAGCGGGGCTTTTATATATTTTATTACAAATTTGTATTGATTTATCAATGTCCAGTTCCACTTTTTAAGTGGGAAAGTTGAGTTATTTATTTAAAGCACTATAATACCTCCTAATCTAAGAGGTATTATAGCCACAGTGTTTAACCATGAAAGAAATTTTTTTATTAAAAGCTTGTATCAGAGTTAGTAAATATCTTCCATCCATTTGAAGTGGAAAAATCAATATCAACTCCAAATGTAAATCCAGATCCTGCTCCAAATGATAGATTAGTTATGTTGCAGGTATTCCATGTATGAGCATAAAATACTCTTGCATTACCATTATAGTTTGCAAAATTACTATTGTATCTAATAAGTGCAGAATACCCTTTACCTTGATAAGCCACATCATATGAGTAAACTACTGGGTTTACCGGGCTTCTCGTATATTTTTGTTTGTCCTGGAAATCAAACGCAACTCCAAGTGAACCATCGCCATGAGACGGACTATCAGAGGATTCTCCCCATCCATCTTGATCTGTTATATATCCCATTGATGAAATTACACTTGTATTATAGGTACCAGAAGTGTTATTATATGCAATACCCACAGAATCATAACCTCCAACATTATGAGTTTCTCCAATATAAGGTACCCATATCCAATTTCTATCATTAAACCATTGATCAGTAGTCCACCAGCCACCACCACTTACAACCCATTGTGATGCTCCTGAATCATAATAGATACTAACTGAGTTGCAAATTGCATCGTTTGGTGCAGACAGCGGAATCATCCCGGAATTGGAATTAGTAGGAACTTCTAACTTGTAAAGTTTATTAGCTTTCATTGCATTATCAATTTCTATTTGTGACTTGCCTTCTGCAATAAGTTTGCATAACTGTCGGTCTATCATTTCTGCTCTGATTTTGACTTCTTCTGGAGACATCGGTATATAGTTGCTCTTATACCTATTTGTCAGGTCCTGCTTTGCTTTTGTTATATCAAAAGCAGGTTGAGCAAAAGATGCGCTCCCCAGGAGACTTATTACTAATGTACATAAGCAAATGACACACAAAACTTTTTTGATTGAGTTTTTCATCATAAATACCTCCAAAAATATAATTTTTATTATTAGGGTTGAATCTAAAATAAAAATCACTAGCCTCCCTCTCGTATAGTTCTCCCTTCACAATTACCCTAAAATAGTATAAAATTATATTGTAGTCCTATACTAAATTGTGTAGGGGCTGTGCCTTCAGATCATTAGTACCGGCAAAGTAGCATGTGATCTGAAGGCTTTTTATTTTAAATAGTATACACTGCCTAAAACTTTTGGTATATGCACACTTGAGGTTATCTTTTTTAAATCTATGCCTTACATTAATAATAACTTTCAAAAAACGAAAACGGCGACAATTATTCTAAAAAACTTTGGCTCTTTTTGAAATCTAATTATAAGTAACAATTCTACTGTAATTGATGAAACTCTCAATTACAGTACCGCTGCTATTCATCGCCGTGTGAGTAAGTTGTAGTCTGTATTGGCAGTCACTTGCCACATACCAGTCCTTCATTAAAGAAACAATTGTGCTGTCTGAGTTACTCCAGGTTTTGATTGTATTCCATTGCCCGTCGTATTGCTGAAGCTCAATGGTAATCCCTGCAATGTATCCATACTGAACCTCGGTTTCGCCTTCACATGTTAATCTGCCACCTGAGTTTAAAGTCAAATCGTTTACACATCTGACTATTGCAAGGAAATAAGGCGAAATGTAAGTATTCTCCTGGACCGAAACGACTGGATCTTTCTGTCCAGCGGCAAATACATTCATACCGCTTAAACACATTAATACAGAAACTATTGAAGCTATCAGCTTTCCCAAGACTTTTTTCTTCATAAAAATAAGATCCTCCTTAAATTGGTTTTCACTAATAATAACCAGCTTAAAGAGGACAAGGCGACAAGCATTTTAAATATTTTTAATTTTCAACATTTTCTGCTATTTTTACTATTTCCTTTTCTACGATTGTCCCGCTTAATGTATATGAAAACTCTTTATCGTGCCATACTAAAATATTGACATTACTATTTGAACTGAAAAGCGCTTCCTGCCCATTTATCGTAGTTTTCTTGACAGACGCGTTTTCCGTATCAATTGCCATCGATACAGTAAAATTATTCATAGAAAAAACAAAGTAATTGTTTTTCCCTTTGAAAACCAGGCTGACTCTATCATCTCTGACATCTCTTTTCTCAATCTTAAAGCCTTCCGGTATATAGCCAAGGGTAATTTCATCGGATGTATAAGAATCACCTTTTGTATTGTCTTCTCCAAAATTGATTTCCGAATGGGATCGTTTCATTTCAATAACAAAGTTCATAACCTTAATGCGCCAGGCCTCTACACTGTAAACTGCAACGCCTGACACAACAATAACCGCAAGCAAAAATACAGCGGCGCGCTTTGAATATTTCGATATTTTTGTTAAAAACAGTTTCTTCCGCTCTTTTCTAAAGATCTTCCGCATTGCAGCTTCATGCTCTTTTGAAAATTCTCTCGGTTCCGGCTCAGGCATATCCGCTCCCAGATTTTCTGCAACGATGGAAGCAGCTTCGTCAATTATATCATCAAATACTTTGTCCAGGGTTTTATTATCGCTCATTTTAATTCCTCCTTCACCAATACCTGCGATAACTGTCTTCTTGCTCTTTCCAATCTTTTTTTAACCGTCCTCTCCGGTATTTCCAGCAGCTCCGCAATTTCTTCCCGGCTATATTTGTAGGCTCGTTTTAATAAAATAACTTCCCTATATATCGGTTCTAATGCATCAATCGCTTTGGTTATTTGCTTGACGCTGTCTTTATCAATCAAAATATCCAGCGGATCATTTCCGGGGTCAACTGTGTCAGCATCAATATCTTCGGTCATAGAATCCTTTTTGTTTAAATACAAGTTTTTCTTATACATGCTTTTTGCAACATTTACACATATAATAACCATGAAATTTCGTGTTCGGCGACAATTATTTTCATCAATCTTGTGCAAATTGTTAATTATTTTTATAAAGGACTGCTGGACGGCATCTTCGGCAAGATGCTCGTCCTTTAGGATCTTCTTGGCTTCGCTGTACATCAGGTTCCTATATTGCTCATATAACCGTTCTGCCTTCAACCGTTCAACTTTATTTTCTATCCGCAGTAAAAACATGGATTCACCCCCATTTTTTCTGTTGTATTTTAGCCTTAATTATTTTCTATATTTACATTGTACCACAGTTAATCCCAAAATTTGAAACATTTATGTCTTTTTCGTTAGCACGATTTATTATTTTATTCTTTCTGTCAATAAACGCTGGCGTACATATGCAAACCAGAATCATATATAGAGTGATCAGCAGGTATTCGGCTCACGACTTCATGGGGAAAAACCGTATAAGGTAGTGGATGCCTCATGTTTAAAGGAAAGGCTGCCGAAGAAACAAGCTGAGAGGGAAGCAAAGATTGAAGAGAAAATCAAGAATGAAACTGTAAAGCGGGAAATTTATCAAGACAGGAAGAGAAAACCGGCCTTCCCTGCAGTTTGTTACGATCTATTTGTAAAAAAAACTCGCTGAATTATCAGCGAGTTTTTTCATGCCTGTCGTATTACTTGATTTCTACCGAAGCGCCAACTTCTTTGAATTTTACTTCAATGGAAGCGGCTTCTTCCTTGGATACGTTTTCCTTCACGGTCTTGGGAGCTCC
>JAFABI010000069.1 GCA_023426125.1 Bacillota bacterium
GTGTTAACGAGCATCATCAGAAGGCTAAACATGATAAAAAACACCACAACCCGCAGTAGGCCGATTGCAAGCGGCGCAATGATTGTATTGGTTATGGCAGTGGTTACTGTTGCGGCATCGCTGTTAGCCAGTTGCTGATACCATTGTCCGACATAGATTCCCAGCTCCGACTGAAGCGCTGATGAAAGAATCGCAGGCATTTCGCCAGCCAAATCCTCGATACTTTTAGCAAAATTCGCAGCATCGGCTGCGGTAAACGAACCAAGATGCTGCGCCACCATAGCGGAAATCTTTTCGTAAAAAAACTTCTGATAAATAACTTCTGCCACTGGCTGACTGTAGGTGAGGGATACAAACATGGCCCCCAGTGATCCCAGCAGCACAACTATGGTGTTTAAAAAGCCTTTTCTGTAAGAGGAAATTGCAAAAACGGCAATGATCCCCACCGTCAGCGCATCCAAAATCCACGACATCCGCATTTCTTCCTTTCTGTCCGGTCAGCTTTACCGACGCTTTGACCGCAGCATCCCAACACAGCTGCAAGACTTTAAATAGTGCGCTGGTGTTATCAACAGGCAGCGTCTAAAAAAATTTCTGCATTATTGATACTATATTCAATCTTGTTTAGCCTCGCAAAACTACTTTTATAGCAAAACAGCAGGATATACTATCACTCCGCTATAACGCAGACTTCTAATCCTATCTTATGGTGGTATTGCTAATCTGCTGCATGGTTGCAAAATAAAGTCTCTTTCCTATCACCTGCGCACAAATCCCATCTGGTGTCTCGGTTATTTCCTCCTTTTGCAGCTGCGCATTAAAACGCACTGCGCGTTCACCTAAAAAAGCGATCAGCCCGTCATTATAAAAATGCAGGCTTTTAATGTTACGGTCTAAACTACCTTCCGCCGTCGGCACTGCGTTTTCATTTAACAGAACCAGTCTTACAGTATGCGCCGATTCAAAATCACCTATAGCTAGCGCAACGGCACCATTTGGCGCAATGGCAAAGCTTGCAATATGTTCATCCGACAATGAATAGCTGTTTTCTTTTCCGCTGACATTTGACAGGCGATGCACCGCTCGGTCGGTAACAGCAGTAGCCTCCGCTGCTTCCGTCAGCGAAAGTGCCAGAAGAAGCTCATTAGAAAGTACATGGGAACAGCGTTCCTGACCGGTCGAAATCTCAAAAGCGGTCACCACTGATTCAAGTGTGCCACCATTTAAACCAACGCCACCCACCGCAATATAACGCGCATTTTTGTCCAGCGCCAGATTGTAGATAATTCGTTCAGCCGAGACCCATAAAAATTGTTGTGTATAGTTCGAATCGTAAACAATGACCTGCGATTGGTCACCCAGCGCCGCTGTTGAGACGGCACAGGCACCTGTGGGTGCTATGGTAGCGGTGTAAATTGGATAATCGAACTTATGCGAAAATATCACCGTTTCGCCCGATCTTATCTCTAAATCATAGCCACCACGCGCATAGGTTAAAAGATAACGCCCGGCAGAAACCGCCAGCGTGTTTTTGCCCACCATGCGCTCATCTATAACCTGTTTGCCCGCCTGATTATAAACCGAAATTGCATTTTCGGTCACAAGTACGGCTCGATGGCCGACCGATGTAAGCTGCAGCGGCTCAGACGCAATGTTAATTGGATAGCCGGTCTGGTCAAAAAGCATTGCGATCGTATCCGATAACAGCACACCAAAGCCCTGCGAAGCGATATCGAAGCGCAGCGCATAGGTTACTACGGCAACCGCAGTGACCAGCGCAACCACAAACAAACGCCGCAGGGTCTTTCTTAGGGCATATTTCTTGCGTTCCTTTTCAAAATCGGTGGTTTTGCCCACGCTTGCATCTCCCTTCATCAAAACTCAAATGCGGGCGACAGCCCTATTAAGTCGCCGGAAATATATCGTCGTAAAAAACCTCCATCAGCATCAGCCCACGTGCCGGTGCCGTCATACCGGCGCGGCTGCGCTCTCTTGAGGCAATAATATCGGGAATGCTATCGGCCGCAAGATTGCCCAGGGAAATGTCCAGCAATGTACCGGTCATGATACTTACCATGTTGTAAAGAAATCCGTCGCCCGCGACCGAAAACTCAATCAGATCACCCCGGCGTATTACAGAACAATCAAAAATTGTGCGCACGGTGTCTTCAACCGATGAGCCACTATTTTGAAACGCGGCAAAATCAAAGGTACCGACAAATTGCTGCGCCTGCATGTGCAAAAAATCAACATCCAAATGGTGTGGCAGGTGCAGCGCCAGCCCCTCATAAAAGGGATCGCGCACGGCACTATTCAAAATCCGGAAGCAATAGCGCTTGCCCTTGCAGGAATAGCGCGCGTGAAAATCCTGTGCAACCTCACGGCAGGCTATAGCCGCAATCGTAGGGGGCAGCTTGACATTTAAAGCTGGTACCAGACGCTCGCACGGAATACGGTTGTCGGTTAAAAACGAGACACAGTACATCGCGGCGCTAACCCCCGAATCGGTTCGTGAGCAGCCCTTTACGTCAGGGCGGTGCTTTAACACCGCTTCCAACGCATCTTGAAAAGCCTGCATCACAGTTGGGGCATTTTTCTGAACCTGCCAGCCGCAAAATGTGCGGCCATCAAAGCGCAGCGTCACCAATAAATTTCGCAAGGATAACACCTCATGGCTTTACTTTTTTAAATCGACCTCAATACATCGACGGGAATATAAAGTTCATGGCAACAACCAGTGCCACCATAAGCAGCGAGAAAGTCAAAGCCAAAAAATCCCTCGGCGCATACTGAAGCTGCTTCATGCGGGTACGGCCTTCATCGCCGTGATAACAGCGGCATTCCATCGCCAGTGCCAGCTCGTCCGCACGGCGAAACGACGACACAAACAGCGGAATCAAAATGGGAATCAGCGCCTTAGCCCGGTCGATGAGGCCGCCCGATTCCATATCAGCCCCGCGCGCCTTTTGTGCCGACATAATCTTGTCGGTTTCTTCAATCAACGTCGGGATAAACCGCAGCGCAATGGTCATCATCATGGCTAGCTCATGAACCGGCACATGCAGGCGCTTAAGCGGCGACAAAAGCCGTTCAATTGCGTCAGTGAGTGCAATCGGCGAGGTAGTGTAGGTGAGAAGCGAAGTACCGGCAATCAAGCAAATGATGCGAACCACCATCAGAACTGCTAACAACACGCCTTCACGCGTTATTTTTATAATCCAAAGCTCAAAAACCGGCGTGCCTTCAACAAAAATCATGTTAAGCACAGCGGTAAAGATAATAATCGGCACTACAGGCTTGAGGCTGTTTTTAACCATTACCAGTGGAATGCCCGAAATCAGGTAGCCTGCCAGCCCCATGGCGGCACAAAGCAGTAAACCCGCCATGTTACTGGCGATGAACAATGCTGTAATATAGCCCATGGTCATGATGATTTTCATACGGGGGTCCAGACGGTGCAGGACCGAATTCCCAGGAAAGTACTGGCCGATGGTAATGTCTTTAAGCATGTGCGCCACCTGCCTTTCCCAGAACGCGCAAAAGCTCGCGCCGTGCGGCCTCAACGGTGTAAACCTGTGTGCTGACATCGAAGCCTCTGTTCTTTAATTCCATGAAAATCTTGGTCACCTGTGGTGCCGCAAGACCCATCTTCACCAATTCGTCAGTACGCGAAAAAACCTCTTCGACCGTGCCGTAGGCAAATAATTTAGAGTCGTTGACCACCAGAACTTTCTTGGCATGGCGCGCCACATCCTCCATGCTATGTGAAACGAGCAGCACCGTGCTGCCGGTTTTTTGGTGATATTCCTTAATCTGTGCAAAAATCTGTTCGCGCCCCTTTGGGTCAAGCCCCGCAGTAGGCTCGTCTAAAATCAGCACCTTTGGGCGCATAGCCAACACACCTGCAATGGCAACGCGGCGCTTTTGTCCGCCCGAAAGCTCAAAAGGCGACTTTTGCATCACATCAGGATCAAGGCCGACAAAACCGGCGGCCTCATAGACACAATCCTTAATTTCTGCCGGCGAAAGGCCCATGTTTGTCGGTCCGAAAGCGATATCCTTCTCAACAGTCTCTTCAAAGAGCTGATACTCGGGATACTGAAAAACCAACCCCACGAGAAAGCGAAACTCGCGAATTTTTTTCGGTTCTGCCCAAATATCCCGCCCGAGTATTGAAATAGTACCGGAAGTCGGGCGAAGCAATCCGTTTAAATGCTGAATAAAGGTTGATTTTCCCGAGCCGGTATGCCCGATGACCCCGACAAAATCACCCTGTTCTATCTCCAGAGAAAAATCGTCCACTGCTGTTTTTTCAAACGGCGTGCCGGGGGAATAAACGTAGCTGACGTGATCGGCTTTTACCGCAATCATGCTTTTGCCCCCTTTGCAGCTGAAAGTAGCTTTGAGAGTGCTTCAACACATTCTTCGTCAGTGATGATATCCTTGGGCAGATCAATCCCGCTGCGACGAAGCTCGTAGACAATCTCGGTGGCCTGCGGTACATCGAGCCCGACTTGTTTTAACAGCGACACGTGCGAAAATACAACCTTTGGGGTATCATCCAGCAGTACCTTGCCATCATCCATGACCACCACCCGCTGACAGGAAGCGGCTTCGTCCATATAATGCGTGATCAAAATAATCGTCACGCCAAAATCGCGGTTTAACCGCGTAATCGTCTCCATAACTTCCTCGCGTCCGCGCGGATCAAGCATCGCAGTCGGCTCGTCTAGAATAATCAGTTTAGGCATCATGGCAATGACGCCCGCAATAGCGATGCGCTGCTTCTGCCCGCCCGAAAGCTGATGTGGCGCATGCAGGCGGTAATCAAACATCCCTACCTCTTTGAGTGCCTCGTCCACTCGCTGACGAATCTCATCAGGCGGGACGCCCAGATTCTCAAGTCCAAATGCCACATCCTCTTCGACGATGGTTGCGACAATCTGGTTATCAGGATTTTGAAATACCATGCCCGCCGTGCGACGCAAATCTAAAAGCTGGTTCTCATCGGCGGTATTGATGCCGTCAACGTAACAAACGCCACCCTGCGGCAGCAAAATGGCATTTAAGTGCTTGGCAAAGGTCGATTTGCCCGAACCGTTATGCCCGAGCACCGCCACCATTTCTCCATGCCGCACAGTCAAGCTCACCCTGTCTACTGCGGCTTCACGCTCACCAGGGTAGGCATAAACCAAATCCTGAGCGCTGATAATGTTCTCCATAGTACTCCTTCTTTGCGTCTTGGTGCTCCCCGTTGCTTAACAGCGGTGGAACCCGAAATTCAATAAGGTATTTTATGCCTGTCCAGCCCATATAGCGGTGGAACCCTGCGGCAACACCAATCCATTGGATGAAACCGGCAAGCCGATTTCGGAGGAGGTGCATGTCCCACCATTTTTGCCCGCGGTCACCGCGAGCAAATATTGCATTACCGAGGGTGAAAGCCCAGTGGTGTAGGAATTCAGCAGCAAAAACAGTGCATTGGCAGACAGAAGCTGTGTAACAAGACTGCAAAGCTCAAAGATGTTATCTTCCAGCTTCCAAACCTCGCCGCCCGGCCCACGCCCGTAGGAAGGTGGATCCATGACAATCCCGTCGTAAGTGTTCCCACGGCGGATTTCGCGCTCGATAAACTTTTTGCAGTCATCGACAATCCAACGGATTGGCGCGCTTTCAAGACCTGAAAGCTTTGCGTTGTCACGCGCCCACTGTACCATGCCCTTGGCCGCATCAACATGCACAACCGAGGCACCTGCCGCCGCGCAAGCCAACGTTGCACCGCCAGTGTAGGCAAAAAGATTGAGCACCTTAACCGGACGATTTGCTTTTTTAATCGCATCCGCCATATAGTCCCAGTTGACGGCCTGCTCGGGGAAAAGCCCCGTGTGCTTAAACCCTGTTGGGCGTATCATAAAGCGCAAGTTTTTATAGCCGATGACCCATTCGGACTTTTTAAGCGTCCGCTGTTCCCAGCTGCCACCACCCTCTGCAGAGCGATGGTAACGGGCGTCCGCTTTATCCCAACGCGCCCCCTTTGGCGTACTCCAGATCACCTGAGGGTCAGGGCGGACGAGCAGCACATCGCCCCAGCGCTCAAGCTTCTCGCCTGCGCTTGCATCTATCAGTTCAAAGTCCTTCCAGTCGGCAGAAAATCTCATCCGGTTCTCCTTAATTATTGGAATTCTAATCTCTTTTAACGAGACATTTTCATATTAAGTGTGTGCTGATGGCGGTTGCAATATCATCGGCAGCCTTTGTGATTTCATCCGCCGATTCGCCCTCAACCATCACCCTTATGTACGGCTCGGTTCCAGAAGCGCGCACGACCACGCGGCCACGTCCTTGCAGCGTCTTCTGCCAGCGGTCAATCTCGCCGCAGACCGTTGGATGGGTTGTTAACGCAGATTTCATGCTTGCGGTCGCATTTACATTATGCATAATCTGGGGGAATCGCTTCATTTCACCGCCCAGCTCCGACAACGGCTTGCCGGAAGTAGCCAACGCATTGAGCAGCATGACGGCTGAAAGCTGGCCGTCACCCGTGGTGGCATGCTCTAAAAATATCATATGGCCTGACTGTTCGCCGCCCAGTGAGAGGTTTTTTTCGCGCATAACCTCCAGCACATAGCGATCGCCCACCTTTGTAATCTCGGTTTTGGTGCCGCGGGTTTTCATCAGCTCAAAAAAACCGAAATTGGTCATCGAGGTGACTACCACAGTATCATTATTCAACTTACCCTGTGCCGAAAGATAGGCCCCGAGTATTGACAGCAGAACGTCACCATCAAGTAGATTGCCCTTTTCGTCCACTGCCAGCAAGCGGTCGGCATCGCCATCAAAAGCAAGCCCCGCTGTATAGCCGCCCTCTACCACAAGCGGCGCAAGGCGTTCGATATGGGTGGAGCCACAGCTGTCGTTGATATT
>JAFABI010000065.1 GCA_023426125.1 Bacillota bacterium
GAAATAGCAGTCTCAAAAGATGGGTTTCCTATCAGGTTCGTCGTCCCTTCCTCAATCATCAACGCCTGGCCGAACCTACCTGCTTCATATCGTGGCTGGTTTGTCTGAACTTGAGAACCTCCTATATTATAGGCAGTTGATGGACGGGTGAATATTGCATCCGGCAAATAAATTGTTGGGTCGATTATTACAGGATACATGGCATTTTCAAGCCAGTCAGGGTCAATTAAGAGCTTTAAACTACCTCCTTCGGTTATTTTAAAGCTAACCAAGTCACAACGGTTGCCGTCCTTGTCAATGGCAAAAGGCTCAGCCATGATAAAAAGTGGTTTTGATGAGGTTGGATCCAAAAAATAAATTTCTCCGCTGGATTTTTTATCATAAATGGTATTACTTATGTTTAATTGAAAAGTAAATTCATTCATGCCGGTGTACTTTTGGATGATGATGTCCTCTTTAAGCCGGTTTCTTTCCAATGTATACTTGATATCCGTATCCGGGTAAATGTCTTCGTATGTAATAGTATTTTGATAAACACTCCCTGTAACCGACTGGGCACTTAAAGGCCGCATAACTAGGTTCGCAGCATCATAAGAAAAGCTTAAGAAGCCTTCTTCGGACCGAGGTGTAAAGGCTGCCGTATACAGACCTTTCTTGTTTCTGATGGAAAATGAATTGCTTACTTTACCGCTTATTAATGAAGTGTTTAGTGTATCGATTTCAAGCGATAAATCCTCTATACTATAAACATCTTCAACTACGCTAATATATTCTGGAGGTAGTATTAAAGGAACTTCATTGTTATAGACCGCGTCAGTAACGGTCGGTAAAATATCACTTACACTATTATTTGTATCTTCTGGAATACCTGATAGCCTGCCCGGTGGAGGAGTAAAAGGTTCAACCGTATTTTCAAATTCAGGCATGTGGGCTACGTGCCTAACAGATATCCCTTCACCAGTAGACTCATTCTCGCCTGACACACTCAATGCAGGATAAATTTCGTCAATATCAAATACTTTAGAGTCTGAGGCTGTGGCTTGCGCAGCATTTTCGTTTAAAATTGATGTAGAATTTTCAGTGACATTCAAAATTGGGGGATTGGCTTCATCAACTGGTACAGCAACTTGCTCATCTAATGCTGCAATTGCCGCCGCAGGAGCTTCAACAGCATTTGAATAATTAGGAAAGCTTATGCTTGATACGATCAACGAGATTATGAGTAAATATACAAACAATTTCTTTACTCGATAAATTGACATAAAAGCACCTCCCCGGAAATACTGAGGATATTTTGATTAATATTTTCACTATTTCTACATCAACGTTATGGAAACCTGCAAATATTAGTAATAATTTTCCTGCATATTTCTACATTTTTCAACATTATGAGAATAAACCAATCCAATAGCTAATATATTTTGTGAAAAGACACCGGTCAGAAAATATGGATATCTTATTTTGTTTACCTTCAAGAAAGATTGGGTTTTATATGCCGTAGTATTTTCACAGTCGGCGACAAGGCTACTTATGCAGACGCGCAATGCGCACCCCTACATTTTCATCCTCAGGTGTGCAGGTAAGCTTTTTTTATCCAATCATAGAAGCGGCCATTGCTATATATTTTCTCGTTTGTTAATCCAAGGTACTTTATTCATAACAAACATTGCTATTCCAATTGCCAAAATGAACAGGGAGATAAACTGAGATGTTGACAGGACTCCAACGCTACCCCTATAATCGTTTCTAAAGAATTCTATTATAAATCTTCCAATACCATAAAGGATGAGATACAACGCCCCAACTTTACCCGTTCTTCGCTCTTTCCGAGCATATAATAACAAGATAGCAGCAATCAAAAAATTCCCTGCGCTTGACAACAGCTGAGTCGGTATAAGTTTAATACCATTTGGTGCATAAGATGAGTTGTGAAACACTATGCCAATAAAAGAATTTGTTTCACAGCCGTAGCAACATCCGGCTAAAAAGCAGCCAATTCTTCCAAAGCCTTGTGCCAATGCTATTGATGGCGCCGATAAATCAAAATATTGCAAAAAACGAACCTTTTTTAATTTGCAATAAATCATTGCCGATATCAAGCCGCCAATTAAACCTCCATAGACTACGAAACCATTTCCGGACAAAACCTGCCAGGGGTTATTAAAAAAAGTCTCTATCTCTATTATGCAATAGAGGAGTTTTGCACCAATAAATCCAAATACGAGAGCCAAAATACCTAAGGTGTACACGATATCAATATTAAGCCCCCTGCTTTTCGCCCGTTTACCCGCTAATAACAGAGCACACAATACACCTATACCTATCATTAACCCATAGCCATGTATTGTTATCGGACCAATATCTAAAATATCGTTATACATATGACTATTATCTATCCTTTTTCAAATAAATTAGTTTATATTCTATATTTCAGCGGTATATTTCCTGCTTGACTCTTATATTCCGTTTATACCAATAACTCAGTTAATACCGCCTTTATCAGTTCCTCATCGTTAAGGCTGCATTGTATGACCTCGCCTATCCCTTTCGGCAGCACAAAGATCAACTTGCCGCCTTTGACCTTTTTGTCGTGGAACATGGTCTCATACACTTTTCCCACGTCATAGCCGGTCAATTTGACCGGCAATCCGGCCTTTTCCAGAGTCCCTCTAACTGTTGCCACATCACCCTTATCAACCATATCGAGTCTCAGCGCTAGAAGAAAGGCGCCCACAATACCTACGGAGACACATTCTCCATGTGCAAGTGCAAAATCCGACACGGTTTCCACGGCATGCCCGATGGTATGGCCGAAATTGAGTATGGCCCTGAGGCCTCCTTCCTTCTCATCCTGCTCAACGACACTGCCCTTGATCGAACAATTCATTTTCGTAAGATATTGAAGGACATTTTCATCAAAGGCGAAAATCTTATTCATATTATAGTCCAGGTACTCGTAAAAATCGGCATCCAGGATAAGGCCGTGCTTTATCACCTCAGCCAGCCCGGACCTTAATTCCCGTACAGGAAGGGTTTTGAGCGTGTTTATGTTTATATAAACATAGCGGGGCTGGTAAAAGGCTCCGATAATATTCTTATGTCCTTCGAAATCAACCCCTACTTTGCCTCCTACGCTGCTGTCGGCCTGCGCCAGAAGTGTCGTAGGTATCTGGACAAAATTGACGCCCCGAAGGAAGGTAGCTGCAGCAAAGCCGGTTATATCTCCCGTCACTCCGCCGCCAAGCGCTATCAACGTGGATTGTCTGTCCAGCTTCAAACCTGCCAGATAATCATAGATACCTCTGACCGTATCCAGATTTTTACTCTTTTCACCGGCAGGGATAACATAGCTGGATATTTCAAAGCCGGCAGCGGAAAGCTGCTGGCTGCATTGCTCCAGATAATAGTTTTCAACATTGCTGTCGGTGATTATAACCAGCTTTCCGGACAGCCTTGCATTCAAGCAGGCTTTTCCAAGCCCTGAGAAATCTGCTGCTATATAGATGGGATAGCTTCTCTCATCCAGATTGACATTTAGTTTAAGCATCAAAACCGCCACCTTCTACATTCTGCCCAAAGGCGATCAATGACCGACCCCATGGAACCGCCATCGTCTATAAAATATAATTGCATACCACAGACAACATTCTGAGGACGCGCAATGCGCGCCCCTACATTTTCAGACGCAGGTATACTGTTCTGCGGCACACCACTATCTGCCAATTTCTAACCGGAAGGCGGGCATAAACCCGCCCCCCCTGCTATACCTTGCTGACCGTAAACTCCACAGCCTCGCCGTTTATATTCCACTCCTTGGCATATCCTTCGCCGCCTGCGGAAAACACTTGATCGGCAAGCACTTCGTCGGCTACCAGGGCTTTATTTCTTTCCATGATACCGCTGATTCTAGGGTTATTACCATAGTATAGCCGGATGTGGTCCTGCACTTCAAAACCGGCTTCCTTCCGCATGGTCTGAACCTTGCTTATGATTTCCCGGACAAAGCCTTCTTCCACCAATTCGGGTGTAAGGTTTGTATCCAGCACCACGGCAATGTCCCTGTCGCTTTCCGAAACAAAACCTTCCTTCTGGGCTGTTTCAATCAGTACATCGGCTTCCGCAAGTTCAATCGCCGTTCCGTCAATTTCAAATACAAATTTCTCTCCTTTGCCGAAACGTTCCATCACTGCATTCCCATCCACTTCGGCCAGCACCTTTCCGATCTGCGGAACCAGCTTGCCATACCTTGGACCCAATGTTTTCAGCTGCGGCTTGAACTTATATACGGTGAATTTTCTTGCATCCTCGGTAAAAACAATTTCCTTCACATTCAGCTCATCTGCGATTATATCCCGGTACATCGGCGGCAGATCTTCAGTATCCTTTATATACATTTTCCCTATAGGCTGCCTGTTCTTGATGTTTGCAGTGTTCCTGCACGCACGTCCCAGGACCAC
The DNA here is from genome assembly GCA_023426125.1 of Bacillota bacterium. Lineage (GTDB taxonomy): Bacteria > Bacillota > Clostridia > Acetivibrionales > DTU013 > MnB-11. Next base: position 4,458 of record JAFABI010000065.1, read on the forward strand.
CAGCTTTAAAACACGGTCCATATACTTTTCCAGATCGGCATCCACATAGTTTTCATTTACCGCCGGGAAATCACATAAATGAACACTTTCAGGAGCATTTTTATCGATGTTCCTTACCAGGTTCCCGTAGATCTCCTCCGCAATAAAAGGAACAAAAGGAGCAGATGTCTTGATCAAGTCGACCAATACCGTGTAAAGCGTCATGTAGGCATTGATCTTATCCTGGTTCATATCCTTCTGCCAAAAGCGCTCTCTGCTTCTGCGTACATACCAGTTGCTGAGATCATCCACAAATTCCTGTATCGCCCTTGCCGACTCGGTTATCCTATAGTTTTCCAGATTCTTGTCTACCACTGCGATAAGGGAATTCAGCCTGGATATGATCCACTTATCCATGACCGAAAGCTTGTCATATTCCAGCTTGTATTTCATCGGGTCAAATTTGTCTATATTGGCATACAAAACATAGAAGGCGTAAGTGTTCCAGAGGGTTCCCATGAATTTTCTCTGGCTTTCGCTGACAGCTTCTTCATAAAATCTGCTGGGCAGCCATGGGGCGCTTCCGATATAGAAATACCAGCGGACAGCGTCGGCTCCCTGTTTGTCCAGGACGGACCAGGGATCGACAACATTCCCTTTGTGCTTGCTCATCTTCTGACCGTCTTTGTCATTCACATGACCAAGAACGATGCAGTTCTTAAAGGAAGGTTCTTCAAACAGCAGCGTGGATATTGCCAGAAGCGTGTAGAACCATCCTCTGGTCTGGTCGATGGCTTCACTGATGAAGTCCGCCGGATAGCGGGATTCAAAGACTTCCTTGTTTTCAAAAGGATAGTGCCATTGGGCAAAAGGCATGGCTCCGGAGTCGAACCAGCAGTCGATGACTTCGGGAACTCTCTTCATCTCGCTGTTGCGGCATTTGGAGCATTTCAGGTATACATTGTCGATGAACGGCTTGTGAAGCTCGATATTCTCCGGCACGTCATTTCCGAATTCCTTAAGCTCGGCAATGCTGCCTACCATGTGCCGGTATCCACATTCGCATTCCCATATGGGCAGCGGCGTCCCCCAATAGCGTGAACGGCTCAGACCCCAGTCAACGACATTTTCCAGGAAGTTGCCCATACGGCCTTCCCTGATATTGTCAGGCAGCCAGTTGATGCTGTTGTTGTTTTCCAGCAGCTTATCCCGCAATGCGGTCATTTTGACAAACCAGGTGTCACGGGCGTAGTAAAGCAGCGGAGTGTCGCATCTCCAGCAGAACGGATAGGAATGCTCATAATCCAATATTTTGTACACCAGTCCGCGGGACTGCAAATCCTTTATTATCAGGGGATCGGCTTCTTTTACAAACATCCCCTTCCAAGGAGTTACCGATTCCACGAATTCCCCCTGTTCGTTGACAAGCTGCACAAAGGGCAGGTCATTGGCCTTTCCCACCTTGGCGTCGTCCTCGCCGAAGGCCGGAGCCGTATGAACGATTCCGGTGCCGTCCGTCAGGGTGACAAAGTTATCACAAACCACATAATAGGCTTTCTTGTCCGTCTGCGCAAAATTGAACAGCGGTTCGTATTCCATTCCATACAGGTCCTTCCCCTGCACTCTCTGCAATACCGTAAACTCGTCTTTCAGAACCGAAGCAGCGAGGGCTTCCGCAAGAATATATACCTCGTCCCCGCATTTCGCCCTGATATACGTCTCAACAGGGTTCACGGTCAAAGCAACATTGGAGGGCAGCGTCCAGGGTGTTGTGGTCCACGCCATCAGGAAAACGCCCTGTTCGCCTTTTACAGCGAATTTTACGAAGATGGAGGGTTCTTTTACATCCTTGTAGCCCTGCGCCACCTCGTGGCTTGAGAGAGACGTACCGCAGCGCGAACAATACGGTACGATCTTGTGGCCTTTATAAAGCAGTCCTTTGTCCCAGATCTGCTTCAAAGCCCACCATTCGGATTCAATATAATGATTGTCATAGGTGACATAAGGGTTTTCCATATCGGCCCAGAAGCCGACACGGTCACTCATGTCCTCCCATTCCCGTTTGTATTTCCACACGCTTTCCTTGCATTTCTGGATAAACGGCTCTACGCCATATTTTTCAATTTCCGGCTTTCCGTCGATTCCCAGGAGCTTTTCCACTTCCAGCTCCACGGGCAGGCCGTGCGTATCCCAGCCGGCTTTCCGCAAAACGTTGAAGCCCTTCATCGTCTTGTATCTCGGCACAATATCCTTTACCACGCGGGTAAGGATATGACCTATGTGCGGTTTTCCATTCGCCGTCGGCGGGCCGTCGTAGAAGGTGAAATGCGGACACCCATCCCTGAACTTAAGGCTTTTTTCAAATATCTTGTTATCCTTCCAGTATTTCAGTACTTCCTTTTCTCTTTCGACAAAGTTTAGATCCGTTGTTACTTTTTTGTACATACCTGCCTCCTATCAATAAAAAACCTCTCCATCCTTATCAGGGACGAGAGGTTATAAGCTCACGCGGTACCACCCAAATTATTATCGTGTTTTTTCAAAACCACAATAATCGCTTCGTTATAAGATACTGACCTTTCAAAAAATCCCACGCGTCCGGAAATTTTCACGTAAAGCTTTCTCTTCCCATCATTAACGGCATGAACCGGCACTCCTTACTCACAGGCCTGTGTAGCTACTCCTGCTTTCCGGCTGCTGCTCACGGATGATTTTCAAGAACCTTTCCTTACAGGCTTTCCACCGTCGCCCGCTCTCTTTAAAGTGTGGATTCTCTACTCTTTCCGCTCATCGCATACGCTGTATAATAAAATATTACATGCATTATACAATATCCTTCCCCGCAGTGTCAAGGACTGTTATTCCTCAAACATCTGCTTTATTATTTCCAGCTGGGAAAGCAGCAGTGTCTCCGCTTTTGACTTAAAGACATGAAGGCGCTTTTTCATATCCTCATATTCAAACTTGATTTTTATGACTTCCTGGTTTGCGTCGGTAATTACCTTTTGCGCTCTGACTTCGGCCTCTTTGATTACATTTTCTGCTTTCTCATAGGCATTCTTCTTTATGTCCTCGCCGGTCTGCTGGGCCACCAGCAGGGTATTCTGAAGTGATTCTTCAATGGTTTTGTAATGCTGAAGGCCTTCATTCAACAAAGCCAGCTTGTCTTTTAATTCAATATTTTCACGGATGTATGCGCTATAATCTTCAATGATTTTGTCCAGCACGTCGTTCACCATATCTTCACTATAGCCCATAAAAGTCTTTTTAAACGTTATGTTCTGCAGGTCGTTCGGTGTATAGTTCATTCTTAGCACCCCTTCTTAAAGCAGCGGTTCACCTTTTCTCCCGTATGCCCGGGAGCACTGAAAATATTATTACAGCAAGCTCAAAATGATATTCCTGAGGATCCCTATAAGCAAAAAGGCTATGATCGGCGAAAAATCAAACATCATGTTTTTGCCGAAGGAGGATCTCTCAATCAGTGCTCTGATGGGAGCCAGGATCGGCTCGGTAATGGTATAAAGCATCTGTATGAATATGTTTTCCCTGGGAACCGGCAGCCAGGATATCAATACCCTGGCCAATATTGCAAATTCGACTATGGTAAAAACGATGCTGATTGCTCTGGAAATCATTTTAAGCTAAACCTCCAATGTTATTTGACCCACGGAAAAGCACCCTTGGTTTTAAACTCTTCCTTAAATTCACTCATGATGTCCACATTGCTGGGAGCAATGAGGAATATTCCGGCAGATACCTTTTGTATTTCACCGTCAAGGCCGTATACGGCTCCGCTCAGAAAATCCACAATCCTCTGGGCGCATTCCTTCTGGACATCCTCCAGATTTACCACAACCGGCTTCTTATTTTTCAGATGATCGCAAATATCACGGGCATCTTCAAAATTCTCAGGCTGCATGATAACAACCTTGAACTGTGTACTTGAATGGATATTCACTACCTTGTTCTGCTGCTTTTTTGAAACGGAATGTAAGAACTGAGCCTGCTGGTTTTGTTCCTCCCTGACGGTTTCCTGCTCCTCTGCATCTTCCTCGCCTTCGGATTCCCAGCCCACAAAATTCAACATCTTGTTGATAAGACCTGACATAAGTATACTACCTCCATTTTATCTTTAGTATCGTATGGTGCACTCCCTCGCACCCGTATGGGACGTGGCATTAAGGAAAGCACAGGGGGTTGCTCCTGCCGCCTCCGGTTGCCCTCTACCTTTTTCCGAATATAGCCGTTCCGATCCGTACCATGTTTGACCCTTCTTCTATTGCCGCTTCGAAATCATTGCTCATGCCCATGGAAAGGTAGTCCATATTTATATTATCAATATTTTCCCTGGTTATGTCAATATGTAATTTTCTAAGTTCTGTAAATACCCACCTTATTTCTTCCGGATTTTGCGCCAGCGGCGCGATGGTCATCAAGCCTTTTACCCGGATATTGGGAAATTTGCTTACGTTTTTCAGGAAGTCCGGAACTTTGTCCATTTCCATTCCAAACTTGGATTCCTCTTCCGCGATATTTACCTGAACCAGTACCTCCATGACCCTGCCGGCCTTTTCGGCCCTTTTTTGTATCTCCTCGGCCAGCTCCATCCGGTCGAGGGAATGGATCATGTCCACCCTGTCAACGATATACTTTACCTTGTTGGTCTGTAAATGGCCGATCAAATGCCAGCGGCAGCTTTTACCGATTTTTTCATATTTGTCGCACAGCTCCTGGACTCTGTTTTCCCCAAGGTCATAAAGCCCGCTTTCCACCGCTTTTAAGATCCTGCTTTCGTCCACGGTTTTGGTGACGGCAATCACTTTGATATCTTCCGCCCTTCTGCCTGATTTAAGGGCGGAAGCTTCAACTCTTTGCAAAACTGCTTTAACGTTATCCCTGATATAATCCGTTTCCATACTCATTGTAATATTATCTGCCCCTCCTTAATGTTTTCGGGATTAAGAATGTATGTATCATAAAGGTTGACGGTTTTTTTCGTATCATTCTCGGAAATCTTTTGGATTATTTTTTGGCCGTCTTTGTTAAGTGATTCCACGATCCTGTCTGGAGTTTTAATAATTGCGTATTCCTCATCTTTAGAAACTATTTCCACTTCCCTTTCCGTGGCGCATTTTGCCCGGATCAGCATTACCCTGGCTTTCGTCCAATCATCGTTGGGCGAATAAAGACATTTTAATGGAAGCTTCAGTCCTTCATGGGAATCCTTGATCAGATCCGCATTGATCTTCCGGTGGGAGGACAGTTCTTCGGAAAATCTGTCAATCCTCACCGTAATCAGCGCTTTACCTCCTTCCTTTGCCGCTATGTCCGCAACATATCCGTTAACGACGGCGCCGATGCTGTTCAGCCTGACGTCGATATCATCACCGGCTTTAAATACTACTGCTTTTTTAGTATCTAAAATTGCAGCTATATAGGTATAATTTCCCCGGATCACTTTCATAAACGGTTTTCCTGCAGTAACTTCTTCATAGCCGGAAATAATTTGTAGATTTTTATCATTTACGTTTTTGATCGTTTCCAGCGTCAGCTCTTTTAGGGACTCCGGCGTCAGGATCTGCTCATAGCCGTCGATGGCGTAGGAGACGATTCCCGAATATTGGGATATGACCTGGCTCGTATTTGTGTTTATCTTCTGCTGGATGTTATTTTTCTCCTGCTTCAGCGACTGTATCTGCGTATCATTTTCACCTTCTCCTGCGATGGCAGCTTTTTTTTCAATAAGCTTATCCACTTCCAGCGTCAGCTGGCTGATTCCGTCCATGGAGTTTGTATTGCACAGGTTAATGATTCCCTGCACTTTCTGCCCTATGGTCCTATCGATTTTAGCCATATCCTCGGAAAAGAAATCGGTTTTTTTCGCTCTCTCATTCTGTGCCTGTATGATCCGGGCATTTACCTCCTCCAGCTCTTTTATGAGGCTCAGGGAAGCCTTGTCCGAGATTGTGGCAACGCCGCTGTAGGCAGAAACCCGCTCACCCTCCGCTACCTCCGGAATGAATTTCCCATCGGTGTCGGAAGGCGTGAGAAGCACTTCCTCCCTTACCAGGATCCCGTCAATATTGACAGAATCCTCAATTACGCCTATTCTTAAAACGTCGCTGCTGACAGTGTCATTGGACAGCCAATGAAAAACGGAAGGAACGTACAGCAGTGAAAACAGTATCAGCAGGATACCTCCGATTTTAAATCTCTTTCCTTTGTTTTTTTCCGACATTTCTGTCTCCTTCGGAGCACTGAAAATATCACTTGCGCTTTTTCTGCGAATGTAGGTTGCATAGGCGAGCAACAAATGCACAGCATTTGTGACCAGCCCCGGAGCTCCAAGACTGCATTTGCAGAAAATTTAGCGTAAGTTATATTTTCACCAGTGCTTACAGTTTTATCAGTTTGCGTTCCAGCATGTTCCTTATGGAAATCATAACTCCCAGCTTTACATGCTCATATACAAGCCCACCCTGCATGTAAGCGGTATATGGGGGCTTCAACGGAGCGTCGGCGCTGAGCTCGATGGACGAGCCCTGGACAAATGCTCCTGCCGCCATGATTACCGGGCAGTCATAGCCCGGCATGTCCCATGGCTCGGGCGTAACATAAGCATCTACCGGCGAGCCCTTCTGGATCCCCTGGCAGAAAGCTATCATGCTTTCCGGGTTGCCGAATCTGACCGCCTGAATGATATCGCTGCGCATTTCATTGGGCTGAGGCGACGTTTCAAACCCCAGCTTCTTCATCAGTGAAGCACAGAAAACCGCACCTTTCAGGCTTTCCGCAACCACATGGGGAGCAAGGAAGAGCCCCTGCAGCATAAGCCTGCTGTTTCCAAGGCTGGCTCCTACTTTTTTGCCTAATCCGGGAGTCGTCAGCCTGCAGGCGGCATTTTGCACGTAGGCTTTCTTTCCTGCAATGTATCCGCCCGCCGGCGCCAATCCACCCCCGGGATTCTTGATCAGGGAACCTGCCGCCAGATCCGCGCCGGCCTCCACCGGCTCCTGTTCCTCTGTAAATTCGCCATAACAATTGTCAACCAGTACGATGACATCCTCTTTTATTTCTTTAATTTTTTCAATTACCCTTTTTATTTCCCCGATTTTTATGGAAGGTCTCCAGCCATAGCCCCTTGAACGCTGGATAAGAACCATCCGGGTCTTTGCCTTGATCGCTTCCTTCAGCTTTTCTAAATCAATGCCGCCGTCTTCCAGAAGCTCCAGCTGGCTATAGGTTATTCCGAACTCTCTTAGCGAGCCGGCCCCCTCGCCTCTGATTCCGATCACTTCCTCCAGCGTATCATAAGGCTTTCCTGTTACAGAAAGCAGTTCATCACCGGGCCTGAGATTTCCGTACATGCATAGTGCAATTGCCTGAGTCCCTGCTACGATCTGGTGCCTGACAAGGGCGTCCTCAGCTTTGAAAACGCTTGCATAGACTGAGTCCAGGACTTCCCTTCCCCTGTCGTCATAGCCGTACCCGGTGGTACCGGCAAAATGTGTGTCGCTTAAGCGGTTATCCTGCATGGCCTTTATTACTTTATACTGGTTATACTCCCGGATGGAGCTGATTTTTTTTATTTCCTCTTCAATATCTTTTTCGGCAGAATCGACGATTTTTATTACATCCTCGCTGATGCCAAATTCGTTTTTTACATAGTTTTGCAGCCAAAAGTTCATTCTGTAGCCTCTCTTCGGTTTGTCGGATGCTGGTTGGCGCTGCCAACCACCTCTATTTTATCCAAGTCTGCGGCGTATGACAATCCCTACTTGAATTCTTTTTTCTCTTGGTGTAAGATTGTTTCTGCACTGTCGTGCCGATGGGCGTAAATGCAATGGCGAAAGGATTTTTAAGTTGAAATGAAGCTTGGTTATACAGTCACAGAGGAAGATGCTTTAAAAAATGTAAAATTCATTTTGAAACACAGGCTTTCCCTATCCGAGAGGCTCATAAAGAAGCTTAAATACGCAGGCCGCATTACGTCCAATGCAACGCCTGTCTATATAAACGCGTCTGTTTTGGCAGGGGACATTCTTGAGGTAGATCTTGCATTTGATGACATCAATGAAGACATTCTTCCGGAAAGGATGGACCTGGACATTCTATATGAGGATGACAGCCTCATCGCGCTAAACAAACCTCCCGACATGGTCGTCCACCCGACCAGCTACCACTTCACCGGAACAATGGCAAACGGCGTGATGGACTACCTTCTGGGCAAGGGAATCAGAACCAGAATACGGCCGGTAAGCAGATTGGACAGAGATACCTCCGGAATCATCATTTTCGCACTGAATTCCTATGTCCAGGAAAAGCTGATACGGCAAATGCATGAAAATACGTATCACAAGGAGTATGTCGGCATTGTTCACGGAAACATGAAGGAAGCTTCGGGTGTTATCGACCTTCCGATAGAAAGAAAACCGGGCAGCATCATGCTCAGGCATGTTTCAGCGTCCGGGGCGCCTTCGGTTACCCGGTATGAAGTCCTGGAACATTTGAAGGATGCGGATTATGTAAGATTTATTCTGGAAACCGGCAGAACACACCAGATAAGGGTTCACTGCCAGGCTATAGGCCATCCCCTTGTCGGCGATACGCTTTATCCCGCTTTGGACGGCATGGACCTGACCCTCAAGTATCCTACGCCCTCTTTGCCTTCACCAGGAAGCGCTGAAAGCGCCACTTCCTGCTTTTCTGAGGATGCCGTCCGCCATGGGTCGGATTTTAAGGAACCTGTACGGGAGGATACATTTCCACCGCCGCCCGGATTACTGAAAAATATGGCTTCTCCGGGGTCGCCGGACCATTTTGTTCCCGCTCATGTCATCGGCAGGCATGCTCTGCATTCCCTTAAAACCAGCTTTATTCATCCTGTCGCCAACAATTTTCTGGAACTTACCGCTCCGGTTCCGCCCGATATATCCCGCGCTCTGGAAATATTAAAGAAATAACGTCATAATGTTTACATATTTTTCCTTAAATGTTATTATATATTTGCCGGCGACCCCTTTTTTATCATATTATTGAAGGCGCTTTCGAAACAATCCACGACGGCTGTTAGCCTGACATCCGGGCAGGAAAGCTGTTCCTTCAATATTGGAGGAATGTCATATGGAAATACTAAAGGAAAAATATTCAATCACGGAATTAAGCGGGATTCTTCAGCTTACCGACCATGCCCTGCGGTACTACGAAAAGGAATTCGGACTGAATGTGCCCAAGGATGGCCGCGGAAGACGATTCTATACAACGGACCTTGCCAATATCATGTTCCAGATAAAAACCATGCGGAGTGAAGGACTTGAGATCAAGGCCATAAAAAATATCCTGCAATCGGAGGATATCATCAAGGAGCCTCCGCCCGTAGTCACAAATGAAACTTCAACGGACATTGTCTCAGCGGCTTCCCAGACCGGCGGTCTTAAGGAAATAACCGCCTTCTTCAACGAATTCAAGGAACAGCTTACCAGTGAATTATCCAATGAAATCCTGACCACCAGGGACCACCTTTCCAAAGAAATTACCAAAAGCAAGCTTGAGCTGGGAGCTTGTGTGGAAAATGGGATGCGCAGGCTGGAAGCAAAAATGGAAAGACATTTTCTGGATGTGGATAGAGCGTTGGGAATATGGCGGGAGAAAAACAAGAAAGGTATTTTTAAAAAATTATTAACCAAAACGATAAAGTGACCAAGCATTGGAATTAATAGTAAACGACTGAAGACTGTTTAAAAACAACCGGAATTTCCGACGCGCAATGGATATAACTACGCACCAGGGATAAAAGAGCTCCTATAAAATTACACAATGACTCCACCCTATGAAAATGGGGCGACCTTTTGGGTCCGCCCCCCTTCTTCGTCTGTTACAGGTCTATCAGCTTACTTTCATTTCCAGCCGCAGTTTGTCCGCTACCATGGCAATAAATTCGGAATTTGTTGGCTTGCCTTTTCCTATGCTGACGGTATATCCGAACAAAGCGTCAATCGCTTCCACCTGTCCCCTGCTCCAGGCAACCTCTATGGCATGCCTGATGGCTCTTTCGACTCTGCTGGGGGTGGTATTGTATTCTCTTGCGATGGACGGATACAGTTGTTTTGTAATGGAATTGATAATATCCAGGTCTTTTACAACCATCATGATTGCGTCTCTGAGATACTGATAGCCTTTAATATGTGCTGGAACGCCGATTTCGTGCATTACATTCGTGACCTCCACCTCAAGGTTTCTTTGCACCGGCGGATGGTGCATGGGCTTGGTGTCTATGGAATATTCCGATCTTATTACCGCAGACGGATTGGTTTCCTTCAGCTGCCGGATTCTTGAAACCAGTACATCCATGTCAAAAGGTTTCACGATGTAATACTCCGCGCCAAGGGCCAGAGCCCTTTGCGTTATCTTATCCTGCCCCACCGCGGAAAGGATAATAAATAGAGGACGTTTTTTCATAGGAATTGAACTCATTTTCTCGAGAACACCCAGGCCGTCCAGATGCGGCATGATTATGTCCAATATGGCGATATCCGGCATCTTTGCCGAAATCAGCTCGCAGGCTTCTACACCGTCACGCGCCACACCGACGACATCAATATCGCTCTGGCTGTTCAAATATTCGTACAGTATATCGCCGAATTCCTTATTGTCATCTGCGATGACAATCTGTATTTTCTTTTCCAACAAGACGACTCCCCCTCTGATTTGAAACTTTATGTTCTGGTAATTATTATATTTTCCATTCGACAAATTATCAAGTGGTTTTTTCTATTTTATGGCAATCGATGGAAATTATTCTATCTGTTCCAGTCCTCTGCACAACCTTATATCCCTTTAAATTACAGCATTTCAGCAAAAATGGCACTGTTTTACAACAGTGCCTTTCGCCCATTATAAATTTCCTTATTTTAATGCATTATTTCCTGTAATATTTTTGAGCATTGCCTCAATAAAAATACCGTATCCTCTGGTGGGATCATTTATCAGCACATGGGTTACCGCCCCGATAATCTTTCCATCCTGCAGGATGGGACTGCCGGACATGCCCTGAACGATCCCTCCCGTCGTCTTAAGAAGCTCCGGATCGGTAACTTTGATAACCATCCCTTTGGAGCCATTGGTATTCTGCTTGGAGACCTTCTGTATCTCGATGTCGTATTCGTTTATCGTTTTACCGTCAATGTTGGAAAGAATTACTGCAGGCCCTTCTTTTATCTGGGACCTTAAGCCGATTGGATACAGCTTTCCTACAATTCTCCCTGTAGCTCCGGCAGAAAGATTGCCATAAATGCCGGTTTCAGTATTCTTTATGATTTCACCCAGCTTTGTATCCTCGACAAAGATGCCTTTCAGCTCTCCAGGTACACCGGACCTACCCGCCTTTACGCCAAGAATACTGGATTCCAGGATCTCGCCGGATTCTACCGGCATAAGCGTTCCGGTATCAATGTCCGTTATGCCGTGGCCCAGCGCGCCGAAGGATTGGGTTTGAGGATCGTAAAAGGTCAGCGTTCCGATCCCGGCCGTACTGTCCCTGACCCACAGGCCGATGTGAAACTTGTTGTCGTCCGCAGCTTTTACAGGCTTCATCAGCGCCGTGCCTATGGTATTTCCATAACGGTATTTGATTTTAATGGGATTTCCCGAACTTTTGTCAATTTCATCAATAAGATCGCTTACATTGTCCATGGTATTGTTGTTGACTTCCGTTATAACATATCCCGGTCTGACACCGGTGTCCTTCGAAGGAGCAATCTTCCGTCCGTCGGCTGTTTCCACGTCCGAGACGCCGATCACCAGTATGCCGCTTATATCAAGCTTTACCCCCACCGTATTACCGCAGGCAACCAGCTGTTTGCTGGAAACGATGTCCACCTTTACGGTTTTCACGGGCAGCAAGCCGAACAGCTTCATATCCAGCTTTACACTGCCGCTTTTGTCAGTGCTGAAGGATACCGGACGCGCGAAATGGACATTATTTCCCGCCGCATTGATTTCACCGCCGTTTACTTTCAGCATACCCTGCTGGTCTGCCTTGATATTGACGACAAACGGATTTTTAAAATCATATTTGTATTCTTCGCCCTGGATAAGAATAAGCTCATCAGGGATGGAAAATAAAACGCTCAAATAAATAGCGCTGATGGATATCGTAACCGATGCAAACAAAACAATAAGAATCTTCTTGTATAACCGCAAGTTTCTCATTTTATGCCCTCCTGCAAGTTAAGTTAACCTTTTGGAAGGGCAATTATTCAAACAAATAAATGAAGCGGGAGGTAATAATGGATAGGAAGAATTCAGACTTTTTTTAAATTCTTTGCATTTTTTAGCATTTCATCCGCGTATTTTATGGAAATTTCAGAGGACGCCGCACCGCCCAGAATACGGGCGATTTCATTTCTTATCTCAGGCTCCGCAAGCCTTTTGACCCTGGTTTCGGTATTGTCCTCGTCTGAAACCTTCTCAATAAGGAAGTGATTGTCGGCCATGCAGGCAATCTGCGCCAGATGCGTAACACAAATGACCTGATGGCTCCGCGACAGGAAGGAAAGCTTTTCTCCCACCTTTTGCGACGCTTTTCCGCTGATTCCGATGTCGATCTCGTCAAAGATCAGCGTGGGCAGCTGATCCACGTCGGCAAGGATTGTCTTGATTGCCAGCATGATTCTTGACATTTCACCGCCGGATGCAATCTTCACAAGTGCTTTCAGTGGTTCTCCGGCATTGGGGGAAATGAGAAACTCCACATGGTCCAGGCCATTGGAAGTGTATTTTCTTTCCCCGTTTTGATCAACGGAACTGTCAAAACGGATATCAGCCTTGAATCTGGCCCTTTTCATTTCCAGCTCCTCCAGCTCGGCTGCTATTTTTTCTTCCAGTTGTCCGGCGGCTTTGCTTCTTGAAGTATTCAGGGAAAGAGCCGTTTCATAAAGCTCCGTATCCATTTCCTTCAGCTTTTTCGCAAGCTTTTTGATAATTTCTTCACTTTTTATGATCTCTTCCAATTGCGCTTCTGTCTTTTCACAATACTCCAATATATCCCTTATGGAATTCCCGTACTTTCTTTTCAGCTTGAAAATCAGGTCCAGGCGTTCCTCCACTTCTTCCAGGAGCTCAGGATTGTACTCGGTATTATCCCTCTCGCTTCTTATATTTTCAATAACGTCCTCCAACTGGTAGGACAGGTCCTGAAGCTTACCGCATATAGCCTCATACCGGGTGTCCAGTTTTTCTATGGAATGAAGTTCGTTCAAAGCTTCGTTCAGATTATCCGAAACGGAGTTTTTGATATTATTTCCCGAAAACAATAATTCATAAGCGCCGGCAAGAGAATGGATAATCTTTTCGGAGTTTGCCAGCAAGGTCCTTTGTTTGTTGAGTTCCTCTTCCTCGCCAGGCTTAAGCTTTGCGTTTCTGATCTCGTCTGCCTGGAACCCCAGCAGGTCGATCCTTCGCTCCCGCTCGCCCTTGTCGCCGGAAAGACTTTTCAAATGTGCTTTTATTTCCTTGTATTCGTTCAGCAGCTTCCTGTAACGCTGCTTTAAATTCAAAACGCCCATGCCCGCAAAAGAATCCAGCAATTCAAGATGGCTCTCGGTCCGAAGAAGCGATTGGTTGTCAAACTGGCCATGGACATCGATAAGCCTTTCGCCAAAGGTCTTCAACATGCTGACTGTAGCCATTTTGCCGTTGATCCTGCAAAGATTTTTGCCCGACAGGTTGAATTCCCGGGAAATGATCAGCGTACCGTCCTCTTCAGGTTCCATACCCATTTCTTCAAAAATATCCGCGAACCTGGAATTGTCGACCTGGAAAACAGCTTCCACAAGTGCTTTCTCTTTTCCGGTCCTGATCAGCTCCCGGGATACGCGTTCACCCAGAATGGCGTTTATGGAATCAATGATGATGGACTTGCCGGCTCCTGTTTCTCCGGTGAGTATGTTCAGGCCCCTGCCCGGTTCGATATTTACCTTATCGATTAAAGCGATATTCCGAATATCAAGCTGCAAAAGCATACCGTCTGCTGTTCCCCTTTACATTTCTTTGTTTCTTTCAATTCACGCTCCCTCGCAGAGAGCGACAGCATATTACTTAATCATCTTGTTGAGCCTGTCTACCAGTTCTTCTGCTATTTTCTCAGCCCTGCATACAATCATGAGGGTGTCGTCCCCCGCAATGGTGCCGACGATATCGGTCCATTTCAGCGAATCAACGGCGGATGCGGAAGCCTGGGCCATGCCCGGCAGCGTTTTTACAACGACGATGTTGTTTGCGTAATCACAGGATATGAAGGACTCGGTGAAAATGGTTAAAAGTCTGTTATTAATCGTTCCTTCGGTATGAGATACCGGAGCATACCGGTAGCGTCCCTCCCCGTCCATCACCTTTATCAGCCTCAATTCCTTGATATCCCTCGAAATTGTAGCCTGCGTCACATCCATGCCGACCTCCTTGAGCCTGTCTGCCAGTTCCTCCTGGGTCTCTATCTTGTACTTTTCAATCAGTTCAAGTATTTTCGCGTGTCTGCTGTATTTCATCTCTTCTTAAGCTCTCTCCCCTGTAATATATTTTGGTCCTGAGAACATTAAAAAAGTCCCTGGAATTTATTCTGATCAGCTTTATGGAAAACGCTGATTTCCTAATCCTTACAGAGTCTCCGCCCCTTATTTCATAGCCTTCCTGCCCGTCGACGGTTACCATGGCATTATGCTGGAAATTTTCATCCACGATGGCCGTGACCGTACTTCCGGCATTGGTTATAAAGGATCTTGAATACAGGATATGCGGACATATGGGAGTAATGATGATGAGCTCGGTGTCGGGCTCTACGATGGGCCCTCCCGCCGACAGGGAATACGCGGTGGAACCGGTGGGACTGGATACGATCAGTCCGTCTCCCGGAAAGGAATCCACAAAAGCGTCGTTGATATAAGTCTTGACATGAAGAATCCTGGAAATCGCACCTCTGGAAATAACGGCGTCATTGAGCGCAAAATCAGTGACAACATCGCAGCCGGCTCTATGTATTTCAACATCCAGCATCATTCGCCCTTCAACCTGATAGTCACCTCTGAAAATATGTCCCATGGCGTGGGGAATGGCATCCTTGTCAATTTCCGTCAGGAAACCCAGATTGCCAAGATTTATTCCCAGGATAGGCAAATCTCTTTTGTAAATTTTCCGGGCGGCTTTGAGAAATGTGCCGTCGCCACCCAGGCATACAATCATATCGGAACAGTCAAGTACGGCATCGTCGTCCGGACAGGGCTCTCCCATCCCGATGATGCCTGCCATTTCCGACGTCAGCGTCACCTGTCCTCCCATGGAAATAATGCAATTTGCCAATTCCCTGGTGTGCTTCAGGTCCACATCCTTTTCCAGGTTTGTTATTAATCCGATTCTTCTCATCCGTACCTCTGGCATCGTATTCGGCGGCACTGGCGGACAAGCGCCAAAACCGCGGGCACTGGATGTGCCCTGTACTTATTATCTTGTACAAGCAATATTATATAGGATTAATTGGAAAAGTACAATTTTTTTCTTTTTCTTCAATTCGTAATCTGTCATTGCGAGGGTCGCTTACAGCAATCTCAGCCAACAGGAAAAACGAGATTCCCAGAGCTTTATTATACGCTCAATCCAGTTCATTGTGAGACTTGCCGATGATCTCGGCAATCAGACTTTCAAGGTCAAATTGACCTGTGGGCTCTTTAGATTTTGACAAATACAAAAGATATTCGATATTTCCTTCCGGCCCCTTGATCGGTGAATAGGTAAGGCCTTTTACACTGAAACCGGATTGCCGGGAAAAATCAATGATGCCCTCCACTACTTCCCGGTGCACTTCCGTGTTTTTCACAACCCCGTGTTTTCCTACCTTTTCCCTGCCGGCTTCAAACTGAGGCTTGATAAGGCAAAGCACTTCTCCATGGGGGTTCAGCAGCTCATATACGACAGGCAGGACTTTTTTCAATGAAATAAAGGAGACGTCAATGGATGCAAAATCCAGCGGCACCGGTATGTTTTCAGGCTTTACATACCGGATGTTGGTCCGTTCCATGTTCATTACACGCTCATCATTTCTTAGTTCCCATGCCAGCTGACCGTACCCCACATCAACTGCAAACACTCTGGCCGCTCCGTTTTTCAGCATGCAGTCGGTAAACCCTCCGGTAGAGGCCCCTACATCCATGGCAATTTTGCCCTTAAGATCAATTTCAAAGGCTGCCATCGCCTTCTCCAGCTTCAAGCCGCCCCGGCTGACATAAGGATTAATATTCTTTTTTATCTCTATTTCACATACTTCATCAAAGCGTGACCCCGGCTTGTCCTCTCTGTTTCCGTTGACATACACAATGCCTGCCATGATTGAACTTCTGGCTTTTTCCCTGCTCTGGAACAAGCCTTTCTTCACCAGCAGGATGTCAAGCCTTTCCTTTTCCAAGGGCTTCCCTCCGTTTAAACGCGTAAGCAAATCTTTAAACTGATTTGCGACAGAGAACCGTCCCCTGTCGCATGGTCCCTGACTCATTTGCCCAGCATTTTTTTAATTTCACAAACCAGCGCTTCGGGCGTCAAGCCGTATTCTTTATACAGGCTGCTCCTGGAGCCTTGCAAAACAGGCACATCGGGAAAGCCTACAAGCTTTGTTTTCACCTTGATGTTCCTGCTGCTCAAGCCTTCAAGAATGCTGCTGCCGAAGCCGCCTCTGACAGTATTATCCTCAATGGTAATTAAATTACCCGTTCTGGCTGCGGATGCTTCAATCAGGTTGAAGTCAAGCGGCTTGACGAACCTGGCATTCAGCACTTCTACGCCGATGCCGGAAGCCTGTGCCAGTTCTGCCGCCTTGAGGGCAATCTCCACGGTATTTCCCACAGCTGCAATTGTAATATCCCCACCGGCCAGGAGCTTTACACCTTTTCCTTTTGAGATGGACTGAAAAGGACATAGCTTCCTTGCGCCCGACCCCCGCGGATATCTGACGGCTATGGGTCCTTTGTGCTCAAAGACTGCATATTCCAGGAGCCTTTCAAATTCCAGGTAATCACATGGCGCAGCAACAGTCATGCCCGGAATGTGCGTCAAATAAGACAGATCATAGATTCCCTGATGGGTTTCACCGTCTTCACCCACGACGCCTGCTCTATCCACAGCGATTACAACATTCAGGTTTTGCAGCGCAACATCATGCAAAATCTGATCGTAGGAACGCTGAAGGAAAGAGGAATAGACAGCCACCACCGGTTTTAGGCCGTTCTGCGCCAGGCCTGCAGCAAAGGTGATGGCATGCTGTTCGGCAATACCTACATCAAAGAAGCGTTCAGGGTATCTTTTTGAAAACTCGTCCAGTCCGGTCCCATGGGGCATGGCAGCTGTAATTGCCACCAGCCGCGGCTCCGCCTCCGCAAGCCTGAGCATGGTCCTTCCGAAAACGTCGGAGTAGGAAGGGCCATTGTTCACCTTCACTTCGCCGGTCTCTATCTCAAAGGGTGATATTCCATGGAATTGATGGGGCTTTTCTTCAGCAAAGGAATAGCCTCTGCCTTTTTGCGTGCATACATGGATAAAAACCGGGCCTTTTAAAAGCTTCGCACGGGAAAGCACCTTGCTCAGCTCGGAGATATTGTGGCCATCGATGGGACCTAAATATTTAAACCCCAGTTCCTCAAAAATCACCCCCGGCATGATCATGTATTTAATGGTGCCTTTGGCTCTGTTAAGCGCCTTGGCGGCACTCTTCCCTATGGCGGGAATTTTATTCAGGATGATGTCAAAATCCTCTTTTGCCTTGTAATAGATGGGCTCTGTCCTTATCTTGCTCAAATATCTGGAAAGTCCGCCTACATTTTTGCTGATGGACATTTCATTGTCGTTTAATATAACGATAAGATTATTTGGCGACCTTCCAGCATCATTCAGCGCCTCAAAGGCGATGCCGCCCGTTAAGGCGCCGTCGCCGATCACTGCGATCACAGAGTACCTGTCCTTCAGGATGTCTCTGGCCCTTGCCATGCCAAGGGCTGCCGAAATGGAAGTGCTGCTGTGGCCGGTATTAAAGCTGTCATGAGGGCTTTCCTTGAACTTGGGAAAACCGGAAATGCCCTTTGCCTGCCTTAATGTATCAAATAGCTCTCTTCTGCCTGTAAGGATCTTATGTACGTAGGATTGATGGCCTACATCCCAGATGATCTTATCCTCCGGAGTTTTAAAAACCTTGTGCAAAGCCAGTGTCAGCTCGACAACTCCCAGGTTGGACGCAAGATGACCTCCGGTTACCGAAACCTTTGAAATAAGAAATTCCCGGATTTCTCTCGAAAGCCTTTCCAGTTGGAGCAGGTCAAGCTTTTTGATGTCCTCGGGTGAGTTTATATTATCAAGCAGCCTATTCTCTTCTTTGTTTTTTATTTCCATCACTTTTTTTAGTCCTTTTTTCCTGCTTTTTTCCGGATCTTACCGTTAAAAATTGAGCGATCACGCCGACCCTGTAAACGATATAATTACTATTCCCAATGGCAATAATTTTCCCCAAAGCTTTTCCGCCTACCGTAAATGCCGCTATCAAGCCTGTTATCACCAGTTCGATCAGAGTTATCTCAGACCTGTCGCCAATGATCCTGATGATTATATACGCGCCGGCAGCACCGCTGATGACGCCGCATATGTCTCCAATGACGTCATTGCATACATTTGAGACTTTGTCTGCGTTCCTGATAAGCCTTATTGCTTTCTTCGCACCATAAAGCTTCCTGGAAGCCATCGCATGGAAAGGGGTCTCATCTGCCGCCGTAACTGCAGTTCCCACTGTATCGGCAACAATATTAACAAGAACTATGAAAAAGATTACCAGAAAAGCAGTGAAAATATCAACTACTTTCAATACATCCGAAGCAGCCCATGACAAAACTGCCGAAGAAAAAAAAGATACGATCGTTATCACCAAGATCCAGATTACGTTTTTTTTCCTGGTACTTGCACCATTCTGCTTGAATTTGACCTTTTTATCCTCTGCAGAACGCTTGCTGCCTTCATTCACCAAAAACTAACCTCCGTATATTTAAAAAAGGTGGCAATATGTTGAGTAAATTTTGCGGCTTAGGTCAGGCAGGATTTCCCCCGCTCATGCTGAAATGTCGCCATCTCAGCGGTTTCCCTTTAAATTCACGACCGCCGCGTTACCGCAGGCGGGACCTGATTACCACTTAGTCCACACTTCAATCCCCAACATATTTCGGTAGAACAGCCTAGGAGTTTTCCTCTGCAGTCTGTTCGTTTCCTAGCCTCTTTTGCAAACACGGTTTCGAATAGCGATAATGCAGGAATACCGGCCAGCACTCCTCCATCTGATCCATTATCCACCGGATTCACTCAAGGCAGGCTACACTGTTCACAGCATCAAAAGATACCGCCTAACAGGTTTATATCCCTTCTCGTGGTTGAGGTGGCAGCCTGCCGTACATAAATGCCCGGAGGCTGGCTTTTCTTCCAAAAGGTAGGGTCTCCACGGAAAAGGGGTCAACGCCTGCATGCCATTGCAGATCGCCCCTAAACCTTAACTCCCAGCATCAACCCACCACTGGGCGTAACAAGCCGACACAAGGAACTTCATCGATATGCCCTTAAACGGATTTTTAGCCCCGTCTTTAGAAACGTCAGTACTGACTAGAATACTGCGCCACCTTTTTGTTTGCTAATACGAATGCTGCAGCGGAATCTTTCAGCTTATCCTTTCAGAGCAACGTGTTGAAACGTTATTTCTAAAAGGCTCATACCAGCCGATGAATTAATGTTTATTCCGCTTCAGTACTTATTTTAGCGTTACGAATTAAAATTATAACACATACATGCAAATCTATAAAGAATTAATCGCACCTAATTTATAGCCAAAAGACACAGGATAAGTCTTTATATCAAATTATCGGCCCTATGCTTATTGAATGTGACAATACATTGCCTATGCATTCCTTTACCCCAGCAGCAGGCCGCAAGCAATCCCCAGCAAAGCGCCCATAAAAACTTCAAGTGGCGTATGTCCCACAAGCTCCTTGAGCTTCTGTTCCAGCTGAAGCCTGTCCATATGGCTGTGAATCAGTTTGTTTAAGACCTTTGCCTGTCTGCCTACCGCTCTTCTTACGCCGGCGGCATCGTACATGACGATCAGCGCGAAGGCCACGGATAAGCCAAAAATGCCGGAACCCCAGCCATAGTTCTTTCCAAGCACGACAGCCAGTGAAACGGTAAAGGAGGAATGGGAGCTGGGCATTCCCCCCGAGCTTACAAACATCGTAAAATCAAATTTTCTATCCCGTACCAGTTTGGTAGCCACTTTTATGGACTGGGCTATAAACCAGGCCAGGACAGGGACTGTTATGGTATTGTTCCTTACGATTTCCCCTAGAATATTCAAGAATTTCTCCTTAAAAAATAGTCTGTACGGATCAGCTGTTTCTGTTCTGTATATAGTATGCAAGCTCCCTTAAGAAAAATGCTCTCGAGCCGAAAACTTCAAGAGCTTCCACAGCGCTGTCCACATTTTCCTTCAGCATGCTTTTCGAGCTTTCCATACCGAATAAGGACACAAAGGTTGCTTTCTCGTGTGCCGCATCACTGCCGGAAGGCTTTCCCATAACTTCAAAGCTCCCCTCCACATCCATGATGTCATCCTTGATTTGAAAAGCAAGCCCGATTTTGCCTGCATAGCAATCCAATCTTTCCGTTGCTTCATTTCCGGCTCCGCATAGAGCGGCGGAAGCCAGAACAGGCGCTTTTAAAAGCGCTCCGGTTTTGCATTTGTGCATATACTCCAGCGTGTTTCCCGATATTTTCCTGCCTTCGGACTTCAGATCCACCACCTGTCCTCCGATCATGCCTGCAGTACCCGAAGCGTATGCGATTATGCCCATCGCCTTTATCCTTTCTGCAAGCCTGTCCGTTCTTGAAGATGTATAGTGAAGCATTAATTCAAAGGCTTGATTCAGCAGCGCGTCCCCCGCCAGGATTGCCATAGCTTCCCCGAAAACTTTGTGGTTTGTGGCTTTCCCTCTTCTGAAATCATCATTGTCCATTGCAGGAAGGTCATCATGAATCAGGGAATAGGTATGAATCATCTCGATTGCGCATGCATAGGGAAGAATATCCGTTTCATCCCCTCCAAGCATTTCGCAAACCGCGAGGGCAAGTACGGGCCGCAGCCTTTTGCCGCCTGCCGACAGGCTGTATTTCATTGCCTTATAAATTTCGCCCTCCGGTGATTCCTTCAGAGCGATATACTTATCCAATGCATTGTTAACTACTTCGGTCCACTTGCTGAACCGTGCCTTAAATTCCATATGCACCTCTTTTTTAACCAATCTGCGGTAACGAATACCGGACCAAATACCGGACGGCCAATGGCCGCCCCTACATTGTATGCCTTATGGGCAAATGACCTCATACATCTAAATTGCCTTATGCTAATGTCCCCAGCATCAAGCTTTTTCGTACCCATGCCCATGCCACAGGGCAGCACACTTGCGTATGAAAAGTGTAGGGGCGCGCATTGCGCGTCCGCAAATGCAATCTACGTCAAACAGCTATCCGGACGGCCAATGGCCGCCCCTACATTGTATGCCTTACGGCCCAATGGCCCCATTCATCAAACTTTTTCATACTTATACCTGTCAGGCCCCCGGCAAAGGCTCTTCCGAGAGCTCGCCATTTTCTTTTTCAATTAAAAGCGTAATTTTCCGTTCGGTTTCATCCAGCCTTTTGCTGCAATATTTCGAAAGCTCCACGCCCTTTTGGAAAAACTCGATGGATTCGTCCAGCGTCAGCTCGCCTTTTTCAAGCTTTGCTACAACCTCTTCCAATTCGGCAATCGCCTGTTCAAATTTTTTCGTCTTATTTTCATTCTCCATAATAACCTCCAAAGTACATTCTTAGCCTGTCAGTCATAAAAAAGCTCCCTGGTCGATTCCCGGCATACCCCACGGGAAGGGTAATAAACGTTTAATCAGCAGTACAGTCAAACTTGCCGTCATAAAGGCTTATTTCTAACCTGTCGCCTGCTTTCACATTTTTGACCGATTTTATTAAAGCACTGTCCTTTTTGGATTTAACCAGACTATAGCCTCTTGCCAGCGCACTTAAGGGGCTTAAGATGTCAAGGCGGGCAACTAGAACGGAAAGCCGGTTCCTGTTATTTTTCATTTCCGCCTCCAGCGCTTTTTTCATATATTTGCTGAGCATCTCAATCCGCAGTCTTTCCTGGTATACCTTGTTGTAAGGCTGCTTAAAAACGGTGCTGGACATCAATCTTTTCAGTGACAGCCTGTCCATGGCAATTTTCCGGTTTATGGCGGTTTGGAGCCGCAGGTTCAAATTGTTGATTCTGTCGTTGATTACCGCTTTTTCAGGCATTACCAGCTCGGCCGCAGCCGATGGCGTGGGGGCACGCATATCCGCAACGAAATCGGAAATTGTAAAGTCCGTCTCATGACCAACGGCAGAAATCACCGGTATCCTGGATGCATGGATGCTTCTGGCGACGATTTCTTCGTTGAAGGCCCACAATTCTTCCAGGGATCCCCCGCCCCTGGCAAGGATGATCACATCCACAAGGCCAAGGACATTAAGCCTCCTCAGGGCGGCGGCGATCTGCGGCGCAGCTTGCTCACCCTGAACCTGTACGGGATATACCTTGATTCTGACATTGTAAAAGCGTCTGCTGAGGATATTGATAATGTCGCGGATTACAGAGCCTTTGGATGACGTGATGACGCCAATGCTTTCAGGCAGAAACGGAAGCTTTTTTTTGGCCGATACGTCAAACAGGCCTTCGTTCTGAAGCTTCCTCTTCAGCTGCTCAAAAGCAATATGCAGGCTCCCCACCCCATCCGGCTGCATTTCTTCGGCATAGATCTGGTATTGTCCGTCTCTTTCAAAAACCGAAAGATATCCGCGGATGATTACCTTCATACCGTCCTCCGGTACGAATCTCAAGCCGGCGGCATGGGTCTTGAACATCACGCACCGGATCAAGCTGTTTTCATCCTTTATCGTGAAATACATATGGCCTGAAGAATGGTTCTTAAAATTGGAAACCTCGCCCTTTACCCAGAGTCC
Source organism: Bacillota bacterium (assembly GCA_023426125.1). GTDB lineage: Bacteria > Bacillota > Clostridia > Acetivibrionales > DTU013 > MnB-11. Next base: position 27,549 of record JAFABI010000065.1, read on the forward strand.
GGAAAGAACGAGATCCCTTGAAAACAGGTTTTTTATATATTTGTTCAGTTCCGAAACGGTTAAAACATTACGCATTTTTGAATCATTCACCGCTGGTTTTCTCCTCAGGAAGCTCGCTCACCCTGGATACTTTGCTCAAAATGCCGTTCACAAAAGAGCCTGCATCCTCGCTGCTGTATTTTTTCGCCAGTTCTACTGCTTCGTTTACCGAGACGTTATAGGGAATATCGTCCCGGAAGCAAATCTCATAGATGCTCAGACGCATGATGGAAAGATCGATTTTGGAGATTCTGCCTATCTTCCAGCCTTTGGAATGAATTTCGATGGCTTTGTCAATGTTGGCAAGATTATTCTGTACACCGCCAATGACTTCAATGACATATTCCCTGTCTTTTTCCGTGAAGGAGTTTTCCTCCAATACTCTCTGTATCTGCGTTTCTCTGTCGTCCCTTTGTATTTCCAACTGGTATAAGAGCTTCATCGCGATTTCTCTGGATGCTCTTCTTCCCATCCGCTTTCCTCCTTGATTCAGAAACGAGAGGCCGGATGCCGGAAACCAGATATTGGCTGCCAGGCTGCGGCAGCTTGTTGATACAGGGATGCCATCCTTGTTTCAAAGCGGTCAAGCTCCGGTTTCTGTTTTCCGTTTTCTGGTCTCTGCCTTTTACCTGTAGGTCCCGGGCGGCAGCACCCTGTCCAGCAGGTTTTTTATGTAGTCCTTGTCCTCGTGTATTCTTTTTCCAATATAATACCCTATGCCGGCCAATATTGCAATAAAAAGCACTTTAAAAAAACCCAGCAGCAAAATCGCCACGGCGACAAGAAGCCCTGTAACGGCGCCTATAATTCCTCCGCGATGTGCGGTGTATATTTCTGTAAGCTTCTCAAGGTCCATCCCCATACCTCCCTATTCCACTCTGGTTTTTACTACAGTGCCGGAATATATGCCCTCAACAATTACCTTCACCTCATTTACGGCTATTCCCGAGCTTTCTTCAACGGATTTCTTGACGCGTTCCTGCACGTCCGCTGAAATTGCCGGAATGTTCATATCCGGCATAACCACCATTTTAATATTTACAGCCACACTGTCTTCATGCTTCCATACAAACGCCCTGGTGTCCCTTACGCCATTGACCTTCTTTGATGCATTTAATGCGATATTTTCTATGGAGTTCAGGGAGATTCTCACTTCTCCGATATTAGTATGTTTACTGACGGCTTTTTTATCCTTATTGCTTTTCATTCCGGAAAAAAGAAACATAAGGCTTAAAACGAAAAACAGAAGCGCAATGATAAACATTGCAATCCGCGGACCCGGACTGCCGTTTGAAAATATACCCTCGTCAAGATACCGGTATATGGTTTCAAAAAAATCCGTTTTCAGCGTAATCAGCATGAGGATGGCAGAAATTACTGCCAGACAGAACGCATAAAATGCAAGCAAAACTCTGAAAAAAATATTCATATTGCAGCACTCTCCTTCAAACCAGTCTTCATCAGTATAGGACCCACATTTTGGCTATTAACTACATTATAGTGTATATACGAAAAAAAATAAACCCTTGTCTGGTTTATTTCTTTTCAAAAACTCACAGCGGAATTTTTTTTCACCGGCGCTTATTTTTTGGAAGCCTCCTCGGCGATTTCCTTTTTATGCTCCCTTTCTATATTGACGCCCTGTATATGTATGTTTACCTCGATTACGTTCAACCCCGTCATCGTTTCAACGGCCTTTTTAACCTTCTCCTGGATGCTCCATGCAACATCGGGTATGCGGAATCCATATTCGACAATGATATAGAGGTCGATTGCCGCTTCCTTTTCCCCGGCTTCCACCTTGACCCCCTTCGAAAGGTTCTTTCTGCCCAGCGCTTCCGCTATGCCCCCCGCTATACCGCCGCTCATGCCGGCCACACCGGGCACTTCCGTAGCGGCAATTCCAGCGATGATTGCTACTACCTCATCGGTAATCTTAATAGCGCCAATCTCGTTTACAGCGCTTTGTATATCGTCTTCCATATAGCACCTCCATACCTGACCTGTTTTGTCTCTGGCTTGAATATTCTCCGGAAACGGTATTGATTATCAGGTATTACTATTATATCACCTTCAATCGGTCAAGGTCAAAACAATTTCTTTACATGGACGGCTCCTATGTCCACCTTGGCCTGCCGAGATACGATATCCGCTATTTGAGCCGTCTGAGCCGTAGTAAGGCTGGGCGTCTTCACAATTACATCGATGCTGCCGTCGTCGGCAAATAACACCACTGCGTCACTGAAGCCTTTTTCCTTGATCAGCGTCTCTATGCGCATTTCCTTATCCGCAGCTTCCACAAGGGCCATCATCTTATCATATGCTTCAGCCCTGGTCTCACTGGAGGCGTTGGTATCTTCGGTAATGGCCTTCAATGAGTCGCTGCTTTTGCTCCTGCTCATTTCCTTATCGATTTTTGCCTGTGCAAAGAAGTCGTTTGCCAGCTTGGAAGCATTTACATCGGCTTTCTTGTCGGAATTTTCATCTTTTTTCGCTTCCCCGGCCGCTTCAACGCTTCCATCCTCCAATTGACCATCGACATATACCGCTTCACCCAGCTTTCCCTCCTCCTTACCGGCGGATGTGCTTCCCTGCTGGTAGCTGTACTGCAGGTAACCTGCGACTACGATCATAAGAATCAATGCAAGAACTACAATTTGTTTCCTTTTAAAAACGACCATTAAAACGCCCCCTTTTCGTAAACTGCTTATGATTACCGTATGGAATATGTCCCACTCAATAAATATATATATTCAAAGGCTCTTTGCTTTATATCTTTTTTTTGGAAAACCTTTATTTTTTCCTCTCAATTACCTGTATCCTGTGAACGGGGATGTCGAGCAAAACCTGGACAGCCTTGTTAATCCTGTCGCACACCTGTGGGCTGGCAGCTCCGTCGGCTACAATCAATACTCCTTTTACCACCGGCTCAATTTCTTTCAGGATCAACGGGGTTTTCTCCCCATTCGCTCCGCTTTTAAAAACGACTGCGCTGTCCGAACTGCTCTGTGTTATTTTTCTTGTACCACCTCCACTATCCTTTTCATCCGTACTGTTTTCACTTTTCTGGGTGTCATATGCCGGAATATTCTCTTTTCCGGCGGAATAGGTAATCATCACCTCAACTTTCCCCGCCCCTTCCACCTGGGACAGAATATTTTTAAGCTTCGCCTCCATATCGCCTGCGCCTGATGCTGCGGCTGCCGTTGTCTCGGTAGTTTCGGAGCCTTGGGGAAGGGAAGCTCCCGCCTCGGGCTCCCCCTTCCCGGAGAAAAACGTGCTTCCGGCAATGATGATAATTATGCCAATGATGATAACGATTACGGAGTTCTCGATAAGTTTCCTTCTGTTTTTCGTTTCGAACATTTCCCTGAACCGGTTGAATATTTCCATGTACCTCACCTCGCAAAGCTTTTGCTGATACTGCAGTGAAAACTTCATTTTTTATTTGAAATAACAATACTATCGCCGCCAAGGCCAAACATGCTGCCAATGCTATCTTCCAGCTGCTTTTTCAATTTCGGGTCGATGCCGCTGCTTTCCTCCTGCGGTTTTTCATTGCCGATTTTCACCTTGTCCACTTTTACTACGGGCTTGATCTCTCTGGTTTCTTCGGAAACGGCAATTTCAAGATAGGCTTGTTTTACCTCGCCGAAGGCTTCCGAAGTATAATCTTCATTGATGATCACATCCCCTTTTACTTCCGTTACTCCCTTGCACCTCATGGCGCTGTCTTCAAGCTGTCTGATGATCTTCTTCCGGTATACTTCCGTGATCTGTTTCATCTCCTCCTCCTTCAGAAGCTTGCTGTTTTTTTCAATTTCCAGCCTGTCAATGGTGTTGCTGTTAGCGACCTGTATATCCTCCAGCTTCAAACTGCCGTTGAAGAATTTTAAAAACGGGTTGATGATTGCAATAATCAGGATGACTCCCGTTACCAGGCTGCAGTATTTTTTCATTCTGCCCGAAGGCATAAGGATCTCGATTACGACGAGAAAAAGCACCAGTGCCGTTATACTCAATATCCAATCCTGTAAAAATCCAATCATTTTAACCTGCATTCCTTTCGCTCTATGCTAAGGATATTACCGGATCATTGCGCTTAAGTTTCCCGCGCTTATCAATGCGGTAATGGAAATAAGGAACATAAACCCTACTGCGGCCGCAATTCCGAAAATATAGACCATGGACCCGGCAACATCACTGATGCAATTGGTGATCCTTTTTTCCGAAATAGGCTCCACCAGGGCTGAAGCAGCCTTGTATAACGCCACCAGCGCCAAAATTTTCAACAGAGGCACGATGCATATGATCAAGATCCCGACCATGACCGCAAGACCTGCGGCATTTTTGATGAGCAGGGTACAGCCGATTACAGTATCCGCAGCGTCGGCGAGGGTTTTGCCTACAACGGGTATGAAGGTCCCTATGGCAAATTTGGCAGTCTTGCTGGTAACCCCGTCAATCACGGCTCCAAAGGATCCTTGAAGCGATACCACTGCAATAAATACAGTAAGGATCGCTCCCAACGCCCAGGCCGTAATCTGCTTGAGCATGGCGGTAAGTCTGGAAATCTGGATCTTGTCGGAGATGTTGCTTACGATGGACAGGATTGTTGAAAGAAAAATCATGGGAATAAACACATTCCTCATAATCGTTGCCGATACTTCCACGATCATCAGCATCAGGGGCTGAAATATCCCTCCGGAGGTTAAGTTTCCGCCGGAGACCAGCAGTGTTATCAATACTGGCGTAGTCGCATACATAAAGTCCACCATGCCGTCGATCATGCTCATACCCATTTGCATGGCCGTACTGAAGCTGACCAGGAGAACGGAAACAATAACGATGTAACACACATAAAAAGCTATTTCACTGACACCCTCGCTTAAAAATGACGTTTGCAGGTTTCTCAAAAGAGCGCATAGAACGATGAGTATAATAAGTTTGATAAGGATACCGAGATTGGTGTAGATTTCCTTGAACAGGTATCTTAGAGCATTACCGGCGATACCTTTGACACTGAGCTCAAAATTGCCCGTTGCCGCATCTTGAATAATGCTCCTGGGGTCATAATCCTGCAGTATGTCGTTTACCTCGCTGCTGGTGCGCTTCTCCAACTCCTCCTGTATATTGCGGATTTCATTGGACTGGTACTGCCTGTCCATGATCTCATTGACGTCCAGTTCTTCAGTACCGTTTTCAGCAGTTTCCTCCCCAAAGGCGCAAGTAGGGCTTAAGCATACTACAGCCATCAGCAATAGTGCAGAAATAAAAGCCTTCACCATGATTCCCGGGTATCTTTTGTATTTTTCCATTCCACAATCAAACCTTTCGCTGTGCCGTCGGCACCAAATTGTAGGAAAGCCGGCGTCATTTCCCGCCGGGCTACGGCATTATCCGTGTAATCAACTCCAGTAGCGACGTAATAATAGGCACTGCCAGCACTACAATAATCACTTTCCCCGCAAGTTCGATTTTTGAAGCAATTGACGCTTCCCCTGCATCCTTGCAAACCTCCGCTCCAAATTCCGCAATATATGCAATTCCGATGATTTTAAGCACTGTTGTGAAATATACAGGGTCAATATGGGCTTTGTCACTGAAGCTTTGGAGCATGTCCAGAACCGCAGAAAGCTTTGAAGCGACCAGCAGGAAAATAATGATTCCTGTAAGGATGCTAATCTGGACTGCGATTTCCGGCCTTTGGGCCTTCAGTAGAATAATAATCACGGCTGATATGATTCCCAGCCCTACGATCTGCAGTATTTCCAAGGTTCCCCTCCGATTTGTGCGCGGGGACATATCCGCGTTTTTTTCGCTGTAGCACTACAACGATACTTGTGAGTTGATCCTTTGAAAAATAGAGTCATTAAGAGTTTTGCCATTGTTTTTCAAAGCGCATAATTGCGAAAGACTAATGTAAGTATTGTTGCAGCAGTAGTCTCAGTTCAGCTTGAAGATGGTCTTTACGGTTTCAAACAAGTTTGCGACTTCCCGGACTACCATAAGCAGTACTACGATCAAGCCGGCCAGGGTGGTCAGCATGGCCTGCTCCTCCCTTCCCGACCGCATAAGAAGCTGGTGCAGGACTGCTACCAATATTCCGATGGCAGCAATTCGAAAAATCAAATCAACCCCCATAGTTCACTTCTCCTCTTTATATTCAAAACAAAACGATAACAACGGCCAGACCTCCGAGGATCCCAAGGCTTTTGTACATCCCCTCATTTTTTTTCCTGGCCTGCTCCGCTTTCTCTTCCTGCATGTTCAATTGATTCACCGTCAGGCGTATATTTTTTACCTGGCCTTCCAGATCCGAGCTCCCGAGAATTTTTCCAAAAGAAACAAGGATCTCCTCATCTTCCTTATTCAGCGCAGTCCTTTTGATGTGTCCCCTTACCGCTGCCTCCCAGGCTCCGGAAGCCCCCAGGCTCCGGTCGGCTTTCAGCATTTCCGATGCCGAGCCGAAGAAAAACCCCACTTCGCTTTTGCTGCTGCTGTAAATCCTGTCAAAGGCCTCGGTGACAATATCCGAAAGGTAGCTGATCCGGTTTTCGAACATCTGCAGCAGCAATTGCAGCTCCCGTAACTGCTGCGGCCTTTTTTTACAGTCGGTCGACAGTACATATCCCAGGAAGCCGGACGAAAACAATACGATTATACTTCCAAGCAGCTTAAAGATCATGAATATCCATCCCCCGCCAAAGTTTTCATTGTCGTGCCGTCAATAACCTCCACAAGCGTCCCCGGCCCTCTTGCATTCCCCAGGACAATATACCTTTCAAACACCTTGTCCTCCATTAGCCTCAACACCTCCCGGCGGCTTTTAAGCTCCGAAACATTATATCCGTGCGCGGAAGTTATAATTTTGACGCCTGCGTTCAAAACACTTAAGACCGCGTCCCTGTCTCCTTCACAGCCTATCTCGTCTGTAATGATCACGTCCGGCGACATGGACCGGATCATCATCGTCATTCCAATGCTTTTAAGGCATCCGTCCAGTATATCCGTTCGGATTCCTACGTTGTTTTGGGGCAAGCCCTTATAGCAGGCTGCGATTTCCGACCTTTCATCAATAATGCCTACTTTGACGCCCTTAAAATCACTTTCGGGAATTCCGTCGCTCAAGTGCCGCGCAATATCTCTCAGAAGTGTCGTCTTGCCGCATTGGGGAGGTGAAACCAACAAGGTGTTGCATAGGTTCCATTTATCCTTAAAAAGGTATTTCATTATTTTTGCGGCACAGCCTGTGATTTCATTGGCCAATCGGATATTCAGCCCGGTAATGTCCTTTATATTCCTTATTGCGTTTCCGTCATATACCACTCTGCCTGCAATGCCGATCCTGTGGCCGCCCCTTAAAGTGATATAGCCGTTTTTTATTTCTTCCTGAAAGGCATACAATGAGTTTTCGCTCATTCGCTCCAGCGTGCCGGAGATATTTTGCGGGGTTACAATGACGGCTTTTTCCGGAGATTTCCCCAGGGAACCGTCCGGCCTGACAAACCATTCCCTCCTGTAATTTTGCAGCATTAAAGGCTTGTCTGCCCTGAGCCTTATTTCCTCCAGCTGCTCCAGGTCCTGCATGGGAACCCTGCCGAGAATTTCGGCCAGTTCCCGGGGCAGTACCGGCAATATGTCATTTTTCAGCCTTCTCAAGCTGTTTTCCTTCTCTGCTATCATCGGTTCACTCCAGGATTTTTATCGTTTGCTTCCCTGTTCTATAAGTATTTGACTTTGTCCAACTTTATGACAGTTAAATAAAAAACTCCGAGAGGATGTCCATCCCTTCGGAGTTTTTGAATTTTATTTATATGTATGATGCTATTTCAGCTGCCCGAACTTACCGAGGGGCCAGAACCTGAAGACTGCCTTGCCTTCCACCTGGCTTCTGTCGATAAACCCGAAAACTCTGCTATCCTTGCTCACGCCCCTGTTGTCTCCCAGCACGAAGTACTTGTCATCAGGCACGGTGACAGGCAATTGAAATTCCCTTTTGGCTGTCTCCCCTTTTACATAAGGCTCCTCCAGCTCCCGGCCGTTGATATAAACCTTGCCGGCCTGTATGTCCACCTCATCGCCCGGAACTGCTATGACTCTCTTTACAAGCCTTGTATTGCTCTTTTCCTCTACCGGCTGGAAGACTTCCTTAACATCGGTCAGAAATACGTTGATTTCATCAAGAAAGCCTCCCACAGATTTGTTCTCAATAAATACAATAATATCGCCTTTTACGGGGTTCACAAAATTATAGGTAAGCTTTTCTACAAGCAGATGCTGCCCTTCCATCAACGTGTCCTGCATGGAGGACTGCTGTACCCTGGTCGTGGCAAAAACCTTTGTATTCAAAAGCATGACCAGAACAAATGCGCCAACCAGAGTAAAAATCCATTCCCTTATTTCTCGAAATACGAGATTCTTTCCCGACACTCCTATCACCCCTCATGCATATGAAAATAGGCCATTCGGCAGCACCAAGAATATTACTTCCCTTTTTAAGAAAATGCCGGCTGCACAGGCGGGCAGCAAATGCAAGCATTTGCGACCAGCCCGGGCTGCATGGGCGAGCAACAGGCAGAGCCTGCAACCAGCCCCAGTCGCAAGGGATCTGAATTCTCTTAAACTTATATGGGAAGTTCAATTCTCATCCGTGCTTGTGAAAAACGGCCTATCTTTACCTTTTTGTCTTTATTTCTCAATTTTTGGGATCGCATTCGCCGCACTCGCATTCCCATTCGATTTCGATATCCTTACCGCAATGGGGGCAGTTGATGGCGGTATTGTCTTCATTAAACGCCGCATCTTCGAGGGATATTATTTCTCCGCAGTGAGGGCACTCAACCTCATCCTCGTCTTCATCATCCTCATCGTCGTCGTCGTCATCCTCGTCATCATCTTCGTCCTCATCCTCGAACCCGTCAGCTTCACCGAAAACCTTGTTTTCGATTTCCGCTATGTCTTCATCCATACTATCAAGCTGCTCGCTTATCTGTTCCTGTACTTCTTCGATATCATCAACCGCAAGCGCAACATCGTCCAACACTTCGATGATGGCCTTCAGCAGTTTCCCTTCGTTGGTCGCATCGCTTATCTGCATACCCTCGGCTAAACCCTTCAGGTAAGCAACTCTCTCTTTCAGATAATTCATGGAACACCTCCTAAATATTTATCTAGAATATTATTCTCGGCTTTCAAAAAGTTATTCGACGTAAAAGCTTTATGCCCTTTCCAGGTACTCGCCGGTTCTTGTGTCAATTCTGATCATATCTCCCTGGTTTACAAACAGGGGGACCTTGACAATCGCACCCGTCTCCATGGTGGCAGGCTTGGTTGCACCTGTTGCGGTATCTCCCTTGAAGCCCGGCTCCGTATGGGTGATCTCAAGTTCGACAAACGTAGGCGGCTCAATTCCGAAAACATTGCCTTTGTGGGAGAGTATTTTCACGATCATATTTTCTTTTACAAATTTAAAAGCGTCGCCTATGGTACTCTGGCTTATGGGAAGCTGTTCATAGGTTTCTGTATCCATAAAATAATAGAGATCCCCGTCGTTGTAGAGATATTGCATGTCCTTTCTTTCAATATGTGCCTTGGGCATTTTGTCGCTGGGGTTGAAGGTTCTCTCAACTGTGGCTCCCGTAATGATATTTTTCAGTTTCGTCCTGACAAAAGCCGCTCCCTTGCCTGGCTTGACATGTTGAAATTCCACCACCTGGAAGATCTGGTTGTCCAATTCGAACGTTGCACCATTCCTAAATTCACTTGCAGTAATCATTAAAAATACCTCCGTTTTATCCTCTAGTTTATATTAAATTAAATCTGCACGTATTTCAAGCAAAACTTTCCGTTTTTACGCCAATTCGTTCTGCCCCGGTGACTATTCAGTTGCTGTCATTGCGAGCGGAACGAATTGGAGCGCGGCAATCTAATATGCTATCTCCGTCAGAAGCAGAGATTGCCAGGTTGCATGGGCGAGCAGCAGGCAAAGCCTGCGACCAGCCCGCGTCGCTTTGCCCTCGAAATGACAACCGGGATAACTGAATAGTCACCTGCCCCGGGTAGAAAAGCGCGGGCAGCCATCGGCCGCTATATCACAATAAATTCCTTGGTTGATGAGGTAAGCACCTCCGGCGCGTCATCCTTCACTACAACCATGTCTTCGATCCTGACTCCGCCCAATCCGTCCAGATAAATTCCAGGCTCTACGGTAACCACCATTCCATTCCGCATAATTTTGGTGCCGGACATTGACAGCCTGGGTTCCTCATGGATTTCCAGGCCTACGCCATGTCCCAGCCCGTGTCCGAAGTTCTCTCCATAGCCTGCTCTGGCGATCATGTCCCGGGCGATCCCATCTATATCTTTTCCCGACGAGCCTTTTTTCACTCCTGCCAACGCCGCAATTTGCGCATCAAGCACAATTTTATATATTTTTTTCAGCTTTTCCTCCGGCTTTCCCAAAAAAACCGTTCTTGTCATATCCGAACAGTAACCGTTAAACAAGGCGCCATAATCCATTGTGACGGTATCCCCCATTTGAAGCTTCTTTTCGGATGCTATGCCGTGAGGCATGGACGACCGGCTGCCGGAGGCCACAATGGTCTCAAAGGATGCACCGCTGGCTCCCAGCTTCCTCATATGGTATTCCATTTCTGCGGCAAGCTCAACTTCAGCAATCCCCGGCCTTATTACGCCAAGGATGTGGGCAAAGGTACTATCCGCTATCTGTACAGCCTTTCTTATCGACCTAAGCTCATCGCTGTCCTTGACCTCCCGCAGTCCATCCAGCATACCGCCGAGAGCTTTCATTTCCTTTACGCTTAGCTTTTCCCTATATTCCGTGTATTTGTCGACGGTGAGATTCGTATCCTCAAAGCCAAGCACTTCGATCTTCCTGTTTTCAAGAACATCATTCAGCCCCCGGACAATGCTTCCCCGGTAAGTAGATACCTCATACCCCGGCGCCTGCCTTAAAGCCTGCTCGGTATATCTGAAATCCGTCACAAGCACTGCGTCGCTTTCCGAAATCACCAGCCAGGCCGAGCTGCCGGTGAAGCCCGAAAGATATGTATAGTTCTCTTTCTTTGTCACAAGCACTGCATCCAGTCCTGTTTTTTTCATGTCTTTTCTTAAATTGGCCAACCGCTTTTCTATTGTTTTCGCACTCATGATTTAATCCTCTCATCCTGGGTTGCCGCGCTTCGTCCCTCGCCGGCGACGGCAAACTGCCGTCATTGCCGAAGCTCTCTGCGGCGTAGAATCCCACTTTTCATTATCCGGTATTTTATCATGCCGGCAGTTACAGGTTACAGATTTGCCGCAGCCTTTAAAGCCAGCAGATAACTGTCCGGACCGAAACCGCTTATCTGGCCTCGGCAGACGGCCGCAATCACCGACTTGCTGCGGAATTCCTCCCGTGCGTGGATATTGGATAAATGGATTTCGATTGTGGGAATCTCTACCGCCTTGATCGCATCCCTTATTGCTATACTGTAATGAGTATATGCTCCGGCATTTAATATGAGAACGTCATATACGCCTCTTGCACTGTGTATCCTGTCTATAATCTCGCCCTCATGGTTGGATTGTATGAAGTCCAGGTCCATTTCCAGGGCGGCTGCCTCTTTATTCATCCTTGCAGCTATCTCGGCCAGGGTAACGGCCCCATAGACTTCCTTTTCCCTTGTTCCCAGAAGGTTCAGGTTGGGTCCGTTGATTACCAGTATCTTTTTTAATGGCATGTTCCGTAAATTCCTTTCACAAGTCAATGTCACCCTTGTTATCGTATCAGCAATGGTTTTCCTTTGCTATTCTTTCATAAACGTTTTTCAGCTTTACTGCATCCTCCGCCATCGTACCCCTGGACTCGCATATAATGACCGGCTCCGCGCGTTTTTTCCATAAAGCTTCCGCAAGATGCGCAAACTCGGGACCGTATTGCAGGTCATCCTGCGTCCAGTGCCTTTTTTCGCCGCCTGCGGTAAATTCAATGCGGCTGACATGGGAGTGCATATTTTTCAGCCGGTATTCCCCCAGTGTGTTTTCAATCCTGTCCAGAACCTGTAAAAAATCCTCCGGGGTATTTAAGCAGCCCATGCCCCTTGCATGCAGATGGCCGAAATCAATGGTGGGTATCATTCTTTCATCCAGCAGGCAAAGCTCCAAAATCTCTTCCAGCGAGCCTAGCTGGTTAACCTTTCCCATCACCTCGGGGCAGACAGCTATATCGCCGAAGCCTGAGGAATCGGCTTCACAAAGGGTATCCTTCATGACCTGCTTTGCCGTTTGCAAAGCTTGTTCCCTGCTTGTTCCGCCGCAGGAGCCGGGATGGACGACGATTCTCTCCGCTCCCATCCATCTGGCAGCCTGAAGTGTTTCCATCACATACCTTATGGAGTTTGTCCGCTTTTCCTTTTCTTCACTTGCCATATTGATATAATAAGGTGCATGAATACTAAGAAATATGCCGTTCAACCGGGCTTGCCCACCTATCCGGCCTGCCAGCTGCGGGTTTATCTTGACGCCCTTGCCGCACTGGTATTCATATGCTTTCAAGCCCATTTTACCAAGCCAGGCCGGCATGTCAACAGAAGACTTGTAGCCCTGCGCATAAAAACTATCCGAGTTGCCTGCCGGCCCGAAGCGTATCATCCGTTTCTCCTCTTTCCTGTACCATTGCCGGCGTTCCGGCATTAATCATGTCTCGGCCTCCTTTTCACCAGCACCGCAGCCTTTGTCACTGCTGAGACCACATCAACCTCGAACTGCTGGCTGAGGGCGTTTATCTTGGAATAAAGCTCCCCTTTTTCCGTAACGATGTATTTGGGAGGAAGATCGTTTAAAGCAATGGCAGCGATATCCATGAGGCATTTTTCACATTTGCACATGTTGATGTCGCACAGGATGTCCTTCATCTGGTTGTAAACAATTTCTTCCATATAGTTTTTGATCTGCGGCATAAGAATATCTCCCTTCTATTATTGCTTATAATTACCCTATATCTATATCATATCTATAACATACCTGTATACCAATAAATCATATCCCAGCCATAAATGATGCACAAATAGGCGCCAATGACGATGAAAGGTCCAAAGGGAATGGTATCCCTTCTTTTCTTGATTCTTAGGATGACCAGGATAAGGCTTGTCACTCCCGCCAGTACGATTGAAAGAAATAAAGCCGCCAGGCAAAGCTTCCAACCGAGGAACACCCCTATGAGCGCAAAAAGTTTAACATCCCCCAACCCCATGGCATCGTCGGTCCGGTATACCTTCGTTCCGACGAATGCTACAAGCAGCAGCACTCCCGAACCGGATAGGAGTCCAGCCAAAGGGTTCCACCAATTGCCGTCGCCATAGATCAACTGTCCGGGAAAGAAAATATTGTAGGCAAAAATAATGGCACCACCCACAAGGCCGGCTATCACCAGCTCATCAGGAATTATTCTGTGTTCCGCATCGATAAAAAATACGGCAACCAGCAAAAGAAGCAAATAGGTAAAAGCCAAAAAAACAACGCTGGCTCCAAACCTGGCAAAAAGCCCGGTCACGGCAGCCGCCGTTACGATTTCCACCAAAAGGTATCTGGGGGATATGGGTGTCTTGCAATAGCGGCACCTTCCCTTCAACGCCAGCCAGCTTATCACCGGAATCAGATCCAAGGGCCCCAACCGGTGGCCGCAGGCCGTACAGGCCGAAGACGGAAAAACAATGGATTTTCCCTCAGGCACCCTGCAAATCAGCACATTGATAAAAGACCCCAGGACCAGCCCCACGATAAATACAAAAGCATAACCGTATATCATGTCCGACCATAAATCCTTTCTGTCTCAATAGTAGCATTATTCTCCAAATATTCTGAAAAACCCTTTCATTCGCACAAATATTTTGAGAATTCACAATAAAGCTCTTTTAAAATCTCCCCGGGTATCTTTATCCCCATCCAGGTTTCATAAGCCAAAATGCCTTGATAGAAAAGCATTCCAAGTCCGTTGGCCGTTTTGCAGCCGAAGCTCTCCGCCTGTCGGAGAAGCTTGGTTTTCGCCGGATTGTAAATCACATCGTAAACGATCTGCCTGCTGTCAAGAATCAAATGATCGCCAAGGGGACTCTCTTCCATTTTCGGATACAGTCCGATGGAGGTGGTATTGACGATAATATCGGAAGCCTTAAGGATACCGGCCAGAGCCGCCTTATCTTCAAATTCCCCTGCTTCACATGGCGTATCATACCTTGACCGGACCATTGAAGCAATATCCTCCGCTTTTTTAACGGTCCTGTTGAGGATGTGAAGGCTTTTGGCGCCTTTGGATGCGATCTTGGCAGCCAATGACCTGGTCGTTCCTCCCGCCCCCAGGATTAAAACCTTTTTTCCCTGGAAATCGTTTCCCGTTTCCTCCTCAAAGGCTCTTGCAAACCCATCGGCGTCGGTATTGCTGGCATAAAGCACTCCGGCCTTGTTCAGGACGGTATTGGCACTGCCCACAAGCCGGACCTCGTCGGTAATATGGTCCACGTATTTGAGAATATCCTCCTTGAAGGGAATGGTCACATTAAAGCCGGAAAAATTGCCTGCCTTCAAGCCTTCAACCATTTCTCCCAGCCTGTCGCTTTCCACTTTCAAAGGTATGTAAACCGCATCGATTCCCAGGAGGACGCTTAGCGTATTATGGAGCTGCGGCGAAACCGAATGCTCCACCGGGTTTCCCAGCAGGCCAAGCAGCCTGGTCCTGCCGGTGATTGCTTCATTAAGCTTCATTGCTACCTCGTTTATTCATCTTTAATATATGTCTCTGTTAACAACGCAAAAAGATAATTCTACGTAAGGCATTTATTTTTGCGTTTATAATAGCTGCGAAGGACCAACTTCTCCGGCAGCCTTTTCATCATGACAAAGAAAGACTCTCTTTTATGAATGGGTGTAACAAGGATGGTAAACATGTTTACCCGGTTTCCTCCGTAGATATCCGTAAATATCTGGTCTCCAACCACAGCGATATTCTCGTTTTTGAAATCCATAAGCCTGCCGGCCTTCTCAAAGGCCTTTGTTCCCGGCTTTGACGCCCTGTGTATCGCATAGAGCTGCAGTCTTTCATTGAACTTTATCACTCTTTTTTTCGAAGCATTTGAAACGATGCAAAGCTTGAAACCGGCCCCTTTGATTCTTTCAATCCATTTTACCGCATTTTCGTCGGCTTCCTTCATGTGCTCCGGCACAAGGGTATTGTCGATATCGAGAATAAGCCCCTTTATGTTGTTTTTATCCAGCTTTTCGATGCTAATGTCCTGTACCTTGTCCAGTATTACCTTCGGATAAAATTTTTCAAACATTGAAACCTCCATTTATTACAAGTAAAAAATACCACGATCTTATTATGACGGTCATATGCTTTGCTTATTATAAATAAATAATAGCAAATATGAGGATTTGTGACAACCTGTTCCTTTGGACATTTCTGTTCCCGATTGGGATAAATTTAAGAAAAGGCTGGATTTTTAATGAAAAAAGTAGCATAATAGAAAACAATAAATTTGTGCCGGCATCATTTAGGACTCGCCAAAATATAACATGCGATAATCTTTTTCAGGGAACTGCGCTTAGCGCCCCATTCCCCAAAAAAGAATCGTAAGTAATATTTTAGCCGATCCTTACATTAAGGAGTGTGATATAAATGTCCCAGCAGATTAAAATTGAGAAAGCGGCGGTTTTAAAGCAAAAGCCCGACCAGAACAACCTGGGTTTTGGACAGCATTTTACCGACCACATGTTTATCATGGACTATACCAAGGGAAAGGGCTGGCATGATGCCAGAATCGTGCCTTATGCGCCTCTGTCCATGGATCCCGCCTCTATGGTTTTCCATTACGGGCAGGCTATTTTTGAAGGTTTGAAGGCTTATAAGACAAAGGATGAAAGGATCCTCTTATTCAGGCCTCAGAAAAACATGGAAAGAATCAACAGCTCCAATGAAAGAATGTCCATTCCAACGATCGACGAGGCTTTTGCCCTTGAAGCCCTGAAAACCCTGGTGTCCATGGAGAAGGACTGGATTCCGACCGCTCCCGGCACTTCGCTTTATATCAGACCTTTTATTATTGCCACCGATCCTTTCCTTGGAGTGCGTTCCTCCTTCACCTACAAGTTTATCATTATTCTTTCGCCTGTAGGCGCCTACTATCCGACCGGAATAAATCCCGGCAAGTATTTGATAGAGAACGAATATGTGCGTGCAGTCAAAGGCGGAACCGGCTTCACCAAATGCTCGGGCAACTATGCAGCCAGTCTCAAGGCGCAGGATCTGGCGCATGAAAAGGGCTATATGCAGGTCTTATGGCTGGACGGCATCGAAAGAAAATATATTGAGGAAGTCGGCGCCATGAATGTATTTTTCAAGATCGGCGGCGAAGTTATAACCCCTGCCCTTGAAGGCAGTATTCTTCCCGGTATCACCAGGGATTCGGTAATTCAGCTGCTTAAGCATTGGGGAGTAAAAATAACCGAAAGAAAGGTCTCCGTGCAGGAGCTTTACGACGCCCATGCAAACGGAACCTTTGAGGAAGCTTTCGGCACAGGCACGGCTGCAGTCATATCCCCCATCGGAGAATTCAATTGGGACGGCAAAGTCATCAAGCTGGCCGACGGCAAGATCGGCGAGCTCTCCCTGAAGCTTTACGAGACACTGACCGGAATCCAGAACGGTATCGTGAAGGACGAACTGGGCTGGATGGTTGAAGTGAAGTAAGACACAAGGGCGACACAAAGGGACGGTTCCTTTGTGTTCTCTGGCATAAAACACAACACGCGGGGACGGTTCTTCTGTGCTCTCAAGCATACAGTAGAACCGTCCCCTTGTATTTGATAATATTTTATTCATAAATTTCATTTCGCATAATAAACTTCAATGAGAACCTTAAGTACTTCGGGAGTTGTTATGCCGGCATACATCATTACAGGTTTTTGTGCGGCCGCATTGCTGCTTTTTATCCTTATGAAGCCTGGCAGGGCGATCTATTTGAAAAATCTCATCCTTCCGATATTGGGTGTGCTATTCATACTTGCCTTGATATTGTTTTCCGAAACATCGGTGAATGCGGCGTTGAAGGGGATACGCCTCTGGCTTGACATCGTCTTCCCCTCGCTGTTCCCTTTTTTTGTCGCTTCCGAGGTTTTGAATTCCACAGGTTTTGTCCGGGCAACCGGCGTATTGCTTGAGCCAATTATGCGCCCACTTTTCAAAGTCCCCGGCTGCGGCTCCTTTGCCCTGGCGATGGGAGTCACAAGCGGTTATCCTGTCGGCGCCAGAATTACCTGCAGCCTTCTGGAGAGCGGAGATATTTCCAGGCCGGAAGCCGAACGGCTGCTGGCCTTCACCAACAATTCAGGACCTCTGTTCATCGTAGGAGCCGTTGCCACCGGCATGTACGGAATTCCCTCCCTGGGATTGCTCCTGCTGTCCTGCCACATTATTGCCGCATTGACCGTGGGAATCCTGCTGGGTTTCTTCAATCCGCGGGCGGCGGAAGAGCATCCGGCAAAAAAAGAAAAGGCTTTCAGAAAATTCAGGAATGAGATGCTTGGCGCAAGGAAAAAAAACACGGCCAATATCGGTATTGTTCTGGGAGATTCGGTAAAAAACTCGGTTTCGCTGATTATTGCCATTGGAGCGTTTATCATCTTCTTTTCGGTTGTGATTCATCTTTTACTGGAAACAAATCTGATCGGTTTTTTTGCGGATTCCATTGCCCTGCTCCTGTCCCCCGCAGGGATTAGCTCCGAAATGATCGCCGCTGTTTTAAGCGGTTTTTTTGAAATAACCACGGGTACCAGCATGGCAAGTAAAGTGATGGGTATTCCAATGGAGGTAAAGCTGTCGTTCACAAGTCTGATCATCGGCTGGGCAGGTCTTTCGGTCCACTCCCAGGTATACAGCATTACGGGGAAAACCGGAATAAGCATGAAACCCTATTTCCTTGGGAAATTCTTGCAGGGAGTCATCGCCGCCGTCCTTACATGGGTGGCATTGCAGCTGCCACTGTTCAAAGTGTTTGCAAATTCCCCGGTATTAAGCTCCCAGGGAGCGCCGGCTGCCGCAGGCTGGCAAATCGTCCTTTCAACCTCGCTTGTTTATCTTGTCTTTGTGCTTTTGATTTACGGTATTTTCTGCCTCGGAGCACTCATCGCCAGAGCGGCCGGAAAGAAATAGCCCTATTTTATCTCTTCCCGGTTCATTTTAATAACGTCAATGGTATCTTTCAATATCTCCTCCACCTTATTCAGTACGCTGTCGGCATAGTCTCTGGTTCCAAGCCGGATTTCCCTGGCGTTTTTCTGGGCGTTGGAAATAATCTCATTGGCCTGCTCATAGGCTTTTTTGGTGATTTCATGCTCATCCACAAGCGCCGCAATTTTGCCCTCGGCATCCTTGATGGTAGTGCTCGCTTCCTTCTGGGCTTCCAGCAGTATCCGCTGCCGTTCCTCCTTGACCCATTTTGCCTGTTTTATATCGTCCGGCAGCTTCAGCCTCATTTCTTTTACAATTTCAAGAATTTCATCCCTATCCACAAGGCATTTACCGGAAAAAGGCACGTTCATGCTTTTTTCCACCAGATCCTCCAGAGTCTCCAGAATAGAAAGTATTTCCATTATATAACCCCCCTGAGCTTCAGATAGATTCTTTCCTTTATGCAATCCGGAACCAATCCGTCGATGTTTCCTCCGTTGCGCGCTATTTCCTTCACCGCGCTGGAGCTTAAATAGGAGTAGTTTACGCTGGTCATCATAAAAAGCGTTTCGATGTCCGGCTCGAGGCTTTTATTCAACAGCGCCATTTGAAACTCATATTCAAAATCCGACATTGCTCTCAAGCCTTTAATAACAGTTTGCGCATTTACTTTTTTGAGAAAATCCACCAGCAGCCCCGAAAAGCTGGCAACCTCAATTCGTGGCAAATCTCCTACGGCCTGGCTTATCAATTCCATTCGCTCATTTGTCGTAAAAGCAGGCTTTTTAGTTTCATTGCTGCCCACTGCGACGATAAGCTTGCCGCATATGCGCGAGGCCCTGTTAATAATATCCAGATGTCCATTGGTTATCGGGTCAAAGCTTCCCGGGTAAACGCATACCATAATTTATCCTCGTTTCAACGTGTATATAACAGCCGCATGGCATAGCCCTGTCTCCGGTCCGGAGAATCGGCCGTCCCCGGTATTTTTAAAAGGGAACAAAAAAACTTATGGCAGTCTCCCCATACTTTTGCCTTCTGCTGAGTTTCAGCCTCCCGGAGCACTCCGGCAGCCGGTCGTCCCTATGATGTTCTGCCACAAGAATACCATTATCCCTAATTATATCATTTCTAGTCAAATTTTTTAATGTTTCCTGAATAAAATTTTTATTGTAGGGAGGATCCAGCAAAACAATATCAAATTTTCTCCCCTGGGAAGCCAGCTTTGCAAGAGTTTCCTCAAATCCCATCAGGAATACCTCCGATTTTTCAACATATTTTGTAAACTGAAGATTTTCCTTGATGATGCCGCAGCTTTCCCTGCTCCTGTCGGAAAAAACGGCAAAGTCCGCACCCCTGCTCAGTGCTTCTATCCCCAGGCTGCCGCTGCCTGCAAAAAGGTCAAGTACATGGCTCCCGGGGATGTTTGCGGCGATAATGTTGAATAACGACTCCTTCACCCTGTCTGTTGTCGGCCTTGTCGCCATTCCCTTCAATGTTTTCAGTTTATGCCCCCGGGCTTCACCCGAAATCACCCTTAAAATTCCAATTCCTCCTGTCTCAAATCAAACTCAATTCCTGAAGCCGTTCCTCGAAATTCTCCCTGATTTTATCCCTGATCCTGCAGTTTTCAGGCAATTCAAGCCGGCTGTCCTCCTCCAGTATTTCTCTTGCCGCCTGCTGCGCCTTCTTTAGTATTTCCATATCCCGATAAAGATTCGCAATCTTCAGGTCGGGTATTCCATGCTGCCTTGTTCCGAAAAACTCACCGGGTCCCCGCAGCTCCAGATCCTTTTCGGAAATCAGGAATCCGTCTCCTGTCTTTTCCATTACCTTCATTCTTTTTGCCGAAAGCTCCGATTTACTCTCATTGTACAGGATGCAATAAGACTGGAACTGTCCTCTGCCCACTCTCCCCCTGAGCTGATGCAGCTGCGCCAGGCCGAACCTTTCGGCATTTTCAACAACCATGACGGCTGCATTGGGGATATTGACTCCTACTTCCACAACCGTGGTGGAAACAAGGATATGAATATCGCCCTTGATAAACCTGTTCATAATTTCATCCTTTTCGGAAGCCTTCAGCCTGCCGTGGACAAGTCCCACCGTAAGTTCCGGGAAGTCCTGCCGCGCAATGCGCTGGGCAAATTCCGACGCCGCTTTTGCCTCGATGGCCTCCGACTCTTCCACCAGAGGACATATGATGAACACCTGGCGGCCTTCCGCCGTTTTTTTCCTTATAAAGCTGTTAATTCTTTCCCTTTTGCCGTTATCGACGGAATAGGTCTCCACATGCTTTCTTCCCGGAGGGAGCTCATCAAGGATGGAAATATCGAGGTCGCCGTAGAGAATGAGGGCAAGCGTTCTGGGAATCGGAGTCGCAGTCATTACAAGGATATGGGGATTCTCCCCTTTCTGTGAAATCACAGCCCTTTGCCGTACGCCAAACCTGTGCTGCTCATCTGTGACCACCAGCCCCAGCCTGGCAAAAACTACATTCTCCTCCAATAAGGCGTGGGTTCCGATCACGATGTCGGTTTTCCCCTGCTTGAGAGATTCTAAAAGTTCATTTTTAAGCTTTTTGGGTTGACTGCCCGTAAATAGGGCAACCGTAATGCCCTGACCTTCCAGAAGCTTTGCAAGGGATTGATAATGCTGCTGGGCCAGTATTCCTGTGGGAACCATAAGCGCCCCCTGGAAGCCGCTTTTGACTGCTTTCAGCAAGGCCAGCAAAGCTATGATGGTCTTGCCGGAGCCCACGTCCCCCTGAATCAGCCTGTTCATTACCTTCCCGCTTTCAAGATCCTCTTCGATCTCAGCGTATACCCTTTGTTGGGCGCCTGTCAGTTGAAAAGGCAGGCTGGCGGCGAACTGCTTAACAAAATCAGCGGCTCCGAAGCTGTTGCCTTTTGCCGCCAGCTGCATTGAATTCTTTAATGAAAACAACCCCATTTGCAGCAGAAAAAGCTCTTCAAATACCAGCCTGTACCTTGCATTTCCGAAATCCTCGTCACTTCCGGGAAAATGTATGTTTGTCAGCGAATAGTTGATTTCGCTCAACCGGTATTTTTCTCTTATTTTTGCAGGAACCGCATCCTCCATTCGGTCCTGCACCAGCTCCAGGGCACTTCTTATAGCGGATCTTATCATGTTTTGCGTAAGATTCCCGGTAGCCGGGTAGATGGGAATGATCCTGCAGGTATTTTTTAGTTCGTGGTCATCCAGCTTTTCATAAACAGGGTTTTGAACCTCGAAGGTCCTTTTCCGGGTTATTTTGCCGAAAAAGACGTAAGTCTCACCGATGTTGAACACTTTTTTTAAGTACCCCTGGTTAAACCACACGGCATGGATCAAGCCCGTATCGTCCCGAATGCTTACCCTGCTGATAAGCAATCCTTTGCGCGGCCTTGATTCACTGACATTGGACACGATCATTCCCTTAAAGGAGCATTGGATCCCGTCTTCCAGTTGCATGATCTTAAGCAGGGCGCTTCTGTCTTCATATTCTCTTGGGAAGTGCGTAATCAAATCATTGACGGTAAAAATCCCCAGTCTCTGAAAAAGCGATGCCCTGGCCTCGCCAATGCCCTTTATGTACTTGATTGATTTTTTTAACGTATCCTTTATCTCCGGGCTGTTCAAGTTTTTTCCACCGTAGCTTTCATTTACATTTCATTTACCCATATTTTATTATATCCCTCCCTCATTTACCAGAAAAATTTTGTATGTCTTCAAATCGTAATTTATCATTGCTGTGAAACAATCGCAATTGTGTATAAAAAATCCTTGCAGGATTTAAGCTCTTTGTGTTATACTATCGAAGGAGTAAATCCTATGTAGGTCAGTGAAATATTTCTCCGTTTCGAAGGAGGTGTGATATAAATGGCTAAATGCGATATTTGCAGCAAAGATACGGTTTATGGCAATAATGTGAGCCACTCGGTCAGAAGGACCAGCAGATCCTGGAAACCAAATGTTAAAAAGGTTAAAGTCGTAATGAACGGTACGTCGGCTTCCATGAACGTTTGTTCAAGATGCCTGCGTTCAAACAAGGTTACAAGATCTGTCTGATTCAGGAACACTGAAAAAAATAAAAAAACAAATGGGCAACATAAAAAAAGCGTAACCGCTTTTTTATGTTGCTCAAAACTTTTTAATGTATATTACGATATCCTAGATGCTATCGTATAAACCTCCAAAGTAAGATCAGTTCATACCAAGTACTTTTTTAATCAGTCCTCCGAGAAATTTCGGCATTTTCATAACTACAATCCTCATTCAAATTACCCCCCACGCAAAAGGTTTGACACTATCATTATATTCCTGCTCCTGTCTTTGGTGACTGATGCGATATTATTGTCTTAAAAAAGTTTGTTTTTCCGCAGGAACAATCCGGAAGCCATCGTTACAGTACCGGTGCTATTCTGTTTCCATGCTGAATAGGATAATAGCGTACAGGATTTTTATTTACGGGTTGAAAGGCTTAATGCATGGAGAAGGTAAGAATCATTTTGATAAGGGATTTCCGCAAAAAAGCCCTGTGGATCCTTGGGTCTGTTTTGTTCTGGGTTCTGATGTTTTCCACCTCCTCTTATTTCATTCATAATCATCCGGAATTGAAAACTTCAGCTAAACGGGTGACGGAGTATTCCAGCTATAAATCCTCCGAGGGAGGCTTTGCTTTTAATTATCCGTCCACCTTTGCCCTTACGCCCCAAAACTTTCCCGGCGGCGAGATACCCTACCATGTAGATCTGCGCGATACTGCAGGCTCCGGATACGGCTATGTACAAATCTGGAATCTGTCCCTGCCTCTGCAAGAATTTCTTGCGAAGTCAAAAGAAGCCTCGCGGCTCACCTATAAATATTTCAACAGCAGGAAGGTTAAAGTAAACGGCTTTACCGGCTATTCCTGGGATTATTCCTTTCTTGGCGGCAATCATACCTATTATAAAGGCAACGAAGTTTTCCTGGAAGGTAAAAACCAGATGTACAGAATCAGCTATTTCATGCCTGAAAGCCAGTGGAACGATACGCAGAAGGAAATCTTCACGACGATGGTAAGGTCTTTCAATAAATTTTAGCTATTCCAGATTTTAGCTATTCCAGCAGCTTTCCAGCCACTCTTATGCAATTCCTGCCCGAAGCCTTTGCTTCGAAAAGGGCGTCGTCGGCCGAGCGCAGCAGCTCATTCTCGGACAGGGCGCATTCATTGAAGCTGGAAACGCCGAAGCTTGCCGTTACTGAAACAGTGACAAGGCTGTCCCGGATGATATGCTGCCCGATCATCCTGCGCAAGACTTCAACCTTTTCATAGGCTTCCTTGAGATTGGTTCCCGGAAACAAAAGAATAAACTCTTCACCGCCAAAACGCGCAAAAATGTCATTTTTCCTTAAGGACCCGGACACTGCGTCTGTAATCGATTTAAGCACCTTGTCGCCAAACAGGTGCCCGAAGGTGTCGTTGAACTTCTTGAAATGGTCGATGTCAAAGATGGCGGCTGACAATGGATAATCTCCCTTTTGCGCTTTATGGAATTCCGACTCCAGCCTTTGCTGGAAATATTGTCTGTTGTATATTCCGGTCAAGCCGTCTCTTGTAGCAAGCTCCTGCATCTTCTGGTACAGATCGGCATTCTCCATTGCAATGCCCACCTGCTGCGATATGATGTCCAGAAGCCTGACGTTATCGTCGTCAAATGCATTGCTGAGCTTGTGTTCCACCAGCACCAGGCCAAATTTGCGTGACTTGGTGTTTAGGGGTACGCAAATAAGCGAATTCACTTCCCTACCCCGGGTAAAGGGATACAGGTTCCGATCGACGTAGTTTACAAGGAAATGTTCCCCATTTTCCACGACCCGTGTAAGCACATTGTTGTTGATGTTGTCCGAAAGGGTTATAAGATCCGCCAGTTTTGCTATATTTGTAACCTGAACCTTCAGCCTTCCTGTTTTCTCATCCGCCAGGATGATGGTGCTGTAATTTACCCCCATTACGCCAATGATAATATCATTAAGATATTTCAGCAGTTCTCCGATATCAAGGATGGAGCTGATGGCCTGGCTGATCTGCTGCAGGGTATAAAATTCCGCAATACTGGCAGACAGCTTCAGGTTCATTTCCTCCAGCTTGCTGTTGGTGCCTTTGAGTTTTTCATACTGCCGTTTTATTTCCTCCTGTGCCATTTCCAGCTGCAGGTACTTTTCCTTCAGCTGCTCCATCAAATGCTTGTTTTCTTTTTCATTTTCGGTATTGTCCCTGAAGATCATGCCGCAAAAGATAGAAAAAAGGGCAAATATGAAATGCATAAAAAGCACAATCAAGAAATACTCCAGGCCGCTCAAATGCAATAGTTCCAAACTTCGAAGCCGGTACAGACCCGCCAGAAAGAAAACTGAAGCATGGATAAGGAAGGAGGAAGCCGTTAAAACAAGTCCCGGAGCCGGGCCCTTTGAAAGGCTGGTGACCAGGATGGAGAACAGGATAAAGATGAATATCCAGATACCCGCATTGATAAAAACGATCGCAAAGGAAATGATAAAAATCCATACCAGCCGGTTGATATAATAAGGCATCCGTTTTTCCAGCAAGCCTTTCCGGAATAACAGGTGTTTCATCAAGTGCAGTACAATTGCGAAAAAACAAAAGGCTATTTTCCAATGGATTGGAATAGCCATGCCTCGTTCCGTATATTTCAACAACCGGACATTGAAAACCAGTTCGTTAAGAAGATAATATCCGATTGCTGCTATCAGAAATATCCAGGTCAGTTTTATGTACATTGACTCATATCTCTGGTGCGTTTCCAAAAATGCGCCGCGTTTCTTTTCCTCGATGGATACTCACGCCTCCTTCCTCAGGACCGAATAAATCCGGAAAACTCATATCCTATTTCTGCCAGTAGATTTCGATGGTGTCGCCGGATTTGATATTATCGGTAAATGCGGCCTGCTGCCCGTTCAACCGGAGCACAATGGCACCCTGTGGCCTGGTAAGGTCGAAATGGATATAATTGAATACATCCACAAAAATAAGCTGGGATTTGCTTGCTTTCATTTTTATTTTCTCGCCGTTTACAGTCACCACAACCGCATCCTGCTCCCGAACAACTGCTTTCTCAGCTTCCATTGCCTCATCCTGATCCGCTTCCGGCTCCTCCAGAGGAAGCGCAACGTTTTCGGCGGAAGCTTGCTCCTTTGCGGCGGCAGTCTCCTCTATGGAATATTGGACAACGTCCGAGTCTTTCAGTATATAATCTTTCTCTTCCGCCCTGCCGTTTACCACAACCTGGTAACCATCACCCACGCCATTGGCGTCAAGGAGGTTGGACAGTACGATATATGCATCCCTTCCGTCCTGTGCGGGCACGATGGTAATTTCATCGTTGTATTTGAGCAGCGTCTCCAAATTGGCAGAGGTATTGTTGATGAAGATTTCGGCAGCTTTTCCGTATTCACCGCGGATTACCTTCTTTTCTCCGTTCAAGGTAAAGGAAATGCTCTTTCCGGTACGCCCGATCAGCTGCCCCGGATTATAGCCCAGAAGTATCAAGGCGTCTGCCACCGACAGCTTTTTGGAATTAAACATTTTAACCTTTTTTCCGTTGACGGTTACGGTCAAAAAATCTCTGCCCTTTTGCATCTGGGCCGTTACGGCAATGCCGTAGGGGGTTACGGATTCCGGACCTGAGAGCTTCCTGTCCATAAACTTTACGTCTCTTATGACGTCGCGGCTTCGAACAACGACCCTGTCTTTCGGCAGGCCTAACCGCTCTGCGATCATTCCTGCCAGCCCTGTAACCTGACTGCCTCCTCCGATTAAAAAAACTGCATTCGGGGTTTTTCCGTTAAATTCCAGAATTTTATTCGATATCGTGTCCGCCAGCAATTCCACTGCCGGCTTTATTACCTCAATTACCTCGGAGATTTTTACTTTATGCTTGATTTTCAGAATGTCGGTAAAGCTGACGGTTTCACCTCTTAAGCCGAGGGACAGCTTGATTTTCTCCGCCGTATTGAAATCCACAAGATAATGCTGGGTGATCCGCTCCGTTATCTCATCTCCTGCCGTAGGCGCCATGGCATAGGCAATTACGCTGCCATCTCTGGTGAGGGCGATGTCCGAAGTACCTGCGCCGATATCCACCAGGGACAGGTTCAGGAGTCTGAGGTCCTGGGGTATGGTTACATTAATGGCGGCAATAGGTTCGAGGGTCAGGCTGGACACCTCCATGCCAACCCGGTTCATGACCGTATACAGGCTGTCAACCACCATATGGGGAAGAAAGGTGGCAAGAATATCCGCACCGATGGTTTTGCCTTTATGGCCCTCCAGCCTGGATATTACATAGCCGTTAAGATAGTAGTTGATGACTGTGTAGCCGACACAATAAAACTGCGTCCTGTCTCCGGTGCCCAGGTCTTCGTCCAATATCATCTGGGCCTGTTGTATTCCTTCGATTTCCAGGCTGCTGACCAGTTCATGGTCAATTTCCCGGCCGTGTTCAATGTCCCGGTCCACTCTGATCTGGCTTGTGCGGAGGACTCTGCCGGCGGCCGCTATTGCGACCCTTTTCAGTTGGAAGCCCAGTCTGGCTTCGATTTTTTCCTTGACTTTCCCTACCACGGCGGCTACCTGATCAATGTCATGGATCTGGCCGTCCATCATGGCACGGCTTTGATGCTCCACGGTTTCGGTAGCAATGATTCTGAATTTTCCGCCTTCCTGGATTCCCACTACGCCTACGACAGACCTCGTACCTATATCCAGGGCGAATACAAGCTCGTCGGTATCGATGGAGGAGAAATCCAGTGGAGGCCTGTCTTCACGCTTTTCTAGCTTAACCACGTTTTGATTTTTTTTCTTTTTTTCCATGGGCTTCTTTGCCTGTGCGGAACCGGAAGGCATCTTTAATTACCTCTTTTATTTCATTTTTGTATTAATTCGACAACTTTACTGCAAATCCTTCTTAAATATTACAAATCCATAAGTCTTACCCGGAATGTGCTTTCATGAAAATTCACTTCGCTCATGACCTTAAGCACTGGACGAAATATAACTTCCGATAGGCACAACCTCAAAAATGAAGCGAATTTTCTTGTTCGCCAGGGAACCTATGGTTCCCTTCGACGGATGCTCCGCATCCTGAGCACCCTCCTTAAACCGGCAAAGGGGCCCCCCTTTGCAAACCCCAGCATAGGAATTTGTTCCAAGTTTATTATCTTTCCGGATTTTTATAAATTCCTATGCTTAAAAAAAGCACAGGCGGCCATTTGGCCGCCAGACAGTTCAGTTTGCGAATAATCTTAACCTGCGGTTTTCTTCCCATAATCACAAAACCCGCGGATGGTGCAGGCTTCACAGTTGGGTTTGCGCGCATTGCAGACGGCTCTGCCATGGTAAACCAGCTGATGGCAGAACTTTGTCCAGTTTTCCTTTGGCAGGACCTTCATCAAATCATATTCGATTTTTTCAGGGTCCTTGTGGGAAGTCAAGCCGATCCGGTTGGAAATCCTGCCGGCATGGGTATCCACAACAATGCCCGGGATTCCGAAAATATCGCCCAACACCAGGTTTGCAGTCTTTCTGCCCACACCCGGCAGCTTAAGCAGGTCTTCCATATTGGATGGGACCTTGCCGTCAAAGTCGGAGATGATCATTTTACAGGCATTGATGACGTTTTTTGCCTTGTTATGATAAAAGCCGGTGGATTTGATCTCCTCTTCCAGCTCTTTCAAATCGGCCGCTGCAAAGTCATGCACCGTTACATATTTTTTATACAGCGTCTGCGTTACGATGTTTACCCTGGCGTCGGTACACTGGGCCGCGAGCTGTGTCGCAATCATCAACTGGAGAGGATCGGTATAGGTCAGCGAGCACCCTGCTTCAGGGTATAAATTATCCAGCTCTGAAATAATTGCCTTTATATCACTTTTCTTCATTTAACCACCCTTCTTTTCCCTATGGCAAGATAGTATAAATCCATATACTTCTGCGCAGGTAGATTCCATGAATAATCCAGTTGCAGTGCTTTCACCACAAGTTTGCTCCAGGCTTCGGGAGTTTCCCTGTAAAGCCTTAATGCCCTTTCCATGGCCTTGAGCATTTCTCCGGAGGAAAATTCCTTGAAGGAAAACCCGTTCCCCTTCGCGTTATCCTCGTCATAATCCCTCACAGTTTCCGCCAGACCGCCTGTCGCCCTGACAATGGGAATCGTACCGTACCTCAGGCTTATGATCTGTCCCAATCCGCAGGGCTCAAACCGCGAAGGCATCAGAAACATGTCGGCGCCGGCATAGATCCTTTGCGCAAGAGTCGCATTGAAACCCGCATAAAACGCTACTTTCTCCGGATACCGGTTTTCAATATTCTTAAATTCATTTTCGTAATATTCGTCGCCTGTCCCAAGCAGGATGAATTGAACCTCGTGCTTCATGATGTTGTCCATCTGCTCTATGATCAGGTTCAGCCCCTTTTGTCCCGACAATCTGGAGATAAGCCCTATGACCGGAACATCCCCTGTCGGGAGCCCCATTTCCTTCTGTATCGCCAGCTTGTTTTCCTTTTTACCTCTGTAGCTTGCGGCAGTATAGTTTTTGACGATCCACGGGTCTGTTTCAGGATCAAACTGCTCATAGCTTATACCGTTCACGATTCCGAAAAGGTCATGGGACCTTTTGGACAGCAATCCATCCATCCTTTCGCCATATTGCGGCGTCTGTATTTCCTTTGCATACATTTCGCTGACGGTATTGATGATATCGGAATATACAAGTCCGGCCTTCATAAAGCTGAACTGGCCGTAAAACTCCGTTTTGTCCGGATTATAGACATCATGGCCGAGATTTAACAGCCTTATGATATCCGGCGAAAAATTCCCCTGGTATTCAAGATTGTGTATGGTATAAACTGTCGAGATCGTTGAATAAAAGGACTGTTTGCGGTAATACTCCTCAAGGAGCATGCAAACCGGGCCGGTATGCCAGTCATTGCAGTGTATCACATCCGGCTGGAAATTGATTTTCGGAAGCATTTCCATTACTGCCTTGCAGAAGAAGATAAATCTGTCGCCATCGTCAAAATGGCAATATATTCCTTCCCTGTCATAGTAGCGGTAGCTGTCGATAAAATAGACCGGGAGGCTTTTGACGGCATCCTTGCTTTTATATTCCATTTCAGCGGTCCTGACAATACAGGTTTCCTTGCTGTTATCCATCTGGACTGAAAAATCGGCAACATAATTCATGCTGCTTTTGATTGATTTGTACCTGGGCATAACGACCCGAACGTCATTTCCGGCGTCGGCAAGGGCCTTCGGCAGAGAGCCTGCAACGTCCGCAAGGCCGCCTGTTTTTGCAAATGGTGAAACTTCAGCAGACACAAACAAAATTTTCAACTTTCGATCGGTCATAGTGCCTCCAATTTCTTACAAAGTTATTTCATCATAAAATATACCACATTTTCTATTCACTGCAACGGAAACTTCATTTTTATGGTACTTATGCTGCCGAACAGCCAATGACTGCTCTGCATCAAGCTTTTTCCATACTAATAAAAAATAGCATAACAGGCACGCCATTTCAACAGTATTAATCTGGCAGGAGCACTTTTCTTATCATCTCAAGCGCCTGGTCCAGCTCTTCCCTTGTAATGATCAGCGGAGGAGCAAACCGGATGGTATACTGGTGCGTTTCCTTGCAAAGCAGCCCCAGCTCCATCAGCTTTTCACAAAACGGGCGGGCGTTTCCCGCTTCCTTCTTGATTTCAACACCAATGAACAGACCTTTCCCCCTGACTTCCTTCACATAAGGGCTGTTGATTTCCACAAGCCTGTCTTTAAAATATTTGCCAAGCTCCGCCGACCTTTCGTCCAGCTTTTCATCCACCAGAACATCGAGGGCGGCAGAGCCAACAGCTGCCGCAAGCGGATTGCCTCCAAAAGTCGAGCCATGGTCGCCCGGCTTGAAAACATCCATGACCGCATTATCGGCAAGAACGGCGGATACCGGATACACTCCGCCGCCCAGGGCCTTGCCTACGGCCAGGATGTCAGGTTTGATTCCTTCGTGCTGAAAGGCAAACATTTTACCCGTCCTTCCGAAACCTGTCTGTACTTCGTCCAGGATCATCAACAGATTATTTTCCTGTGTGATTTTTCTGATCCCTTTGAGATACCCTTCGTCGGGAACAATTACGCCGCCCTCGCCCTGAATGGGTTCCAGCATGACGGCGATCGTTTCGGGCGTAATCGCCGATTCAAGGGCGTTCAAATCATTGTAGGGTATGATGCGAAAGCCTGGCGTGAACGGTCCGAAGCCTTCCTTGTACTGTTCTTCGGAAGAAAAGCTCACGATGGTGATGGTCCGTCCATGAAAATTATTGCTGCAAACAATGATTTCCCCTTTGTCCTCCGGAATGCCCCCGGTTTTGTGCGCCCATTTTCTTGCTGCCTTCAGCGCTGTCTCCACAGCCTCCGAGCCTGTGTTCATGGGTAGGGCCCTTTCAAATCCGGCCAGCCTGCACAGCTTTTCCAGGAATCCGCCCATACGGTCGTTATGGAAAGCCCTGGAGGTGATTGTTACCCTGTTCGCCTGCTCCAGTAGGGCATTGATGATTTTGGGATGTCTGTGTCCCTGATTTAAAGCTGAATATGCGGAAAGCATATCCATGTATTTCCTGCCTTCCATATCATAAACCCATATCCCTTCGCCCCTCTCTATTACAATGGGCAAGGGATGGTAATTGTTGGCTCCCCACTTTTCGGCCTGTTGAATTTGCTGTTCCGTCCGGATCATAAACGTATCCTCCGATTCATTAAAAGCTTGTCAACTCATTATTATATTCTACCGGAAAGGATATGACAACAGCCTATCCTCTTTCCGATGGTGTAAAAAAATTGCGACAGGGGACGGTTCTTGTCTGTCGCATTATGTCTGTCGCACACCACCCGTGTGGAAACTCGTTTACAGGGGCGGCCATTGGCCATCCGGCAGCTGTTTGACTTTGGATTGCATTTGCGGACGCGCAATGCGCGCCCCTACAGGATAGGAGTTTCACAGCAATGACAAACAAAGCAGCTACTTTTACAGGAAATATCCCACGCCGGCCTCGAAGAGCTTCTGGTCCTTTTCGCCGGGCACATTTGTCGCCACATTGGTCCCTGTTCTTTCCGAATGGCCCATCTTGCCCAGAACTCTGCCGTCCGGGCTGGTTATCCCTTCAATGGCATACATGGAGCCGTTGGGATTGTACCGGATATCGTAGCTTGCATTTCCAGTCAGATCTACATATTGGGTAGCTATCTGGCCATTGGCGGCCATGGACTCATAGTCGGCCATTGCCGCAACAAAACGTCCTTCGCCGTGGGAGATCGCAATCGTATGGATGTCACCGACCCTTACATTGTTGAACCAGGGCGACAGGTTTGACGTAATCCTCGTAGTAACCATGCAGGAGGCATGCCGGCCGATGGCGTTGAAGGTAAGGGTGGGACTGTTTTCATCCATATCCCGGATTTCGCCGTAAGGCACCAGGCCCAGCTTTATCAGAGCCTGGAAACCGTTGCAGATCCCCAGCATAAGACCGTCTCTGTTTTTAAGCAGCTCCATGACGGCCTCCTTGATGGATGGGTTCCTGAATGCGGTAGCAATGAATTTGCCTGAGCCGTCGGGCTCATCACCGGCGCTGAAGCCACCGGGAAGCATAATGATCTGGCTTTGTGCAATTTTGCGCCGTATCATTGCAATGGTATCTTCCAGATCCTTCGGCGTAAGATTCCGGACAACCGCCACATCCGCGATTGCCCCTGCCCTTTCAAAGGCTCTTGCCGTATCGTATTCGCAGTTTGTCCCGGGAAAAACCGGAATGAATACCCTGGGCTTAGCCGTTTTGACTCCTGCTGGAGTATGAATGGCCGCATTGCCCGGCTTCTTCGCATAGGTATGATTCCTGAGCTCTCCCGCAATTTCGTCGGCTTTGGTCGGAAAAATCCGTTCCACAGGCTCCTGCCATTTTTCCAGAGCGGTTTCAAGTCCTATCACTTCATTATTCACCGCAATCACGCCATTTTCCGTGGTGTGCCCCAGAATCCGGTAGTTGAGCTTTCCGAACAATTCAGCACACTCTTCCTTCGCGCCAATTTCCAGGAGGATGGAACCATAAGCCGGTGAAAACAAATCCCTGGCGGCAATACTGCCGGTAAATGCAAAACCCATAAGGTTTCCGAAACACATCTTGCTTATAGCTTCCGCAACACCGCCAAGCCGGACGGAATGTGCGGCAAGGATTTTTCCCTCCGCGGCCAGAGAATGGATTTTTGTATAATTCCTTTCCAATTGGTCAAAATCCGGAAGGTCATTTTCATCCTTGTCCAGAGGGAGCAATACTACCTGGCTTCCGGCTTTCTTAAATTCTGTGGAAATCACCTTGTTTACATCGACGGCAGTAACCGCAAAAGCTACCAGCGTGGGAGGAACCGTCAGATCCTTGAAAGTACCCGACATGCTGTCCTTTCCCCCAATGGCGGGTATGCCCAGCCTGATTTGGGCATAATATGCCCCAAGCAAGGCGCTTAACGGTTTGCCCCATTTATCGACGTCTTTTCCCAGCTTTTCGAAGTACTCCTGCAGCGTAAGCCGGATTCGTTTATAATTTCCGCCCATGGCGGTGATTTTGGCAACCGCCTCGACAATGGCATACAATGCGCCATGGAAAGGGCTCCATTTTGCAATTTCAGGATTATAGCCAAAAGACATCAACGTTCCCGTGGAGGTATCGCCATTCAATACCGGCAGCTTTGCCGCCATTCCTTCCGCAGGACTCAACTGGAATTTCCCTCCGAAGGGCATAAGGACGGTTCCCGCTCCGATGGTGCTGTCGAATCTTTCCACCAGTCCTTTCTGGCTGCAGACATTCATTCTATGCAAATTATTGAACCAGGCGGCTTTCAAATCATCCTCCGCTTCTTTCATAACAGGTGATAACGCATTAAAATAGTTTAGCTCCACGTCCGGAGATGTTATGCTGGCTCCGGTGGTCTGCCGCACTCCGTTGGTATCAAGGAATTCCCTCGAAATATCCACGATTTGCTTTCCCCGCCAGGTCATTTTCAGCCTTTTCTCCCGGGTGACAACGGCAACAACCGTTGCCTCCAGGTTTTCTTCCCCGGCAGCGGCGATAAAAGCAGCTTCATTTTCCTGTGACACCACCACGGCCATTCTTTCCTGGGATTCCGAGATGGCCAGTTCCGTCCCGTCCAGTCCTTCGTATTTCCTGGGCACCCGGTCCAGATTAATCGTAAGCCCGTCTGCCAGCTCCCCTATTGCTACGGAAACTCCTCCTGCGCCAAAGTCGTTGCATTTTTTTATCATCCTGCTGACCGTGCTGTTCCGGAAAAGCCGCTGTATCTTTCTCTCGGTAGGCGGATTTCCTTTCTGCACTTCGGCGCCGCAGGTCAGCAGCGATTCCTCGGTGTGCTCCTTTGATGAGCCTGTCGCGCCGCCGCAGCCGTCTCGCCCCGTTCTTCCGCCCAGCAGGATGATGACATCCCCTGCTACCGGCGCCTCCCTTACAACATTCGCCTTTGGCGCTGCGCCTATCACCGCGCCTATCTCCATCCTTTTTGCCACATAGCCTTCATCATAGAGTTCCGCAACCTGCCCGGTGGCAAGCCCTATCTGGTTTCCGTAGGAGCTATACCCCGCGGCTGCGCCGGTGGTGATTTTCCTCTGCGGCAGTTTTCCCGGGATGGTATCTTTCACCGGGGTCCTTGGATCGCCGCTCCCAGTGACTCTCATCGCCTGGTATACATATGCCCTTCCCGACAGGGGGTCCCTTATGGCTCCTCCAAGGCATGTGGCCGCGCCGCCGAAGGGCTCTATTTCTGTGGGATGGTTGTGTGTCTCGTTTTTAAACATGATAAGCCACTCCTCGTCCCTGCCGTCAACCTTTGCATTTACTACAATACTGCAGGCATTGATTTCATCCGACAGGTCGAGGTCGTCCAGCACGCCTTTTTTCTTCAGTTCCTTCATGGCAATTGTTGCAAGATCCATCAGGCAGATTTCCTTTTTTCCGCCTTCGTATACGTATTCTCTTGATTTCAGATAAGCCTCGTAGACTGCTTTTATTCGGTCGGCATATGGACTTTTATCAAAAGCTACCTTTTGGATGGATGTGAGAAAAGTCGTATGGCGGCAGTGATCCGACCAATAGGTATCGATCAGCCTGATTTCCGTCAGAGTGGGATCTCTTTTTTCCGTATCCCTGAAATAGTCCCTGCAAAAGGAAAGGTCCTCGCAGGACATTGCCAGCCCCAGCTCCCGGACCATTTCCGATAATTTATCCCCGTCCATTTCCGTAAAACCGTCCATAGTTTTTACATCCCCGGGATACGTCACGTCCACGTCAAGATTTGACGGCTTTTCCAGCAATGCTTCATGGCTTTCCACCGGGTTGATGCAGTAATTCTTTATTTTTACGAATTCCTCGCCGGAGATGCCGCCCTTTAAAGCAATAAGCCTGGCGACCCTGCAAAGCGGCTTTTCCTTCAGCGTCAGCATCTGTATGCATTGGGCTGCCGAATCGGCCCGCTGGTCATATTGCCCCGGCAAGTACTCGATGGCAAATACCTTTTCACCGGTATCAAATTCCAGCGTTTCGTCGTATACGTTGTCTACAGGAGGTTCAGAGAAGATTACACACCTTGCGGCCTTGTATTCATCGTCGGAAATCCCGGAAACATCATACCGGTTTATGATTCTCAGGCTTTTTAAGCCATTGATGCCCAGATTTGTTTTCAAATCCTTGAAAAGCCCCTTTGCCTCAACATCAAAGCCCTCTTTCTTTTCAACAAAGATCCTTCTGACTTTTGTATCCATGTAATCCTCCATTTATCCTTGATACTCCAATTATACTATGGTATAATCCATTAGTAAAATTAATAATATTAATGGAAGTTATCAGGTGAGCTTATGGATATCAGTTTTGAACTGTATAAGATATTTTACCATACGGCAAAGGCGGCAAGCTTTTCCGGGGCTGCCAGAAAGCTTTTCATCTCACAGTCCGCCGTAAGCCAGGCCATTGGAAATCTTGAGGATAAGCTGGGCAGCAGGCTTTTTGTCCGGAAAGCAAGGAGCATCCGCCTGACCGCCGAGGGCGAGGTTCTTTTTAAGCATGTGGAACAGGCTTACAACTTTATCAAGACCGCAGAAGAAAAGATCCTTGAAATACAAAACCTAAGCCTCGGTGAAATCCGGATCGGTATTGGAGATACCAATTGCAGATTCTTTCTCATCCCCTATTTAAAAGAATTTGTAAAATTATACCCCAAAATTAAATTCAAGGTCATCAACCGTACCTCTCCACAGATCATCGAAATCCTGAAAAACGGACAGATTGATTTCGGCCTCGTCACCTTGCCTGTTCCGGACGATAGCATAATTACACGTCCCTTCCGGGAGGTTGAGGATGTATTCGTCTCTCCGGATAAATATGATGAACTTAAGGACAAAGCCGTCACAATGGCAGAGTTGTCAAAATACCCGCTTTTGTTGCTGCAGCAAGACAGCTCAACAAGACGTAATCTTGACATTATATTAAGACAGCATGATATTAACGTATTTCCTGAAATAGAGCTGGAAAGTGTGGAGCTGCTGGTGGAATTCGCCCGCATCGGCCTCGGGATCGCCCATGTGCTCAAGGAAAGCGCAGAAATGTTCATCCGCTCCGGAGAGCTTTTTGTCGTAAAAACAAAAGAAGCCTTTAAACCAAGAAGTCTTGGTTTTGCGTTCATGAAGGACATGCCTCTTTCCCAGGCTTCTTCCGAATTTTTAAAGTACATGTCCGGCGCATGAGCATGCACATATTGAGTATTGATAGATATGTGTATGTACTATCATGGCCGTAATAGCTCCAAGGAACTCCAAGACTTTTTTTAACGAAAAATATTTTTATACGGCCATTTTTCCGTCAAATATGGAAATAACCCTTTTGCTTTGCCCGGCTACCTTGCTGTCATGGCTGATCACGATTATGGTGTTGCCATTGTCGTTCAGCTTTTGAAACAAAGCCAATATATCCTTCCCGGTAGCGGAATCTAAAGAACCGGTCGGTTCATCTGCCAGGAGCAAAGAGGGCTCTGTTACTAAAGCACGGGCGATGGCCACTCTTTGCTGCTGACCTCCTGAAAGTTCATTCGGCTTATGCAGCACCCTGTCGGACAAACCGACGAGGCTGATGGTTTCGTCCGCCTTTTTCACCGCCTCGTTTCTGGTCATCCCGCGGATCAGTAAGGGCATAATAATGTTTTGCAGTGCTGTGTATTGTGGTATCAGATTGTATTTTTGAAAAATAAATCCGATTTTCCGATTCCTGATCCGTGATAATTGGTTGTCCGTACATTGATCTAACTCAATATCCTCAAATTGATATGTTCCGCTGTCAAAAGTGTCCATGCAGCCCAGAATATTCATTAAGGTAGTTTTGCCGGAGCCGGATGGGCCGAGTATGGTTAAATAATCGCCTTTTTCAACCACAAAGCTGATATTCTTGAGTACATGCAGGCCTTCCTCGCCCATTCGGTAGAACTTGTTTATCTTTTCCATTCTGATTATTTCGCTCATGGCATTCCCTCACTTTATAATTGTCAGCATATCTATGGCAACGCCTTTGCCATCTATCACCTTTGGCTTAATCATCACTACCGAACCCTTTTTAATTTCTTTCAAAGTTGCTTCTCCGCCTAAAATATTGCGGATATTGACCCCCGCAGGAATAGTCAAGGTTTTGCTTTCCCCCGTATAGGTTAAATTAATCTCTCCATCTTCTCCAAAGATCGAGTCCTCCGGGTCAGGGGCATAATAATCTTCCTGTCCTTCGGGATTTTCTCTTATGGCCGTTTTTTCTTGAGAAGAGCCCTTCTTATCACCGGGTTTTATCCCCTTACCCCCGTTCCAATCCGGAAGCAACGCCATTTCAATCTCAACTTCATTGCCAATAATGCTTGTTACCTTCCCGAAAAAAACTTCATCCGGAACTGCCGTATTACTGCCAGAATCAGAAGGTTCCTCATCTAAATCAGTCTGAGAGCGCGTTTCGCCGTCCCTATTCAGTGTACCATCTGCTCCGGGTTCATTTTCCGTTATATCAGGATCATTGGTATCATTTGGCGTTTGAGGATTTGAACAACCTGCTAGCATTAACCCTGCAATCAGCAAAATTGCTATGATTATAAAGATTTTAGTTTTTTTCATATCAGTCATTCTCCTTATCATTTATTCATAATTCAGCGCGTCAATCGGCTTCTGTTTTGACGCTTTATATGCAGGATAAAATCCGAAAACCGTACCTGTCAGCAGCGAAAAGAATAACGCTGCCAATTGCCCTCCGGTAGATGGAAGAACCGGGATATCGGTATATTTCATAAGCGGCAATATAAAAATGCTTAACAGCATCCCGGTTATGCTTCCAAACACACTTATGGTTATGGATTCAAGAAGAAATTGCAGCAAGATATCACGCTCGGGGCAGCCTAAAGCTTTCAAAATGCCGATTTCTCTTGTACGCTCCTTCACAGATACGAAAAGCACATTCATAATACCAATGCCGCTAACAATGAAAACAATAGCCGCAACGGAAACTAAAAGCATACTCATTGTTTTTGCTGATTGGACAGCGGCTTCCATTCTGCTGCCTGCATTCTCGATTGTGTATGCGTCGCTGGTATTAAGCAAATAGGCAAGTGAACTGCGAATCCATGTCGCTGCTGAATCCACATGGGACACATCATCAGCCAGTGCAATCGCTTGAGGCATTAAAAGCTCACTGAATACATATTCTTTAGCCACAGAATAAGGAATGAATACGGAGGAATCCGGCGCGATTGTTCCCGCGCTATCGCCCTTTCGGGCCAGAACGCCCACAACTTTCAGCAGCTTATTACCAATTGAAATATATTCGCCGACTGCATATTCAGGCATACCATAGTTCTGCACCGCGACGTCATAGCCTAAAACAGCAACCAGCGATTTATCCTCGACATCATCATCTGTCAGATTGGAACCATATGCGGTAGGTAAATTTAAAATCTGTTCGTATTCCGAAGTGACTCCTGTAATGCTCCTAAAGTATTCTTCCCCATTCAGCGTCACGTTTCCGACCCCGAAGCCTATGAGCATAATATTAGTCAGATACGGATTTTCCGCTCTTATCTGCTGGATTTGCTCAAAATCTAACCGTTCAACTTTAGTAAGGTCCATATCAAAGAGGACTCTTTTCGACTCATCCGCATTGATATAAATGGTCGCTGCCGAAAGATCTCCAAACTGCTTGGTTATTTCCGCTTCGCCTCCATTGCCGATGGCAATAACCAAAACAATTGTTGTGGCTCCGACAATAATGCCCAATGAGCTTAAAATAACTTTGAATTTGTTCTGTAGGATGTTAATCCATATGATACGCAACATTTCAGTCAATCGCATATTTATCCCTCCACATAGACGACATCGCCGTTAGAAAGGCCGGAGAGAACTTCAGTGTATCTGCCGTCTGAGAAACCTGTCCGGATTTCCTGCTCAAACAGATTCCCTTCTTTGTCCTTGAGTAATACGATTTGTTTGCCTTCTTTTAACTGAATGGCCTTGTTTGAAAGGCATAACACGTCCTGTACCTGTTTTTGAATAAGCTGCGCTGAAAATGTCATGCCCTCCAACAGAAGCATATCCTGTGTTTCAATCGAAGCGTAAACAGCATATTCCAGCGGATTCGCGCTGATTGGCGCTAACTGGACTTGCGTAACGGCACCCTGTAACGTCTGCGCCGGATATGCATTGAAGGTAAACTGTACAGGCTGACCGATTTTTGCATCGCCGATGTTCGATTGAGATACCTTCAAAAGGGCGCTTATCTTCTTCGGGTCGCCAATTTGAGCGACAATTGGCTTTCCCGCAGTCATTTCACCCTCAACCAAAGGAATTGAAGTGACGATACCATCCAGCTTGGCGTAAAGATAAGGGTCGGCCAATTCGCTGCCAACTGCTTTGGCGATCTTATCTCCAACCTTTACGGTGTCTCCTTTTTTGACATATACGGCTTCAAGCTGAACAGGGACAGGGAAGTAATGGGACGTGGGGGGCAGAAATAAATAACCGTCCGCCGTTATTCCCGCCGTAATGTCACCTTGAAAGGCTTTATATTCTCTCAGGGGCATCATTTCTTCCTGAGGCTTATTTGCATAAAACAACAAAGCGGCAAGCAGCAGGACTGAAATCGTAATGATAGCTATAACGGTTTTTCCTTTTAGCGTCTTTTTTCCATTCATATAACTCTATACCTCACTTTTGACTTAAAATACTCTTACAATGTGAAGTATAAACGGCCTGTGCATCAAAGTTGTATCTCCTTTGCTTCATAATTGTACAATTTTGATTGGAGTGGAATTACATAACCAAATCCGTACCCATTTTCAAAAGTAAAAAACGCATAAGGCAATACATTATCTTCGAATCCAAACTCAAAATTGTAAACATCATAACCGCGTTCGGATACCTTTGTAGTTTCATCCTCCCAAATAGAGTAAGATTCGGGCTGAAATTCTATTTTTTGTGCCTCAAGCCCAAGGTATTCTGCCCATACTTTGATAGCTTCTTCTGTAATCAACGGTTTGTCCGGCACGGTTACAATAAATTGGATAATCTTGCCGGTATGATCATCCATATAAAAGTTCCCTAAAAACTTATCTTCTTGCAAAACTATATTCCAAAACACCCCGCTAATAGACGGATCATCTTTTTGAGCATATAGACTGACATCGATTTTAATGGTGGTTTTATCGCCTGATTCTATTTCAGGCAACAGGCCAAGTTTTTTTAGCACTGAAATTTCCTCAAAGAATTTAGCATTTGCAGAAGTCAAATTCAAATTTGTGCCAATTTCAAGTGTGATCCGATTTACATTTTGCGGATAATCTCTCAACAAGCCTATTTTCTCGATCATTGATATGTCATTGCCTGATATGCTTTTCGACAGATCGACAGCTTCAATCTCGACTTTGCCAATTATAGTTTGATCGGTATAAGAAATTATCCATTCAGGCAAGAAAAAACCTACCGTAATAAAAATAAAGGTTAGGGTGACAGTTAATATATATGTTCTGGCTGTCCTCATAGTTTTCTACCCCCTTAAATCCAGGTAAACACTTGTACCTATATCTACCTGGGATTCAAACTTCATCTCACCGCCATGAAGCTCCACGATTTCTTTACACAAAGCAAGTCCAATACCCACGCCTTTTCCTCTGGCTCTTGATTTATCCACCATATAAAATATCTCTGTAATCCTTGAAAGCTCTTTTTCCGGTATTCCTTTGCCATTATCACGGACGACAATCATAAATCTATCACTGGATATCCGTTTGCCTGTTAAACTGATAACTCCGCTTTCTGAGCTTGCCTTTCTGGCATTGTCCACAAGGTTCATAATAAGAGTTTTCATCAAATCCGGTTCAACTTGAATCGGGGTGTCCTCGGCAGAAATTTCAAGTGTATTACTACCGCTGGTAAGTATCGGTTTCATAATACCTTCAATATTCTTAAACAGCTCTTTCATATTGACTTGCTTCATCTCAAAGTCATGATTTTTTACCACCAGCAACTCAAGCAGCTTTAACGAAAGAGTCTCCAGACGCTTTCCCTCATGAAAGATATAGTCTGCCGCTAAAATCCTGTTTTCTTCGGTCATTTTTTTTGAACGGAGCATATCGGCATAGCCAATAATGGAGGTAAGGGGGGTTTTAATTTCATGAGCGAAGCTGCCGATAAAATCCCGCTGGCGAATTGTCGTTGCTTCCAGATCCCGTATTTTGGTTTCGAGGCTGCCCGCCATTTTATTGAAATCCTCTGCGAGTAGTCCGATTTCATCTTTTGTCCGAATAATCGCTCTATCGTCATATTTGCCTTTGGCTATTTCCCTTGTTGTATTTGAAAGTCTTTTTAGCGGAGAGAGAGTCCATACTGTCATGAGAGAAACCAGGAGCCCGTTTGCCGCCAACATGCAAAATATCAGTTTTCGATAAAAAGAAAATAAATTCTGCCTGTCGGTAAAAATTGAAGATATATCATGAATGGTTTCCATATATATTCTTCCGTTAAAGGTCTGAAGAATCGAGGCTGTTTGAATATAATAAAGGCCATCATATTCAATGGTCTTATGCGCCAAGGAATCAGCTTCCAGTTGTTTAAGCAAGTCCTTATCAAAACTTACATCATCACTCTGCGCAATTACATTCTGTTCTTTGTCAGAAATTCTAATTACCAATTTATCTTTTGTAAAATGAGCTATTATAGATTCTGAAATATTCAGCATTGCTGCTTTGCCCGGATTTTCAGTTGTTGCAGTTGACAATACCGCTCCAAGATAACTGTGAAGCATTTTGTTTTCCTCTAATGCTGCGTTGGTTTCTCTATTAAGGGTAGACTGAAAAACAGCAGATATGAGGAAATAGCCGCCGATGCTAAATGTCAATATCGTAATGATCAGCGTGCTGATAAAAATTTTCCATGATAGTTTCATTGGTTTATCTCCAATCGGTAGCCTACCTTATAGACCGCCGTAATCAACTGCTCCCAACCGAGCTTTTTCCGCAGACGCTGGACGTGGAGATCAACTGTTCTGCTGTCTCCCATAAAATCACCGCCCCATATTTTTTCGTATATCTTATCTCTAAAAAGTGCAATATTTTTGTTGTCAATAAAGAAAATGAGCAGTTCATATTCCTTTTTCGTCAGGGAAATTTCGTGGTTTCCCTTTTTTACAATTCTTGCCCCGGTATCAATGGTCAAATCACTTATCTGAAGAATAGATTGGCTAAGGTTATATCTTCTTAGAACAGCTTCGACCCGCGCTAAAAGCTCAACAATTTCAAATGGCTTCACAAGATAATCATCCGCGCCAAGCTTTAACCCTTTTACCCGATCGTCCACACTGGCTTTGGCCGTCAAAAATATCACCGGAACACCCAAAGGCCTTACATACTCCATAACCTCATACCCGTCAACCTCCGGAAGAAGGATATCCAATAGAATTAAATCATATTTGTTTTCATCCAGCATATTTACAGCGGTCATTCCATCAAAGGCACAATCACAAAAGTATCCCGCTTCGAACAAGTTAATTCGTATTAAATCTGAAATTGGTTTTTCATCTTCCACTATCAAAATTCGAATCACGCTCATCACCTCTTAATCATAATACATCAAAGTTGTATCTTATTTGTATCATATTTAATTTTTCAGAAATTCATATAGAATAAAGTGAAAAGTTCTTATTTTTTGAAAGAGTTACAAAAAAACTATACAATCATCAA
This sequence comes from Bacillota bacterium, assembly GCA_023426125.1. GTDB lineage: Bacteria > Bacillota > Clostridia > Acetivibrionales > DTU013 > MnB-11. The sequence continues at coordinate 70,176 of JAFABI010000065.1, forward strand.
GAAGCCTATAGACGTGGGGGATATCTTTGCCGCCTCGTTATAAAGAATTAAAAACATTAAGAAATATGAACGAAAATTGCTTTTTTGAAGCAATTGCCTTTATCCCCGGCCGCATCCTTTATTTCAGCAAAATAGTATGCTAAAATATGTGTTAAATAACGGGCGAAATTTCCCGGTCCACAGATTTCATACCATGTTTTTATTCATATACCATGCAAAAATAAGAAAGGATGATCATGATGTCGGATCAAATTAAACAGATAGCTGACAGAATAAAGGATTTACGTGAAATCGCAGGCCTTTCCGTCGAAACCCTTTCCAAGGAACTGGGTATATCCGCGGAATTATACCGGCAATATGAAGGCGGGGCCATCGACATACCCATCGGCTTCCTCTTCGAGACAGCCAACAGGTTTAATGTAGAGCTTACCGCCATACTTACGGGAGAAGGCCCGAAGCTCCGCAGATACTGCCTTGTCAGAAAGGATAAAGGAGTAAACGTAGACCGGAGGAACCCATACAAGTATCAGAATCTGGCATATAATTTTATCCACAAGAAGGCGGAGCCCTTTCTTGTTACCGTTGAGCCCGACGCCGACGATTCGCCGGTCCATTTCAGCTCACATCCGGGCCAGGAATTCAACTATGTCCTGGAAGGCACCCTGATGATCTACATCGACGGACACCAGATCACCCTGAACGAAGGCGACTCCCTGTACTTCGATTCCAGCTGCAGCCACGGCATGAAAGCTTTAAACGGCAGCAGTTCAAGGTTTCTTGCAATGATCATGGTTTAATGATCCCCCACATTAATTTATTGAATTGAGGTAATGGTTATGCTAAGCAAATACGTTTCCAATACAAACTTTAAATCCTATGAAGATTTTTACGATAACTTCAGGATCAATGTGCCTGAAAGCTTCAATTTCGCCTATGACGTCGTTGACGCCATTGCAGCCGTAGAACCTGACAGAACAGCCATGGTCTGGTGTGACGACAAGGGCGCCGAAGCCACTTTTACTTTCGCCCAAATGAAATATTACAGCGATAAGGCAGCTTCCTTTTTCCAGGCATGCGGTATTAAAAAGGGCGATCCTGTCATGCTGATATTAAAAAGAAGGTACGAATTCTGGTTCTGCCTGCTTGCACTTCATAAGCTTGGCGCCATCAGCATTCCGGCAACCCACCTGCTGACTGCAAAGGATATCGTCTACAGGTGCAACGCCGCGGATATCAAAATGATCGTTTCGGTAGCCGAACCGGAAGTTATTTCACATATTGATGCCGCCGAAGCCAAATGTCCCTCCTTAAAACTCAAAGCCCTTGTGGGTGAAGGGAAAAACGGCTGGATTGACTTTTCAGGAGAGTTGGAAAAAGCATCCGGCAGGTTTGACCCGCCGGAAGGCTCCCAGTCTGTTACCAATAATGATATCATGCTTCTTTATTTCACATCAGGCACTACCGGAATGCCGAAAATGGTACAGCATAACTTCACGTATCCCCTCGGTCATATCCTGACGGCCGGATACTGGCAGAATGTAATAAACGGAGGCTTACACCTTACCGTTGCGGATACCGGCTGGGCCAAGGCCATGTGGGGAAAAATCTACGGCCAATGGATCTGCGGGGCGGCTGTTTTTGTCTACGATTATGACAAGTTTGTCCCGAAGAACCTGCTGGACGTTATCGTCAGGCATAAGGTCACCTCCTTCTGCGCACCGCCAACCATCTACAGGTTTTTTATCAAGGAAGACCTGACAAAGTTTGACCTGAGCAGTCTTAAAAACTGCTCCATCGCGGGAGAGCCCCTGAACCCGGAGGTTTATAACCAATTCCTTAAAGCAACCGGCATGAAGCTTATGGAGGGCTATGGTCAAACCGAATTGACGGTTACCGCCGCCACCTTCCCATGGATGGAACCGAAGCCGGGCTCCATGGGCAAGCCGGCTCCCGGCTATGACATTGACCTTCTTGACGATGAAGGCAACTCATGCGAAGTAGGCGTCGAAGGACAGATTGTCATCAGGACGGACAAAATGAAGCCTTTCGGAATGTTTGACGGGTATTACCGCGACAGTCAGCTGACAAACAGCGTATGGCACGACAACCTCTACTATACCGGCGATATGGCCTGGAAGGATGAAGACGGCTACCTCTGGTTTGTGGGCCGCGCCGACGATCTGATCAAAAGCTCCGGCTACAGAATCGGACCCTTCGAAGTGGAAAGCGCCATGCTGGAGCATCCTGCAGTGCTTGAATGCGCCATCACCGCTGTCCCGGATCCGGATAGAGGCCAGATCGTAAAGGCAACCGTGGTGCTTTCAAAAAATTACTCCCCCAGCGATAACCTGGTTAAAGAGCTCCAGGAGCACGTGAAAAAAGTCACCGCCCCTTACAAGTATCCGAGAATCATTGAGTTTGTCACCGAGCTGCCAAAGACCATCAGCGGAAAGATCCGAAGGGTACAGATCCGTGAAACGGACGATGAGAAGAAGTAAAGCAAGGAAACCACTGTTTCCCCGCTTCCTCAACAGGGCTTTTGCGCTGACCAGCGGTGTGTTGTGCAGCATATCGTCGCTCACCCGGCGATATGCCTGCAGCCCGGGGAGGTAAGCCGCAGCCGGACGGCATGATTGAAAGAACCGGATATAACGCATGACCGTCTGCTACAAGCCAATGGCAAGCAGCATTTGGGCCAACCCGTACGATGCCATTACAAATAGGCTTCCATGCCTGATTTTCACTTTAAACATGTTCCACGCAAGCAGGGAATCCGACGCAATAAACAGCAGCGAGCCGGCAAAAGGCAGCCAGAAAGCCAATCCAGTGACATTCCATACGCGCGACAGCGCCAGGAAACTCGTGGATAGAATAACAAAACAATAGGCGCCCACCGCTTTACTATTCTGCATACTTCCGGAGGCCAGAGACAAATAAAGCCATACGCCAAAAACAGCGTAGGGCAGCAGGAGCAAATAAAACCACCAGGGTACCAGCCTGAACAAAGCAATACTTTGCAGAAAAGCGGAAGCATAAAACAAATGGCCTGCTAAAAATGACAACACCCCTGCAAGGAAAAAAATTTTCCTGCCTGACCACTCCAGGAACAAATCCCCGAAAAACCCGAATATAAGGGCAAGAACAACCAATATGCCGGGTTCACCCTTCTTCACCAGATAAAAAAACAAGAGAAGAGGCATCAACAACAGCTTGGTGGTAAAACTACCGGGCGGGTTCTTTTTTTCACCGAAATAAAGGTTAAGCAAAAGCGCAACTAAAAAAACGGCCAGTATAATCTTTTCCATATCCAACCCTCCGGATTTAAGAATAATCATGCTCCTGCAAAGGTGGTGTAATTGTTTGCCATGGAGTGATTATACCGTATCTGGCCATAAGAAACAACTGACAAATAAGCAAATTTATTCTGCCAGTGCTCTGATTTGCTTATATTCTTTCAAATCGGTATACAACTCGCCCTTGTATGGATTTCTCCTTGTTTTTACTGCTTTATAGATCATATAAATGATTACAGCGACGTTGCTCCCGAGCGCCAAAGCGCCCAAAACGGTGTAAACAGTCGGATTGTATGTGGATTTGACCATTTGAATTCCTTGATCCTGGAATAACGGAAAGGTTTGGGCAAACATACACCATATTGCAAGGGTTTGGGCTCTGTGTTGAAGCCAAGCGCCCTTGCCGACGGTAAATGCACATAGTGTAGGAGCAACTAGTAACGCAAATCCTGCATACCATGAATGGGTAGGTATACAATTGTATGTATAGGTAAAATTCCAAAGATCATAGGCGATGATCCAGAACCAAAGCATATCAGGCCAGAGCATATCCTTGCTTCCATCTTTCCGGGTCTTTTTACGGATAACAATTCCAAACCAGCCTGTAATCGCAATAATATTTAAAATACCTGCAGTTGCGTTCATAAAGTTCCACGGACCGCCCATTACACCCACAACCTCGCCCTCGATAGGACCTGAATTTGTAAGCCAGTACTGCAAACCTACCTGGAAATCCCTCGCACAAGCTTCGAGTATATTGACTGCAAGTATAAACGGTGGGAAACAAAGGGCAATTTTGCTATTCGAAAGTCTCCATGTTACGTTCCCTGTCAGTTTATCCTTCTTTTCAAGATGCCGGATACACCAAAAACCTATGCAGCCCGCTGTCGATGAATAAACCTTTGCGAGATGGAACCAATCGGTGTATGTCGTTTTCTTTAACACGGTGAACCATAACACCGACAAAACTGCCGGTAAAATGATAAAACAGAAAAACCCGGCCCATTTCCATCTTCTTGCAACTTCATTAAATAAAAATAAAGCCGCAAATACAAGAAGCCATATCCCCCACACCGTCAATGCAGAAACACCTTCGCTAAACGAGAACATAGAAATACCTCCATCTATTTTATTTTTTAATCGTATTTACGGATCATATCGCTATTACCGTCAATATAAAACAGCCTTACTCATTCCTGTCAGCAGGCAATAATCTCCTTGATTAAAAACTCTCTTCCGCTTATGGCTTCCCATTTGTCCGCTTTGCAATATGGGCATTTCCTATGGTTTGCAATTACGTTAAAAACCCTATTGCACGTTTTGCAAACAGCATTTCCAGGCAGAATTTCTATCTTTAGTTTTGTATCCTCAAGCATTGTGCCGTCTATGGCAGCCGGATAGCAGGCTTCGATATACCTGGGAACCACGGGGGAAAGCTCTCCGACCTGCAAAACCAAAGTATCGATTTTTGTTAAACTGTTTTGCTTTGCATAATTCTCAATTGTCTCAACAATATGAATCATAATTCCCAATTCATGCAAACAAACCACCAGCCTCCCTCCTACAGATATCCCTTTTCTGCCCTGGTCGGCAGTACAGCCGGCACAGTAAATATTGTATCTTACTTTCTTATATGAATTGACTTTTTGATTTTTTTAATAGCTACCTTTACTTTGCGCTTGAGAACTGTTCTTATGACAACAGGTTTTAGATCCTCAAAGGCAACCCCTGCTCCGTCATATTTTTTAACAAGCGACACAGCATCAAACTTGCACTTTGTTGTGCAGACGCCACAACCAACGCACAGATATTCATCTGTAACTGTAGCTCCGCAGCCAAGGCAGCGTTCTGTTTCTTTTCTCAGCTGCTCCTCTGTGAAGCTGCCTCGCAAATCGCTGAAAGTTTCTTTTGACTTATCGCCGTCGGTATGCCCTGCACTTTGGCGTGGCATACGGTCATATCCGGCAAGTTCCAGTTTATCCTTGTCCAGCGAGAGATACTCTCTCCTGTTACGGCCAAGAACCAGGCTCTGTCCGAGTTGTACAAAGCGGTGGATGGAGATGGCACCCTCCTTGCCATATGCAATTGCATCAATAGCATATTTAGGCCCCGTAAGGGCATCGCCGCCGACAAACACATCGGGTTCGGATGTTTGAAGTGTGAAACTGTCTGCCTTTGCCGTTTTGCCCGGGTTCAATTCAACCTTGCCGCCCTTAAGCAATTCACCCCATTCAATCGACTGACCGACAGAGACCAGCACATGGTCGGCAGAGACAAGCTTTGTCTCCTTTTCGTCATATTGGGGAGCAAATCTTTTATTTTCATCAAACACGGAAACACATTTTTTGAATTCCACGCCGGTAATATGACCGTTTTCTGTGACAATACGCTTTGGACCCCAGCTGTTGATGATTTCAATTTTTTCCGCCGCTGCCTCTTCAATTTCCTCGGGAAGCGCCGGCATCTCCTCACGCTTTTCAAGACAGAACATGGCAACCGATTCAGGACCTACACGTACAGCCGTTCTTGCCACATCGATTGCAACATTTCCGCCTCCGATAACAACGACCTTGCCGTTAAGCCGGATTTTGTTTCCCGAATTCACTTCACGCAGGAAGTCGACGCCTGTCATAACGCCCTGTGCATCCTCGCCTTCTATGCCGAGTTTTCTGCCGCCTTGAGCGCCTATTGCGATATAAAACGCTTTGTAGTCTTGCTTTCTTAAATCGTCCAGGGTAACATCCTTTCCGACTTCAACACCTGTCTTGAATTCAACACCCAACTCCCTCAAAATGTCAATTTCAGCATTTACGACTTCTTTTCCCAGCCTGAAGGATGGTATTCCAAAGGTTAACATACCTCCAGGCGCCGTTTGCTTTTCAAAGACAGTTACTTTGTATCCGTCGATTGCCAAATAGTAAGCGCAAGCCAACCCTGACGGGCCTGCTCCGACCACGGCAATTTTTTTATTATACCGGTGCATAATCTTAGGGACATAACGATAGGCCGCATTCAGATCCTGTTCTGCAATAAACTTTTTAATTTCATCTATCGCTATGGGTTCATCTACCTCTCCCCTGGTGCAAGCCGACTCACAGCTCCTCGGGCAAATGCGCCCGCAGACGGCCGGAAATGGGTTTTCACGCTTGATAAGCTCAAGGGCTTCTGTATATTTCCCCTGGGAAGCAAGCTTGATATAGCCTTGTATGCCAATATGAGCCGGACATTGTGTCTTACATGGGCTTGTGCCTGTGTCAACAACGTTTTCTCTGTTGGTGCGATAATCAGGATTCCATTTTTCAGGGCCCCATTCGGTATCACGAGGTGTTTCATTTCTTATGATCGCATCGACAACAGGAGTTTTTGAGCAAAGCTTCTGGCCTAAACGCAATGCATTCACAGGACAGCTCAGCACACATTCTCCACAGCCAACGCACTTTTCCCTGTCTACCTTTGAAACATAGTTCGAGCGCAGCATATCACCGTTAAAGAACATCTGGGCCGTTCTCAAAGAAAGACAGCCGCAACCGCAGCAGTTACAGATGGCGTGTGTCTTTCCCGAGCCATCCAGGTTGGGTATTTGGTGAACAAGGCCGTTTTCTTCCGCTCTCTTTATGATTTCGACTGCTTCCTCACGGGTGATCTTGCGGCCTCTGCCGGTTCTTATATAATATTCGGCGGCGTGGCCCATCTGAATACACATATCCTCTTTCAAATGTCCGCACCCCTCACCCATAACCTCTCTTGCCGTACGGCAGGAACAGTCGGATACCGAGAATATTTTGTTGTCATTAAGATATTTTGAAACTTCTTCGTAGGATACTTTTCTGGAGTTGCCGTCGATTGCGCGTTCAAAGGGTATAACGCGCATCAGCCCCGTACCGACAGGAAAGCTCCCGGCGGATTTAGGTCCTCTGACTCTTCCGTATGCTTCAAAAGCTTCCGCAATCTGGGGATACCTGGCAACATTTTTTTTATTATTGACCATCATTTCCATGATGCCCGGCACCCATGTGTCATACCAGAAGTAGTCAACTCCGTTGATTTCGTTGACAAAACAAACACCTGCATCCGCAAGCTCCAGTAGATTTTTCGTCGTCTCTTCAATGGATTGGCCACACAAAGGAGCTATCTGGGCAGCCGTCACTTTTTTACGGATCTGCATGCACATGGCAACCTCTGCCATCCTATCGTTAACAACCTTTTCAAGAATTAAGTATTCCGGGTCGGTCGCTTTGATTTCATCTTTTGAACCTCGCTTTTTCCTGCTGATATGGTTTGCAAGCTCCAGTGCACTTTCATTAATCATGCCAGGTTCCTCCTTGTATGATAAAAATCAATTATGCTTTCCAGCTTTTCACTTCGGTGCGAACCCAGTTGACCCATTCATTGATTCCGTCGCCATTTTTTGCAGATATGGGAATAATCCTTATCCCGGGATTTAGTTTCCTAACGCGGTCTGCCAGTGCTTCCAGATTAAAATTAAAAAACTCTGCCGCATCCATTTTATTGACCAGCAATACATCACAAACGGAAAACATCAAAGGATATTTCAGCGGCTTGTCGTCGCCTTCAGGCACGCTCAAAATCATAGCGCTCCTTGCTGCTCCCGTATCAAATTCCGCAGGACAAACCAGGTTGCCGACATTCTCCAAGACAACAAGGTCCAGCTCTTCAATGCCAAGCCCCTCTAATCCCTGTTTTGTCATATCTGCATCCAGATGGCACATTCCGCCGGTATGAAGTTGGATTACTTTTACTCCTGTATCCGAAATCGTGCGGGCGTCAACATCGGAATCAATATCTGCCTCGATGATGCCAATGCGCATTTCCTCTTTTAGTGACTCGATTGTTCTTAAAAGCGTCGTTGTTTTGCCCGAGCCGGGTGACGACATAAGGTTAAGCAAAAACACTTTTTTGCTTTGGAGATCTTTTCTGAGCAAATCAGCCTGATGATCATTATTTTCGAAAACACTCCGCTTTATTTTCATAATCTTAAACTCATTCATGCCAGCGAATTCTCCATTTAATTAATATATTTATGTAGAATTGTAAATATTAAATTTTGAAATAAGAAATTATCATTGTAATCATTTGTTCAAGTTCCTTTTCCTTGCTTACATACTTATCGCTCGTTAATATTACACCGGAAATAAACCTTTGGCAGAGTGACATCAAAGCATGAGAAATGGTAAAGAACAGAATCCTGGCATCCAAACCGGGCTTGACTGTGCCATCCGTGCAACCTTTTTCATATGCCTTTTCAAACATTGGCAGGATGTTCAGAATGCTGTTTTCATAATCAATTAGTTCTGCTTTCCCCACTTTCTCTTTTATGATAAACAAATCGAAGTCATGGGTGAACCTTAAGAAATTCTTATGTGAGGAATACAGGATATTGAAGAAATCAAGCAATTCACTTAGCTGTTCTATTCCGGTTTTATTCAAATAGTCTTCCGTGTCAAAAACTCCGTCAAAAAGAAGCTGTAAATCTTCCCACAACAAGGTGCCGGACTTAATCACAAGGGTAGTTTTTGTGCCAAAATACCGATAGAGGGAAGCGACTCCGACATCGCAAGCCTTTGCTATATCTGTCATAGCAACATTTTCTATTCCGTTTTCCAAAAACAGCTGCGAAGCTATAAGCACAGCTTGCTCCATTCGATCTGTTTTTATTTGCTTAATTATTTTTTTATAACTCATTCAATGAATCCCTTATAAAAATAGTAATAATAACAGAATGCGAATCATCATGATAGTTAGTCTATCATGCATGAGACTTTTCGTCAAGATAAGAAATATTTATCTGTTGCTATAGATTGCATTTGAGGACGCGCAATGCGTTCCCCTACACTTTTTCAGCTGCATATGTGCCACTCGGCTGCATGGGCGTTGGTATGAAAAAACTTGATACATGGGTGGCCATTGGCCGTCCGACAGTTATTTGGCCTGGATTGCATTTGCGGACGCGCAATGCGCGCCCCTACACTTTTCAGATACATATGTGCTACTCGGCTGCATGAGCATTGGTATGAAAAACTTGATGTATGGGCGATCATTGGCTGTTAAGCGTTCAGTGTAGGGGCGGCCATTGGCCGTCCGCCCATGATATATTGTAAAGCTAAGGGGGGGAATAAACTCCTTCCCCCCCTTTAATCATCCAAATGTATTCCGGCTATCCTGCGGACTCAATATCTGCAAGCCTTGACAGAAGCTGGTTGCTTCTGTCAATAAACCTGGTCATGGCCTCCGGCTCCAGTTGTTTATTGCTCATGACGGCAAGGTCGTAAATATGCTGACATATCATATCCGTATCCGCTTTCCTGTCTTCCATGTCTTTCAGCTTTATCAGCGCCTTGATCAGATGATTGTTCCTGTTCAGGACCAGTGTCTGCTCTTCGGGGAACATGCTGCGCATATCCATACCACCGCCATACATCCTGCTCATTTCCTGCATTCTCCTTGAATACTCGGAAAGCAGTATCATTCCGGGAACCGACGTTACCTTCAATGCCTCTACCTGGACTTTCAGCTTATCGTCGGCAAGAGCGGCCTTAAACAATTTCTCCAGATCTTCGGCAACAGATTTATCCGCCTCCTTATCCCCGCTTTCCTTCAAATTGTCGGAGAGGTCAGAGTCAATCCGTGTAAATTTAATGTTGTTTTCCTTCGTCTCAAGGAACTGGATGAAATGGTTGTCGATCATGGAGGTGAGGATCACGGCTTCCATGGCGTGCTCCTTGAATATCCTGATATACTGCGACTGCTGCTTCTCGTCTGTTACATAAAAGACCTTGTTTTCATGCTTTTCCTTGTTTCTTTCAAGGTAATCCTTCAGTGTGACGTAGTCGCCGTTTGTGGTTTTGAAAATCACAATATCCTTTGCCTTGTCATAGAACTTGGCTTCCCGGATGCAGCCATACTTCACAAAGGGGTTTATATCGTCCCAGTATTTATTATAGTTTTCTCTCTCGGTTTCATAAATTGAGGTTAGCTTGTCCGCCACTTTTTTGGTGATATGGGTGGATATTTTAGAGACATAGCCGTCATTCTGCAGGAAGCTCCTGGAAACATTCAGCGGCAGATCCGGACAGTCGATAACGCCCTTCAGCAGCATCAGGAATTCGGGAATTACCTCCTTGATATTGTCCGCCACAAACACCTGGTTGTAATACAGCTTGATCTGGCCTTCGTTGGTCTCAAACTCATGCTTAAGCTTCGGAAAGAACAGAATACCTTTCAAGTTGAAGGGGTAATCCATATTCAGGTGGATCCAGAACAGCGGCTCGTTGAAATCATGGAAAACCTTTGTATAAAAGTCCTTGTATTCCTGGTCGGTAGAATCCTTGGGATTTTTGAGCCAGAGCGGATGGGTATCGTTTATGGGCTTGGGCTCTTCCTTTTTCTCTTCTTTCTCTTCTTTTTCTTCTTCCCCTTTGTCCTTCTTATCCTCTGGTTCATCCTTTTTTGCGGCATCCTCAAGATAGACCTCAAAAGGCAGGAACGAGCAGTATTTCACCAAGACTTCCCTCATTTTGAAGTACTCCAGGAATTCCACACTGTCCTCGGACAGGTATAAGGTTACGGTTGTACCTCTTTCGGTACGGTCGGATTCGTCCATTTCATATTCGGTACCTCCACTGCTTGTCCACCTGACAGCTTTTGCGCCATTCTGCCAGGACAGGGTATCGATACTGACCTTTTCCGACACCATGAAGGCCGAATAGAAGCCAAGGCCGAAATGGCCGATGATCTGATTTCCTTCATCCGCTTTATCCTTATATTTTTCCAGGAAATCCACCGCCCCGGAAAACGCTATTTGATTGATATATTTCTTTACTTCCTCATCGGTCATCCCAATGCCGTTATCCATGACCTTGATGGTTTTGTCGTCTTTGTTGACAATCACCTTGATTCTATATTGTTCTTCTTCCCCAACCTGTGCCTCACCGATGGAAACCAGCTTCTTAAGCTTGCTGATGGCATCGTTGGAATTTGATACCAGTTCACGGACAAAGATGTCCTTTTCCGAATAAAGCCATTTTTTTATAATGGGCAGGATATTTTCTGTATGAATGGATATGTGTCCATTTTCAAGCGGCATTTTGAACCCTCCTGTAAATAATTTTGTTTTTCATCTACTAAATATATTATAACTTTGCGGAATTCCTTGTCAAGAAAAAATTAGCACTCTAACGACGAGAGTGCTAATTACATTTAAATTCATTTTTGTCAGGTAAACTTAAGAAATACAATGTGTTTGTCCAACCGGATGAACCGGTTGTTAAAAAGCTTCTTGAGACAGGTTTTAAGATGCTCGTCGGCTTCGGAAAAGCAGAAACCGTACTCGTACTCGTTAACTTCCATTCCCGTTTTGTGAATAATGCGGCCGTTTAGCTTGAAGGTATGCTCCAATACAGCGAATCTGAATTCAAGCAATACACGGTCGTCTATAGGGAGGCTGAGCGGTGAAACAAACCTTAACCCGCCAGGGCTGAGGTCGACAAGTCTCACCCTTGCAGTGCCTGCAACTACCTTGCTCTCGCCGATGCGGACGATGGTAACGTCTGCATAAGCCGGACTTTCCGGCTTTATCCGCATATACTTCCTGCCATAATTTCTTTCCGGCATAGTTCCACCTGCTGCAGGCATGGAAATAATAAGTATTTTGCCACTGTTGGAAAGCTCATTGTTCTTTTCTCATACATATAGCCTGTTCAGCAAATTCATATTACCATATTTTTACATGTCCATCAATATATTTTTTGATTATTTTATCATATTCTTCCCGCACAGCCTTTATTGCCGGATTTTTTGCGGATTGAAAGCCAAGCTCTCCGACTTCTGCCACCGGCAATACTTTTATTGAGGTCCCGGACAGGAAAAGCCCGTCCATATCCTTTAGCAGACTAACTGCCGTAAGCGTTTCACAAACTTCATATCCCGCAATTCTGCATGCTTCCATCACATATTTCCGCGTAATGCCTTTGAGCACATAAGTGTCCGGCGCCGTATAAATCCTGTTTCCCTTGACGAAAAACACATTTGATTTGCTTCCCTCGGTGATACTTCCGTCATCCCTGCACAGGAGAACCTCAAAATAATCCCCTTCTCTTATCTTTTTATCGGCGGCATACCTGTAGGCATGATTCAAAAGCTTTATATTGGGGTTTTCCCTTTCAAGCTGCATCAAGCCTGCCTTTACGCCGTTTTCGAATAATTCCTCTTCGGGATAATGGCTTTTGCTGATATACAGCAGGATTTGACTGCCGGTTTCTGCGAAGATGGCCATTATCTTCACATTGCAATTTATCTGTCCATTGGCCTCAATGGTTCTTTTAATTTCACCGGCCAGGGAACTGCAGGTAAAATCCGTTTCATATCCGATATTCCTCATGGAAATCCGCATACGTTCATAATGATCCTCCAAAAAAAGCGGCACACCCGCAATGATTCTTATGATTTCATATACGGCTTGATTTCCAACCGGTTCGGCTATTTCCATGTGATTGGAATCCCTGAGTTCGCCATTGTAAATATAGTATCTTCCAGCATTATCCGTCATTTTCCAACACCCTTTATTCATTTTCTATAAATACTACAGTGTAAACTACCGAATGGCTCCTTACAGAAATAATGCATTAAGACGTTTGTGATATTCCGCAAGGCGCACTAATGTGAAATTAAAAATGAAGTTTTCGCTGTAGTACTAATGCATTATACCATAAAGAAAGACTGTCTGCACCCCGGCAAACAGTCTTTTTTTTATGTAACTTTTTATCCCCGGACCAGCCTGAAAATGTCCATTGACTACTTTTCAGGCACTACCGCTCTTACGGCATTTCCGGCAACCTTTTTATCGCCGTATAGTGCGGTCACGCTGAAGAAATACTCTTCTCCGGCTTCAAATCTGCCGCCGATGTCTCCTCCGAAATAGTAGTCTCCGCTTTTTATTACCGCATAGGTCGTATTTCGATTGGTTATCAGCTGAAAGTATCCGTCGTCAGGATATGCCGGCTCGGTATGTCCTCTGGAGGCAACCACCCTGTACCCGGAAAAGCTGCTGTCATTGATTTTATTCCATTTGATAATTATTTTATTGTCAGATGTTTCATATGTCACTTCCGGTACGGTATATCCGGTGCTGTCATCAATGGGAATGATGTCCTGGGATCCGTCGTAAACGTCTTTTTCTTCTTCAAGCGTGATTTTTTCCTCATTCTGCTTGAAAGCATTATATAAAAGCACTGCTGCCTGCGCACGGCTCAGGGTTTCCTGGGGGCCAAACATTTTTTTGCCGTTCTGGGTATATCCCTGCATAATTTTATATTTTACCGCCAGCGCCACATATTTTCTCAATCTTGGCGAAATCTCCTCTTCATCCTCATAGGAATCCAGTATGCTTTCATCCACTGTTTCCTTTGAATATCCCAGAGCTTTCACAAGGGCTACCGCCATATCCTCGCGCATCGAAGGCTCCGAAGGATGATAGTAAAGGTCGCCGTTATCGGTCCTGTAAACCGTAAGATAAGGCTTTGCAGTTTCCACATAAATAAACTGCCAGCTGCCTTTCTTAACATCTTTGAAGGAAGAGACCTCGGGGTTCTTCAACTTCAATTTTAACGTAAGCACCATCATTTTGGCGAATTCATCCCTTGCAACGGCTTTATCCGGGCTGAACTTCCCGTTGCCCGTACCCTCCGCAATTTTGTTCCCCAGCATCCAGGATATGGCGTTAAAAGCCCAATGCGTCCTGGGGACATCCTTGAATTCGTTTTTGCCGTTTTCATGGCCGGATCCGGTGGCAAATGCCGTTAACGGCATGGCTAGAGTAATCATCAATACCAGACTTAAGGAAACGAGAGATCTTTTTTTAAAGCTCATTATTTTCACACTCCTTTCTGGCATAATTATATTAAAACTGCAAAATTTACAAAATAGGCCGGCTTTCTCAAATTATTGCATTCGTAAGCAGGACTGCCTATTAATCCTATAAGGTTATAGTCCCAACAGATACACCTTCAATTCATACATTGAAGCGATGCAAAGAATTCATTGAAATTCCGCTTTTTTTGGTATATTATATACAATAATAAAAAAGTGTTTTGCCGTAGTACAAGCTAAAATAACTGAGGAGTTGATAATATGATTTCCAGCAAGATTAAGGATAACTTAAGCAAAGCATCTTTTATCAGGGCTATGTTTGAAGAAGGTGAAAGGCTCCGTGGGCAGTACAGCGCAGACAAAGTCTTTGATTTCTCCATTGGGAATCCTGATATAGAGCCGCCGTTCATTGTGAAGGAAGCATTAAAAAAAGCAGTGATGGACGATAGACCGAAGATTCACGGTTATATGAGCAATGCCGGCTACCAGAATGTAAGGGCAAGTATTGCCAGGCGTTTGGCAAAGGACACCGAAGCTTTAGTTTCGCCGGAAAACATCGTGATGACCTGTGGCGCAGGCGGGGCTTTGAATGTAGTGTTAAAAACCCTGCTGAACCCCGGCGATGAGGTCATCGTGCTTTCCCCCTATTTCGTTGAATACCTGTTTTATATTGATAATCATGGCGGAAAAAGTGTGATTGTTCCAACCGATCCGGCTACCTTCCAGCCCGATCCCGAAAAAATATACGGTGCAGTCACTGAAAAGACCAAGGCCATCATCATCAATTCCCCGCATAACCCTACGGGTGTGATTTATTCCAGGGCTGTACTGGAAAAAATGGCTGAAAAGCTTGCTGCCAGAGAAAGAGAATTCGGTACCTCCATTTGTGTTATTTCGGATGAGCCCTATGGGAAAATCGTTTATGACAACGCCGAGGTACCTGCTGTCTTTACGGTATTCAAGAACTCCATCCTTGTGGATTCTTTCAGCAAGTCCCTTTCCCTGCCCGGTGAAAGGATCGGATATATTGCCGCCAATCCAGCCATTGACAATGTGCAATTGCTTATGGACGGCTTGATATTCTGCAACAGGACCCTGGGCTATGTGAATGCCCCGGCATTATTCCAGCGCATACTCCCCGAGTCCCTGAACGCAGTCGTGGAAGTGGAGGAATACAAGAAAAGACGGGATATGCTTTATGACGGCCTGATTCAATGCGGATATGAATGCATCAAGCCCGCAGGCGCCTTCTATCTGTTCCCCAAATCCTTGATTCCCGACGATGTGGAGTTTTGCAAACGCGCCATGAAGTACAATCTGGTCATCGTACCCGGAAAAGGCTTCGGTTGCCCCGGCCATTTCAGAATAGCCTATTGCGTGGACAGCAATATCATTAAAAATTCCCTGCCGGCCTTCGAAGCCCTGGCAAAGGAATTTAAGCGCTGACGAAAAGATAACTTACGCTTGCATCCTTTAAGGGCGGCCATTGGCCGCCCTTTTAATCCCTTGATTTTATAACCAGCAGCAAGCCTTCTTTTATGCTGACACTTGCCGTTTCCTCTGCAAATTCATTGCTTACACCCCAGGTGGTGCCGAATTCCAACGTTGCATCCGTTAGCGGATAATACATTCCCTCGGTGGTGACGCCTGTAACTTTGCCTCCCACAGGAACCAACGATATTCTGACATCCTTTTCCTTTGTAAGCTTCATGCTTTTGTTTATCATTCGTATTTCATTATGCTCATCTGCCAGGATGCCGGCAGCCCCAGCTTCCAAAAGCATTCTCAGCAGAAAAACGTTTGCCAGGGTATGGTCGAGCCGCGTTCCGGCGGCTCCCAGCAGGATAACCTCGTCACAGCCCCTATCCATTGCAAGCTGCACCGCCAGCTGCGTATCCGTTGCATCCTTTTCCGAAGGGAACCGGACAATCTCCACGTTTGCAGCCAGAAGTAAATCCAGGTCGCCTTCGCTGATGGAATCAAAATCGCCAACCAGGATATCCGGCAATTTGCCCAGCTTCCTCAAGTGATTTGCACCACCGTCGGCGCAGATGATCAAATCCGCTTTTTCAAAATATTTTTCTATCAATGCATAATCCGTAATGGATCCACTACATACAATAATACCAGTCATCATCCACCTGCTTCCTGGATATCAGGGCGTCATGTCAGGGGGACAGGTACGTTGACACAACGATGTCAACGTACCTGTCCCCCTGACATGATTTTGTCCCCCTGACACGGTTCCTCTGTGCTCACCTTTAGATCACTCCGCCATATGCTTTTTCCCGGAGGCTTCGGATGATTTCCGCGGTATCGGGGGCATTGAAAACGGTTGAGCCTGCCACGATAACATTGGCGCCGGCTTCGGTGATCCGGTAGATATTGGTCAAATCGATGCCGCCATCTACCTCAATATCCATTTTCAAGCCTTTTCTTATGCACAGCGTTCTTAGTTCCCGCACCTTTTCCGTTACCGATTCGATAAAGGATTGGCCTCCAAAGCCGGGATTCACCGTCATCAAAAGCACCATATCAATATCGCCCAGGATCCAATCCACCCAGGACAGCGAAGTAGCCGGATTCAACGCAACCGCAGCCCTGGCGCCGGCCTGTTTGATCTTCTGCACTGTGCGGTGGAGATGCGGACAGCTTTCCACATGGACGCAAATGATATCCGCCCCGGCGCTGGCAAAAGCATCTATGTAATTGTCGGCATTTTCAATCATAAGATGGACGTCAAATACCCGGCTGGTAGTTTTTCTAAGGCTTTTTACCACAGGCGGCCCAATGGTGATGTTAGGTACGAAATGCCCGTCCATGACGTCAATATGGATGTAATCTGCTCCGGCTTTGTCAATTTTGGCAATTTCCTCTCCCAGTCTGGAAAAGTCGGATGCCAGGATTGACGGTGCTATTTTTATCATTTCTTTTTCTCCTTCTCTTTGCTGGATTTCTTGTATTTCATATCCTTCAGCTGCTTAAGATAGCCTAATAATTCAATATATCTCCCGTACCTTCCGGAATCAATCACACCGCTTGCCACTAATTCCTTGACCCCGCAGCCGGGCTCACTTGCATGGCTGCAACCTGCAAATCTGCAACCTTCGGTCAGAGCCGCAAATTCCCCGTAATACTGCTGCAATTCCTCCAGTTCCAGATTTTCCAGTTCAAAGGAGCTGAATCCGGGCGTATCCGCGACATAACCGCCGCAAACCAGAGGTATCAGCTCGGCATGGCGCGTGGTATGCTTTCCCCTGTCGCTTTTCAGGCTCAAATCCCCTGTCTGCATTACCATATCCCTCAGAATGGCGTTCAGCAAGGTGGATTTGCCTACCCCCGACTGACCTGCAAAGACCGTAACCATCGATTTCAGCTTTTCTTCCAGTTCATCCAGTCCCTGACCGGTTTTTGTAGAGGTCTTAAGAAAATCACAGCCCGTATTTTTATAGGCGCCGTATATTTTTTCCGCCCCGCCGTCGGCGTCCAGATCCAGCTTGTTTAAGCAAATGACAGGTTTTATGCACTCCTTTGCGGCAGTAACCAGCAATTTATCCAGCAGCAATAGGTCGGGAGCCGGGGACCTGGCTGCTATCACCAATACAACCTGATTTACATTAGCCACAGCCGGTCTGGTCAGCTGCGAAGATCTTGGGAGCACCTCGTCAAGACTGCCTTTTTTCTTTTCTTCATCGAGGACAGAAAAATTTACCCTGTCGCCTGGCAAAGGGGTGACATCGTTTTTTCTGAAGATCCCCCTGGCTTTGCATTCATAGATCGCTTCATCCGCTGATACGTAGTAGAAGCCGCCTATACCTTTTGTTATAATGCCGGTTGGCAAATACGATACCTCCCCGGGACGTATTTATACATCCTCTTCCGCAATTCGAACTCCATCATATTTTACCACGACATGGGTCGATCCTTCGGAAGAAAAGGGCATGTTCACCTTTAACGGGAAACTGTCCTTGGATACTTTCTGGTCCATAATAATCTCAGTATTCGCTCCTGCCGGGGTAGCCTCAATATAGACCTGGATTTCGTCCCCGTACCGATCCGGATTGGGCAGGATGACATCCCATTTCTTATATTTGATGGATGCTTCTCCTGTGCCCCCAGCCTGCGTAGCTTCAGTATCTCCTCCGGTCTTCTGTTCCCCCGAGGCTTCTGCCTCATAGGTCAGATCCACTGCAGTACCTTCATCGACTAACGTGTTTGCAGGAGGATTCTGATTGATAATAAGCGCAGTATCACTCACAACATCCGCTGGCGTTACCGTACCGATTTTTAAATTATTCTGTTGGATGAGGCTCTCTGCCTCGGCTCTTTTCTTGCCGATAAGGGTTGGCACCCTGACCTGCTTTAATTCAGGTCCCAGGCTTTCATACAGGATAACCGTTGTTCCCGGCTTTACCTGTTCCGATGCGCCGGGTTCGGTCCGTATGATCATACCCGTTGGTATCTCCTCGTTGTTTTCCTGCTTTACTTCCGTCACGAGCTTTAAGTCTTTCAGGTTCTGTTCCGCTATTCTGGATTCCTTTTTGGCTACGTCAGGGATGGTCACCATTTCCGGCCCGTCGCTGATATCAAACTCGATAATGCTTCCCGGCTTCAAGGTCATGTCGGGAGCAACGCTTTGCCTTATTATCTGGCCCTTGTCCTTGGTATCATCGAAGGTATGCTTGCCCTCCTGCGCAATGATACCGTTGCTTGCAAGCTCACCCTTGATTGTCTCGAAATCCTTGCCCAAATAACTGCCGACCGTAAATTCCACCTTTGCCGGCATGATGGTGGGGATCACAATCTTATATCCGATGTATGTAAAAATGGATATGATGATAATACCGGTGACGATCCCCAGCCACACGCTTAACCTGTCTTTTTTCCTCTTTGGCATCCCCGCTTCATCTTCCTCCGGTGAAATTTCTTCGCTGTATTCCATTTTGTCCAGCGACATCATTTTCTTTGTAGGAAACGCATCCTCCGGGCCATCCGCACTTCGAACCGCCGAATTGGGGTTCCTTGCCACCCTCTGCAAATCGGCGAGAAATTCCGAAGCATTTTGATACCGAAGGTTCTGGTCTTTTTTTATCGCCTTCATGACAATATCATTGATGCCGTTGGGTATTTTCGGGTTGATGTCCTGAGGCCTTTCCGCCTTGTTCTGTATGTGCTTCAAAGCAACGGCAACGGGTGATTCCCCGTCAAAGGGCACCCTGCCGGTCACCATTTCATAGATTGTGATCCCCAGGGAATACAAATCGGATTTTTCATCCGTAAATCCGCCTCTGGCCTGTTCCGGCGAGAAATAATGCACCGAACCGATGGTACTTCCCACCATGGTAATGGTGGAAGATGAAACCGCCCTTGCGATACCGAAATCGGTAACCTTGGCAATACCCTCCTTTGTCAGGAGTATGTTGTGAGGCTTGATATCACGGTGTATGATGTGGTTTTTATGCGCCTGTTCAATGGCAGAGCATATCTGGATAGCGATGCCTGTGGCTTCCCTCCAGTCCAGGGCGCCGTTTTCCGCCACATACTCCTTGAGCGTGATTCCGTCGATATATTCCATTACGATAAAATGCACATGATCTTCCTGACCAACATCGAAGATGGACACAATGTTGGGATGCGACAGGCTTGCAGCAGCTTGTGCCTCAATTCTGAAGCGCTTGACGAATTCCTCGTCATTGGTGAATTCATCCCGCAGGATCTTCACCGCAACAAATCGGTTCAAAAGATGGCATTTGGCTTTATATACCACTGCCATGCCGCCTCCGCCGATTCTTTCCAATAGTTCGTATCTGTTTCCAAGAATTTTATTTGACATCCTCGCACCTTCACTCATTTTTTATAACGATAACCGTAATATTATCCTCCCCACCGCCGCGGATCGCCCTTGCAACAAGTTCTTCACAAGCAATGGCCGGAGTATTCCCCATCACCGTATTTTTTATTTCCGTCTCTTCTACCATGCTTGTAAGCCCGTCGGTGCACATTACCACATAATCCTCCGGCGCAAGCTCACAGGTGTATGTATCCACTTCCAGGTCCGTTGAACAGCCGATAGCCCTGGTGATTATATTCCTGTTGGGATGCTTCTCCGCTTCCTCCCGTGTCAGCGATCCGTTTTTTATCAGTTCCTCGATGTAGGAGTGGTCTGTCGTTATACGTGTCATTTGGTCTTTTTTGACAAGGTAAATCCTGCTGTCTCCCACATGGCCTATATACATTATATTGCCAACAATTACAGCCATTATAAGTGTCGTGCCCATGCCATGGTTTTCGGGAAGCTCCAGAGATTTTTCATAGACAGCTTTGTTTGCCTTGATAATAAGACCTCTGATGGTTTCAGCCATATCGGCGCTGTCCGCCAATACTTCCGGCGACTCAAGAATGAGATTGCTTATGTAGTCAATGGACGTCCTGCTGGCAATCTCGCCCGCATTATGCCCGCCCATTCCGTCGGCAATGATAAAAGCGGCCGGTACGCCCGGGTAGCCGGAAATAATGTTAAAATAGTCTTCATTAATCTCTCTGACAGATCCTCTGTCTGTTTTCGCGGAATACTTCAATTCATCCACACCCTAATTCTTTTTCTCCATCTCGCTGCGTCTGAGCTGACCGCAGGCGGCATTTATATCCGAGCCCAGTTCCCGTCTCACGGTGGTCTCAATTCCGCTGCGTTCCAGTACTTCTTTGAATTCCAGCATACGTTTCCGGCTGCTCTGGTCGAAACCTGAGCCGTCAACAGGGTTTGCCGGTATCAAATTCACATGACACAGCATCCCTCTAAGGAGTGACGCCAGTTTCCGGGCAGTGTCCCCGGAATCATTCACTCCCGATATCATTGCATACTCAAAGGTCAGTCTCCTGCCAGTCCCCTCTGTATATATCTTACATGCTTCAATTAATTTGTCAATAGAGTACTTCCGGCCGACAGGCATTATGGTTTCCCGTAATACGTCTTCCGGCGCATGGAGCGAAATGGCAAGATTTACCGGAATGCTTTCGCCGGCGAACTTAATTATTTCCGGAACCAGACCGCAGGTGGAAACCGTTATGTTCCTGTAGCCCATGTTCATCCCCTCCGGACTGTGTATAAGCCTCAGGAATTTCAGCACGTTGTCGTAATTGTCAAAGGGTTCGCCGATACCCATGATAACCACATTTCCTACCCTTTCCCCCGTATCCCTGCCGATGGACATCACCTGATCCAGCATTTCACCCGCCGTCAGGTTCCTCATAAATCCGGCCTGGGTGGATGCGCAGAACCTGCAGCCCATCCTGCAGCCAACCTGGGAAGAGATGCAGGCCGTGAGCCCGTGCTTGTATCTCATCAGCACGCTTTCGATCACATTCCCGTCAGGCAGCTCAAACAAGTACTTGGCAGTTCCGTCGATTTTTGAAACCAGCTTCCTTTTTATCGTTAGACTTCCGATATGGGCCGAAAGTTTCATTTTTTCCCTCAGATCCATTGAAAGGTCGGTCATCCCGTCAATTTCCCGTACGCCTCTTCCAATCCAACGGAATATCTGCCTGGCCCGGAACTTTTGCTGGCCCATGGCTTCAAGATATTGCTGGAGCTCCGGTATCTCCATATTCATCAGATCAACCTTTTCCACTTGTAAAACATTCCCTCCATGTAGGGGCGGCTATTGGCCGTCCGGTATTTATTACCATAGATTGCATTATGCGGACGCGGAATGCGCCCCCCCAAATACACGGGCAAATACACGGGGACGGTTCTAGTGTATTTATTAAAAAGTCTTCACAAAATACAGTAGAACCGTCCCCCTGTATTTCTGCTAAAGCCACCCTGTCCTTCAGGCCGATCCGCCCTTCCTCCTCAGCTTTGAAATGAAAAACCCGTCCGCCCCGTCGCGGTTTGTGTAAAGCTGCAGCATACCTTTTTCTTCGATATGGCCTCTTAACGCCTCCGGTGTTGCAGCAGCCAAATCATCCATTTCAAATTCAGGGTTTTCCTGTATAAACCCCTTCACCAGATCCCCGTTTTCTTCAGGCAGGATGGTGCAAGTGCTGTAGACCAGTACTCCCCCCGGTTTGACACTTCTTGCCGCAGCGACGATCATTTTTCTTTGCAAGCCTGTGATCTCCGCTGTATCCGAGCTTTCCTTCCTCCATTTTATATCCGGTTTTCTTCTGATGATTCCCAGCCCGGTGCAGGGCGCATCCAGCAATACCCTGTCGGCTTTATTCTCTGTTGCCGCATCAGGCATGGATGTATCGTGTATTTCTGTTTTTATGATTTCGATGCCAAGCCTCGCTACGGATTGCTCAATAAGCTTTATTTTGTGCTCATGAATATCCCTGGCAAGAACCATCCCCTTATTTTCCATCAACTGGGCTATGTGCGTTGCCTTGCCTCCGGGCGCGCTGCAAGCGTCCAGCACAAATTCTCCCGGCTTTGGATCGAGAATCCTTGCCACCAGCATGGAGCTTTCGTCCTGAACCTGAAACAAACCATCCTGGAACGCTGCGAGCCTGGAAATGGAGGAAGGTTTTTTTATAATCAATGCATCCCGGGAAAACCTGCCGTGAGCAACTTCCATCCCCTCTTGCGCAAGTGCCTCCGCCAGCTTTTCTCTGCTGGTTTTCAATGTATTGACCCGGATCGTGAATTCGGGCGCGTTATTGTTGCTTTCAAGGAGACTTTCGGTAAACTCCGGCCCAAAAAGCAGCAGAAACCTTTCCACCATCCATTCGGGATGGGAGTAAGCGATTGAAAGATATTTCACCGGCTCGCCGGTTTTATCCGGCTTTTTCAAATTATCCCTGTTCCTTGCGATATTTCTCAATACGGCGTTTACAAAGCCTGTAGAAGCCTGATGTCCATACTTTTTAGCCAGCTTTGCGCTTTCGTTGCAGGCGGCGGACTCAGGGATCCTGTCCATGTAGAGCAGTTGATAGGTACCTGCCCTGAGGATATTCAATATCCACGGGGATATCTTTTTTAGTTTTATACTGGAAAACTGACAGATAATCCAGTCAATGGTCAAACGCCACTTAACCGTGCCGTATACAAGCTCCGTGACAAAGCCCCGGTCCGTTTCCCCCAGTCCTCCGGCCTCAAGCTGCTTGTTCAGGGCAAGGTTTGAATAGGCTCCTTTTTCGTTTATCTCATATAATATTTTCAAGGCCGTCTCTCTTGGAAAATCCACTGTCATCTTCTTTCCTCTTTATATCCGCGCGTTATTTTTTCAGGGTCAATCCGGTGGCTTTTGCTGCAGTATCAGACTGTCCAGCTTTTCACTCAGCAGCTGCACATTAACGCAGGTGTCTTTGCAGGGCCCGTTGGGCCTTTCGTTTATTATTCCGATGACCGGTATGCTGCCGACATCGGCGATTCCAATTGCAAGATCCCGTTCACAGGCTACCGACAGGATGACCTCCGGTTTCTCCCTTCCGATATGGTTTCTCGCCGCAGTGCCCCCTGTCGCAACGACAGTCTTCACGCCGTTTTTTCTGACAAGGTCCAGTATCGGACCGATGGTGCATTTGCCGCATTCCTTGCAATTGCCTATATCCCCTGTGATTTTATGACTGCATCCCGAATTCTGAAGGCAGTGCGGAAGAAGCACCAGGATCCTGTCGGGCTTATACCGCTTTTGGCCTGACTGCACAAGGATATTGTTTATATCGACAAACAGGCTTCGTATGGCATCCTTGTCTTTTTTCAGCAAGCCTGTGATGAAAATTGTAAAGGGTATGACTATTTTTAATGCCACCCTGACCGGAAGAAGCATGAAGGAGCTTACATTCCGTTTTCGATATGCGTGAATCACAGCCAGCATTGCATAGGTGATAACGAGTATTGTGACGGCTGCGACAATGATAAAGACCAGCAGAACTCCGTTATAGATGTCGATGGTAAAATAATTGTATACACACGTAAACGCAGCAATGGCCATGGCAAACATCAGCAAAAGCAGAAAAGAAAACGTCAGGAAATTGGTAATCCGCTTATCCAAATATCTCACCTTCATCCATATTATGTCCGCATTCGCTTACAGGCAGCTTTCTGCTGGAATCGAACTGGACCTGCAGGATTCTCAAGAATCCGTCGCCTGTAGCAGCAACCAGGCTGTCTTTCATTATTTTAACAATTTTACCCGGCGCACTTTTCACAAGTCCGTCTAAAGCCGGATCATTTTCCTTGATCACTGCGGTTTTCCAGATCTTCAGCCTGCCTCCCCTGTAAAACGTATAGGCCCCCGGCCATGGGTCGGTCCCTCTCACCAGGTTATGTATCTCTCCTGCAGACTTGCTCCAGTCAATCAAGCCCATTTCTTTTTTCATCATGGGAACCGTCAATGCCTCGGCGGAATTTTGCCGTACCCGGGTCAAAGTGCCTTTTTGAAGCTCTGCCAGGGTATCCGCCAAAACCTCTGCGCTCAAAATCTCCAGTTTTTCATAAAGCTCCCTGTAGGTCATGTCTTCGGTAATTTCCACTTCTTTTTTCAGCAGCATGTCTCCCGTATCCATGCCTGCGTCCATATACATTGTAGTTATGCCTGAAATGCTGTCGCCATTAATGATTGCCCATTGAATCGGAGCCGCACCCCTGTATTTGGGAAGCAGTGAACCATGGACGTTGATACAGCCAAGGGGCGGGATTTCCAATACTTCCCCCGGAAGTATCTTCCCATAGGCAATTGTAATAACCAGGTCCGGCGCCAGTTCCTTCAGTTTATTGATGAATTCCCCTGTCCTTACCTTTTCCGGCTGGAGCACATTTGTGATTCCCAGCTTCAAGGCTGCTTCCTTTACCGGAGGAAACACCGCTACGCTTTGTTTTCGTCCCACAGGCTTGTCCGGCTGCGTCACCACTGCAATCACATCGTAGCCCTTTTTCACCAGCATTTCAAGGCAGGGCACCGAAAATTCCGGCGTCCCCATGAATATTATTTTCAATGTGTGTCAACTCCCTTAAATCACATATTAATGCCGTCTCTCATTGGAGGATTCATTCTCCAGTTCTTCCTTGGTCATCATCCGGATAGCCTTATCCTTGTATAATATCCCGTCAAGATGGTCTATTTCATGGCAAAGCACCACTGCCAGCAGTCCTTCGCCATCGATAACCACTTTTTCCCCTTTGGGATTCAAAGCTTCCACCCTTACCACCGCCGGCCGCTTAACTTCACCATACAGGCCCGGAATGGAAAGGCAGCCTTCAATATAATTCTGCTCACCCGATTGGCTGACAATCACCGGATTAACCAATTCATAAAGTTTTTCCCCCGCATCGATGACGACAATCCTTTTCAATACTCCGATCTGGGGCGCCGCAAGTCCGACGCCGTCATATTTATACATGGTGTCTACCATATCCTTGAGCAACAGGGTTATTTTATCATTAATCTCTTCTACGGGCTTTGCTTTTTTCCTTAGTACTTCATCGCCTTCTTTTCTTACAATTCGGATTGCCATAAATTCCACCCCATATTATACGATTATTCTTTTAATTATAGCATACTTACCGGGTTTATATCCATACTCAAATCGATCTCTTTCCAGTCTTTGGACCTTCTTGCGCCATCCTGGATTTCACCCGTCATCCTTATAAGTTTTTCCAATGAATCACACTTTATAACAATTCTCCAACGGTATCTGTTTTTGATTTTGGAAAGCGGAGCCCGTACAGGCCCCAGCAAAAGCTCGCCTTCCCCGCAGCTGCCGAAGTCCTCCGCCAGTTTTTTTCCGACCTCCCGGGCCTTATTATAACAAAGCCTGTCGTTAACCGAGCTTACGATGATGACCGCGATATTGGTAAAGGGCGGGTATCCCAGCTTCTCTCTGATTTTTATCTCCTGCCGGTAAAAAGCCGTATAATCATGCCTGCAAGCGGCCAGGATACTGAAATCCTCCGTATTGTATGTCTGTATGACCACTCTGCCGGGAAGCTCACCGCGTCCCGCCCGGCCGGCCACCTGGGTGACCAGTTGGAAGGTCCTTTCCGAAGCCTTGTAATCGTCAAGGTTCAGCAGGCTGTCCGCCGCAAGGACGCCGACGAGGGTTACATTGGGAAAATCATGGCCTTTGGCTATCATCTGCGTACCTACAAGGATATTAATGTTTTGCTCTTTGAAGGCCCTCAGGATTTCTTCATGGGAATTCTTCCCCGTCGTGGTGTCCATATCCATCCTTATGACGGTATTGCCCGGAAAAAGCTTGTATATATCCTCCTCCACCTTCTGCGTCCCGGTGCCGAACTGCCTGAAATAATTACTGCCGCATTTCGGACATGCCTTGGGCATTCTGGTTGTGTACCCGCAATAATGGCAAATAAGCCTGTCGTCATGGGAATGATAGGTGAGGGATATGTTGCAGTGCCTGCACCTGGCTGTAAACCCGCAGCTGCGGCATAGGACAAAGGAGGCGTAGCCCCGCTTGTTCAGGAAAAGGATGGTTTGCTGTCCCTTCTCCCTGTTCTTCCGGAGTTCCTCGGAAAGCCGTGCACTGAAAGCCGTGCGGTTTCCCGCTTCCAATTCCTTCCGCATATCAACGATATGCACCCCGGGCATAACCATGCTGTTTGCCCTTTCGAGCATTTCTACCAGGGTAATCTCGCCTTTTTTCGCCCGGAAATAGGTCTCAACCGATGGCGTGGCAGAGCCGTATATGACCAAAGCCCCGCTATCCAGGCCTCTTTTTACAGCAATATCGGAAACCCGGTATTTGGGCGTAGTTTCCGACTTGTAGGAGGTTTCGTGCTCTTCATCGATGATGATTACGCCCAGCTGCCCAAAGGGAGCAAAAACAGCCGATCTCGCCCCCACAGCCACCTTTATTTTTCCATCCTTGATCAGCCGCCACTGATCGTACTTTTCGCCCAGTGAAAGCCTGCTGTGGAGTACTGCGACCTCGCTTCCGAACCGTCCCTTGAATCGCTCCACCATCTGCGGCGTCAAAGATATTTCGGGAACCAGCACAATCGCCTGCTTTCCTTCTTCAATGACCTTCCGGATCATTTGCAGGTATACCTCGGTTTTGCCGCTGCCTGTCACGCCATGGACAAGTATTTCGGCAAATTTACCTTCTTCAAGCTTGCCAAGGATTGTTTTTAAGGCAGAAGCCTGCTGAAGGGTAGGCGTAAAGGGTTCGGTCCTGTCGAAGACCCGGTGCTTTACCGGATCCCGCATGACCTCTATCTCTCTATAGCCGATATATCCCTGCTTCCTTAGCGTATCAAGAACACTGCCGGAAACGCCTGCAAACCTTGCCAGATCTGCAACCGAAATATGTTCATTCTCCATAAGCATCTCAAGGACGCGGATGTGCTGTATTCTTTTTATCCGGTTGGCTTCAATATCAAACTGCACTTCTTCCGGAGGCAGGGCCAGATATGCCACCCGCACATACTTTTCCTTCACTGCCGTCGTAAACTCTTCACTGATGCTTATCATCCCCGCGTCTTCCAGGTGTTTTATGTGCCTGGAAAAGCTTTTTATGCCCGAAAGACGCTTTAACTCGTCGTAATCAAGGTGAGAACCGTTTTCTCCCAGCAGCCGGATCAATTGCTGCCTGTCTTTGTTCCGTTCCTCTTTTTCTTCCAGCAAATGTACTATTCTGAAGCTTTTAATCCCAATCCCTGCCGGAAGCATGCATTTTATCGCATCGGAATAGGTGCAGACATACCTATCCCGCATCCATTCCGCCAGACTCAGCATTCCGCCGGATAGCACCGGAGTATCATCAATTATTTTTTTTATATCCTTAAGATTCGTATAATCCGAGGTGTCTGTGAGTGCCAGAATATAGCCCTCCTTCAAGCTGTTGCCGCCGCCGAAGGGCACAAGTACCCTGACCCCGGGAAGCGCCCCGTCGGAAAGGCTGTAGGGTACGTTATAATGATATTTTTTATCAAATTCCCTTGTTGTTCCGCCGATTGCCACTACTGCAATTTTATTCATTCATTGCCCTTCCATCATGCTTGATTAAATTTATTATAGCAATGTGGAATGTATTGGGCAAGTGACTTGTTCCTACCACCTATGAGTCAAGGCTTCCCAATTTTATTTTTTGTCCCCTGCCCCACCGGCAAATAGGCAAAAATGGCTTCCACACCTGCAGTGATCTCAACCTGTCCCGTCTGTATCGGAGTGGCGGTTCCTGCGACCTGGGCCATCAAAGGTACTACCGGAGCTTCACTGCCCAGTTCAACGATCTGCACCGGCACCCGGCTTACCTGAATATCCAGTTTGGCTTCCAGGGCTCTTGCCTTTGACAAAGCGTCATTTATTGCGGCATCCAGCGCTTTTTTATAGTATAACTGCGGATTGGCGACAGAAAACCTTATCCCGGCAACCTGGTTTACACCGCTTTGAACAGCTGCATCAACAATCTCCCCTATTTTGTTCATATCCTTCATCGTAACTTCCAGCATGTGTTCAACCCTGTATCCACGGAATATTTGCCTGCCTTCGACATAATCATATTGGGGTGTGATGCTGTAAGACCGGGTTTGAATATCCCCGGGAGGAATACCCATTGCTGTAAGTGTTTTTATCACTTCGGCAATCCGTGCCGAGTTTTCTCTTTGGGCCGGTCCCAATTGTATGTTCTCCGTAATGACACCCAGATCGGCGGTGGATATGTCGGGCCGTACTTTGATCTTTCCTGTGCCCTCAACCTTCAGCTTGCACGTGCAGATGTTCCAACACGCTTGTGTGCCTTGAACAGGAATTCTTGCATAGAGGTTGTTCACGCCTGGCGGCAGATATGGATATGCCATAAATTTTGTTCCTCAACCTTCATAGAAGTATAGTATATATTATGTCAATTTCAAGCAGGTGTTCTCCATCCTGCGCCGTAAAATTTTCATAGAAAATTACCGATAAAATGAGCTCGTTTTTGTGATATAATAAAAGGATATGTTAATTATGAAAGGTTAAATGTTGCAATGCATACGGCACGAAAATATGAATTGGATATGTGCAATGGCCCTCTTTTTTCCAAGATAGTACTGTTTTCCATTCCCCTGATACTGACAGGCATTTTACAGCTCCTTTATAATGCAGTAAACATTGTAGTCGTTGGACGATTTGTAGGCAGCAATGCCCTTGCTGCCGTCGGCTCCTCCTCTGCTCTGATCACCTTGATTGTCAACCTGTTTATCGGGCTATCCATAGGCGCCAGTGTTGTAATGGCAAAATATTACGGCGCAGGCCGGCAAAATGACGCAAATGAAACAGTTCATACCGCTATCGCCATAAGCACGGTCAGCGGCATTATCCTGACCATCTTCGGGATATTGGCGGCAAAGCCTTTGCTGCAGGCAATGGGTACGCCGGAGGATGTTTTGGACCATGCAGTGCTTTACATGAGAATTTACTTTCTCGGCATGCCTGCATCAATGATTTTTAATTTCAGCAGCGCTATCCTGCGTGCAATCGGCGACACACGCCGTCCGCTTTACTTTTTGTCCATTTCCGGCGTAGTAAATGTTGCTCTCAATTTGATATTTGTCCTTGTATTCCTTATGGATATAGCCGGTGTGGCAGCAGCAACAGTGATTTCACAATACATATCGGTAGTATTGATACTGATTTGCCTGTTCCGCTCCGATGGATGCATTCAGCTGCGGTGGCGGAAGATTCGCTTCTACAAGGACAAACTGCTTGCCATTATCAAAATCGGGCTTCCTGCAGGAATGCAAGGCATCATATTTTCTATCTCAAATGTACTGATCCAATCATCCGTTAACAGTTTCGGGTCTGCAGTGGTGGCCGGCAATACCGCCGCTATGAATATTGAAGGATTTGTTTACATCTCCATGAATGCACTCTATCAAGCTGCCATAAGCTTTACCGGACAAAATATCGGAGCAAAGAAATATAACCGGATTGGACATATTCTGGGTGTATGCTTGATTTCAGTCACAATTATAGGTGTTGCATTTGGTGGATTAAGCTACCTGTTTGCCAGAAACCTGCTTGGTATCTATACTGAGGATCCGGAAGTTATAGCCACCGGCATCATACGATTAGGCTATATCTGTTTGCCATATTTTCTCTGCGGAGTCATGGATGTTATGGTAGGCATTTTAAGGGGCATGGGGTATTCTGTATTACCTATGCTGGCTTCTGTAATCGGCGTATGCGGAATCCGTATCACATGGATCTATACGCTATTTGCCATGAATCATACGCTGGAAACGTTATACACTTCCTACCCTATATCATGGGGAATTACAGCCGGTGTACATTTGATATGTTTTGCGTTGATCAGGCAAAAATTTACCTTCAAAGCGATTCAGCAGACGGAGGCCTTCAATTGACAAAGTAATGTATTTGGATATAATATGAATAAACATTTCTATGATGGAGACTTAAGACATGTGTGAGAGCAATACCGGAAGAGTCCTTTTTGATACAAAGCCAAAGGAGGACAGCCGGCTAAAAAAGGAAATGGAAACCTATGAATTGCTGGAAAAACTGAATATTCCCTACCTGCGCATGGACCATCCGGCAGTGGCCACGGTTGAGGCCTGCACCGAAGTGGAATCGGCCCTGGAAATTGAAATATGCAAAAACCTTTTCCTGTGCAACGCGTCAAAAACGGAATTCCATTTACTGGTCATGCCCGGACGCAAAAAGTTCGTCACAAAGGAAGTGTCGCGGCAGATCGGCAGTTCCAGGCTGTCCTTCGGCAGTGCGGAAGATATGGAAAGATACCTGAATGTGACCCCCGGCTCCGCCAGCATCCTGGGCCTGGCTTACGACTCGGAGCACAAGGTCGACCTGCTGATGGACAGGGAAATTGCCGAAGCCCGGTATTTGGGCTGCCATCCCTGTATCAACACCTCCAGTATGAAGCTCAAGGTTTCCGATATCCTTGGCAAATTCCTGCCGTATACCGGACATAAACCGGTGATCGTGGAGATATGATCTATTCTTCATAACAAATAATCGGGATTCCTTCTTCGATATTCTCAAAAATCGTTTGAGCCAAATGCAAGGGGGCATTTATGCATCCATGGGTTCCGTTACTTTTATAGATTTGTCCTCCGAAGGAGCGTCTCCAACCGGCGTCATGTATTCCCGTATTCCCAAAAAAAGGCATCCAGTATTTTACTTCGGCTTCATAATCCTCTCCCTTTAAAGTTGCACCTTTTTGCTTATAGTTAAGCATAAAGGTCCCGGTCACAGTAGGATTCCCTCTATTGGGATTCCCTGTCACCACGGGGCCCTGGGTAATAAGTTTTCCATCCTTGTAAAACCAAAGATGCTGTCTTGTCAGATTAATTTCAACATAGGTGTCGCCGATTTCATTTTCACCCCTGGAGAATGCCTTCTGGGCGTATACAGGCTCTCGTTCAATTATTTCGCCAAGCTTTATATTTTCCACTAATGCTTCTGTTTCAGCCTCCTGATTAATTTTCCACCCATAAAGTCCGCCCTGAACTTCTATGATTTTGCCGACGGATGTTTCAAAATTCCTTGCCACTCCAACAGTATCATATTTTCTACTCAATTTATTTATATGTTTCATAACCGCTGTTCTGTTTATCACCACATCCAGATTTTCATCCACGCGAAGCCATTCACTGATCATATTCCCATCGAGTATCTCATGTTTACTGCCAAATTTATAAATAATCGCTGCCGATACATACCTGTTTAACAAATCCTGGGTTTTAAAGGTTTTATCGGAATTTACAGTGTATTTGGGATTTTCGTAGCAAAGCTCTTCATTTAAATCCAATCGTGTTTTTCCATGGATTATGCTCATTTTTATCGCTTCGTTCAATTTATCTTTGATTACTTTATTTCCATAGACTTCTTCAATCAATTCATAGGAGCCGTCGAAATACTTGAAATCTACATTCCGGGGTCCAATGACATCCTTGTTCAGGCAATTCAAATTATTTATTTTATTATTTAAATTATTGGCATTATAAACAAATAGATCCTTTACAGAATGTCTTTGACCTTTAAGCAATGAAAATATCCAAGCAAGCGAATTTTTCGAAGGATATATCCTGAAAAGGCTATTTTTTTCATTATATTGCATTTCTATCTCCTGCCCTGCTATCTCTTCAATTTCGCCATTTCTATCTATTAATTGCAGCTTATAGCCGTTAACATAGCTGTTTATGATATTCTCCGTCTCATCGTATGCTTTCAGCGAAAGATTTACTCCATTGACTACTGTATTGAAAAAAAAATGATTGACAAAATAAAATGAAATAAGCAAATAGATCAGTATAATAAGAGCGGTTAAAATGATGATATTTTGTGTAAGCCCACGGTTAAAAAGCTTTTCTATAGTGAAATTTTTCATCTGATTTCACACCATAATACAAAAGCAAAAAAATAGATTTTTAATGCACCTTCCAGAAATAATCGCAAGCTCCAACGCGGCTATTTCTAAAAGGACAGTTCAGATTTTTCCGCTGCACCAATCAGAATAACTAAATTATCCTATGCTGATATTTTTCATTTTAATACTAATGATGCCCACCCCTCTTCAATAGTAAGCCGTAAGCAATTCACCTTATGCAAATACATCCTTCAGCGCTACCTTCAATCCGCTGAAATACGCTGACTCTGCATATTCCTGGGCATCTTTCTGAAAGACCATATTTTCAGCGATTTCATTTTTATCAAGAATATAAGTGTATATCAGCTTATTTTTCGGATCAACCAGCCAATATTCCTTTACGCCGCATTGCTTATACAGATCCAGCTTCTTAACCATATCCTTGCTTCTGGTGGAATGTGAAAGGACCTCAACTACAAGTGTCGGAACACCTTTGTATTTACCTTTTTTATCCATGTTTTCCCTGTCACAGACAACAATGATGTCCGGCTGAACAACACAAACATTGTTCTCTTCTTTAAAAAAGGTTATATCAAAGGGCGAAGTGAGAGGAACACACTTTTTGTTTTTAAACCAAATATAAAACGTACCATGGATTTCGTGAACAGCATATTGGTGCTCATAAGAGGGTGCCGCAAGATTGTAAACGACGCCGTCAATCAGCTCAAACCGCTGCTCGGAGGCTTCCACAAGTTCAAGAAATTCCTCATAGGTCACCCATCCCTCACGGGTTTGATACTCTGCAGCACCCTCCGCCACAAGGCTTGCACTTGGGTCATTGCATGGCAATATTCTGGCAACATCCCTTCCTTTTTTGGTCACGATGATTTCCTCGTTAACCTCCACATACTTTAAGTATTTGCCAAAATTATTCTGTACCTTCGTCGATGGAACCTTCATAATCACCACTCCATTTAGCTATTTGCATTTATTATAGGGTATTTTAGCTAATTCGTCAACATTAGTATTTCATTTAGCTAAAACCGGAGATCTTTGATAAATCCGTTAAGCTTGAATTCTTCCTCACTTCAACATTAAACCCATATCTTACATTAGAACCCTTCTTTCATTCAATAAACGCTTTGCTTTTCAGTAGTTCTCCATAAAAAAAGAGGACGGTCCTCTAAATGGCTCTCATACCATTTAAGGACCGACCCTTTTTGTCAAAGCGATCAATATCGCCTCCTGCGGATTTCATGTGCGATAAATCAATGTTCCTGATCCTGAATTAGTATTTCTTTGCTTTAAACAAACTAACATACGAATCACAGTAGATTTCCTTGTTCATAAGGATTCTGGCAGTTGCTGCCGCATCCATCAATTCGTCGTCATTAGCATCTGCGATGGCGGCGTCAAGACCGCAAGCCATAAGCATTACAAGCATTGTCCTGTTGATAAGCTTCCTGTTGGCGCAGCGCTGAGAAATGTTGGATAAGCCGACAACCGTCTTGGGAGCCGGATCAGACAAGAGCTTAACCTGCCGGATGGTCTCCATGGCTTCCACTCCGTGATCCTGTGCTACATTGACCGGCAGTATCAGCGGATCAATATATAGGTCCTGCAGAGGAAGTCCGAACTCGTCTGCTGCCGCTACAAGCTCCATCGCCAGCGCAATTCTGTTTTCTGCATTTTTAGGGATACCGGATTCCTCGCTCATTGCAAGACCGATAATCTTGGCGTTATACTTGACGGCCATGGGGAATACCCTTTCGATCTTATACCTGTCGGCATGGCAGGAATTAATGAGCGCTGGTTTTTTACAGAGCTTCAGGCCTTCCTCAATAATGTCATAGTTGGTGGAATCCAGTGCCAATGGTGTGTCAACAACTTCCTGAACGGTTTCTATCAGCCATTTCATTGCCGCCATCTGATCTTCTGCGCTGGCGCCGGTATTGACGTCAAGCCATGTAGCTCCGTTTTCGGTTTGCTTGATGGCCCATTCCTGTACCGGTCCCTTGTCCTTGGCAATGATTGCCTGCTTTATGTCCTTGAACATACCATTGATTCTTTCACCGATAATTTCCATCTGTTTATCTCTCCTCCGCTATATTTTAAAATTTTTGTTAAATCACATTGGGAACCATCAAGGCGTCAACGTTTTTCCTGACAAGTTTGACAGCCTCAGGATGCCTCATGACCAGGATGTCCATGCCTGCCTGCAAAAGTGCCGCAGCGGTAGTGGCTTCCCACAGGATGCCTCTTTCCGCCTGGTCTCCCCACCCCGGGAACTCGTCGACGCCTACATTTGCTTCTTTTGCCTTCCATGCTTCAAAACCAATGGTACCAAGTACCGGCAAAGCCAGCATCTTGTCGCCCTGCAATGCACCAAGCCTGCCTCTTTCCTGGATGGAATAGGCATACTCGATGCCATAACCGAGACCGCCTATGCTGGGGTCAATAATAACCCTGTCAAGGGGTAGTCCCATCTCACTTATAAGTATGCACAACTGCTTACAGATATTAATATCCAGCGGAGACTGCGCAATCAATGTGTGTTTGTGCACCATGCATGCCGCAGCTATGGTGTTGTAATTCTCCTGGGTTGCATTTCCCAGCAGCAGGTTTTCGCCTGCACATGCTTCAGCGACAGCTGCAATGATCTTGTTGTCAACTTCGTTGATTCCACAGCCCAGTACGGCAATGGGAACACCTACAGCCGCAAGAAGATCCTTTACCGTCTGTATGCATTTTTCCGTTGAACTGTTTCCCAGTTCGGGATCGGAGCTGGACAGCCTCAGGAAGATCATGTCCGCTCCCCATTCTTCCACGCATTTCTTTGCCCAGGCTGCAGGATTGCCAATCACTCCTGCCAATGCATTTTTCAATTCGTCATTCCATTCATCCGGTACCCTGTCATAAACTTCCATCGCTATGACCGGCTTATGAGGAACTTCACCTTCGAAGTGAAGGAAAGGCAGACTGGCTTCTCCTCCCACTTGAATCGTGCTTGTCCTTGTACCGCCCTGTTCCTTTGTTGCACCGATTGTAACAACGGCAACTTTTCCTGTATTTCTTTCCTTGATTGTTTGAACTGGCATTGTTCATACCCCCTGTATTAAATCTTTAATTTGTCAAATATACCATAAATGGCTTTTACCGCTTCCGAACCGCCGGGCAGCTCAAAAAGCGGTTTTCCCTTTATATCATACTCTGTGATTGCCGGATCGGCCGGAACGATCCCTGCCAGCGTCAAGCCTGTCTTTTCAATTTCTTCCTTCAAAATTTCCGCATCCTGCGGAGTGGCTTTTGTCAGAACCAGGTAAATATTGTTCACCTTGGTCTTTATCTGCTTCACAAGCTCATTGACCCTTCCGGCTGA
The DNA here is from genome assembly GCA_023426125.1 of Bacillota bacterium. GTDB lineage: Bacteria > Bacillota > Clostridia > Acetivibrionales > DTU013 > MnB-11. The sequence continues at coordinate 106,023 of JAFABI010000065.1, forward strand.
ACGGACCGACCTTGCAGAGCTGTCGCTTACCACAAACAAATGATCCACATCCTGTGTGGTTCTTCTGCTTATGTGCTCCAGTCCTGCTTCATTATCCATAACGATATACGCATAGCCCCTGGTCAGGTTGTCAAGGTATTTGCGCAGCAGGTTGTTGGGAAAGCAAAAGCATCCTGGCCCGTCGGGGCCCCCCATGACCAGGAGATCCACATTTTTGCCTTCTGCCAGAGAGGCATTCAGTTTGTATTCAATATAGGTCTCCTGGGACATTCCTTCGGGAATGCCATGCAAATCCTTGGTTTTTGCGATAAGCTCTGAAACCGTTTCAGACTCAAGCCGCAAGCCCAGCGCTTCGTTAAGATTCGCATTGGCGTCCGCATCCACAGCCAGAACCGGCACTTTTCCTTTTTCAATGAGGTAACGGATCAACAACGCACAAATCGTCGTCTTCCCTGTTCCTCCCTTTCCTGCAACTGCTATCTGTATTGCCATAAATCCTCCAAACCCCTTCAGACGGCCTATGGCCGCTCTTATAGCTAATTTCGGTCTCCCTGCCCATTGCCGCCGGACACTCGTACTGCCTGCTCACTTCACTACCGAAGGGAAAAGGCTTAGATCCGTGTGAGGGATAAAGACTGCCGATATAAACTCATCCATGAATAAATTACCCAGCGAGAGTTCAATATATGTCATCCTGGCAGCAAGTTCCTCTGCCTCCTCCAGCGCTTCACGGCATAAGAGCACCAGCATGGCCCCTTGTATACTGCTGTTCCCTACATACTCGTACTTCTCGGCAGGCAAATCCGGCAGCATTCCTATGTTTACAGCATCGGTCATATTGATATAATTCCCGAAGCCTCCGGCAATGTAGACTCTTTCAATGGAATCCACGTCCAGCTGAAGCTGCTGCAGCATGGTGCGGATTCCGGCAAATATTGCGCCTTTTGCCCGCAGCAGATTCTTTATGTCTCCTTCTGTTATGACAATCTCCTGTCCGCTGCCGCTATCTTCGGCATAAATCAAAACATATTCGCTACCCGCCGGGCCTTCTCTCAATCGGGGCGAATTCTTCCCAATAATCTGGCCGGCCCGGTCGATAATTCCTGCGTCCATCATTTCCGAAAGTGAATAGATCAGCCCTGAGCCGCATATGCCCAGTGGCTTTGCATCACCAATTGTTCTGCAGCTCACATCCAGCGTTTCTCTGTCGATCTTGATCCAGTCAATGGCTCCATCCATCGCCCGCATTCCGCAGGTGATACCCGATCCTTCAAATGCAGGCCCTGCAGAGCAGGAACAGGTTACCAGCCAATCACTGTTTCCCAGCACCAATTCTCCATTTGTTCCCACGTCTATGAACAACGTCAGTTTATCCGACCTGGTAATCAAAGTAGCCAGGACCCCTGCTGTAATATCCCCGCCGACATAGCTGGCGACGGAGGGAAGCGTAATTATCGCCGCATCCGGATTGACAGACAGCCCCAGCTCAGCGGCCTTAGCCGCAGGAAAGCTTACCGCTCCCGGTACATAAGGCTCAAGACGCAAGTAGGTTGCAGAAACCTTCATAAACAAGTGCGTCATTACCGTATTTCCTGCACAGACCATGACCGCTATTTCTTCTTTTTCTACGCCATGAGCGGCAAGCAGTTCGTCCGACAATTGGTTGATGGTCCCGATGACTGCTTTTTGCAGCATCTCTTCGCCATCCCTGTTTTCCTCCGAATAGATAATTCTGGAAATAACATCGGAGCCGTACACCGACTGCTTGTTATAGGTGCCTGAGCGCCCAATGGCAGTGCCTTTATCCATATCCACCAGATTCACAACAACGGTCGTCGTACCAATATCCACCGCCATACCATAAGCAGGCCGGGAAGATTTCCCTGGCTCCACCCTTATTATTTCCGTACTTTTGCCTGCTGTGACCTTGGTGACAGTGATTTCCCAATTTCCCTGTCTTAGTGCATGGGGAAGCTGTCTCAAGGCTGAAAGCCTTATTTCTGCGTTATCAATTCCATATTGTTTGTAGAGACCTGTTTTCAACCGGTCCAGGTCATTGATTGAATCACTGTCCGCAGGCTGTTCAAGCCGGATAGGAAGCTTTTTTGCCAGAGGGTTGACAGGATGGTAGGAAAAATAATCGTTCTCCCTGCCAAATCTGGTTTTCCTGGCGCCAAGAACGACCTTGTGCTTCGTCAGTCTTGAAAAAGCCGGCACCTCAACAGCCATATCCCCGTTGACCTTCACCATGCAAGCGGGTACAAGGCCCATTTCCTTTAATTCTTCCGGAAGATGGGAAACATCCACTGTGCCCGGATCACCGTCCACGACTTTCACGGCGCATTTGCCGCAAGTACCGTTTCCGCCGCAGGGGCTTTCAATATCGACGCCGGCTTTTTTTGCCGCCATCAACAGATTCGTACCGCCTGAAACCTGTACTGTTAAATTTTCAGGTAATATCGTTACCGAGTACTCCTTCATAATGTCCCTCAGTGCTCCTAAGCAAAGTGCGACTTGGCAAAAGCAGGCAAGCCCGACGCTTCCGCAGGTCCTACCGTCACCTTCCACCCTGATTTTTCTTCAAGGGCGCCTTTTATTACCGCCACATATCCCGGGATTACAATATTTTTATGTCCAACCATTCCCTCTATACCACAGGCCGTGAGGAATTCTGCGATCTTATCGCCGTTGAATTTGCCTGCCGCCCAGGCTGTCAGTACGGAAGTACCGTCCGTCGGGCATGCGATGATATAGGATGGAATCTTGCTTGCGGAAATCTCACCTTCAACGGTGTAATAAGTCAACGAGAAATTCGTTGTAACATAAACCGGTGAATTTTTTGTCGCCGCGCCAATGGTATAAACCTTCGGCTCTACCTGGCTTGGCTTCTGCGGGTCTGTATAAAGATTCATCCGCAAAGCCATCAATGGCAGTATCTGCGACTTCTCATCCGCTTTCAGCACAACAACGCTGGCATATTTTGACGTATATACGCTTGCTTCCATAATCTCTTCTCTTGGCTCGGAAGCTGCTGTGAATGCAATTACCGGATAACCGAAAGGCCTGTATTTTTTCTTGGTGGCAAGCCTCCTGGTTTGCGTTATCTCTGCCAGAGCCTGGGAGAGCTGCCTTGTACCTACGTCGATAATCAGTTCCTTGTAGGATGGCGCAATTTTTTCAACAAGGGCGGAGGTGGACTCAAGTCCGTTGCCTTTGACTGCAAGAGGGCATCCGTACTTTTTCGCCAGTTCTACCATGCCTTGATAATTTTCTTCCGTAGCGGCGTAGATCAAAGGATTTGTATCCCCTGCCACTTCAAGGGCTTTTGTCATTGCTCCCACATCTTCGCTGATAAGGACGAGGGCATAACAGGTTTTTGCCGCAACAGCCTTAACGGCAGCTGCAAAAGTGTCCGCACTGCCGGAGTCGTTCCTTACCGCAATCAAGTCAATGGAAACCGTCTGGCCTACCCTTTCAAATACAAGTCCGTTTACCTTATCTATCTTGCTGTCCAGTTCAGCGCCCGATAATTTATCGGATATTTCTACTGCGAAGCAGGTGGGATGATAAAAGGCCTTGTCATGCCTGAACATGACCACTTCATCTCCGATTTCCCTGAGCGTCCCCATTTTTCCTATCTTTACAAGCTTGATTGGCGGTGCGGCTGCTCCACCTAAGGTTTCCTTTGCTTCATCCGAAACATAAGGGCATTTCTCCAGGGAAGTCTTTGCACCGGCCAGTGCCATTGCAAATGCAAGGCATGTAGGTTGCCCGCACTCTTTACAGTTTTTCTTCGGAAGCAGTTTAAAAATGTCCAATCCCGTTAAAGCCATCTTGTCTTTACATCTCCTTCTTGTTAAGCATTGAAAAGCATAGGAGGAAACTATACTTTTTTTTCTAGCTTCTCCTAGCTTTTCCCGCTTCTTGTATAATTAATTTACATATTATTGCCTTTCAATTTCCAATGGGGCATGCCCCCATACCCCCTCGCTGCGGGCGAAATGAAATTCGCCCTACGCTACACTTCGTGCGCCACGCCTAAAGGAGAGGTGTGTCCCAGGCTGCATGGGCGAGCAGTCGGCTTATGCCGACGACCAGCCCCTCACCTTAAAACAACGGATCCATCGTAAGCGCCGGGTGCCCCTTTTCTTCCAGGAAGGGCAATATTTCTTCCGACGCCGTCCCCACGGTCTCATCGGCAATCTTGTCGATGAAGTCTTCCCCGAGGCCTTCCTCCACACTTCTCTTTACGAAATCCTCTCTAAGGAAATCCTTTAGTTCTTTAGGCATCCAGATGATTCTTGCAAGTCCGCCGTCGGCTTTTATAAATTTCTTGCTGACCACATACCGCTTGCCGATTCCCATGAAGCCCGGCGACTGAACACCGCCGCCCACTGAGCCGGCCAGTGTTGAGAAGGTCATGCCGCAGGGTGTCATTCCGGTGTGCTCTCTTGTGGTTATCATCAAACCGTTGGCTTCGGGAACCATGGCCATGATTGCCTCAAAACAGCCGCAGGAGGTCATGGGCATCTCCATCAGGGTATACAGGGCAACCTCCTCGAGCGTCCTGTTGGAGGATGCGAAAACAGTATCGTTGACACTCTTCCAGATACCCTTCTTTTCATCAATGGCCTCGCCCTTCTGAATGGGCTGGTTGGGACCGGTAGGAGTTATTTCAAAGGAAGCCTTGGCATCCAGCCAGCTGACGGCTCCGCATAGTCCCACACGCTCGGGTGAAACCACGCATACGTGGTTGGGAGCGAAGGATTGACAGAGCAGGCAGGAATAGAATTCCTCCACCGACTCGTCGGTAAGCCCTCTCAGCCTCTCGTCCCTTCTGGCATATGCAGCCCTTGCTTCTTTTATCTTTTCATCCACCTTCTCTTTATCCGTATAGATGATAATCTCAACACGGTCAACGATGGCAGGGAATTCGGATTTGTACTTTGCAATGAGTATTTCTCCGAAATGCTTTATCTTAAAGCCCTTTGCGTGAGCGTCCTTGCTTATGCGGACCCAGCACAGATCCCTCTGGGCAACATGCCACAAGCCTTCGCCGTAGTTTACAAAATAATGCACCCTTCTCTCAAGGACACTTTCAAAGTCCTCCTGCATCTTCCTTCCGTAGATTTTCACATAAATCCCCAGAGGAAGCTTGGCGCCCTCTTCCACATCATCAATTTCAGGGCCGATCACGGTGATCTTCCCATCCTCAATCTCATCCTGTCCAACCATTTTGACAAGCTCGAAGGCAGTCGTTCTGCCGCCGCCGAACTCAACATAGGCATCGGCCTTCCGGATGGTTTCGCCTTCAAAAGCAGGTCCGATCGTTATCGGTACGGGTATATCCACGATCTTAAGTTTTATGCCTCTTAATTCCAGGGCAAAAGGCACGATCTTGTCATAGTCCGGCTGATAAACATACCATTCCGGTACTTCCTCAGCCAGAGGCTGGTCGGTGATAACCGGGAAGCCCAGCATGATTGCGCCGAATTCAGCTGCGATCCTGACCTCATCCTGTTCTCCGAGAGCCAGGACAAAAGCTCTTACGCGCCTTCTCTGATAGTCCAGCTGCGCCTCCTTGTTGCCCGGTGCAATTCCGCCGAAGGCAAGTCCCGCCCTGAGTGCAAAGTTAACGGCATGGATTGCCTGGGTGAAGTTACCCAGAGGGAATGCGATATAATCAATTCCCAGCTTTACGTTTTCTTCAAGAAGCTGCTCAATGATCTCATTGCAGAGCATGAGCATCATGCCCTTGCTCTGCAGCTCCTTGATCAGTTTTGCGGCGGCCTTGCTGTCTTTTGCCTTACCTATGATAACTGCAACGCCGGGGATAGTGAAATCCACCAGCTGGATACCGAATTTCCTTAAGACCGGATCCGTTAAGAAACCTGTCCAGGGTTCGACATGAGGGTTTTGTCCGTTCAAATACCTTAATGCCTCAATCACTTCAGCAGCATAAAAAGCAGCTTCTCCATTGGTTTTTGCGCCGTCAAGGGTCAAGTCCTTCCTTACTTTTTCCCTTCTGATCCGATTTAAAATGGGAACCAGGTCCTTAAGCGTTTTTACATCCTCGCCGCTTAACGCGGTGATAACCGGCAGCTTGTAAGCGGTATCCGGATAACAAACAGGGGTGTCCTCGCCAAATTCCCTGATTGCCTGATTTAACAATATCTCTGCATAACTGGTCGCAACGACTGCGCCGTCATAAGATTGCGTAAACAATTGCTTCGCCATATCGCGCCCCCTCCTTTAGCCTTCGTATACTTTCGCCAGCGTGCTGTTGTACTTCTCTGCGGTCTGGCGGTGTATTTTCAGTTTCCATGCCCTCTTTTCGATTCTGTCCAGCAATTTTCCGGAAGCTTTCACCGGGTCGGTTTCAAAGATGAAATAGCCGCCGAAAACATCTCTGGCGATCTGGGTAGTTACGCCATAGACAAGCTCGCTGCCCTCAACGGGAGGCAATACGCCGACATGACATGGGATGCCCATGGAAATAACCCATGAACCGATGGAAATCGCCTTCTCGGACATGGCTTCAGGGGCACTGGCGACGAAAGGAAGCTGCGGTACCGGAATGTTAAGATTCTGAGCCATAGCGGTCCACAGGGTCGCAATTCTTGAGTTATCCACACAGGAGCCCATATGGAACACCAATGGCAGTCCTGCATTTAAACCCGATTTTTCTTCAAGCCTCTTGATAAATTTCTTCAGGCCCTCTCCCGCATATGCGTCAACACCTTCCGAAGAAAGAAGGCCGGCCTTTGCAAAGGCGCCTGCCGCACAACCGGTGGAAACCAGGAAAACATCCTGCTTCGCCAGTTCCTTGGCGATAGTGATTGTTGAATTATCGTGAATGGTTTTCTGGTTATTACAGCCCGCAAATGCGCATACTCCTTTGATCTCACCTGCTATAATCGCTTCCGTAAGCACGCTGATGGGTGATTCGGGGTTTATCTTTCCAAACAGGTCCATCATGGCTTCGAAGCTGAAGCCGCCTACGACCTGCTTTTTGAATTTCGGTATTTTTACCAGTTCCGGTTTCCTTTTAGCATATTGCGCGATTGCCAGGTTTATGATCTTTCTGGCATCTTCCATAGCGGTGGCCTCATTGAAAGCTATATGATAGGAGCCGGGTACTTTGGATATATTGGATGTAGTGACAAGCTGTGTATGGAAGCAGTTACATACGTCGATAACACCGGGAGCGATACATTGAACGTCCATAATCATGGTATCCAGTACTCCGGTCATAATAGCCAGTTCCTGTGAGCCGAAGTTGGTGGCTGTAGGAACACCCTCGCGCATCAGCACTTCATTTCCTGTACAGCAGATACCTACAATATTTATCCCTTTCGCGCCTGCAGCCTTTGCCTGTCCTTCCAGTTCTCTTGCGGCATATACCACCATCTGGCTTAAAAGAGGATTGTGGCCGTGTACGGCGATGTTGACCTTATCAGGGTCCAGGACACCCAGATTTGCCTCGGTTATGACAGGCTCCGGAGTTCCAAAGAGGATGTCTGTCAGATCCGTAGCCAGGCTCATCCCGATATAATCCGCCAGCGCAGCCCTAAGCCCGCCAAAGATAATGTTGACCGGGTCCGCGTCAGTACCTACATGGGTCTGGTGAAGCAACTGAACCACTGCTCTGTCGATGGCCGTAGGAGCGATGGTCGTGTGCTTGAATTTCTGTTTTCTTTCTTCATCTATGGTTGTCTCAAGCCAGGTACAGACTTCGGAATCATATTTGCCGAAATCCATCAGCGCCTTGATTGCTACATCCCTGGCAATGTCATTGATTTCTCTTCCTTCGGTTTGCACACTGATTCTTTTTGCGACCTTTAAAAGCTTCTCCTTGTCGGTCACCTTGTAGTCAGGCGCATGCCCTTCGGCGGCATGCAGCAGCGTATGCGCTATTTCCCTGCCGTGGTCCGAATGCGCGGAGGCTCCTCCGGCAATATACCTTACAAGATTCCTTGCAACAATGGTGAATGCATTTGCACCGCAAATGCCCTTGTCCTGACCGGGCTTTGTAGGTATTATCCTGCATGGTCCCTGGATGCATATACGGCAGCATATCCCTGTCTGGCCGAATTTGCATTGAGGCTGCTGTGCCTTATACCTGTCCCACGAGGTTTGAATCTTTGCTTCTTCCGCTACTCCCAGCATCTCGTCTGCTGCCGGGTCAACAGTTCGTCTGTTGAATTCCTGTGTTGACATAGTCTTACCTCCGTTATTAATTTGAATGAATCAATTACAGCTGTTTTGTTGTTTCTATTATTTTTAAAAGAACTTTTTCAAGCTCCGGGCTGTCCACTTCAGTGGAATTTACGTTTATACCCATGGACTTTTCGCTTATACCTTCATCATACTGCAGTATTCCCAGCAACTCCTCCGGCCTGAAACGCTCCCTGACAAAAGCCTCTTCACGTTCCGTCCTGATTTTGTTGGCAATGAACCGGATATCCTTTATCTCCAGCTCCCTTGCAAGATTTTCCACAATCCTTGCCGTCTGAACACTGGATTGCCCGGGCTCGGTAACGATGAGCATCAGGTCGACTCCCCGGGATGTCCCTCTGGTAAGATGCTCAATGCCGGCTCCCATATCCAGGATCACTACATCCTTTGTGTCCAGCAGGAGTGAATTCACCAGCGCCTTAAGGAAGGTATTCTCACGGCAGTAGCAGTCGGAGCCGCCTTTTTTTATCCCGCCCATCCTTAAGAACTTAATTCCATTTATGTTAATGCTGTATTTCTCTGCCATGTCGTTCACTGCAGGATTCAGTGTGTAAAAAGCTCCGTCACCCATTCTTCCGCCGATGGCATCTTTCATTTCAATCACCGGTTTAATGCCTGCCAGCACTTCTTCCTTTATCCCCAGTGCAAGGCCAAGGCTGCTATCCGGATCTGCATCCACAGCAAATACATTAAAGCCCTTTTTGGCAAACAATTTTGCCAGATTTGCGGATACGGTCGTCTTACCGACTCCGCCTTTTCCCGAAACCGCTATTTTCATAATACTCCACGTCCCTCCTAAGCATATTTCATAAGCTCATATGTGCCGAAGCTCGCCGCCAGTACGATATCCTCCCCCGGTAAAAAGCTTGTCACCGAGTCGTCAAAAAGTATGGTGGCGTTGGCTGGAACTTCCTCATCCCCCTGCCAGATCACATATGTAACGGGCACCAGTGGAAAAATCTTTAGTGTGACCGCCGCACTCCCGTATTTTTCTACAGTCCCTCCCAGCTTCGCTCCTGCATTATAAAGCCTTCCGGCATTCTGCCCGAAGGTCTTTATCAGAGGTTGTATGGCCCTTTTCTGGAAGGTCTCATAATAAATAGCTCCTCCGCCCTTTATTTCCTTAAATGAGATCAGCTTTCCTGATAACGGCTTTATTTGGGCATTTATCAAATAATGCAGCAGCAGTACCTTTACCGTCGTTGTCACATCTTCTTTCGCATTTTCACAGGTTACTTCCCCTGAAGGGCAGTGAATCCTGTATTCCCTGTTCAAATACTTCAAAAGCAGAGACTGCGACTTGCCGTTAAAAAAGGAATTGGTATTGATGCCTACTTTATCCCAATCAAGCTTGTTAAGTTTCTCACAAGCAATCTTGTAGGCAGTCCTATAAGCATTTTTCAGATTCGATTCCAATTCCATGCATTTCTCCTTCGTGCCAAGTCTCGCCTGAACTATTCCTCACGGGACATCCCCAGCTCCTTGAGGATTACCTCTTATTTCACACTCCGAAAAACTTCTTCCTGTGGGTGTGTCCCTACATGTTCAAATAGGGACATTCCCCAGAGCCTTGAGGATTACATCTTGTTCACAACTCCAGAGAACTTCTTCTTGTGGGTGTGTCCCTACACTATATATCCTACTATTTTCTGCAGTCAAGGTATTGAAAAATATTTTACTTCTTGGTACTTTTCCGCTTTTTTTTGTATTTTGTATGCGACTCGTACTACTAAGCTTCACAATTATTGTTAATAAGTTATAATTAGGCTATAATAAATTCTGTCATTAATTATTATGGAGGTTTTTGAAATGATTATTATCGGCGAGAAAATCAATAGTACCCTGAAGGCGATAAGGCCTGCAATGGAAAACTATGACACGGCTGCAATTCAGGATCTGGCAAAAAAGCAATATGAAGCAGGCGCTACTTTTATTGACCTCAATGCAGGAATGTTTATAAACGATGAACCGGAGAGACTTGAATGGCTGGTAAAAACTGTTCAGGAGGCTGTAGACGCTCCTCTTGCCGTCGATTCCCCAAACCCGGTTGCCCTTGCCAGGGGATTAAAAGCAAACAAGAACGGAAAACCTTTGATCAATTCCATTACCGACGAAAAAGAAAGATATGAATCCGTACTTCCTTTAATCCTTGAATACAATACAGGCATCGTAGCACTTTGCATGGATGACAGCGGGATGCCTGAGACGGTTGAGGACAGGGTTATTATCGCAGAAAGGCTTATTAACAAGCTCACAAAGCTTGGTGTAAAGATTGACGACATCTATATCGACCCGATGGTAAGACCTATTGGAACCGGCTCACATTACGGCGTCGTAGCAATCGAAACCATCCGTAAGGTAAAGACCGAGTTCCCGGAGGTACATATCACTTGCGGATTGAGCAATATTTCCTTCGGAATTCCCGCCAGAAAGGTAATGAACCAGACCTTCCTCGTGGCGGCAACAATGGCCGGTATGGACGGCGCCATACTGGACCCGATGGACAAGAAGCTGATGACTTTTGTATATGCGGCTGAAGCCTTGGCCGGAAAAGATGATTTCTGCATGAACTATCTGATGAAATTCAGAGAAGGTGCATTTGAAATATAAAGCTGTACTTAGCTTATAATGAAGAAGTATGCGGTTGATGTGAACGGTGTAGCCGAAAGACTACACCGTTTTGTTTTTCGTTTTTCGTTAAGTTCTTGACCTTCTTTTTTTTCTTGTACTTTTTAAGGCATCTGGTGGTTTCTCCTAATTGTGAATAAACCTTGACAATAGCAACAGATAATATGTGCAATATATTTACAATGCACATATTATCTGTTAATATATATATATATATTCAAGAGTAAAGGAGAGATTGCACGTGGCTGAAACGACAAACTTAAGTATCCGTATGGATAAGGATCTGAAAGAGCAGGCGGAGCAGCTTTTTTCCGAATTAGGCATGAATATGACAACAGCATTTAACATCTTTGTCCGGCAAGCTGTACGCCAGAGGAAAATACCCTTTGAAATTTCCCTAAATGTACCAAATGCCGAAACTATAGCGGCTCTGGAAGAAGCAAATAAAATAAGCCGCGACCCAAATGCAAAACGCTATTCAAGTTTTGAAGAACTGGTAGCGGAGGTCCAGAATGAAGTATGAGATTCTTGCAACCGGAAGATTTAAAAAGGACTTAAAGACCATTATGAAGCGGGGATATAATATTGAACTGCTGCAGGGCGTTGTTTCCCTGCTGGCAGCCGGCAGTCCTCTACCAGAGAAAAACAAGGACCATGCGCTATCCGGCAATTGGACCGGGCATAGAGAATGCCATATTACTCCCGATTGGCTTTTGGTTTACAAGATTGATGACGATATTTTAGTTTTAACACTTACTAGAACAGGTACGCACAGCGACCTGTTTTAACCTGTAGCGTGGCGGACTGCCCGACATCTATCAACAAGCTGCTTAAGAAGGGTCATGCGGAAAAGACTCGCTAAATCCGAAGCCGTCGTCATAGTCCGGCTTGTAAGCGCTAGACAGTACTAACGCCTTAAAGGTCTCTGATACTTAAAAACGACGCAGGAACTTACTCCAGCCAATCTATCTTGAATTTTGAATATTGGAAATAATATGAGCCGCATGGTAATAATCAACCAGATTGCCCTTCTTTAATAATTTTTTAATGAAATACCTCGTTTCAGGCTTTAGTCTAAAATACATAAAAATGTAGGCCAAAATAAGAGCAACTCTTTCACTTGTTTTAAACTTTGGATTTTTTCCGCTTGCCTCATTGAATTTCTCCAGACATTTCACTAGCCTTTCAGGATTGTTTGTTCTTTTCTTAACCTCCTTTACACCACTTTTTAATCCTTCTGCAGTCATCATTTTAGGTTGGTAAACAACTTCTTCCATATCATACTTTGACCAGTCTTTTTCCAGTATCCTTTCTGTCTCGAAAAGACGTTCGTATACTTTGGTCCCGGGAAATGGTGTAAGAGTAAAAAACCCGGTCATAATAAAATTCGCTTCTTCAATTGCTTTGACTGTTTCTTCAAAAACATTGTTATCATCATCATCAAAGCCGAAAATAAATGAGCCATATGCATATATTCCTCTGGCGGCCAGTTTCTCTACTACTTCCTTATATTTAATCGGATTATTTTGCCTTTTATTGATATTTCTCAAAGAAGCAGGATTAATTGATTCAAAACCAATCTGTATTATTTCACAATTAGCTTTTTGCAGTAGTTCTAGTATTTCATCATCGTTGGCAATATTTACAGAGGCAAAAAGGCCCCAGTGATGAATGTCAATGGGGATTAATGCATTAAGGAGATCCTTAAGAAATCCTCTGTTGGTGTAAAGGTTTGAATCTGCAAAAAAGAAGGTATCCGGTACCAGCGGATCCTTTTCATGCAGCTTTTGTATATATCTAATCTCATTTATGACCTGCTCAATTGATTTATGTCTAAAACCTGCACCAGTAACTAGACGAGATGAGCAAAAATCGCAATCAAAGGCACACCCCTTTGATGCCATTAAGGCGCTAAAAGAGTAATTATGCAATTGAAGAAGGTCATACCTTGGAATTTTACATTTTGTCAAGTCCAGTTGTTTGTTTGTTTCATATCGCTTTTTAAGAATACCGTTTCTAAAATCATTAAAAATATCATCTAGCAAAAGCTCTGCTTCACCTATGGCTATTGCATCAAAATACGGTTGACATTCTTCAGGCTTTACAACAGCGTGGACTCCTCCCACTATTACAGTAATACCTTTCTTTCTTAATTCTCCTGCTACTTCATATGCTATAGTAGCAAAGGTAGTAAGCGTTGTAACAAGCGCCATATCTGCAGTTATAGATTCGTAATTTATGTTCTGCACATACATGTCAATTATTTCAACTTCAATATTATCCGGTATCGCAGCTGCAATGGTAGGGCATGTAATGTTAGTATAAAGGAACTTTTTAGCAAATCCATCACACATATTTCTACCAGCTTGAATGATAATTACCTTTTTCAGATCCCTCATTTAAAAAACTCCTTTATATTAAGCAGGTAGTTATTCCATATAGCTATAAATCCTCATTACTCCACCATTATCTAGCTCCATATCTAGCTTCCCACTTTTTTCCAATAGCCTTTCTTCATTCGTCGTCCATAGTGGAACATCCACGCCTAGTTCGTCACACAAGGTAACTAAAGCAGTAAAAAACTCTTTATCGCTGTTATAGCCCATTTGCCTAGAATTATTGATTCTATCATTATTTTGAATTTCAATCTTAAGTATATTCATATAGATATTCTCCTTTTCGCTATTTGACCAGCCGGAAGTGATAAAGCCTCCAGGAAAAGTATCATTACTGCAGTTGCAGCTAATTTCTCCTCAAGAAGGAAAGTAAAACTGATAAGGATAATAAAAACAACTAGAGACATATATTTAAAACGTTTCCTCCTTTCAATACTAATTATTGGTTTATTCGGGTGATCAACCGGAGCAAATATCCATGCAATTATAATTGTGACCAATTGCAAAAATATTCTGACCTCGAATGGCAGACCAAGTTGCGATCCAGTGAAAATACCTATGGATAATATGACAAAAGTTACAAAAAAACATGTCAAATAAGTTTCTGCATGATACCCGCCTGCAAATATCCTTGAAATACCAAAGAAAGCCACAGCTATTAAATAATGCCCAGTTAGAGAAAGCATAGAAAATATTACAAAGTATGCTATTATCTTTGATGCTTCATTCAGTATACATTCAAGTCCGAATTTTATCGTCTCACCCTGTTCAATTGTCAAGTCAGGATTACTATTACATATGATGTTTTTTATTTTTTCAGCCAGTTTTTCCATTCATCTTCCCATCCTTAACAAATCTAATTAAAAACTCAGTTTTTTCATCTGTACTTGTAACTGTAATTATTCCGTGATACCTTTGGATTAGCTGCTGTACTATATACAACCCGAAGCCATGATCAGATTTCTCAGTTTTTTTCGTTGAGAAACCACTTGTAAATATCTTGTTTATATCTTTTTCCAATATTACAGGTCCATTGTTAGAAATGGAAATATAATAATTTGTATTATCTTCAAAAGTCCTAATATTGATCTTCTTACCTTCGCTATCTCCTGTCGATACAATCGCTTCAAAAGCATTGTCCGTAATATTGCCTATAATACTAGTAATATCACAATCGCCGACATCAAGATTTTTTAAAGGAACATTAAAATCTGCCTCCAACTGTATTCCGTTTTCGAACGCAATATTGCTTTTCACAGCAAGCAAGCCATCAACATAATCATTTCCTGTATTGAAGAAATGGTAGGAACTTATAAGCTTAACAGATAGCTTCCTTATATAATTTCCTATTTTTTGCACAGTATCCGGCTTATTTAATGTACACATTGCAAGTATTGTATTCAGATGGTTAGAAAAATCGTGCTTTTCTCTTCGAATTATATTAATAATGTTTTCCATATTTTTTATATATTCATCCTGAACCTTGAATCTGTTTTGAATTGCCTGTAATCGCTCTCTTTCCTTGTAATCGATATAATATAGAAGCAGAAAAAGTAGATATACAACTGCGATAAAAACATTATAAAGGAGGATATTGGATTTATAGGATGTAACATAAGTTAAGCTTAATATTATTACCGCTATCATTAGTGATTGTAACGCCATTAATTGTAACAATGTATCGGGCTTTTTCCATTCACCTAATTTCTTTATTCTCAAATTAGATTTGATGATCAACAGTGCCAATAATGCTTCCAAAGCCTTTATGATTATACCGCCTAACATTCTTGTTGAAAATGTGGCTGATATTAATCCGATATCCATTTTCAAAACTAACATCAAAACGGATAGAACTAAAATTTCGATTGTAAACAAAAGCATAAAGATAATAGCAGTAGCAATAAACGAAATTATCAGATTTGTTCGTGTTATAAAGCTTAGTAACAATACCATAATAATTATATTAATAAAGGTTTTTATTCCATCTGGAATAATAAAATCCATGATTGTTAATAGTAATGTATACATAAAAATAAAAATGATACTTTTTAGTATATTTTTTTTAACGAATCCATCTGACTGGGTAAAAAAAGAAAATAGTACAAGAAATACGATAGAATCAATAATATTTAAAATTATATTAGCAATAACTTCCATCTCTATGCTTCTCCTTATATATAATAAAGGATGCATAAAACTGCATCCTTTATCACTTAGGCATGTTCTTGTTCTTTTTTCATTTTAACATATGCTGTGGGCATTTCGGTTGGTGAATAAAAATAACTGTCGCTGCTGAAGCACTTGCTGCTCCAATGATTAAAGCAAAAGCTGCGGTCACCTTTAACAGGAATTTGCGAGATTTAGTTACGAGTTTCAACATAAAAAAACCTCCTTCATTTTTTCTTTAATTATAGCATATTTTTACAAAAAGCAACAGTATTATTAGTGAATTTTTATAAAATATCTAAAAATATTTGAAATAATCTATTTGTTTGTAAAATAATGTCTAATAATATTTTACATTATCCCCTTTTATTAGGCGCTCCGAATTTGACAAACATCTTATGATGCTTGAAAATCAAGGCATCAAGTCGTCTGCTGGCTCTTATCACTTTCGGATCTGTCAAATTGCCGTAATTTACGATAAGGTCCTCCAGCTTCTTCCTTAGTTCATTCAGTTTTTCCGTTTTTTGATTATCGTTCATAAACTTTACGCCTCTTACATATTATAACATTTTATTTGCAGTATTTTCAACAAAAATCCGCTAAAAATAATTTTTTTGTAATATTTACTAAATATTTCGTCGATTCTGGTATTTTTTATAGTATAAAATTACCAATTCCTATTTTTATCTTCAAGAATACAGGATATAATAAGTAAAACGGCTTTGGAGGAACCCCTATGAGCGTGCTTGGCATTATTGCCGAATACAACCCTTTTCACAACGGCCACAAATACCATATTGACCGGTCGAAAGAACTTTGCGGCGCTGATTCGGTAGTATGCGTCATGAGCGGCAACTTTATCCAGCGGGGTGAACCTGCGATTGTTGATAAATGGGCACGGACCGAAATGGCATTACTCTCCGGAGCTGACCTGGTGATTGAGCTTCCTGTGGTATATGCCATGTCAAGTGCCGAATTCTTTGCTTATGGAGCCGTGAAAATCCTGGACAGTATCGGTATTACCGATTTCATTTGTTTCGGAAGCGAAGCCGGAGGTATGGAGGAACTGGATCTTATTGCGGACATTCTTACTTCCGAGCCGGAAAGCTATAAAACGGTTTTAAAGAATTTTTTGTCAAAAGGTCTGTCCTACCCTGCCGCCAGAGAAAATGCCCTGGCAGCATATCTCGAAGCTATCGGACATCCGGCGGATAAACTGACTGAGATAATTAAAAGCTCCAATAACATCCTCGGCATAGAATATTTAAAGGCCTTGAAAAGACTGGGGAGCAGAATCAGACCGCAAACAATCAAACGAATCGCAAACACATACAATTCCCAGGCGTTGGAGGGCGCCATATCCAGTGCGACCGCCATAAGGATGCATATATTGTCTGCCGAAGGCTCAAAAAGTCCTCATATTTTAAATGTAAAGAGTTCTTCCGTAATCCAGGACTCCATGGCTTCTCTTGCTTTCGTCCTTCCCCGCCCCAGCTTTGATATCCTGCAAAGAGAAATCAAAGCCGGAAGAGGTCCTGTCTTTTCATCGGATTTTGAAAATACAATCCTGTCGGCTTTGAGGCAGCGGAGCGCCGAAGAAATCTCAAGCCTGCCGTATATTGGCGAAGGACTTGAGAATAGGATCAAAGCTGCAGCCGGCACTTCCGGATCGCTGGAAGAGCTTATTGATAAAATATGTACAAGAAGATATACCAGGACAAGGATTCAACGCTGCCTTTTCAGCACACTCACAGGGTTGAAGCACAAGGAGTTGTCGGAATTCAACTTATACGGAGGTCCTCAGTATATTCGCGTACTCGGCTTCAACAATACCGGACGCAGGCTATTGTCAAGAATCATCAAAAACACTTCTCTTCCCGTCATTGTTAAAACCGCCGATTTCAAGAAATCCTGCAACCCGTTCCTCGCCAGGATGCTTGAAATCGAAGCGGCTGCGACCGACCAATATGTATTGGCCTACGCAAATCCTGAATTTAAAAAATCCGGTCAGGAATTTACCCGGAATATCGTCCGTTTTTGTGGAATGTAAATCATTTCCCTCAAGTGAAGGAATTTTTTAGCCTATGTAGAATAAAAATATATATGAAATCGTGGAGGTGTAATATTATGAAGTATCTGGAAAACGCCATCAAGTTTCTGCTGAAGTATTGGATTCTTGCTGTTCCGCTTTTTGTCCTGACATCTGTCGCTGCACTGGTGAGCGGGGCCGGCGCCCCCCCCCAATTGGATACCCTGTGGGCAACCATTAGCGATCCCAGCCAGTTAACGGATCCCCTCAATCTGATCAATACCCTTCCCACAGTCCTCCCTGCAGTTGCAGGCGGCGGCATACTTGCATTCCTTTTCAATTTTGTCTCGATACCCGCTACCTATGGTCTGGTCAACAAAGGCCTGGAAACCGGCACCGCCAGCCTGAATGACCTCGGATCGGCGATAGCCCGGAATTTTGTTAAGTATATTATGTATTTTGTCGGAACGCTCATCCTGGGTATCGCCCTAGCAATAGCATTTTTAATCGTTGCAGTCCTGCTTGGCTTGATACTCTCGCTTTTGGGCGGTTTTGGGGACGTGCTCCTGACGCTCATCGTGCTGGCGGTTTTTGTTGCGGCGGTAGTTTTTGCAGTATTGCTAAGCATGTGGCTGTCTGCAATGATTGTGGATAATCTTGCTGTCGTTGCGGCAGCCAGGAGATCCATTGAGGTTGTTAGAACAACTTTCTGGACCGTCATCGGGATTACATTACTTGTAGCAATAGCTTGCGGCATTGCCGGATTCATTCTTGGGCTGCTGAGAGGCATCTTTTTGCTGGGACCCATTATAGCCAGCATAGCACCTTCCGTTCAGACCTTTGTAATGATCGTTTTCCTGCTTTCAATGTACCGTGAGAAAACAGGTAAAGGAAATGCAATCTGATCTCCGGGCAGATATTTTTCTAATCCTTGAAATGCATGGTTTTGTATGGTAAAATACAAAAAAACCTTGAGAGGTACGAAAAATATGTCAAATGTTTTTGACTTGCTGAACGAAAGGGGCTTTATCGCCCAGCTTACGCACGAAGATGCTATAAAGGAACTGCTGGAAAAGCAAAAAGTAACATTTTATATAGGTTTTGATCCCACCGCCGACAGTCTTCACGTAGGGCATTTTTTGCAGATGATGGTAATGGCGCACATGCAGCGGGCAGGCCACCGTCCCATCGCCATTATCGGAGACGGAACCGCCATGGTGGGAGACCCTTCCGGCAAAAGCGACATGCGAAAGATGATGACCCGTGAAGAGATTCTGCACAATGCCTCCAGATTCAAGAAACAAATGTCCAGATTTATTGATTTCAGCGAGGGAAAGGCTCTAATGGTCAATAACGGCGACTGGCTTCTGGAGCTTAATTATGTTGAGTTTTTGCGTAACATCGGAGTGTATTTCTCCGTAAACAGGATGCTTACGGCCGAATGCTTTAAAACAAGGCTGGAAAAGGGGCTTACCTTTATCGAATTCAACTATATGCTGATGCAAAGCTATGATTTCCTCATGCTTTCGCAGAAATACGGATGCAACATGCAGTTGGGAGGCGATGACCAATGGTCAAACATCCTGGGCGGCGTTGATCTGATCCGGAGAGTAGAAGGAAAAGAAGCCTACGGCATGACCTTCACCCTGTTGACCACCAGCGAAGGCAAAAAAATGGGGAAAACGGAAAAAGGCGCCCTGTGGCTGGATGCGGAAAAAACCTCGCCTTTTGAATTCTACCAATATTGGAGAAATGTAAATGACCAGGACGTAATCAAATGCCTCAAGCTCCTTACCTTCCTCCCCATGGATGAAATCTCCCGATTTGCTTCGTTAAAGGATGAGCAAATCAATGAGGCTAAGAAGCTGCTGGCATATGAAGTTACAAAGCTTGTGCACGGCGAGGAGGAAGCTGCCAAAGCCGGCAGTCTTGCCGAAGCGTTGTTCGGCAAGGGCGGCAGCACGGAAAACCTGCCCACTACTGAAATTGACCGTTCCGAGTTAGCGGAAGGCATAAATATTCTGGATCTGCTGGTAAGAACAGGCCTTGCCCCTTCCAAAGGCGAAGGCCGCAGACTTGTTCAGCAGGGTGGCGTCCATGCCGGTGACACCAAGGTGGATACCCCCGACTATATGGTTGCCGTCTCCGGCTTTGAGGAGAACGAATTGATTATTAAAAAAGGTAAGAAGACATACCATAAAATTATACTGAAATAAAGCGATTTTAGCCCTTCTGCCGAGCAATCGTCGGAAGGGCTGTCTCAAAAACGCGGACGCGCAATGCGCGTTCCTACAGGACGATGCTGTGGCATACTTGCTTCATGACAAATATACGGACACACATTGTGCATCCCTACACCCTGAAAACTGACGATTCTTCTTTAATCCCATCCGCCGTCCCTGTTTTGACCGGATTATACAGCCGCTGACCCGGTAAAATAGGCCAAATCGTAAAAAAGTACAAAAAAGCCGTGTTTTTTTCAATACCGAAGCTGCTTCTCGTAGTACTATAAATACATAGGTTACAAAATCCATTTACTTAAAGGTGTTATTTTAATATAATTAGCTCGATACCAGTTACTTATTTTAACTTGAAAGAGTGAAAAAATGATATTGAACAATACAAGGGAAGATATCGGGTTTAATTTTGAAAGAGCAAGGCAGTGTGCGGATACCTACAGCAATTCAGTAGGCGTGCAGTGCATTATAATAAATACGCTAGGCGATACGATTTACAGCAGCTGCAGGAATTCCATGTGCGATATATGCAAAAGCGTCGATGTTCCTGACAGCAGAAGGCAATTGTGCAATGACTCGCATCTTTACGGCAGCTATCAGGCGGAAAGATTCGGCGGGAAATATATATTCTTTTGTCCTCTGGGATTGGTCCACTGGGCTTCCCCCATTACCTCAAACGGGATCATGAAGGGCGCCATGCTGGGTGGCCCCGTTCAGATGGTGGATCCTGGCGATTTCCTCATCGAGGAGATCATCGAAAAGGATATTATGGATGACTCGCAGCTTGCCGCCTTTAGAAAACAGATAGATAAAGTTCCGGTAATAAAACCGGATGTAGTAAACAGTATGTCAGAGCTCCTGTTTATAACGGCCGCGCATATTTCAGACGTGCAGCCTTCGAAGTATCTGGCGGAGAGAGAGTACCAGGAGTACCAGTCGGATATTTCCGAATATATCCACTATATAAAAACAATGGGTGGAGACGAGACCTCCCTGGAAGCCTATCCCATTGAAAAGGAAAAGGAACTGCTTTCCCTTATATCCCTCGGAGATAAAGCAGGCTCTCAGAAGGTCCTCAATGAAATATTCGGACATATCTTTTTCTCCACCGGCGGTAATTTTGAAGTCATAAAGGCAAGAGTTCTGGAGCTTATCGTACTCCTTTCCAGGGCAGCCCTTGAGGGAGGCGCCGATATCCAGCAGATATTCGGTCTGAATTACAAGTACCTGATTCAGATCCACAGCTTCAAAACGGTTGAAGAAATGACCTTCTGGCTCTCCAAAATCATGGCAAGGTTTACGGATTGCGTATTCAATCTTACCAATGTAAAGCATGTGGACGTTATATATAGGGCTGTTGATTATGTAAAAAGAAATTATATGAAAAAAATTACCCTTGAAGAGGTGGCTTCCTACGTATACCTGAGCCCCTCCTATTTCAGCAAGATTTTTAAGGAGGAAATGGGGAAAAATTTCAATTCCTACCTTAACCATATAAGAATCGAAATGAGTAAAAGGCTTTTACTGGATGATTCGGTAGTACTGGTGGATGTTTCCAATATTGTAGGCTATGAAGACCAGAGCTATTTTTCCAAGGTCTTTAAGAAACTGACGGGAGTCAGCCCGGGCAAATACCGTGAATCAAGAGGCCAGATTAAAGGCGTCACTAATTAAGGGAGAAATCGATACACATAATATCAACGGTATCATGTGTTCGACATAAAACAATGAAAGTAAATATCCATAGGAGGGTATAGCAAATGAGTATTTTGTTGGAAATCTCTGAAAATCTGCAGCAGGGAAAAGCAAAGGTAGTAAAGGAGCTTGTCCAGAAAGCAATCGATGAAGGATTGGAAGCTAAAACCATCCTCGAAGAAGGCTTGCTTCACGGAATGGGCATCATCGGCGGAAAGTTCAAAAACAATGAAGTCTATGTTCCTGACGTTTTGATCGCAGCAAGGGCTATGAACGCAGGCTCCGAGCTCCTCAAGCCGTTACTGGCTGCCGGCGGCGTCAAGGCAAAGGGTACCGTTATCCTTGGTACTGTTAAAGGCGACCTGCACGATATCGGCAAAAACCTGGTGAGAATGATGATGGAAGGCAAAGGCCTGGAAGTTATCGACCTTGGCATTGATGTTCCCGTAGACAAGTTTATCAACAAGCTGAAAGAAACCAACGCACAGATCGTTGCATGCTCGGCGCTTCTTACAACGACCATGGGCGAAATGAAGAATGTTGTTGAAGGCCTCAAGGCTGCAGGAATCAGAGACAATGTCACCGTTATGATCGGCGGAGCTCCTGTTACCGATCAGTTCTGCAAGAGCATCGGAGCGGATATCTATACTCCTGACGCAGCATCGGCAGCTGAAGAAGCCGCAAAGGTTTGCACAAAGGCATAAACAGGATTTAAAATAAAAAGAGTATGCACTGGCATACTCTTTTTTGCTTTTTGCTCTTTTATTATTCGAATTGCCTAGATCTCCATAATAATCGGCAATATCATGGGCTTTCTCTTGGTCTTTTCATACAGGTAATCTCTTAATTCATCCTTGATTATGGTCTTTTTAGCCGACCAGTCGTTCTTCCGTTTGCCATCGCACTTTTCGATTGTGCTCTTTGTGATTTCGCGGACCTTATCGATAAGATCCTCCGATTCCCTGACATATACAAAGCCTCTGGATATAATGTCCGGCCCTGCTATAATCGCTCCGGATTCCTTTTCGGTTGTAATTACCACTACGATCAAGCCGTCCTGGGACAGATGCTTTCTATCCCTTAATACAATATTGCCTACGTCCCCTACTCCAAGTCCGTCGACCAGCACCCTTCCGGCGGTAACGCTTCCGTTGATCCTTGCTGAATCCGAGGTCAGCTCCAGGACTTTGCCGTTTTCCATCATGAAGATGTTTTCCATGGGCATGCCAAGCTTGTTTGCCAGATTTGCATGCTGCTTCAGATGCCTGTATTCGCCATGGACCGGCATGAAATACCTGGGCTTGACAATGCTGTGAATCAGCTTGAGCTCTTCCTGGCAGGCATGCCCCGATACATGGACCTCGGCCAGGGATTCATAAATGACTTCGGCACCTTTTTTAAACAACTCGTTGATTACCTTGAAAATCGATTTCTCGTTCCCCGGTATGGGTGATGCGGAAATGATGACAAGATCTCCCGGCTCGATTTCCACCTTCCTGTGCTCGGAAGCCGCAATTCTTGTGAGGGCGGACATTGTCTCCCCCTGGCTGCCCGTAGTGATGATGACGATTTTATCCGGACTGTTTTTGCTCAACTGGTCAATATCGATCAAAACGCCTTCCGGCACGGTCAAATAGCCCAGCTCTGTAGCAGCCTTGACCATATTCAGCATGCTTCTGCCGACAATGGCAACCTTCCTGCCGAACTTGGCGGATGCGTTGATGATCTGCTGTACCCTGTGGACATTGGATGCAAAGCTGGCTACCAATATCCTGCTTTTTGCATTCATGAAAATTTCTTCAAAAGTTTCTCCCACTGTCCTTTCAGACATGGTATAGCCTTCACGCTCCACATTGGTGCTGTCGCACATAAGCAGCAAAACACCCTTTTTACCCAGCTCCGCCAGCCGTGCCAGATCCATGGCCTTGCCCTCGATTGGCGTATAATCTATTTTAAAATCGGATGTATGCACGATGGTTCCAATGGACGTATGTATCGCAAGGGCCACGGAATCAGCAATGCTATGGGTTGATCTTATGAATTCAATCTTAAATGCACCCAGCTCAATCGTTTCGCCAGGCTCGGTATTTATCAGCTTGACAATTGACAACAAGCCGTGTTCTTCAAGCTTGTATCCCAATAAACCCAGTGTCAGCCTTGTTCCATACACGGGTACGTTGATCTCCTTTAAAACATAAGGCAGGCCGCCGATATGGTCTTCATGCCCGTGTGTCAGTACGATGCCTCTTATTTTCTCCCTGTTTTTCACCAGATAGGAAATGTCCGGTATCACAAGGTCAATTCCAAGCATATCATCCTCAGGAAAGGCAAGACCGCAGTCAGCCACTATGATGTCATCGCCCAATTCAAATGCAGTAATGTTCTTCCCTATTTCCTGGAGTCCGCCCAGGGGGATTATCTTCAGTTTCTTTTTATTCTTAGCCACTTCCAACCTCCAAAATTATGTATCAGCACCGTAGAAATTTTTACTATTTCCCTGCGACCAGATTCAATTATAGCATATTTACGCCGCCGCAATCAAAATATTTTATTTTTGCCATTGTCCCCTGCGGCTTTCTTCAATAATATCTTCATAAGTATTAAGGGCAACGTCGGATATAACATCCCAGTTATACAGTCGCTTGACCTTTTCCTGCGCCCTGTCCTTCATTGCCTGGGCCTTTTCGGGACAATACAGTATCTCCAGAATGCTGTCTGCAAGGGAATTTGAATTTCCTGCATAAGCCTTCATACCATCCACGCCATGCTCGACGATTTCGCTGATTCCTCCCGTGTCGGAAACCACCACGGGAACATCGGCAACCATACCCTCCAGGGCTACGATTCCAAAAGGCTCATACAAGCTGGGAGTGACAGCAACATCAATACATTTATAAAGTCTTGACAAATTATCATCGGAAATATACCCCGTAAAGTAAACTTTATGCGATATCCCGGACAATAGCGCTTTTTCCTTCAGATACTCCAGCTGCGGACCCTTCCCCGCAATCACCAGCTTCGCATTGTCATAGTACGCAATAATTTTCGGCATGGCATCCAGGAGGATGTGCGCGCCTTTTTCATTGACCAGGCGTCCTACAAAGAAAATGATTTTTTCGCTGTCCAGGGCGAAATTTCTGCGAAATTCCGCATCGTATGCGTAACCGTCGAATTTTTTCAGGTCTACGCCGTTTGCAATGATCTTTACTTTGTCTGAAGGCAGCTGGAATACCTGTTTTACCTCATTATTCATGTATTCGCTGTTGACGATTACCTTCCAGGCTTCATAGGTCAGCCACCATTCCACACTGCTTATATATCTTTGCTCATCGTTGTGGATACCCCAGTTTCTCCCCCACTCCGTGGCATGGATAGTAGCCACAAGCGGGATGGAAAAGGAATTTTTCAGTACGATGGACACATAAGCAACAATCCAGTCATGGGCATGGACTATGTCAAATGCTCCCCCGGAATTAATTAGCCGGATACAGCGTTGAAGCAAAGCAAAGTTCAAGTGCATTACCCAATCGATGAAATTGTTGGCGCCAATTTCGTAGCTGCGCACTCTGTGGACATACACATGCTTGTCTTTTTCCTCTTCGGGAGTATTATGCTCCATGCAAGTGACAATATGAACTTCGTTTCCTTTTTCCCCGAGCTTCTGAGCCAGATCGTGAACAACTCTTGATATACCCCCTACAATCCTTGGCGGATATTCCCAAGACAACATTAAAATGCGCATTACGTACTCCTTACGGTATCTATAATTTATATGTTGTTCTTTCAGCTTGTTATAACGACCTAATTCAAAGGAAATTTGTCGTTTGTAGACAAATTTCCTTACCGCAGCGGAGTTTCAACGAGACTGGTCGCAAGCTAAAGCATGCTGCTCGTCCATGCATCCTGGGCTGGTCGCAAATGCCTTGCATTTGCTGCTCGCCTATGCATCCCAGGCTGGTCGCAAATGCCTTGCATTTGCTGCTCGCCTATGCATCCCAGGCTGGTCGCAAATGCCTTGCATTTGCTGCTCGCCTATGCATCCCAGGCGGGAGATATGCTCACCGCTGAAACCCAATTCGGTACCCTCCACCTATAGAGGTAGAGGTATTTTAGTCGCCTTGCTATAATATTTTGCAACTTTTGTCCATTGTTTATGTGTTGAATAATATGTATATATTCTTGTAAAACTAGTATGGATGCAAGTATTATAACAAATATATCAAATTTCCTTTAAACAACAAATATTTTTGATAGAATGTATTATATCAGATTTTTTGTTTTATAGGAATTTTATTGTATTTTAAGGAGGTTTTAAACCATGTCCGAACTGCATCAACAATATGCAGGCGGCTCGCCGGACAAGTATGAGCAGGAATGTATCAACTTGCTGGTAAGGGATCCGCACTGGCTATATGTATATTGGGATATATCGGAAAATAGAAAGAATTTGCTTGTACATGAGCTTGGCAGTGAATTTTATGACAAATCGGTGCCGGCGCTGAAAATTACAAATGTATCCAGGAATGAAAGCTTTTTTGTGAGAATCAATGAATTCTCTACAAATTGGTATGTGCATGTTGACGATGCCAACAGTATGTATATCGCCGAGATAGGAAGGAAAATCTCCGATAATTTTTTCGTCAGCATGCTGAATTCCAACCGCATCGTTACTCCCGGAGACAGCGTAAGTGATGATTCTGCCGCATACTTTATCAACTATAATCATTTGAGACAGGGCAGGCTGGATCTGGGAACGCTAAAAGAAAACAGGGGTCAAGTACAAAGTCATTGGTTTGCCGGCTATCCGGGAATCAGTTCCATGGAATTCGCCGGGAATTCGGAAAAAGAAAGTGCTATTGGCTTATCCTCCGCACAATTTTACGGAGTATAGATTTTTTGTTGGGATGAAAGGGTGAACACATGATCAAAGGTTACGTATCCATCATACTGCACGCGCATCTTCCTTATGTCCGCCATCCTGAATATGAGCATTACCTGGAAGAAAAATGGCTTTTTGAAGCCATCTCCGAGTCGTATATACCCCTTTTGACCGCATTTGATTCGCTTTCGTCGGAAGGTCTGGATTTCAGGGTCACCATGTCCATTACGCCTACGCTGATGACAATGCTGACCGATCCCTTGCTCCAGGGCAGGTATATCGGGTATGTGGAAAAACTGATCGGGCTTTCCTCGAAGGAAGTGGAAAGAACCAGGGACCAGCCTGAATTCAACCGTCTTGCCTTAATGTACAATGCCAAATATATAAATGATTTATACATATTCCGTGAAAAGTATTCCTGCAATCTGATCAATGCCTTTCGAAGCCTGCAGGCTTCCGGGCGGCTTGAGATCATAGCAAGCGCCGCCACCCACGGCTTCCTTCCCCTGCTTACGATCCCGGAGGAAGGCTTGAAGGCGCAAATCAGCATTGGTGTAAAATCCTATGAGAAGTACTTCGGGCAGCCCCCCAGGGGAATGTGGCTTCCGGAATGCGGCTACACTCCCGTCCTTGAAGAAGCCCTAAAGGAAAACGGCCTGGAATACTTCATCATGGAGTCCCATGGAGTGCTTTTTGCAACCCCCCGCCCCGTATTCGGCACATTTGCCCCAATCGTTACCCCCAACGGCATCGTTGCTTTCGGAAGGGACATGGAGTCCTCCAAGCAGGTCTGGAGCTCAAAGGAGGGATATCCGGGAGACTTTGATTACAGGGAGTACTACAGGGATATCGGCTACGACCTGGATTACGAATATATAAAAGATTATATTTCTGCCGGCGGCCGGCGTATCAATACAGGAATCAAGTATTACAGGATTACGGGAAAAACAGAGGAAAAACAGCCCTATGACCCTGACCGCGCAAAAGAGAAAGCCGATATTCACGCAGGCAACTTTATGTTCAACAGGGAAAAGCAGATAGAGTATCTCAGCGGACAGATGGATAGCCCTCCCATCGTTGTTTGCCCCTACGACGCAGAGCTTTTCGGGCACTGGTGGTATGAGGGACCCCATTGGCTTTATTCCTTTATGAAAAAAGTCAGTACCCAGGAGAATACCTTCAAGCTCATTACTCCAACAGAGTATATAACGAAAAATCCTATCATGCAGGTAGCTTCTCCCTGCCCCTCTACCTGGGGCTACAGGGGCTACAATGAAATGTGGCTGAACAATGCCAATGATTGGATTTACAAGTACCTTTACAAATCCGCTGAGAAGATGGTAGAGCTTGCCAATGAAAACCGGTTTTCAACAGGCCTGAAAAAGGAAGCGCTAAACCAGGCCGCCCGCGAACTTCTGCTCGCACAAAGCAGCGACTGGGCTTTTATCATGAAAACCGGAACCATGACCCAATATGCCGAACAGCGCACAAAGGACCATATCAGCAGGTTTAACAAGCTATATCACGACATCAAGGAAAACAGCATCGACGAGGAATGGCTGAAAAAAATCAGGTACATGGATGATATTTTCCCCGAATTGGACTATTCCGTCTATTCCAGTGGGTAAAACATCTCCAATGGGTTTTTACGGGTAAATGTACGGGGCCGGTTCTACTGTATACTTTGGCATACAGTAGAACCGGCCCCGTGCATTTGAGGCGGATAACTCCCCGGCTGTCATTGCTAGAGAGCGTAGCGGCCGCGGCAATCTCAGCTTCTAACAATGCGCGACTCTACATCCTTACGGCGCCTTCATAGGCCAGCTCCGAACGCTCGCACTCGTCATCCGTCAGGGTGACCTGGTAGCACAGCGAGCTGCCTTTCATCTTTTCCGCCGCATAGCACAACCCATTGGTCCTGATATCCAGGAAGGGATGGTCAATCTGCTCGGGGTCGCCCAGCAGGATGATCTTGGTGCCTGCGCCTGCACGGGTTATGATCCCCTTGACCTGCCTTGGCGTGAGGTTCTGCGCCTCGTCAATGATAACCCACTGCTTTACGATGGACCGTCCTCTTATAAAGGCAATGGCTTCGGTATTGATGATCTTCCGGTCAAAAAGCTCGTCAATCTTGTCTTTAAGCTCTTTTTCACTCTTATAGCGCTCATTCTCGTCATTGTCAATCAGGACCTCCAGATTGTCCACCACCGGCCTTAAGAAAGGCGCTATCTTCTCCTGTTCCGTTCCCGGAAGAAAGCCTATATCCTCGTCAAGCTTGACATTCGGACGGCAAACCAGGATTTTACGGTACATCCTGTTTTGTTCAATCATGATTTTGTGAAGTCCTACGGCCAGGGAATAAAAAGTTTTTGCCGTACCTGCAGGCCCCTTTATAATTACCAGCGGAGCCTTGTCGGCGTCAACCATCAAAGCCTCCTGCATGAATTTCTGGCCGGCGTTCCTGGGTGAAATGCCAAAAGGTCTGTCCTGGATAAACCGGAGAGGCACGATGGCTTTTCCGTCAAATTTTCCCAGGGCTGTTTGTTTATCATTATTGCAGGAATGCACGATTAAAAACTGGTTTGTCACGATTTCCACTTTTTCCTTTTTGCTGAAATCGCAGGAGAATCCGAAGACATCCGCGGGCTCCAGCTTTCCTTTGCTGTAAAATTCGTCCAGCTTCTCTTCCGTGGTGTATACGTCAAGTCTCCCTCTATACTGCTCATCATAGGATACTACCTGCTCGGCGAAGAAATCCTGCGCCGTAATGCCGATGATATCCGCCTTGATCCTCTCGAAAATATCCTTTGTTACAAGAAATACATTTTCTCCATTTTCATGCAGCCCTTTGCAAACCTTCAGGATCCTGTTGTCGTTATTACTGTCGGGCCAGCTGGCAGGCAGCTCGATATCGGTGAAATTCATTGCTATTTTCAATATTCCCCCGTTGTCCAGTTCCACACCCTCGTTCAGATTCCCTTTGGTTCTCAGGTCATCAATAATTCTTGCCGTTTGCCGCGCGTTTGCACCAAGCTCGGTGCTGTCCTTTTTAAACCTGTCCAGTTCTTCCAGCACTACCTCCGGTATAACGATGATGTTGTCGCCAAAGGAATAAAGTGCAAAAGGAGTTTGCAATAGAACATTGGTATCCAGTACGAAAGTCTTCCTCAAAAGTTATCTCCCCTTCTGTTCGGGAGGAACCTGACTGCTTCCCCCTCGCAATATAATGTAAAATCTCGAATGTCTCTTCTGTCATCAACTCTGTGCTGCAGTACTACGACCGCATTCTTATCTTGCATCTATTATAGCATTTTCTCTTTTCATAGCACAATAACAGGTTTTTACCTGGACCCAAGCGTGGACGGTTCTGCCTGCGTCCGGACGGCCAATGGCCGCCCATGCATTAAGCTTTTTTCACATCAATGCCCACGCCACTAAGCAGCACGCCTGAATTTCAAGTTTCAATTAACAAATTGCAAATAGGACTAAATACTCATTGACATAGGAATATGGCACTAGTATAATAAATATACTTGTCGTTAATAAACGACTCTCTTTTGTTGACCCGGATAAAAAGTTTAACAAAATGAAGATACAGGGTTCTCTCCTGAGGGGATCCTGTATTGTCATTTTGGGGCTTTTATGTCCGCCCCGGAAAAGCTTGCGCGGCGTGGGCTTTATGGCTTCGCAAGGGATTCCTCCCTCTTTTCGGGGATCTTTACAAACCGGGTGGAAAAGAAATTTAAAACAGCGACTACCGCTCCTCCCAAAAATACATACTTATATCCGCTGCTGCCGCTGCCATACCATACAAAACCTCCCATTACAGGCAAAAACATCGACATGATATGGTCTATGCTTATTCCAAGAGACAAGGTGGGCGATACATCTTCATCCTTTATTGCGATCTTCCGCAGGTAGGTTGCACGGGCCATGGAGGCCGAACTAAAAAGCTGATCCGTAATATAGCAAATGCTGATGAGGACAATTGCGCCGTTTAGCGGAAGAATATCCGTCGCAAAGGTATAGCCGAGGCATACGATGAATAGGATAAAAGCTTCGCTGCCAAGAACGAATTTCTCACCGATCTTGTCTATGAGGTATCCCGTAAAGGGCCTGAAGGCTATGTTAAGTACCGAAATGATGAAAAACAGTATCGTCATGGTTGTTACCTTTTGTTTAAAAACATCCACGAGCACCCATGGCCCAAAGGTTATGAAGATCTGCTTCCTTGCGCCGTAAAGGACGCTGAGCCAGTAAAACAGGCGGTATTCCTTTCTGAAAACAAACCTTGTATTAAGCTTTGCCGTCCGGTTCGGGTTCATCATGCCCAACAGGATTGCAGCTGCTACAAACGCCGCAGCCCCTATGGTAAAGGTAATTGCAAAGCTTACTTTGGTGAATTGGAAAAGCAGCCACAATAAACCGCTGCTCACTACCAGCGCCGCAGTATTGGCGGCACTGACCTGCCCCAACTTCCTGCCCAGCCGGTTGTCGGATGCAAAGCTCATCGCGATGGTATTGGATAGCGGCATATAAATGTGCTGGCCGGAGCTGTAAACGAAAATACATAAGAGAGCGATGGAGAAAACAGGCGGTATAATACCGAGGAGCAGCATTCCAACTGCTGCACATATGTTTGCAATAACAGCGATCCGTATATCGCCAAGGGCATATAAAAAGCCTATAACGATAAAAACCAGGAATCCGGGCAGTTCTCTGGGGATCTCCAGAGCCGAACGCTGGAGGATCATCATATCGAACCTTTCCTTCAGGAAATTGTTGAGCGTCGATCCGTCGATACTCTGTGCAATGCCCAGAAACACACCTACCAAAAGAAAGAGTATGAAGTCCCTTTCCTGAAGCTTTATTTTGCTTATCATCGCTTTAAGCATCCTGTATAATCCTCGCTTCGTCTTTGAAAATAACACTCCTGAATACTATAGCACCAATTCATGATCAATTCCAGTGGATATACGGAATTACTGTCGGAGGATATAAAATTCCAGATATTTCATGTTTATAAAAACCGCATTGAGTTAAAATACATTCATCCTGGCAAAGCGGAGGCTTCCATTGAGTGCTGTAATCTACGCCTTTCACAAAAAAACAGAATCGGTTTGCCCTGTATGCGGCTCACCTATGTACAAGGTATACTGGTATAATAACACCAGCTGCCTGATGTGTCTCAAATGTCACTTCGGCTTTAACTATCCCGGCTGAATCACAGGATAAGTGGTTATATTCCGGAGGGGTAGCGTCATATATATTTACAGTTGATAACTTTGACCTGCGCAAGAACGGTCTTTAATGCTTCGGAGGCACAAATGGTAAAAATTTTCACTGTAATGTATATCCTATGCTCGGTATATACCGCAAATCCCGATGTATCCAGCCCGGCTTTTTTACAGGATATCGCCGCAATTGAGGCAAATATCGCCCTATCGGAAGTAAAACCCGAACTGCCTGTAATCAAAGATCATTTTGAAGAACTAAAAAAACTCGGCCTGTATAAGGAAGACAGCAAGGATGCCGCCTTAAACAAGAGAAATGCCGTCATCCGCTTTCAAAGCATGTGCAACATGACGATTACAGGTACCTGGGATGAAAAATGCCAGGCCGTACTGCTTAAAATCCTGGTGGACAAAAGCATCACCTACAAAGACAGCATCGCCGCTCCCCCCTCGGACGGACAATGGTTTGTGCTCAACAAGACCAAAAGGATTTTAACTTTTTACCAGAAGGATAAGGTGATACAAAAGTTTCCGGTAGCCATCGGAAAAGCGTCCACCATAACCCCCAGCGGCAAATATACCATTGTCAACAAGCTCATTAACCCCTCCTGGGGAGGAGGAGGATACGCCAAACCTGTTAAAGGCGGTTCTCCTGACAACCCTCTGGGATACAGATGGATGGGGCTGTCTTATAAAGACGGAACCACCCTGGGTATCCACGGCAACAACAGTCCCTACTCCATCGGAAAGGAAATCTCCCATGGCTGTATAAGGATGATCAACGGCGACGTGGAAGAATTATTCACCAAAACTTCCATCAGATCCATCGTTTGGATCGGCAATGAAAAGGAATTGAAGGAATTGGGAGTAATTCAGCCGGAATTGACGGCAGATACTGGAGCCGGCCGTTAAATCCCGGGGTATACTCAAATCCGGGAGCGCTGAAAAAATACTGCTTCCCTGGCCGAATCCATAATAAAAAACCTGTACAAAAGGTATTGTACAGGTTTTTTGGCTGCGGGATTAGGATTTGAACCCAAACAGACTGAGCCAGAGTCAGTAGTGCTGCCGTTACACTATCCCGCAACGGCTTTGACAGTGGTTATTATAGCATTGATTAAAACAGAATGCAATAGAAAATTAAAGGAAAATATAAAAAGTAAGAAAGTCAATAAAATTCAATGAAATCATAAAGAAATACTATGAAATCCCCTGGAAAAGATGCTATAATAATCTTGAATGTACAGATATTTATGCATGATATACCGCAAGGGTCATTAAACCACCAAATGGAAATCAGTATATTTTTCGGGAGGTATTTTTATGAAAACATCGGAACTTTTGCTTTCCAGCCTCAATATTACTGAGGATGACTACAGCTACAAAGGGCTTTTCATATTAAGCGCAAGCAGCAAATCCAGGCAGATGGATATGTCGGATCTTGATAATGAATCCAAAATGACTGATTTGAAAGCGTTTTTCAGCCTTGACGAAAGCATTGGAGAAATCAGAGCCATCTTGATGGATATGATTTTTGACAAAGCCGCCATCAGCTCCGTCATTATTGAAGGGGAAGATTATGAAGAAAACGCCAAACGGAAAAAAACCGAAAGGCGTGCAAGCAGTCTGGACCTCGCCTGATCATGTTTATGTTTTTGTACAATTTGAAAAAAGGCCCCTTTCTTCCGGAGCAATGAAAATATAACTTCCCGTTTTAAGAAAATGCCGATCGCAGTGGACCTGATTTTTTTAAAACTTCGATGGGAAGTTATATTTTTACCAGTGCAGAATTGCTGTCGCTAAGTAAGAATCACCGTTCTTCCGCCGGCAGACGACGCATATAGCGCCTCAACCACTTTTTGAACCTGAATCGCTGCTTCGGCGGGTACTTCCAGTGGTTTGCCCGTAAGTACGGATTCGCCGAAGGATTGTATTTCTTTCATATACAGGTTGCCCAGCTCCACCGTAATAAGCCCGGCGGATTCTTTGTTGCGGTCCTGCTGCGCATTATACCCCGAGGGATCTTCGGAAAAATACGTTTCAACCCTGCCGCCTTCCACCTGTCCTATCGTACCCTCGGCCATCAGGCTTCCCCTGGTGCCGTAAATCTCCATCCTGCATCTTGCCGCTGCATCCGGGATGTTGAAGTTTGCGTCCACATAGGCATAAACATTGTCTTCAAGCTCCAAGACCGCCGCTGCGGAATCTTCCACCTCATAATGAAAGGTTTTGTTTCCGGAAAAGCCTGTTACTTTTTTCGCTTGTTTGCCGGTGATATACTGTAACAGGTCAATGCAGTGGACTCCCAGGTCCATCATGGCGCCGCCTCCGCTTAAAGCCTTTTTCTGCCGCCATGCCCCTTCAAGCTCGGGGTACCAACATGTCAACTGTGCCCGGCAGGAAACAAGGTCGCCCAATTTTCCCGATTGGACAATCGACTTCATTTTCTGATGATACGCATGGTAGCGCATCATAAAGCCCGAAGCTGCCAGCACGCCTTCTTTGCGGCAAATTTTCAATACTTCCAGCCCTTCTTCCGAGGTCAGGGCGATGGGTTTTTCGATCAGCAAGTGTTTCCTGGCTCCGGCAGCCTTGATTGCCTGTTCCTTATGAAATACCACCGGCGATGCAATATAGACAGCTTCTATCTCCGGATCGGCAATGAGCTTGTCTGCGGTATCATATGCTTTTTTTGCATTGTATTTCCCACGGATTTTCTCCGCCAACTCCATGTTCACATCCATTACCGCTACCAGCTCGGCATTATCTGCCAGCAGCATACCGGGGATCGTTCTCCGGTCGGCAATCCCGGCAGCGCCCAGAACTCCCCATTTTACTTTCATGGCACACCCTCCTGATATGTTTATTATTTCTTTGTAGTACTATAGCGAAAAAACATTGATTCACCGGTATTTATGCTATTATTTCAAATGAGCTTTGACCGCTTTTCTTAATCCGTCGATGCACTTTTCAATATGAATCTCTTCCCAGGACGGATGCAGGAAAAGGCTTACCGTTTCATCCCTCAGCCGCTTGGCCACAGGGCATACGGCTTTGTCGTACCGGACCGCTTCAGGATCGGTATATTCGGATGACTTAAAGGGGAATTTTGCTTCACCGAAGCCGTTAAGCTGCTTGTATGCCTGCTCCTCATAAGCCTCCGGCCATTGTATGCCATAACAGGGTATTTTTTGCGCCGACAATTCTTTTATGATCATACCGGCATTTGTATCAAGCCTGCCGGTGTCTAGCAAAACAGGATACCACCAATAGGCGTTTTTACGTTCGGCGGTATTGACAGGCAGTTTTTTGATGCCCTCCAATCCCCAAAAGGCTTCGTCATACATTTTTGCATATTTGAATCTTCTTGCCAGATTCCAGTTGTCCAGCCTCTTAAGCTCGTTTATACCGATAACGGATTGGATTTCCGTCATCCTGTAATTGAAGCCTACACGGTTATGAATATAGTTGAGCTTTTCCTCAAGAGCAAGCAGATTCATGCGCGCCTTTACATCATATCCATGGTCCCTGAAGGAGCGGCATTCCCATCCCAGTTCTTCGTCGTTGGTAACTACCATGCCGCCTTCGCCGCCGGTGGTAAAATGCTTGCTCTGGCAGAAGCTGAAACTGCCTGCGTCGCCGACGGTCCCCGCCTTTGCCCCCATATACTCCCCGCCGAAGCACTGGGCACAATCTTCAATGATCTTAAGCTTATGCCTTCGGGCAATTTCAAGAATAGGCCCCATATCGGCCACAACGCCATAAAGATGCACGACAACGATCCCTTTGGTCCTTTCGGTTATCTTCGTTTCAATACTTGCGGGATCAATGGTATGATCCTCCGTGACATCGGCAAACACAGGGATTGCCCCTGCCTGCACAATCGCAAAGGAGGAGGCGATAAAGGAGTAGGATGGGACAATCACCTCATCGCCGGGGCCGATCCCCAGGCTGCTTATCCCCACATGGAGCGCAGCGGTGCCGTTTGTTGTCGAGATAGCCATTTTTGCTCCGCTCCATTCAGCCCATTTCTTTTCAAATTCCATTCCCCTGGGTCCTGTCCAATAGTTGACTTTGCCGTTCTTTAAAGGCTCAAGCACATCCTTGAAGGTCTCTTCCGCAAACTGCGGCCACATGGGAAAGCCTGCCTCCGCGATCCCTGTTCCGTTCATAGCTTTATCCTGTGCCATTTGAACACACGCTCCCGTCTTAATAAATATTATCAATTTCTCCATTCACTGGATTAATTGCCTTTCAAAAATCCCGTGTCCAATCGCACGGTTGCCTCTCTCCCCCATACCAACGCCCACGCTCCAAGGTACTATGAAAAGTATAAGGGCGCGATTGCGATTGAAAGGGCGGGCATTGCGATTGTAGGGGCGCGCATTGCGCGTCCGCAAAATGTAATCTGAGATAGCACGCTTCCATGCATCAGGGGACGTTTCTTATCTGCCACACACTCTTCGCCTTTCCATGGTTTGCGCTTACTGTCACGGGCAGACGGCAGTGGCCGCCCCTGCATTGGATGCATTATGTCCAATAGCCGCCTGTACATCAGGTTTCTTTTATTCTTTAAATAGCCCCGGGATTTTAAAAATGTTATCCAGGGCATACCTGGCGCCGCCCAGACTTGCCGTATTGCCTTTCAGATAGGAATACTTCAGCTCCGGCCTGTTCATTCCGGGCATCAACTCAATGGAACGCAAGTGCTCCCTTACCCTGTCGAGAAAAGCATCGCCTATTTTGGTGATTTCCCCTCCGATGACTACAACCTGAGGGTTAAAAAGATTAACGACATTGTTGATTCCAAATGCCAGCTTCAATGCGATTTCATCCGCTATTTCCGTTGCCAGCCCGTCGTTGCGTTTGATGGCGCGGCTGATGACATCCACATTGATCTTGTTAAGGTCGTTTTGGGTAATTTCCTTGATGACGGTGTCTCTACCCGACATGACGGCAAATACGATTTTTTGAACCATGGCGGGAATGCTTGCCATGATCTCCAGACAGCCTCTGTTTCCGCATTTGCACCTGGGGCCGTTCATATCGATGGAAATATGCCCGATCTCACCGGCCATACCTGAAGTTCCGCGGAACATTCCTCCCTCCACGATGATACCTGCGCCGATACCGATATTGATATCGATGAAAATCAGGTTCTGAATGTTTTCCCCAATGCCAAATTGCTTCTCCGCATAAGCGCAAAAATAGGATTGGTTTTCGAAAAACACCGGGACCCCGCTGAACCTTTCCCTCATCCGGCCGCAAAAATCATTGCCGGTACCCACGGTTACTACGGTAGAGCTTATAACCCTTTGCTCCATGTGGTTGATTAATCCCGGAAATCCGATAGAAAATCCCAGCAGCTTTTTTTCCGGTATCCCGTGCCTGGCGATAAGTTTTTCTGCCGCCTCTATCATCCGTGTGCCAAGGCTCTCAAAATCGGTGCCCTCGTAGTGGAATTCGTCCACCTGCCTGCAAAGCAGATCGTACAAAGAACCCAGTATTCCGTTTTCCACGATTTCATAGGCAATAACATAGCCTCCGCAGGGATTTATCTCCACCATAATGGGCTTTCTGCCGCTGGTGCTGGTTTTTCCCGCTCCGGTCTCAACGGCGATATCGTTCTTAAGCAGCTCTTCAATAAGAGAGGATACCGTGGTTGGGCTCATTCTGGTTTTTTGCGCCAACTCCGCCCGGGATACCGGACCGTGCCTGTAAATAAGATTGAAAACCAGGGCCAGGTTTGTTTCCTTAACCAACTGCAGGTTTGCCGTTTGTTTCCGGCTTGTATTCGTCTTTTGGAAATCCATCATAGCCAATTTCTCCAGTGAATGGTTTAATTAAATTATAGCATAGAACATAGAAAAAGCAATGGTTTTTTCATGGTTCTACAACAAAACATTTTATTTTTACAG
Source organism: Bacillota bacterium (assembly GCA_023426125.1). Classification (GTDB taxonomy): domain Bacteria; phylum Bacillota; class Clostridia; order Acetivibrionales; family DTU013; genus MnB-11. Next base: position 143,443 of record JAFABI010000065.1, read on the forward strand.
AATACCCTTTCAAGCGCATGCAATATCTCTGAAAGGCGTATAAATGACGATAAGTAAATGTTTGTGAAGCCCCCTTTTCATTTTGTTACCAGTTTCCTGTATTCCGAGGGTGAAAAGCCGGTATATTCCTTGAATATCCTTGAAAGATAATAAATATCGCCTATACCTGTTTTTTCCGCAATAACAGCCAGGGTATCGTCATTGGTCTCCAGCAAAAGCTTGGCCTTATCCATCCTCCTGTGGTTGATATAACTGATGGGGGAAGCGCCAAGATGCTTCCGGAAAAACCTGATGAAATAATTGGGGTGAAGGTGGACGATCTGGGCCAGCTTCTCCACGCTTATGTTTTCATTCAGATGATTGTCTATATATTCCAATACCAGGTTCAGCTTGTCCGTCCATTGGGAATTGGTGAGCCTGATTTCTCCGATTGCGGCATTTTCAAGGTAGAAGGATATAATTTCCAGCATTGCAGCCTTGGCTCTCAAAGCCGAAGTCAATTCATGGCGTTCATTATGCTTTATCAGCTGCCGGAATAGTTCTTCCAGGTGAGACCTGTCCGCAACATCAATATACCATGGAAGCCTTACAACATCAAACAGGTTCATATCTCCTATGCCGGCGGTAAAATGCCCCCAGTATTTCGTAAAGGTGTTCTCATTTATAGTAGAAAAAGACTGTTTTACCCCCTGCGGCATCAGAAACAACTGACCCGGTTTTGGATAATGCTCCGTTTCACCGATTTTGAGCCATCCTTCCCCATCGCAGATAAAATAAAACTTGTTGTAGCCGGGGATATAATCCATATCCCTCCAACCAGGCCATACCTTTGTATATCCCGTATCCTTTACTTCCACCTTCAGGTTGGCGAGGTAATTTTTCAGCAGGAGCATCTTTTTATTTTCCATTACAGCACCATCTCAAGCATTCGTATTCCAGCGAAAACTTCATTTTTAAATCCGCATTTGCGCCTTGCAGTAATATCGTAAACGCTTTCATACCTTATTTCCGCAAGGATAATTCGGTTTTCGCTGCAGTATAAGTTAATTTTACACAAAAACATGTTAAAAATATGTATCTACATTATATAGGAAGTACTATAAAATTTAAAGAAAAAGGAATCCATATAGGAGGTTTTTAGCATGAGCGTTATAGAAGAAAGGCGAGAGCGGACGGAATGGTTTCTGGAAGCGAGATTCGGTATGTTTATCCATTGGGGCCTGTACGCCATCCCTGCCAGAGGCGAATGGATAAGATCCGTGGAAAAAATATCCATCGAGGATTATCAGCAATATTTCGATGAGTTCGACCCCACGCACTACGATCCCAAAGTGTGGGCAAAAGCCGCCCGTGAAGCGGGTATGAAATACGCAGTCATGACTGCAAAGCACCACGACGGCTTTTGTCTGTTTGACTCCAAACTCACCGATTACAAAGCTACAAACACAAAGGCAGGAAGGGACCTGATCAAGGAATACATCGAAGCCTTCAGGGCTGAAGGGCTGAAAGTAGGGTTGTACTACTCCCTTCTGGACTGGCACCATGAAGATTATCCGGCATTTGAAGACAAGATTCATCCGATGCGCGGCAATGAAGCTTTCAAAAACAAGTCTCAGGATTTCGGCAGGTATGTGGAATATATGCACGGCCAGGTCAGGGAGCTTTGCACCAACTACGGCAAGATCGATATTATATGGTTTGATTTTTCCTATGACGACATGACGGGTGAAAAATGGCATGCAACGGAAATGGTGAATATGGTGCGCTCCCTCCAACCCGGAATCATCATCGACAACCGGCTGGAAGCAAGCGGAGAAGGCAGCGGCAGCATAAGATCCGCAGAGCCCAGCATTTTTTCGGGCGATTTCGCCTCCCCCGAGCAGATTATCCCTTCGGAAGGCATAATGAATGAAAAAGGCGAATCCGTTCCGTGGGAAGCGTGCATTACCATGAATAACAACTGGGGCTACTGTTCAACGGACAAAATATTCAAATCCTCCCGGCAGATCATCCGGAAGCTGGTGGAATGCGTAAGCAAGGACGGCAATCTCCTCCTTAACGTAGGTCCCAACGCCAAAGGCAAAATCCCTGAAGAATCCCTCGCCATCCTTTCAGAAATCGGGGAATGGATGAAGCAGAATTCCAGTAGCATTTACAAATGCGAAAAGGCTTCCTTTGCCAAGCCTGAATGGGGATATTACACGCAAAACGGGAATTTGCTCTATGCACATGTGTTTGAAGGCAACATTGGCCCCCTGCCGCTGGTAGGTTTGAAAGGAAAGGCAAAAAAAGCGCGTCTCGTATCCGACGGCTCTGAAATTAAATTTCTGGACTCCTGGAACACGAAGGAATACAAAAAGGACCTGTTCATCAACTTCGGTCCGGTGGAACATTTCACCTATCCCCTTCCCGACGGAACAGATACCGTAGTGGAAGTAGAACTTGAATAAAAGCAGGTAAAATCAACCCCGGGATTGTAAGCCACAAGGATCATTCCTGTGCTTGTGGCTTACAACCGGCCTTAATAAAATTTGTAAGGGTGTACCCGCTCACCTCTTATCCACATTGTCCTCACAAGCGTGGTGCCGGTCGGTACTCACAAAAGCAAGACGCCCTCCTTTTCCATAAACAGGGTTCAAACAAACAGCCTCAGAATATAGCTGATATATTTCAAGGGGTCTTTTATTTTACCGTTGAAAAGTTTGTCACCCAATTTTCCCTTTAAACTTCCAACAAGCATATCCAATTTTGAATTGTCCAGCTTTTCTATTGCCTTTCGCATGACCAGTGAGTTTTCATAAGCTTTTCTTAACTGCCCGGTCAGGTTTTCGTAAGTATCCTGTCCGCATATGGCCTGCGCTGCATAAATTCCCGTCAAGATGGAGGCAACCTGTCCAAGGCCCATAAAAGGCATGATGGAACCGAAATTATTTCCTGCAAAATAAGTGTTATGGGCCCGGGAGTGTTCACAAATGCCCATGATATACCGTGTCACTTCAAATTTATCGGTGATTTTCAGGTCCTGCTTCAAATCCTTGCACACCCTGTCATAAAACATGCTCCACATGGTGTCGATGTCTTTTTCCCGGTTTTCAGGGTAATCCGGATACGCAATAACAATATTTGCCTCTTTTTCAGAGATTGGAATCAAATAGCAGTTGCCTTTCGGGGCGAATCTGTTATCCAGCCACGCTTTTAAAGAATAAAGGTCAAATGTGCCTTCAACAATTGCCCCTCTCAAAGTGGCCGTCAAGTCCTCCCTGTAATTGCCGGCCTTTTTGGCATAATCCGCGTCCCCCGTAGCCAGGACCACATGTGAAAAGTCCTCCCGCAATTTTTCATAGGTATATTGCGAGTTAAAAATAATTTTGCTTTTTATTTGTCTTGACAATTGGTGTTCATAGGAGTCTTCGTCTCTGCCCCTTATATTGGTATATCCAAGGTTTCCCTTAATCACGGCGGATTCATTTTCCGAATAGAATACCAATTCTTTTATTTCGGAAACAGGCTTTAAAAACAGCCCGTATTTGTCGGCAAAATACCGGATGGAATCGTGGATAGGTCTGTCGACAATGGAAAGTATCACTTCACCGTTGACAAATCTGTCTCCGACCTGGCTTCTGCTTTCAAAGACCACCGGCGATATTCCGTTTTTTTCCAATACAATGGCGCAGGATAAGCCGGATAAGCCTGCGCCCATAATTGCCACGTCCATAAAAAGATCATCTCCCTTCATAAAATTATTTGTAATTCCAATGCAAAATATCCTTGATGACGTATTGTATGCCTTTCATAGGACTGGGTATTTTTACGCCGATGGTCAGCAGCAGACTTAAAACCAAAGCCAGCAGCAGAAAAAAGGAATAGACGGCCAACTGGCGCCGGTCTTTTTCCCTTACGATGCCTGGAACTTCAATGAACACTATTACGATAAAAGCCCCCACCAGTAAAAATATCAAATGCATTCTCCTTCCTGTTTTTTAGGCAGCCTTCGTATTTTTGCTATGAACAGGGACAGTATTGGAACCAAAAGCTCAAATGGTACGGAATAAACCGGCCAGATGGTAGCATTGAAATTCAACTGTTCCACAATGGAATCATATACCAGGATGGCGAGACAGATAATGATAATACCGATCGGGGTCGTGAGGGGCGCATAGGAACGAAGCCTTAACAATTGAGCTATCCCCAGCACCGTTGCATAAAAGTAGATGGACACCCGTAAAAATAGCGTGTTTAACAGCACTATTGCAACAAGAATGTCCAGCCGTGTTATGATATGTGCTATATCGATAAGCAAGGTGGCCTGATAAGGCGGAGAGCTCATAATGGAATTCGTAATCCCCAGTACGGCTATATCCCGTGCCACAATAACCAGCAATTGGAGCCCTCCCAGCAATAATCCCAGCAATACTGAGCTTCTTATCTTTTTCGTATTGTTCACATAAGGGATCACCATCGTAAAAACCAGTATCTGGCAAAACGGGATCGTGGCTATAATATGTGTGCCCTGAATGAATTTGCCGAAAGGTATTTCGAAAACCGGCAGAAAATTTGTAACCTTTACATCCTTGAGAAGCAAAATAGTTACTATCAGTACCAATACCCCTGTGATCATAACAAATATAAAACTGCACCGTGCGATCACTTCGATACCATTGCGGACGGCCCATGCGCAGACAAAAACAAACATGATTAAAACCGCTGCCACAGGCGTCTCCTGCATCAGGTTGGCTCTTATAAAATTCCCCATGGTGCGCAGGTTTAATGCGGCCAGCATAATGAAGTACCCGATATAAAGCATGGAAATCACTTTACCCAGAAATGGCCCGTAAATAATATCATTAAACTGTATCAGGTTTTTTCCGGGGAATTTGCGGGCAAGGGCGATATAGATTAATATAAAGGGTATGCTTACTGCCACTGCCGCCAAAACAGCAAGCCAGGTATCATGCCTGGTAATTCCGCTCGCAAAAGTGACCAGCAAATGAGCGCCCTGCAAAAAGCCGGTTACGGTAAACATTAATTGAGAACTGGATATTTCTCCTTTTTCGATCTTCATGGACGGCATTACTCCTGTTCCTGGCCGGCCGGCTCGTTTATTTGGCCTGTAAGGTCCAATCTGGCATTTACGTTCACCTCGATTTCGAGCTCCGGAAAAACCTCGTCCCATTTATCCTCCAGTTCTTTCCAGATGTCCGGATACCTCTGATGCACTGCTTCTCCAAATCCAAAAATGTCGGCATTCAGTTCCCTGGCTTTTTTAAAGGCAGCCATAACCTCACCCTTGATGGCCTCGGCTTTCTCTTCTACAAGGAAGTCAATCTTCGATGGCAATGCCAGGTTCCCGGGACACGATTGTGCCCCCAGATTCCCCTCTTCTTTAATTTCTATTTTAAAATACGGCTTTCCATCCTTTATGACAGGCGTGAATTTTCCGCTTGCCCGGATAATTTCCAGGCTGACTTTCCCGGTATCCTCCGGACATTTCACCTTGATAATCCCGCTTTTCACTTCTCCAACCACCCACAGAAGGCCGCGGGTTTCTGTTTCGTCCAGTTGTCCCACCAATTTATCCCTCTTAAATACTGCCGTTCCCGATATGTGTAGCAGCTTTTTCTCTCCTTCTTCTATGATCTGTACGAGAGGAGCTACGGGCGCAGTGGTTTTCGTCATCAGCGAGGCCAAAAAATCAATCAGCCTTACGGCCCGTGTCTGGGATGTTGCCTTCTGTGCCTCGATCATGTCTGCAATATTTCTCGCCGGTATTTTTTCAAAATCCGATTTTACGTCCAGAACCTCTCCTGCAGTTCCACCGGCAACCATCACCCAGACATTAATGCGGGTTTCGGGATCACGTACAAAGAAATCGATATACTTTTGAACTCCTTCTTCCGCAAGCTCGCGGCCGAATATGATCACCTGGTTATGCGGCAGATACACCTTGCGGCTAATCATATGGGTAAATCCCCTTAATGCATCGAAAACCGTATCGCTTGTGCTTTTTATGTTCAAGTAGGCCAATCCGCTGTTGGCGCCGCTTTCTTTTATGGAAGCCTTTATTTCCGCCGGTTTTGCGATTTGAGCCGTCAGCTGGACTTTGTCCGGCTCCCCCGGTTTGTCAAGACCCATCCCCATCAGAATGGACAAAGTGTCCAGTTCACGGCTGTTCCAACAGCCGGTCATACCCAGGATAAGAAAAGTACAAACGGTTATTTTAAGAATCCGGCAGAAATGGCTTTTCATAAGCAGCACCTCATCATCTTTCCCTATCCCCCGAAGTATCATCATCATCCTTTGCGGGGCCCGGCCTTAATCTGAATTCCTGCCGCTGCGGATCATGCCAGCCGATGGTCCTGGGCCTGGTAAGCATCATCCATAGCGGCGCCCTGATAAAAACGTCCTTTGTGTCCCTGGCGGTAAGGGGAACCAGCGGTGACATGTAAGGAGTCCCGAAAGACCTTAAAGAGGCCCCATGGACTAAAACTCCCAACAATCCGATCGCAACTCCATATTCCCCCATAACCGCAGCCAATAAAAGAAAAATAAACCGGAGGATCGCTCCGGCATCCGTATGTGCCGATACTACAAAACTGGAAACAGCCGTTATGGCTACCACAATCACCATGGGTGCTCCGATAAATCCGGCGGATACGGCAGCCTCGCCAATTACCAGTGCCCCGACAATACTGACAGCCTGGCCTACAGGGCGGGGCAGGCGGACTCCGGCTTCCCTGAGAATTTCGAAGGTTACCATCATAATTCCCGCTTCCAGCGCTGCCGGGAAAGGTATTCCTTCATGAGCGGCAACCATGGTGAATAGAAGCGGTGTCGGAATCAGTTCCTGGTGGAAGGTTGTCAATGCCACATAGGTTGCCGGGCCAAGAGTGCTTATAATAAAAGCTACGAATCTTAAAATCCGGATCATGCTTGCAAAATAAGGCCGGGAATAGTAGTCCTCCGAGCTTTGGAACCCCTCTATGAAAACCATGGGGACGGTAAGCACAAAGGGCGTGCCGTCAACCAGGATGGCTGCCCGTCCTTCCAGCAGTTTTGCAGCGACGGCGTCGGGCTTTTCACTGTTGGCGACAGTTGAGAAGATGGAAAAGGGGGCATCTTCAATAAATTGTTCGATATAGCCCGATTCCAGTATTGCATCGGTGTTGATCCTGTTCAGCCTGCGCTTGATTTCTCCGATAAGCAGCGGATTAACTACGCCTTTTAAATAGGCTATGTTAACGCTGGTTTTTGTACGTTTGCCTATTTTCATCGCTTCCAACACAAGATCATGGTTTTTGATTTTACGCCGCAGCAAGGCCGTATTGGTTCGCAAGGTCTCAGAAAAGCCTTCCCGGGGACCCCTCACAACAGATTCGGTTTTCGATTCTTCCACCCCTCGGCTTTCCCACCCTCTGGAACTAATTACCAGAGCCTCTCCGGAACCATCCATTAAAAAAACAGTGTCTCCCGACAGACAACCATCCACCACTTCCTCGACAAAAGCAATCTGTTCCACATTCCCTACGGAAAGCATGGTTGTCCTTACAATATCAATATTTGCCGATTCCTTTCCCTCTTCACGGCAAATTAACCGGCTGTCGTACATCAACGGCTTTATGATGCTTTCATTAATCACAGACTTGTCCGTCATGCCGTCGATAAAGATAAGTGCACCATTGACCTGCCCCTTATATCCAAAAGAAAATTCACGGATAACTACGTCGCTGCTGATACCCAAAAGGCGTCTCAACGTATCCAGGTTTTTTCCTAGCTCCTGGGAAAGCTTTGTCTGGGACGGTTCCCGGGCATTGTCCTCTTTATTTGGATGTATACACTGCATCCGCCAAAAACGTAATTTTTTAAATAGATAACTAAACATCGTTTTAATATGTCTCCAATGATGCCATATTTCATTATTGTATCTTTAACTGCAATGAAACATACATGAATGCACCGGTATTATTGAATACCTGCAGTTTATGAAAAGTATAGGGACGCGCATTGCGCGTCCGCAGAAATGCTATCTATGGAGGAAGTATTAGCGAACTGGTTTATTATCCCATTCCGGACACAGAGGAACCGTCCCCCTGTGCTCTGTGATCCCCGCTCACCTCATACTTTGAAGGGCTCTTAAGTGCAAACAGCACTACGCATGCCGCAAGGACAAAGGAAATCAGGTACATCAACTGGAACCTGCTGTACTGGAAAACGGCGTTTTGAAGCACTGGAAGCCTGCTCATAATGAAACTCCCAATCACAGGGCTGACAAGCATGCTTAAACCCATTACCGCCCCGAACCAGCCTTCATAGACCGTCCTGTTGTTTTCCGGCATCAATTCATAGCGATGATTGAATATGGCAACGTTGAAGCCGCTGTACCCAATACCGGAAAAAATGGGCGCCAGATAGAGGAGAAAATAGGTATCGCTTTTCAGGAAGCCATAAACCAGGAATTCTATAATTGCAATCAAGCCGGTTATCTTAAATACATACATCAGGCCTTTCCTGCCTTCCAGCCTGTTCCACAGCCCTGTGCACAAAATCATAAAGACATATGCGATGACATTAATGATGGAGATAAACTTGTAATCAAATTTTAAATACCGGATCAGGTAAAGAGGCGTGAAAGAGGAGGAAATTGTCAGGCTTGAATAAAACAGAAAAATAAACAAAAGGAAGCTTCGATAGCTTTTTCTGGCAAATGGCTCAAAAAACAGCGCCGGATTAAACCGGCTATTTTTCGTAACCGTATTCACCCGTTCCTTGATGTTGAAAAGAATAAACGCATCGGCAAGGGACAGGGCCATGCTGGTAAGGAAAACGATAAGAAAGCCGGTATACGACTTGCCCGACCAGTCCAGAACAAAGCCCATGACAATGGTAAATAAAGTAAAGGATATCCTGAGCCAGAAAACCCTTCGGTATACAAATTCATTCCTCACTTCTCTTATGGGAAAGCACCCCATCATCCAGACACTTGAACCGACGGCATATACTCCCCAAAGGACGTTGCCCACAATCACCATGGCGGTTAAAATTCCAAGTGTAGCAGGGCTTTTTCCGAAAACCAGCGGCAGAAAGATAGAGGAGCAGACCAGCAGCCTCGAGGCAATCAGCAGCACCAGAAGCAATTTTTTCCTCCGCTCCATCCTCTCAAAAATCAGAAATGAAAAAAGGGCCGCAACCGACGCCCAGGTAAGAGAATTGTTCAACAGTCCCACAAGGAAGTCCGAGCCCTCAAGAAAAACGATGTAGCCTGAAAGAAAAATACCTGCGGTCAACACCAGGGCTGCATTTATAAGAATACCGTCAATGATAAATAAAAGCCTTGTCTTCTTATCTTCATCCTTTAGTACGCCGCTTATTTGATTTGTCCACCTCACTGTGTCAATCACCCCATAAACGTATGAAACATGAATAAATCCAGTATAGCATCATGGAGAGCAGCCCACAAGAAAATTTTTCATAAACGGGATTTAATACATTCACCTCTGCATTCCCGTGCAGTTTCAATCATTGCCAGATACCCGGCAGCAGGAACATAGTCGGGAATGGAATTTCCGGACCCAAGGGCAAAACCGCCCTTTCCATGGGCGCAGTAAGCGGCGACCTCTTTGACGATTGCCTTGATTTCCTGTTCGCTCTTCCTGCATAAGTGATCGGTATCGACTCCGCCGAAATTCCCGATACGGCTGCCGTAATTGTCCACCCATACCGAAAAAGGCGCAATTTGGTCTTCGTTGGAATGCTTCGCATCAATTTTAGCAATATTTATAATATCGTCCATCACGTCAAAAATCTTACCGCAGGAATGCAGCAGGAACGGCTTGTTATATGAGTGTACCAGCTCTATGATCCTGGCATATTGAGGTATGACATTAGCCCTGATATCCTCTGCAGGAATCAATGTATTACTTTTAAAGCCCAGGTCATCTCCGAATCTGCATACGCAGTAGGTATCTCCATATCTTTTCAGGAACTCGCTCCATATCTTATAGATCATCTCCCCTACGGTTCTAAACAGATCCCGGTACAGTTCAGGGTCATCAATGGAAATATAGCAAAGATCGGTATAGCCCACGACATCCTGGACACATTCAAATACGCCGTTGCCAACCCCTCCTATCGCCTTCATACCTTGCGGCATAACCTCCGCCATCAGTTCAAAATCCTCGGCATACAGCTTGAAGTACAGGGAAGGTATTTCATCCCAGGGGTATTTTTCGAAATCCTCCCGGCTTTTTATGACCCCGGGCTTATGCTGTCCAAGCGCTCCGCTTCCCGGCATCGCAGGGCCGATACAGCGTTCCAGCGTCACTGTGTCATACCCCATTAATTTGTAGAAGTCGTTGTAGATCCTGAAAAACTCCCGTTTATCGTCCCTGTTTCCCTGATAAAGGTCCCTGAACTTTTTGTTCATGATGTCTTCCATGACCCTTTCGGAAATGCCATGCTCATATAAAGGCATCCTTTTGGCTTCTTTGTTCCCGGCCGCCATTAAAATATTATTATAATCGGGTATAAACTCTCTCATCGCAATGCCCCATTCCACCGGTCTGCGCCGGCATAAAATTTAATATACATACTATTTCATATTAATTTATAAGAGCGATAAAATATACCCCGATTTCTGCTCACTTCTTTGCAGTTTTTGTCTTTTTGATATTTCCGGGAGAATAGCCCCTCACCCGTTTAAAAACCCTGTTAAAGCTGGACACATTGCAGAATCCTGCCTCATAGGCCGCTTGAGATATATTGGCATTTCCGGATAAAATTAATTTCTCCACTTCACAGATTCTGACATAATCAATGTATTCCTTAAAGGTCCTGCCGGTAATTTTTTTGAAATACCTGGAGAAATAAGAATAGCTTAAGTTCAGCATATCCGCCGCCTTTTGCAGATTGATCGGACTGCTGTAATTCTTTTCGATATACTTGAATAAGACATCCAGCTTTTTTATTCCTTCATCTCCGGCGGCATTGCTGTAATTCCCGATAATTCCGTTTCGTATCAGACTTGCAATCAACTGGTAAATGTATCCCTTGATGTATATTTCATACCCTGGCCTTTTCTCGTCAAATTCCTTATAGAGCCCCATCATGAGGTTATAGAGCGCTTCCGAGCTTATCGACGTATCCGTTAAGTGGTGAATGCCTTCGCTTCTGTAATTGAGAAAGGAAAGGATATATTTTGACTCAAAGGTTTTGGGATAGACACTGTCGACAATCACGGGCAGGAATTTGATCACCAGGATTCTGGTTTCTCCTTCCGGTTCACAATAGGTGCTGTGTATATCGCCTTCATTGAGTATCACCAGATCATTTTTCCCGGCCCTGAAATACTTGTTGTTTATTTGATGCTCCGCAGTGCCCTCCAGCATGTAAAGGATCTCATAGCATTCATGCCAGTGGGGATCGGAAATGACTCTCTCATTCCGGCTGTCACGTATGAAAATATCTACCGGGAATTCCTGATCCCGGTTAACCAAATCTTCTTTAAACGGCTTCATCTTTGCACCTGGCCATTATGCTTTTTGTACTTTGATTGTACCATGAAAAGGCCGTTGTCTCCACCCAAAAATATGCCAGTGTGTCAGGGGACGAAACTTTTTGTTTACCGGCAGTTACATAGGTGTTCTGTAGGGGCGCGCATTGCGCGTCCGCCTGAATGCTGTCCATGAAACAAACGTCATTTGGCAAAGAATCATCCCCTGCCGCAAAAGGACTTATACAGGCCCGCGTTAGTTCTTCCATCCAGGGCGGACGGCCAATGGCCGCCCCCACAGGATGCAGTTGAGCTGGCATTCTTCGAAAATGATGCTTTTTTAGTGGTTTCGGACGGTTCTCTGTCCCTGCCGCATTTCCTTACCAATGGATGATGGTTGCATCAGACTCGACGATCGTTATTTCATAGCCTTCGGGATTGATGGTGAAGTCTTCGGATGTGCCGGCAATATATATTTTCACATATACCGCCTTATCCATGAAATCCTCACGCTGTACCGTTTCTTCGTATCCACTCGTTTCCCGGGGCTCCAAAAAAGTACTTGACGATTCCGCTTTAAAAACCTTGTCTGCCGACCATCTGTACAGTACTTTCCTGTCCGCATCCAATAATTCGAAGTCGTATCTTTGCCCCGAGCTATGGTTTATAAAAAACGCATTCTCTGTCTTGTTGGCTATTGTCAGGTACATATAGATGCTGTCGCTTCTCAACACAGCCAGAGGAGTGATCTGTACCTTTTCTCCCGGCTTCAGGCTTTGCAGCAAATTCTTGAGCCTGTAGACGACTGCTGCCGCTTCAGCCCTGGTAGCGCTGCTTTTCGGCAGAAACCTGCTGTAGCCCGCCCCGTTCACCAGTTTAAAAACCTGAGCTTTTACGAAATCATCCGTATACGCCGGGTTGATATCCGCTGCGTCTGCAAAAGGCTCCGGATAGATCTGAATCATCGCGTAATCTCCACCTGTCATGTACTCAAGAGAATTGATGACAAAATGGATCATGTCGTCCCTGGCTAGCGCCTTGTCCGGTTCGAAGCTAACCTTGTAATCGATGATCCCTGCGGCAGCAAGGCGATAGAGAGCGTATACCACCGTATCTTCGCTTTTCACATCATTATAGATTTCACTGATGTCGGGCTTAATGTACGGAGTCTTTGTATATAGCGCCCTATGCAGCAGCAGTGCAAACTCTCTCCTTGTGATAGGTTTATCGGGTTCAAATTTGTTATCCTTGTCGGCAAAGATACTTCTACTTTCACCGGCAACTTTGTTAATAGCTTCCCTGGCCCAATGTCTGGAGGTATCAGAATATTCGTCCGTGACGCTCTCCTCTGCACCGGTCTGTGCCAATGCAGGGATCGTTCCTGCAAAGATCATGACAACTGTCAATATGAATGCCCATGCTTTTTTCTTCATCGTTGCTTTCTCCTCGTTCACCGTTTTACTGCACACCGGACAGATGTATATTTCTATCCATATAAAAATAGACTGCCATCTTTTGTATTAAGTTCCTTATTTTTATACGAGAGATAATGACGGTTCTTATGTGCATGTCAAGGGGACAGGTACGTTGACATCACGTTGTCACTGTACCTGTCCCCCTGACATGTCCCCGTTGTCACTGTACCTGTCCCCTTGACATACTTGACATATTGTCCCTTTGATACTGTCGCCGGGCCTTTTTATGCGGACGCGCAATGCGCGCCGCTACATTCATCTATTCCGCTCTATTGATCCTTATTTCATAGCCGTCGGGATTAATCTCAAAGTCCTTGGATTCACCGACAACATACGCTTTCATATATGCCGCCTTATCAATGAAATCCTCACCCTGAATCACGTCGCTGAATTCTACGGATTCCCCCGGTTCCAGAACAGTACTTCCCAATACCGTTATGAATGACTTATCCGCCGACCATCTGTACAGAGCATTCCTATCCGCATCCAGCAATTCGAAATCGTACCTCTGTCCCGAGCTGTGGTTTATGGTAACCGTGTTCTTCGTGTTATTAGCTATTCTCATCTTTAATTTGACGCTATCGCTTCCTATCTCTATGGCAGGATAAACCTGTACCTCTTCATTCACCGTCAAGCTTTCCAGCAAGCCCTGCAGCCTGTAGACAAGGGATGCCGCCTCGGCTCTTGTAGCGCTGTTCTTCGGCAGGAACATCCTGTTGCCTGTTCCATTGACCAGCTTAAGAACCTGGGCTTTTACGAAGTCCTCCTTGTATGCCGGATTGATATCGGCATCGTCTGCAAAGGGCTCCGGATATATCATGATCATGGCATAATTCCCATTGGTCATATACTCAAGAGCATTGGTAATAAAATGGACCATATCCTCCCTGGACAGCGTTTCCTCCGGTTTGAAGCTGACCTTGTAATCGATGATATTGGCGCTAACAAGGTCATAAAGCGGGGATGCCACCGTATCTTCGTTTTTTACATCATCATAGATTTCAGTGATGTCGGGCGCCTTGAAATACATAATTTTAATCCCGAGAGCCTTATGGAGCATCAATGCGAACTCACTCCTTGTTATTGGCCTGCCGGGTAAAAATTTTCCATCCGTTCCGGTAAAAATGCTTTCATCTGCAACACCGTTAATTGCTTCCCTGGCCCAATGGCCCGATATGTCGCCATACTTGTCCCCGGCCGCCTCACTGCCTGCATTCCCCTGGGCGAATACGGGCATACCCGTGATAGTCATAACAGCAGCCAAAATAAATATAAATATTGTTTTCCTCATAATAAATCCCTCTCTTTCCGTTATTTTTGGATCCTGCCTTTTGAACAGATTCTAAATTTCCGTCCATATAAAAATAGACTGCCATCTTTTTAAATTGTTCCTTATTTCCATATTACATTCAAATTACATTATGGTTAAGAGTCAATTTCAGGTGCAGTAAATTGATCCATTTTGTTGTATTATGTAAATACCGGCAAAAAAATCTGCACCCGGACATAGGATAAATTTGTTTAAACGGAGCGTACGTACATATGAAAAAACTACTGGCAATTTTTCTTTCTGTTTTTATTCTGGCTTCCGCTGCCTCCAACGTCTTTGCACAGGCAAACGCCTCCCTGAAGGAGATTAAGTATGCCAAAAGCGGCAGCCAGGACAAGATTTCGCTTTATACCGCCAATTTTAAGGGCTTCAACGCCTTCTACATGGCAGGCCCCGACCGGTTGGTTGTCGATATTCCCAACAATCTTCTGGCAGTCAAGGGTTCCGGCACAATAAGCGTCAACAGCACAATGATCAAGAGCATAAGATTTTCCCAATTTACAAAAAGCGCTGTAAGAGTCGTTTTCGACTTAAAAGGAAAACAGCCGTATACCGTTCAGCAGGCCAGCGGCTGCCTGACCTTTGTTTTCGGCAAAGCATCCGCACCGGCGGCTACCACTCCCGAAACAAGCAGAGGCGGCGACGTCGAAAGGCCTCCGGTTGCTGTGAACAGATTATCCTACAATTCTGAAGAAACTGTCGACAAAATCATTGTTCCCGGCGGCAACCATGCCGGCTTTACTTCAACAAGGCTGACCGATCCCGACAGGATCGTCGTTGACGTTCCCAATTGCACCGTACCTGCAGATCAAAGCCAGATCCCCGGAGGAAATACGGGCCTGGTGAAGAATATCCTCTATACCCAGCTGGACGCAAATACGGCCCGTATCGTGGCGGAAACAAACGGGCAGCTGCAATACCGGCTGACCACTGAACAGGATCAATTGGTGCTTTCCGTTGAGAGCCCTACTTACAGGAATATAACCTATACCACAGAGGATGAAACCGCCACACTGACATTAAAAGGCGTCAGGCTTGAAGAAATGGGTGTTGCAGGCTCCACCAGCGGAGGCGTTGACGGCACCGAAGAGGAGTCTGCGTTCCACATCCCGCTCTATTCAGGAATCACGGATCCGTCAGGAAAGCTGTATACATTCTCTTTTCCCGCATCCCTGGCAGATATCGGCAGCGGCATCCTTCAAATCAATGACGCCATGCTCAAATCCGTTGAAATAGTAAATGATGTGGAAAACCGGACTACCTGTATTTTCTTCACCTCCAGCGACCCACGGGTCTATGATGTGGTATATAACCCGAAAACCAACGATACGGAAATCCATATATTGAAAAGCTTTACTAAAACAGACAAGCTGGTAGTAATTGACGCAGGCCATGGCGGCTCGGATCCCGGCGCCACCTATGCAGGCATAAAGGAAAAGGATCTCAACCTGAAAATAGCCCTGAAAGTGAATGAGATACTGAAAAACAAAGGAATAAACACGTACTTGACAAGAAGCGACGATACCTTTATTCCTCTCTACGACAGGGCAAACATCGCAAACGACTTGAATGCAGCACTTTTCCTCAGCATACACAACAATGCCTTTAATATGTCTGAAAACGGCACCGAAACGCTGTGCTACCCCAGTGACAAAAGCAGACAGTTTGCCTCCATCGTCCAAAAAAACCTTATAAGCACTCTGGGCACCAAGGACAGAGGCATCATAAACAGACCCAACCTGGTGGTGCTGCATGCGACAAAAATGCCGGCAGCCCTGGCTGAAATCGCGTATATCACCAATGACGGAGACAGAAAAAAACTGCAGGATGAGCAGTTCCTGGATAAAGCCGCCGCAGCTCTGGCTGATTCGATTATGGAAGCCCTTGAAACGATGACGTAATATTTAGCGGGCAATCCTGTCAAGCATGGCTAAAAGGATACGGACTCCATCGCTCAAAGCCTCCGCGTCAAACTTCATTTCAGGATGATGGAGTCCCGGCGTCAAGTCGGCTCCTAATCCGATATAACAGGTTTAAGTGTGCACAAGGGCATCCATGTCGGCCCGCACCATAATCACCGGGCCGGGTTTGTTACTTTTTAAAAGCCCCGTTACACCCGTCCCGGCAATGCCTTTTTCGATTGCATATCTGCTTTTTCAAGCTGCTCGGCCAGATAAGCCGCTGTTTTTACTTCTTCAAATCCAGCTTCCGGGATCTGGTGGAGGGTCTCGTAAATTTGCCGCACTCTTGCGTTAATGTCCGTCATTATCGTTCATTTCTTGAGTAAAAAGAAAGATAGGATTTACGATACTATCGTAATAACTGCAGTTGCCGGTGTCAATATCATCCATAAAAAATCTCTTCGGATAGTGCATAATCTTTATGGTATTGGTATAATTAGGATGGAATTCCGTTGTACAATACATTTTTTTACCGGGAGGATAAAAATGGAAAAACAAGTATCAATCCTATTAGTTGGCATCGGCGGTTATGGTGAGGTCTATGTCCGATCCCTGCTGAACCATGCTGCGGACGGCAGGTTTATCATCAAAGGAGTCGTTGATCCGAAGCCTGAGGCTTGCAGCCGCTATGCTGAAATTATTAACGGAGGGGTCCCTGTGTTTGCTTCGTTGGATGATTTTTACAGGAACGCAGAGGCGGAACTCACAGTCATCTCTTCCCCCATCCAGTATCATTGCCCTCAGACATGCACCGCGTTGCGCAAATATAGCAATGTTCTTTGCGAAAAACCAATGTGTGCGACCATCGAAGATGCAATGAAAATGATGAAAGCGAGGGACGAATCCGGAAAATTCCTTGCCATAGGCTACCAGTGGTCCTTCAGCAAAGCTGTGCAAGCATTGAAGCAGGATGTCATAAAAGGTATCCTCGGAAGGCCGAAGAGGCTGAAAACCATCGTCCTCTGGCCGCGGGACGATATCTATTACAAAAGAGGCTGGGCAGGCAAAAAGCGGGACAGCAACGGCAATTGGATACTGGACAGTGTTGCAAACAATGCTACGGCGCATTATCTGCACAACATGTTTTATATCCTCGGGGAAAAAATGGATGCCAGCGCCCGTCCAGAATATGCCGAAGCCGAGCTGTACAGGGCAAACAACATAGAAAATTTCGACACTTCCGTTGTGCGGACTATAACAGGGGATAACACCGAAATCATGTTTTATGCTTCCCATGCGGTAGATTCGCTATACGGCCCGGCTTTCCGGTATGAATTCGAAAACGCTGTCGCAACCTTTGAAAGTACCGGCGACAACCCTCAGATCACGGTTGTTTTCAAAGATGGCAAAACCAAATCCTATGGCAACCCTTCTACGGAGATCGAGGGCGCAAAGCTCTGGACATGTATCGACGCCGTCCTGGAGAATACGGCAATACCCTGCGGACCTGAGGCTGCCTTTTCACATACCCTTTGCATCAATGCCATGCAGGAATCGGTACCCGATATTGCTACATTTTCAGATAGCATTATCCGTATCAAGGAAAATCCGTCTTCTTCAAGCAAGGTAAAATATGTCGACGGACTGGGCGATGCACTGCTTAAATGCTACGATTCGTGGCTGCTGCCCGGCGAGGCAGGCTATCCATGGTCCAGGGCGGGTAAAAAGGTTTATATCGACGACCTGCTGAGTGCTGCGAAGCGTAATATTTGATAATGTTCCATATGGAAAAATTTCGCCGGTAATGAAAGATAAAAGCAACCAACCGTCGGGAGGAGAATTGAATTGATTACAGTCAGTGGACTAATTAAAAAATATGAAAATCTGGCCGCCGTAGACAATATCAGCTTTACTGCGTATCCCGGGGAGATTACGGTCATCCTGGGGCCCAACGGCGCGGGCAAATCCACTACCATCAAAAGTATCGCCGGCCTGTTGAATTTCAAGGGAACCGTCAGCATCTGCAATCTGCCCAACAAGAGTGTTGAGGCAAAACGCCTGTTGGGATATATTCCCGAAATGCCAGCCCTTTACGATCTTCTGACGGTTGGAGAGCATATGAAATTCATTGCCAGCGCCTACCGTCTGGAAGACGGATGGGAGGAATACGGCGACAGCCTTTTAAAACGGCTGGAGATCTACGACAAAAAGGATAAGCTCTCCCGCGAGCTTTCAAAAGGCATGACACAAAAGCTGAGCATTGTACTGGCGCTGCTTATCCGCCCTAAAGCGGTGATTTTCGACGAGCCGCTGGTGGGCCTCGACCCCAGGGCGATCGAAGAGGTGCTCCACATGTTTTCCGAGATGAAAAACGAGGGTGTCAGTGTCCTGATCAGCACGCATATCATTGATACGGTGGAGGAGCTGTGGGATCGCGCATGTATCATGAAAAACGGAAAAATCATCCGTGAGGTCATCCGGGCGGACCTGGCCGGCGCACCGCTCAAGGAGCTTTTCTTTACACTGACCGGGGGTGACGGGGAATGAAAGCGCTTATCTATCTCCTGCTCCGCCGCTACATTAATTCCCTCAGGCGCGCATTTTTGCGCCCACTGAGCGCAGTGCTCACCGTGCTGGCCCTGGTCGTATTGCTTGGGAGCATAAGCGCAGCCTTTCTGTTCCCTCATCCGGGCATTGGCGCCAGCCTTGAGGCGGTCGTCGCCTGTATCATGCTGGGCATGGGCCTGCTGATTCTGAATGCCGTACTCGGTTCTTCCCAGAACGGTATCTTTACGCTGCAGGACGCAAACCTTATCTTTCAGGCGCCGGTTCCCAGGGGCTATGTGCTGATGTACGCAATTCTGGACGTCATTCCGGCTTCTCTGCTGACGGCGCTGTTTTTTACATTCTATTTCCCCTTTCTTGTCGGCGATAGGTTAACGCTGTTCGCCTACCTGCTGGTACTGCTATTTGCCGGAATGATGATTGCGTTTGTTTACCTGGTGTTCTATTATATCTACATTATGGACATCGGGCATCCGGGATTGCGGCGCCGTATCAAGCATATCTTATGGGTGCTTATGCTCCTTGCGGCTTTTTCCTTTCTTATGGTGCTGTACACGAAGGATTTCAATCTCTCCCGGGCGGCGGAGACCAGCTTCGCAAGTCCGTTTTATAAGGCAATCCCCGTCTTTGGCTGGGTTCAGTGGGGAGTGGTATCGGCTTTTGAGGGCAGGTTCCTGAGCGGCTGTCTTCCCGCAGGCCTTCTGCTGCTCGGTATCAACGTTCTGCTTGCTGTGGCCATGCTGCGTACCGACGTGGATTTCTACGAAAAAGCGTTAAGCGATTCCTATAAGATCAAAGAGATTCTGGACGGCGTAAAAAGCAGCAGCTACGACGCCCGTTCCACCGTCAAGGTTAAAAAGCAGCCGGTCCGGGCCAATTTCAAGCCTGGCGCTGCGGCACTGCTCTCCCGCCAGCTGCTGGAAATGAAAAAAACCTCCACCTTGTTTGTGTTCCGGGATTTCATTTCCGGTGGCGTCTATATCGTCATGGCAAAATTTATGAACCTTGGTTTCAACTTCACCTTTTTCATGCTGCTTTTTATGTCGCTTACCATCGCGGGAAGCGACAGCTGGAACAAGGATTTTAAAAAGCCCTATGTGTACCTGATACCGGAAAGCTCGTACCGCAAGGCGCTGTATTCCGTTCTTCCCGGACTTGTGCGCACTATTATTATCGGATCGGTTGTCGTGGCCGTTTCAGGCGTGTTATTCTCCGTACCCGTTTTGGAGCTCGCAGCCTATATTCTGATCAATGCAAGCTTCTCACTGGTCTTTGTCATGTCGGAAATCCTATCTTATAAGGTGATGAAGGGCAGAAAAAGCCCGATAGTGCTCTCGTTCCTTCGGATGCTTTTTGTCACGGCTACCGCCGTTCCCGCCGCCGTTATTCTTGCCGTATTGTATCTGCTGTGGCCCAACAGCGTGAGTGTGCTGATCATTGCACCTATCCTTCTCTGTGTGAACCTTTTGATGTTCTTTGCCATGGCGGGCATGAGCCGCAATCTGTTTGAGCAAAGCGAGCTGTATTGAGCGGCAAACGGAAAATACCGCCAAACGTGTCATGCTCCGGGGGTGCGAAGAATGGACAAATTTTAAGAGTGCACCCCGGCAGCTTTTCTAGGGTACGATTAGTTAATGCTTCATTGAAGTCAAGAATCGCTACCCTGTCGCAGAATGCATTCAAGCGGACGCGCAATGCGCGCCCCTACAGGATAGGAGTTTCACAGCAATGACAGCCACAGTCTGGGCGTCCTGCATAGCTTAAAAACTTAAGTGCTATCTCTGTTAGATATGTCGTAATTTTTTTACAGCACCCACCCGTTTTTTTATAATTGAAATATGCCTTCATCAAATATATAATGGAATTGAGTCTGTATTGTCAGCGCAAATAAATAAGCAAAGAACAGCAAGTCGGTATGGTTGAAGACAATGTCACAAAATATTTGAAATGTACGCGGGTGAGGATATGAAAAAGCTCCGGTGGAAAACAATGCTTGCCAGGTTACCTTTAAAAAGCTTGCAAAAGCGGTTGATTCTTATTATCTTTTTCTTTCTGATTATTCCCTTATCTTTGATATCCAGGTATAATTTCAACACGATGAAAGCAATTCTGGAAGAAAAAACCTCCAGGCTGAGCATGGACAGCATGGATAAAATTTCGATGGAATTTAAGAACGCCACCCAGGTCATGGCCGGGATTTCCAATACCTGCGGCGTGGACAAGGAAATACTGGAGTCTCTGGAAGCTGTCTCTTACACTCCTCAAGCCGATAAATACGACCTTGACGATTACTATCAAATGACCAGTGACGATATCATCCGGACCGTGGCTGTGCAGAACCGGCTGACCAAAATCAAAAGCAGCTTCATTACGCGGTGTGATATCGTGCTGATCGATAGGAAAGGCGCTTTGTACACCTCACTGGACTATGTGCAGGATGATTTTGATTTTAAAACGAAGTTCCTTCAAAGCTACCTGGATACAAGCTGGTATCAAACGTTATCCAGGGCGGAAAGAACCGGTATGTGGGTCGCTCCTTTTTCCTATGGCCTGCAGGCGCCCTATGAAAATACCTATATTGTCCTGGCCCGGACTTTGAAGAGCAGCCATAACCGTGAACCGCTGGGAATTTTACTTGTATGCTTTCCACAGGAAAGATTTCATAACTTTTTTCTCGACAACGGCGGAGAGCTCTCCCTATTGAATGAAAACGACAAAATTGTTTTCAGCACCGACCGCGGAAAGACACAGGCTTTTTTGCGGGATGAAAATATCGTTAAAACAGTTTCCGGACTGGAACAGGGCTCCTTTTCCGTAACGGCGGACAGGAAACAATATATGCTGAACTGTATTCCGCTGGAAACCTTGAACTACAACCTGATTTCCGTAGTTCCCCTGAGCAATATGATGGAAGAGATGACATCGTTAAACCGGCAGGTCACAACCATTAATCTAATCTTCATCGGCAGTTTTACAATTCTTTGTATATTGTCTATCCTGCATCTCACCAATCCGCTAAAAAAACTGATCGGCGAATTCAAAAAACTGAAAATCGGCGAATATAGCATCGACAACGGGCAGTTAGGCAATACCGATGATGTCAGAGGAATTGTCTCCAGTTTCGGCTATCTGCTCCGGCGTATCGAGGAGCTGGTGGGAACCGTATTTACGGAGCAGGAAAAAAAACACAAGCTGGAATACGAAGCCTTGCGCACCCAGATCCGGCCGCACTTTTTGTTCAACACCCTCAACTCCATTAAATGGGTGGCCAACATGAGCGGAACCGCCAATATCGCCAGAATGATTTCCGCTCTTGGAATGCTGCTGGAAGTGAGCATTCGTGAAGATGAGGATGAAATCACCCTGCAGAACGAAGCCGAGCTGATTGAATCTTATGTTTATATTCAAAACGTACGTTATTATAACAGATTCACTTTGAAAATCGACATTCCGGAACCACTGAAGGCAGTGAAGGTGCAAAAATTCATCCTTCAACCGGTGGTGGAGAATTCCATTACCCATGGTTTCAATGACATGAAGGAGGAATCCTGTGAAGCATGCATCCGCATCTGTGCTTTTGTGGCAGAGGACAGGCTGATCCTCCAGCTGGATGACAATGGAAGCGGTATTAAACAGGAGCTGACGGATAGGCTTCTGCTGGATGGCGTAAAGCCCGGGAATAAAAAAACCGGAGGAATCGGCCTGAAAAATGTAAATGAACGCATCAAACTAAAGTATGGTACTGAATATGGTCTGAGAATCCTTCCCGGTGAAGGCCGGGGTACGCGTGTCGTCATTGTGCTCCCGCATCCGACGGAAGGCGGTGAAATATGCTGAAGGTGATTGTTGTTGACGACGAGGCCTTGATACGCATAGGGATTAAATCCTGCATCGAATGGGAACAACACGGCTTCGAATTTGTGGGACAGGCCGAGGACGGAGAATCTGCCGTTGCACTGATTGAAAACGTCTGCCCCAACATTGTCATTACGGATATCCGCATGCCCAAAATGGACGGCCTTAAGCTGCTGGAGTATCTAAAGAAAAACCATCCAAAAATCAGAACCATTGTGTTAAGTTGTTATAATGAACTGGATTATGTGAAAACGGCCATGAAATTGGGCGCCGAGGATTATATCCTGAAACTATCCATGGAACCGGAGCACCTGCTGGGAATACTGGAAAACGTAAAAAAGCTGATCCATTGTGAAGCGGATACCTCCGAAAATAAGGCAGAAGCCTATACCCCCAAGGAAAAAATGATTATACGGGAAGAATTTTATAAGCAATTTCTTTCCGGAGGCGTTTCCACAAAGTACCATCTGGATAAAATGCGGGATCTGGGGTGCCCCGTAGGCTTGAAGCATTATGTGGCGCTGTGCTGTGAAATTGATAATTATTCCAATGCTTTGAGCCGGCTGGGAGATCCCAACCTGTTTAAAGCATCGGTGCTGAATATTCTGGAAGAAAGCCTCCTGCTTTTCGAAAACAGCGACGAATTTGAAGCGGACCGTGGAAAATATGTGATTATCCTGGGCTTTTCAGAGCCTGTCAGCATAGAAAACAAAATTATACGTCTGTGCGGAAAGCTGAATGAGCTGTTCAAGCTCTATTTTAACTTTTCTGTTTCTTTTGCGGTCTCGTCCTCCTTTAACAACTTTGACCTGTTGCCTGTCAAATACATGGAAATGCAAAACATACTTTTGCATAAGTTCTATCGGGGCAGCCAGAGCGTAATTTTCAGCGGAGGTATTGCGGATTTTTGCCGGGAGGAGCCAAGTTTCCCTCCGGAAAAAGAGAAAGAGCTCCGGGAAGCCTTTGTCCTTAATGATAGCGCCGGGGTGCAGCAGATCATTACGGGATTTTTCAGGGATCTTCAAGCCCGTGCGGAATACCCGCCGCAAAAGGTAAGACTGTGCGCGGCAGCCATTTTTATGGCAATCGCCCGTTTTTCCAGAGAAAACGGCCTTCATTCCGAATACTTTTTGGCGGACAACGGCGGTTCGGCCTTTCAAATCCTGTCGGACGCGGAGACCCTCAATGAAATTATCTCCCGGTTGTGCCAGCAGGTAGCAATAATGATTGAGGACATAAAAAAACTTCAGTACGGCAGCCATCGGCGTGAGATTATTACAATAAAGCAATACATCTCCCGGCATATTGATGAAGCCATTTCACTTGAAAGGGCATCGCAAATCTGCAATATCAACAAATGCTATTTTTCAAGCATCTTCAAAAGGGAGACGGGTCAAAGCTTCACCGATTATTTGAACAGGGTTAAAATGCAAAAGGCCGGGGAGCTGATCAGGGAAAAAGGGCTTAAAGCCTATGAGGCTGCCTATCAGGTGGGGATCCCTGACGAATCCTACTTTAGCAAGCTGTTCAAAAAATACATGGGGGTAAACCCCAGCTCACTTAAATAGGGATGAACCGTTGCCCTCTAAAGATATTACAAAAATCCAAAGCATTTACCTTCTTTTTTCCGGGGGCAGGAAAACAGCTGTGGACATTCATTATCATGCAATAAAATTACCTGATAATGAATGTTTTCACATTTCCAATTTCTTTTTATTCTTTTATACTGAAGATAACTCTTAAGAGCCAAAAGGTTTTAAATTTTAATTTCTGCACATTATAACAATTTGTCGAGGAGGAAAACCCATGCTTAAAAGACTTAAAAGAGGTCTGGGTGTCTTGCTGGCTGCCGTTTTCGTGATGAGCCTTGCCGCCTGCTCGGGCAGCGGCAAGCCTGACGGCAGCAATGCCCCTACCAGTGCCGGCAGCACTTCTGCCGCCGCCAATCAGCCTTATGCCGGACAGATGATCCGTTTTGTGGCTGCAAACCACATGTGGACGGATGTGATAAAGGAAAAGATTTCCGATTTTGAAAGCGAGACAGGAATCAAAGTGTCTCTGGAAAGCTATGCGGAGGATCAGCTGAATCAAAAGCTGAGCATTGAATTCACCTCCGGAAATTCCAATATCGATGTCTTTATGACCCGCCCCATCCAGGAAAAGCTGCTGTTCTATAAAAACGGCTGGTACGAGGTCCTGGACGGTTATGTGGCGGATACGGGCAAAACCCCTGCAGACTGGAGCTATGACGACTTTATGCCTGGCCTGGTCCAGCAGGATGTCGTAGACGGTAAATTGATCGGTATTCCGCTTACCAATGAGTTCCAAATGCTGTTCTACCGGACCGATCTGTTCGAAAAAGCGGGATTAAAGCCGCCTCAAACCTTTGAAGAGTTGGAGGAAGCCGCAAAAATTCTGCACGACCCCACCAATGAGGTGTACGGCATTGTCGCCAGAGGCAACATGGGTGCTGCAGTTCCCGTGTGGGGCTGCTTTATGTATGGCTATGGCGGCGACTGGCTGAAGGACGGCAAGTGCATCGTAAATAATGAAGCCGGGCTGGAATCCTTAAAGCTGTACGGAAGATTGCTTAAAAACTATGGACCTCCCGGCGTGATGAACATGGGCTGGCCTCAATGCGTGGCTATATTTGCGGCAGGCAAGGCGGCAATGTATGTGGAAGGCAACGCGCAGATGGCCCAGTTTGCCGATTCGGAAAAATCCACAATCGCCGACAAGTTTGGCGTCGCCGTATTCCCGGCAGGTCCTGTAACGCACAAGACTTACCAGACTTCCAGCTGGGGCCTGGCGATATCGTCCGCCTCCCAATATAAGGATGCTGGATGGAAGTTCATCACCTGGTCAACGAATAAGGAAAATATGAAGATGGCCCAGCTGGGCAATATAGGTATGTCCCGCTCTTCCATCTGGGAAGATGCGGATGTAAAGGCCAGCTTGCGGCCGGGCTTTGCCGACGTGGTTTTGAAGACTGCCGAGATCGGCATCCCTTATTATGCCCCCCCTATGATGGCAGTTTCCGAGGCCCGCGATATTCTCGGCGTTCCCGTTGTTAAATCCATTGAAAGCGGCGGTACGGGAAACCTGCAGGCAGAACTGGATGCTGCTGCTGCAAAAGTAAACGAGCTGCTGGATGCGGAAAAATAAGTACTGGTGCAAATATAACTTCCCTTATAGGTTTCGAAAAATGCAGTCCATTACGGCCGGGGCTGGTCGCAAATGCTTTGCATTTGCTGCTCGCCTATGCAGCCAACATTTTCTGAAAAACGAGAAGTAATATCTGCAGTACTCCAAAGTAAAAAGATGAAACCGCAGCGTTTGCAGGCCGACCACCTTTTGCAGGCTGCAGACGCTGCGGTGGTCTGTAAAGTAAGTATATTGTTTAGGTGTACTTTACACCGCATAAAGCGGAAATCGGAGGATGCTATGAATGAATTTATCAACCGCAATGTACGGTGGCTTTTTCCCTTGCCAGCTACAATTTTTGTAGCACTTATGATGGCGTTTCCACTTGTTTTCACCCTTGCGGTCAGCATGACAGACTGGACCGTGGCTACCAGGGGCTCTCTGTCTTTTGTCGGGCCTGCCAACTATCTGTCCATGTTTAAGGAAGCCCGGTTTTATGATTCCCTGGTGCATACGCTTTATTTCACTATTCTGGCGGTGGGCATGGAAACGGTTCTCGGGGTTGCAATCGCCCTTTTGCTGAACCGGCACTTTGCCGGAAAAGAGCTTGTTAAAATGCTTTTTTTATTACCCATGGTATGTACCCCCGTCGCCATCGGCCTGTGCTGGACGCTCTTTTATGAGCCTACGGTGGGATTATTCACTTACACCTTAAAGCAACTGGGCATTCCCACCATGGCATGGCTTGCCACGCCTTCTACGGTTATTCCCGCCATTGCCCTGGTGGATATCTGGGAATGGACTCCCTTCGTTATCCTGATTGCTCTGGCCGGGCTGGCCAACCTACCGCTGGATTGCTTCGAAGCAGCCACCGTTGACGGCGCAAACGCGCTTCAGAAGTTTCGCCATGTTACCCTGCCGCTGCTGATGCCCACCCTGATGACAGCGATCACCCTTCGAAGCATCGACGCGATAAAAACCTTTGATATCATTTTTTCCATGACCAACGGCGGCCCGCTGAACGCCTCCGAGAATCTGAACGTTTACGCCTACAAGCAGGGTTTTCAATATTTTCAGTTCGGCTCGGCATCCACCCTGCTCATGATGTTGTTTGTCCTGGTGCTGGGGTGTACGCTGCTGACTACCAAAGTCAAGAAAAGGACAGGGGTGTAAAAGATGAATAAGGTCTTCAAAAAAATCGGATTCTATTTTTTTCTGGCGATCGTCATGATCCCTGTCGTCTTCCCCCTGGCATGGATAGGAATGTCTTCGTTGAAAACGCAGCAGCAGATTATCACGCTGCCTCCCCGGATTTTCTTTGCACCTACCCTGGAGAACTTCCGGCGCGTGTTCCTGGAAAATAACTTCAGCCTGTATTTGCTTAACAGCTCCGTCATTGCCTTGTTTTCCACCTTGTTTTCCCTGGTACTGGCTTTGCCGGCAGCTTACAGCATTTCCCGGTATCATCAGAAAAAACTTAGTATGTTTATTTTGGTAGCAAGGCTGATGCCCGGCGTCTCCTTCCTGATCCCCTGGTTTATTATTTTCTCCCGTTTAAAATTGACCGATACCTATATCATTCTGATCGCCAGCCATATGCTGGTCGCATTGCCTCTAATGGTATGGATTATGGTCAGCTTTATCGACGACCTGCCCTACGAACTGGAGGAAGCGGCGCTGATCGACGGATGCGGAAAGGCGGCCATCTTCTTGCGTATTGTGCTTCCCCTCTCTTCACCGGGTATTATTACCTGCTCGACGCTTTCTTTTATATTTTCCTGGAACAACTTCATGTTTTCTCTGGCCCTCAGCGCCAGCAAAACAAAAACCCTGCCCATTGCCATCTACAATTTCGTTTCCTATGCCGAGGTCAGCTGGGGCAGCGTAATGGCGGCTGCGGTGGTTATTATGGCCCCTGCCATCGTCCTGACGATGCTTTTGCAGAAATATGTCATTCGAGGTCTTACAGCCGGCGCTGTAAAAGGATAAAGGAGCAGCTCTATGAAACCTGTATATAAAAATGTAACAGATGTATTAAAATTTAAAAAACCGGAAAGCGTACCGTTTGTTATCTGGAACACGGCGCCTTTCACCGTCCAGGTTGCAGGGAAGACGCAAAAAGGCTTTTATCTGGATCCGGAGTTTAAATTGGCAGCTCAGCTGAAGCTGGTGGAGGAATTCCCGGATGCTTTCCTCATCCCCGGACCCTGGCCGGATTTTGGGGCCGCAATGGAGCCAACCTTGTTTGGCAGCCAGGTACTCTGGTTTGACGACCAACCGCCTTATGCACAGCATGTCATTCACAGCTATGAGGATATCAACCACCTGAAGCTCGATTGGGAAAACAGCCTGTTGCCGGAGATGCTGCGTCAATATGAATATATGTGGAAGCATATGAATTCCACGCTGATTGAAGACTATGGCTTTCTGGACGGACTGGGCTACAGCCTCGGACCGCTGGAGACCGCCGCAGCGATGATGGATTTCTCGGATTTTCTCATGGGATTTTATGATGAGCCGGAGCTGATTCACAAGCTCCTGGACATTACCACGGAGGCGATCCTTTTCTCCCTGCGGAAACAGCAGAAGGTAAACGGCACATTGAAAATGGTGGTATTGCCGGATCATATGTCCCACCAGGTATCCAGGAGCTTGTTTGATGAGTTCTGTTTTCCCTATTACAAACGGATTTTTGATGAGTTTCCCGGAGCGGAGCACTTATATCATAACGAAGGCAATCTTTTACACATTGCGGACAGGATTCCTGAATTCGGAGCGACAATTCTCCATTATGGCTCGGATACGGCTTCCCTTGCCGGTATCTTAAACCGGAAGACGGTACTGATGGGAAACCTTCACCCCCTGGACGAAATGATGACAAAACCGCCGGAGGAAATTTACGCACTGTCTACCAGGATTATTGAGGATTGCGGCGTTAACGGCTGTATGCTTCTCTCTACCGCAGGAGGGATGGCTCCCGGTACGCCCCTGGAGAATGTCCGCGCCGCAATTAGCGCAGGATCGGACTTCTTTACAACCCATTGATTTCCAATTCTGCTTTCCATACAACCCCTTCGGAGGAACGGCCTTATGCACAGGATCAAAAAATTCATTCAAACTCCCGGAACCCCATGGCATGCCAGGCTTTTTCGGTAATGGTGTTTTCCGCCTCAAGGCCGTTATCCTTCTGAAAGCGATGCAAAGCGAATTTCAAATCATCTTCATAGATTCCGTCAATTTCCCCTTCATAGTACCCCAGCTGCTTCAGCTTCTGTTGTACAGCCATCACGTCGGCTCCCCGGTCGCCGGAATTGATCTCGTCAAACCCTCTTCCGAAGGGACCGAAGGAACCGTTCACTATGGCAACCTCGGTGCCGACGGGTACGATGGAATACAGTTCCTTTACATCCTCATTGAACATCCGGATACACCCATGGCTTGCCGAAGACCCGATGGATTCTTCATAAGCGGTGCCATGAATGCCATACACCCCCCAGGAAACATCCAGACCCATCCACCGTCCTCCGAACCCTTCCCCCCAGTCCCCCTTCTCAACGATTTTCCAGCATCCCAGGGGGGACGGGAATCCCGACATGCCTGTCGCAATGGTATATTGCCTGATGCATTTGCCGTCTTTCAAAAGGAACAAGGTCTTATCATCTATTTGAATATATATCAGATATTTCGCATGCTCGGTAATGCTTGCCGGATCATGCCTTATTTCATATTTGCCGTCGATAATTATTTGGATCATGGACAAGACTGTCAATATGCAAAAAAATATTGCGATGATATACTTTCTCCTCAATACAAAATGCCTCCAACGCATCTCCTATTTACAATTTATATGCAGGGACGCATTGCATATGTTAATAAAATGAAGATTCGCATCGGAGACTCTGTTTGTCGCAGCGCAGGCCCCGGCACTACAACGATACTTAGCCTATCTATGCCTGTCATTGCGAGGAGCCTGCGACGAAGCAATCTCACAAAATGCTGCTTGCGATGGCACAAAGTTATGCAACTAACCCTTGATGGCGCCTGCAATCATCCCCTCGATGATCTTCCGGTTGAAAAAGATGTAAATCAGGATCACCGGTAAAATGGCCAGGGTGATCGCAGCCATCTTCATGGGATAGTTGGTCGAATACTGGGAACTGAAATTCAGAAGTCCGATGGGTATCGTCTTGTATTTCTCGCTATTGACCAGTACCAGTGCAAAGGGGAATTCATTCCACCACTTGGTGAATAGCTGCAATATGGCCACCGTAATCAGGATAGGTGTGCACAGCGGCATGATGATTGTAAACAGCATCCGGATAAAACCGCTTCCATCGATAACGGCCGCTTCTTCCATCTCGATGGGAACGCCGGTCAGGTAGCTTTCGGTTAAAAAGACTGAAAAAGGCATGGCAAAAGCGACGTAGGGGATAATCAGCGTAAACCTCTGGTCAAACAGGCCCAGGCTTTTAAACTGGATGAACAAAGGGATAAGCAGTGCATGGACAGGGATAAGCATCCCGAAAAGTATCGTAAAATAGATAAGATTTCTTCCTTTGAATTTAAACCTGGAAAGGAAGTAGCCCATCACATAGGACATGACTACGGCCAGCACCAATGAGACGGCCGCATTAAACACGGTATTGAGGTAATAGGTCCCCATATGGCTGATTCTGAAGGCATCGATATAATTTTCAAACACAGGCCTTTCCGGAAGAGTGATAATGGATCTGTTAAATTCCGGGGAAGTTTTCAAGGATGAATAAACCATCCATACCACAGGAAAGATGCAGGAAATTGAAAACAGAATCAGTACGGCATTTACAAGGATGGTCCCTGTAAACTTGCGGATATGTTTAGTACTCAACTTTTCTCCCCCCAATAATCCGTCTGGTAATAAGGATCAGGATCAGGCTTGTCAGAAGGATTCCGATGGAGATGGTATTGCCGTAATCGATCCTGACCTGCGTGAAGGTTTTGCTGTAACCATACAGCGCCATAACGGCGGAGCTTGTTCCGGGCCCCCCCATGGTCATGACAAAAATGTGGTCGAAGACCTGCATGTTTCCCGAGATGCAGAGCATCAGGCAGACGATGATGGTGTTCTTTATCAAGGGTATGGTAATGTAGATCAATTCTTTCCATCCGTTAACACCGTCAATCTTTGCCATCTCATATACCTCACCGGAAATGGAACTCATTCCGGCCATAATTATCACCATATAATAGCCGATATACTGCCATATGATGGGTATCGACACGAAATAAATCACATACCTTGGATCATCCAGCCACGGCAATATCAGGAAATCCAGTCTCAGCGCTCTCAGAAAAAAGTTGATAAGCCCGTAGTCATTGTTGTACATGATGGTCCAGATAAAGCCTACAATGACCATGGAAAGCACGCCGGGGAAAAACAGCACCGCCCTGTGCAGGTTCTTAAGCTTCGCCATCCGCGAATTGAGCATTGTGGCAAATATAAGCGCCAGGCCTATTTGCCCGATCACACACAGGACCGTAATGATCATATTGTTTTTTAAGGAGTCCCAAAAAAGAAGATCGTTTACCAGTTCGGCATAATTCGCCAGGCCGGCAAATTTGTCCGCCCGCATGCCTTTAAAGCTGAAAAAGCTATACCGCAGCGACCCGAGAAGCGGTACGATCACCGCAAAAACATACCAGACAATGCCGGGGCCCAGCAGCAGCACAAACATGCTTTTCTTTGGACGCAACACCTTGTTATCCATTCATTTCCTCCGTTGTGAGACATGGGGCTGTCTCAAAAAGCGATTGCCCAATGGGAAGTCCCTGCTAATCCGGCCTGCACACGTCGACGCTGTAAAATTTTTATGGCGAAATGTTCTGTAGGGGCGCGCATTGCGCGTCCGCATGAAGTACTCTATGGACATAAATACCATGCAGCCCACCAGTGATTCCTGATACCCTGGGCGGACGGCCAATGGCCGCCCCTACGGATTTTCTATGCCATAATTTTTTTTACAGCGCCACCTATGCCGATATCCTGCAATTCCTGGCTGACCTGTGCCGTATCCCTCATGGGTAGGGGCGCGCATTGCGCGTCCGCCTATTTTGAGACAGCCCCTGTCTTATGATTGAACGGTTGCCCGCTCTTAACCGTTTGTCTTTTCATATTCCGCCTGGATTCTCTTTGCCAGGTCCCCGGGGGACAGGGTGTTGATCAAAAGCTCCTGCAGCCCCTTGTTCATCACGTCGATAACATTTGTATCAAAGATAAGGTCATAGGTTTCACAGAAGTTAGCCGACGCCATCATGTCAAAGAATTCCACCTGAAGCCCGGATAATTTGCTCTTGTCATAATCGCCGGGCACAATGGCGCACGGATTCCCGCCTTCCATCACTGTAGAAGCGGATTCCCTGCTGATCAAGGTCTTGAGCCAGCCGACGGCCGCCTCCTTTTTCGCTCCTTCCAGCTTCGCGCTTAATGCATAGGCCCAGCCGCCATTGCCGCCTGCCGTATAATCCGACACCTTTGCGTCTTCAATTGCAGGTATGCCTGCAACATGGGTAGCTTTCAGCACATCCTCGGGACAGTCGGTGAGAAGAGAGTTTATTGCCCAGTAGCCTTCGATAAACATGGCGGCTTTTTTATTGTAATACGGAACTCTTTGCTGCTGGTAATCAATGGAGTTAAGGTCCTTGTTGAAGGCTCCCTTATTGGCCAGTTCCTGCATTAAAGCCAGTCCTTTTACAAATTCGGGGTCGGTGAACTTTGCCCCTTCACGGTTTACAATGTTAAAATTCCAATCGTTTCCCGTATACCTGCTGCCGATTGCGCTTAAATAGCAGGACTCGGCTACCCAGGGTCCTTTGTTCCCCAGGGATATGGGCGTATATCCCTTTGCCTTGATTTTTTCAATGGAAGACAGCAGCTCGGCCATCGTCTTCGGCGGCGCGTTTACACCGCATTCCTTCAGAATATCTTCATTGTAGAAAAGCAAAGTCGTCGAGCCCCCTTCTTCAAGGCAGATCCCATAGATGTCTTCGCCGATTTTATAGTTGTTTACGGCCGTAGGCTTGATGATTTCCTTCCATTCCGCGTCCGCACCGATGATATCTTTCAGGTTCATTACGACTCCGCCTTCAACGAAGCTCTTGTTCCATGATCCCAGCACCTCAAAGATATCCGGCAGCTCGTTTCCTGCAGCAAGAATTTTTGCCTTGTCGTTATATGGTTCGGCCGCAACGGCATCGACCACGATTTCCACATTGGGGTTTGCGCCTGTAAATTTGTCAATGGAGTTGTAAAAGGCTTTTACTCTCGAATCCTTTTCGATGTTTTCCTTTAAATTCTGGGTAAATATCTTCAGCTGGACATTTTCCTGCGGTCCCGCAGTCGTTTGATTTTCCGACGCCGCCGTTGTAGCCGAAGTCTGCGTGTTATCGCCGGCTCCGGATGTTCCGCATGCGGAAATGCCGGCCAGCAGCGCAAAAACAAGCAAAACGCATAGGATTTTCGATACTGTTTTCATATGAACCCTCCTTGATTTTATTCTGGAATGAATTTCGGAAATTATAAAATGGTTTCCGAATTCACTCATTTGGAAAATTGCTATACAGGCGCCTTATATTCCAATTATATAAGACAGGGAAAAATAAACACAGGAAAAAAATTATCCTTCTATCCGAAATTTATGCCTCTTTTTCAATTACAGCCAATACTACAGCGAAAACTTTTATTCACCGTGAAGCCGCCCTCACCCTTTTGCTCTCTGCTCCCTGTAATCGGTAGTGCTGCAGCCGGCATACTTTTTGAAATTGTAAGAAAAGCTCTTATAATCGTTAAAGCCGACCTTCTCGGCCACTTCGTAGGTTTTCAGGCTTACATCCTTCATGTATTCCTTTGCTTTTTCGATTCTGTATTTGTTCAGCCATTCGATAAAGTTCTCGCCTGTTTCCTTCCGGAAAACCCTGCTGAAATAATTGGGCGTAACATGAACCTTTTTTGCGACAATGGTCAGGGTGACCGCTTCGTGATAATGCCGGACGATATAATCCATTCCGATTTTTACGATACTTTTGTACTTTTCATTTTTCTCGTTTCCGGCGATATCAATAAACCTCCCCAACACATCCTTCATCCATTTTTTGATATCTTCCACCGTCTCGTATTTCTCAATCTCCGCAAAAGGGTCCAGCTGTATCTCCAACCGGTCTTCAATGCTGATTCCCATTTCCTCCATGTATTTAACGGCCGCAAGCAGAAGATAATGGGCGATGTTTTTGATGCTGCCGTAACCTGCTTTCATTGACACCAGCCGGTCAAATAATCCGTCCAGCAGGCTGTCGACCTTATTTTTATCAATCAGCTTCAGGCAAACCCTGAGCTCCTTTTCCTCTTTGCTGCAGCTTTGCAGGAATGCCATACCGGCAGGTCCCCCGCTTTCTTCCGCCACGTCGTTGATATGGATAATTACGTTTTTACCTCTGTAAACCCTGCTCCTCAAAGCGTTAAATGCTTCGTTATACGACTCGGAAACGGAGCAGATGTCTTTTTTCTCATTTCCGATCCCCATGGAGACGGATATTTTCAGGTGCTTGTCCAGCAAATATTGTATTTGCCTGCATATGGCCTCAATGGCCATCGTTTGTTTCCCGGTATTTACCAACCCTACGAAAAGCCCCATTTCATTCCGGCAGATATAGCCTTTCGTATAGGTGGACATAGCCTCGTCGGCTATGCCGAGCACTGCGTCGAAAAGAAGCTCCCTGTTCTCCGGCGACTGGTTTCCGACCCGGAAAAAATAGTCGTCGATGGCAAGGATAAAAACCTGGTAATAAGGCCCTGACAGCTCCATGCCCAGGGTATCCAGCCTTTTTAGTATCCGGTCTCTATCCTTCGGATTGTATGCGTTGCTGATCAAACTGTTGATGAACCTTCCCCGGATGAGCGGCAGATTTTCCTTCAACAACCTTTCGTAAGATTTCCTGGTTTCTGTCTTTCTCTTTTCCACCAGGATTTCATCTTTCAGTTTCAGTACCACATTGACCAGTTCTTCCGCTCCCACCGGCTTTAAAACAAACTCGGAAACCTTTAATTCGATGGCCTTTTTTGCAAATTCAAACTCGCCGTAACCGGTCAAAATCACCAGCCTTACCGACGGCATCAACTCCTTTAAATGCCGGGCAAGCTCAAGCCCGTCCATCACAGGCATCCGGATATCCGCAATCACAATCTCCGGTTTCAATTCCTTTGCAAGCGCCAGGGCTTCCCTGCCGTTGGCAGCCTCCCCGGCGACATCGATGCCATGAACGCTCCAGTCAATTGATTCCATGATCCCTTTCCGGATCACTTCTTCATCGTCCACAACCAGCATGCGAACCATCCCCTCACCCCCCTTCGATATATGGCTGCGTTACAACGACCCTTGTGCCTCCACCCTTCTCACAGAAGAATTCAATGCCGTATTCATCCCCGTAATACAGTTTCAGCCTGTCATTGACATTTTTTATGCCAAAGCCCCTGTTGGAATCCCCGACCCCCGTCAATAAAAGATTGATTTCGCTTACGTCCACGCCGATTCCGTCATCCCGCACCTCGTAAACCACCTTTTCCTCCACCTTCATAATGACAACGGAAACACTTCCCCTGCCGTCTTTTTTATCAATCCCATGGACAATGGCGTTTTCAACCAACGGCTGCAGGATAAGCTTTAAAACCGTACATCCCAGCAGCCCGTCCTCTATCTCGACATGAAAGGCGATTGAGCCGTTATACCGTTTTTTCTGGATAATCAGGTAGTTGTTCAAATGCTCCACTTCATCCCGGAGAAGGATCAATTCCCTGCCGCTGTTCAGACTTAAGCGGAAAAGCTTGGCCAGCGCTTCGATCAGCTTGCTGGTTTCAAACGCCTTCTCCATCCTGCCCATCCAGTAGATGGTGTCCAGGGCGTTATACAGGAAGTGAGGGTTTATTTGCGCCTGAAGGGCGGCAAGCTCCGCCTCCCTTTGCTTGATTCTCGTCAGGTAGACCTGCTGGATCAGTTCCTTCAGCTTTGCCGACATCTTGTTAAAGCTTCTGCCAAGCATTGCAACCTCGTCATTCCCGCTGATATTGATCTTTACGTCAAAGTTTTCTTCTTCCACCTTTTTCATCTGGACCCCGATTTTTTTCAGCGGACTTAATACCTTGGCGGAAAACAGCACGGCAAATAACACGCAGACAAGAAAGCTTATCGCCGCAACCTCCAGCATGGTTTTGGGGATGATCCTGTTTTCCTGCAGCAGTTCCCTTAACGGCACAAGATTGACGAGGGTATAATTCAGATTTTCGATGAGGTAATAGGTGACCAGAAAAGCCTGTCCGTCCACCATTGTCTCGAAATAGCCTTCTTTCGCATCCCCCGGCTTGCCGCGGTCCATGGGGAAGCTTAGCTCCCGGCCCAGTTTTTCCTTGTCAACAGACGAGATGATCCTGTGTCCGGCGTCAATCATAAAGAAATCGTCCTGTTTCCCCATAATTTTGTTGCCGTATATTTTTGAGAGTTCTTCCTCATTGATGTTGATTTTCATGATTGCCAGCCTGTCGGGAATATTATGCATATCGTTTACGACCCTTGTAATGGAAAAGACATTGGTCAGGGTGCCGTTATAATTCACAACCGTCCCCCTGTCCCAGACATATCCTCCTTTAAGTCCGATAATCTCTCTTTCTCTTTCCGCATCCATCGGATTGGAAGCGTTTTTGGTGTCCATGGCGATCCCGTTGAAGCCTTTAAAATAGATTGAATAGATATAGGGTTTCGAGCTTACCAGGTACATCAATTTATTGTTCAGCCGGATGGCTTCGGTGTTTACCGGGGCTTCCCCCCTGTTGTCCGCCAGTTTGAAAAACTCACGGACATCATCGTTCTGAATCAAAAACAGGGACATGTCATGGGCATCCTGGAAAATAAACTCGATACGCTCCCCTACCTGCCGGACGGTATTCAGGTTGGATATGCTCACTTTTTGCTGGACAATTTTCTGGGACTCCTGATAAGAAAAAAAGCCCAGTGTGAGTGTCGGCATCAAAATAATGGCAAAAGAAAAAATCAATATTTTATACTGCAGGCTAAAAAACCTTATGGGCATGGACTTCCTCCCTGCATACGGCATTTATTTCAGGATAGCATAAACCTTTTCCATTCCAAACTTCCCTTATTGCCGATCAATGCTCTACTCCCGCTTAATGCCCATTATAACACCGCAATATTTATACGACAAGGAAACAATAGGGTAACATCCATTCGTAATTTGTCATTGCGAGCGATAGCGCGGCAATCTCATACAAATCATAAAAACGAGATTCCCGGGCCGCAAGGGCGAGCAGCAGGCCAAAGCCTGCGACCAGCCCACGTCGCTTCGCTCCCCGGAATGACATTCATTTTCCTTCAACAAACCATTTTTCATCATAGGTTTCAAACCACAAAAATCTTTCGTTTTTCTGAATACGGCATTTATATCTCAAGCCTGCACCACCGGCCTTTAAACTGGCAGCATTGCAGACATCCAGGATTTTATCAATTACATAGACAGTGCCGTCTTCCCATAGGATGCTTTTGGGTATCATACGGCCTTGTTTGGTGTAGAGCACAAGAACATCCACATAGGTTTTGTTATTTCTTGCAATGCTCCTGTTTTTATCGGGTATCGTCTCAAATCCAAATGACATAGAATCCCCTTTGCAACCGAACGTTTGTTCTTTTATTGTAAGGCAAATCATCCGCTTTGTAAAGAGTAAAATTTTTACAATAAGGTGCCCTTATCCTCCAACTGCATTTATACCTTTTTAATGTCAATCTGTTTTTCAAAATTGGTAAACTCGGTAAAATAAATCGTAAATTCATTGGAGCTTTGCGGTTCGCTGCCTCTCATATCGGTCGCATAGGTGTGGTTCAGAAATGCCGGACCGATAAGGACACGGTCTGCTCCTTTGGACAGGATGATATCCCCTTTCGATACTTCAATACCGGCACCGGCACCGCCATCCACACAGAAACCGTCCCCCTCCGCCCTGCAACCGGCGGATACGCATACCTCCAGTTTGGCAGGGACGCGGTCGCACCCGCAGGTGGAAATATGGACGGAGACCCCATCCTCGATTTCCTTTACGGCAACAGAATATTCAAGGAATAACGGGTTTACGACCTCCCGCCGGCTGTGATCCATTTCCCACCAGTCCTGCGTTTTTGGAGCTTCCTCGAATGGCATCCGGTAATTGCCCCGGCACCTGTACTTCAGCAAATACCCGTCCGGAATCCTTTGAATTTCCTGTGCCTTAAACTGGGCAACGGCAAAAAAGGATGCACATAGCTTCAGGTATACCTGCAGGCTTCCTGCCTGGAAATGAAGAAAACTGCTTTGATCCTTCAAAAGAGTGATGCTGATACCCTCTCTCCGGATACGCACGATGCCGGATTTCTCATAAAACATGTCAAAGCTGGCAGGCAGTGCTTCCTCGTCCATCCCGAATTCCATCCACTCCGGCTTCAGCATATAGAGGATCAACGCTCCCGGCACACCCCATTTATGGGAGTTCTGCTCAATCCTGTTGACCATCGCCATATACCTGCCGTCTTTAAACCTGTAAGCCATGTACCGGTAAACATCATAATAGTTGACAGGGTAATACCTGGTATCCGCGCTGCTGCGGCTCTTATCCTGACGGGTCGAATTCTGGGTGAAGATACTTCCGTCCGGCTCATAATAGTGAAACATCATATCCAGATTTCTTTTCACATGCTCCAGGAGGTCGGCGCGGTCCAGCAGCTCCGCAAGGATGATCAATGCACGGTTATTGATGGCGTTGTATACGCCTGGCGACCTTTCGGTGTATTCCCCCTCTTCGTCGCAATCAATGCCTTCCGCCAGATACCGGTCCGCCATTTTCCTGAAAGCTTCGGCACCTGTAATCCGGTAGGCCATGGCAAGGGCAGCGGCGTTGACCCAGCGGTGGTTGGGAGTATGAAATCCTCCCAGAACAATTCCATGACCGAATTGCTCTACCATGTTATACAGCCGCTCCAGCAGCGTGCGGCTCTTCTCATCCTCAAAGCGGTACCGGAGGGCAATCCAGTACGCGGTGGCCAGACTCTGCATGCAAAAAGCCGTATCCGGAGCAGAGTCGAAGTTGGTGCACAGGCTGTCCAGGTTCCCATCGGACCGCTTGACTCTTTCCAGGTAATCCAGCATCCGAAGAATACTATCGTATAGTTTGATATCCTGATAAAAAAACGAATCCCTGTTGTGGTATAAAGTAATTAAATGACAAGCCTGATAGAGTGTTGAAGGGGGATCTACATACCGGTACCTGGGTGTGAGCCACCCGCCGAAATCCCTGGACAGCCTGTCGTTCACCTGGTAGGTCAATATACTCTCCACACCGTTTTCCGCCGATCTGAGGATTCCCCTATAGCGTTCACACATGTTTCCTTCCTCCTGTATAAAGATAACAAAGTTAGAATTTGATAGAATTATAGCATACCCGGTCCGGTAGATAAAAGTGAAAAAGTTAAACTTTCTATGCTTTTTTTAAGAAGCTTCGATCAAAACAAAAGACCGGCGTTGACATCGCCTCCGCCTGATTCTATACTTAATAGTAATGGAACGCTTACAAGATATGGTAAGGATGCAGTTCGGACTAACCAACCTGCCTTTAGGGCCATGTGTGGGAGAGGTGTTTTTTTTGATTGATTTGCTGATCATAGACGATGAATACCAGATCCGCGAAGGTATTAGCAAAAACATATGCTGGGAAGCTCACGGCATCCGGATATGCGGTACCGCCTCCAGTGCGGTGGAAGCGTTGGATATGTTCAATCTCCGGATACCCGACATCATCATTACCGATATCAAAATGCCCGGAATGGACGGCCTGGAGTTTATCGAGCTCATGAATGAGAAATATCCCAATGTCAAGGTTATTTTAATCAGCGGATATGACGATTTTCAGTATACCCAGAAAGCAATCGAGCTGAACGTATTTTATTATCTGCTGAAGCCGATTGACGACAGGCAGCTGCTGTCCAAGGTACTGGAAGCAAAAAAGTCCCAGGAGGATCAATATGCCCGACTCCGGAAGGATGCGGAACTCCGGAGGAAATTTGACGAGTATGTCCCCATCCTCAAGGATAATTTTTTTAATAGGCTGATTGGCGGAAAAATCCATGATGCTCAAATCTTGAAGAATCACCTGAACAATCTGGATTTGAAGCTGGATGCGGAAGCGTACTGCGTTTTAGTGCTTGAGCTTGAGGATTTCAGCGATCCGGAGCAAAAAAGCCTGCCGGACCGCAGCTATATCCGTTTTGCAGTTCTGAACCGGGCAAACACCGTCTACTCGCAGGCATACACCTGTTTCACCTTCAATATGGATGAAAAAGTGGGTGTTCTGGTCCTGGGCGGCTCCATTCAGCGGGAAACCCTGAAAATGGCCAGCAGGAGTTTAAAGGAATGGGTCAATCATACGTTAAGCATCTGCATGACCATCGCCATCGGAGGGACGTACGGGGAGCTCCTGTCTGCAGCGAACTCCTACCGCGAATGTGCCGAAGCATTAAAGCTTAAGTTCCTCACCGGCCGGAATTCGGTCATCGATCTCCATGACTTTTCCCCGGAAGACCACCACATGATCGGCCGGGTCAGCCTGGAGCAGATTCTTCAGGCCTCCCATGAAGACCTTATCTTTGCCTTCAAAACCGGCAATTATCCCGAAGCGAAGAGACTGCTGGATGACGCGTTATCCGGACTTAACGAATACGTCAAAAGCAATATCCAGGGCACCGACCGGTATTTATTCTATTTATCCTATCTGCTCACAAAAGTTCTCGTTTCCCTCGAGCTTTTCATCGAGGATTTTGTGGGGGAGAAAAAAGACCTTTTCAGCAGCCTGAAAAAGCAAACCACGCTGGAAGATGTGGCAGCATTCATCGAAACCTATTTTAATCGGATCATGGCCGAGCTTGAGAAAAAACAGAATACGCAGAACAACCATCTGGTCACGAAAGCATTGGATTTTATCAATAAAAATATCTACGGCGACATTTCCCTTACAAAGGTTGCCACTATGCTTTACATCCACCCGAACTACCTGAGCAGGATCTTCAAACAGAGCACCGGAGAATCCTTTGTTGAATATCTGACAAAAGTAAAAATGAATGAGGCCAAAAAACTGCTGAAAAGCAGCCACCACAAGGTATATGAAATTGCCGACATGCTTCATTACAAGGACGTCAGCCATTTTACCCGGGTGTTTAAAACCATGTTTGTCATTTCCCCCAATGAATACCGCAACACAGCGGGCCTATGAGCCCGATTGCCCCTGTGCCGTCCTTCCCTCTTCGATATCGATGTACAGGGGTATGTAAAACTCGACCCGCGTACCTTCTTCCGGTTTACTGTTGATCAGCAGATGGTATTTCGGGCCATAAAACAATGTAAGCCGTTTATTGACATTTCTCAAACCCGAAACTTCAAAGGCGTCAAAATAATTAACGATGTTCCGCAAGATATTTAACTTTGGCTCATTCATTCCTTTCCCGTTATCCTGTATGGTAAAGTGCATTGCATCCTTCTCCAGCTTTGCGGAAATCCGGATGGCGCCCTGATTTCTTCTGCCTTCCTCCAGCCCGTGAATGAAGGCGTTTTCAACGATCGGCTGAAGGATGAAATGCAGAAGGCAGTATCTTCGGATGGCTTCATCCATATCGAAAAAATACGAAAAGCTGTTGCCGCATCTGGACCTCTGGATATAAAGATAGTATTCGAGATTGCACATCTCCTTTTCAATTTCGATATAGTCGCTGCCTTTATTGAATATCCCCCGGTAATAGCCGGACAATGAAAAAATCATGCGTGAGCATTCCTCCGGCTTGCCGGATTTGGCCAGCCAGTTGATGGCGTCCAGGGTATTGTAAAGGAAATGGGGATTGATCTGGTTCTGCAGCACCTTGATCTCCATTTCCTTGAGCAGCAGCTGCTCCTGGTAAAGCTGCCGGATCAGCTCCTTGATGTGCCGCACCATCCGGTTGAAGCTGCTGTAAAGATAAGAAAATTCATCCTTTCTCACTTCTTTGATGGCAATATCAAAATTGCCTTTTTCGGTTTCGCGCATAAACCGGATCAAATGAACCACCGGCATGTCCACATTCCTGTTGATGATTCTGACCACAAAGGAAATCAGGCCGACATTGATGATGAGCAGGAGAATAACCATGCAGGTTAGAAACAGGCGCTGTTCCTTGATCATGTATTCTTGCGGCAGCAGTACAAGAACATAACTGTCGGCAATGGGATTATATCTGGAAATACTGTAGAAACGTCCCTTTCGTCCCAGTTCCACCTTCCGAAACAACTGCTCCGTCATATCTTCCATGCTGATTCCGGTACTTTCCTGGAGCATCTGCCCGATCAGATCCTTGTCTTCCGCAGAAATGATTTTTCCATCCCGGTCCAATACGTAATTCAGCGTATCCGGACTGACTTTCA
Organism: Bacillota bacterium; assembly: GCA_023426125.1. Lineage (GTDB taxonomy): Bacteria > Bacillota > Clostridia > Acetivibrionales > DTU013 > MnB-11. The sequence goes on from JAFABI010000065.1 coordinate 185,704, forward strand.
AATTTTTCGTGATGTTGAAGATGTCCCTTTCGCTAAAACAGACACCTACATATACTTTACTTTTGACACGCTTGTTCATGATATCCGCCCGGGCTACGTAGGCCATCATGTCCCTCTGGGCATTCTGCCCGTCGACCTGGTTGGAGGGACGGGTGAAATCCCTCTTGAAACAAGTCCAGCTGTAACGCTGCTCCGCATCCTGGAAGTTTTTGATCCAGTCCACCATTTCCGGACTCACATGGGTGTAAACGTTCATTTCCGACGTGATCAATATTTCCTGGTCCGCAAAATAAACATAGATGGAATAAAATTCATTGTTCACCGTGGTATGGTAGGTCAACACGTCCAGCAGGTCGTTGTTCAGGCGGTATTGGTCATATGGGCTTTGTACTCCGGCAGATAACTTCTCCAGCCTGTCGTTCAGGCAGATGAGCAACCCTGTCTCTTTGGCCTTTTGGAAAAGGAATTCGAGATACATATTGGTTTGTTCCATATTGTTGATGACATAGGAATTGGTTTTCTGCTTGATAATGTTTCCCGCGATGATGCCGGTGCAGATGCAAAATATCACCATAAACCCGAATAATACGGAAATATAGATCACCAGCTTGGTTTTCAAGCTGTACAGGTTTACTTTCAGGGATTTGCCGCAAACATCGATTATCTTGTCAACGTATCTTCTCATCGCGTCACCCGTATTCTATTTAGGATATTCCCTTATTATAACGACCTAATTCAAAGGAAATTTGTCGGTTGCAGACAAATTTCCTTACATCAGCGGAAAACTTTCTCCTCCCGGCGCACATACCTGAAAAGAGTCCTGAAGGCAATGAAAATCACACCCTCAAGACTCTTTCCCATGGGAAATATCAATACTTCATATCGGTCGCGGCACCCAGATTTTGATTGCATTCATCGAGAATCTGCTGGGCACCGATATTTTTCATCTGCTCCCGGTAGTTCTTCACTGCCTGTTCCGGAGTTAGCTCGCCGGTTACAGCCTTGACGACGGCTTCATCAAAGAGCCTTTTTACATCCGGTGAAATAGTGGCAAAGGTATCGGATACCGGCGTAGTATACTTTGTACCCATCTGGAAAAGCAGCCCGGATTCCAGACCGTTTTTCATACCTTCCGCTTTCCTTTTCAGATTGCTTTCCAATATCGCCTGCTGTTCGGGCGTAGCAATGACAGACATGGTTTTATACTGCATGGGCATGGATTCCACCGAAAACACAGAAGGCAGTTCAACGATAATATCCGGATGGGTATAACCATTACCGTCCTTATCAACAAGGAAGGTTATCGTTTTGTCCTTCAAATCGAAGGTTTTCCCCGGTATGCCATACCTGCCCATAAAGTGGCCCTTTTCATTTCCAAAGAAAATATTGATGAATTCACTTACCACTTCCTTTGCCTGTTTGGTACCCTTGATCAATACATAGGGGGCATTTCCATAGGTTACCTGATTGATATTCCTTGTCAGTTTTCCCTTTAAAGCGGTGATCTCTTCAAATTTTGCCGTCGGGACCACTTTTATGACAGCCGGTTCGAAGCTGTCAACGCTGTAATGCTGCCAGTAAAAAGTGCTTCCGTACAAGCCCGACATCATCTTTTCCCGCATATTGCTTCCCTTGTTTGTAAACAGCTCCTTGTCCAGGAAACCGTTTTTGTAAAGGTTGTTCAGGTATTGCAGCGCCTCCGCCATCTCCGGCTTGAGCATGGTATCGATATAAGCGTTGGCGCCGGGGTCCCAGGTAATGGAGTTTTCGCCGATATGGTTGAGCCTTGCGTCAAAAGCCTGGAATATATCCTGCAGGTTCCATGTACCGGAGGAAGTTAACCCGACGGTATCATTCTTTTCGTTTTTGTCGGGGTCGTTCAGGGTGAATGCTTTTGCAGCCTCATAAAGCTCATCCACCGTCTCGGGGACTTTCATTCCCAGATTGTCCAGCCAGTCCTTCCGGATCGACCTTGTAAAGAAGGCGCCGGAGAGTCCGTTGGGTATCGCCCAGGTCTGTCCCTTTACCTGGTAAAGCTCCCGCATGGTATCCGGAAGAGAATTCCATACCGGATTGTCTTTCAAATAATCATCCAGGGGTTCGATTGCGCCGTCGTTGATGGCTTTCATCATATCATCGGGGGAGAAAAGATAAACCAATCCTTTGAGTTCGCCGGAGGTGATCATCAGGTTCACTTTTTCCATATAGTTGTTTCTTGGCGGATAATTGACCTTGAATTTGATGCCGAACTCCCGTTCCATGGCTTCCGTCCACTCTTGCTTAAGCTCGGGCGTATCGGTGGCATCACCGAAATAACTTACCTTGGTGATTTCCAGCACGTCAGGCTTTCCGGCGGCTTGCTGTGCTGTGGTTTCCTGGCTTTTTTGCGTGGATGCGGCCGTCGTAGTTTCCTGCTGCCCATCGGTGTTTTTGTCGGATATACCGCATCCGGCAAGCAGCGAAAGAAGCAGCAATACGCTCATTACCATACTGAGCACTCTTTTTGTTCTCATCGTTTTCCCCTCCATTGTATAGTTTAGTTTATTTCTACAAACAGCAGAATGTCAATAACAATTCCGCCGTTAATATTCGAAATCACCCCTTGACAGACCCGACCATGAGTCCGGCTGCGAAATGCTTTTGCAGGTAGGGATAGATCGCAATAACAGGTATCATGGATATTACAATCATGGCGGAGGACAGGCCCTCGTTGTTCAGGCTGGTCTTTGCCAGATCCTGACCGGCACTTTGCGCCATCAACTCGAATTGTCTCTGCATATCCTGCTGCACCACAATCATTTCCTGGAGCTTTACGGGAAATGTATATTTCATCGGATCATTGATATAAATCACTGCCGAGAAAAAGGTATTCCAGAAGCCAACCCCGGTGAAAAGCGCAATGGCCGCCAGTACCGGCTTGGCCAGGGGAAGGATGATTTTCGCGAAAACGACGAATTCTTCCGCGCCGTCGATTCGCGCCGATTCAATCAGGCTTTCCGGAATCGACCAGTAATAATTGCGGATCAGCACCATGTTCCAGCCGCTGGCCAGCGCAGGGACGATCAATACGGCAAGCTTATTGATCAGGCCGAGATTTTTTATCAACAGGTAGCTGGGGATCAGACCGCCGCCGAACAGCATCGGGACAATAACCAGAAAATAGATCAGTGTTTTGTTTCCCGGCAGTTCTCTTTTGGATAGGCTGTAGGCGCCCATGGCATTAAGGAATACCGAAAGCGCGGTCCCTACGATGGTGATAAATGCGGAATTCAGGAATGGCCTGTAAATGCTCCGGTCTTCCAGAATCATTTTATAATAAGTAAGGGAAAACTCCTTCGGCCAGAGTGACAGCGTCACTTCCCCAAACCCGCCGATATCCAGTGACTTTTTTAATACGGTTAAAACCGGAATGATCATACATACGATAAACAGTACAAAGAACACGATATTAAAAACATTAAATATTTTTTCACCCTTCGATCTTCGCGTCATATTTCTGCCTCCCTCATTTCACAGTATGCTCTTATGGTCTTCTGTCAGTCTCTTACTGAGAAAATTGGATAACAACACAAGTACAAGGGATATGGTGGATTTAAACAGCCCTATGGCCGTTGCTACCGAATATTTCGCTTTCACGATTCCCACGTCGTATGTATACGTATCCAATACTTCCGCCGAAGATGCGATCATGGGGTTTTTCATCACATAAATCGGTTCAAACAGGCCGAGAACACCGGCAAAAGACAATACCAGCAGCACCAATACGGTACCTTTGATTCCCGGCAGTGTAATATGCCAGGTTTGCCGGAGTCTTCCGGCTCCGTCGATAACAGCCGCTTCATATAGCTCTTGATCTACACCGGATAATGCCGCCAAATATATTATCGCGCTATAGCCCACTTCCTTCCAGATTCTGATCCCGGTAAACAGAGGAGGAAACAATCCCGGCTTGGAAAGAAAGTACACCGGTTCTCCGCCGAACGCCTTGATAATCTCATTGATAAAACCCGTCGATGGCGATAAGAGCGTAATCCACAGTCCGGCGATGACCACCCAGGAAATAAAATGAGGCAGCGTGCTTACCGTTTGTATAGCCTTTTTAAAGTATTTCAGCCTCAGCTCATTCAACATGAGGGCCAGAAGGATCGGCGCGGGAAAAATAAAGAGATACTGGTAGAAAACAAAGACCCATGTGTTCAAAAAAGCCTGCCAGAAATAATTCAACTTGAAAATGAACCTGAAATTCTCCAGACCGACCCAGCCCTGAAATCCCGACACCCGGAAGTCGGTAAAGGCGATCAGGATTCCCGGCAGCGGGATGTAATGAAATACCAGATAGGACAATACCGCCGGCGCAATCATTAAATAGAGGATTATGTTCCTCTTGCTGAAAATTCTCTTTTTGCTGTTTTTTAAAGGTATATGAATCTTTGTGCCTTTTTGAGATATTATTTCCGCCACTGTATTCACCAATCCCACGTCTATAGTTTTGACTTTCTTGAAGGGTACCTTTGAAGTTACATATGTTTCAACTGCATTTATCGTATCACATCGGTTTTTATTTTCAAACGTGAATATTTTAATATTTATTGCTTTTTTATAACGACCTGATTCAAAGGAAATTTGTCGTTTGTAGACAGATTTCCATATTGATCTATTCGCCTCCATGCAGATTTCTTACCGGATGGTTTCAAACCGGTCCCGGTTGATCATCCGATTCCGAACCGGACAAAGCAATACCGGTCCGTCCACATGGGTTCTTCGTTGAAGCTGTGCGGGCCTACGGCATACAGTTCACCTTCCGCATGATGATGAGGCCCCAAAAGGTTTCGCAGGCTGTTAACCAGCTCCATGGTAATTTCATTTTCACCATCGGCAATTTCATCTGTAATGTCAACGGAGTAAGGCGCCCATGTAAAGGTCTTTACAAGCTTACCGTTGGCATATACCTTTGTAACGATGGCATCCGGCCTGTTCAGCTTCAGAATGACCCGGTGTCCGGCGTCCGGTCTTTGAAGGGCTATTTTTTTCGTTAATGCTATCCTTCCGGCAAAGAAGGGGAAGCCCCCGGTAATAAGATCCTGCAACCTTGTTCCGCCGGTCATGGGCGCCAGCCTGAACCCACCGTCCACCATCAGGGCTCTTTTATCCAGGTACTGAGGGATATTGTCCAGTTCCACCTTAAAGTCCCCCAGCAGATATATGCTCTCAAGCTCCGTATGATACCTAAGCCTGTTGACCTCCGCTTCATGGACTCCTTGGGTTCCAAGAATCCGGTATACCTTTTCGGAACAGAAGAAGTGCCTGGAAAGCAGTATCTCATTCCATCCCGTCCTGATTCTGCCGGTAATATCAAGCTTCCTGAAGGACTTGTCGACCCACCAGCCGCGGTCTACCTGAACCACCTCGTCGCCGTTGATCCGGATCCGGAACTTCTCAGGCTCCTCAAGCACAATGTACAATGGCGTCTCGATGGCTTCCACGGCATAAAAGCGGAACAGCATTTTTACATCCGCAGGCCTGCCCAGAGAGACCATTTTCTGCTGCAGCCTGATGACAGGCAATTCCGGTTGCCATTCCCCCTCATCGATGCTGTACCGGCAATAGTCCAGGGTAATGCTATTCATATCATGGTCGCCGATATCCCAGAGTTCATCTACGGGCAGTGCCAACTCAGTGCATGCCGTTGCCTCTTCCAAAGCAGCCGGAACAGCCGGTCCGGAACATATCCCATCTCCGGGTATGCCAGACGCCTGTTGATTTTCCTTTATCGGCTGTACAAGCAGCAGCGATTCTGCAGGCTCTAAATGTACATATTCCTGCATTTTTACCGGTTGCCGGACTCCGCTGGCAGGATTGAGCCTGAAAACGGGCCCCTTCCTTTGCAGCTTTATCTGCAGGTCATACGAAAGCTCCAGGCTGGTATTGACAATGTAGTAGTAATGCTCGTCTCCGGATTTTCTCACTGTACAGTATACATGTTTGTTTTCATCCGCCTGGTTTTCTTTGCTGTTCCACACCGAGACCGGAGGAACAAGAAAATCCGAAAGAGCTTTACCGATGTCGGCTTTTGCATTGGGAACGGACATGACCTGACGCTGAAAATTCTTCACTTCCTCCGAAGGAATCCCTTCCAGCAGTCCGGGGAATTGTCCCACGGACAGAATTTTGCCTCCTCTGCCTGCAAATTCCTTTAGAAGCTTCAATGTACTCCTGTCCAGAGTAACGGACGAAGGAAGGATCGCAATACGGTAGGTACATTGCCCCACCTTGATCCTGTCCCCTTCCACATTTCCATACTTCCCCATCAGAGTTTCATCCCCATAGTGGAAATCATAGTTCAACTCCAAAAGGCTTGTTGTAAGTGCTTTAAACTCCGAATCCACTTTCTTTACATCCTCAAAGTATTCCATCTCCGGATTGCTCACGTGCCTTTCAATGTCCCAGAGCCGTTCCCACCCGATTTTTTCCATTGCCTGTCCTTCGAAGGCAATCCATGCGCTCTTGAGCGGATGGATCACCAGCAGGTCGATCTGCGGCCGGCTCTCACTCATAATTTTGCTCAAACCGGTGAAGTAGTCATTGAAATGGTGATATTCCTTCCACCAGGGCTGCTGATAGAAAAGGGAAGCGGGATACTCGCGCTTCCTGGAGCCCTTCAGCGAGTATAAACCCAGGTGCTGCAGCATCTGATTGACGCCCAGGACATAATGCCGTTCCCCGATCCATTTAAGTTCCTCAAAGGACACATTCCAGCCCGCACAGCCGAACATTTCCGACAGGATACGCTTCTTCCCCGTCTGTTCCGCAACCGATGCAACCTGCTTGACAATCATACTGTTTACACCGGTCCTGCACAGCCAGTCAATACCCGGAACCTGCATATGCTCATAAAATGGCATGGCGCCTCCGGAACCCAGCATCTGCAGCCCGAGAAAATCTTCATACACCACATGGCCCGACATTGCAATACCATGTTTTCCACACCATTCTCCGATCTGCCTGCCGTAGGAGTCGGTAAACAGCCTGTTGACCGTACTCCAGAAGTCATATCTTGTCTTTTTATAATCTCCGGATGGGAAAAAGACTGCGGGAAGCACATCGATTAAGCTGTACCCGAAACTCTTTTTAAATTCGTATGGCAGGATCAGCGACCAGGGAATATATTGTCTGGCAAGCTGAGGTTCATCGGAAAAGATGGACCGGATGCCGCTTCCGAACTCTGTTGGGAACTCATCATAGTACTTTTTGTAGCTTACCCGGATGAATTCCTGCACAACTGCCGGATTCAGGTTGTCTACATAATAGCGGTTGTAATTATAATAAATATGAAGGGCTTTCTGCCCGGAATCAATGAGTTGAGAAGCATCGATGCCGGCATAGGCGCCGTCGGCACCTGCAATGTAAACACCGACTGTTCTATGGGATGTTTTGAGTTCACTGACCTTCACCAGTTCAAATTGGAGCCATTTGAGCCAGTAAGCCTCTCCCTTTCCATTCACCTCGCCAGCACCGAAACCACTGGGCCAGCCATCCTCATCGTCTATGACCGTCGTCATACCCAGCTGCTTTCCTTCGTCTGCCATGGCAGCTACCGAATCCAGCCATTCCTTCCCCATATATGGAATCTCCAGACCTCCCCGGGCATGCATCACATATCCCCCGAGGCCCGCCCTGTGCATTTCCCGGATTTGCCACCGGACTTCTTCCGGCTTGATATTCTCAAGCCAGCCCCAATAATTCAACGGCCTATACTCATTTTCCATAATCAGAATCCTGTCCTCCTTATTTCCTCATATTTATGACTCTTTGAGATTTATGAACTTCTCTTTTATACCCCTATCCATTCCATCTGCAGAAATGATAAAAGCATATCTGACCGGCGGCAGCTCAAGCTCCAGCCTGGTAATGGAGCAGGTACCGCTCCTGCTGTGTTCAAATACCGCTTTCTTTTTTATACCATTATGAGGACTCCTCGATAGACCCATTAACACTTCTCAATGCCCATGATAACATCACACTATTGGTATGGCAAGGTAATCCAGGGTAATCAGCGAAATTAAAACCGCTATAAACATAAATTACCTTTCATGATTCAATGGTATATTATGTAAGACTGTAAGTCAAGCATATAAAGCGAACAGGGAGGCGATCCTCCGAAGCGCGGCACAGGAATGCACCTTCGCCTTTTGTATTATTACAAAGGCATTGTGCCGGCAGCCTGATTATTTCGTATAGCCGGAAGATAAATTGTGCAAAAAATAGGATGTGTTGTGTAAAGACATGTATAAAGGCGAAAAAGGGCTGTCTTTAAAGACAACCCTTTCAATTTAGCAGCAATTTATTTACCTGCAGCTGCCTCACGAGCTGCGCTGATTTCATCCGAGATTTTCTGATCCCAGGCCAGAACTTTTTCATAGCCGAGTCCTTTTACGGTGTCCTGCATATGTTTGAGCAGTTTGTCGAATTCTGCCTGATCCTTTGCAAAAACCATTTTCCAGGAATCCTGTACGATAATCTGCTTGCACTGCGTTCGGGCCGCGTCGACATCTACAGCCGCCGCAGGCGCCACATAGGTAATACCCGGCGCTACGGTATACATGTTATGCTGGGTAAGGTAATCTATCGTCGTCGCAGCCTTCATAAAGCCCTGCCACGATTTGTCAAGAGGAGTTACGTTCGCCTCAAGGTAGGAAGGCCACAGCGTAGGGTTATAGGGCGCATTGTTTACCGGGTTTATGTTAAGACCGTTTACAGCCGTGTAGTTGAGCGGTGAAATGCCATCCTTGTAGGTTCCGCTTCCCCAGCCCTCGGGTATGGTAATCTTGTCGTCACCTGCAAATGCCTTCTTTCCAAAATCGGTCAATTCAGGCCTGCCGTTCTTCATTTCCCATGTCAGGCCTTCAGGTCCGCAGGTGCTGCCGAGTCCTGAACAGGACAGCATAATTCCTTCGGGCGAGTATAGCCAATCGATGAAATCCACCATCCTCTGTGGATCCTGAGCCTTTGAACCGACGCCGACACAATATCTGTTTCCCGGAGCGCAGCCGTTCGAGAATATCTTCATATCCTGTACGGGCGTATACATGAAGCCTTTGCCTGCCGTCATGTGTTCGTCGGTGTTGTAGTCCGTCCGTCCGAGCCAGGACCACGGAGACCAGTAAACGCCTCCATCCTTATACTTGTTGGACAGGTTACTGAAGTTTTGTGTTGTGGAATCCGGGTCTATAAGACCCATCTGGTTCGCCTGGAAGAAGAACTTGAGCGCCCTAACATACAGCGAATCGCTGTCTATTATACTCTGGGTGTTTTCACCATCGGCCGAAAGAAGCTGGAAGCCGTTTTCATCATAACCATACATGCATGCCGGCTGTTTGGCAAGGGTCATCATGTTGCCGTCCCAATCCTTGAATAGGGAGATAGCATATGCTTTTTTCCCTGAATCGCTTTTAGGATACTTTTCCTGCATCTGTTTGAGTACGGGAAGAAGGTCCTCAAGCGTTTTCAATTCCGGACTGCCGATTGCCGTATACAGATCCCAGCGCATATAGGAGCCAAATTGCGGATCGCTTCCATCCGCTGACTTAGTCGGCGGGTTTGTAGAAGCCTGCGATGCTATTGCATAGATTTTATCGCTTTTGATCAGGTCCTGAAGCATTGTTATAGCTCCCGGATAATTGTTCAGGTTCTTGCATGCTTTGACCATATCGGTAATATCGTACATGAGGCCGGCTTTTACCGTATCGGCAAGCCTTCCGTTTTCTGCGCCGAACATTATGATATCGCCGACGTTGCCTGCGGCCGAACGGGTCTGGAACACCGCGTCGGCACCGCCGGATGCGGTAGCGCCGATAATGTTCATTTCCATGTTGAATTTCTTTTTGACATAATCAGCAAACCAACCGCTGGCTGTACCCTGGTAGTTTGCCTGCCAGTCAAAAACATCGATGGTGATGAATTTGTCATACGTCTTTGTTGTCTCGCCTGCGCCAGATTCGGACGCTGTTTCGGATGACCCGGTTGTTTCCGTCGTGCCGGCTGTAGTTTCATTTGTTGTCTGGCTGCTGCAGCCTGCTGCCAGAGTAGCCAGCATAAAAACCATGATAAGACAGCACCAAATTTTAACTGAGTTTTTTTTCATTGATTCTTACCTCCCTTTTATTTCTATTAATTACGGAGCCCATTGCTTAAACTCCGCTTAACAGCTTGATTATCCTTTGACGGACCCGATCATGATGCCTTTGATGAAGAACCTCTGGAATACCGGATATATAAGTATAATGGGTAGGATAACAATTACAGAAACCGTCATCCTGACCGAAGTAGGCGTTTGCTTGGTCGTCAGATTCAGCATGGCCTCGCTGCTTGTAATTGTACTGGTCCTGATCAACTGCGCCAATGAATTTGATTGATTAATGTACATATAGAGGACATACTGCAGAGAGTACAACTTCTGGTCAGTTACATAAATCAGTGTATCCTGGAACGAGTTCCACTGACCTACTGCCGAGAAAATGGCTATTGTCGCAAGTATGGGAAGAGATAGTGGCAGCATGATCTGCACAAAAATTCTCAATATGCCCGCCCCATCAATTTCTGCAGCATGCTGGAGAGATTCGGGAACGGATTCCAGATAAGTCTTGACAAGAATGATGAAAAACGGCTGAACGGTTGCAGGTATAATATAAACCCAAAAGTTGTTTGTCAGATGGAGAATGTGCATGGTAATAAATGCAGGAATGATTCCGGCATTAAAATACATTGTTATCACCAGGAAACGGTACCAAAGCTTTCGTTTCCACATTTTCTTCTGAATAAACATGAAACCGAGATAAGCTGACGCTAAAACTGTAAAGGCGGCGCCAATGAAGGTTCTGAGTACGGAAACAAGTGCTGCATGACCAAGTCCCTTGAGTTTCAAAACCTCAACATAGTTCTTGAAATGTATCTCCTGAGGCAGAAAGTTGATGAATCCGTTTTCACTAAGATTATTCGCACTGATCGTATTAATGATCAGGTAATAGAACGGGTAAATGCACAGCAGCGTAAACAGACCGAACAAAGTGTAGTTTAATGTATTAAAAGCCGCGCTTCCTGCGGTAATCTTGATACGTGACCTGTTTCTTGACATTCAATAGCCCTCCTCTATACAATCGTTTCTCCCCGGGTTATTTTCGAAAGCCTGTTCACTACAAACAAAAGAGCAACGCTTATAATACTCTTGAGCATACTGAGAGCAGTCGCAAACGAATACATGTTCTGGCCGCCGACGCTTATATTGAATACATAAAGGTCCAGCACCTGAATATGGTCTCTGTTGAAGGCATTCTGGAAAACATAGTATTGATCCAGTCCATTATTCAGAAAACCTGCGATGGAAAGCAGAAGCAGGACGGAATAGGTAGGCATTAGACCGGGCAGCGTAATGTGCCGTATCAGCTTGAACCTGCCGGCGCCATCTACAGTCGCAGCTTCGTAGAGCTCCTGATCAATACCGGCAATCGCTGCAATATACATGATGGCGCTCCATCCGAGGCTTTTCCATACGCCCCACAGACACATCTTGATCCAGGTAAAGCTATCCGAATCAAGAAATTTTATAGGCTGATCGATAAGCCCGAGCTGTTGCCCGAAATTATTGACCATACCACTGCTGGAAAACATCGAGTATGCAACTGCATAAACAAGAACCCAGCTTATAAAGTTAGGCAGCGTAGTAAATGTCTGGATGAACTTTTTAAACCTGACGGCCTTTATTTCTGAGAGGAAAATTGCAAAAATAACCGGCAATACCGAGGTCAGGATACCAAGTCCACTTATGGCGAAGGTGTTGCGCATAATGTCGAGTACCTGGTTAATCTGCCCCGAGCCATCAAACATCATTTTAAACCATTGAAGCCCTACGAATTCACATTGTGAAAGTCTGAGCGGAGGTTTGTAGTTAAAAAACGCATAAACCCACCCATAAAGCGGGAAATAGGAGAAAATAAAAGTTAGAGCTAGAAATGGCGCTACAAGTAAAAACAGCCTTAAATTAATTGTAATTCCTTTTTTCCTTGTCACCTTAATTGCCGACTCCAACCCAGGTGAATTTTTCATACTCAACTGCACCTCCGTAATAGCTTCCATCATAATCAAACATGATATGATTTTTAACCAGGGAAAACGCTTATTCAATAGTTACAAGAATAGCTTCATTCTCCCTGATATCCAACTCATATGCCAATTTCCGATCCTCATTTACAATAACACCTATTTGTTTGACCGGGAGTCCTGTAGTTTTGGCGTTCAACATCTCCACCTGCTCACATGTCAAGCTGCCGCGACAGTTCATTTTGAGAAATGCCGTATAAACATCATTCTGATCATAGCCTACGCAGTACACCGACAATTGGTAGTTGCCAGGCTCAAGACCGCTTAGCCTGAGTTGTACATTTCCTGCAGGCCTGGAGGGAAGGTCCCGTTTATAGTATATATTATTGGGAGCATCCTGTTCTGCTGCGTAAGTATAATTCCAGAACAGAGCCTGAACACTTTTCCCATGTTTGCAAATCCACGCATCTTCATCACCGCACACTAATTCAAGATCGCCTAATTTGTTCAGGTATTTATAGGCAAAGAAGGACGGTTTCTTCAGGCCCTGCACATTCAGCAATCCGAATCCTCCATGAAAATGAGAATTTGGCTGTCCTGGCTCTTCAAATATATCTGAATATACCCAATAGGACATGGAATTTACATATCCTTCGCATCTTTTTAGCTTTGACAGTATATAAGGAGCAGAATGATAGGAATCATGAATCCTGTCGCGGGGTGAGCAGGAAGTACTCCACTCGGTGAAATGTATTTCAAGCTCCGGTAAAGAAGAACTTTTCACCCAATCATAAACAGTTTTTATATCCTCTATTATTGCACCAGGGTTTATATCCAGATAAAGCTGATCAGTTCCAAATTCATCAAGGTGTAAGCTTACACCATATGTATGTGTCGAAACAAAATCGACAGGCACCTTACTCTTGCAGCAGAAATCGATAAAGTCTGTTATCCAGCCAATACCGGCAGTTGCAGGCCCTCCCACCTTATAATCGGCACATACCTTTTTTATTGCTCTTGCAGAAACCTCATACAGTTTGAAATACTCTTCTTTACCGCCTGACCAAAAACCATCCAGGTTCGGCTCATTCCATACTTCAAAATACCACTGTTTTACCTCATCTGCACCATACCTTTGCGTCCAGTGAAGAACGAGCTCAAATATCAGCTCTTCCCACTTTAGATATGAACTTGGAGGAGTAATGTTGCCTTTCCACCAGAATATCGTCTGCTGGCCGCTTGCAAGTGAGCTGGGCATAAATCCAAGCTCGACAAACGGCTTGATTCTCAGGTTCAGCATATAGTCAAACAGCAAATCTATATACTGCCAATTATAAATCGGTTTGCCCTCATCGTCGTGTGAACAAACACCCATGTCGTCATGCAGGAGACCATGGAATCTCAGGTACTTGAAACCACATTCATTTTTAACGCTGGACATGTGTCTCTGGTTTTCTGCAATAAGTCCTTCATAAGCACGTCCACACCCTACACATTCTTTGAACATTTTGCTATGAAGGCCTTTGACTTCATTCATATCTGCTGATATTATCCGCATGCCGCATTGTACCTTTCTATTGTTTACATTTGAGTATACCAAAAATATACAACATCCGGGAGACTGATTCCTTGACTTTCTAGTCTAAAATTAGCACTATATAGCCACTATGCAAATACTTCGATATTTTCAATAGGCTATTGCTTCAACCCTGCCGTCAAAGGCCTCTAAACGCAAAATACAGCTTTAACTAATGTTTTACTGGGCAAAGGATTCCCATCTTTCAGTCTTCCTTTGCCACCTTGACTTTACAGCTTGAAAATAGCATTATATAGTTACAGGGAGGATGAATTTTATGGAATATATGTATCTTCATTATTTTACCCGTGATCTCGCTTTCCCCTTTTTTATCCAGTATGGTTATCATGATTATGATATGGCTGAGCATTTCCATTATGATTTTCACGAGCTTGTAATTGTGCTAAATGGGACTGCGACTCATATAATCAATTCAGAAGAGACCTTTATAAAAAAGGGTGATGTATTCGTATTTAACGAAGGAACACCTCATGGATATAAAGATCCTCGCAGCTTCAAGATTATTAATATCATGTATAAACCTGAAAGAATGATCGAAGTAGGTAATGATTTAAAAAAATCTTCCGGGTATCAGGCTCTTTTTGTCCTTGAACCATTCTTCAGAAAAGACCACAGATTTAGCAATACGCTTTCCTTGCCGATATCAAGCCTGGAATATGTGGCAGAACTCGGAGCCAACATTAATGAAGAATACAAGAATACGCTTCAGGGTTACCAGACGATGATTTATTCACATTTCATGGAAATGGTAGTCTACCTGTCGAGGCAATATGATATTCAAAATAAGCATGCGCATAATAATTTTATTAATCTCGCAAAAGCCATATCATTTATGGAAGATAATTATTTAAACCCGATAAAGCTCGAAGAACTGGCAGATAAAGCAAACTTGTCCATAAGACACTTTAATAGGATCTTTAAGGAGAATTACAAGACTACTCCTATAGATTATATAATAAACTTAAGGATAAACCATGCCTGCTTTCTGCTAAAAAAGAGTAAGTTCTGTATTTCCGAAATTGCGGCGGAAAGTGGTTTTGATGATAGTAACTACTTTACAAGACAGTTCAGGAAATATGTTGGGATAACTCCTAAAGAATATCGCAAGAACTACCAGTTCAATATACATTGCAGATATTAAGCCCAATATTACATATCCTGATCCTTCACAGCAAATATATCACCTGTAATCCGCACTGCAGCAGCGAATACGACAATATCCTCCCTATTAATAATCTGCCGTCCAATATCGGAAATTTTTCCTCAGGCAGAAAATGTATAGCTGTTCGATAAGAAATGTAAGTTGTTTGCCTTATTTTCTTCACCTATAGCTTGTGCCTGCGCACAACTCAATTCCTTATTCCAAATTGCGGCAAGCAGCATAGGACAAGAAAAAGCGGTTGGCTCTTTGAATTTCCAAACGCTATACTTGCATTAACGCCGATACCCCCTGCTGCATCAGCAAGATTAATTTCCGGATCCCGACTCTCTCTATTCCTTCTATCCTGAATTTGGCGCCGGGATTATCCGGGCCTCCACTTGCATCAAGCTTAAAGAGTTCCTCAGCCGTCATTCTTTAAGCAGGAGGCTTGGGCTTTATAATCTGCTTTGTCTTTCAGAAATCATTAGATATTCTCCTTTAGATTGTTATTTATAAATCGATTCTAACTTACCTTTATTCTTTAACTCCACCGCCGGATATACCCCTTCCCAGATTTCTTCCATTTACAGCGGTAAATATAATTGATGGCAATAGGATAATCGTGCCTGCCGCAGCCATAATGTTCCACAAAGTACCTTTTTCACTCATAAAAGGAGCCATGGTCAACGGCAATGTTTTTGCCATAGAGCCGGACAACATCATGGGTGTCATGTAGTCGTTCCAAGTATAGATCATGGTAAGGACTGCAGTTGCTGATAAGCCGCTTCGCGCCAAAGGCAGCACGACATGGAAAATTCCTCTCATACGGGAGCATCCGTCGATCCACGCTGCTTCCTCCATAGAAATCGACACTTCTTTTAAGAAGTTACGCATTATCCAAACAATATATGGGACATTCGAGGCTGATGTAAGGAGAATCAAACCAAGCCTCGTATCGTAAAGACCTACTTTAGTATAGATTAAGTATATGGGAATCAGTGTACTCACAAAGGGAATAAAACGGGTGCAGATGAAGAATACACTTATGAACTTGCTGCCTCTGAGATTGGAACGTGCCAGCGCATAAGCTGCGAACAACCCCATCGGAAGTGTAAGGGCCATGGAACATACCGTTACAACAATACTGTTTGTCAGGGCAAGCAAGATGTCCTGATCAGCAAAGTAATTTATGTAGTTCTCCAAGGTGGGACGAAACAGAAAAATTTTGGGAGGATAGGCCAAGGCATCCACAAAGGATTTAAAGGAAGTTGAACAAATCATAAAAAGCGGAAAAAGGAAAATAAATAAAAACACTGTAGCTAGAGAATAAATAAATATTTTAGTAACACGTTTCTGCTTCATTTTTTATACACCCCGTCAATTATATTTCTCGAACCATGCTGTGTACCAGCGGAATGCTTAAGCACAGCAGTATAACGAACATAGCAACAGATTGCGCGGAACCAAGTCCGACATCAAAATTCTGAAAGGTAGACCTCCAGATTGACAAAGAAAGCGTCTCGGTCGCGAATGCCGGGCCTCCCCCCGTAAGAGCATAAACGAGGTCGAATCCACGGAACGAAAAGATAACCCGAAATAAAGCTACTACTTTTACAACGGGTATGATGAACGGCCACGTGATATAGCGGAAAATCTGAAGAGCGTTAGCGCCGTCAATCATCGCTGCAGACAAGCGTTCTTCCGGCAGTGGTTCCAAGCCTGCAAGTACGAGCATGAACACATAGGATGTCCATTGCCAAGATCCCACAATTACGATCGCCAGAAACGCCATGGATGTAGTTTCGAACCAATTAATCTCGCTCAAGCCAACCATTTGTAATAGGTAGTTAATGGGGCCTTGTGTGTTGAGAAGAAATTTCCACATGATACCAACGACTACAGTGGACAAAAGCATAGGTATGGACAACAGTATCCGATAAAAGGCCCTTCCCTTTGAGATTGCATTAACCGTCAACGCCATTATGATACCTATAACCATTTCCAAAAATACACTGCATACTGTGAATTTTAATGACGTGCCAAGGGCCTTTATAGTCCTCTCGTTAGTGAACATTTCAATATAGTTACCAAGCCCGGAAAAGCTTCTGTTGGCCTGTTCCGTCAGCCTATAATATTCCATGCTGTGCTGGAAGGTACGGAAAAGCGGGTAGATTGTCATAACGAGCACAAAAATCACGGCTGGCATTAAAAATACGTACATAAGAGTATTCTCTCTCTTTTTGAGTTGCTTCAAAGATGTATTCATTTGCCTCACTCTATACTCACCTCTTTATAAAAATAGATACGAAGTTTGGATACAGAAAAGGTTTTACTCTCCAGAGCCTAAGCCCTGGAGAGCAAAAACAATCCGCCAATGCTCAAGATTACAGAAGATTGTCGATTGCTGCTTTAGCATCAAGAAGAGCTTTTTTAGCATCCTTTTGATCCATAAGAAATGCTTGTATTTCATTGCCTATAATGTCTGTCATGGCAGCTACGCTTGCTGTATGAGGTCTGGGTATGCATGTATTAATAATGTCAGCCTGAACAGCCATGACCCTGTTTTTCTCAAGTATTGTTTTGTCGGCTAATAAGGAATTTCGCACAGGGGTAAGGTTTAAGTCCAAAGTGTATTGCCTGGACACATTTGAATCAGTCAGTGCCATACAGGTAACAGCTGCCGCTTCTTTATGTTTTGAGCTATTAAGAACACCTAAACTCCAGGTATTGCTGGCGGTTGCAGGTTTCTTATTGTAAGGTGGGGCAGCATAACTGGTCTTATCTACAATAGTAGAAAATTTGGGGTCATCAAGGTTATTTGTATAGGTGGAAACGTAGATGTCACTGGCGATATTACCTTGTCCAAATAAGGCCACGGATTCATCCCATCCACGGTTGATAGCGCCGGGTAGGGAATACTTCTGTAAAGCTTTTATGAACTCAAGGGTTTCCAAAGCTTCCTGTCCGTCTAATAAACATGTCTTCATATCATCGGAGAGGACACTTCCACCATTGGAGTACAGGAGAGTAAGGAATAAATCGCTGGCGGTAGGTTTCAGGCTCAAGCCTACACCGTAAACACCGTCTTTGGTGTTTTCTGCGGCAACTTCAAGCCATTCATCCCATGTCTTGGGAGGGGAAGAAATGAGGTCATTACGGTAGACAAACAAAACGTTATTTAACTTCCAGGGAATACTGTAGATTTGTCCATTATAGGAGTTCATATCCCACATAGCGGTAACAACGTCATCGACATTGTATTTTTCTACACCATACAAAGTCTTATCCGCAAGGTAATCATCCAATGGAGCCAGCCAGCCACCGGAACAAAACTCACCGAGCCAGTAATCGCATAGAGCGATGACATCAAAGGAACCGGCATTTGTAGACGCATCCAAAACGATCTTGTCATGCAGGTTGGCAAATGCAACAGTTTCCATCTTCACCGTAAGTCCGGTTTCCTGATGCAGCTGATCCAACCTTTTTTGCATCGGGGGTACTTCGTTGGCGTTGCTGTGCCGCAGCATGTTAATAGTAACGCCTTCGAATGATTTTTCTGGTTTCTGCCCGTTTTTTTCCTGTGCGGCTGAGGTAGCATCCTTTGCCGGACCCGTGGTGCTGCAACCAGACAGCATGAATAGAGTAGAGATGACCGCTAAACAGATGGCAAAGACTTTCGGGGAAATTTTACTTCTGAGAAATACACTTGACATTATGATTGCCTCCCTTTATTTATTTTCACATGCCTTGTCCGTACTGACGACGGTGGGGCTTTGTGCCTCAAGATTTAGATCGTTTACCGGCTCATATATTAAGCCCAAACAATTTGGCGGCGTTTTTGTAGTAGATTTTCTCCATAACCTCATCGGAAAGATTCATATTGTTCCTTGTCCCCTCCAGAACAGGCCGCTCGAGACAGTTGGTGTAGAATGGAATGTCACTGCCGAAAAGTATTCTATCTGCACCAAGGAACTCTATGGTGCCGCCTAACGAATTATGAATCCAGATGCAGCGGGCTATGTCGATATATACATTTGGGTGCTTGGAGGCCATGTCCTTGGAACTCCCCACATGCGTCATGCACGAAAGAGCGTAACCGTTAATAAATGTAATATCCGGGAATGCTTCCGCCAATCGCCCCAGCTTAAAGGGCTGGTTCAGCACAGCATATGGCGCAGTGTTCAGAAGCACAATCTTTCCGGAATACCGGTTGACAGCCTCCATTAATTTGAACATATCAGCGTGGTCAACAATACGGCCTGAGAAGCTATTGTCGAAGGCAAGACCGGCAAGGCCTAACTCTCCAAAGCACCGGTGCACTTCCTCCGCAGCCTTCGGACCGTTTCTGGGGTCAACAGCTCCTAAGCCGGCTACGAACCGGTCTGGGTATTTCCTAAGACATGCGGCAATATTATCGTTTTGCTCCCTGGAACTGCTGATTCCCTGCGGCAGTGGGTAGGTGAGGATCGGTGAAATAATGCCTTTTGCGATACCATTGCGCTCCATGGCCCGCAGTGTATCCTCTACATGGAATGGCACCTCGCTCCCATATCCAACCTCTACGTGAACATCAATAATCTTTTCCATGTTGATTTGCCCTCGCAATCTATTTCAAATTTTAGTCATATATAAACCTGCGGATTAAATGTCCAGTTTGAAGAGCCGCTTGGCATTCTCAGAAAAGATCCGCTCTTTGTCGGCCTCCGAGATCAATGCTGCTTCAATGATGTGCTTGTCGGGACAGTAGCCGATTTCCCGAAAGGAAGGATTGTCGGTACCAAACAGGATGCGGTCAGCTCCGATAAGTTCTACTGCTTCCTCAATTACAAAATCGTGGTTTGTCGCCATACAAGTATCTACACAGACATTCGGACACTCTTTGGCGACCTGCGCGGTTGCCAGGAAATGGGTGCGGTTCATCATCGGATGGATCATGATGAATGACATTTGCGGAAAAGATTTAATCAGGTCCATTGCCATGAACGGTGGCTCCAGGAAAGAGTGTATCGCAGTATGCAGCGCGATTACGGCGTCAGGATACTTGGATGCCCGCTGCACCAGATTGTACATCCGTTCAGATTTAATAGGAGTACCAAAAAAATCATTGTGAAACATAAGACCGGCCACGCCCAGTTCTGTAAATACCCTGTCAACCTCATCCAGCCCGGCGTTTCCATAGCGCGGCTCCACTTGGGCAAGCACACGCAGGAACCGGTCACTGTGGTTTTCCGCAACCCTGACAATCATATCATGCATCTGCGCCATATCCTTTATTCCCTCCGGATCCCCAAAACCGACTTTAGGGAAGACAATTGCGTGATCAATGCCATTCCGGTCCATCAGGTCCAATGAAACCTGTGCTTCTTTGGGCATGTCCAAGTGGGAACTCTTTGTCTGTAAATGTACATGTACGTCGATAATTTTGTACATTCGCTTACACCTCCAAAATTAATAATATTCTGTAGTTTCGCTTATCCTCGGGTTTCTTTCAGCTTTTGGTAGGATTTCTGCAGCGTATAAAATGCCAGTTTCCTGGTCTCTCTGTCCGCTGCAACGAGCCCCTTCCGGTTAAAGCCGCGCTGAAACTGATTTTGTCTTCTTGGCGACCTAAAATCGAACAGAATCCAGGGAATAATCCCTTTTACTTTGTCAAAGCTCAGTAGAATTTCCAATTGCTTGCGATAGAAATTTTCCTGGTATTCCTCGGTAAACAATACATTGTCAGTACCATTGTATCCCGCAAGCGCATCGGCTCCAAATTCTGAAATCAACACCGGTTTACCGGACTGCAGGTTAGACAATTCCTTTGACAGATCCCCCATATTGTTTCTATACCATCCAAAATATTCATTAATGCCGATTATGTCCACATATTCCGTCAGCCTGTCTTCCAAAACAAGATTGTCATAATTCACAAGGCATGCCGCGGACACAGGCCGTGTTTCGTCCAAACGCTTATATTCCTCAATCAGCCTGCACATTAAAGTAAGTCTTTCGTCAGTGTCAGGGTTCTCGTTGCCTGCCGACCAGATGCATACGCTTGCCCGGTTTCTATCCCGAAGAACCAGTTCCTGCAATTGATTGAGCGCACATTTCTGTGTGTCGGGGTTATCGAACATTAATGTCCAGTAAACAGGTATCTCCTCCCAGAGCATCAGCCCCATCTCATCGGCGATAAGAGCTGCAATACGTGAGTGAGGGTAATGCGCCAGGCGTATAAAATTACAATTGAGCTCCCTCGCCATGGCGAAATTGTCACGTATAACCTGTTCTGTGAAGGTTTTACCGAAATCGATATGATCCTCATGTATGCTTATTCCTCGCAGGAACAGAGGTTTTCCATTTAAAAGCAGCTCAGAGCCATGAATACTTATTTCACGGAAGCCAATTTTGTCTTGCAGCACGTCATTTCCATACCGAATAATCACATCATAGAGCTTAGGATTTTCAGGACACCACAGGATTGGACCAGCGTTAATTTCAAGCTTGCCCTTTCCTCCTGAAATCTGAAATTGCTTACAGATTCCGAGTTCTGGGATCTCCACCGTGCAGTGGTCCACTTCACCCTCCACAGATACGGAGACATCAATTTTGTTGAACCGCCCATCCGGACGCAAACGGATAAACATGTCGCGCACGAACGCTGCCGGTACCCGATAAAGGTTCACCGATCGGTATAGACCACCATAATTGAACCAGTCAGTATTGAGCGCTGGCACCCTGTCAGGGCGTCTGCTGTTGTTGACCATGACTACAAGCCGATTTTGTTCCTTTAGCATTCCCGTCACTTCGACACAGAATGGAGTGCTGCCACCCAAATGCCTGGCTATGTATTTTTGATTAAGCCAAACCCGACATTCATCGTTCGCACCTTCAAAGTATAAAAAAACCTTCTCCGCTTTTGAACCGGGCTTGAAACCGAATTTTCGCGAATACCAGGTCATGCCTTCGTAATATAAGCATTTATGCGTTTCTGTGTTGAAAGAGGAAGGCACATGAACCAGTTCCATATGATCAAAGTCATAATCCATCGGCAGAGGCCGACCTTCTTTATCCGTTGTGACCTCATTGAACCATTTTTTGCGCATTCCATTCTCATAGGGATCAACCAAAAATCCCCATTCTCCGTCCAGGCTCTCAAAAGGGCGGTTGGTTGTCAGAATTAAGTCGTTCGGAGAGACGGGATCAATCTGGTAAGCTTTATCATAAGCTTCATCATGCAGTGCTAAATTAAAAATTTTTGGCATTTTGCTATCTCCTTTGAGATATTAAAAAATAGTAGCAGCTTAATTTATTCAATTCATAAATTGGGTTATACAATTCTGCTTTTCCTGACAAATACATGGCCCTCCATGATAATCCTCGCCGTCCTGAAAATCATTATTTTCTGCATAACTGTATTTCCGTCTTTATCAATTGTTGCCTCAGCCGTTACAGGTATTTTACCTGCTGAATGTCCGATTTGAATCGTAGAATTGTTTTTTGACTTTTCAGTGAGTGCTTCATATACAACACTGCCCTTTATTCTTGCGGCAGCTCCGGTGCAAACCGTCCCGCTTCCTGCATAAGTTTTATTAATCATTCCCATCGTCGAAAGTCTGGCAACTAAATCAATATCTTCAGCTTTCATTCTCTTTCCGGTAAAACAAGTGTAATCCTGCGGTTTGGATATGATTACGATAAAAGGGAGATAATATGTTTTTTCCTTTGCCTCCCGCCAATCCTTCACCATTCCGATTAACTGACACGCCTTACCCCTGACAGCCTCTAATAAATCTACCAATTTCTTATTTCCATCAATTTCCTGCGGTGTCTCTATGCCTGTTATACCAAGGTCTTCAGCAGGGACGAATACTGTTATGGAACCGGCATCAACAATTGAAACATGATACTCTCTTCCATTGTGTTTAATAATATCCTGTGCATTGCCTGTCGGTAAAAGGGTTCCAGTCTTCCCCCCAATAACAGAGCTCCAATCAAGAGCAATTTGAGCACCTGTGCCCGGAACGCCATCTATTTCGAACATCCCTTCTACCGCGGACTTTCCATCCTTCACAGGTACTTCTGCCGTCAAAATTTTCCCGAGGTTTTTTAAGTGTATCCTTACAGTTGTTATAGGCTCGATAGCTTGTACAAGTCCATTATCAATAGCAAAAGGCCCGACTGCTGACGAAATGTTTCCACAATTACTGTTGAATTCAACCCGGGGTTCTTTAATGCTTACTTGCCCAAATGTATAATCAACATCTGCCTCCGGAATTGAAGAAGGTCCTATAATTGCCAGTTTACTCGTAAGCAAATCCGCTCCTCCGAGGCCATCAATCTGTCTGACATCCGGGCTACCGAATATGCCTAAAATAATTTTTTCTCTTAACGCAAGGTCTTTAGGCAATTCATTTTCCATAATAAATACGGCTTTGCTTGTCCCGCCTCTGACAATGGAACACTTGATAGCAATAGATTCATTATTCATAATAATATCCACCTCATTAAACTAAAGTTTTAGGCAGCTACCCTTACTTGTGATTAATAGTATGTTCCAGATGAGCAATCAGCCCTCCATCCTCTATCAATTGCAATATATGGTCAGGTAAAGCTGTGCACTTATATTCCTTTCCGGTGGTATGGCTGCGGATTAATCCAATAGAAACATCTACCTCCAGTTTATCACCTTCGGCTATTTCCGAAGCTCCTTCACATATAAGAACCTTGAGCCCGATGTTTATAGCGTTTCTATAAAAGATTCTGGCGAAAAATTCCGCAATGACTACTGAAATACCACTGTTTTTGATTACCAAAGGCGCCGTCTCACGGCTGGAACCTGAGCCAAAGTTCTTCCCCGCTACTATAATGTCTCCAGGCTTAACTTTTTTTGAAAATTCAGGATCCGCTCCTTCCATTGCATGAGCTGTCATTTCTTCCATGCTCAGTTCCATGTACTGGGCCGGATTGATAAAATCAGTGTTAATATTGTCCCCGAATTTATGCACTATGCCACAGATAAGTTTCTTCTCCATATCCATTCCTCCTATATCTCCCGAGGATCAGTCAGTCTGCCGGTTAATGCAGTGGCCGCAGCAGTAGCGGCGGAAACCAGATATACCTCAGCCTCTCTGCTGCCCATTCTACCTCTGAAATTTCTATTCGTGGTAGAAACGCATCTCTCTCCGTCTGCAAGTAAACCGGAATGGTACCCTACACATGCGCCACATGTAGGCGCAAGGATTGTTGCCCCCGCCTCGGATAAAATATTCAATATCCCAATCCTGGCAGCTTGTTCCCATATTTTCTTGGAACTTGGTGATATCTCCAATTTGCATTCCCTGCTCAGGCGCTTGCCTTCCAGTATTTTTGCCGCTGCCATTAAATCGGTAAGTCGGCCGCCTGTACAGGAACCAATGTATACACGATCAATCCGAGTCCCGGCAACACCCTTTACATCACAAACATTATCAACCTCATGAGGGCAAGCCACCTGAGGCACCAAATCTTCCGCCCGATAAGACAATTTAGATTTGTAAGCAGCATCCGGATCGCTTTGCATTGGATAATAGGGTTTTGTGCATCCTATCTCTTTAAGGAAGGCTTCAGTTTTATTATCCGCTTCTATAAGACCGGTCTTTGCCCCTGCTTCAACTACCATATTGCAAATGCACATTCTGTCATCCATAGCAAGATTGCTGATTGTACCTCCACAAAACTCCATTGCCTGGTATGTAGCCCCCGAATGTCCTACATCCTTAATTGTGCGTAGAAAGATATCCTTGCCCATTACCCCTTCAGATAGTTTTCCTTCCCAGGTAATCTTCATAGATTCAGGCACCCGCAGCCATATTTCTCCTGTGGCCAGAACGCCTACCATTTCAGTCGAACCGATTCCAGTCCCGAAACAACCAAACGCCCCTGCTGTAACGGTATGGGAGTCAACCCCCACCAGAAGCGTTCCCGGTAAATCGTATCCGTTTTCCGCCAATATCTGATGGCAAGGCCCACATTCTTCGAAATAATTATCGATATGATACTCTTTACTCCATCGACGGCTGAAGTTCACAATATTTGCCTGCGCAGCACTGGCAGAAGGGGTGTAATGGTCACAGACCAATACTGTTTTTGACCGATCCCAAATATCCACGCCCAGTTTCTTCAACCCCGAATCGACATACCAGGGACCCAAGGTATCGTCCAGCATAGCACAATCCACTTTCCCCATCACAATCTCGCCTGCGGTAACTTGCTCTTTCCCAGAGCAACGCGCTAATATTTTTTCAGCCAGTGTTTTACCCATGTCCTTTTTCCCTTCCTTACTTATCATATCCTTCATGCGATGCAACTGGTCATTTCAATATGAAGCTGGTGACCGCTATAATTACCTTGAATTTCTTCGTACATTTCCCTGGCTACCGGCAAGAGCTTCTGAAAGTCTATCCCGGTATTCACTCCGCTTTTTTGCAGTAACCAAACAAAGTCCTCGGTGGCAGTGTTTCCAGACGCGCCAGGAGCAAAGGGACAGCCCCCCAGTCCACCTAGTGCAGTATGTATAATATCAGCTCCATTTGAGGCCGCTGTCCAACTATTTAATATACCATTATTTCGAGTATCGTGCATATGAGCTAAAAGTGTTAATTGTGGAAACTCCTTCCTAACCGCCTGGAAAGTTCTTTCCACCTGTGCCGGGTTAGCCATCCCGATAGTATCAGCCAGTTCAACTTTGGTGATTCCAAGCTTTACGCCACGATCAATATACTCAAGAATTTTTCCCAACGGTGTTTCACCTTCAAATGGGCATCCAAAAGCAGTGGCAAAAGAAAGAATCACTTTCAATTCCGGTATTGTTCCGCGTATCTCCATCAATCCTGCAAAAGATTCTTCATGGGTTCTTCCTACGTTTGCTTTATTGTGACTTTCGGAAATTGAAATCACATAGGAAACCTCCCTCAAACCTGACTCCACAGCAGCTTTAGCCCCATATAAATTGGGTACCAGTGCATTCAGCAATTTATCTGGATAGTCCCTGGTAATGTTCTCCGCCACTTCCCGGGCATCCTTCATTTGGGGCACTACCTTGGGACTGACAAAAGAGTTCAGCTGCATTGTATGTATACCTGCATCAAGCATCCTTCTTATCAGTGAAATTTTTTTTTCCGTAGAGATAAACTCCTTCAAATTTTGCCATCCATCCCGGGGGCAAACCTCCATTATTTCAACATGTTTTTTTTCCATTTATTCAAACCACTCCCTCCTCTTTCAACTTGTTGAAGTCGTCTTCAGTAACACCCAGCTCTTCCCTTAGAATCTCATAGGTATGTTGTCCCAACAATGGTGCAGGGGTTCGTATAGCGACCGGAGTGCGGCTGAATTTGATTTGATTGCCGGCAATTTTCATTTTACCAGCCACGGGATGCTCTATCTCAACAAACATCTCCCGCGCAACTGCAATATGCGGGTCAGCCACGACTCGATCTATGGTATTGATAGGTGCTGCCGGTACACCGACAGCAAGCATTTTTCCTACAGCTTCATCTATTGTCATAGCTTTCAGCCACTCTTCTATGATTGGTTTGAGCTGTGCATGGTTTTCCACCCGTTTGGGGTTGCTGCAAAACCGTTCGTCCTCACAGAGTTCCGGCCTGCCCATAACATTAGCCAACAACTCAAATAGCTTATCATTCCCGCACCCAATGACTAATTGACCATCCTTGGCTTTGAATGAATCATAAGGGTATGAAGCCTCATACCGATTGCCGATCCTTTGTGGTACCCGCCCGACAGCCAGATATATCTGATTAATGATTTCCAGTGAAGATACCACTGAATCTACCAGTGCTACATCCACCTTCTGGCCTAGCCCTGTTTCCATCCTGTTAAGATATGCTGCCAACACGCCGATGGTTATGCCCATTCCGCCCAACACATCCGCTATTGCAGTTCCACTCCTGGTAGGTTCGCTGTCCGGCCAACCGGTTGTACTCATCAAACCGCCCATCGCCTGGCCGATAATGTCATAGCCTGCCCGGTCCCTGTAAGGCCCATAATGCCCAAAGCCAGACACACAACCATAGATAAGTCCAGGATTGAGCTCCTTCAATATCTCATAGCTTAATCCAAGCTTTTCCATTGTGCCCGGCCGGAAATTTTCCAGAAGGATGTCCACCTTTTTTACAAGTTTGCAAAAAATTTCTTTGCCTTTGGCGGATTTCAGGTTTAGGGTAACGCTTTGTTTGTTTCTATTCAAATTCATATAATAGGCGCTCTCACCGTTGATAAACGGTTGGTAGAAACGGCTTTCGTCACCTTTTTTGGGGACTTCAATCTTGATTACCTCTGCCCCCATATCTGCAAGTATCATGGATGCATACGGTCCAGCCAATACTCTGGTTAAATCTAAAATTTTTACGTTATTAAGAGTTTTCATATGCGAAATTCCTTTCTGCTCTATATACAAGTAAGTTAAGAGAAAATTATAAACGATGATACAATAAAATCTATAAAATTATGAAAGGCCTTTCATAGTTTTATATTATCACACCTCATATTCCAATGTCAAATAAAACATTTATAATTTTAAATATGATGGATTCATCTACTCGTTAAAGGCTTTTCAATCTTCCTCTACATCTTTGAGATTAAATGTTAGCGCTTTAGTAATAAAATCCTTGTATTTTATTTGTTTTGAGTTTATAATCAATTTAGCTGGTTTAATAATCAATCTATTTTGGTAGTTGAGGTAGGTAACACATGGATTTTGTCAAACAGAAAGAGTCAAAGGAATGTACTATAACAATATATGATATCGCTTCTGAGGCCGGGGTCTCAATCACCACAGTATCTCGGGTGCTTAACACCCCAGAGAAAGTATCTCGTGCTACTCGAAAGCGCGTAGAGAGTATTTTGAAAAAATATAACTACTCCCCCAACGACATGGCGCGAGGATTAGTTTATAATTCCATGAAAACAGTTGGAATCCTGGTCACAGATATCCGTAATCAACATTTTTCTACATCTGCCTATATACTTGAAGACATGTTTTTCAACTTTGGCTATACTACCTTGCTTTGTAATACAGGCGAGGATGTCGAAAGAAAAATTAAATACATTCAAATATTATCAGGCAAAAAGGCAGATGGATTAGTATTGTTGGGCTCAGTTTATTCCGGGTCGGAGATCGAGCAGATGATCAATAATTACATGCCTAGAACTCCTATTATTACATCTAACAACAGGCTATCTATTCCTAATGGCTATTCGGTATTGATTGACCACAATTACAGTATGGAATTGGCAATTACTCACCTGATGCAGCGCGGGCACAAAGAGTTTTGCTTTATTCACTCCAATGATAGCTACAACACCCATCGTAAAGAAAAGGCATTCATTCAGGTAATACAAAACAAAGGACTGGTCATCAATCCTGATAAGCATCTGTATCATGCAGAACACGGGCCAATCGGAGGACGAAATTTTGCTGATTTTGTTTTGGATTCTAAAATAAGTGCCAAAGCCTTCATTTTTATGGATGATTATACTGCGATCGGAGCGGTTAGTCAGTTTCGCAAACGCGGCGCCAGGATTCCGGAAGATTTTGCAATTGTTGGCCATGACAACTCCACTTTTGCGATTTGCTCCGAGCCTCAATTGACCACTATAGATACCAGAATAGAGGCAATGTCCAGAGTTATGGCAAATACGCTCCACGATATTTTCCAAAAAAAAGAGGTAGGCACTACTATTATGCTGCGTCCTGATTTGATTATCCGAGAAAGCACTTAAATTTGTATAGAGGTGCCGAAAAATCGCTTAAGTTGGCTCCTTGCCCATTTTGAATTCCCTTAAGCTATTTTAGTAAATGAATTGTTCAAGGATCCTGCCTGTTTTTTTTTGAGTCCGATATTTTTCTCAATCAAAGAAACAGCCACCTTTTTTTATTAATCTAATTTTACTGTCCAGGGTGTATTTCTTTATTCGTCATTAGGCCAGACGATGTTCCATTTTTGAGATAGACCATCCACATGGTAATACCAACTGCAAGTCCGCCCAATATGTTACCTGTGGTTACAGGTAATAAATTTCTCATAAAAAAGTAATGCCATGTTAAGGTTGATGTATCGATACCGGCCTGAATCGCTTTCATAGCATATTTCGGAACATCCATCGCAAAAAGTCCAGCTGAAATGTAAAACATATTTGCTACAGAGTGTTCAAAACCACTAATAACGAAAAATGACACCGGTATGTAAGCCCCAAGAATTCGTCCCGTTGTATCTTTCGCCGATAGACTGCAAAGCACGCCCAGACAAACAAGAACATTGCAGAAAAATCCCATAACCAAAGCATCCATAAAAGGCAATGCGCATTTGGCGGATGCAAGCTTTATGGTAAAAACAGCAAGTCCGCCCGAGGAATAATTTAGCTGGCCGAAAAAGGCACATCCTGCGGCTAAAAGTATTGAACCAACAAAATTACCTATATATGAGAACACCCAGTTGCGGACCATACCGATTATATTTGTATTTCCATTCAAGACAGAAATGCATAAAAGGCAATTACCGGTAAATAATTCCGCTCCCATTAGAATGATCATAATGAGACCAAACGGAAACAATAACCCGCTGATAATACGAGAAACCGACACATTTCCTATCGAGTGAATAGCGGTGTTTGTCACCGCTCCACAAAAACCAATCATAAGTCCCGCCAGAGTACCAAGGAGGAGCAGTTTCCACCAGCTTACGGCAGCTTTTTTAGTACCTGCTTCAGCATAATTTAATATTATTTCAGAAGGGATATAAAAATTCATCACACTTTCCTCCGGTTATGTGCTCGCCAGGCTGCTTCAACTACATGCTTGGCAAGCACTGAGGTAGTGACGGTTCCGACGCCGCCGGGGACAGGAGTAACGGCCTGAACCATGTCCCGGGCATCTTCATAATTAACATCGCCGCAGAGATTTCCTTCTTCATCTACGTTGATACCGACATCGATAACGACCTGACCAGAGCTGAAGTACTCTTTATTTATCATTTTAGCTGCACCAACGGCTGCTATAAGCATGTCCGATGTCCTGCATACAGATGGCATATCGTTAGTTTTAGTATGGCAGACAGTGACGGTTGCATTCTTTTTGATTAACATCATCGCTGCCGGTTTGCCGACCACAAGGCTTCGTCCGATAACAGTTACCTTTTTACCGGTAACATCGAAACCGTAATAATCAAGTATTTCCATACAGGCTTGGGAAGTACATGGCGGAAAGCCTGAATTAATGCCGGCAAACACGCCGGCGAGCGATATGTCTGTTATACCGTCCACATCCTTGTCCGGAGACAATGCGTGTCGAATTGCATTATCGTCCATGTGCTTTGGTAAAGGGCGAAAAAGGAGGCATCCGTGAATTTTTTTATCACTATTCACATTATCAATTACCTTTAGCAAATCCTCCTGCGAAGCATTTATTGGCAATATGAAATAATCTAAAGCAATACCGGTCTTTTTACAGCGGTTTATGACGCCGCGCTCATAAGCTACGTCTTCAATCCGTTCACCAACGCGGATGATTGCCAAAGTCGGCTCAATGCCATTTTGTTTTAAATTTATAACTTGATCACACAGCGCTGCATTTATGGCATCAGCTACCGGCTTCCCTTCTAGTATGATAGCCATTCAGTTATACCTCCTCTATTTTAACTTGGCTGCAACAGCATTGTAGACTTCATCGGCAAGTGCCGTATATTGGGTTAACATGCCCTCCGCACGGGCATTGATGCTCTCTGCCAACGCCCGGTCTGACATGGATTTTGTATTAATGAATACATTCAGGCTTGCTCCCATAAGGGCTGCTTTTAAAAAAACAATACCTACACCCGCGTCACTTAAGGCGATGATGGCGCCTTTTATAGAAAATTCCTGTAGAAGTCCTATCGCAGAACAGCACTTTTCCATAATTTCCAAAGGTACTGTACAAGCAGTGTTCAGCGCTTCTTCCATAATACGTGCTTTTTCAATCCTCTGCTCTTCCGTGTCTTTCGGCAAACTATAAGCCCTGGAAAGAGGTTCAAAAACCTCAGCGTCTTTTTCGACGAGAGAAAGCAGCTGCTTTTGCAATTCATCGGCATCCACTTTTAGTTTGAGAATGTCCTCTTGTACATCCGAGTACTTTTTCTTACCAAGAGTCAGGCTGCCCATCATGTTTCCAAGAGCCGTACCGATAGCCCCAACCAGTGCTGAGGCGCCGCCGCCGCCAGGGACTGGTTCTTTTGAAGAAAGGATATCGATAAATTCATCTAAAGTTTTAGCTGTAATTCCCATACCGGTTTCTCCTCGTATTTTTAATATCATCTTGAATCATGGCTGAAAAACCATTATATACGTGCAATGCTTAAAACAAACCGGAGATAGTGCCGGAGTCGTCAATATCAATTTTTTCGGCTGCAGGTGCCTTGGGAAGACCGGGCATAGTCATTATTTCGCCCGTAAGCGCAACAATGAAGCCAGCACCGGCGGAAACCTTTAAATTTCGTACGGTTACCTTAAAGTCTTTAGGAGCCCCAAGCAATGCAGGATCGTCAGTAAAGCTGTACTGCGTCTTTGCAATGCAGATGGGCAAGTTGCCGAACCCAAGAGCACTAAGCTGAACCGCTTGTTTCCTGGCAGCGGCAGTTAACTCTGCTGCGTAACCATGATAAACCTTTTTTACAATGGTATCCAGTTTTTGTTCAATAGGAAGATCAAGCTCATAGGAATAAGTAAAATCATTTTTCATTTCACACAGCCGCACGACCTCTTCAGCGAGTTCTTTTCCACCTTCCCCGCCTTTACTCCAAACCTCGGATAGGACAGCATTGACATTTAGTTCATGGCATTTTTCTTCAATAAGCTTGAGCTCTGAATCGCTATCGGTCGGAAAGCGGTTAATCGCCACAACACAAGGCAACTTAAATACGTTTGTGATATTATATACATGCTGCAAAAGATTTGGAAGGCCTTTTTCGAGAGCTATGAGGTCTTCTTTTTCAAGTTCCTTCTTAGGAACTCCCCCGTGAAGCTTTATAGCCCTCACGGTTGCAACAATCACAACCGCATTTGGTTTGAGGCCTGCCAGACGGCATTTAATATCCAAAAACTTTTCGGCTCCCAGGTCTGCGCCGAAGCCCGCCTCCGTAACAGCATAGTCAAAAAGCCTTAGCGACATCTTCGTCGCGGTGATGGAATTGCAGCCATGAGCAATGTTGGCAAATGGACCGCCATGGACAAAGGCCGGAGTATGCTCAAGCGTCTGAACCAAATTAGGCTTTAAGGCATCTTTTAATAATGCAGCCATTGCTCCAGCTGCCTTGAGGTCTCCGGCAGTAATCGGTTTTTCATCTCTTGTAAATCCGACAATAATACGGGAAAGACGTTTCTTTAAATCATTAATGTCAGCAGACAGGCATAAAACAGCCATTATTTCCGATGCTACAGTAATGTCATAGCCATCTTCACGTGTTACCCCGTTTACTCTGCCGCCGAGACCGCATACTGTATTCCTAAGTTGCCGGTCGTTCATATCAACACAACGTCTCCATGTAATACGGCTTGTATCTATGCCAAGTTCATTGCCATGATAGATATGGTTATCAAGCATGGCTGCAAGCAGATTATTGGCAGCGCCAATTGCATGAAAGTCACCGGTAAAATGCAGGTTGATATCTTCCATAGGTACTACCTGCGCATAGCCGCCTCCGGCCGCTCCACCTTTTACGCCAAAGACAGGTCCTAAAGAAGGCTCACGAAGTGCCAGTCCTGCGTTTTTGCCAATTTTGCGGAGAGCATCTGTGACACCGATCGTAGTCGTTGTTTTCCCTTCGCCTGCCGGGGTAGGCGTGATAGCGGTGACGAGCACCAATTTCCCGTCAGGTCGTTTTATTTCGTTCAACAGGCTGTAGTCTATTTTTGCTTTGTAATTTCCGTAAGATTCTATGTATTTTGCATCAATGCCAGCATTTTTTGCTATATCGCCAATGTGTAGCATTTTGGTTTCCTGGGCAATTTCGATATCGGTTTTATAGGACATTTTATTCTCCTTGTTTGTTTTGTATAATCATTTAAATCTTTCAAGCTCTTCTATTAGTTTGTTTGCTTCCTCATCACTAATCTTATAGGCATGCATTTCGTCCATAGGGAATTGACCGGAGCGAACTTCCTGACAGTATTCAGTAAAAGCGCTTTGCAACTCCTCGCCGATATTGGCATATTTCTTCACGAATTTTGGTGTAAAATTATCGTAAAGGCCTACCATATCTGCATAAATAAGAAGCTGACCATGCGTATAGGACCCTGCGCCAATACCTAATATCGGGATGTTGGCACGCTTTGTAATTTCACGTCCGACAATTGCCGGAACACCTTCAACCAGTATGGAACACGCTCCGGCCGCTTCGATGCGCTTTGCCTGCTCAATTAAATCTATTGCTGCTTTAGCACTCCTGCCCTGTGCCTTATAGCCGCCAAGCTGTGCTGCGAACTGCGGAGTGAGGCCAATGTGACCCATCGTCAGTATACCCGCATTGGAAATCGCCTTAATTCTGCTGCAAATCTCGTAACCAGCACCTTCAAGCTTGATACAGTCGCAAAGGGCTTCCTTTACAAGACGTCCTGCATTTGCAACTGCCTGCTCATCTGAAATCTGATAGGACATATAGGGCATGTCGCCCACAATAAATGTATTTGGCGCCCCACGCCGAACAGCCTGGGAATGGCGTACCATGTCGTCCATTGTTACAGGGAATGTCGTATCATAGCCTAATTGAACCATGCCTAAGGAATCTCCTACAAGGATCATGTCGACGCCTGCCCGTTCTTCATACTTGGCAGTCAGATAGTCATAACAGGTGAGATAAACTATTTTTTCATTGTTTGCTACCATTTTGTTGAAATCCATAATTGTCTTTTTCATTTTAACCCTCCTGAATTTAAATAATTATTTTTTGTTTGAATGAAAAGTCTATAGAATTGTGCATTCCATAAAAGGTCTGATACCGTTAAACTGATCCATATAGCTTACACAATCTTCATAGGCATTTGATTGTAAAATAATATTGACAAGATGTACTACGCACTTCTTGACTTCTTTAAGTTCCAACTTTTCTTTACCACTTCCTTTAAGAGCTCTACGTATAAGTTCTATATCCTCATGTGACCCTGGCATAATCAGATCGTTGCCGGCTTTCATACATTCTACCGGTGAAGACCCTCCTATTCCTGTAGTTGTCCAGTCAGTCATAACTAGGCCCTTAAAACCCCATTCGTCCCTGGCCGCCTTTGTTATCAAATCATAATTATTGGCGGCATGTATACCATTAATCAAATTATAGGATGTCATAATTGACATAGGTTGCGCATGCTTTACAGCAATTTCAAAGCAATGAAGATAGATTTCCCGAAGTGCCCTTTCGGATACAACAGAATTGGAATGCTTGCGATTATCCTCCTGATTATTGCATGCAAAATGTTTTATTGTAGTACCTATACCTTTTCTGCTTTGTACTCCTGTTGTAATCGCAGATGCGAGTATACCCGAAAGTAAAGGATCCTCTGAAAAATATTCAAAATTCCTTCCGCATAGCGGATTACGATGTATATTCATCCCCGGAGCCAGCCACAAGGTGATACCAAACTCTTCCATTTCATCAGCAACAGCGTGCCCCACTTCTTTTACAAGTTCTACATTCCAGCTTTGCGCCAGCATAGTACCTACCGGTATCGCAGTGCAATATTGATAATAGCGGGTGGAGTTTAGAATTTCAGCTTTCGATGCAAACATACCGTGTTCAATCGTATCAATAAAGTTTGGTTTAACAATTTTCCCATCAGGCATCACGGTATATCTGTGAGCCAAGCGAATCCCTGCCGGTCCATCAGCCAGAACGATACTCGCAAGATTCCATGGCTGAGCAGCTGCACAGTTGTGTGTCTCACCTGCTGCACCTGGAACAGTTAATCCTGACGAACCGAAGGTATCACTAGTACTCTGCCCCTTTCCGGGGTCTCCGCTTGTCAGTGCCAATAACTGTTCCAAATTTAGCGTTTCAACCAGTTCTCCTGCCGGGCCTCCAAACTTTTCAGGCGTAGAACCGCTATAATGCGCTATTTTACACTGTACATCCTCCGAATGTAAGAATAAGGTTTCCACTGAACCATACTTTTTCTGAAGAACATAAGCAGGTTCCAGTTCCTTCAATGGCTGCTGGAGCGGACAGATATGATCAACGGCGAACAGCTTTAAAGTATCTTCTATTCTTATTTTTGCTGCGACTGCATTGGATACAGATGAATTGCCCACAGCAACAAGATATTCTCCCTGTTCCAGTAAATATGCGCTATCCTCCTCACTAAAAGACGCCATTTGTGAAATTGGAAACGTCAATAACAACGCACACTTTTCGCCTGGCTGCAGCAACGGGGTTTTTCCAAAAGCACACAAACGCTGGTATTCCTTTTTTAATTTGCCTTGCGGACAAGAAACATAGATTTGTACCACTTCTTTTCCCGCATAGGTGTCTCCTGTATTTGTTACTTCTACTTGTACGGCAACTTTTATTTCTTCAATTTTCGGCTTAATCAAAGACGTTTGTATCGCACGGATAGAAAAATTCGTATAGGAAAGCCCGAAACCAAAAGGAATACGCACTTTTACGTTAAATGTATCAAAGTAACGATATCCAACATAGACTCCCTCTGCATAAAGCTCCCGTTCAGTATCGTCATCATTGTGGCTAAACTTATCTGAATTAGGATAGTCATCATAATGGTATGCCCAGGTATCGCTCATCTTGCCGCTTGGAGTAACAACGCCTTTTACTACGTCTGCAAAGGCATTCCCACCCTCCATGCCTGGCTGAGATAATTGAACAACTGCACTAATATGAAGTTCATCCAAAAAGTTTAAATCGATTGGCCCGCCGCAATTAAGTACCAGAATCATCCTGTGAAAGCTTTTGTTCACTTCTGCAAGCTGCTCTTTTTCTCTATCTGTTAAGTAATAATCGCCCTGGCAGGCAAATCTATCCGCACCCTCACCCGCATTACGACTTATCACATATATGGCAATGTCGGTGTTTGTATCCTCGATTTCCTGCTGTTCGGGATATCTCCCCAAAGGTGTTACAAATTTTGTATGAAAATATGCATTATTCAGAGCCCGTGGATCTTCCGGATTTTTCTCAGCTTTAGAAAATATACTTTTTCTCCATAGCTCTTTTGCCTGCCGATATTCTTGGTCATAATCCAAAATCCACGGCTCATTTGCAATTACAAAGCCTGCATTTTTCATACCTTTATATATATCTGCAACTTCTCGCTCGTTTACATCCCCTGAACCGGTTCCGCCTTTAATGGTATGTACAGCTCCGCTACCAAACAGGACAACTCTTGTCCCTTCATTTAATGGCAATATTCCGTCATTTTGGAGTAGCACTATGCCTTCTGAAGCTGCCTTTCTGGAAATGGTACGATTGCGTTCCTCTCTTTCACTTACTTGCAGTGAGAGGCTGCCTGAGTATGATTTTATCTTTTGTCTCATATATAGCATCTCCTTTCCTACCATATGTTACCTTGTTGAATCTATGGAGGCACCTAATAAAGTCGCTTATCAGGCTCATTGCTCATTTTACATTTCCTTAAGTTATTTTGTAAGTGAATTGTTCAAGCCGTATGTAGTATATTTTTTAAAATATCTCATATATATGAAAAGCCTTTCATGCATCTGCACTAACATAATCCCATTCTTAAACCAAATTAAACTGCGGAATTTACTGTCTTATATGTCTCGGAGTATATTTCCTGCATACACAATTCACATTGTTTTATGAAACCCCTTTCATACGCCTATATTAACATAGCCCAAATGCCTTGTCAAGCAAAACATATCCTTAGTATGTTTATCCATGTTCTCTATACGATATTGGCTTAAAAAGCGTCAGTGATTTTTTTCAGGACTAAACGGGTACAGAATTAACCTCCTATCCTGGTTTTTTCTGTCAATATAAATCCTGATTTTTCTGGAAGCAGCTTAGTTTCAAGCAACTCCCTGTTGGCGTCTTTGACTTGGGTAACGCCAATACCACAAGCCGCAGCAATTGTTTTATGTTTCGGGAAGCATGAGCTTTTTATCGGCACACCGACAATAGTAAACTATTTTGGATACAAAGAAATTGTCATAATGTTTTTGAATAGAAAAACAGCAGTTCCGATAAAAATCTTCCCTGCTGTTTTATAAAGGTTTCACAATAGATTAATGTAAAAAAATCAAAAATGAGGCATCGTAACGCTGCCAGAGCATCTCCAAAAACTTTTGGTTTGAGAAGCGTCGGCGGTATTCCGTCTTTTCAGGCCAGGAATGCAACCGAACAGGTTCTTACTGCGCCCGGTATATAACCGGGGAGTGGGTCTTATGCTCTGTTGGCGGCCATATTCAAAGCAAACTTATATGCCGACACAAAGCTCTTGGTTGAGGCAATCCCCTTGTAAGCAATATCAAAAGCAGTGCCATGGTCTACCGAGGTTCTGATTATCTTTAGACCTAAGGTGATATTTACTCCTCCTTCAAAATCTAAAACTTTCATAGGAATGTGTCCCTGATCATGATACATACTGACAACTGCATCATACTGCTTTCTATAAGCTTTAAAAAACACCGTATCAGGGGCAATCGGTCCTTCTGCGTTTATTTGTTCATGTTTCGCTCTCATCACCGCCGGCCCTATTTCATTTATCTCTTCCATGCCGAAAGAGCCGTTTTCGCCCGCATGAGGGTTCAGTCCTGCAACTGCAATACGGGGATTCTCAATCAATCTTTTCATTGAGTCGTGTGTAAGCTTGATAACATTATATACACGTTCTTTCGTTATCAATTTAATTGCATCTGCCATAGGCACATGCGTGCTGACGTGAGTTACGATCAGTTTGTCCGACGCCAGCATCATGGTATGGTTTGCTTCCCCGCACATTTCAGCAATCAATTCCGTGTGCCCTGTAAAGTTTTCATCACTAAGCCTTGTCGATTCTTTGTTCATCGGTAATGTAACGATTGCGTCAATTTTTTTCTCTATTGCAAGCTCAACAGCGCATTCTACATATTTCCTCGCAGCATAACCGGATCTTTTGGAGATTTGACCTATTTGCAAATCTTCCCTGCTAAGC
Source organism: Bacillota bacterium (assembly GCA_023426125.1). Taxonomy (GTDB): domain Bacteria; phylum Bacillota; class Clostridia; order Acetivibrionales; family DTU013; genus MnB-11. Next base: position 223,707 of record JAFABI010000065.1, read on the forward strand.
AGATCAATATCCAACACATTAACAAAGCCTTTGGTCATGTCACCGATATGTTTGGCAATTCTTAACGGCACATCATATTGCAAAAGCTCAGCGCAGTATTTTAAGATCTGATAATCTCCGATGACGATAAAATCTCCAGCCAGCTCTTTATTCAAATATGCCTTCAGTATAAGCTCCGGCCCAACGCCGCTTGCATCCCCCATTGTGACAGCTAATAACATGACTTTCTCTCCTCCTGGTATTCAACTATTTTTGACAATACATCATCACTGCCAAATCCCCCTGCCTTACTCACCATTTGCAATTGATACCCACTGCCTGCGATCCGGGACAAGACGACACCAGGCTCAATTTCTATTCCGGGAATTATACCCTGGCACCCAATTGCATCCATAATCCCTATTGCAGTGTCTCCACCGAATATCACAAGAAGACCGATTTTTGTACGACTCAGGATTTTGTTTACAAGAATACCGGTATTTTTGTTTATGGCTGCCGAAATATCACCTTTTTTCACCAGATTCATACGGGCTGCATACACATCGGTTTGACCTGTATCCTGTAGTTGATCCACCATTTTGATAATAAAGCGGCTATTTGCCTGAATACCCGCAACAATTTGATTAATGAAGCCATTTCCTGTATTGGTGTCCCAATAACCTTCTACTAGCTTTTGTTCAGGGGTTAGGGTCAATGCGGGATAGCCCCTGTCAATTCCAGACTGTACTTGCTTAAGTGATCTTTCATGGATACTTCCGCAAATAGTCAACATATTGGGCTCTTGACTTTCATAATCCTTTGGACGAGCTTTCAACCGGATAAGCTCAGGCAGCACCCTTGCAAAGCCTGCACACCCCGCTGTTAATTTAAGCATGTTTTTTTGCCCTAGAAGCTTGCCTATTTCGTATATATCATGATTGGTTTGCGCATCGAAAACACAAATAAGCTTTTTATCTTTTATACTTTCCAGGGCTGATCTACCGTTTGCATGAATGACCTTTACATTTACATCGCTTTGTTTTCGAATTATATCCGGTATGAAACTTTCTCCTACGGGGTTGAGAATATCCTTTGAAAATACGGTTTCATGAACAGGAATACCCTCCACATATTGGGTTCCGTCTCGTGTGGTCCTCATAGTTTCAGGGTACGCGGGGATAAACATCAGCCTTGCGCCCTCAAAAGCGTCTATCACGGCAGTAAGTTCACTTCCGATGTTTCCTCTCAAGGCAGAATCGGTTTTTTTGTATATGTATTCCACCCCTAAGGCTAATGCAGCTCTTGCGATTTTATTCACAATTGCATATGCCTCGCCAGGATTGACATGCCGGCTTTCGGTATCAAGCACCAACACCTCTGTATCGTCACATTTCATGTGGTTATCCAGATTCAAGTCTGTGCTGACAAATGCAGGTATGTTTTTTTTTGAAAACTGAACCCCTGTGTCAAGCGCTCCAGTAAAATCATCAGCGATTATCAATAATTTCGTCATATAAACACCTGTTCAAAATTCCACCAGAAGGTTATTTTTATCGAACAAATCCACGTAGTCTCCCACGGCTTCAATCTCCGCTTTCCCTTCCAATTCTTTCAGAGCTGCTTCAGATACATACATTTCGTCTAAATGAAGCGTGTTTTTTATTCGGATCAGCTTAGCCATATTATTCCGAATCGGACCGCAGGTCCTCAAAGCATATTCAACGGCCAATCTATCCGTTTCAGCGACGATTGGTAATTTCCCTCTTTCAATAAAGGTACTTGTGAGTACATTCTCATAAGTCGACTGGAAGTCAATTTTATCATAAAGCCTTCTTGTTACAAAATCCGCCAGCCCCATACCCAGGGCATTTCCATGTGAAGCTTCCGTCAAATCGGTAACGACAATATTTGTTATCTCCGGATTTCCAGGGTCTATTTCATTCTTGATTTTTAACCTGCCTATTATATTCGAATCAATGCCGACACCGCTAATGTCTTTTCCCATCTCATCCACGATGAGCACATCAAGCTTCCCGACGGGAATACCGGGCATGTTTTTTCTGCTTATGTCAAGCAGTTGTATCTCTTCCTGTTCCATTGCCTCAGGTTTAACCGCTTTTATTTTTAACGTCTGATCATAAGCATTTTCTACAATTCCAATACCCATGATTATATTTCCTTCTTTAAGCACCTGCCGTGCAGTAATGGGAATCAGCTCCCTTAATCCATAAACACCGTATTTATGCATCTCTAACGCCTGCTTATGCTTTCCAAGACCAATTACACACATTTTCATCAAACCGCTTTCAGTAGTGCCATGGAAATCGGTGTGCACCTTTATTCTGTTGATTACAATAGTACCATCGGCTTCATAAGCATATTTATCCATATATACTTTGTTGGTAAGTCCGCCCTGGTTCAGTTCTACGACCTGCATGGAAGATAATACAGGCGCGCCGACATATTTCCCGGTAATCCCGTAGGATTCCAATACTTCTGTCTGTCCCTGCGCTGTAGCTCCGCCATGACTACCCATGGCAGGCACGATAAATGGCTCTCCTCCCATATGCTTAACCCAATCCGAAGCAGCTTTTACAATCCTGTGAATATTGGAAATGCCTCTGCTTCCAACAGCGATAGCTATTCTAGAACCATTACGGAAGGATATGTTGGCAGATACGAGTTCATTACGGACATACTCCTCGATTTTTTCTATATGTTCTTTATCGTAGAGCTGTTTAACTTTAATCACTCTTGGAATAACCATTGTCAGACTTCCCCCGTTCCTCTGGTTGTGAACATGGCATTCTCTCCAATGAATTCATTCAACAGTAAATTCATGAATCGGTAAAAGCGCGCTTAGTACTTAAAAACTAATTTATTTTATTTGTAAATTTCATTTTATCTACTCCCCTGTCGATGAATCATATCATATAAAGCTAGTTATCCCGACTGTACCTGTGCCGCTCCTTCGATTATCTCCTTCTGCGGCACAAGGTACAAGCGACAGCTCAGGGAAGAAATAGGTTAAATTATTTTATCCAGATCTGTGTCTGAGTTTCAACACTTTTTTCAGTTTCCATTGCCTGCTTCATCATCAAGGCCAGATACTGATCTTGGCATCCTTCCTCCAGAGAGTAAAAGGCTTCGCCACCTTTTACATAACGGCTCATTTTCTCCATAACTGTTGCAACGGCAATTTCGTCGTCACTCAAACGCGCATCACCATATGGGTTTTTGTAATACCATTTATCTGCTGCCGTAATTCCGACAATGTGAGGCGGTTCCATACTGCCATCCGTACCGGAAGCTATACGGTATAGTCCATATTCTACAGGAGTTTTATAATCCAGAAGATAACGCACTTCGTTGTTCGACAGCTCACCCCGTTCACCGCGAATCAATATACGTGGTTTTCGAATCCTGGAGAAGTATTGTTCCTCCGTAAAGTCAAACACGCCCCATTTATCCCCAAAATCAAATACCGCAAACTGCTGACAGTTCTCCACTATTTCTTCTTTCTCCGGATATCCTGCCCTGCCCGGCCCTTTGACAATTTTGTTTCTAAAATACTTTCCTGTGATCTGGCAGTTATTAAAGCCAACTCCTAAATACTTTCTTAACAAGCTGATTCCATGATATCCATGTCCGACTGAAATCTGCGCCTGCGATACTTCTCCCAGAACTCCGGTATGAATTAAGTTTAAACGTGCGGTCTGAATAGGATGAAACCAATATTGCTCGGAAATTTGTATTAATGACGGATTTTTTACCGATTTATAGTATTTTTCAATTGCTTCTACGCTTTCCGCAGGAAACGTTTCCGTCAAAACGTAGAATCCTTTGTCCGTAGCCTGTTTCGTTATATCCGGTAGAATCTTGGACGGTAAGCATAATACCAAAAACTCCGGTACAGCTTTTTTTTTGATCTCATCCATATCAGAAACAACCGATACGCCCCATTTATTATGAATATATTCAGCACGTTTTGAATCAGGTTCAACTACAATGCAAACATGAAATAATTCGGGAAGCTCCTGTGCAACCTTTAAAAAAAACTCTGAGCGCCATCCCGCACCGACAATTGCAAATTCTGTTACTGCCATAATGAAGTATCCTTCCTTCTTTCAAATGCTATCGGTAATGCTTATTTGCTTTTTATTTCAAGGCTTTGCCTATTGAGTATCAACAACTTAGTACTTTCTGAACCACAATGTGGTTGTATTGATTTCCTACCGATTAAAAATCGAAACAATCTGCAGTACTGGTACCGGTGCTTCTGTTGATGTCCATTGCATCAATTATTGTCATTTCTTCTGAATCCAGCTCAAAATCAAATACATCCAGGTTCGATTCAATATACTTTTCATGAGCTGACTTCGGGATCGTAATAACACCATGCTGTAAATCCCATCTGATTAGAACCTGAGCAAAGCTTTTCCCATGTTTCTCACCGATTTCCGCAAGAACCGGGTTGTCCTTGTATACACCCTGACCTAATGGTTTATACGCTTCGAAGGCTATATTGTTTTTTTTGCAGTATTCCCTTAATACCGGTCTTGCAAAACGAGGGTGGAACTCACACTGATTAACTGCCGGTATGACATCGGATGTCATGTGCAAATCTTCCAATTGGTTGACTGTAAAATTACTGACACCGATTACCCGCGCCCGCTTATTGAAATAAATTCCCTCCAATATCTTCCATGATTTTATGTATTTTTGAGGAACCGGCCAATGAATCATATACATATCCACATAATCCATCTGAAGCTTTTCAAGACTTTCTTCAAAGGCTTCGGATTGTCGATTCTGCCTCATGTCTTCATTCCAAAGCTTTGTAGTGATGAAAAACTCCTCCCTGTTGATGCCGCTTTGTCTGACAGCCTTTCCAACGGCTTCCTCATTATGATAAATCATTGCTGTATCCAAATGCCGGTATCCTGCTTCAATCGCTTGCAAAACAACATTGATAGTAGCACCTTCATCATTGCTGATCAGTGCCGTTCCAAAACCCAACTGAGGAATTTTGACTCCGTTATTCAAAGTAATCGTGGACTGCAAAGTGCGTCTCATATATATCCCCCTAAACTTGTATATTGTGTTAATCTATTTTGCACATGAACTTTTGACGAATCTCTATCTTGTTCCTCCTCCACTAAGTGAGGTTCATTTTAATAACTATGAAAGGCGTTATTTCTTTTTTACTACAACAAACTGCAATTCAATGGATGTATTTTTAATGGTATGAACAGAGCCTTTGGGCAGCCAAAGAACATCACCTTTTTTCACAAGCACTTGATTTTCATCCATTTCAATCGCACATTCACCTTCAAAGAACAAAAAGGTTTTATCCGTATTGTTCACTTCCGGTGCTGTGGCAGCATTCGGGCTTACTTTAACCCAATGAAAGACCAGATCGGAATCCATACCTTCCGGTACCAGATCAAAAGCGCATAGATTTCCATTCTGGTAGGTTCCAGCTTTTTCTGCATTAAACTTCGTTACAATTGGTTTCATAAAAACTCCTTCTCTTTGTTATAATATTATAAAGTAAAAACAAATCATCACTTTTAAAGCTACTTTGACATATTTCCAAACAGGCCTGCAATAAACCATTTTTGGAAGAATACGAAAAAGACTAACGGAGGTACCATAGCAATAATAGAGTAAGTGGAAAGCGTGGTATAATCCGAGGAATATATTCCAAGGAAGGTTTGAACCAGCTGAGGTACAACCATCAAAGCCTGATCTGTAATCACTGTATATGCATATAGGAAAATCAACCAGGATTGAATAAAGATATACACTATAACTGTAATAATACCCGGAAAGGCGTTTGGCAAAATTACATAAAATAAAGTTTTCAGTCGCCCACATCCATCCAGCTTTGCAGCTTCTTCAAGCGATGGAGAGATTGTCTTCATAAAATTTCTTAGAATCCAAATCGTAAATGGCGCCATAAAAACAGTATTTAATAAAATAACTGCAAACAAATTATTTAATAAACCCAATTCGTTAATCGTTTTCGCTAAGTGGGTCAGAAGTACAATTGGCGGGATCAATGGCAGGTAAAGAAATATTTTACCAAACCTGCGTCCTGCAAAGTTCATCCTCCCCAAAGCATAACTGCCGAACGTTACGATTGGCACCAGTAATAAAATCGTACCGGTTGCTACAATTAAACTATTTCCTATTGTTTTCCAGAATACTGATCCAAATGCGAGAAATTCTCCATAGGTTCTAAAGGATATTCCGGAAGGGATAATTTTTATCTCATCATGATTATCGAGGATTGAAGTTCGAAACCCCCAAATAATCGGTATAAAAACAAAAACCAGCAGGAGAATACGACAGATATTTTTAAAAATATCATATTTTTTGTTATTCATAAATATCCTCCTCCATCGTCTTCATGGCACGGCCGTACAAATAAATAAATACCGACGCGATCAGTAACAACACAACACCCAAAACAGATGCGCTATTCAAATCATAATTTTTGAATGAATCTTTAAACAAACGCACTGCAATCGTTTCAGTTGCATTTCCAGGTCCGCCGCTGGTAATCGTCCAAATTGACTCGGCGTCTTGCATCGCTCCATTTGTCGCCATTAATGTTATAATAAAGATATGAGGCCTTAAAATTGGAAATGTTATATGAACAAACTGTTTCCATTTCTCTGCTCCATCTATAGTGCCAGCCTCATAAAGCGCATTCGGAATGGTTGTCAAGCCTGCTGCCATAAACAATGTTGCAAATGGCAATGCTCTCCAAAACTGATGCATTATTATGACGATAAGCGCCAGCTTAGGGTTAATTAAAAACATCACTTCTTTTCCTGTCAAAAAATGAATCAGCTGCGTCACCGGTCCCTGCCCTTCGAACATTGAACGGAACAGGATTGAACTGCAAATATACGGAATAACCCAAGGAATCAAGTACAGCGGTCTAATAATGGTCACAAATTTAGATTCATCCGTAATCAAGTGAGCGGCCAGCAGGCCGGTCGGAATAACAAGTGATACCGTTGCAATAACATATATCACTGTATTTCGCACGTTTAGCAAGAAACGTTTCTCACTCATAAATAGTACAAAATTATCAAAACCTATAAAATTTCCGCTTTGGTCATACACACTTCTAGCAAAACTTTGAACAATTGGAATTGCCATAAACCAAATAACAAGTACTATAACTGGAAGTAAAAAAATGTATGCTGTAATTGAATCCTTAAAACCGCTAGAATATAATCGCTTTTTTTCTATCATTATTCCTTCTCCCAATCGACTTCCATCGTAATACCCGGAAACGAAGCACTTCTCCGTTTCCGGATATCACCGATCATCAAATATTCTTTTGCTTACTTTCCACCGTACCTGTTATTATATTCATCCTGATAGCGCTGTAAAGTTTCTTTAATCTTTGAATCATCCTGGCCTGTAATAATTTCCTGCATTGCAGTAGTCAAACTGTCTTTTAAGCTGTTATAATTTGCAGTATGCGGCGCTTCTCTTCCTGTTGCGGCAATATCAAGCCATTTTTGCCAGAACTCCGATTTATACTCAGGTGCATCATAACCTGATTTTCTTGCCGGGAAGCCGCCGAATCCGATAAATTTCTTTATAACATCCTTATCTACTGCAGCGGTGATCAATTTAAATGTTTCTTCCTGATCCGATACTGTTGAGGCCATACTGATACCCCAGGAGTTTGCATATGTTACGCCATTTTCTTCAGGACATATGAACCAGCCGACCTTGCTGTCATCAACATTCGCTGAAGCAGGATATGCGCCGCTAATCAAATCAGCGTTTTGTAAGTCCGGGAGCCAGTAGTTGCCAATGCCAAAGGCCATTGCAAATTGTCCGGCCAGGAACGGTTTTAGCAGAGATTCATTTTGTAAACCGGATAGTGTCCATGAAGGTGTAACTTTATATTTATAGACGCAATCATACATCCACTGGATGGCTTGAACGACTTCAGGCGTATTAAATGTAGCCATTTTTGTATTATCATCAAAAATACTGCCATTGAGAGACCAGATAAGCGGCATCATCAAAACCTCAGTCGAAGCGGCGTGAGGACCCAAATAAAGCCCTAATCCCCATACATCCTTCGTTGTCAATTTCTGTGCATATTCTACTAGCTCATCCAGCGTTTTCGGCGTTTTTTCAGGATCCAGACCCGCTTGTATAAACAGATCTTTTCTGTAAGCTATCGTTCTTGTATGTAATCCCAGGGGCAATCCATATAGCTTTTTATCAATTTCATAAGCACCCCAATTCGGATGCCAATTAAAATCATTCTGCTCTTCCTGAGACCACTTGGAGAAATATGGAGTCATATCAGCTATACTTCCTACAGCAATATGCTGTAAAATTTCTGATGACTGTGACGTAAAAGCATCGTGCTTTATACCTGCATTAAAGTCAGTCATTAATTTTGTGTTCATGTCGGCCATGGTTATAAATTCCAGTTTTACTTCATTGCCCGGATTATCTTTTTCATATTTTTCTTTAACTGCCATCACCCACTCATATCCGGCAATCATGAAGGCAGAGGCACCCTCGCCATTCGTAAAGCCGTGTGCGAGTTTAACAACTTTTGGTTCAGCAGAAGTATGACTGGTGGTATTGCCAGCAGTATTACCGGGAGTTCCTTCTGTACTTCCATTACATCCGAAAAGGGTAGTAGCAAGAACTGCAATCAGTACAGTAAACACCAAAAACTTTTTTAACCACATTTCCATTTTCCTCCTCTATTTTTTGTTTTTTGATAACTTGCTCCTTGTCAAGCTACCTTTTAGATTTTAAATACCAGATGTTTAGTTTATGCCATAGCATTTTATAAACACCTTTTGTTTACATAGTTAATATTACTATATATTTTACTAAACGTCAATACACGATTAGTAAAATTGACTATAATATGTGAGACCGCGAATAATAATTCACAATCGTTGGCCCCATTTTTGGTCCATCACTACAAACTTAGCACAGAGCAAACACACGAAGCAAAAAAAAGAAGCAAAGTCTGATAGGCGCTTATTTGCAGCCGCGCCCACCTGTCTTTCCTTTGAAGCGCTTGAAAGCAATTAAAAGATTACTGCATTAAAATGTTTCCTCTCAAATAATATATGCTGCTATGGCCTATTTTATAAAACCCCTATGAAATGCTTACTTGAAAACACTATTCATGTGTTAAGTCCTGAAAACATAGCTTGGACAAATTGACAGATAAAATGTTAACATGATATAATACAATAAGTTGTTTAGTAAAATGAGGTGAACAATATGTCGACGATTCGTGAAGTAGCAAAAAAGGCAGGGGTATCTACCGCAACCGTATCCAGAACTCTATCCGGCGATGAAAGCTTCAGTGCAAGCGAGGAAACGCGCAAAGCAGTTTTTGATGCGGTAAAGGAGTTAGGATATTTACCGAATGTTCATTACAAAAATAAGATAAACAAGTCCATCTCTTCAAATAAACTCTCGGTAGGATGTATCGTAAGCTCTGCTTTTGGCAATCACGAGTTCAACCAATCCTATCTCAGAGTTTTTTCCGAACTTGAAAAACAGCTCGATAAAAGAGAAGTTTCTTTAGCCTTTTGTGCTTCAGAGCTTGAATTACGGGAAGAAGCACAATTCAGAAAGTTTTTTAAGGATCCTCCCAATGGTATTGTATATATTGTAAGAATCGATAATGATATGTATCGGAAAATAAAAAAAATAGTTCCTTTCGGAATTGGCTTAAATAGTTTTTATCCGGACATTGATAATGTTACATATGATAAAGAACGTGCAATTGAAAATGCGGTTTCTTTTCTCATCGAATCAGGGCGTAAAAATATTGCATATATCGGAGGCCCTGGTATCCTCAAAGCACCCCTGGATACTTCGCGTCGCTTCAATGGATATTTGCAGGGATTAAAAAACCATGATATTCCGATGAATGAAGAGTATGTAAAAAACTGCATGTGGATTGTAGATACTTGTTATGAACAAACGCAACATTTATTAGGTTTGTCTACTCCGCCTAATGCTATCATATGCGGGAGTGATAACATGATTTTTTCTGTTCTTCGTGCTATTTATGAAAAAGGACTGCATATTCCCAATGATATCGCAGTCTTAAGTTGTGAACAGCTTCCTATTTCCGAATTTATAACTCCTGCATTGACTACTATAAAAGTTCCCATATCGCATATAGCCAAAACAGCTACAGAACTGTTGATAAAACGAATCAACGGATATGATGAACCACCAATGGATATAATTTATCGTTCTCAATTGATTATCAAAGATTCTACACCATAAATCAGAACGATAATTGCGAACAGGTAATAAGAGCTATGCTTTCGCATAGCTCTTAGGTTTTAATTTTGATAGCTATCATTTTTAATATTTATAGTAAAATATCTCCAAAGAGAAAAGGTTGAGAAAAAAACAATTAAAATGGTAAAAGCAAAGATTATTAAGTGACTGCATTATTGACAAGTTCTGCATAATGATCACCGACACGATATATACCGCCGCTAGACTCATAAAAATCTTTATCCAGTGAAAAAAGGCCCCTGTCAGTATTTATCCAGCCTGCCCCATTGCAGGGATGGTATGTCATCATGGTCTTCCAGTTCTTATAATTCAAATGCCCGTTTACCTCCAGTATCCCCGTTTTCAAACCGGTCAGCGGAGCAAGACGTGCCGCAAAATTTTTGTTCCAATCCACCAGCACCGGATTTACAGTCAAATCAGCACAGAAACAGGGTACCCCTCTGTCATGGGCGGCTTTTGCTATCTTCAAGCTCATGCTTACCGTTTTTGCAATAGGTTTTAATGCAATTGCACCATATCCCATTTCGATCCGTTCTACCGCATCCTTATCACAATGAGTACTTTCATCGGCGGCAAGGCATACAGGGATATCTTTTACATCGACAGTATATTCTTCAGGGAAAGGTTCCTCCAGCAGTCTTATCCTGTCCAGTGCTCCAATCTTATCCGCATGCTCCAAAAACCTGAGCAGCCTGTCCTTACTGTCATACCTGCCATTAGCATCCAGGTAGTATGGAATTTGTCCGTTTCTAGTATACGTCGTTTCCTTCTCTTTCAAAATATTGTGGATTTCTGTAAATCGCTTCATATCCCAGTCCAGCATTTTATCCAGATCTCCGTCTTTTTCGGGATCTGAACCTATTTTGATCTTGAAGAAAAAGTAACCGCTTTCTACCATGCCTGATATCTCGCCTGGCGGAACCGAGTATGAAATAAGCGGAATACATGCCAGGCTTACATTTTTATATGCAAATGCCTGACGAAACTCCTCCGGAAGCATATCATCAAACGAATGAATGCCAGCTTTCCTGCAATACAACAGCCATGCCGCATTGTCGATGGATACGAGCGAATTAAGTGCAAAAGTCTTTTCAAGGTTTTTCAAGCCGGTTATTTTTTTACCGTAATTATGGATAACTGGAAGCAGCTGTTCCATCAATTGAATGGGGCTATCAAAAGATATTCCCTCCGAGGCTTTAAGCGCATACCTTGTCAGTTCCATCATCAGAGTATTTCCCTTTGATTCACCAAACAATGCAAATACTGCCGGATCGGACCAAAGTATGCTCTGAACCCCAAGACCCACTCCCTGATAAAGCCTGTCGCTTTCCAATTGTGAAACCATCTGCCACAGTTCGCTAATAAACTTTCCTTTAAAGCCGAAAGGTGCTTTAAGAGGTTCCCGCTCACAATTTAAAGCAGTTTTTGCAATCTTGATCATTCGCAATCCCCCTATTACAGGTATATTTTTGTTGAAGCCGCAGCATACTTATTTGAACCCCAGGGCATTATTTTTCTAAAACGTTCAGTCCAATTCTGGCATTCTATATTACTCACCTGCAATCCTTATTAAAAAAGCATTACTTTATTATATCATACCTGGAAGGAGTAAGGGGTATAAAACCATAGGTTTATTTCTACAAAAGTTGGATTCACATATAAGTATTACTGTCCTGATAAACTTGTCTTATGTGATAAACGCATCCTCAATCGTGAGAAAAGTACTGAGTTTTTACCAAATGAAGTATTTAACTAACTCATTAAAAAATTTATAAAAAGACCACCCGCAAATGAGTGGTCTTTTTTAAACATATGACATTTACACTATGAAATACACTTCTACCTCGACATCATCCCACCATTGCTATTTCAAAATCGGCTTGCCGATTGAATAGCAAATGTCCTGGTACGTGATCTTGAAGTTCTTTTAGTATACTGCATCTACTTCTGCCCCAAATCTCCCTCTTTCTTAACTGCCGCCTGGGCCGCAGCCAGTCTTGCGATGGGTACGCGGAACGGTGAGCAGGAGACATAGTTCAAACCGACCCGATGGCAGAATTCCACGGAGGAAGGATCTCCGCCGTGCTCGCCGCAGATGCCCAGCTTGATGTCCGGCCGGGTCTGCTTTCCAAGCTTGACGGACATTTCAACCAGCTTGCCTACACCCACCTGGTCGAGCCTTGCAAAGGGGTCGGATTCATATATCTTCTTGTTGTAATACTCCTCAAGGAACTTGCCCGCATCGTCGCGGCTGAAGCCGAAAGTCATCTGGGTGAGGTCATTGGTCCCGAAGGAGAAGAATTCAGCCTCTTTTGCTATTTCATCTGCAGTCAGGGCCGCCCTGGGTATTTCGATCATGGTACCCACCATGTATTTCATGTTAACGCCTGCTTTTGCTATAACCTCATCCGCAGTCTTTACAACGATGTCTTTCACATATTTCAATTCCTTGACTTCGCCTACCAGCGGAATCATGATTTCAGGTACGACGCTCATACCCTTCTTATTAACATTGATTGCAGCTTCTATAACAGCTCTTGTCTGCATTTCAGCTATTTCCGGATAAGTAACGGTCAGGCGGCAACCCCTGTGTCCCATCATGGGATTGAACTCGTGGAGGTCTGCAACAATACCCTTGAGTTCTTCAAAGGTGAGTCCCATTTCCTTTGCCAGGGAAGCGATGTCTTCATCCGCCTGGGGCAGGAATTCATGGAGCGGAGGATCCAGGAACCGGATGGTTACAGGATAGCCCTTCATTTCGGTGAAGAGTCCTTCGAAGTCGCTTCTCTGCATGGGAAGCAGCTTGTCAAGAGCTTTCCTTCTCTGCTCTTCGGTACGAGCTACGATCATTTCCCTCATCGCAGGGATTCTGTCCGGCTCGAAGAACATATGCTCAGTACGGCAGAGACCAATGCCTTCCGCACCGAATTTAATCGCTGTAGCCGCATCCTTTGGAGTGTCTGCATTTGCTCTTACCTTCAGTACTCTGAGCTCATCAGCCCAGCCCATTAATGTTCCGAAATCTCCAGTCATACCCGGTTCAACTGTAGGAAGCTGTGTTCCGTATACATTGCCGGTAGAACCATCCAGCGAGATCCAATCGCCTTCAACATATTTTTTGCCGTTCTTGTCAAAGAAACATCTTTCTTCTTCATTGATTTTTATTTCGCTGCAGCCTGCTACACAGCAGGTGCCCATACCGCGGGCGACAACCGCCGCATGGGAGGTCATACCGCCGCGGCCTGTCAGGATACCGCGCGAAACATGCATACCTTCGATATCTTCCGGAGAAGTTTCAAGCCGTACGAGAATGACGCTCTTTTCACCATTCTTGACAGCGTTTACTGTATCTTCGGCTTCAAAATAAACCTTTCCTGTCGCAGCTCCCGGTGAAGCCGGAAGTCCTTTTGCCACCGGAACGGCAGCCTTGAGGGCTTTAGGCTCGAAATTGGGATGCAGTAGTGCATCAAGCTGCTTGGGATCAACCTTCATAATGGCATCGGCTTTTGTTGCCATTCCTTCCGCAACCAGATCAACTGCTATTTTCAGAGCAGCCGCAGCAGTTCTCTTTCCGTTTCTGGTCTGGAGCATGAAGAGCTTGCCCTTCTCGATGGTAAACTCCATGTCCTGCATGTCTTTGTAATGCTTTTCAAGTGTTTCGGCTATATTTATAAACTGGTTGTATGCATCGGGATTAATTTCCTTCAACTGGTCAATGGACTGGGGTGTCCTGATGCCAGCAACAACGTCTTCGCCCTGCGCGTTCATGAGGAATTCTCCGTAAAGCTTCTTCTCACCGGTGGACGGATTCCTTGTAAATGCGACGCCTGTGCCGGAATCATTGCCCATATTTCCATATACCATTTCCTGTACGTTTACAGCCGTGCCCCAGTCGCCGGGAATATCATTGAGCCTTCTGTAGATGATGGCTCTTGGATTGTCCCAGGAACGAAAAACCGCTTTAACTGCTTCCATCAGCTGTATCTTCGGATCCTGCGGGAAATCGGAGCCCTTTTCTTTTTTATAGAGTTCCTTATACCTCCTGACAACCTCCTTGAGGTTATCGGCCGTCAGATCGGTATCAAATTTTGCATTATTTTCTTCCTTGACTGCCTCCAGTATCTTTTCAAACTTGGGCTTGTCTACTTCCATGACCACGTCGCTGAACATCTGGATAAACCTTCTATAACTGTCGTATGCAAATCTTTCGTTGCCAGTCAGCTTAGCCAGACCTTCAACAACATTATCGTTCAGGCCAAGATTCAGAATTGTATCCATCATACCGGGCATTGAAGCTCTTGCGCCGGAACGGACCGAAACCAGGAAAGGATTCGAAGGATCTCCGAATTTCTTGCCTACGGTTTCCTCTGTGATCGCCAACGCGGTATAAATCTGGTCTTCAATTTCTTTGGAAACAACTTTTCCGTCTGCATAATACTTTGTGCAGGCTTCGGTGGAAACCGTAAATCCTCTCGGAACGGGAAGGCCTAATCCTGTCATTTCTGCGAGGTTTGCACCCTTTCCGCCCAGAAGGTTTTTCATGGATGCATTCCCTTCTTTGAACAAATAAACATACTTTGCCATTACATTACCTCCATTTTTTATGTATATTTTATTTTTTGACTGTCGTATATGAGACCTTACAGGAAAGATTTCCCGCAAATGTCCATTTTATTATAACATACTATAAAAAAATTTCATTGTTTTTTGTAAATTTTTATTTACCTCAAGCCAGCCTTTCCGCAGGCTGAATAGTATAACAATTCCCTTCCTGCTGCGGTTTTATACCGTCAAAGGGGCCTTCTCAAAATACATGGACGCACCAATGCGCACCGCTACACTACAAGGCTGTCAGTATGGGCCGGCCGTATTTGCAGGATTACCCACTGGGACCGGGCCTTCTGAGACAACCCCATCACTGCGGACGGGCAATGCACGCCCCTATACAACAGGGTACCGGCATGTGCCGTCCGAACTTTGTTCACACCCTGGAACCCTTTTCATATAATGAATAGGGGTGACAGTAATGTTTGATGTGAATAACAAACAGTACATATTGAGTTTGTCTACGGGCAGGAAAGCTTATATTTATTACAGTCAGGGCAATGGGATACTTATGCGGTGGAATTCCGAAGACGGGAAATGGCAGGAGCCCGTAACTGCCGCCAAAAACGGTCTGGAAGGCTTCAGTGCATGCCTTGACAAAGAGGACGGCATCCATATGCTGTACCAGGATTACGGCGGAAACATCATCTACATGAAATACACGGAAGGGGCATGGAACAGGAGGCTCCTCCTTCGAAGCAGGGATCAGGATACGGAGGATAAGCAGCTTCATCTTGCCTGCTGCGAAAACGGAATTTATGCCTTTTTTGTTATCGAATATGCCGGGAAGAGGTATCTTAGCTTTCAGGATATACTAAGCTCCGACAATTCGACCGTACCAAAGACAATCGACCAGGTAGGCGGTTTTCCTTCCTATAGGGCGTTTTTGGATAATACCGGGGGTATGTGGGTATTCTACCGCTCCTTGAGAGATGGGAAAAAAACTTCCGGGTTCAGAACTTATGAAAACGGTTCTGCAAAATGGGGCAGCTTTCATCCTCTCCCCTCCCCTCTTTCGGACTTAAAGATCGTATGCGCCGCAGAAAGCTTGTCCGGCGACATACACCTTTGCCTGCAAAGGAATGAAGACAAAAAATATATCCTGCTTTACAGCAAAAGCGCCTTCGGCACGGATGGCTGGGAAAGCATGCCCCTTGCCGAATCGGAGGAGATGTTTAACAATACGGAATTTACCGTTGACCAGGGCGGCATAAGGGTCTTTTGGTCGAACAAGACCGGAATTTTCTGCCGGACATCCCACGATGACGGAAGCAGCTGGGATATGGAACAGAAGCTTGAAGATCTGGATGAAAAGCATACCTCCTGTTTTTCATATATTCAAAGCACGGGAGGCACAGCACCTGAAGTACATACCTCGGTTTTCCCCGGGAGCTTTAAGGATATTCCGAAGCTTACCTATCTTGAGATTCCACCTGCTACAACCCAGGCTATCTCGTCCGCTGCTCCCCAGGCGATCCAGCCCGTTATTACCCAGGTGATCCAACCCGCTGATACTTTTATAAAAGACAGTGAAGCCGAGAGCCTCAAAAAAGCAATCGCAGAGACCTTGAAGCTTTTATCGGGCAACATCAACGACCTGCGGGATACCATAAGAGAATTGAGCAAAAGGCTTGACAGTCTGGATGCCCATCATCAGCATCTGGAGCTTGATATAACCAAGTGCGGTATCAAGGATAAATATATGGAAAATGACATGCTGAAAATCAAGTCGGAACTGGAGTCATTAAAAAACCGTATGAATGAGAACGATGCCGTAAAGGCAAAGCCCGTTGCAAATCCGGTCGCGGTCAATTCCGGTATTGAGACCGTTGCATCACCCGTCAATATCCCCTTGATGCCCGGCTCCGGCTTTAACAGTGTTACGACCGAATACCTCAAAGGGCTTAAAAAATAACATGAATCCTCCGTACATTTTGTTAACATAAATACCCATTGGTTAATATGATAGTAAGAGGATTACTTGAGGAGAAAAAAATCTTGGGAATTTCTTTTGAAGGAATAAATCCGGGAGATAGCGTTACCATCAAAAAAGATATTACCACCGAAATGATTGACGCTTATGCGGAATTTACCGGAGATTTCAATCCGGTCCACATGGACGAGGCCTATTGCATCAGGCATGGCCTTAAATCAAGAATCGCCCATGGGATGCTGGTGCAGTCATTTGTTTCCACACTGATCGGAATGCATCTTCCCGGAGAAGGCTCCGTATGGCTTTCACAAAACATGGATTTCATATCGCCGGCATACGCAGGCGATTCTTTGACCATCACAGGTACCGTAACCGAAAAAACACAGGGAGCGGCGCTTTCGTTAAACATGGTCAAAATGAAAATCCTGATCAAAAATCAGTCGGACAGGATTGTTGCAAGGGGTTATGTAAAAATATCCATGAAATAGCCGGAGGTAGGAACCATCGAACAGTTTTTTAAGAACCATTTGTATACGTATACCGGAAAAAAGCTTGATGTATTAAAACCTGTCAGCAGCAGCATATCTTTGAGGGATATCGCCCATTCCCTGTCGATGCTGTGCAGGTTCAACGGGCATTGCAGGCAGTTCTACAGTGTGGCGCACCACAGCCTGAACACGGCCAAGCTTATTAAAAAGCAGGGCTATCCCGTAGGAATTCAGCTTTACGGTTTGCTCCACGATGCGGCGGAAGCTTTTGTGTGTGATATGCCAAAACCGGTCAAAGAGCTTATCCCTCAGTTCAAGCAGATCGAAAATGAAATCCAGGCGGTTATATGGGAAGCCTTTCATCTTCCCTGCCCTGCCGCAGAGGAATATGAAATTGTAAAAAAAGCGGATGAAATGCTGCTGGAATATGAGGTCAAGCTTCTGATGCGCCATGCGGGCAAAGATCCGCAGCAGCTCCCGGGAATAAAAAACAGCTTACGGGGTTTTTTCTCCTCCGGAGCAGAGTTTGTCGGAATGGTCCGGAGGCGCTTATATACGTCCTTCGTGCCAAGATATTGTATAGAAGCGAAATTTATCAAAACCGTTAAGCAGTTATTGATGCTGCAGCAAAAACTTCATTTATAGATCCGCATTTATGCGCCTTGCAGAAATATCGCAAATGCCTTCATGGGTTATTTCTGCAAGGATAATCTGATAGTTTTTAATGCAGTGTTAAGACAAATTGATTTGAAAGAAGGAAATGACGCATGATGCCGAAGGTCATACTGGTTACCGGCGGAAGCAGGGGGCTGGGGGAGAAAATTGTTGAGAGGCTTTCGTCCTGCCGCACCAATAAAGTATATTATACCTATTCCTGTGAAGGCTCTCCGGGTACATTGCCGCAAAATAACAACGTCACCGCCGTCAAATGCGATCAGAGAGATGAAGTCCGGATCAACGGCTGTGTTTCCGATATCCTTTCAGCGGAAGGCAGACTGGATGTGCTGGTGAACAATGCCTGCCCCTCTTTCCTGCCTTGCGATTTCCTGACGTCAGAGTGGGATATGTTCCAGGATTTGCTGGATGTAAATTTGCGGGGTTCTTACCTTTTCTCCAGAGAAGCCGCAAAAATAATGAAGCTCCAGGGTGAAGGAAGGATCGTCAATATCCTGACTTCCTTTGTCCTCAACGTACCCCCGGAAAAAATCCCCCATTACATAACGGCAAAGTATGCGCTTTTAGGGCTGTCAAAAGCGCTGGCAGCCGAACTGTGCAAATTCGGAATCACGGTAAACATGGTATCACCCGGGCTTATGCGCACAAGTCTTTCCAGCTACCTGCCCTCCAAATACATGGAAGTTGCCGCTGCCAGGAACCCCATGAAAAGACTCACTACAACCGAGGATGCTGCAAAGATCGTTGAGTTCCTGCTTTCCGAAAATGCGCAGTTTTTAAATGGAGCAAACATACCCGTTAACGGAGGTGAAAGCTTCTAATGTGCGGGGACACACCCGCCGAGTTACGGGTCGCAGGATATAAGGAGGGAATGTCCCCGTTTGAACAGAGTGAATGTCCCCTGTGCGGCATGAACATAAAGAAAGTGGAGGAATAAGTCAAGGAAAATGAAGGCTTCAATCAAAATAGCCATGCTTGGCAACTGTACAACCGAATATGTCGGCAAGGGATTGCAGGAGGCAGCTTCCATGCATGACATCACGGCGGAAGTATACAATGCTCCTTACAACCAGTATGTCCAGGAAATCCTCAAATCTGACAGCGGCTTGTACCGGAGCGCCCCCGAACTGATCATCCTATGGCTCGAAGGAAGGATATTATTTCCCCAATGGTATGATCTCAATTTATTGGTGGAAGGAAAAGAAAAAAAGATCCAATTTGTCAATAGCATGCTGGAGTCTGTCGTCTCACTGGTGGAGGCGATCCGCAGCAAGTGCGGCGCGAAGATATTGGTGCACAATTTCAAGCTTCCGTGCTTTTCGCCCTTAGGCATACTGGATAATAAGTTCCGTCCCGGCTTGAAGGCTATGATTGCAATGCTGAATACATTGCTTGAAGAATGGGCACAGGACAAGGACAGTATCTTTATCTTTGACTATAATAGCACCTGTGCCCGATTTGGACTGGATAAAGCCATGGATAAAAAAATCTATTATGCGACAAAATCTCCTGTTTCCTTCCCCTTTATACGGCTTATCACAGCTGAATACATGAGGTATATCCTGCCCATAAAATCAAAAAATAAAAAATGCCTGGTGCTGGACCTGGATAATACGCTCTGGGGAGGCATCGCCGGAGAAGACGGATTGCAGGACGTAGTTCTCGACATTACAGGCCCCGGCAGGGCTTACTACGATTTCCAGCAAAGCATCCTCAATTTGTACGCCAAAGGGATTCTGCTGGCTGTCAACAGCAAAAATAATCCGGAAGACGCCCTGGAAATTATGGAGAAACATCCCCACATGCTGCTCCGGAAAAAGTATTTCTCGGTTCTCAAAATAAACTGGAACAACAAGGCTGCCAATTTAAACGAGATCGCGGGAGAGCTGGGCATTGGAATCGACAGCCTTGTATTTATCGACGACAACCCTGTAGAAAGAGAATTTGTCAAGGCAATGCTGCCGGAAGTCACGGTGGTGGAAATGCCGGAAGATACGGCCAGATACTCCGAAGTCCTTGAAAAGCTGCCTGAATTTGAGCTATTGTCCATCACGGAGGATGACTTAAGAAGAAATGAAATGTACAAAGCAAATATTGAAAGGCAGGAAACATTAAAAAGCCTCAATTCCATGGAGGAATTCCTGTCGAGTCTCGGGCTGGAAATCTCGGTGGAGGCGGCAAATTCCTTTACAATACCACGCATTTCGCAGCTGTCCCTGAAAACCAACCAATTCAATATGACGACAAAGCGGTACCAGACGGAAGATATTGAAAGAATGGCTGCATCGGAAGAATATATGGTCATGTCGTGCTCGGTAAGAGATAAATTCGGTGATAACGGTATATCCGGAATCTGCATTGCAAAACTGCAAAGCGCGGAAGCCTCCATTGATACATTTCTGTTGAGCTGCCGGGTCCTCGGCCTGGGAATCGAATACGCATTCCTGAGTGCAATTGTCGAAAACCTTCATGCAAAAGGCGTAACCACAATCCATGCCCGGTATGTCAAGACGCCCAAAAATTCTGCGAATGAAGGTTTTTACCGTAATGCGGGCTTTTTGGCAGATTCGGCGGAGCTTACGGCAACCTCCTATGTATTGAAGCCGGGGAAAAGCGTAAAGCGGCATGATTCTATCAAAATAGTGAAAAAACAGGAGGATAGGAATTTATGAATGAATATTTTTTAGGCGTGGTGTCTGAGGTCTTGAAAATAAACCCCAGGCGTCTCACTCCGGAGTCTACTGCCGAATCCGTGCCTGAATGGGATTCCCTTAGCCATTGGACGGTCATAGGGAGACTTGAAGAAGTATATGGAATCGAATTTACCCTGGATGAGGCAACGGAATTCAAAAACCTGGGGGATATCTATCATACGCTGCAGCAGAAGCTGAAAGATAAAAAAATGTAGAGGCGCGTGTACGTCCGGTCCAGGGAGACATACTTTTCATATCGAGTCAACGGGGACGGTTTGAAACCGTCCCCGTATCCTTTATCAATTCCCGTTTTCAATATAATAGCTCATGTTCTCCGATGCCCATACCCCGTTATATGCATGACCTTGCATGGATTTCGGATCATAGATCGACGCACAGTAGGGGGTTCTCTTTCCCTCCTTGAGCTCTTTAAAGAACTCCAGGTATTTCCACTTGAATTTTCTCACAAACGGCTCATTCTTATAGGTCTTGTTGCGAATTGTAAAGCAAGTAATGTCCTGCTTGTTAAGTTTGCAGTATTGTCTGGCGCTACAAGACTCGCAGCCGATCATCTGGGTCATATCGATATCAATCAGGGGGGTTCTGTTCGCGTCGCTCATATAGCCTACTTTAAAGTTGGTAAAGTTCATGATCCTGGGGGTCAGCTCGGCGTCGCCCCAGCAGGTTTCTTCACTCCAGTAGCCTGTTTTCTCAATCAATTCAGGTCTCATGGCCATACAGCATCCGTGCACAAAGTCCAGGATCACATCGACATGACCATTTTTAAGCTCGAGATAGGTTACTCCGTTCTTTGATTTTGGAATGACTTCCGGGTATATCGGGATATAGGGGGGTGTTCTCTGAACACCTAACAAACCAACCTCAGGAAAAGTATTAAATACCTTCATAAACCTGGAGATCCAATCCTTCGTTTTGACGACGACATCACAGTCTACCGAAAAAAAGTACTGATCCGGCCTTCTCTTTGCAAGATTGAAATTCAGAGTGGGAATAGGCCCTACATTGATCGGAAGGCGGGTCTTGGACTTAATCCGCGGATCTGTCACAGACTGAATATAATCCCAGGTATTATCCTTTGAATTGCTGTCAATGATGTGCATTTCAAAATCTTCAGAAGTATCAAGTATTGATTTTAAGCTTCTTGCAGTTAAACCCAGCCGATTGAACGTGATGTAGTTTAAAAATGGAGGTGTCATAGAATCAATCCTTTCAAATTTTCAATATGTTATGGTAATTAAGTTGCTTTATTTGTATATTATGTTAACTTTTTGAAAATGTTACACCTCCTATAAAAGTTCGATATTCCTCCTGTCTTTTACGTCTTTCATAGCATTCTTGGTATCAAATACAAAGGCGGCATGCTTTTGAATAAAATCATAGTCATACTTGCCGTGCATTGTAGCTATAACGACTAAATCCGACCGGTTCAAAGCTTCCTTTGTCAATTCCGTGCTTTTATATTCCCTGTCTCTATATTTAAAACCGGGGATATAAGGGTCATTATACCGGACAACCGCCCCCTCCTTCTCGAAGTTTTCAATCACCTTCAGGGCGGGGCTTTCCCGGTAATCATCGATATCCTGCTTGTAAGCAACCCCGAGAATGAATATTTCGGAACCACTCATGGGTTTTTTAAACCTGTTGAGGATTCGGTAAGCCCTTTCAACAACATATTGTGGCATATACTGGTTGATCTCCCCGGATATCTCGATCAACCGGGTATGGTAATCATATTCCCTCGCCTTCCAGGTAAGATAAAAAGGGTCCAGCGGGATGCAATGCCCGCCGACGCCGGGACCGGGGTAAAAAGCCTGGAAACCGTATGGTTTCGTCTTTGCGGCTTCGATAACCTCCCAAACGTCTATTCCCATCCTGCTGCAAATAATGGCCATTTCATTGGCAAGGGCTATGTTGATATTCCTATAAATATTCTCCAGGAGCTTTTCCATTTCAGCAACAGCCGGGCAGGATACTTCAAAGACCTCGCTTTCAAGAACATTACGGTACAATGCGGAAGCCAGCTCGGTACTGTCCCGGCCGATCCCCCCTACCACCTTCGGTGTGTTTTTTGTTTTGAAGGCGGAATTCCCGGGGTCGACCCTTTCCGGCGAGAAAGCCAGGAAAAAGTCTTTTCCGCATACCAGGCCTGATCTTTTTTCAAGGACAGGCTTTAACAGTTCTTCTGTAGTCCCGGGATATGTCGTACTTTCAAGTACTATAAGCATGTCTTTATGAAGGTATCCCGCAATCTTATGAGCCGCGTCCTTTACATAGCTGATGTCGGGCTGTTTGTTTACATCCAGGGGGGTAGGCACGCAAATGGCGATACAGTCTGTATCCTTTATAAAACCGAAGTCGGAAGTAGCTTTCAGCTTCCCGTTTTTTACAACTTCGCTCAGGTCGACGTCGATGACGTCTCCGATATAATTCTTTCCTTCGTTTACCATGCCAACCTTGCTGTCCTGAATATCAAAACCCGTAACCCGGTACCCTGCCTTAGCCTTCTCTACAGCGAGGGGAAGCCCCACATAGCCAAGGCCGATGACGCCGATTCTCGCCGTCTTGTTCCTGATCTTTTCAAGAAGCTCTGTTTTCATTTATACTCCCACTTTCTCTTTCGGGCACTTAAAAATTTAGTATTCCTGCGGCTCAAAGGGAAGGTGTATGGTTTTCCCTGTACGTGCAGACTCATAAATACCCATGACCAGCTCCAATGACTTTCTCCCTTCCCTGCCGTCGGTATATGGTTCTGCATTTCCCTTGAGCACTTCCAATACATTTTTGTAATACTCCGTATGCCCAAAGCTGTTAATATCATAAAGGGATAAAGCTACAAGCTTATCCTCCTCCTTCTTCTCTTCAAACTCCCAGGTCTCTATCCTGTTTATGGCCGGCCCTCCGATTTTCACGGTACCCTTTTCTCCTATAACGGTGATACTGCCTTCAAGGTTTCTTGGATAGGCAAGCATGGTAACATTGATATTTCCGATAGCTCCGTTTCCAAACTTGATCACGGCGGAGCCGGTGTCTTCCGTTTCAATACTTCTTGCAAGTGTCCCTGTCATTGCAGTTACACTCTCCACAGGTCCGCCAAGCCACTGCAGGGTATCCGCATAATGGCACGCCTGGTTGCTGAAAGCGCCCCCGTCAAACTCCCGTGTCCCCCGCCATTTAGCCTCGTCATAATAGCTTTGCGGCCGTGCCCACAGTACATTGGACAGGAGCATGTAGATTTTTCCAAAGCGCCCCTGGTCTACCGCTTTTTTCAACAATTGCATTGCTGCATTAAGCCTGTTTTGCTTGACAATAAAAAGTTTTACTCCTGCCCTGTCACATTCTTTTATCAAATCGTCAGCCGCTTTAAGACTTGTAGCCATAGGCTTTTCCGATAGTACGTTGATATGCCTTTGGGCGGCTTTGATTCCGTGGACCGGATGCAAACCGCTGAGTGTACAGACAGATAGGACATCAATTTTTTCGGTATCAAGCATTTCATCTAAATCAACATATACCCTGGGCTCGTTTATTTTCTGTCTTATACCTTTTTCGGCTAAAAGGCCTATATATACGGAAGCTTTGGCAGCTGCTCTTTCTTCCATAACATCGCACGCACAAACGAATTCGGCTTCTTTGTATAAATTTGCGATTGCTTCGATATGTTTCAGCGCTATCCTTCCACATCCTGCCAAGCCGAATCTTATTTTCCGGTTCACTGCTGCTGCACCTCTCCTTTAGATAAGGTTTATAGCCAATACTTTATATTATGTAAATTAGAACAAAGGGGTTACACATTAAGAAAATATAAAACTTTGCAGGTTATAACAGTGCTTAAAAATCATCATCGGAGCCGGGGATGTCATCTTCCTTGAGATCATCCTCGACCTGGACCTGGATGATGACCAGATCGGTTTTGCCGGGATTCTCAAGCCGTTGCGGCTCACCCCTGGCGATATGGAACGATTCGCCGGCCCTTACAGTGATCTCTTGATCATTCACCGTAACCTTCGCCGTCCCGTTCACTACCGTCCAATGCCCGGTTCCACGGCAGTGTTTTTGCAAAGACAACTTTTTTTCCGGTTTTACCATGATCTTTTGGATCTTATAACAATATCCCTGTTCAAGTACCGTGTAATCTCCCCATGGTTTATACACTGTAGCGTGAACGTTGGTTATATCTTCTTTCACCCTCTCAAGATCACACAACAAATTTTTCACCTTGGCTGATGAACCTTTTTTGCTGATGAACAAGGCATCCGCCGTATCTACGATGATCATCCCATCGACATCCACCGTGCCGACCACCCTGCCATGGGAAATGATTAAATTGTTATGGGAATTCAGGCAAACAACCTTGTCACTTTTTACATTTCCCTCTTCATCTTTCACATAGCTGCTATATAGCGCCTCAAGATTCCCCAGATCCGACCATGCCATATTTGCAGGCAGCACCTTTATTTTCCTGCTCTTTTCCATAACGGCATAGTCAATGCTGTCGCTGGGAATTGCTTTCATATCTTCAATATCAATTTCAACCGTACTGCCTTTTAACGCATTCTCATAAGCTGCTTTGCTGTATTTAAGAATCTCCGGAGAGTATTTTTCCACTTCCTCCAGATAGATGCCGGCTTTAAAGACGAACACACCGCTATTCCAGAAATAATTCCCCTTCTCAAGATACTTTTTGGCTGTTTCCAGGTCCGGCTTCTCTTTGAACGACAGTACGTCATCCCCTTCCGCTTCTATATACCCGTAACTGGTTTCAGGATATTCGGGTTGAACCCCCAAAGTTACCAAATAGCCCTCACAAGCCAATTTTTCCGCGTCTTTTACCAACTTCCCATAGGCGTCGTTATTTTTTATGGCATGGTCCGAGGGCGTCACTAAAACAACGTCTTCACAGTCCAAACCAAGGCATGCCAGTGTAATGGCAGGAGCAGTGTTCCTG
Organism: Bacillota bacterium; assembly: GCA_023426125.1. GTDB lineage: Bacteria > Bacillota > Clostridia > Acetivibrionales > DTU013 > MnB-11. The sequence goes on from JAFABI010000065.1 coordinate 249,384, forward strand.
GCCACTGGTTCAAGTATATAGGCCGCATCTGCATGGGAGCTTTCCATCTGGTTCTTCGCAAGAAAAAACTGTTCCTTGTTTGTCACGATAATGATCCTGTCGCAAAGGGATGTATTTCTGGCAATCGTCTGTTCAAACAAAGACCTGTCTTCGATCAAATGGCAAAACTGCTTGGGGTACAATTTTCTTGAAACCGGCCAAAGCCGGGTCCCATTCCCCCCACACAACACAATGTTGACCATGATCCGCGCCTCCCTGGAAACCTACATGCTTTTCTTAAAAACAAGCATCCCGAAGGTATAGCTCACCTGCGGGTCAGGAGAATAATATCCGGGTCCGATGACCTTTTCACCAATCGTCCAGTCAACATCTTCCGTGATGTTCAGACCGTGCCGGTTGCAGCAATCGATCAGATTTTTTACATCCCCGTCGTCAAGGATCTGCCATTTCACTCCGCATACCTTGATCCTGGTTATAATCCTGGGAACCCAGTAGTCAAAGGTTACATACAGCTTTCCTCCGGGGGTGAGAAGACGTGAAGCCTCCTTTGCAAACATTTCAAAATCAACCTCATGCTCGATTACCGAAAGACAGGTAATGTTGCTGAAGGAGTGGTCGGGCACCGGAACGTCAAGAAGATCGCCCACAATATACTTTACGCCGGCTGCAGGCACATTGGGTTTCCTCAAGTCGATTCCGACTTTTTCACCCGTTAATCTCTTTATTGCCGCATTTTTCAAAATAAAGGAATCGGTACTTCCCATGTCGAGCAGATTTCCGTCGGACAGGTCGGAAATGATGTGCGCGATATCCCAGTTTTTGCAGGCGATGCTGTGAGGCACGTATCCATTCCGTTTCAAGTAGTCCGTACATTGGCCGACCTCGGCCCTGGACTTTAAAAACTTGCACCTGCCTCCCAGGGCTATGCCGGATAACTCAGGGCTCCCGTCAACCAGTGCCTGCAAAAAGCCTAAAACCCCTGCGATATCCCGGACCTCAACCGGCGGGTTTCTTTTATCAACCCATATATAAAGCGGCCTTACCATTCCGACATAGCACCGCGGTTTATGCCGGTTGGGTTCGGTAAAGGTTACGGCGTTAACACCCGATCCACGTACCAAAAGGCCTTTACAGCGGCTGCTCAGCTCTGACAGCTGAAGCAGGTTTAATTGGCTGCAGTCAATAAGGTTTGCCGCCTTCAACGGCGGTTCCGCCGAACAATAAAAGACCAATTCCGGAAAAGCTTTTGAAATTTGTTCAAGATAGTTGTTGATGGGGAAATTGTTTTGCGTCGACAAGGCTTTGCCGTTCTCCACCAGTACACTGTTTTCACTGATTTCAACAGGCAGCTCCTGTTTTGAATAAAACTCAACGGAAGGAGGAAATTCAGCTGCGGGAAGCTGGTATAAATGATCCAGGCCTTTTTCCTGCATGCTGCGGTTGAAGGTATGCACCATGTTATTATAGGAAAGATGATGCATGCGTAAAATATCCCTGTACAAGCCAAACCACAGATTGATGAATACCGCATCCGGGGGACAATTGGGTGTCGGCGCAGCGCCATAATACGGTGTGTTTCCTTCGTAAGTCACGACCGGCAGCCCCATATCCTCCCACAAGTATTTGTTTCCTTCCATGCATTCAAGCGTTATTCCAACTTCCGGAAAGCTCTCCCGGACGGTTTTAATCACAGGCCTCGACAGAATTACATCCCCTGCATGAGTGCTATTGTGAATAAAAAAGTTCATTTTTCGTTCTCCTTACACTTTGATAATTTCAATGGCAGGAAGAGGGAATATAAAGCCTACGCCTTTTTCCAGCATTTCCTTTTCCCTGTCCAGGAACTCCTTGCGGAAATGCCAGGGCAGTACAAGGTAATAATCGGGGTACATCCCCCTGGATTCCTCTTCACTGATAATGGGGATATCTGTTCCCAGGGTGCGGGCTCCGTATTTGTCCGGGTTACGGTCTGCTGCATAGTCTACAATGCGGTTGTCGATATTGCACCACTGCAGCAGGGTATTCCCCTTTGTAGAAGCCCCATAGATATGGATCCGCTTTCCGTCGTTTTTCAACGCCTTAAGCAGGGAACCCAGTTCTTCCCGGTTGACGTTGATTCTTTCCTGAAAATTTCTGTAAGGCTTGTCAGTATCAAGTTCCAGTTCGAATTCATGCTGTCTCATTTCCTGAATGCTTTGAATAAATCGTTCGTTTTTATATGCGAAGCACCCTGTATGAGTGGCATAGCACCTTATACTGCCGCCATTTATATCATTATGCGAGACCTTCACCAGCTTGAGTCCCACCTGTCTTAAGATATGTTCAATGACACTCAGGCTGTAATATTCAAGATGTTCATGGCAAATGGTGTCATAGGAGTTCATTTTAAGCATGGCAGGCATATAGGACATCTCGAATACCCACAAACCATCCGCAGCCAGCAGGTTTTTGACTTCACGGGCAAATTTTACGGGCTCTTCCAGATCATAGAACATCGCAATGGAAGTTATAATATCAAATTTCCTGTCTTCTGTTTTATTCACCAACTCACTGGAAGGGAAAACATCCTGGATGATGGTATAATTATCACCGGTAATCTCCTGTGAGATATCGGACGGGTCAATACCGTATTTTTGCACTTCTCCGGGATAATAGCCCAGCATGGTGCCGTCATTGCAGCCGATATCCAGTACACAGTCCAAAGGTTTTCCATACAGGGCCGACGCCTCGTCCACGATTCCTTTCAAATGCTGCCTCATGGTATTGTTTGTCCCCGACCGGTACCAATAAGCAGAGTACAAAATCTCCGGCGGAACCGAGCACTCCATCTGCAAAAGACCGCAGGCTTTTTCATCCCTGCCGGGATCACACCGCACCAGGTTCATTGGAATTTTGCGCATGGGAGGCAGTTCCTTCCCCACTTTCACAAAAGACCCCTGCAGGTATTGTTCACCTAAGGAAATTACCTTTTTCAGCGAGTGCGACCCGCATACCCTGCAGCTATTGCGATATTTTAAATGCATAAGTATTACCCCTCTCGATATATCAAGCTTTTTGGCTGTTTAGCAGCCGGAAGAATTGCAGATTTATTTCATCCATGCATCTGTTCCTTTCAAGATTCAGAGTCGCCAGTTGCTTTACAACCCTGTCTTTCTCATCGGGGTGTACCTTTTCAAATTCATAGACTTTTTCCTGCTGGTGCCATAACTCGCAGTTCACGATGGCAAGCTGCGACGCTACCTTTCCTATGCTGCCCTTCACCTCAGGTACGGTGTTTCCTTCCTTTTTGTAAACCTTGTTGGAAGGAAGGTGGATCTGTTCCTGCGGGATAAGGCCTTGAGCCGCTTTCCCGATATACTCGACGATTTCATTCTGGAGCTGCAGAATTTGCATTGCGATATTTGCAAGCTGCTCCTCTTCTTGGGAGTGCCAGTGCTTTAACTCCAGGATGGTAAGTTTATCAAACAGTGAACCCAGGGTTTCGGCCATACATGTACTCCTTTGCCAATATATTTTGAAAGGTTGCTTGTTCTTTTGCTACGCATTCATCATCATAGAGGCCAGTTCTTCCATGCCCACCTTTGGAGACCATCCCATGGAAAACATGGTGGAAGGGTCGGACACCAGCCGTGCATATTCAGGCCTATATGCTTCGTCAATGCTAACATGGTCCTGCCACTGCCTTCCAACAAAACCAAAGCACAGCTCAAGCCATTTTTCTATTGTATAGGCCTTTCCGCTTCCAATAACCGCTTCATATACCCGGTCCTGTTCAACCAGGGTCAGCATCCCGCTGACAATATCCCCGGAAAAGGACCATTCCTTCTCAACGGAAATATTGCCGATCTGAAGTTTGTCCTGACTTCCCTGTGCAGCTCTTTGAGCGGCACTTACAATGATCCGGCCGATATGGGGCGGTTTCCTCAAAGGGCTTTCATGGTGGAACAGGTATCCCACATAGGCTTGAATCCCCAGTGAACGGAAGTATCTCGCCGCATATGCGGAATGAATCCGCGAAACGGCATAAGGGCTATTAGGATCAAACCTATGCCTTTCGGAAATGGGTTTTCCTGCATTTTCAAACTGCAATCCGCTCCCGGTTATAAACACCCTGGTATGCCTGCTATGTCTGTATACGGCTTCAAGAATATTGATTGAACCGGTAGAAATGGCTTCATGATTATCAAAGAGCGCTTCATGTCCCGTTGAAGAACAAGCTGCCAGATGAAAGACATATTCGGGCTTGCAGGTTTTTATCAATTCTTCCACCCGGCTATAATCCGCAACGTTTCCAGGAAGCCAATTTCCGGAACGTGAAACACCGACAGCCTGATATCCTTTTTCCTCACACTGTCTTTTCAAATAAAAACCATCCTGTCCCCCGGCTCCAAAAATAAGTACGGTCATGCCAGTATTACCCCTCATCGTCATCTGCTGCAGCGAAAATTAACTCTTCTGCTTCACCAGGACCATATCAAAATAAGTATGGCAGTGCTGATACTGCGCATCATAGAAATCAAGCACCGACTGCACGTTTAAATCGCCCAGAGAAGGCCGATGTCCCAACGGGTGTATAATTTTTATACCGGAAAAGTTTTTAAGGGTGCTTTCTACCGCTTCTTTTGTCGTGCCGTTGGCTTCAAGGTGGTACGGAGAGTACTCGATGGTAACAGTGGAATCATCCTTTAATAATGGGATACAGGCCTCCAGGATCTCAAAGTCTGCACCCTGGGTGTCAATTTTAATCAAGTCGATGACTTTGCTGTCGTCCTTCAAGCCCAGGTATTCCTTGAAGAAATCGTACGGATTCACCTTAAGGGCCTTTGTATCCGATAAACGAAACAGGTTTTCACCCAGGTCGTTTTTATTGCACTTTATACTGCGGTGGTCTCCATAATTGTTGTTGCTTAAATACATGTGAATGTATTCCTGCTTTTTCCCCAGTGCATAGTTAAATGCCCGGATGTTTTTGACACCGTTCAGCAGAATATTTATGTTTAGCAAACAGAAATTAACGGAATCAGGCTCAAAACAATAAATGACTGCTTCCGGCTGCACCTTGGCAAGCGTGATGGAAACGGATCCGATATTGGCGCCCGCATCAATCACCAGGTGGCCGGGTTTTATTGCTTTTTGAAGGATATCCAGTTCTGCAAGGTGTCTTCCGTCAAGGGCGCGTTCTCCCCTGAATATTGAGCCATGGACTTTATCCTGAAGGTGTGTGGCAAGCTTAAGCGCTACCCCATTCACTTCCACATCACAAATCGCTATTGGCAAAAACGGTAGGATGAATTTCCCCATTGCTCTTACCTCCTGTGCTTTATTCCACTTTCCATGCCATGTTTTTCCTGCAGCCCCTCATTAAAAAAACCGATAGAGAGGCTGCTTACTACACCGTGAGGAAATTGTATATTCACATAATATGTTTGCCGCCGGCAAATCGTTAACACTTTTCATATAAATGTAAAAATCCCCCTGACACCAGGCTCCAAAAATCAGGAGAAACAATATAATGAATTATGTCAATTCCGGCAGCATTACAAATGTTGTTGAAAGGACATTATTCAGGAACGAATACAGATAAAGGTGGTTTATATGAAAAAAGCATTCATAACCGGTATAACGGGCCAGGATGGATCATACCTGGCAGAACTCCTGCTGGATAAGGGATACGAGGTGCATGGCCTTGTACGGAAATGCAGCACCTCCAATACAATAAGGATCGACCATTTGCTGGATAACCCTGGAATAGGCGATAAAACACTGTTCCTGCATTATGGGGATATGACGGATTCCAGCAATTTGATGCGGCTGATTGAAAAAATCCGGCCTGACGAAATATACAATCTGGCGGCGCAAAGCCATGTACAGGTGTCTTTTGAAACGCCGGAATATACGGTGGAATGCGATGGTGTAGGAACCTTAAGACTTTTGAATGCCATGAAGGAAAGCAGAATTAACGCCAGGTTCTACCAGGCCTCTACCAGCGAGCTTTTTGGGGGGATTCCTGAAACAGTCCCGCAAAGCGAAGCAACCCCCTTTCACCCCAGAAGCCCCTACGCTGCGGCAAAGCTCTATGCGTACTGGATGGCGGCCAATTACAGGGAAGCTTACGGAATGTATACCTGCAATGGCATCCTTTTCAATCATGAGTCTCCGCGAAGGGGAAGGACATTTGTAACCCGAAAGATCACCAGCGGGATTGCCAACCTGCTGAAGGGAAAGCAGGATAAAATCAACCTTGGCAATCTGGACGCAAAAAGGGACTGGGGATTTGCCGGGGACTATGTTGAGGCCATGTGGCTGATGCTTCAACAAGAAGAACCTGACGATTATGTGATTGCCACAGGCGAAACCCATTCGGTAAGGGAGTTTTGCGAACTGGCCTTCAGTTTTGCCGGGATAGTCCTTGAATGGACCGGTGAAGGGATTTATGAAAAAGGGATCGACAGCGTCACAGGGAAAGAGCTTATATCCGTCGACAGCAGATATTTCAGGCCAACGGAAGTCAATATGCTCCTCGGCGATCCGTCCAAAGCAAAAAGGAAGCTTGGGTGGACTCCCAAAACAACCTTTGCGGATCTGGTCAAAATGATGGTTGATGCCGAACAGTTTTATGTAACATAATTTACGGTAATTTAATAGCTTATATTATGCGGTGCCATAGGGGGGAGTAATTTGTCCGAGCAACCACTGGTCACGATTGGAATCATCAATTATAACCGTATAAATTATTTGGAAGATTGTGTCCGTTCTTATCTTCATCAGTCCTACGGAAATCTTGAGATTATCCTCATTGATGACGGTTCAACCGACGGATCTGTCGAACGATTGAAGGAACTGGAAAAAAACAATGAAAATATAAGATGTATTTACCATGAAAAAAATAGCGGCGGTCCTTCGCGAGGTATTCAAGAAGTCATCCGTGAAGCAAAAGGCAAGTATTTTCAATGGATTGCCTCCGATGATTATGCTGAGATCAATGCTATTGAAAAACTGGCAGATTATCTGGAAAAGACGGATAATGATTATGTTTACTGCAATTTCAATGTAGTAAATGGAAAGAATGCAGTTATCTCCCACTGGATTTATACTGTTCCTACACTCAATGAAATGGTTTATAGGATTTTCACCAGGTGTTCGGGGGTTATCCCGATGAACGGCTTGTACAGGCTGGATTTCTTCCACAAAAACGGGATTACCTGGGGCAACTACAAAAATAACGAATATTCCGGCGATACCATCAATTCGCTGTACTTTATTGAAAACGGCATGAAATACGGCCTGCTGAAAGAATGCCTGATCTATTACAGGCTACACCAGGATAACCGCTCTCATAACATCGAAGAAAGGATCACGACGTCCCTGACGGTGTATGACTATATTATTAAGCATTTTGACGAAGCAATCTATTTACCCAACATTGAATGGAGCAAACATGGCAATCGAGAACAGCTAAAAAATTATTCCATTGCCCAATTTTTCTACAAAAGGATATTGAGTTATCTTCAATTGGGAAGTCTGCCCCGTCATTTGAATTATGCGATTACCAAAGAAAAGCTGAAAGAATGCATCCGTGGATTTATTGATGAAGGTTTGCGGTATATTCAGGAAGGCTTGACACAAGGCGGCACTTTAAGAAATGAATTGATTGCATTGGAAGAGGAGTATAAAAAATTAATTTAGATAAATTCAATATCGATGCCAGAAAAGAGGAAGTCATATGTTCACTGGAAAGACCTTGCTTATTACCGGAGGGACAGGTTCTTTCGGCAATGCCGTCCTGAACCGGTTTATCAATACGGACATCAAAGAAATACGCATTTTCAGCAGGGATGAGAAAAAACAAGAGGATATGCGCCATGAACTAAACAGCAGCAAGGTGAAATTCCATATCGGGGATGTCAGAGATTACAATGCTTTATACAAAGCTTTAAAGGGAGTTGATTATGTTTTTCATGCCGCGGCACTAAAACAAGTGCCTTCCTGTGAATTTTATCCGATGGAAGCAGTCAGGACAAATATCCTGGGGACTGAAAATCTTCTAAATGCAGCCATTGAAAATAAAGTTAGGAAAGTAATCGTATTAAGTACTGACAAAGCCGTTTATCCCATAAATGCAATGGGATTGTCAAAGGCCATGCTGGAAAAGGTGATGGTAGCCGCTTCCAAAAATGTCTCGGAGGATGAAACCGTTCTCTGTGGAACCAGATATGGCAATGTAATGGCTTCCAGGGGATCCGTCATTCCCTTGTTTGTCGCACAGATCAAGGCCGGATTGCCCATTACGGTCACCGATCCGGAGATGACCCGGTTCATGATGTCTTTAGATAATGCAATTGACCTGGTGCTTTTCGCTTTCAAAAATGCAAAACAGGGAGATATCTTTGTCCAGAAAGCACCTGCAGCGACGATATTGGACCTGGCTGCCGCCTTAAAAGAAATTTTTGACACTGAGAATGAAATCAAGGTCATAGGAACCCGTCACGGAGAAAAATTATACGAGACGCTATTAACAAGGGAAGAAATGGCAACCGCCGAGGATCTGGGAGATTACTACAGAATCCCTGCGGATAACAGGGATTTGAATTATGACAAATATATCAGCCTGGGCAAAAGCATGGCCCCCGGCTTGATCGATTATAATTCTCACAATACGCGAAGACTTGCGTATGATGAATTAAAGGGAATGCTTTTAAGCCTCGATTATATCCGAAAGGAATTAAGGCAGGGTTGAGGATGGATAATATGCCGGAGAAGACAGAAAAGAAGACGGTTTTAATAACGGGGGCAAACGGCTTTCTGGGAAGGACCCTGATAGCAGCCCTCGAGAATATTGCCGGCCTGGAACTCCTGAAATATGATATTGGGAACACCTTCGATGAATTAAGCAAGTTTGCAGCGAAATCGGATTTTGTATACCATCTTGCAGGTGTAAACCGTCCAAAGGGACCGGAGGAGTACGAAAGCGGCAATAAGGGTTTTACAGAACGATTGGCCGGACTTCTCAAAGAAACCGGCAGAAAAACGCCAGTGCTCTTGTCGTCAACAATCCAGGCAGTTCTGGAGAATCCATACGGCTTAAGCAAGAAAGGCGCTGAAGACGCCATGAGAAACTATGCGGAAGAAACAGGCGCCAATGTCTGTATCTACCGTTTGCCCAATATTTTCGGAAAATGGTGCAAGCCGAATTACAATTCGGTTGTTGCCACCTGGTGCTATAACCTCGCACGGGACTTACCCATTCATATCAATAATCCGGATACTGAATTTAATCTCGTTTATGTTGACGATGTGGTTGAGGAGTTTGTCAATGCCCTAAACGGATGCGAAAACAGAGGGCACGACGGCTTTTGTACTGTAAGTCGGTCATTTCATACCTCCTTAGGGGATCTGGCAGACAGGCTGTACTCTTTTAAAGATAGCGGAACAACGCTTGTAATGCCGGATTTAGACCCGGTTTTCCAGCGTTTTTTGTATGCCACCTACATTTCTTACCTCCCCACAGAGGATCTGGGTTATAACCTCGAAATGAAGCAGGATCACCGGGGCTGGCTCGCCGAGTTTATCAAATCAAAAAGCTTTGGCCAGATATTTATTTCCCGTACAAGGCCCGGCATTACACGCGGTAATCATTGGCACAACACGAAAGTTGAAAAATTCCTGGTTATCGATGGAACGGCCGTCATAAAACTCCGCGGAGTGAATGCTTCGGATGTTGCAGCGTACATGGTTTCCGGTGATAAACTCAAGGTAATCGACATTCCTGCCGGTTATACGCATTCAATAACCAACGTAGGAGAAAGCGATGTCATAACACTTTTCTGGGCGGATGAAATTTATGACCCCGGGAAGCCGGATACTTATTTTTCGGAGGTTTAGCGTAAAAATGACGGAGGCACTATGGAAAAATTAAAGGTTATGACAATTATAGGCACCCGGCCGGAAATCATAAGGCTTTCCGAATGCATAAAGGCCTGTGACAGGTATTTTAACCATATACTGGTGCACACGGGACAGAACTGGGATTATACCTTAAACCAGATATTTTTTAAGGATCTGGGACTAAGAGAGCCGGACGATTATCTTGATGCAGCGGGGAATAATCTCGGAGAAACCATGGGGAATATAATTGCAAAGTCTTATACCATACTCGCAAACGAAAGGCCGGATGCCCTCCTTATCCTTGGGGACACAAACAGCGCCCTTTGTGCTATTCCTGCAAAACGTTTAAAGATACCCATCTTTCATATGGAAGCAGGCAACAGATGCTTTGACCAGAATGTGCCTGAAGAAATAAACAGAAAGATTGTCGACCATATATCCGATATAAACCTTCCCTATACGGAACATGGCAGGAGATACCTGCTTTCTGAAGGCATAACGAAGGAACATATATTTGTGATCGGCTCTCCTATGCGTGAAGTCCTGCAAAAGCAGGCAGGCGGGATTGAAGCAAGCAATATCCTGGATGTGCTTGGCCTGGAAAAAGACAAGTATATTGTTGTTTCCGCCCACAGGGAAGAGAACATTGATAACGAGCAGAATTTCATGTCGCTTATGACAGCAATAAATGCAGTTGCTGAAAGGTATCGGTTTCCGGTTATTTACTCAACCCATCCCCGAAGTATGAAATACATCCAACAGAGAAGCTTCAAATTTAGCAAATGGGTCCATACTATGCAGCCTTTTGGTTTCTTTGACTACAATAAGCTGCAAAAGAATGCGTTTTGCGTGCTTTCCGACAGTGGGACTCTTTCGGAGGAAAGCGCAATGCTCGGCTTCCCCGGGGTTTTGATCCGCACCTCCACCGAACGCCCCGAGGTACTCGACAAGGGAACCATCGTTATCGGTGGAATCAAGCCGGATACCATCGAACAGGCTGTCGAATTGTCCGCAGCCATCCTGAAAAATGAAACAGAAACTGCGATTGCACCGGATTATATGGATGCAAATGTTTCCGTCAAAGTCGTTAAAATCATCCAGAGCTATGCCAGGATCATTGACAGGTATGTATGGGGAAAATGAGTTCTTGAACATAATCATTTTCTTTTTTGTACTTTTCGTTGCACTTTTTGCATGCAGCTACAGGACTCTTATCAAAGTCCAGCTTTTCCCCGCATTTGCATACCCAGCCGCGTACCCTGGCCGGATTGCCCACCACCAGGGCAAAGTCAGGCACGTCTTTCGTAACTATGCTCCCGGCGCCTATGAAAGCATACCTTCCAATGTTATGCCCGCAAACGATGGTTGCATTGGCTCCGATGGAAGCACCTTTTTTTACAATGGTTTGCCTGTATTCATCCTTCCGGTTTACATGGCTCCGGGGGTTGATTACATTTGTGAAAACACAGGACGGCCCCAGGAATACATCATCCTCACAAATTACGCCGGTATACAGCGATACGTTGTTTTGTATCTTGCAGCCGTTTCCTATTTTTACTCCCGGCGAAACCACAACATTCTGTCCGATGTTGCAGCTGTCTCCGATGCTGCAGCCGCTCATGACATGAGAAAAATGCCAGATTTTCGTATTGTCCCCGATGGAGCAGGGCTCATCCACATAGCTGGATTCATGTACAAAGTAGTTCTGCATATTTTACCTCCCTGTTATCCCAAATCGGTCATTGACGCCGTCGTGCCCATAAACTGCAGGATTGAATCCACAATGTATTTTTTCTCATCCCCGGTCAACTCGGGATAGACGGGGATTGCAAACGTCCTGCCGGCCAGATACTCCGAGACCGGTAAATCGCCGGCTTTGTATCCCAGGCTTTTATACGCTTTCTGCAAATGCAGCGGAACAGGATAGTATATTCCGGTAGAAATGCCTTTTTGCTTCAGGAATTGTGTTAATTCTCCCCTATTGTCCGATTGGAGTATATACATATGGAATACGCTCTCAGCCTCTTCAATAATTCCCGGAACTGTCACGCCTGTGCCTTGAAGTCTACGGTTATAGTAAGCTGCCGTGCTTCTTCTTGTTTCATTCCACTGATCCATGTACTTCAATTTAACCGAAAGAATTGCCGCCTGGATTTCGTCCAGCCTGGAATTATACCCGATGAGATAATTATAGTATTTTGCGCCGTCAAGGATCGAAGGGGTATTCATTGCTTCTTTAACATCTTGCGCATTTTCGCCTGAAAGCAAATTATATGCCTGCATTCCCGCATTCCCGCTTCCATGGACTCTAAGCGCCCTGATGATTGTGGCCAGACGGTCGTCGCTCGTTGTAACCATTCCCCCATCCCCAAATGCTCCAAGATTTTTTGTGGGAAAGAAGGAAAAGCAGGCAGCATCTCCCAATGAACCGGCTTTCTTCCCCTTATATCCCGCTCCGATTGCCTGGCATGCATCCTCGATTACGTAGAGGTGATATTTTCGTGCAAGCGCATTGATTGCATCCATCGCTGCAGGTTGACCGAACAGATGGACCGGAAGGATTGCTTTCGTTTTGCCTGAAATCTTTTCTTCGATTAGATCCGCATCGATATTGCAGGTATACCGGTCTACATCGACAAAAACGGGTATGGCGCCCACCCTGGAAATAGCTTCCGCCGTTGCAAAGAAGGTAAAAGGTGTGGTAATTACTTCATCCCCTTCTGAAACTCCACATGCATGGAGGGACAAAATCAGAGCATCCGTTCCATTTGCACAGGCGATTGCATGCTTTACTCCCGTATACTCCGCTACTCTTTTCTCCAATTCCTTTACCTTTGGCCCCAGGACATACTGCCCGTTTTCAAGGGCATCAAAAACTGCCCGGTCGATTTCACTTCTTATTTTGTCATATTGGGCCTTCAAATCAATCAACGGTATCATACAATCCTTCCCTTCTCTCCTTCTGCAGCATATAACCATTGGATCTAGCCTTTTTCGCACAACGGGCGGATAACCAATTCATATTGCTCCAGCTGTATCAATAATTCATCAATCCTGCCAAGCAGAGGATGTTTCGCCCGATAATCCTGATCCAGCTTTTCACTGATTGTTCCCAGATGATCCCTTATGCTTTCAATATCCAATATGTTTTTCAAGTTAAAGCAACTATTCCTTTCTTCATCCTTTTTCCGTATAATAAGCAGCTTCTCTGACAGGCCGGTATTATTATAGTAGAGCAATTGTTTTTCTTTATAAGCCAGGTACTCGCCTATCCTTTGTTTATCCTCATTGCTCAATGAATTGTCGGAAAAAATCCGGTGGATGAGATTGAACAATCCCAGGGCATAACTCCCCATGTTTCCAATGACTTCATTGTCAAAGGGATAGTTCATGAAATAGGCTACGGGAAGCATTTCTACCAATTCCAATCCGCAATCCTCCAGCGTTTTTTCTACATACTCCCTGCCGCGTATCACAACATGAGGCGACTGGCTTTTTTTATCGATGACGCTGACCGGATCAATCAGTATGCATACCCCATGTTCATTCAAATGCCGTGATATATTCCTGATGGCATTTGCATATTTGTCTTCGTCTGTAATATGGAGAAGGACATCCGCGGCAAATATCAGATCGTACATACCATCATAAGCGTCACTGTCACAGATATCTCCTTGCCTGAAATTATATTGATTGAACCTGCCCTTTAATACGTTGACTGATTTTTCAACGATATCAATTGCATCATATGCAAGAATCCCCCTGCTGTGAAAGTATTCCGTAAAAATTCCTATTCCCGGGCCTAATTCCAGGACTTTTTTGTCGGATATCCTGTCAAAAGCCCTGGTGATCACACCTTCAAGCAAATCTATCCTGCTGCGGTACAGAAATTGATTGTATATTTCCCCCAATCCCCAATACCCTACTCCTTCAATGCTGAATCTCGAATTCAGCCTCCGGTTCCAATAATCTTTATAATTAAAGCCCCCCGGCTTTTTCTCCTTCGAAATCAGCGCATCCATCATCTTGTTTACCGCCTCATATTCCTTAACCAATGAATACCGCTCTTCGATAAACCTCCTGTACTCTCCGGAGTCATAATTTGTTCCGGTGATCATGCCGACAGCCTCACCGATTGTATTCCATAAATACTCTTTTTCATAAATCCCTTTTGCTCCCACAAAATTATGAACTACCGGCTTGATCCCTTTTGCCATCGCTTGCATGACACTCATATTTTGCGATTCCAGCACGCTGGTACATAGTATGTAATTTTTATCCTCCAGCCATTGGTCCAGGTCCTCCTGCCAGTCTTCGAAGAAATAATTGTTTTGAAGCCCGAATTCCTCAATCATCTGCTGAAAATACAACGAATCCCTGCGATCCTGGAATCGTCCCGCCACATGGAATTGATACCTGTTATCTGCATCATAGATGGCTTTGAAGGTTTGCAGGAGAAGAATGGGACCCTTCTTATAATTGATATATCCCACATAGGCCACCTTAAATCCGGGACTTCGTTCTTTATAAGTCCATTTGTCCATGTCAACGCCATTGGGTATGGTCACTGTATTTTCTTTAGGAACCTTAAGGTTTTCCGTAACCAGCTTTTGAATGTGTTCCGCTACAAAAACAAGCTGATCCACACAGTTCCAATTCACTTGCGCCGGATAGCCGGTGAAAGCTTCATAACTATGCAGCCTGCATACGATTTTCCTATCTTTCGCCAATGCAAGCTTGCTTCCGTAGATGACCAGCCCGTCACACCACTCGAACCAGGAAATATCCGCCCATTGCATCCATTGATCAATCTGCTTCAGTTCCTCCTGGGTCCTGATCATAATTTTTTTTGTCTCATATTTTTTTGACAGCTCTTCAATAATATCTTCTATGAATTTATCATCGCCTTTTGAAAAGAAAGCAATTCTCTTTCTATCTTCTTCCATTTCTTTGTGTCCCTCGCTCTTTCCGGGCTTTTTTCGTCCCCTGTTATCATGTATATGTCTCCGGTTGTCATAATGTCCCATCAAGGATATATTTTCCTTGACGGTTTACATAAGTACCAAGTTTCACCTTGTTTCATATACTGATGGTGTGAACTTTTTGTTGAGTTTGCAATTTTCTAAAAGGAGGTGAGATTAGATGCCTTTTATTGAACTAATCGTTAACGGTGGTTTTGAGACGGCAACGTTTCCTCCATGGGTTGAATTCGACGCAACGATAACATCGGCGTTTAGCCATACAGGATTTTTCTCCGCTCAGTTAACCAGTGATACAGCAGATTCGTTAATTGCTCAATTTGTTCCGGTAACTCCGGGGCAGAGGTTTGAGTTTCTCGCATCTCTGGCGAAAGTCGGAGCGGCGCCCAGCCCACAGGTAACGATCGTTATCGTCTATTATGATGCAGCTTTCAACTTACTTGATGTAGGGCTACTGATAACCATTCCAGCAAACCGTCTTCCGGATGCTACCGCAAATATTTGGCTTGAAGTCTATAGTATAACCGACACGGTACCTCCCGGAGCAACACAAGCTCTTGTATTAATCACTAATGTGCTTGAAGCAGGTACTGCCAGTGTCTTAGTAGACGATGTATCTTTATTGGAAGTAGAAGGTGCAGGCGCTACAGGTGCTACAGGACCGGCAGGACCTACTGGTGCGACTGGAGCCACGGGCGCTACTGGCGCTACCGGAGCTACAGGTGCTACCGGAGCCACGGGTGCTACCGGAGCTACTGGTGCGACTGGTGCTACCGCTGCCACGGGTGCTACCGGAACTACGGGTGCGACTGGTGCCACAGGTGCTACCGGAGCCACAGGTGCGACCGGAGCTACTGGCGCGACCGGAGCTACTGGCGCGACCGGAGCCACAGGTGCGACTGGAGCCACAGGTGCGACTGGAGCCACAGGTGCGACTGGAGCCACGGGTGCGACCGGAGCCACAGGTGCGACTGGAGCCACAGGTGCGACTGGAGCCACGGGTACGACCGGAGCCACTGGTGCGACCGGAGCCACGGGTGCGACCGGAGCCACGGGTGCGACCGGAGCCACTGGTGCGACCGGAGCCACTGGTGCGACTGGAGCCACGGGTGCGACCGGAGCCACTGGTGCGACCGGAGCCACTGGTGCGACCGGAGCCACTGGTGCGACCGGAGCCACTGGTGCGACCGGAGCCACGGGTGCGACCGGAGCTACGGGTGCGACCGGAGCCACGGGTGCGACCGGAGCTACTGGTGCGACCGGAGCCACGGGTGCGACTGGAGCCACGGGTGCGACCGGAGCTACTGGTGCGACCGGAGCCACGGGTGCGACCGGAGCTACTGGTGCGACCGGAGCCACGGGTGCGACCGGAGCCACAGGTGCGACCGGAGCCACAGGTGCGACCGGAGCCACAGGTGCGACTGGAGCCACAGGTGCGACTGGAGCCACAGGTGCGACCGGAGCCACGGGTGCGACCGGAGCCACGGGTGCGACTGGAGCCACAGGTGCTACTGGAGCCACAGGTGCGACTGGAGCCACAGGTGCGACCGGAGCCACGGGTGCGACTGGAGCCACAGGTGCGACTGGAGCCACAGGTGCGACTGGAGCCACAGGTGCGACCGGAGCCACGGGTGCGACTGGAGCCACAGGTGCTACTGGAGCCACAGGTGCGACCGGAGCCACAGGTGCTACTGGAGCCACAGGTGCGACCGGAGCCACGGGTGCGACCGGAGCCACCGGGCCTACCGGAGCCACCGGCGTAACCGGAACCACTGGACCTACCGGACCGACTGGACCGACTGGGCCTACCGGAGCCACCGGCGTAACCGGAACCACTGGACCGACTGGGCCTACCGGACCCACTGGGCCTACCGGGCCTACCGGGCCTACTGGGCCTACTGGCGGCACCGGAGTGTAATAAAAAACTTATGCAAAATAGGGATGCTCTCCGAAAGGCGGGCATCCCGCTTATGTTTTCTTAAAAAGGAGTAAAGGATGGATGATATGATTACCATAAGTCTCTGTATGATCGTAAAAAATGAAGAGGAGATATTGGCCCGCTGTCTGGAAACGGCGAAAGACCTTGTCGATGAAATCAATATTGTGGATACGGGCTCCACTGATCGCACGATTGAAATCGCTCAACAGTATACCGACCGTATTTTCCATTTTGAATGGATTAATAACTTTGCAGCAGCCAGAAATGAGTCTTTTAAATATGCTACAAAGGATTATATCCTGTACCTTGACGCCGATGACGTTTTACTGGAAGCCGACCGGGCAAAACTGAAGGAATTGAAGGAAACCCTCGACCCCTCTGTGGATTCAGTGTCCATGTATTATGATGCGGGCACCGATGAATTCGGCAACGTAACGATGAGATACCGCCGGAACCGCCTTGTTAAGAGGGAAAAAAACTTTCAGTGGCGGGGGGATTGCCATCAGTACTTAGAAGTGCATGGAAAGATAATCAATTCGGAGATAGCCGTCACCCATAAAAAAATCCGCCATGCTGTCGGCCGCACAGTTTCCATCTATGAAGGCAAGATTACACGCGGAGATGTTTTTTCGCCGCGAGATCACTTTTACTATGGCAACGAATTAAGAGAAAACGCACGGTATGAAGAAGCGATAGAAAGCTATAAAAAGAATATCGCCATAAAAGAAGGATGGATTGAAGACAAAATATTTGCGTGCATGTATAAAGGCGACTGTTACCGCTACCTCGGAGACATGGATAACGAATTGACCTCCCTGTTTGAAACCTTCAGATTTTCATCTCCAAGAGCGGAAGCATGCAGCCGCATCGGCTATAATTTCCAACGGAAGAAGGACTATAAAACGGCAATTTTCTGGTATGAACTGGCTACGCGGCAAATTCCTGATTCGGAGCGGTGGAGCTTTGTTTATCCGGCCTATCATACATGGTACCCCCATTTACAGTTATGTGTCTGCTATTACAACTTAGGAGACAATCAAAAGGCATTCGAGCATAACGAGGAAGCTGCAAAGTACCGGCCGGATGATAAAAGCGTACTGCACAACAAAAAATTATTTGAAAGAGTACTGCCTGCAGAGAAAAATCCATAACATGGATTTTTGAAAAGCCGCTGCTGCTCTCTAACTTGCGGCGGCTTTTTTGCTTTGACGCCTGGGGCGGAATAATTTTTGCCGCTTATACCGGATGGGATTTTATCGGCCTCGCTGGTACACCTACAGCTGTACATCTTTCAGGTATATCTTTGACCGCAATTGCCCCGGCTCCCAGGATACTCCAGCAACCCACGGATTTTTTCGGGATGACGGCACCTTTCGACCCGATTTCACAGCCTTCGTGAATCAGGACATTGCCCGACAACGTCACGTCCCAGTACAGCGTGACAAAATCCTCAATGACCGTATCATGTCCTATGCCGCATCCGGGATTGATGGTCACGAAGCTTCCGATCCTAATATTTACCGACAGGAATGTTCCCCAACAGATGATGTTGCCGGCACCCATTTCAATAAAATCATTTCTGGCCACGCCCGGATGAATCAGGTTGGCAAAATTCAAGCCATATTCCTTTGCTTTTTGTACAAGCCCGAACTTATCCCTTGGATTGCCTACCGCACATACTCCCCAGACATTGCCGCACCGGTTGTTTGCAAGCCAGTCGAAGCCTCCGAGCACCGGAGTATTGTTAACGAATGTACCTTGCTTTTCAGGCGTCTCATCAATAAATCCGAGAAAATTCCATTGATTTTCATCAAGATTGATATCCTTGACCAGTTGGGCTACTTCTCTTCCCAAAGCACCTGCACCAATCACAATCAAATCTTTCATAACCCATCTCCTTACCCTTGTTCCCGTTCATACCCTGTGCAAAAAAAGAAGACGCTTTCTTTTCTAATCCCCGAAGTACATGCTTTTTGACGGCCTGCTCATGATCACATGGTTGTCCTGGACGTCACCGGTGACAATGGAACCCATGCCTACCCTGACTTTTTTCCCAAGACGGCATTTTTCCATGATGATGCATCCGGATCCCAGCAAGCTGCTTTCATCCACCGTAACATCCCCTGCAATGACGCAATTGACCAGGCAGGAGCAATAATTCCGGATAACGGTATCATGTCCCACCACCGTTCTCATGTTAAGAAATACATGCCTTCCAATGTCAACATTTACGGATACGATGCAATCAACGCCAATAATCGAGCCTTCACCGATGACTGCGCTCCTGGCTACTCTTGCCGATGGATGGATTAAAACCGGAAACCACAAAGGGCAGCCTTTGATCCTGTTGAAAATCCTTTCCTTGGCTTCCGGATTGCTTATGGCGATTACAACATTTACAGGCCTTTCAAGTCCTCTCAGCATATCGCCCGTACCGATGATCTTGTAGCCATTGACGGTCTCGCCGCAATTCCCCTTGATATCGTCCAGATAGCCTAATATCCTCCAGGACGGCTTTATACGGTTAATGTCTTCGATTACGTCGACAACTTCCCTGGCCATGCCTCCGGAACCATAGATGATTATATCTTCCGCCATATTTTCCCCCTGCCTTCTATAAAACCCCTTTGGACTCGCCAAAATATAGCACTGGCGAAAATATAACTTCCGATATTCTTTTCCGGGGAACTACGCTTTGGTAGGTTGCACAGGCGAGCAGCAAGCTTTAGCTTGCGACCAGCCCGCTCCATTCCCCAGAAAAGAATCGGAACTAATATTTCCGGTGCTCCATAACTTCCGATGATCTTTTTCGGGGAACTACACTCGCCGCTCCATTCCCCGAAAACGGAACCGGAACTAATATTTTAGCTGTTTCTTACCTGCCGCGGTCTGCATACGTCCTGATAATACGGCAGATATTGTCAATCGTATCGTTGCTCATTCTTCCATGCATTGGTAATGCAAGGATCTCTTTGGCCGCCTTCTCCGCTACAGGCAGCCTTCCCTCTTCCGCCGTGGGCAGATCCCGGTAGCATTTGAAGCTGCTGCAAAGCGGATAGAAATATTTGCGTGCAAAAATATTGAATTTTTTTAATTCTTCATACAATTCATCCCTTGTATGGCCAAACGCTTTACCTTCGATCCTTATAGGAAAATACCCGTAGTTATGCTTTACGCCTTCAATATCCCTGAAGTATGACACTCCCGGTATATCCGTCAACTGCAGACGGTATCGGTTTACAACGTTCTTCCTGTTTTCGATTTCCGCATCCAGGATTTCAAGGACCAGCAGCCCGACAGCGGCCTGCAGTTCGTTCATTTTTCCGTTTGTCCCGGGTTCTGCAATGTCCTCTTCACCCCTTATGCCGAAATTTTTCAATGCATCCGCTTCTTCTTTCAATCCGGGACGGCCAAAGGACAATGCGCCTCCTTCAACGGTATGGTACACCTTGGTTGCGTGAAGGCTGAACATTGAAATGTCGCCGAAGGTGCCGATCGGTTTTCCATTGACCTCCACCCCGAAGGCATGGGCCGCGTCATAGATCACCTTCAGGCCGTACCTGCCGGCAATTCCTTGTATTTTTTCAATCGCGCAAGGGTTGCCGTAAACATGTACAGGCATGATGGCTGAAGTTTCGGGGGTTATTAGTCCTTCTATGCAATCAGGATCCATGTTCAGGGTATTATTTTCGACGTCACAAAATACAGGCTTAAGATTGCACCATGCCAGCGAATGGGTTGTGGCTGCAAAGGTAAATGGCGTGGTAATCACTTCTCCGGAAAGCTTCAGAGCCCTGCAGGCAATTTGCAGTGCTACCGTTCCATTGGAAAACAAGGATAGGCTTGTGACCTTGAGATAATCCCTCAACGCTTCTTCCAGCTTGCGGACCATAGGGCCGTTATTGCTTAATTGCTTGCTTTCCCATATCTGCTGAAGTTTATCGGTCATTTTATTTACATCCGGCAACAATGGCTGGGTGACAAATACAGGTTCGGGGAAAGATTTGATCAATTCCATAAGTTGAACCCCTTTCAAACGAAAAATATGTAATCCTGTTAGGAGCACTGAAAATATTACTTTCCGCTTTTTCTGCAAATGTAGGTCGCATAGGCGAGCAGATGACCATAGTCATCGACCAGCCCTGGCGCTCCAAGACTGCATTTGTAGAAAATTTAGCGAAAGTTATATTTTCACCAGTGCTTAATTTGCATGCTCCCTGTAAAACCGGAAATTTTCTTCAGCACTTTCGCGGTCGTACCTGTGTTCCTTCAAGGAGGTTTCATCATGAATCGAGGCACAAAACTTCGTTCTGCTTCCCTTTTCCATTTCCGCTATGCAGTTCTCATACTTTCTTCCGTATAAGTTGCGAAACTGCGGATTATTGTATCTTTCCCGGTAAAGGTCAAAACAGCTTTTCACCTTTTTATCAAGGCTGCATTGGTTCTTCGCACAGCAGCTGTCACAGGATGTATATTGCAGTTGATCGATTTCTACCCCGGGAATAAAGCCCATCTTGTAAGGCGTATAGCGGGCAGTCCGATGGCAAATTTCCATATCGCCCATGCAGTTCTCCTCGCTCCAGTAGCCGAGCAATTCCAGCAGTTCGGGTCTCAGGCACTGGCAGCAGCCTTCCACGAATCCTTTGTGTATCTCAAGGTAGCAGGTTCCGTCAAGCTGCCGTTTTATCAGCGGAAGCCGGTAACGGTTGAAATACTCTTTGCTGACAGCCCCCAGAATGCCAAGCATGGGAAATGCCTTGAAGACGTCCAGGAATCCGGACACCCATCCGGGGGTGTGAATGTTTACATCATTGTCTACAGTAATAAAATACTGCCCCTTTTTCCTTTTTGACAAATTATAATTTACGGCATGGATGGGTCCTGCGTTCACGGCAAACTTTGTCCTTGAAATAATCCTGCTGTCCTTCAGATCACAAATATATTCCCAGCTGTCATCCATCGAGCAGTTGTCAATGATGTGAAGCTGGAAATCATCCTCCGTATCAAGCAGCGCCGTAAGGTTTCTGGCAGTCAGCCCCAGCCGGTTCCATGCAATAAAGCTTACGAGAGGCGGAATCATATGGTTCATCCCCTTTATTGCCGCAGCGCAGGTTCATTAAGCTATCGCCTTTATGCACCCTGCAGAGATATCGCTATCTCCGCAGGGGTTTATTCCTAAAACTTGCGCCGCCGCATTATTCATAAAAATCAAAGTTGTCTTCAGCCCAGTCCTTGTAATACAAATGGTTTTTCATGGATTCTTCGTCATGTATGGAGGCGCAATAGGCAGTCCTTTTGCCTTCTTGGAGTTCCTCAAAGGTTTGCAGGTGCCTCCACAGGTATTTTGCCGCAAAAAGCGGATTCCGGTATGATTTGTCCCTGATGGAATAGCAGGTTTCGGTCTTTCTATCCAGCTTGCAAAATGCATGCGCATTACAGCTTGCGCAGGGAACCTCCTGCAACTGGTCGATTTCTATGGTGGTTACATAACCGACGGTATAGGGCGTGTAATGTGCGATTCTGGGCGAAATCTCCGCATCCCCATAATGCCCTTCCTCGCTCCAGTAGCCTATCAGATTTATTAATTCCGGCCTGAGGCACTGCAGATGCCCCGGGACAAAATCAAGAGGATCGATAAGGGAAGCATTTTTAAGCTTTAGATAGCTTACGCCGTTTTTGATATTAAAAAGTACGGGAGGCAGGTATGCCGTATAAGGAGCAGCTTTGGGCACTCCCAGGAGACCTGCTTCGGGAAACTCTCTGAAAACCTCCAGAAATTTTGTAACCCAGTTTTTCGTATAAATATGGACATCGCTGTCCATGATTATAAAATACTGTTCCGGCTTCCTTTGTGACAGGACATAATTGGAAGCATAGATCGGACCTTTGTTTTTGTCGAACCTTATTCTGGATCTTATCCTTTCATCCTTCAAGTCCTGGACAAAGTCCCAGGTATTGTCCCTGGAATTGCTGTCTATGATATGCAGTTCAAAATCCTCCTGCGTTTTGAGCAAGGCCGTAAGATTTCTTGCCGTCAGGCCCAGTCTGTTCCATGCTACAAAGCCAACGATCGGGGGTATCATTACCATCAGTCCTTTTTTTAGGAGTATTGAAAATATTACTTTCTGTTTTTCTGAAAATATCGGCTGCAATGGCCTGCATTTCAGAAACTTATATGGAAAGTAATATTTTCACTTTTACTTAATTTGCATTTACTACATAGTAGCTGAAATTCTCCAGCGCCCAGTTGAGATTATACACATGCGATCCCATTGATGCCGGGTCATGAATGGATGCGCAGTATACCGTCCTCTTTCCCTGTTGCAGTTCGTTGAAATATGCCTGGTGCTTCCATTTGAATTTTTCGGCAAAGCCCTCGTTTTTGTACCTGCTGTTTCTTATGCTGAAACATGTCGTATTTACTTTATCGAGCTTGCACAGGTCCTTACCTTCACATGCGGCACAGGCCAGAGACTGAACCATGTCAATCGCAATGTTGGTGGTGAAACCGGCTTTATACGGAGTATGGTTATTGACCCTGACAGACAGTTCGGCATCACCGTAGCCGCTTTCTTCACACCAATAGCCAATGATATTGATCAATTCAGGTCTCAGGCATTGGCAATGTCCCGGTACAAAATCCAGCGGCACTCCCAGTTTACCGTCCTTCAGCTGCAAATAGCTCACGCCGTTAGCTTCTCTCGCTATTACCGACGGCATATAGGGCGGATAGGGAGCAGCTCTGGGAACGCCTAAAAGACCTACTTCTGGAAACGTGTTGAATATTTGCATAAAGCGGGAAATCCAATCGGGGGTACTAATATACACGTCGCTTTCCAATGCAATAAAATACTGCTGCGGTTTTCTCCTTGCAAGATTGAAGTTTACCGCATAAATAGGCCCTTCATTAACAGGAAAGCGAATCTTTGTTTTTATTCTGGCGTCGCTTAAGCTCTGGATATAATCCCAGGTATCGTCTCCCGAATTGTTGTCGATGATGTGAAGCTCAAAATCATCCGTTGTTTTAAAAAGTGCAGTAAGGTTTCTTACTGTAAGTCCCATGCGGTTGAATGTAGAATAACTCACAAGTGGTGGAATCATGCAGAGGTACACTCCTTTCTCTTATTTTATTTTATATATTATGTCAAGCGACGTAATCTGGGTACACATTCGCTGTTCATTCCTGCAAATAATTTGGAGTACCGGTGTATGGGAGCGCAATTGCTTATTATTCCGTCTTCCTGCGACTGCAGCAGAGCGCTTTGCCCTTCCGGAAGGTGTGTGGGTGCCGATAAATTAATGTTTGTTTCACAGCAGTACCATGCACTTTTCATAGCCGGGCATAATATTATATAAGTAGACATAAACAGTATAAAAATATTGTAAGACCGCAGCAGGAGGTAATTCATGAAAGCATTGATCCTAAGCGGGGGCACCGGTACAAGGCTTCGACCGCTGACCTATACGTGGGCAAAGCAGCTGCTCCCTATAGCTAATAAGCCTATATTGGTCCATATCATTGAGAAAGTGGTCAGGGCAGGCATCAAGGATATTGGCATCATCGTCGGAGATACCCATGAAGAAGTTGAAGCTGAAATAGGCAATGGAAGCCGCTGGGGAGTAGACATAACCTATATCCTTCAGAAATCCCCTTCCGGTCTGGCGCACGCTGTCAAAATTGCCGGATCCTATTTGCAGGATAGTGATTTTTTAATGCTCCTGGGTGATAACCTTCTGGAGATGGAGCTTAAGCCTGTCATGGATTTTTTTCATTCCAGTGGTTCCAACGCTTGCATACTCCTTCACAAGGTGGCAAATCCCTCCGAATACGGAATCGCGGAAATCGACGGGAACATTGTGAAAAGGCTTGTGGAAAAACCAAAGCGGTATATTGGCGATCTGGCCGTCATCGGGGTATATGTATTTGACAACACCATTTTTTCTGCCATTGAAGAAATACAGCCTTCGGAAAGAGGAGAACTGGAAATAACCGATGCCATGCAAAGGCTTATCGAACGCGGGGCCAAAGTCTCATACCAGCTTACATCCGGTTGGTGGAAGGACACCGGGTCAGCTCGGGATATGCTGGAAGCCAACAGGCTTGTATTATCCGGTATTGGAGGCTCTCCCCAGGATACGGACGGCAGTACCGGGGCCGCTGCATCCGTTCCTTCAGGCGGGCACGGCATAACGGTAATCGGCAGCGTTATCCATGAACCTGTTGCCATCGGAGAAGGTGCAAAAATCCTCGACAGCATCGTTGGACCTTATGTATCCGTAGGAAAGGATGCAACCGTAGAAAAATGCGTAATAGAGGACAGTATCATCATGGAAGGTACAAAGCTTATAAATATCCAAGGCACCGTCAGAAGCAGTCTGATCGGAAAAAACGCAACCATAAAAGGCTCTCTTGATGCGACGGAATCATCAAGCTTTATTATCGGTGACAAAAGTAAAATTGAAATGTAAGGAGTATTCGTTATGAGGATCATATTGGTAACAGGAGGAGCAGGCTTCATCGGCAGCAATTTCGTCCGTAATTTTTTGATGAGAAACAAGAATTTTATCCTTGTCAATATGGACAAATTAACCTATGCAGGTAACCTGAAGTCCCTCAAGGAATTCATCGACAGTCCCAGACACCATTTTATCCATGGTGATATCTGCAATCATGAACTGGTCAACTATATCATGCGGAAATACAAGCCTGAAATTATTGTCAATTTCGCAGCAGAATCCCACGTCGACCGGAGTATCAACAATCCTTCGATTTTTGCCGAAACCAATATCATGGGCACTTTGACATTGTTGGAAAGTGCAAGACACATCTGGTCCAAATATGGTTTTAGAGGCTGTAAATTTGTACAGGTATCTACCGATGAGGTATATGGAAGCATCGAAAATGATTCCGACTATTTTTCGGAAGAGTCGTGCATCCAGCCCAACAGCCCATATTCCGCCTCCAAGGCGGGCGCCGACATGATGGTGCGGGCATATTCGCGTTCCTTCGGATTTCCCGGCGTCATATCAAGGTGCTGTAACAATTACGGCCCGTACCAGAACAAGGAAAAATTCATCCCCAACAGTATTACCTACGCCCTGCGGAATGAGCCCATTCCTGTTTATGGAAACGGAAAAAACAAAAGAGAATGGATCCATGTGCTGGATCATTGCTGGGCACTGTCAAGGGTAATTTTTTACGGGAAATCCGGCGAGGTGTATAATATAGGAACGGGAGAAGAGCTTAGCAACATTGAGCTGGCCCAAAAAATTTTAGCCGACCTTGGAAAAGATAAAGATATGGTCCGGTTTGTCGACGACCGGCCCGGCCATGACTTCCGCTATGCCCTGAACAGCCGTAAAATTGAAAAAAGCCTGGGCTGGTCGCCGAAAATCGGCTTTGAAGAAGGCCTGCACCAGACAATCAAATGGTACAAGGATAACCGCAGCTGGTGGGAGGAATAGTAAAAAAGGTGACGGTTCTGCTGTATGCTGCGGCATACAGTATAGAACCGTCACCCTGTATCTGTAGCCGGTAATCGGCTTTCTTATTATAACCTGGCTTTTAAATCAGAAGAATATTTCCTCATATATGCACTGATGCGGCTCGACAATTTCATAGTAGAGCCTGCATCCGGGCAAGCCTGAAGTCCTGATGACGCTTAATGCTCCGGATAGATCACGCCGGTCGAACCGCACGCCTAAATTACACAGATCCGACATAAGCTCCCTCGGCATGTAGGTCAGTTCACAAGCAATGCCTGCATTTTTCATTCTTTGGTCCAATATAAAGGCATGTGATCTGGATTGCAGCAAAGTATAGCAGTAAGACATAAATTCACCCCGGGTTCGATTTTAGCGCCCGGGGCTGAACGGGCTCCGGGCGCCTTCATTTATTGTTCCTCTTCGTCTTCGCGCTTGTTATTGACATCCAAAAGGTTTACCTTTTGATCAGGGAAGAATTGCGTGGGGAACGGCGTCAATCTTCTGTTATTGAAGGAAGTACAGTTCTGAGCCGCGGCATTGGCTTGTTCCGGCGGAACAGGGCAATAACCGTAGGCAGGGATCAGCAGCTGTACGATACACTCACACTTGATAATAAAGAATACGCCGATATCGAGAATGAGCAATCCGGTGATGGGATTTACCACATCGTTAAATGCATCCGCCAGCGCTTCCACTTTAATCAACAAGCCATCGGCGTCAATGGTTCCAAGGGTCTCCTGCGGGAACCGGATAACGCCGATCTGCGCCATGCAATTCGGGCAGTAAATTTCATTAATGGTAAGATTGAAGCCGGCTTCATCAATCTGGCTCAATTGTACAACACCATCGGAATAGCGGATTGCGTACCTGATCCGTACAAACAGCTTGAGTCTTTTAAATCCGGGCTTGGTAAGTGAATCGACCTTTGAAATCACTTTTACCTCGACAATGTCGAAATCATCCGCACCTTCAAAGGTAAAATCAGGATTTACCAGACCTGAACCTGGAATCAGCGTGACGCTTCTGGTCACGCAATCTCTTAGTGCGACCTGGTCAAAAACCTTGGGTACCTGGATACAAACCAGTTCATTGGGCAGTGGGAATGCTTCGGGATTGATAATCTGTCCTGCTTCCAGTTTGACACCGTACTTTCCGTTTTCATTCTCGGACATAACAAAATATCTCCTTAACATAAAACCTTAATATTTCTGATAGAAAATCCTTCGCATAGCATCCGTTTTTTGTCCTGTTGTTAGAATTCACAATATTATTATATTTACGGGATAATAAAAGGTTACTGGTAATTATGCAGCCGTGTAATAAATTTACATAAATCAAGTATCCACTCTGCGACTCCTTACGAAGAATTCCTGGGACGGGGCGACCTGAAGCAATTCAATGGCCATCTTGTCCCACCTGTTTCGCTGGTAACCTTTTTATTAAATTTAAATATAATAAAATAAAATATTTGAAGGTTTGGAGAGATAATATGGATGTCTTTAAAACAGTCCTACAGCCCTTTCCTGTCCATTTTGACTGCCATGATTACCACATTATGTTTTATATGAAAAACCACCCGGAATATGAATCGGCAGAGGCCATGATCAATACCGGCGGTGATGGTAAACATCTCATTAGGGCTATTCTTACGATGCACGACGGTTCACAGGTGGACCATATAAATGACTGGGCGGCAGTCGAAGGTCACACTGCCCAAAGAAAAAAAAGGAAGACCATTTATTCACCGATGGAATATGAAAGGACGGAGGAGAAAGGTAAAGCCCATGTCGTCCTGAAATTCAGGTCATTCAAGGGAGAAGACGTCAGTCTCGATTTATACGCAGCAGCAGCCGTATCCGCCTCAAGGACCGGCCTTATCGATCCGGGCGGGCACTCGCCCGACACCTCGCTGCCTGTGATGTTTCCCGAGAGGACTACACTTGCAGGCCCCAAAAGCAATGTCACAATAGACGGTATAAAATATGAACTTCCTGTAAAAATACACATCCCGATTCTCTTTAAGGGAATGAAGGGGTATTACTCTGAAAACTTTATCATAGGAGTTTTCAGGGAAGGCGTCCACAGGTTGGAAACGTGCAGTATGCCTGTCTGCCTTGCAGCGGGAGAACAGTGGGTTTATAAGGATAATGGGATCGAAAGGACATATGAAATCACCGAAGTTAATGAAAACACAGTATCCATCAAAAGCCGGAATGAAATCCTGACCCTGGAATACAATGAAAATAAACCCGGAATTACAGCCGTATCCTTTATATCCACAGCAGGCGACGGCTCGACGGCGGACCTGTCCATATCGTTCAAGCCCGCTCTGCCGCTGGGAATACAAGCAGATTTACCCTCGAAAAGCCAGTCGGATTTTATCATCACTGTCAAACAGCAGCCCTCGCAAATTACGGGAACAGTCAATACAGTTATCATGAACGGAATTGAAGAAATCTATCTGTGCCCGGTCCAACCCGAATGGGCTGCCAAACGTCCTGTCTATACTGTTATTGAAGAAGACGGGGCCGGTGTGTATTCCATTAAAACTGAAATCAAAAAGGTTTTAAGCATGAATAGGGGGTTAAGATGAGTTATTCGATTTTTGAATCTTCAATGGTTGAAATGAAATGGCCCGATGTGGAAAAGGCTATAGAGGCAGGGGCAATAGCTTTGCTGCCCACGGGGGTTATCGAAGAGCATGGCCCGCATATGGGCCTGGGTGTTGATATTTATCTGGCAAGTCTCCTTGCAGGAATGGTCAAAAAAGAACTGGAAACGGAAAATATCCGTGTCTTAACCGCCCCGACCTTCTACTGGGGCATAAACAGCGTAACCGGAGCATTTCCGGGATCCTTTACAGTAAGAAGTGAAACCATGGTGAATATGTTGGCCGATATACTGGCTTCACTGAAACGTTGGGGTTTGGATCAGGTTTTTGTTATAAACTGGCATGACGACTTTCTGCACTGTAAAGTGCTGGCCGAAGCCATTAACAAGGCAAGGAACGATTGCGGCGCCAGGGCGTATGTATTGGTTTCCAGGCCGTTGTCAAACCGCCTAGGGCTTACGGGAAACGAAGACCATATCATCGTTTACGATATGCCCCAGGACAATGCCCCCCGTCAAGGCAGCCCCGATATTCATGCAGGCGCCGGTGAAACAGGCATTATGGCAGCATACCTCAGGGACGAAGTCGATATGGAGCTGGCAAAAACGCTAAAAGCAGCTGATTTGAGCCTGGCGGATTTCAAGGTATGGCGCCGGGGCTGGAACGACGCAAGAAGAAAGACCCCTCTCGGGTATCTGGGCAATCCCTCAGGCTTTGACGCAAATGAAGGTGAAAACTATATGAAGGTGCTTTGCAAGGCAGTATCCGGTTCCATCCTGAACCGGATTCAAACCGACATGTAGCGCTCTATACCGGATTCCTCGCCTGAAGCAAGGGAAGGTGGCCCTTCATAGACTATTCTTCCCTTATTCATTATATAAAGATAATCCACGTTCTTCAAAGTATTGCGTATACTCTGGTCTACCAGCAGGATGGAAAGTCCTGAATTCTTTAAATCCAGTATTTTGCTATACAAAAGCTTTACGATTTCCGGAGCCAGTCCTTCAAAAGGTTCATCCATGAGGATCAAACGGGGATTTGTGAGTAAAGCCCTTCCAAGGGCCAACATCTGCTGTTCTCCGCCGCTGATTTGCTCTCCGCGGTTTTTAGCCCTTTCCTTAAGTACGGGGAACATCCGGTATATATCTGTAATGTTGAATAGGGCAGGCTTTCTTTTACCGGCATGGCAGCCCATCTGAAGGTTTTCCTCAACAGTCAGCGAGGGAAATATCCTCCCTCCCTGGGGCACAAACCCTATACCCAGCCCGGAAATGGCATTAGGTGAGAGACCGGTGATATTCTTGTCCTCAAACAGTATTTTCCCGTTAATGCAAGGCACAAGGCCCATGATTGTATTCAAAGTCGTACTTTTACCCATTCCATTCCGTCCAAGAAGCGCTGCGATCCTGCCCTTTTGCACTTCAAGGGATACACCCTGGAGGATCTGGCATTCGCCATAACCGGAATACACATTAATTAACTTAACCATCGCCGCTGCCCTCCGTAAATTCCATACCCAGGTAGGCTTGCCTGACCGCCGGGTCTGATCTGACCGTAATCCTGTCGCCTTCGCTTATTATTCTGCCTGATTGAAGTACTGTTATCCGGTTTGCCAGGTTAAACACAACATCCATATCATGTTCAATTAATAATAATGTGATATCGGGAGGAAAATCAGCCAGCATCCGGATAATTTTTCCGGTTTCTACTGCCGACATACCGGCGGTAGGCTCATCAAGGAGCACCAATTTCGGGGACTGTGCAAGTACCAAAAGAAGCTCTAGCTGGCGCTGTTCTCCATAGGACAGTTCACCGGCCCTTGCCTTTTGCCTGCCGGCTAAACCGGCTTTGTCAAGAAGATCGTTGCAGTTGACAGCGGATTTTATATGCCTGGATGTAAGCAGTATATGGTCTTCGATGCTGAGATTATTAAACAAATTGCTTTTCTGAAAGGTTCTTCC
Organism: Bacillota bacterium; assembly: GCA_023426125.1. GTDB lineage: Bacteria > Bacillota > Clostridia > Acetivibrionales > DTU013 > MnB-11. Next base: position 280,245 of record JAFABI010000065.1, read on the forward strand.
CATCCCCAATCTTGCACGCTGGTAAGGAGCCATGCCTTTTATATCCTTTCCGAAAAACCTGATTTCACCCCTGTCGGGCTTTGTAAAACCGCTGACAATATTGAACAGGGTGGTCTTCCCTGCTCCATTGGGCCCTATGACCGCCCTTCTCTCTCCCTCTTCCACTGAAAAGTCGATATCCTTCAAAACCGGAAAATCACCGTAATTCTTTTTTAGATTCTTTATTTCCAGAGCTTTCATATTTTTTACGACCTCCAGCAAACCGTTCCCTAGCTGTTTTAATTATAACGAGGCGACAAAATGTCCTCCACTTCTTCAGGTGGCGGGTACCGATTTTGTTTTCAGAAGAAGATTTTTCTACAACCGAAAAATTTCCTCTGAACAGAGGCGTTATAACGCCGGCTATACCTTCTCTGACGTACAGTACGCAGAGGACAAACACAACTCCTGTTATAAACGGCCACCGTTCGGTATATGAACTGGCCGTATACTGAAGAAAAATAATGATCCCTGCGCCCAGGACAGGCCCTGCCAGAGAACCGGACCCTCCTATGATGACCATGAGCACAATCATGCCCGACATGGTCCAGTTCATATCGTGGGGGCTGGCAATTCCATTAAACCAGGCATTGAGAACACCGCCCAATCCGCCGAAACCGGCTGCCGCAATATATGCCGCATACTTGTAAGCCCAGGTATTGTAGCCCATGGCCTGCATCCTGCCCTCTCCCTCCCGTATACCGGCAAGGGCTCTACCGAAATGGGAACGTACCAGGGTTCGCAGTATACTATAGCTTAATATAAAAAAAACAAGTACCATATAATAAAAATACGCATCATCTGCGAATGATACAGGTAAACCAGGGTCAGGCCTCGATATGCCGGGGAGACCGTCGTCTCCTCCCGTCAGGCTTCTCCATTTCCATGCGGCGGCAAATGCCAACTGGCCGAAGGCAAGGGTCAATATGAAGAAATAGGGTCCGCTGCTGCGGAAAATCAGCAAGCCTAAAAAAGCAGCAGCCATCATTGGTATGACGATTCCGGCGCATAACGCCAGCCAGAAATTATCATAGCCCCATACCGAAAGGATGCCGGCGGCATAAGCCCCCAACCCGAAGAAGGTGGCATGATTGAAGGATATGAGGCCTGTATGGCCTATCAGGAGATTAAGGCTCATTGCCAATATCCCGAAAATAAGGACCTGGACAAGGAGGCTCAAAGCATAGGAAGAAACCAGCAACGGAGCAAATATCAGCAGTGAAAGCGGAATCAGCAGCAGGTACTTCACTTAATTTCCCCCTTCCCAAACAGGCCGGCAGGCTTGAACAGCAATAGGATGGCCATTATGACATAGGTTGTCACGATAGAGTACCCCGGTATGAAAATCTTACCCATTGTTTCGGATACTCCGATGAGCATGCTTCCCCAGAAGGCTCCTTTCAGAGTACCGAGCCCTCCGGTCACCACCACTGCCAGCGAAAGCAAAAGGATATCCGAGTCCACCCCGGGGTATACGCCGGTTACAGGAGCTCCCACCACACCCCCGAATCCGGACAGGAAGGCTCCCAGTGAAAATACAAGCAGGAAATAACGCCTGATATTTATGCCAAGGGCGCTTACCATTTCCTTGTCGTCAACGCCGGCCCTGATAATCATCCCGGTACGTGTTTTTTCAAGGAAAATCCTGAGGGCCAGGGCAACTGCAAGGCCAATCAAAATGATCGCTATCCTGTAGATGGGAAAACTTGCATCGCCGATCTGCAGCGACCCCTCAAGAACGGCCGGCTTGACGCCGGAAAAAGGAGCCCTTCCCCACAACCATTTACACAAATCCATAAAAATATACGAAAAACCAAAGGTAAGGAGAACCTGTTCAAGGGTTCTCCTGTAAAGCTTGTTAAGAAAAAACCTTTCCATTGCCATGCCCAGCAGGGCTGCTGCCGCCCCGCCTGAAAGGGCCGCCAGGATAAAGCTGCCGGTCAGCCTCATAACCGTTATGCCGGTATATGCGCCAATCATGTACCAGGAGCCATGGGACATGTTGATCACTCCCATCAGCCCAAAAACCAGCGAAAGCCCTGCCGCCATCATAAAAAGCAACAAGCCGTAGGAGATTCCGTTTAATATCTGTATTATTTGGTTGGAGTCCATTTATCCGATACCTCCGGAATCGTTTCAAAAACCGAATTAATCAGTTGTCCATCCACTTTTTCGACCTTGCGCAGATATACATTGAAAATTACGTTCTGCGTAGCCTGATCAAATTTGAACGGACCCCTTGGAGCACTAAATTCCACCTTGCGGATAGCATCCAAAAGTTTGTCTTTATCGGAGGTATCGCCGCCGGTTTCCTCAAGGGCCCCGGCAATTACTGCCGCGGCTACATAACCCTGTTCGGCAAACATATTGGGGCTGGCTTTATACTTCTCTTCATAATTTTTTACAAACTCCCTGTTTTCCTTCGTATCAAGGCTGGCGCTATAATGAAGGGCTGATATTATACCCAATGCAGTATCTCCCTGGGAAGGCAGGGCCGATTCGTCAACCATATCGCCGGCACAGAGAAGGGATATTTTCTTAAGGCCGTATTCACTGTATTGTTTGACAAAAGCGACGCTGTCGCTGCCTGAAAAAAATGCAAATACAACGTCGGCATTTTTATCTACCTGTGTCAGGAAGGGACCATAGTCGTTCGTTCCCAGCTTGGGGTAAATTTCCTGAATTATTTTCCCCCCGGCCTCTTTAAACCCATCCATGAAACCCTGCGCCTTCTCATGGCCGGCTGCGTAGTCTGGAGCCATTACAACGGCTGTCTTCAGATTCATTTTGTCATATGCATAAGTCCCAAGGGGGTATTCATATTGGCTGTTTGAGAAGGATACCCTGAAAATGAAGGGATTGGCTTTACTTCTGGTCAGGTCGCTTGCTCCGGCATTGGATATTATGAACGGGACTTTTTTTGCAATAACATAGTCACGGATGGCATATGCAACGGTACTGCTTATAACGCCTGTCAGAATATCGACCTTATCGCTGTCTATCAGCTTCCGGGTCTTCTGAAGGCCGGTTTGCGCGCTTCCTTCATCATCCTCCTTTATAAGCTTTATCTGCACCCCGCCGGCTTTCCATCCGATTTGGTCAAAATAAAGCTCCATCCCATTGTTAATACTGTAGCCCAAATTTGTAAAAACCCCTGTATAAGATACCAAAAGTCCTATTTTAACAGTCTTCCCGGAAGTCATCCCGTCACTGCCGGCACATCCAGCCACACAAAACAGAAGGAAAACTGCTGTGATCAGTATGCAGAAGGCTTTAATCCTCCTACCTGTAGAATAGCTGCTTACCAAAAAAACTCCTCCTTGATCGATATCACGCTAAATCATTCAATAAGACGTCTATAATATCATCCGAAACAGGGCTGTCAAGAATCTGGCGGATAATACCGGCAAGAGCATCCGATTTTCCATGCTGGAAAAGGTTCCTGCCTACGGCCACTCCCCTGGCGCCCGCCCTGACGGCGTCGCGTATCATTGTAAGCAATTCACGGTCCGAAGACATTTTCGGCCCCCCTGCAATAACTACCGGAATTTTAACCGAGTCCACCACCTTCGAAAAAGTATCCGACGAGCCGGTATAGTTGACCTTTACGATACTGGCTCCCAATTCCTCGGCAACCCTGGCTGCATGCCTTATCTTTTCACAATCGAATTCACTCTTTTTCGAACCGTCTCTGACGTACATCATGGCTATAAGCGGTATACCCCACTCCTCGCATTGGTCGGCGGTAACGCCCAGGTCTTTCAGCATATCGCCCTCCGACTGGCTGCCAAGGTTCACATGGATGGAAACAGCGGTGGCGCCCCTGCGTACCGCATGCTCCACCGAGGTTACAAGCAGTTTTTTATTGGGATCAGGCGACAGCGAGGTGGAAGCCGAAAGGTGTACTATCAATTGGCAGCCGTTGGGACTAATGCTGTCAGACACCATCGGAATCAAACCTTTATGGACGATCACGCCGTTGATGCTGTCCTTTACCGAATCAACCAGCGAACGTATGTCGGTAAGGCCGGAAACCGGACCTATGGTTACTCCATGGTCAAGGGGGAGTAAAAAAGTGTTTTGATTATTTCTGAAAATTTGACTTAGACGCAGTTCCTGTCCTGTCAAACGAATCACTACCTTTCTATAATTGTTTCCTCAACTTTGATTCCCACATGGCGCCCTGGTCCGCAAATATAGGCCAGGAGGCTCTCGCCGGGTTTCAACGAAGATGCGTTTCTGGGCTTGCCGCCGGCTCCCATCAAACGTATATGCCAGTCATCCTGGACGATTACATTGATTTCACAGCCTGATGCTGTGGTACCCTGAATAAGCAGGAGAGGCCTGCTTTCGGTTTTGATCCTGCCGACAGATAACGTACGCGTCTCGCCTTTTGTATTAACGCACAACACCTTGCTGCCGGCCTTTAAATCGGTTATATACTCTGCCGCGTCCCCAGGCATCCATACATAGGAATGGACTGCTCCGGCATTGACTCTGAAGGGTCTCAGGTTCATGTACGGCAGATAGTGGGTTTCAGAGCATACAAAAATCCCTCCTGAGGAAGTAGAACCCACAAGCATTCCCTCGTCCTGCGTCATGAGGCCTGTAGTATCAATGCATGCCCTCATGCCCATCCCGATATGGCTGATAGCGGTAACGGTCATGGGCACGAGTTCGACTTTTCCTTCAACGGCGCGGGAAAGATAGCTTCCCGCCCTGGACAATTCGGCAATATCTTCGGTCAAAAGCAGGACGCCGTCACTTCCCTGCTCCAGGACACCGAAAACCACTTCCATATCTGAAAAGCTTTTTACAACCTTCAGCAATACGGTATTACTTTTTTGCAGCTTTGCAATGATCAGTTCAAGGGGTATATTGGTAGGAAGGTCGAAATCGACAACGGCATAATTATACCTGGAAGCCTCCATCCATGACCGTTCAAGAGCTTCATGGCCACATACGTCAATGAATATGCAGGTTTTCATCCCCAGCCCGGCTGCCGCTGCAAGAAGTTCCGGATTATCTGACATTATTGTCTCTCCGCTGTTGAGACCTTCCAGACCATCGGTATCATCGAGCCAGGTGATGAACTCGGTTTTAAGCGGAAAATGCCCAAGCTGACGTTGTTTTGGGGTAACCAGTATTTTGTTGATCGGAGAGTTGTTTATCATTCCCCATATATCCTGTTTATCCACCGGAATATTCCGACCATCAAACCATATTTCGCGACTGCTGAATACTTTCTCTATCGATTTATCCATTTCTACAACTCCTATAAAACTATCTTGCGGACTTTACAGAATGTCATTAACATAATGTTGATTCATTTTATAATATATGCATTGCCAATTGGCTGTGTTAATATAATTTGTATTATTTCTTCGCCAAATTGAAATATTATGTAACCTTATTATATGTTGGAAAGGAAGGTATGATAAAGGGAAGTAAAGCCTTCACCCCTGAAACACAAAGAGTGAATTCCTTCTTTAATTTCTTTAGGAGCGTTGAAAATATTACTTACGCTTTTTCTGCAAATGTAGGTTGCATAGCGGGCAGATGACCATAGTCATCGACCAGCCCGGGATGCATGGGCGAGCAGATGACCATAGTCATCGACCAGCCCCGGCTCCAAGACTGCATTTGCAGAAGATTTTAGCGTAAGTTATATTTTCACCAGTGCCTACACTCTTGCCGATTTGACATATGTCTGGCTTTTCATTTCTTCTTCATTAAAGATATATTTGGGTTTGCCGGCCATACCGATAGCAAGTAGTTCGCCGCGGTCATACAATGTGCCTTTCGGTACTAATTCTACAATAAGCCCGACGCCGTACTTTTCTTCCAATCTGTCGACAATTCCGCTTTCTACGGAATCTTCAACTTTTTCTTGTTCCACAACGATTTTCAATTTTCCGTCCAGCGGACCGGCAGCCCAAAACCGTCCACAGGGCAAATGGGACACGATATCATCCATATCCCAGATATCAAGAAGCTTGCCATTTATCATTAAGGTATCCTGCATGCGCCCTTTGACCTGCATGGCCATTTCTTCTCCGCAGGGGCAGCTCTTCCTGTATATCCTGGCCCGGTCGCCGGTTAAGTATCTGACCAGAGGCAGTGCATACCTTGTGAGTGATGTAATGACCAGGTTACCGACTTCTCCGGGGCTGACTTCCTCTTTAAGGTCATCATCAAGAAGCTCAAAAATGTAACTGTCGTCTATGGGGTGCAGACAGCCGTAACGGCAATCGGTAGCCATTGGGCCTGTCTCGGTCATTCCGTAATTGTCTATGACAGGTACGCTCCATATTTGCTCAAGTACCCGTCTCCGGTTGGAGGTCATCACTTCTCCGGCTGTATAAACAACGCGTAAATCAGGGAAGTCCTCCCTGGGATTATAGCCCAGCATTTCAGCCGTTTCTGCGATCAGAAGCGCCTGCAGCGGTAATGCTGCCAGCACGGTAACCTTAAGCTTCCTCATCAAGTCCAGCACTCTCGGAAAAGGAGTAATCACCGTCCGTGAGCCGGCTGGAATCACACAGGCGTTCTTATCCTGGGCCGCCGCATGAGTAAAATGGGCCACAGAAGATATTGCATAGGGAAAACGGATCAAAACCATATCATTTTCGTTGAAGTCAATACCCCGAAGATTCACTCTCCGATTCAAGTCTTTTACGTCCTCAACCGTAAGCCAGGTGGATGAAGTCTTTCCCGTGGTACCGAAGGTTTCGTGGTACAGATACAGCTCCTTCCCGGGTACACAGACCAGTCCGAAAGGGGAATTGTCCCTTATATCGGCTTTTGTCAGCAGCGGTATTCTTTTCAAATCATCCAATTTGTCCAATGCTTTATCCGGAAGCCTTCTGCAATAGAATGAAGATTTTTTACACCGCTCCAGAACCTGATTCAAAGACCGCAGCTTTTCTTCGTCGTTCATCTGTAGTCCACCCTTCCGCCGGAAGCCGGTGCACTGGTTTGCGGTATTTGGAGCTTAAGCAGGGATTGGACATTGCCTCCGGTTACCTTATCGAATTCATCGCTTTTCAGATTAAGAAGCTGAATTTTTACCAATTCAGCTTTCGGGTGGGAAAGTGGAAATTCCGACCCGTAAATGAGTTTCCCAACTCCGGCTCTTCTCACTGCTTCTTTTAAATGCAGGAAATTGCCGGTAGATGTTTCAAGATAAAAATTAGCAAGCTTGCTTGCAGCCTCAAGTCCATCCTGGTCAGCCGGTCCGAAACCCATGTGGCCCAATATGAAGTTTGTTCTGGGAAACTGCCTGGCCAGCTCAACAAATTTCAATGAGGATGCGCCGGGGTTGAACAGCACATGACTGTAAAACGGTGCTCCATAATTGCCGCAAAGGGCTGCAAGGTCTTGCACGGCTTTACTGGCAAATGAAAACTGGTGGCTCATGGGGTTGAGCTTCAACCCTTTCAGCCCGCTCCTGAAGGCCTGTTCAAGCGTTGAAACGGCATTGTCCTTATGGGGGTCTACACAGGCAAATCCGACAAGTATATCCTTTTGCTCGCTGCAGGCCTTCTGGATATAGGCATTGTCGGGTATCGGATTCTCAGGCTTGGCACGGCCTATCACATAATCGGTCATTTTTCTTACATCCATCATCCCGCCAGGTACGGCTACCGCCTTCTCTACCCCGCTTTCCTTCATCTGCCGGAGATAAACTTCGACATTTCCATAATCGGTATTTGATAAATGCGCATGTGCATCTATTATCACGAAAAACACCTCTATTCCTCATATATTACTCTTTTTGCTTTTTGTGCCGTCCTCGGCATTTTATCGACCAATTCCACCTCGCAGGGGACTCCTACGGCAAACTCAAGCTTGCTGGCTATCTTGTCGGCCAGATCGGGCGTTGCTGTGACGCCTTTGGCCAGTTCAGTCCTCACTTTCAGCGAATCGGGGTTCTGTTTGCTTATAATGAACTGATACCAGTTCCCCACCTCTTCATTCTGCATCAGGAATTCTTCCAGATAAAACGGTGAGAAGGAAGTGTCGCCTATTTCTATCTGGTCTGCCTTTCTCCCTCTGAGGAAAAGCCTCCGGGGGGTTACTCCGCATTTGCACCGCCCGGTTTCAATATAGCCGAGGTCCTTTGTACAATAGCGTATCAGCGGAGTATCATACCTTAAGGTATCGGTAACGACTATTTCACCTATTTCTCCCGGCTCAAGCACTGCTTTTGTGTCGGGATCAACGATTTCTACAATAACATGTGAATGCAGCAGGTGATAACCGTCGTGTTTATCGCATTCTATGCCGATGCCGCCGACTTCCAACGAGCCGTAGTACATATTCGCCGTGGCGCCGTAGATGGCCTCCACCCTTTTCCTGAAGGAATCCGAGCAGCCTTCTCCCGTAAGCCACATCTTTTTTAAGTTAAGGGAAGAAAGGTCAAAGCCGGCTTCTTCTGCAGCTTCATATACGCTGATTGCCCAGGAAGGCGTTGTGATTATTACATTCGGCTTTAAATCACGCAGGGCCTTAACGGTTTTTTCAGGGGTGGAATAGGCTCCTCCCTTACCGGCGTTAAAAACAGTGGCCAGGCATGCATCCATGAACAGTTTGTGAAAAGACAGCCCTGCCGAACTCATTTCATAAGGAAGTGCGTCGATGCATATATCTCCGGGATCAATGGGGAAAAGGGATGGATACCTCGGCGTCATGTCGCTCAGCGTATAATCCTTCCAGGTATATGGAATATATATTTCCTCCTGTCCGGAAGTACCGGTCGAAACTGTAATGCACGATATTTTCTCTTTACTGCATGCCACGATGGCCCATGGATTGCCTCTCAATTCCTCCTTCTCAAGGAAGGGCAGTCTTTTTATGTCGGCTAACGTCCGTATATGAGCCGGCGTAACACCCGCCTGCTTCATCTTCTCTTTATAGAACGGGCATTTAGAATATGCAATTGCCGTAATTTCAATCAACGAATCCTTCTGAAAGCTTGATATTTTATCCAGAGGCATTTTGTCTGCCGGGTCCATGTATAAATTCCCGAAATACCTGTCTATCAGCCATGGCTTTGAAGTCTGATCCAAACGTCTCTCAAAATATGAACTCACAAATAACACTCCTTCTTTCTTTATATTTTTCCTATCAATTTGACGTATTCTGATTCTGGGTTTACTTCCATAAGCTTTTTCCATGCATCGACCGCTTCGGTATGCTTATCCAGCCGTTTACAGCAGATACCGGTCTGATAAAGCACTTTGCTTACTTTTTCTTTTGATAAAATGGTCTTGTCCTTTTCATATGCTTTGATAATATGGTTGAAATCTTCAAGGGCTTTCTCACCGAGGTGAAAAAACGCTTCGGGAAGACATCCGAATAAGCTGGCTCTCAGGTATCTTAAGTTAATATTGCCGGGATCGCTGTCAACAGCATGATTCAAATGCCTGGAGCCTTTTATTGCGCTTCCGAAAAGCTCCTGGGCCTCGCTTGCGTATTTTCCGGTTAGGGCGATGCAACTGCCGTAATAACCTTCAATTATAGGGACGTCAGGATGGGCTTCAAACAGTTTTTTAAGTATATCCGTTGCCTCTTTAAGCACTCTTTTATTGCCTTCCAGAGCAGCGTCATGCAGCCGTTTTGCCTTCCTGAAGAGCTCCAGCTCTGTCAGGCCGGCAGTACCGGTTGCCTGTACGGGCTCCTGTCCGGGAACCCCGGCTTCTTCGAAAAAATGTTTATCAACCAATTTTCTGTACGTCATACCGCAGCCTGAATCCAGAAGCTTCTTCCATACCTGGTCGGTTTCATCTTTCAGTCCCAGCTGCCAATAAGCCTTGCCAAGGATGAAAAGAAGCTTGAAATACATCTCCCGGGACAAAGCGCATCCACCATTCTCATATGCTTCAATCAGATATTCAAAGTCATTTACCGCAGAAGTCATCCTTTTGAAGAAAGCATCAGGAAGCCTGTAGCTGTGGCATGCTCTTAAAAGCCTGACTTCAAGGATATCCGGATTCTTTTCCACCAGCTCGTCGAATTTCCTGATCGCCTTTATTGCATTTCCGAATATGGAAGCCACATCGGCCGAATCTCTCCCGGTTAAAGACAGATAGTCGGCATAAAATGCTGCTATGACAGGGTCGTCTGGATTTTCATCATAAGCTTCCTGTATGGACTCATATGCTTGCAATAGATCGGAACTATCCCCGGTGAATGTGCTGAAATGCAGGTCTACAATTTCCTCCAGGCTTTTTTTATGTTTCCTGACCTCTTTCTGATCATATGTAATGTCAACTTTTTCGTTAGTCAGCAGCTCCCGGTATTTGTTAACACACAGATCGGTTAAAAAGTCATTTGCTTCTCCGGCAGCGTACTTATCACCGTCAAGTGCTTTTTTATGCAGTAATATGCTGTTGTCCAACAATTCCCGTATGCCAGACAAAAGGGCTCCTCCTTGACATAATACGTTTTTTGACGCAACCAGCTTCTAGATATAATATATGAGAGTTTCCATAATATGTTGCCTGCTATAAAAACATATAATGGTACTATAGCGAAAAACTTCAATAAAATATCGGCATTGCGCCTTACAGAAATAATCGCGAACACCTTAACGCGTTATTTCTGTAAAGATAGTTTGGTAGTTTTCGCTGTAGTATTGGTGGGATAAAAATGAAAAGCTGGCTCCCGCCAGCTTTTCAATATTGGATTTCCACATACTGGCTGTCCCCAGGAGTTGCTTTTTCCATGTAAATCCTGCAGCCAGGCAAACCGCTATGCCTTATCACTTGTGTAGCGCTATTCAATACACTTTCATTAAATTTCACACCCATATTGCATAAGTCGGTCATTATATCTCTGGGCATGTATGTCAGTTCACACTGTATACCCTGCTGTTTCATTCTCTGCTCGAGCAGGAATGCATGGGATTTCGACTGCAGCGCAACGTAATAGTTCATGACCGCTTCACCCCACTACCCTGTCATCCGGGAACCGGTCCTTCTGATACGGTCCCCCAAGAAAATTCGCTTCGCTCATTACTGAATTTCTTAAAGCTTAAGATTTATATATTCAAACGAAGCGAATTTTCAAAATGAAGGATTTCTTTAACTTACTATACTTTAGACTTAACAGCTACCCTTTACTCTTCTTTATCCCATTGGGTATTCGTATTTTCATCAAGGCAATTGGGCTTCTGATCAGGGAAGAACTGTGTCGGGAACGGGGTCTTGCACCTGTCAAGGAACATCTTGCATGTAATGTTTGACGGATTAACCTGTTCCGGAGGAACAGGACAATAACCATATGCAGGGATCAACAGCTGTACAATGCATTCGCATTTTACAATGAAGAAAACGCCTATATCAAGGGCCAATACGCCTGTAGACGGATTAACAACATCGTTGAATGCTTCGGCCAGCGCCTCCACCTTGATAAACAGACCGTCTGCATCTATGGTTCCGGGAACGCCCTCGGCAGGATAACGCACAACGCCTATCTGTGCCGAACAGTTGGGGCAGTATATTTCATTGATGGTCAGGTTGAAACCGGCCTCGTCAATCAATGACAATTGATTGATTCCATCGGAATAATGGATGGTATATCTGAGCCTTACAAACAGCTTGAGCTTCTTAAACCCTGGCTTCAACAGTGAATCCGTCTTTGAAATGACCTTTACCTCTACGATGTCGAAATTATCCGCTCCTTCAAAAGCGAAATTAGGGTTGATGACGCCCGATCCCGGGATAAGGGTAACAGTCCTTGTCACACAATCCCTGAGCGATACCTGATCAAAAACCTTGGGAACCTGGATACAAACCAGTTCATTTGCCGGCGGAAATGAATTCGGATTCACAATCTGGCCGGCTTCAATTTTAGCCATAAAACAACCTCCTCATTATATTGATGAATAAAAATAAACTTAACTCTTAGGTAGATCCTCCATTTTTTCATCTTTTGTATGGTTTACATTATCATTATATTTGGGAGGCTCATAAATAGTTACAATACAGTCGTGTTATGTATAACAAAATATATATAATGCTTATGAGAACACATTATGTAAAGTTTACATATATTGTATTGATATCGGCAAAGCAGGGTATAAAAAGTAGCTGAAGGAGGTGTGTGATAACCATGAGTAAGGCCAATAAGACCATGACAGGACAGGAATTTTGGAAGGCCGTGACATCGGATCCATCCGAGTATAATCCCAAAGTGAAATTTCGTGTGTCTCTTCCGGCTGGTCAGAATCTTAAGGTTCTAAACCTGTTAGATATCAAGCCCCTTGGAGATGTGGACCTTTCCTTCCAGTTGCCGTTTTTCATCGGTGAATCCGGCTTGGGAAAACTGTCCAAAAAGCTTAAGGATATGGGTGTTTCAGTAGAATTAGAAGACAATAACAAGGGAGGTAGTGAAAGTGTCGAAGAAGGAGCCCATGGACATTCAGGAGAAGGAGAAAGCGAAGGAAGCAAAGACATTTGCAAAACAGGAAAAGAAGCAGGCGAAGGCCATAGCGAAGGAAGAAAAGGCACAGATGAAGGAAGCGGAAAAGGCTGAAAAGAAACAGGCAAAAGCAAATAAAAAGGAAGAGAAAGAGGAAACAGGGGAGGCAGAATCGGAAGTCGACCTACCTGTATTGGATGAAACAAATGAAGATTACGATACGGCCTGGAAGCAGGCAATGGAGGTTTATGCACAGGCAGCGGAGGGTGACAAGAATGCGGCAATCGATGCTTTGGAGCTGTTTGAAAAGCTTTTTGACCGCGATCCGAAAAACCACGTCATCGAAGCCTATCTGGGCAGCGCCAATGTTCTCATCGGCCGGGATGCCGCCGGGCCTGTCAACAAGTTTAAATATACAAACTGGGGCTTGAAGCACCTGGACCATGCCGTCCTGTCGGAACCGGAAAACATTGAAATAAGAAACTTGCGGGGAAAGGTATGCAGCCAACTGTCCGAGATGTATTTCCACCGTGCGAGTACCGCAATAGAGGATTACAGGCACATTGTCTCCCGTTATGAGCAGTATGAGGGCTCCATCTCCGAAGAAATGTACCGGGAGAGCCTTTTGAACCTGGGAGCTGCATTCAAGTCGCTGGGCTACATGGATGACGCCCGGGCGTACTGGGATAAGCTGCTTTCAGTAACTGCAAACGATCCGGCTTATAAGGAAAAAATTAAGGAAATAGAAAATGCCGATGACAAGATAACCTGGGGAAGGGCAAAAAGATAAGCACCGGTGAAAATATAACTTCCCGTATGAGTTTCTGAAAATGGAGTCCATTGAGACCGGGGCTGGTCGCAAATGCTTTACATTTGCTGCTCGCCTATGCAACCTACCTTTTCAGAAAAACGGGTAGTAATATTTTCAGTACTCCTAAAACAAGATCGCAATGCGAGACGTGCATAAATCAGTGGGCTGGGATGTACCACTGATTTTTTATTGTGATGCTCCAGGACGCATGGGCGAGCAGATGACGCAGTCATCGACCAGACCTGAGACTTTTAAATCTGCGTTATGTGAACATTATGTATTGTGTGAACATAATATGTTAACAGAACGAATAGGAAAGAGGAAGGGATTGAAGATGGATATCCGCGAAAGCAATGGTCTGGACAAGGGAAATCAGGAAGTGAAGTCCAAACCATTCGATAAAAAAGCATATGACAAACGTATCCGAATATTGGAAAAAATCTTTTCGTTTTATGTGCATCATTAAGTAGCCCATCTTTGGGACAAAGGAGGTATATTTTTTAATTATGGATGATATCAAGGAAAACTTTGACGCCGGATTCCAGGAAGCGCTGCGTTTATATCAGCTAGGCGTTGAGGGCGACAGAGAAGCAGTAAGAAAGGCATACACACAGCTTAAGGGGCTGTATGAAAAGAATCCTGGTAACCTTACGTTGGAAGCATACCTGGGGTGTGCGCTGTCCCTGCTTGGAAGGGATGCGGTCAGTAATAGTCAGAAGTTAAAGTTTGCCAACGACGGTCTAAAACTCCTGGACCATGCCGTCCTGGGAGATCCGGAAAATATGGAGCTTCGACTGCTGCGGGGAAAGGTGTGCAGCCGGCTTCCGGAAAAGTATTTTCACCGTACCAGTACTGCGGTGGAAGATTTCAACCGCATTGTTGCGCATTACGAGGGAAACGGTGGTCAGATCAGCGAGGAACAATACTGGAATACGCTTTATGATCTCGGCAGCGCCTATAAAACATTGAAAAACAAATTTGAAAGCCATAGGGTCTGGAGTAAACTACAGAGCATATCCACCGATGAAAAATACCATCATCTTATTGACGATATGGCGGAACCCGAAGCGGATACAAAGGATGAGGCAGGTTTTAATGTAAAGGCGGTAAAAATATTCAGGAAGGCTGTAAAAGGCGATGCGGACGATCTGGAAAATGCGTTGAACCTTTTTGGGAAACTATCTGCTGAAAACACGGAGAATCCGTTAATTTCGGCATATTATGCCGGCTGTCTGTACCTTTCGGGGCGAAATGCCGGCAATTCAGAAGCGCTTTTTGCAAATGGAATGAAAGCGTGCGGAATTCTGGACGAAGCCATCGGCAAGGAGCCGGATAATATTGAGATCAGGCTCATCCGCGGACTGCAGAGCTACCTGCTCCCGGAGCTTTCCTTCAAACGGACTGCAACGGCAATAACGGATTTCGAATACCTGGCTGGACGTTACGAAAAGGACAGCGACCTGTTCTCCGAAAAATTGCATAACATAATTCTTCAACTTTTGAGGCTGTGTTATGAACGGCTGGGGATGGAGGAAGAAGTAAAAACCAAGCCCAATGAATTCATGAGAAAAGCAGAAAAAAAAAATGAATTAGAGGAAGGGATCCGACTGTTCGAACTGGGAGCGGAAGGAGACACAGGCGTTGCGGAAAAGGCATTTGAAATGCTCCGTCGGGTATATGAAAAAAACACTGCCGACGCCCTGGCCGAAGCATATTACGGCAGCGCCCTGGCCCTTTTAAGCCGGGATGCGTCGGATCCCGAATCCGTATTTTCCTATGCGGAGAAGGGAATGGAGCACGTAAATCACGCGGCCTTGAGTGACCCAAACAACAAGGAGATCCGGATGCTGCGGGCATACCTTTTCTATAACCTTCCCGAAGAATTTTTCCACCAGACGAAAAATGCGGCGGAAGATTTCATTTACCTTTTGAACGCATACGAAGCCGATCACAGCCTGTTCCCCAAAGGAAGATACTGGCAGATGATTTACGATCTCGGGGTTTGCTTTGAACGGCTCGGCAATACTACCCGGGCCCGCAGGATTTGGCAACTGCTCCTGGAAAGGAAGCCCGGCCCCAGTTACGAAGCGCTGCTGAATGAGAAGCTGGAAATGGGGAAATCCAAATGAACAATTAAAAAGCCTAGCAGAAGGGACTGTAGACGCCACTCCCTTCCTCCAGGCTCAATATTGGCAGCAGGGGATTGTATTCCCCTTTTTGTATTAGAACTCAAATTTCCCTTTGAAGTATCCATCCAGTTCCTCAATCTTAATCCGCTCCTGCTGCATCGTATCCCTGTCCCTTATTGTGACGCTGGCATCATTGAGTGAATCAAAGTCAAAGGTAATGCAGTACGGCGTACCGATCTCATCCTGTCTTCTGTATCTCTTTCCGATGCTTCCCGTTTCATCGTATTCGCATACGTAATTCTTAATAAGATTTTCATACACTTTAAATGCATCGTCACCCAGCTTTTTGGAAAGAGGTAATATAGCAATCTTCACAGGAGCGATTGCAGGATGGAAACGTAGAACAACTCTCACATCGCCCTCGGCAACCTCTTCCTCGTCATAAGCATCACACAGGAATGCAAGCGCTACCCTGTCAGCCCCAAGAGAAGGCTCAATGCAGTAGGGAACATACTTTTCATTGGTGGCAGGGTCGAAATAGGAAAGGTCCTCTTTTGAGTACTCCATATGCTGCTTCAAATCGAAATCCGTCCTGTCCGCGATCCCCCACAATTCTCCCCATCCGAAGGGAAACTTGAATTCGATGTCGGTGGTGGCATTACTGTAATGCGAGAGTTCTTCCTTCTGATGGTCCCGGAGCTTAAGGCTCTCTTCCCTGATTCCAAGCTTCAGCAGCCATTGATGGCAGAAATCTTTCCAGTAAGTGAACCATTCCATATCCTTCCCCGGCTCGCAGAAAAATTCCAGCTCCATCTGCTCAAATTCACGGGTCCTGAAGGTGAAGTTGCCGGGGGTGATTTCATTTCGGAAGGATTTTCCGATCTGGCCGATTCCAAAGGGTATTTTTTTTCTTGTGGTCCGTTGGACATTTTTGAAATTCACAAAAATCCCCTGCGCGGTTTCCGGCCGAAGGAAAATCTCCGCCTTGGAGTCCTCCGTCACACCCTGGAAGGTTTTGAACATCAGATTGAATTTCCTTATTTCAGTAAAATTCCCCGATCCGCAATCCGGGCACTTTACACCCTTTTCCCTGATATAGTCTGTCAGCTGCTCATTCTTCCAGCCGTCCACCGACAGGGCAATCGCGTTGGTCTTGTTCCAGTCCTCAATCAGTTTATCCGCCCTGTGCCGGGTCTTGCAATCCTTACAGTCGATCAGCGGGTCGCTGAAGCCGCCCACATGTCCGGAGGCCACCCACACCTGCGGATTCATCAGTATCGCGCAGTCCACACCTACATTATATGGGCTTTCCTGTATAAACTTCCGCCACCAGGCTTTTTTAACGTTATTCTTCAGTTCCACACCCAGAGGGCCGTAGTCCCAGGCATTTGCCAGACCGCCGTAAATATCGGAGCCCGGATAGACAAAGCCTCTGTTTTTTGCCAGTGCGACAATCTTTTCCATGGTTTTCTCTAGAAGCATTTCCTATGTCCTCCCCAATGTCTTTATTTCATTCAATATTTCATGTGCGCATTCCAGCTTGCTCATGATGGGCAGCTCCCGGACCGCTCCGTTGCCTTTGATGATCTTTATAATGTTGGTCTCGGTCTCAAAGCCGGCGCCTTCCAATGTTACATCGTTCGCCACGATCATATCCAGGTTTTTTGCCTGCAGCTTTGCCTTCGCATTCTCCAGCAGGTCGTTGGTTTCGGCGCAGGTGCCGATAAGCAGCCTTTTGCCCTTGACCTGGCCCAGTTCCTTAAGGATATCGGTATTTTTCGAAAGCTTCAGGTACATTTCGTCGTCCTTCTTTTTAATCTTTCTGTCCGATACCTCAGCGCTTTTATAGTCCGCAACCGCAGCCACCATGATGATGATATCGAAATCCGCGTAGCTTTTCATCACTTCCTCGCGCATTTCGGAGGCGGTAAGCACGTGCACCGTATCCACATTGCGCGGACTGTTGATGGATACCGGTCCCGAGATCAGCTTTACCAGCGCCCCCCTGTCGGCGGCGGCTTGCGCCACTGCATAGCCCATTTTCCCGGAAGATCTGTTGGATATGTACCTTACAGGGTCGATGGGTTCTCTGGTAGGTCCTGCGGTAACAAGCACCTTCAAGCCTTCCAGGTCCCTTTTTACGGTCAATATCCGTAGAATTTCCCCGGCAATGTCCGGAGGCTCCGGCAGACGGCCTTTTCCGGACGTCCCCTCTGCAAGCATCCCCGTATCGGGTTCCATGAACTTATAGCCCTCGGACGTCAATTTTCGAATATTTCCCTGAACGATGGGATTTTCATACATATTGCTGTTCATCGCCGGAACAAAAAGAACAGGCGCTTTTGTCGCCATAACCGTAGTCGTCAGCATATCGTCCGCAATGCCGTTTGCAATCTTCCCGATAATGTTTGCCGTGGCGGGGGCAATAACCATAAGATCCGCTTTTTTTGCCAGGGAAATGTGCTGAATATCCCAGTATTCCGGTTCTTTGAACATGTCCGTAATCACAGGCCTGTGGGTAATTGACTGAAATGTCAGCGGCGTCACGAATTTGGCCGCATTTTCCGTCATGATCGTCTCAACCTCTGCGCCCTGCTTTTTAAGCCTGCTGACAACGTCTACAACCTTATAGGCTGCGATTCCGCCGCAGACACCGACAACTACAGTTTTACCCTTCAGCAATGGATTCACCTGCCTCCTCTATGAACGCCGCAAAAGGAAGGGACGATTCTTACTTGCGCACATTCCGGAACAAGCTGAGAACCATCCCTTCCTTGCGTATTTTACTATTTCCGGCATTTATTAGCACTGGCGGAAATATAACTTCCGATAATCTTTTCCGGGGAACTACGCTTGGTAGGTTGCATAGGCGAGCAGCAAATGCAAGGCATTTGCGACCAGCCCGCTCCATTCCCCAGAAAAGAATCGGAAGTAATATTTCC